>NZ_WNKU01000020.1 GCF_009720735.1 Heliobacterium mobile
GCCACGGGTGTTCCTCCCGATATCTACGCATTTCACCGCTACACCGGGAATTCCGCTATCCTCTCCATCTCTCAAGACATCCAGTTTCCAAGGCCATTTCGGAGTTGAGCTCCAAGCTTTCACCTCAGACTTACACGTCCGCCTGCACGCGCTTTACGCCCAGTCATTCCGGACAACGCTTGCCCCCTACGTATTACCGCGGCTGCTGGCACGTAGTTAGCCGGGGCTTCCTCCTCAGGTACCGTCAAAATTCTTCCCTGAAGACAAGGGTTTACAATCCGAAGACCTTCATCCCCCACGCGGCATTGCTCCGTCAGGCTTTCGCCCATTGCGGAAGATTCCCCACTGCTGCCTCCCGTAGGAGTCTGGGCCGTGTCTCAGTCCCAGTGTGGCCGTTCACCCTCTCAGGCCGGCTACCGATCGTCGCCTTGGTGAGCTGTTACCTCACCAACGAGCTAATCGGACGCGGACCCATCCAAGAGCGGATTGCTCCTTTGGTTGTCCGGGGATGTCCCCAAACAACGTTATGCGGTATTAGCAGCCCTTTCGGACTGTTATCCCCCACTCTTAGGCAGGTTATCCACGCGTTACTCACCCGTCCGCCACTAAGAGCTTCCATCGAGACTTCAGCTCTCCGTTCGACTTGCATGTGTTAGGCATGCCGCCAGCGTTCGTCCTGAGCCAGGATCAAACTCTCCACAAAAAATGTAGATAAGCTTGAGTCAAGCTCTTATTGATTAAATTTCTTATCGAGTTAATGCCTCTTATAACAGAAGTCATCCACTTGTAAGAAGTTGTCCATCCTTCCCGCTTGCGCGGGTCAAATTGACTTTGGTTTCGCACGCTTTTGCTTACAACTGTTTGATTTTCAAGGACCAGATTTTCTCGCCCGCTTGCCGGGCGGAATCATATAATATCATGTTTGTTTCTCTAATTCAACTGGTACTTCTAAGCAATTTAATTGCCTATTGAAAAGTCCGTTGATTAGAGCATAACCAAAGCCCATGATTATGTCTGGAACGCCTCAACAAGGGATTTGGTTGCGGCAGGAGCTATAGCTTATCAAATAGACCTCTATAATTCAACCAGAAATGTTTGGCACATAAAATCAGGCCGGGTGGGAACAAACTTCCTCCACCCGGCCTCTCAAAAGAGGTAAAAAATCGGTGGGAAATATAGAAACACTCGAACTGTCTTTCAAATTGGTCGCGATGTGGTGCTGCGAGTCCTAAAGCAGGCCTTACGAGAGAAGAAGTAACAACGGTCATGGACACCATCATTGCTAACAACCTGTTCACGACCTCAGACAGAAACTCAATTGGTAAAAAGGACGTCCGTATGGTCTCCTCGAATGTAACCGCCCTATATAACCCCTAAGAACAGGTATGACCCCAGCATGAGCCGCTGTAATGTTACGCAGGGACTCATCTTGGGATAGTCTAAATTGTTTTTCATATTGACACGAGGGCTCTGTCAAAAGGATACTATGGATAGCTTCGAATTGTTAATGAAAGGTGGTAACGCAACTGTTTTTAATTGCAATGTACATCATGGCTATCGTTGCCGCTAACGTAATAACGGCGGCGTTCGCGCCATTAATTGCCGGTCCCATGGTGATCCCTTATGGAACCTTCCTCATCGGTGTTACCTTTATATTGCGAGATCTTGTCCAACATCATTTTGGTCGGATGAAAACGTATGTGGTCATCATCCTCGCCCTGGTCTGTTCGGCGATTAGTTCGTACCTACTCGGAGATACTTTATACATCGTGTTCGCGTCATCGATCGCGTTCATCCTCTCCGAGTCTTCCGATACGGAAATTTACTCCCGACTTTCTCTTCCTATGGCCTGGAGAGTTTGGTGGAGCGGACTGGTAGGCGGACTCTTGGACAGTGTCGTTTTTGTCGTGATTGGACTATCGCCCCTCGGGGCAGGTATGGTTCCTTGGGAAGCGGTGCCTATGGCGATATTAAGTCAGATTCTAGTCAAAACGGCACTTCAAGGTTGCGGTGCTTTGATCGTTAAGGAGTTTCCTGGTATGTTTCCAGAGCTACGTTAATTAAATAAAAAATTTAAATCCCATTGTATTTCTACGCGCATTACATATGGTAAAAGAGTTTACCGGCAAGAACGGTTCCTTACTTCGTTGATCGAAAAGAATTGATTTACAGCAACTCTGTCTCACCTCGATAGTTTTTCAGTAAAAGAGCCCCTGCTACGATTGATTAGCAGGGGCTCTTTTTTCTGGTTATCTTACGGCAAGTAATCCTCCCTTACGGGTGCAAACACTTCAATGGCGACAGTATCCTTAAGAACTCGAGCCGCATGTTCTATATTACCTGGGATGCACCAACTATCTCCTGGGGAAAGAGTGTATTCTTCTGTCTCGATAATCAGGACAAGCTCACCCGATACCAAGTACCCCGTCTGTTCGTGAGGATGTTTGTGACGAGGAAGCTCTTGGCCTTTCACGAGTTGGAATTCGCTAAGCAGTGTTTTTTCTCCATAGACGAGCGTTTTCCGAGTTATTCCTTCGGTGACGGTAATGTAACCTTCGCCGCTTTTGCGGTAGATTACATGAGTCGGGGTGCTATTCTCTGCCATATTTGTACCTCCTTAATCGTGTTCTCATAAGTAAAGCTGAAGGTATGCTTTTTGAACTTATCATTACTTTAATGGGCCTATTGCCGGTTGGCAATGAGTTCCTTCATCTTGTTCTTTTGATTTCGCTTCTTTTCATCAATTCGTTCTTGAAATTCCCTACGAAGTTGTTCATCTTGCTGTACGATACGAGCCACAGTTTTGCCTCCTAAACTCCCTTTTCTCGAACCCGAATGAGCATTATCTTTTCGTTGAACCCGCCTCGCTCTGCTCTTTTCCGCTCAGCAATCGTTTCAATTTCTCCCCAACTCACTCCATGAAGTTTGGAGAGCGAAAGCATAACCTCCAAGATATCGGCTAGTTCTTCTATATCGCCAGATGTCAAATATTCCTGAACTTCTTCCGTCAATTTTTCTCGAAGCAATTTACTGTACTCTTCATCATTTAAAACACGAGTTTCTGGCTGCTTCCCGGCTTGAAGAATGATCTCAGGGATACGATCCCTCACGAGCTTATGATATATCTTGATTTCCGACAACTCGATCTCCCCCGTAATTTAAACTTCTCCCAGCCTACCGTAGGCATCTTTTCACGACTTCATCCAGCGGCTGTAGTAATCCTGAATTTGCTTTTGCCCTTGCTCAGCCACAAACTCCTTATCAGTTACGGTTAACTTTTTCCATAACGATGGATTCCACTCCACTTCCGTCAGTTCTCGGCAGCGACGAAAATAACCTTTTCGTTCGAACTTTTCAAAGGGCATTTCGAAGATTAAGGAGCGTACATCCTCCACGGTCAGCTCCTGAACTCGAAGCATTTTCGAGCCTTTCTTCTCAGCAGGAAGCCCTTTTTCGGCCCGTTCTATATAAAAGGTAACGAATTTTTCGACTAAGCGCTCGACAGATACTTTCCCTTCTGGATCAGCCAACTCCAACATCGCCAAAAGCAACACCGGTTTATAAGAAAAAAACATATCCCCCTGCCGTACGAAAGCCATAAACTCCTCATAGATGGGTAGACGTTTGGGAATCCCCTGCCGAATTCGGATTTCCTCCAAACGGTCTGGTTCAAAGTAATAGTAAGTTCGGCGGCCCACCGGTAGCGTGTGGTCCGCTTTTTCTTTGCTCTTTTGGATCCACTTGATGACGGTATCGTCGGAAACCCCTAACTCAATTGCCAAGCGTCGGTGACTCCACAGGTGTTCCACTGCTTCTTGCCAATCGAAGAGTTCAACGGCCTCTATATCTGTTACCCATAAATGGAGGTGGGTCGTGACCTCGGGGCGGTCTTGTCCGAGTTGATAAGCCTCCCAGGCCGCTTGTTCCTCAGCCAATTTTTCCTTTGGTGCCAAGACGAGTCGTCCAGCGGCATACTCCTTGATCTTGAACAACCGGTGTAAACTAAGGCTCTGATTGTACCGGTTTCCGTTATCGACAAAGTCAACGACCAGCAACGCATGTTTGCCGGGCGCTTTTCGGGTCCCCCGTCCTAACTGTTGCAGGTAGACGACTTTTGACAACGTGGGACGAGCCATGAACAACACCTGTGTCTCCGGGCTGTCCCATCCTTCGTTTAAGATGTCACAGGCACAGAGCACATGAATCGTCCCTTTTTCGTAGTCCTTTAGAATTTGCCGACGTTCGTTGCGACCGAGGCGGCCAGAGACGGCTTTAGCGGCGATACCATGTTCAGTAAAGTGCTGCGCCAGTTCTTCTGCATGGTTCACATTGACACAGAAGACAACCGTTCGTTCTCCCGGGACCAAGTCTAGGTAGGTTTGTACGATTAACTTGTTTCTCTCCGGGATATGCAGTATCTCCTCTAAGTCTTTCACCTGATAGCGAATCCCGTTGAAGCGAACCGAAGACAAGTCTACGTTCGTCTTTACTCGCACGCATCGAATCGGTACAAGTTCACCCAGTTCTATCGCTTGCCGCAAATCCATCCGGTGAGCTACATGTTGAAAAATATCCAATAGTGACTGCCCGTCCATCCGCTCGGGGGTAGCAGTCAGTCCGAGCATATGTTTCGTTTTGAAATAACTGATCACTTGCTGATATGTACGTGACGTGGCATGGTGGGCCTCGTCAATGATCATATAGTCAAACTGCTGCGGATCGTAATCAGTAAGATTCCGGCTGATATACTGGACACTGCTGACCGTCACGGGAACAGGCTCCCTTTTCTCTTCATCGACGACTGCCAATGTATGTACGGGTTCGTGGATACATCGAGGACCGTCACCATCGACCACGGTTACTCTTGCACGGGGCCACAGGCGGGCAAAGGTCCTTGCTGCCTGGTCCAGCAGTTCCCGAGTATGGGCCAAAAATAATACGGGCAGCCCCAATCGTTTTGCGTCCATCACTGCCGTCGTAGTTTTTCCCGTTCCTGTCGCATGGGTCAATAGGGCGATGGTCTTCCCATCTTTCCGGAGCCTCGTCAGTTCTTCCAGCGCAGCCATCTGGTGTTCTCGAAGCTCTAAATCACCGGAAGCCACTTCTCCTGCCCGTTGCGCGGGAAGAAAGTCGGCCCATAATTGCAGCATTGGGTTGTGACCGAGGAATTGTATCAATTCGCTTTTCACTTGCTCGCGGCTCTGCGTTAGCTGACGGTAAGCCCAGCGATATACTTTCCATCCTTGATAAATGAGACTATTTTGCCGGATTAGGTCATCGATAAACTTATCTCTAGCTACTTGAGAGGGATCGTGATATCGCTGACCGTCGATTTCCAGAGCGTATTTTTCAATTCCCGACATCAGTGCATAATCGATGCGCCGGGGATAGCCGTATATATCATCAAAAGGATATTCGGGAACGAGATATTGAAGTTTTTCTAAGCCAAAGGTATCCGCGAATAGTTCTAGGAAAATGTCCTCGGAAGCCAATCCTTTGGTACCTGATTTTGGCGTTCCCATGGTCTCGTTGCTCCCTTTTTCTTTTTTCAACGGGCATCCATGCTAACTTTTGTAGGATGAAATAAAAACTTCTATTGATTATTTTCCAATATTTGAATTAAGATTCTACAATCTTCACAATAAACCTTCTGCCGAGGATTGATTATCTGGGGTCCTGTCCTTTGTTTTCGACAGAAAAGAGAAGCCCCTCCAACTTTTTAGCATTTGGAGAAGCTTCTCTTTTATATATCCCTTTACTTCATCTTCGTTACAAAAATTCCCTGTGCATCTCAACCTTCATCTGTTCTAACAACGGCAGTGACTCCTTGAGAACCAAGGTGATTCCCAACCGTGTAACAATCGGCTCAAACAATTTCTGAACTTCCGGCTTTTTGACCTCGATGAATTTGGGCAGTTCCGAGATCGTTTGTAGCTTTTGGAGGAACCGGGTGGTAAACTCTGCTGCTTCCGTGGCCTTCTCAACCATGTGAAAGTCCAGTATGTACCCACTTTGTTTGTGTCCTACTGCGTACATATATGGATAATAGGGTCGCTGTTTCGGGGATTCACAGACTGGCCCGGTCGGTGCGTAGAAACAGTCAATCTCCCAGGTTCCTTGCTTCCGCCGTTTTTGTCTAAGGATGCTAGCCAACATGATCTCATCAAAGGCGGCGGTTGGAGATTTTTCCTTCGATTCCTTCCGGTCGTAAGAAAAGATTTGCAATAAGCTGAGCCAATGGTCTTCCCACTGCAGATCTCCTTGATTATCCTCACGGGGAACACGTACCAGAAAATTTTTGTTGACATCGGCCTCACCGATTGTAATTTGTCTATCGAGGCAACGCTGAGATACATCGATAGCTTGTTCTAGAACAAGCGTCATCAATTCCACTTCATGATCAGTTAAATGGCGAGGATAATATCCCGGCTCAAACTGCCGAAAACTCGGCCAGGCATGCTTCCCCCGAAAGCGATATCCTAAGGAACGGATGATTTTCATGTCTTCACTATCCATCTGGTCGCGACTGTCAAAAGAAACCATCAGCGCATGTTGTACATGGAGCGCATCGACAGGATCCAGGCAACCCCGCAGCATGTTTTGAAATCCTCGAAAACCACTTTCTCCGAGAAAGAGCGTCAAACCAAAAAACTCGCCTAACCCGCCCAAGATCGAGCAAAATCCGATTTCCTTGGTTCTGGGGTTTTGCACGCCAAACAGTTGATCGTCATCCATCCACTCCCAGCAACGGAGCTGTTTAAATGAAACGGCGGCTTCGTACAGTCTCAACCAATCGTCTAAAGGTCCCTTATATTTGCTCATAACCTGCCTCTTTTCTCTCTTTTCCCGTCATATTAGCATTTTTAACACCAGAATCCTTTGGATATACTTTCCAAACCGCTAAGTTAGCTTATTTTTTCACCAATTCAACTTTACACAAAAGAAACCTAAAGAACTATCATTCGCCTGTATTATCAAAGATTCGACAATCATGTATAATTATCTATACAATCATTTGACCTATCTTATACAGGAGATGATCACATGAGCCTCTTCCCCTGGGACAACCTTTGGGAAATGGCCGCCTGGTTCGCCCTTTTTGCCGGGTTGTGGCATTACAGCGACCAACTGGCGATTTCGTTGATGGAACGAGGCTACTTACGGCGAAAGGCCGCCTGGATGTGGCTCGCCGCCCTCAGCATTGGTTTGGGCATGTTCCCCATCATCTATCTGGGTGCGGAGCTTCTGCTTACGGAAGCCGTCAATGTGGCCGGTGCCAATATGCCTTTTCAAGGCAAGATAATCTCCGCCGCTGTTATGGCTTTTAGTATCGTCTTGCTGATTAGTATGGGCCGTTACATAAAACTGCAGGAAGGCATTCTCTATCAGCTCATCCTTCCTCACTGGGATTTCGACTACGAGGACCTGTTAAGTCAAAAAACGTGGACCGTCCAAACAGTTTCTGAGCTAAACGACTTAAACCTCCGTTTAGGTATCGGCCGCCTTGCCGTAGCTGCCTTGAACTCAAGCGGTCACGTAGTGACCTTGGCTGTCCGGCGGACCAACCGGCTTCGGTTGGATCCGATAGAGCGATTTGCCCTCACTTACTGGGCCCGCCTCGAAGGAAGCCATTCCCTGTCTATCTGGTACTGCGCCGATGCGGAACGTCCCCCTTTGGAGAGCGAATACACTGAAATTGAAACTATTCTCAAGGTCTTTACGGAAAATGGAGTCGAAATGCAATCCGTCTTGTTCCACGATGGAAACCAAATAGCATGCCTCCATGCGGCTTCATCGTTCCAACCTTCCCTGCGAGCCGAATCCGATTTGCCGCTATGGAAGGCTGAGTCTACCGGCCAGAGAGCTTAAAGCCGTTTACGATGTCTTTCCCTAAACGTACAAATTCCTTCAAAAAAGAAGCTGTTAGTGTACCCCGCCCGGCTTGAGCACCACTTTGATGCAGTCATCCAGCTTGGCGTCAAAGACGGTGTAGGCATATTCGGCCTTCTCCAGAGGCAGTCGGTGGGTGATGATGTCGGTCGGGTCGAATTCACCCCGCTTGATCCGCTCGTATAGTTCTGGCATGTAGTGAATGACCGGTGCTTGCCCCATTTTCAAGGTAATGTTGCGGGCGAAAAGATCGCCTAAAGGGAAGGCGTTGTACCGCATGCCATACACGCCGACCAGTTGGATCGTGCCTCCTTTTCGCACAGCCTGAGCGGCGATGTTGATGGCTCCCAAGGCACCGCCCTGCAGCTTGAGGGCCGTTTCTACCATCTCCCATGCGGACATCTTGCCGTCCATGCCTACACAATCAATGACGACGTCAGCGCCGCCTTGGGTCATCTCCTTGAGGTGGCTGCCCGTGTTGTCATGGGTGGTAAAATCGACGATCTCCACGTGGTTCGTCCGTTTAGCGTGCTCTAATCGGTACTGAATGTAATCCACGGCGATAACCCGTTTGGCTCCTCTAAGCCAGCAAAACTTTTGGGTCAGCAGTCCTACTGGACCGCAGCCCAGGACGATGACCCTATCGCCTTCCTTGACGCCGGCACTTTCGACACCCCAGTAAGCCGTCGGGATGATGTCCGAAAGAAAGAGCAGTTTTTCATCTTCCATCTCCGCATCTTCAGGCACCTTAAAGGGAGTGAAGTTGGCAAAAGGCACCCGTAAAAACTCGGCTTGGCCGCCGGCATAACCGCCGAATGTTTCCGAATATCCCAAAAAGCCACCCACATCGCCATGGGGGTTGGAGTTATCGCACTGGCTTTCCAGGTGATGTTCACAGTAATAGCACTTGCCACAGGCCATCGTAAACGGGATGACGACCCGGTCGCCTTTCTTCACCCGGGTAACGTCAGGTCCCGTCTCCTCGACGATCCCCATCGGTTCATGACCGATGATATAATCTTCCGGTGTGTTCGGCACCATGCCATGGATCAGGTGCAGGTCAGAACCGCAGATAGCCGTGCTGGTGATGCGGATGATGATATCATCCGGTTTTTCGATCTTCGGATCATGGACTTCTTTTACCTTGACGTCCTTGACGCCTTGAAAGGTTACTGCTTTCATCGCTGTCTCCTGTCATCCAAAATTTAAATCCGCATAGTGAACTACGCCTATTACTGAACATCGCTGATTGTTGGTGGCCCTTCGCATCCCAGACGAAGAACACGTTCTAGCGTCGAACTCTGCCTAGCCGCTTCTTCTCTGGTTCGACCGGAATCTTCTTACACTTTACCTTTCCCCCAATGCAGGGAAACCATAATCAAAAAGCCTTCGTTCCCCCTCTTTCGGGAAACAAAGGCTTCTTTAGCTTCGTTATAAATATCTCTGTACGTAGACCGAGACACCGCAATGATGAAGTACCTTTCACCCAATACATTCTGACTTTCGAAAGTTACATTACAGGCAAGGTTCTATTTTCGATGTTACTTTTCAAAGAGAAATTATTGGTCCATCAACTCTCCCAGTTCTCGAAGCACAGCGTATCCTTTTTCCGCATCGTCAGCGCTTCGTGAGCCATAGCCGCAGGCTGGCGTCAGGATCATCTGCCGCCGCAAGGCATCTCCCGGTACACCCGCTTTTTCCAGCACTTCCAGTTGACCCTGCAGTTTTTGCTGCAGGCTCTCTGCCGTCACTTTCGCCAATTCATCGGGATCGGTCGGAACGATTCCCCAGGCGAGGAGGCCGCCTCGGAATAAAAAGGAGCCGATTGCTTCGGGATAACGGGCAAAGCTTTCAAAATGCCGGCTGGCGTCAAAACTGATGATATGAATGGGGCTGGTTAGCATCAGGGACCAGTCCGTGTTGCCGCAGCAATGGACGCCGGAGAGCGTTCCCGTCGGGCTGAGCGCCTCGGTCATGGTTTCAATGAATTCGCGAACGATTTCCGCCGTCACCATCGGATATTCGATCTTTCCCAAGGTGTACAATCCCGGTTCGTCGATAAAGACCATAGCCGGCCAGCAGTACTGGCGCAGGTCACTGCCGAGCCAGGTCGCCTGATGGGCAGCCGACATCAGCATCAGTTCCCGCAGTTGAGGATTGTCGAAAAGGGGCTTACCTTTCTCATCCTTGACAAAGAGAGCTGCTGTCAGTGGGCCGGCCAGTTGAGCCTTCAGCCAAGACGGGCGGACAGGCCATGTATCGTCCCGCAGGTCCTGCCGCCAGCTCCGGTAATTGGGGCTTTGCTGAGCGAAGATGGATTCGTCATTGCTGTACCACTCGATCGGTTCATCGACGCCGCATTCGCCGTAGTTACAAATGCTCCTAAAGCGGAGCAGGGCTTCATCAAACCCATCCGCTTTCCGGTCCACAATGGCCGTACCGTCCGGTAACCGCCGGATCAGCCCGGCCCGGTCCCAGGGGGCCAAAGCCTGTTCTAAGAGCTGGTCCTCCCGGCAGGCCTCGGGAAGTTGGGGGCTGTGGAGAATTTCGGGGCAGCAACGGGCGATCAACGCTTTTGCTTCTTCATAACTTTCATAGGGCAAGCTGCCCATGCCGGTGATCATGATATTCATGAGTACACATCCTCATTTACGATATCTTCGACAAATTTGGTAGAGTCCTTTCATTGTAACCATACTTCTCATCTCAGGTAAAGAAAGATCGCCGATATCAAGAGGATTTTTATAGAACCTTGCCTAAAATGTATAACAACAGTAGTGAACATGGGCTGGAGGAATTATCGATTTGAAAGAGATACGCTACGAATATGAGTTGGATTTTGAAGTTCGCGATTATGAATGCGACCTGCAGGGTATCGTGAATAACGCTGTCTACCTGCATTATTTGGAACATAGCCGGCACAAATACCTCCTATCGAAAGGTATCGACTTTGCCAAGATGCATGAAGAAGGCAAAGATCTTGTTGTCGTACGGGTAGAAGCAGATTACAAATCCCCCCTAAAAAGCGGGGATCGCTTTGTCATTCGTTTGAATGTGAGCAAAGAAGGCCGGTTGCGCATGGTTTTTCATCAGGATATCTACCGATTGCCAGACGAAAAACTGGTGCTGAAAGCGAAAACGCTGGGTGTTTGCCTCTTGAACGGTCGTCCCATCGTGGCCGAGGAAGTTGAACGGGCGCTCTTTTCTTAAACGTAAAATAATCCCCTCTGACCGAAGGAAACACGGTGCAGAGGGGATTTTCTATTCAACCTATACTTCAAACCGCGGCGATACATAACGACCAGTTACGTAAAGGATTCTGCACGGTTACATACATGATTTAGGCGAAAGCCTCACAGCGCGGATCTTCTTGCCGTTGTAGGCTCTTCCCTTCTGAGAGCCAGCGAAGGGTCCGTTCAAAGACCGTCTGTTCCCAGTCGAGGCGGGAGAAGGTGTGGTCCGCTCCAGTAATAAAGCCTACCTCTGTCAGTTCCTGAAGACCGGTAGCCACTCGGCTCAACCGGTACAGGCAGCTGTTCATGCAGGTGATTTCCCGATCGCCCGTGCCGTGTAGGATCAGCAGCGGCTTTTTCACCCTTTTGACCGACTCTAAAGGACGCTGTTCTCGCAGCGATTCTAAGAAACTCCGGCTAATGGCATAGCCTTCAAAGTCAGCAATCCCTGTTCCGAAGGCTTCCGCCGTCAACTCTTTTCCCAAGATGCCGGTGATATCTTCCCATGGCCGGGCTACGGGCGCCCAAAGGACCAGACGTTCCAAAAAGGGCAGGGAGGGAGCGGTTAACGCGGCTACGGCACCGCCTAAGCTCAGTCCTAATAAGGTGACACGCTGCCGGTCGATGCCCGGATAACGGGAGAGCCACTCTACCGCGAAGCGGGCTTCTCGCACTTGGTCCTGCAGGGTGATCCCTTCCTGTTCCCCATCGCTGTCCCCGCAGCCGCTGAAGTCAAAACGTAATACCGCATAGCCTGCCTCGGCAAAGCGGCGGGCGGCCTTGACGAAGATGCGGTGCAAACCGATTTTCGTACCGCAAAAACCGTGGCACATCACAACGGCCGGTACATTGACTGCGTTAGAGTTGTCTGCACTAGCTTTGATTCCGCTATCGTCTCTGTTCGCTCCGGGCCAATGCAAGATGCCCCGGAGGGTTTTATGATCCACTTGAAAGTCGACATATCGCTCCACAGTTTACCTCTCCTTTTTACAAAGTTGCCTATGTCATCAATACCCTACGGCCTCGCGCCAGTACGTGCCATTTCTTGCTGTCCCCGCTACCGGGTCAAACAAGTCATGGTTGACCTGTTTAGCTCCGCGCTCCAGGCCCTGAGGCTGAAAAAAGTACTCATAATCGCGGACCTTCAACCGCTGCTCGTCCCGAGTCGAAAAGTCAGTGAGCCTCTCTAACTCCCGGATGCACTTGCTTTGCGTTCGGTGGCAGTAAATCGCCGCTCGCTTCGTCATCAAATAGTCGCCGACGGGGATGGCGGCGCTCACTTCGCTGTCCTTTCGGGCTACACAGTGCTGGACACCAAAAGCGTCTACATAGGAGCAAGGCATGCCGGTGTAGTAAAGCTGTGCGCCTTGCCATGGCTCGCCTAATTCCGGATACGCCGATCGATCGGAGGCTAAGTGATAAGCCCGGGTGGCAAAGTGAGATATGGCAACATGATCCTTATGGCAGGTCAACCCGTCTGGACCGAACGTGATGACCACCTGGGGACGGATCGTGCGAATATGTTTGACCAGCATGGGGAGAATCACGGCTTCAGCTGCCTCGGCCAGTTCTTTGTCCCGAAAAGGCAGGAAGTGTAACTGTTTGATCTTCAAAATTTGGGCAGCCTGCCGCAGTTCAGCCTCGCGGACGGCTCCTAATTCCTCTTGTCGGCAGAGAGGCGGTTCTCCACATTTTCCGGCCTCGCCGCGAGTGGCGCAGATCAACGTAGTCTGGACGCCTTCATCGGCGTATTTGGCCAGAGTACCGCCGATGCAGAAGGATTCATCATCAGGATGAGCTAGAATCGCCATCAGTCGCCGCGAGTGGATCATGGGTCATTCGCCTCTCTTTCTCACAATAAAAGGCCGAGGAGATATCGCCCTTTTCAGCGAATCGTCCTCGGCCTCCAGTTTTTCCGGTCAGCCTGTATATTATAGTTTACTGTTCCAGTCGGATAATATGATATTATATTCGTAAAGCTCATTTGTCAAGGGTGGATCAAGTCGACACCTATACGATAATTTGCCTAGGGCTTAGGCTGCGATTTTTTTCTACTGTTTTACTGGTACTCAGCTAGCGGAAAATCTTACTTTCGTCTTTGCGCAGACCTCGGCAGGACTCGCTTCGTTCGAAGTCGAACCATAGGAGAAGTTAAACGATATGTACTGAATCTACACAATTTCCAATCGCTATAAAAAGGAAGGGACGCAGATGAAACGCTTTGTCGTCCTCATACTGTTTATCGCCGCTTTCATCTATATCGGTTCTAAGAACCACCTTTTTCCACCAAAGGGCCTTTTTGATCTCGAAAAAACGTTCAAGTCAGCTGTCCAAGAGGGTACTCAACTCGTGCAAAGCGCTGTGAACAATCCTGAGGAAACACAGGACAAACTGAACCAGCGGCTGACGAAGATCCTTGACGACGTAAATCAACTCAACCAGGATTTGCTCGCCCACGCCAGGGATCCCCGGCGCTTAGCCGAACAGTTTGGCGTCCGCCATTTACCCCGTCCCAAAGATCCCGACGTAGACGCCCGGACCCAGAAAACGCCCGTCGGGCTTCATATCGTCCCTGGGGACAGAGGGGTCTCCGATTCAATCTTGCAGACAGCGACCCAATTGGTTCAAAGCACAGCGATGCCTATTTTGTCGGTCAACTTGAATCACACCCCCTCGGACCAAACGGAGATCGTTCTCTATTCCCAAAAAACGACCTACGGCCAGGCGTTGCTCCAAGCCGGTATCGACCCGAACATGATCCTATCGATCGTCCAGAATACCGGTGGGATCACCATCGGCTCTGACGTCTGGATCCCCCTCTATAACCAGCAAGACCGGTCCATGTTAGGCAACGTCCTGACCCATGAACTGGTCCATGTGGTTTTCAATGAAGAGGGTATCGGCGAAAAACTGCCGACCTGGATGAACGAAGGCATCGCCTGGCAACTGGGCATGCAGGCACAGAAAAAGCTGAACCCGGCGATGGCTCGGGAGATGACGTCCCTCTTAAACAGCCAAGTCCGAACCGCGTCGAAACAAGGCCGTCTTTTGCCGCTCTCGGCCTCCCAGGAAGATATCCTTCGAGCCGACTACAATGTGGAATGGGAAGATTACATGGCCGTGGACGCTTTGGTTAAGAAATACGGAGAAGAAAAACTGCGTACCTTCCTCCGTGATGCCGTCAAAAAAGGGGTTCCCAACAGTTTTAAAGCCTGTTACGGCATGACCATGGAGCAATATGAAGCGGAATTTCTCGCATCAGCCCAATAAACCTCATCGATACCCCCGCTAACTATCGGGTATAAGGACTGGACAATTTGCGAAACCATAGGGAAGGCTTTTGATTTTCTCCGGCTCGTCCGGATGGGAGGTCTTCTATGGTTAGCAACTTGTCCTTTTTCTTTATGGCCTCTACATTGCTTATTTCCATCTTGGCGCCGGTTGGATTGTTCCTTTACCTCCATCTCCGCGAGAAGCTTTCTTTCAAGGTCCTTGCCATCGGCGCCTTAGTCTGGTTTTTATACACGCAGGTGCTCGAAAAAATGCTCCACGTCTATATGTTCACCATAAATCCCCAAACGGCGGCTTTTTTAAAAAATCCCCTCTGGTACGGAATCTACGGATCCATGGCGGCTGGCCTCTTTGAGGAAACAGGCCGGTATCTCGCCTTTGCCTCTTGGCTAAAACCCCGGTGGGCTTGGAAAGACGGTATGGCTTACGGCATCGGTCATGGCGGGCTTGAGTCCATACTGATCGGCGCTTTTGCCAGCGTCCAGTCGATCATCCTAGGCCAGATGATCAACAGTGGAACTTATTACAACCTCAGGGAGAAGCTCCCGCCGGAGACTTTTGAGCAGACCCGCTCTTTACTGCTCGATACGCCGCCTTACCTTTTCGCTGCCGGAGGCCTAGAACGCTTAGGTGCTCTAGCGATTCAAATCGCCTTGTCCCTCTTTGTGCTCTCTGGCGTCAGGAAAGGAAAGCTGATCTACCTCCCCCTCGCCGTCTTGCTGCATGCCTTTATCGACTTCCCTGTCGGCTTATACCAAGCTCAAAAATTCAATGGTTGGTACTTGGCGATGTATTTGTTTGTGACTTTTGTTCTTTCCGTAGCCTATATCCTAAAGACGAGAGTGTTATACGATGAGCAGCCTCCGGCAGGGCTATTGTCGAAGAAGGAATAAACGCTTCTTAACCTAAGAACGAACAGCCATGAGCCGATTTAGTGCGGTCGTGGCTGTTCGTTCATCTATACTACTCGTTTCTATTATTTAGGTTGTTTCTCATCTAGGCATGATTCTACAATCTGGACATTCCCGTTATCTTGAGAAGTCCTACTCACTACTTATGGTAAATAAATAATGCCCTCTTCGTACTCCGTTATCGCTTCCAGCCCCTCCGGCCGCACGACAAAGGTGTCTTCCAAACCTACGGCCCCTTCTGGGAAGACGAATTTGGGCTCCATGGCGAAGACCATCCCCGCTTCCAGAGGTGTCTTCACCCCTTTGGCGATGACAGGCCACTCATCTAGTTCGATGCCAATGCCGTGGCCCACAAAGGATACCTGGTCCGCATAGCCCATGAAATGATCCGACAGCCCGTGCTTTTTCGCCACAGCCACCGCCTTTTCATACAGTTCGCCGCCAGTGACGCCGGGTCGGCCCTCGGTCTTGAGCAAGTGTTGAATCTCTATAGACACCTCATGAGCACGGACCAAGTGATCCGGGAGTTTCCCCATGCAGAACACCCGCGTCGCATCGACCATATAGCCTTCTCGAATACCAACGTAATCGACGAAGACCGTTTCATCCCGTTCGATGATCTTTGTACCCGAGCCCATGGACAGCAGAGGCGAAAGTCCTGTACCGCCGATGGGGCCTTCGAAAAAGGAAGGAATGGCCAAGCTCGTGCCCGATGATAGCTGGCCGTAGCCGATATCCATGTTGAATCCTCGAGTGCGCACATGACCGGGATGTCCCTGGGATCGATAAAAGGCTTCCACTTGACTGGCGAGTTCGACTTCACTTATGCCGGCTCGTAAGCACTGGGAGACGTAATCGAAAGCCCCGCGGCTTTGTTCACCGGCCCGTTTCATCAGACCGATCTCGTATTCCGATTTGATGGCCCGGACGGTTCGGATGAGGGAACTGCCGTCAACAAGCCGGATTCCTGAAAAGAGCTTTTGGTAGCGGAAAAATTGGCTCGTCGGCAGCACATCTAACTCGAATCCGAGCGTATTTATGTAGGTAAACCCATGGGCAGCCAGCATAGCAGGAAGGTCTTTGGGATTATCGAGAGGGATGATTTCGCTGAGAGCCGACTCCTCTTTGGCCCGCTCGTAACTTCTCTTGACGAAGAGCAGCGGCTTGCCCTCGGCAGGTATAAAGAGATGAGAACGCTGGATGGTTCCGGCGAAATAGAACAGATCGGCATTTTGGACGATGATCATGCCGTCTATGCCTTCTTGAGCAAGCAACTGTTGTAAACGATGGATTCTTTGATCCAGTTCACTTTTAGGGGTCAGTAGCATTCGATAATTCTCCTCAGTCATATAAAGTCTTTTGTACAGCCTAAATGATTAAAATAAATTGTGCCCACAGGTTTACCAAATCGGACACTCCTGTTTGGACTATAGACATAGAGCCAACAGTTCACTCGGTTGGGCGATGAGCTTTTTCGCTCCGGCGGCTAGCAGTTCTTCCGCCGGCCGGAAACCCCAGAGAACGCCGATAGCCATCATGCCGGCGCTATTGGCCGTCTGCATGTCCGTATTCGTGTCCCCCAGGTAGAGGAATTGTTCCGGCGGAATATCAAGGGCGGCGGCAATTTCCAAGGCGCCTGCCGGATCGGGCTTTTTCGGTACCGATGGCCGCTGTCCGTAGACCAGTTGAAAGGCCTGTTGCGGGAAAAAGTGCCGCACCATGATCTGTGTCCATTCATCGGGCTTGTTAGACAGGATGGTGAGCGGAATGGCTCGTTCGGCAAGTTGTTGGAGAAGCTCTGGGATTCCGTCGTAGGGACGGGTCAGTTCGGCCCACCGCCGGCCATACTCCGCTTGCATGGCGGCAAAACATCGTTGCACCGTTTCCTCGTCTTGGCACTCTTGCGGCAGTACTCGCTTGACGAGCGTGAGCAATCCGTCACCGACGAAGTACCGGTAGCAGGCGACGTCATGAGTCGGAAAGCCGGCCTGTGCCAACACCCTGTTCATCGAGTTCGCCAAATCAGCTAACGTGTCGAGCAAGGTGCCGTCTAGGTCAAAGAGAACTGCTTTATACGTCATGGTTGCACATCCTTTTCATTCGATACAATGCTATAAAACGATTTCAGCTAACGGCAATACGGAAGGGTGATGAACAAGTAAGTGTTCATGTCCATTTTAGAATTCTCGTCTATCCTATAAATTCCTTTTCTGCTTTCATAAAAAGGGAGCAAGCAACCATATATATTAAGGGGGAACATCTACGAATCCTGAACAGTCCGGGGAGGTCTCCTGATGCATATTACAGCGCTTCCCAACCCAATTCCCGGGGCCACACTCACCGACACCTTCGGCGCACCCCGGAAGGAAACAGTCACCCATGACGGCATTGACATTTTTGCCGTTCGAGGAACCCCCATCTACGCTACGACCGGCGGTGTCGTCGAGAAAGTCGGCGTCAACGCGATCGGCGGCAATCGAGTCGGGATTCGCGACGATGACGGAAACTATCATTACTACGCCCATTTAAGCGCCTATGGCGATGTTCGTGTCGGCGATCACATCGCTGCCGGTACGATTGTGGGTTATGTGGGAAACACGGGAAATGCTCGCACGACACCGCCTCACCTGCATTACGGTATTCGAAGCCCTGAAGGGGACTGGGTCAACCCCTATCCCTTTTTAGCCGCAGCAGAGTCATCGGGGACGAACAGAGTCCCGGCAAGCGGACAGCCTTTTAGCGAGAAAACCTCCTTCGCAGTCGCTCTTCGCCGCGCCATCCATGCCTTACCCACTAACACACCGAAAGCGGCTCCGCGTCTCTATAGCCGTACTCCATTGGAACCCAAAATAATCCTAAGCTTCTCGCTGTCCCTTCCGCCCGCTGAGGAAGCCCAAAAGAAACCTCTAACTTCCCCTCCCGTACCTGCAGCTCCCCAGTCCACTTCGAATAACCCCTCTGCCGAGATCGTTGTCAACTCTTCCCCTTATGAACTCAACGGCTCTGAGCTTGTTTTGACCCTCTATCAACCAACCATCATCTCTCCTGTCATCCGGCAGAATGTGGAGAAGCGAAAAGATCCCCCTTTTCGCTTCTGGTAAATACGAACGAAAGGTCTTAGCCTTCACCGCAAGTGGTTGAGGCTTTTATTTTTATACTGCTCCGTACAGGGACTATTGCAGCCCTAAAAAAATATGTATAATTTAAATTACAAGCAAAGCCTCAAGGCGGTGGTTTCACAGTGGGCCAGTCTGAGCAAAGTGAAAAGCAATGTTCAGAGCTTTTAAAGATCTTGCAAGCACGGGAACAGCGGTTTCAAACCCTGCTGAACGCCATGGATGACGTCATTTTTACGTTGGACCCCGAAGGACGGCATACGGGAGTCTACGGGAGATGGTTGCAAGCGACAGGTTTGGCAGCAGATGTCTTTTTACATAAAACCCATCGAGAGATATTGGGCGAAGAGAATGCTCAGATTCACCAGGACGCGATCGATCGTTGCCTGTCCGGCGAGGTCACCCTCTATGAGTGGTCTGTTGTTGTGGCAGAGGGACAACAATATTATCATACATCACTCTCGCCTATCTTTGATCCCGACGGTAAGGTCATCGAAATCATCGGTGTAGGCCGAGACGTTACCCACTTAAAACAGATGGAAAAAAAACTGCGGGAAAAGGAGCAGCGTTTTTGCGATGTCCTTCGCGCCTTTGACGAGTACATATGGGAAGTCGATCTGCAGGGCCGCTACACCTACCTTTCGGAACGAACCATTGACATCTTGGGAATACCTCCGGAAGAGATGAGCGGTAAAAGCGCTAAATCCCTCATGCATCTTGACGATGTATGGGCTTATGAAAAGATTTTCAGGGAGGCTGTTCAACAAGAACGGCCTTTTCGAGACTTGATTTTTCGTAAGCAACTGCCTACGGGACGAATTGTTTGGCTCAGTGCCAACGGGGTGCCTTTTTTCGACGAACGGAACAAATTAGTCGGCTACCGGGGCGCCACCCTCGATATTACCAAACAAATTGAACAGGAAGCGGCTTTGCGGGACCGTGAAGAGAGCTACCGTTCGATCGTAACGGCCATGGCTGAAGGGATGGTCGTGCAGAACCGCGACGGACGCATCGTGAGAGCCAACCGGACGGCCGAACAGATCCTGGGTCTAACGGTTGAACAGATGGGAGGCCGCACCTCTATCGATCACTGCTGGAGAGCGATCCATGAAGACGGCTCTCCTTTCCTCGGAGAGGATCATCCAGCCATGGTTACCTTGCGGACAGGGCAGCCTTGTCATAACGTCATCATGGGAGTGCATAAGCCGACAGGTGAACTCACTTGGATTCAGATTAACTCAGAACCGCTGCGCCGACCCGATTCGGACATCCCTTATCAAGTCGTAACGACCTTTTCTGATATCACCGAACGCAGGCGTATCGAAGAAACATTGCTCGCCACACAGGAACAGTTGAGCAATGTATTTGAAAACCTCGATCTTCTTTTCTGGTCTTTGGATACGACCAATCAGAAAATGCTACAATTCTCTTCGGTCAGTGAAAAGATATACGGTATTCATCGAGAAGCTTTTATGGAAAAGCCGGACCTATGGATGGAATTCATCCATCCAGATGATTTTGAAGAGGTCATGACAACGGTATCGCTCGTCGACGACGGTCATCCTTTGGCCAATGAATATCGCATTATCCGCCGGGATGGAGTCGTTCGCTGGGTACGGGACCACATGATCCCTGTCCTCGACAGCAACGGAAAAGTGATTCGTCTCGACGGGCTCGTCATGGACATTACCGAAAAAAAACAGGTAGAAGAAGAACTGCAAAAAGCCAAAAAGAAAGCGGAAGAATCCAACCAGGCAAAGAGCAACTTTTTGGCCATGATGAGCCATGAGATCCGGACACCGATGAACGGCATCTTAGGGATGACAGACCTGCTCCTCGATACGGACTTGTCCAAGGAACAACAGGAGTATGCCGAAGCAGTGATGGAATCAGCCACAGTCCTGCTCAACGTGATCAACGATATTCTAGACTATTCGAAAGTGGAAGCGGAAAAGATGGAACTCTATATGGTCGATTTTTCCCTGCCTCCACTCGTTCATAGCGTCACTAAACTGTTCGCCAACCGGGCACAAGAAAAAGGCATAGTGCTGACCACGAACATTTCGTCGCAATCCGCTCCACTTCTCTGGGGCGATCCGAACCGGATACGGCAGGTCTTGTTGAATCTCGTCAACAACGCCATGAAATTCACCGAATGCGGCAATGTCACTGTCGATGTTCAGGTGGAATCAGAGTCTGGCAGTGAACTGTGGGTCCGCTTTGCCGTGACCGATACAGGTATCGGGATTACCAATGGCGTGCAGGAGCGCCTATTTTACCCCTTCACCCAAGCAGACAGCTCTACATCCCGTCGGTTTGGCGGAACGGGTCTCGGTTTGGCGATCTCCAAACGGCTGGTCGAATTGATGGGCGGCCAGATCGGGGTGAACAGTGAACCCGGTAAAGGCTCTACTTTCTGGTTCGCTCTCCCCTTACACATGGCTGTTCAGCCGGCCACCTTTTTTAAGGAAGAAAAAACAGCCGAGATTAAGGGACGGCGAGATAAGAAATCGGGAATCAACGATACTTATTTTCAAGCGGACCTCCCCATCCTCCTTGTAGAAGATAACTTGGTCAATCAACGGCTGGCTAGAGCTCTGTTAGAGAGACTGGGGCTGACCGTCCATGCCGTCTCCAATGGTCTGGAAGCGATAAGCGCTGTGGCCAAACAGGGCTATGCGCTGATCTTTATGGATTGTCACATGCCTGAGATGGACGGTTTTGAAACGACAGCCATCATCCGCGATTGGGAATCGGAAACGCCGCGCCATGTGCCCATCATCGCTATCACGGCTTTGGCTATGCAGGGGGATCGGGAAAAGTGCCTCAATGCCGGCATGGATGATTATATAAGCAAACCGATCGATCCCGAAAAGCTGATCTCCCTATTAAAACACTGGCTGCCACCAAGACCGGATCACAGTGCGGTCATAGACATGACTTCGCTCGCCCATGTTCTTGGCGTTAAAGAGGCCGACTTGGATGAGTTACTTGATGACATCCTTTCCACCTATCTCGACGAATCCGCTCAACTGATGGAGCAACTGCATCTTGCCGTGGTCCATCGAGAGTCGACCGGCATTAAAGAGAATGCCCATGCCTTAAAGTCTGCCAGCGCTGCTATCGGAGCCAAACCTTTTGCCTCCCTCTGTGAGCAAATGGAATCTTACGGGCGCTCCGGCGATATTGCCTGCACGGAAGACTTATATCAAAGGCTCGATGCGGAATATGTCCAAGTCTTGGCCGCTTTGGCACAAGTCAGTGACCGTCCGAAAGGGCCACTAAAAGACGTCGTTGGCAATGATCGGCAGGCATGATATAATCACCAATATAAAGAGAATGAGATAACGAATAGCAAGCTTGTTTTGACTTCCCAAGGTGAAAAAGCCCTTTTCGGCGTATGTGCCTCGTTGACGCTGGAAAAGGGTTTTTTTATAAAATCGGGATATTAGTGAGGTGGCGGTTATGTTCAGAGGAAAAAACCCGAATCGTGTACAAGTCGAGCAGACCAATCACGACCAGTGCGTACAAGCCGTAGCCAGCCAACTGAAAGCGGCGGGATATTTCGTCCTGGCCGATCATATCCATTGGGAAGATGGAGCCCCGAAAGAGATTGAACACTGTGTGCCGGACATCATGGCGAGCAAGGATAATGTAACGACAGTGTACGAAATTGAAACCTGCTCTACTTTAGGCGACGTACATACGACACAACAATTGACTACCTTTTCCTCTCAGTATAAAACGGTTCTCGTTGTTCCCCAAGATTGCTATAGTAAATTCCTCAACGGTTCCTTGATCGACCATGCCAAATCGGGATTACTGCGAGAAGGTCTTCGTCATGTCTCGGTGGCCGTTTACGATCCATCAACAGATAAATTAAATTATCGGTAACCCTCTGAAAAGTCCTGCCGCATAGTCCCCTAGAATAATCCTTGGGTAGCTTCACCGAAGGGCAAATCTTTCAAATAAGCAATTCTGTAGGGATGATAAATACATGAACAAAGACCCTGCCGTTTATAAATGCGGCAGGGTCTTTCTTGTTCGGGCAAGGTTTGAATATTAGAATTACCTCTTTATATCCATCAGATGAACGAGCGCAACGGCTCCATCGGCGCGACTGACAACATCGTTGGCTCGGAAAGTGCCTTCTCGCGATGAGATGACACCCATAGCACCGGCCAATACAGCATAACCAACCTGTTCCGGTGGCAGCGTGTCCGCATCGCTGTAAGGTACTTTGTAGATTCCCCCGTACCGGGCCGCCACGTCGAGTCCCAAGAAACGGACAACCGTTTTAGCCATTTCCATGCGAGTGAGAGTAGAATCGGCCTTGAGATTTTTGTCCAGCCAGCCTTCGCTGACGGCCTGTCGCACAAGTGCGCCCTCGTCCGGCTGCCATCCCTCATGCCTCAACTGGTAGAGTGCCTTCACGAGGGCTACTGCTTTCAGCGGTTCATCGGGATGAAAGGATTCTTTATACTCCCGGAGCATATCGAGCCGTCCGACCATCTGGATTTCTTTTTCCGCTCGATGCCCCGTCACGTCTGTAAATACTTTGTCGCCGATAGCAGAGACAGGTTCTCCGTCATAGCTGAGGGGTTTTTTGCTGCGACCATCTATCATCTGTACAAAGCCCATCCCCGGCTTGATGTCGGGAGCGTACGTCAAGAGGACCGGAGTCTTTTCCACTTGACGAAAGGGCACATCATAGACCAATTTGAGGGGCATATACTCCAAAAAAGCGTCCACAGCCTCATCTGCCGAGATGACGCCGTCGGGAGAAGGAAAGTCCATTTGATCCCAACTGCATCGATATCCGGTGATTTCTTTGGTTACCGTATCGACCTCAACCTGGAAACCGTTTTGGGGAAAGGGAATTTGGTTGACCATTCGATTATAGAAAAATGTCTGGTGATTTGACAGTTTTCCATCGGCTCGGAACTCTGACAGAATAGCTAATGGATCGTACTGGGTCAACTTCAGTTTATCGGGCTGTATTTTCCGCAGAAAATCGTCGGCTATCTTACGGGCACCGTCACGATCCAACTGTCCGGGCTCACTTCCATCAAAATGGTTTCTCCTCGATATTTCAACGAGGTCCCCCGTTTTAGCGTCTACGCTGGCATTACAAAATGTGTTATTTTCCGACCAACTGAAATCCCAAATAAAGTTATTCTTGCTTCCTAAGGGGTTTTGGTGTAAAACACTTTGTATTTCACCCTTTTTGGTCGTAGGTACCCATTTTTCAACTAGGGCTAGTGCTTTTTCCCGGCTGATCATACCTTCCGATTGGATTTTTGCCGCCTGTTCTTCCGGCGTTAATGCGTTGTTTCCAGGTCCTCCTCCCGTACCGGATAGAAATGGAATCATACCGTTACTAGATGTATCTCCCTGCGGTGTATAAGGTTGTCCTGTTTTCGCATCGATCTTCCCTTCGGAAGGGTGATGCAATTGATAGACCAATTTGACCTGCGGTGTTTGGTCGCCTTTTCGCGCATAACCAGGTGTGATGAAATATTGCAGTTGGAGCATCTGGGCTTTCTTAAAAGCCGCTTCTGCCGCTTCCGGGGTACACTGAGCAGTTCCGCTGGGGATCGTATCTCTGAGCCATGTAAAGTGATAATTAGTGATGTTTCCATCTTCCGTTGATACGGCTACGCCGGCTCCGTTCCAACGAACAGGGACCCCGTTCGCTTTACGAATCCACTCGAAAGAGTACTGACCGTTTCGCAAGGCATCAGCAGAATTGGTCATATTCGCCGACTCGGGTTGAAGTTCCAATTCTGCCATGAGTTCGGGGTGCAGCCGTTGGATTAGTTCCTTAGCTTCCTCTAATGCCTGTTCCCGGCTGATCTTCGGTGTTCGAATCAGGTTGCTGTTCCGGGGGTCATCTTTCCAACGAAACATGGAGCGGATATCTCCCGTGTCGGCATCGATAGAAATTTGCATGCTGCTAAAGTGGGGACCCCCGTCTTCCAGGTCCCATTGCAATTCCCAGCTTCGTTGATTTTCTTGCGTAGAAAAGCGGGACGTAAAACGGCTCAGTTCTGCTGGGATTGGAAAGGCTTCTTTTGCCTTTTTCACGGCCTGTTCCAAGGTGATTTTCGCCTGGGCCGTTTCGTTTTGATTTTGTTCCGGAGACATTCCGGCCCAAACCGCGGGGGCTGCACTGAACAGCATCAGCGCTGTCAGTCCGGCAGCAGTCCATTTACGGCAGCTTTTTTTCACAAGTACCCTCCTAATATTACTTTTCCTATAATGACGCAGCAGATGGACAGATGGTTTTGAAAAAATGACTGGATTTTCATTTTATACCTAATAAAAGCCGATGCAAATTAATTATGCATCGGCTTTTATTTTCCTTCTTTTGTATTGGGATAAATTAATTTTGTGTCGTAGTAAGAAGAATTACCATTTTATTACCAACTTATTCTCCTTGCGGCGGCCTGTGGTTGAAGACGACGATCCGGCTTTCGGTCATCTCCCGGACGGCATAGGCCGGACCTTCTTTGCCGGTGCCACTGTTTTTCACCCCGCCATAGGGCATGTTATCGGCCCGGTAGGTCGAAGTGTCGTTGATGATAATACCGCCGACTTTTATCTTTTTGGCGCATTCTAAGGCTACATCCATAGCGTTCGTAAAGATACCTGCTTGCAGGCCGTACTCGGAATCGTTGATCTTGTCGATGGCTTCTTGAATCGTCTGATAGGGCATCAAGGTGACGACCGGTCCGAAGATTTCCTGGCACCAGACACGCATGGTCGATCCCACATCAGCCAGTACCGTCGGCTGAACGAGGGCCCCCTGACGAGTTCCGCCGATAAGCAATTTAGCGCCTTGCTCCACTGCCTCCTGGACCCATTGGATGATCCGCTCCGCCTCTTGTTCACAGATGACAGGCCCCACATCTGTCGTCATCTCTCTCGGATCGCCGACCACCAGCCTTTGCGTCTGGGCTGTCAATTCCCGGGCGAAGGCATCAAAAATCTGCTCATGGACGAGGATACGCTGGACAGAGATGCAGATTTGGCCAGCGTTGGCAAAAGCCATGCGGGCGCACTGCCGCGCTGCCAGTTCCAGGTCAGCGTCTTTGTGCACGATGGTTCCCGAGTTCGAGCCTAGTTCCAAGGTGACTTTGCGCATGCCCGCTCGTTCCTTAAGCCGCTTGCCGACGGCATAGGAACCGGTGAAGGTGTAATAGTTGATGTCGTCGTTCGCCAGCAGCGCTTCCCCGACAGTCCACCCAGGGCCGACGACAACATTAAGCCAGCCGTCCGGGAGTCCCGCTTGCTGAGTAAGCTCACAAAGGCGTATCGCCGATAGCGGCGTTGTCGACGCCGGTTTCAATACGACAGCATTTCCGGCGGCCAAGGCCGGACCCACTTTATGACAGACCAGGTTCAAAGGGTAGTTGAAGGGACTGATAGCGCAAACAACACCGACGGGCACGCGGATGGTGAAAGCCAAGCGGTTTTCCGAACCGGGAAAGCCCTCCACCGGAACGGTCTCTCCAGTGATGCGCAGCGCTTCTTCTGCTGAGAGGCGGATGGTCTCCGCCGCCCGCCCGACTTCAGCCAGGGCGTCTTTCAAGGGCTTGCCTGCTTCCGTAGCGATCAGTTCGCCCAGCTCCTGGCGGTTTTCGAGGAGCAGATCCTTCAGTTTCATCAGGATTCCATACCGCTGTTGGGTCGTCATGGGGTGGGCCAGCGCAGCTTTGGCCGACGAAACAGCAGCGCGGACTTCTTTTTCACCGGCTTGACAGACCCGGGCGATCACTTCTCCTGAATATTTATCTCGAACTTCCAGAACGTCTTCTGTATGTATCCAAGCACCATTGATGAGCAGGCCGCAGGCCTGGTCTCTTTCCATATTTCTTCCTCCATTCCATATAGCCCTTTCCGTATAACCCCTTCCACATAGGCTCTGAAGGCTCTCCTTCGATTTTCTCCTTTTTTCCGATTCCTGTCAACGGAGGTTCCTGTTTCCCTAACATGCATTCAAATGGCCATATTGGACATCATGTGTTTAAAAACAAAAATAACAAGGTACTCTTAATAGCTATCACACTCGAGAGGTGCGTCCATATGCCGGAACTGCCCGAAATTGAAACAGTCCGTCTACATCTGGAAAAGCACGTTGTCGGTAAGCTGATTCAGGACGTCGTCGTCAACCGGCCAAAAACCCTCAACGTTTCAATCGAGGAGTTTACTGAAGCGTTGAATCAACAGTCTTTTTTAAAGGCTCAGCGGAGAGGTAAAGTCATCCGACTTCGACTGCCCGACGATCGGTCCTTGTTGTTTCATTTCATGATCGACGGATATCTGCGCTTTTTCTTACCGGCCGAACCCATACCCGATGGGGCCAACGTGATGATTCTCTTCGCTTCTGGAGAAAGGCTCGCCTTCTACCGGATGCATTTGGGCTTTATCCATCTCTTTTCGGATGAAACGGTCATGTCTCATCCCGACTACACCGAATTGGGACCGGAACCACTCGAAAGGCAGTTCTCATCGGCCCATTTCCAGCAGATGTTGAAGGGACGCCGGGGGATGCTCAAGCCGCTCTTGATGGACCAGAAGTTTATCGCGGGAATCGGCAACGTCTATTCCAATGAGATTCTTTTTTGCAGCCGGATCTTGCCGGTACGAAAGTCATCTACACTCCACGAATCAGAGATTGAACGGTTGTACCAGTGCATTCGATCTACGCTCCAAACAGCCCTTCAACAAGGGGGTGTCTCCGAGTACCCCTTTATGACGGGCGATAAATACACTGGAGGCTATACGAATCAGCTGCAGGTATACGAACGGACTGGTCAGCCTTGTTTTTCCTGTGGTCGCGCCATTGAGACTGCCAAAGTCGGAGGTCGCAACGCTTTTTTCTGTTCTAACTGTCAGCACTAATGTAGGCGAGTAGCTATAAGACTTTGTTTTTCAGAAAGAGCTCTACACAGGCAAGTACAGGTCGGATTGGTATGAATTGCACTATTCTGGGGATCTTAACAATGAACAAATTCCGACGGGCGATTCATAACGTTAGAAGCTTCCTGTATCTGAATCGGTAAAAGGAGCGCCTTTCGTTGACAAACAACTCTAAGGGTGCAAATAAAGTAACAGCCTATATAAAAGACCTTTTATCGGTCAATGAATCAACAACGCAGACACAGTTTTCTGTAAGCCCAAATCGTCCGCCTATTCGCCGCCATTTAAATATTAACAAACCTCAGAAGCCTGAAACCATTACGCCGATCCCTTCCGATGTTCACGACCTCCATCAGCTGCTCAAGGGTACGTTTCGGGCGAAGCGAAATCCTGATTTTATCATTCGTTTGCTTACGGCTTCCTGGGGAAGAATTACCCTCGCCTTCTACGAAAGTGTGACCAATTCTGAGCTCATGCAAGAGTCTGTCATCGGCCCCCTTCTGGAATACGCTGGTTCGGTTGAGGACATCACTCCTCAGCGACTGGCCGATGCCCTTACGTACTGTCATGTGATCGAAACCATTTCATCGTTCGAAGATGCTGTGAAAAACATCGTCATGGGAATGTCCCTGATTCATATCGAAGGTTTCGACTGGGCTATTGTGGTCGATTTACGACAGCAGCAGAGCCGCGGCATCGGTACACCTCGAATAGAAACGGTCGTACCCGGTCCTTATGACGCTTTTGTTGAGGCCGCTCAAAAAAACCTCAGTTTGTTGCGGATGCGCTTGGCGGTCCCGGGTTTCATGGCCGAGTCGCTTCCATCAGGCCGCCGCAGTCGAGGTCCCCTCTATCTCCTCTATATCGACGGTCTTACCAATCCAAAACTGGTCTGGGAAATGCGACGGCGGTTGAAGTCGATCGATGTCGACATGATCTACAACATCGGCATGATCGAACAATATGTTCAAGATCGGCCTATTTCCCTCTTTTCACAGATGCTGTTGACGGAACGGCCTGATCGCACTGTCGCTTTTCTTTTGGAAGGGTCCGTGGCTGTAATGTTGGAAGGCAGCCCTCTTGTACTGATCGCACCAGTTAATTTCTGGTCGCAGCTCCATTCTCCCGAAGATATTTACTTCCGCTGGCCCTTTGGAACACTCGCCCGTTTCGTACGCTTAATCGGCCTATTTATCTCTCTTTTTTTGCCGGCTTTATACGTGGCGATGGTTTCCTTTCACCCCGAGATGATCCCAACGGAGCTGATGCTTTCGATCGCATCGGCGAGGGAGCGGGTTCCTTTCCCAAGCTTTGTCGCCGTTTTCTTTTTAGAGTTGGCTTTTGAGTTTATCCGAGAGGCCACGTTGCGTGTTCCCAAGGTGATTGGTGCCACCATTGGTATCGTCGGAGCTATCATCATCGGGCAGGCTGTCGTCGAAGCGGGGATTGTATCCCCCGTGATGATTATCGTCATGGCTATAACCGTATTGGCCGGCTATTCGATGCCGCAATATTCACTTACGTTCAGTTTGCGCATCGTCCGTTTAATCAATCTGTTATTGGGAAGCATCTTTGGTTTTTATGGAGTGTTGCTCGGGCTGGTTGCGCTCATCCGTCATGCCGTCGGCCTTCGTTCCCTGGGCATGCCCTTTTTGACACCGGTGGCACCCTTAGAAAAACGGTTTTTGACACCCTTTTTCCGCAAACCCCCATTTAAGGAAGAAAAGCGTCCCGGCTATACCCGACCGCTAGACACGTTCAAGGCCAAAAAAGTGACCCGTCCGTGGGACGCATCGGTACCATTGGAGTTGGTTTTTCTAGATGAATCCAAAAAATAATCTAACCGGGCAGGGTCACATCGGATGGATCGAAACATCCATCTGTATTGGCAGCTTTGTTCATGTAAAAATGTTCTTGGCAAACCCAAGAGAACTCTGTCAGATGGGCGGCACAGCAGCCTGGATGCTCCCATTGATCGGTTTTTTTGGCGCGACCATTATTTTTTTCATTCTCAACCAGCTTACGACCACTTTTTCCCGCGCTTCCCTTCTCAGTATCGCCGGCTTATTTTGGGGCCGTGCGGTTCAGTTTATTTTGGGGATTCTTTTCTCAGTCTCATTTATTCTGATCAACGGCTATCAGCTGCGTATCTTTGCAGAATTCGTTCTCACCACTCTCCTTCCGCAGACTCCTATATCGACGGTTGTCATCTCTATGGTGATTTTAAATGTCTATCTCGCCTTTGGTGGTTTCGAAAGCTTATCTCGTACGATCATGATCATCGCGCCCATTGGATTGACGGTACTGACCCTCGCCTTGACTTTTGGGGGAAGTATGGGTAACATTTATAACTTGTCTCCCTGGCTGGGATATGGGTTTTGGGATACTTTAGGTACAGGAGTTCTCTATACAAGTTTATATGAGGAAATCATTTTATTTGGGTTTATTGCACCGTTGTTTCGGGAACAAAAAGACTTTCGACGCAGTGGTTTAGCTACACTCACTCTTTCTGTCTTTCTTTTTGTATTCGCACAGGTTGTCTACGAAATGTGTTTTCAGATCCGGTCTGCCCAACAGATGGGGTTTCCCCTCTATCAGGTGACTCGCCTCATACGATTTGAAACGTTTCTCCAACGGCTCGATCCCATGTTTGTCTTTGTATGGGCCAGTGTTTCATCGATCGGCCTTGCCGTTGGATTATATAGCGGGGCTTTAACGCTGGCCCAAGGGATTCGAGCGCCTGATTTTCGGCCGTACTTGATTCCCTTGGCTGTGCTTTCCATTTGCGTTGCCTTTATTCCGCCTCGAAGTCTCGATGCTGTACAGACCTATTCCATCATGCCCTGGCTGTTACAGGTCCCCTTTTTCGGACTACCGGTGGTTTTGCTATTGTGGAGCAAACTATTCTATCGCTCCGGGGAGAGCCATCCATGAGACTGAGGTTCCAAAAGATCAGTTTGTTTTTCGCTTTGCTAACGCTCGTCCTGCAAACGGGATGCTGGGATCGAAACGAACTGGAGAACTTAGCCTTTGTTTTAACGATGGGTGTGGATCGAAGTATTGACAATCAAATAGACGTCATCATGCGGATCGCCATCCCCGGAAATGTTGCCGGACCTACCGGAAAAACAGGCGGGGAATCGATATCGCAAACGACGAAACCGATCACCATCACGGCACGATCCATTCCGGAAGCTGTTAGCTTGGCCGAAGCGACGGTGGAGCGAAGAATCGATTTCCGGCACCTTCGCGTATTAATCTTCGGTGAAGAAATTGCAAAGGAAGGTATCCTTCCTCATCTCGATGTTCTGGAACGGTTTCCGCAGTTTCGCCGAAGCGTTTACGTGTGGGTGGCCAAAGAGGGACCGGCTCGAAATGTTTTCCTTACGGCCGAACCGGTACTAGAAAAAAGCGTGTCCCGGTATGTAGACGATGTAGCACGAGGAGTGATTCGATATGGCTATTCCCGAATGCCGACCTTACACGATTTTCTAAATGAGGTCGATAACCGTCAGAGCGATGCCGTCCTCCCTATCGTCGGAGTCAATCCCATCGTCAGTTCTGAGAAAAAGGATAGTTCCATAAAACCAATGCCCACGGATAAATATCATCAGGAGATCGCAGGAAATACGGAACCAGGCGGGAAAACCCTCCGTGCACTTCCCCGCTCGGGAGGCAATCCCTCTGAGTTTCTCGGTATTGCGGTGTTGCAAGAGGGTAGATTAATTGATAAATGGTCCGGTTGGGACGCTCGCATATACGGTTTGCTTCGAGACAGCTATCGGGGAGGGATTTGGGTCTTTAACACCCCCAACGGAAATGAGACCTTTAGCGTCATCATTCGCAGAGCCCGAGGACCAAGCATTACCGTCACCTGGGATGGTGACGTACCCCATATAGATATCCGCTTGTTTCTTGAGGGGCAACTGATGAACGTTCAATCCCAGGAATCTTATGTCTCGACAGAAGGAATCGCTATACTTGAGTCTCAAGCTATCAATACCATCACCAAGGAAGTGGATGCCCTTATCCGGCGTGCGCAGAAAGAGAAGACAGACCCCTTTTATCTCGCCCGCTCCATCCAAACTCAATCGCTTACCATGCAAGAATTCGATAATCTGGATTGGAAAAACCGTTTTTCCAACGCCAGCTTTACCGTCCAGGCAGATTTTAAAATTCGCCGGCCGGGCTTGCGTATACAATCGCGGTCCGATGAATCGAGATGAGGAACCATGACGACTGTACTTGCAGCGATCATCCTTTTGGGGATTTCCACCTATACCTTTAATTACGGTAGGCAATTGTGGAATGATGATCATAAGCCAGCTGCTGTTTTTACCTATCTGCTCGCTCTCGCGGTGCTCCTTTTCCCAGCTCTCTTGGCGATGTATAAAACGTAAAGGCTGACCCCGTTGGAACTGGAGGTCAGCCTCATCTTTAAGCTTACATGATAAAGTTATGCATCCCCACACCAAGCGAATCTACAAGCTGTCCCATACTTTGAATTTGCCGTTCCCGACAGATGGCTGAAACGATGCCAGCAGCGGCAACGGCATCTTCTAAAGCATCATGGTGCTGCAGCGAAATTCCCAAGTGCTCGGCCACCACGTTCAACTTATGGCTTTGCAGTTTCGGCCATGATTTTCGTGCCATCGCCAAGGTACATAAGTAGGGGAAGCTGTTGCCGGTGATTTGATATGTATTCATGACCGCCTTTAATACGCCGATATCGAAAGTGGCGTTGTGGGCCACCACCGGGCGTCCATCGAGATAGGCACTGATTTCCGGCCAAAGCTGACCAAAGGTAGGCTTGTCTCTCACCTGTTCGACACGAATACCATGAATCTCGGTAAAGCGTGGATGTATGTACAAGCGAGGCGGGCGAATCATCCAGACGCGTTTCTCGATTACCTGGTGCTGCGAGACGACAACTATTCCCAGGGCACAGGCACTATCCCGGTTATAGTTGGCTGTTTCAAAGTCGATCGCGATAAATTCCATCTTACCACCTCAAGTATTTCCGCTATGCTTCCCGTGATTGACAGGTTTACTGCGGAGTTCAACGGTTGATAATGCTATAGCTCAATTATGTTTTAACACCCTCACTTTATCACGGGTAGTCAACAAGGACAATGCTCCATTTTTAGGCGGCCTGATAAAGAAATATCGCCCTGCTTCTTTCCCGTACTAGAAAGAACGAAGGGCGACTACATCATTAACATTATCTATGTTGCCATGTAGATTTTATCTTACCGGATCATTAATTCACTCGATTGCTTCGATCTCCGAGCAAGACTTCCCGCACGATGTTGTAGTTTTCGTCTCGCGCTTCAATGAATCCCTGAATGGCGTTTTTCCCTAGGGCTGCTTTTCCCTCTCGAGTCTGAGCCAACTCCAACAAGCCTTGCTTTAACTTCGTGACGATCTCTTCATCCAGTTGGGGGCGGGCAGCGATGCAGTCTTTGGGAATCGGCTCTGTCTCAGCCAGGTAGAGGAGTTTCTCTACGTTCAAGCCGCGATGTTTCGCGTCATCGATAGCTTCGGAATAGGTGGCGCCGGCAGCGACTTCTCCCGATAGAACAGCATCGATGACGCGGCTGTGAGTTCCCAAGAAAATTGTCTCACCTAAGTCACGATCAGGATCCAGTCCAGCCCTGCTTAACAACCGGCGCGGATAGGCATAGCCTGATGCCGATTTGGGATCGACGTAAGCCAACCGCTTGCCTCGCAACTCAGTAAGCTTGCCGATGCTGCTGCCTCGATTTGTGACGATATATCCCTTATAGGTGGCGTGACCGTTGACGATTGGAGTGGCAAGAGGGATCGTTTTCCCGCTCGCTGATGCATTCACATAGGCCAAAGGGGAGAACCAACCTACGTCGACGATATTTGCATGGAGCGACTCGGCCAGCGCGTTATAATCGGAAGCGATCAGGATCCGCCCTTGGTAGCCAAGATTCGCACAGAGGGCATTGATGACGGGAAGATACATCTGCCTGATCGTATCCGGACTTAAGGCTGGATTGATGCCGAAGATCAGTTCGTTGCCCTGCTTGAACCGGACAGCCTGCTTTTGCAAGTTGTGAACATGCCCATACATCTGCCTGGACAGGTTTCTCAGGTACTGCTGGTGCTTCTCTTGGTCTCGCACTCGCTCAGTAATATCATGCATCCCTTCGCTCAGCGAGGTGAAGATGATCGCCATCTGTTCCGTCGTCTCGGCATGCTGGGAAGTGGCTTCTGACAGTTCACGATTGAATTCGGTGATTTCCTCAAAGGTATGTACCGTTGAAGACAGCACTTCTTTTCCGGCCCGGACATCTTTGACAATGGTGTTCAGTTGTTTGGAACTAAACTCCGCTCCCGATGCCACTGCGTGAATGTCTTTTTTGATCAGTTCCGCCGTCACTTGAATTCCTTGGGCAGATTGGGCGCTCTTTTCCGCCAGTTTGCGGATCTCTTCGGCGACGACGGCAAAACCTCTCCCGGCCACGCCGGCTCGGGCTGCTTCGATGGACGCGTTTAAGGCCAGCAAGTTTGTCTTCCGGGCGATGTCTCGCGATTCTTTGACAAAACGAGTAATCGATTCGGAGAGTTCTCGCAGTTTCACCGCAGCGTTGGCATATTCCATGACATCGCCGGCGATCTGCAGCAAGAGCGATTCAGCCTCGCTGACTTGTTTCTCACCTGCCTGAACTCGAGGCAGCCGTGCGCCGCACAGGCTTGCTACTTGCTGAGCTCTCTCTTCAAGCAGTCGAGCGACACCGGTGAGTTCTTCCAGACGGGCAGAACCATCCATCAATTCGTCGCTGTTTTTTTCAATCGTCTTGACGAGGCTCTTGGCCACCTCGGAAGTTTCCCCAACCGTCCAATTCACCTGGTGGGCATCAATGCCAAGCTTTTCTGATAAGGGAAGGATATCGTACTCTTCATTGGCTAGGGTTGTACTTTCTCGCTTCATGTCCTTTTGCATTTTGTCACCTACTGTTTGAGATTGCAATTTCTTTCCCACTTAATAAGGGATTTATTTCTACAATTACTCAAACATCCCCTTCTCGGAGAGCCCGATGATTAATACAAAATGCGTTTTGCCCGGCTGTCCGCGTGATCGAGATTGTAGAAAACATTTTTGCCCTGGTAACGAGCCTGATCGTCTAATTCTTCTTCAATCCGGAGGAGTTGATTGTACTTGGCGACCCGGTCGGTCCGGGAAGGAGCGCCGGTTTTGATCTGCCCGGCATTTGTGGCAACAGCCAGGTCGGCGATGGTTGTGTCATCTGTTTCACCGGAACGGTGAGAGACGACGGCTGTGTAACCGGCCCGTTTGGCCATCTCGATCGCTTCCAGCGTTTCTGTCAGTGTGCCGATCTGGTTGACTTTGATCAAAATCGAGTTGGCTACGCTGCCGGCGATCCCTTGGGCGAGGCGTTTCGTGTTCGTCACAAAGAGGTCGTCGCCGACCAACTGCACTTTTTTACCGAGGGCTTTCGTCAGTTTGGCCCAGCCTTCCCAGTCATCTTCGGACAGACCATCTTCGATGGTGATGATCGGGTATTTTTCACAAAGGCGGCTGTAGAAGGCGATCATCTCGTCGTCGCTGTAGGTGACGCCTTCACCGGAGAGGACATATTTACCGTCTTGATAAAGTTCGGTCGCAGCCACGTCGAGACCGAGGAATACATCTTCACCGGGACGATAGCCCGCTTTTTCGATAGCTTCCAGGATCACCTGTAAGGCTTCTTCGTTGCTCTTTAAGTTAGGGGCGAAACCGCCTTCGTCGCCGACAGCCGTGTTCAATCCCTTGGCTTTGAGCACTGATTTTAAGTTATGGAAGATTTCCGCGCCCATCCGCAGACCTTCGGCAAAAGAACTCGCGCCTACGGGCAGGACCATGAATTCTTGGATGTCTACGTTATTGTCAGCATGGGCACCGCCGTTGAGGATGTTCATCATCGGCACAGGCAGTTCTTTCGCGTTAACACCGCCGATGTACTGGTATAGAGGAAGGCCGAAATAGTTGGCAGCAGCTTTAGCGACGGCCAGCGATACGCCGAGGATGGCGTTAGCGCCGAGCTTGGCCTTATTCGGTGTGCCGTCGAGTTCTAAAAGGATACTGTCGATTCCATTCTGGTTGGTGGCATCGAATTGACATAGAGCAGGCTTGATCAGGTTCCGCACGTTTTCGACAGCTTGTCGGACACCTTTGCCCAGGTAGCGGCTTTTGTCGCCGTCTCGCAGTTCGACCGCTTCATAAGCACCGGTCGATGCACCGGAAGGTACAGCAGCCCGGCCCATGGTGCCGTCGACGAGCCAGACTTCGACTTCCAGGGTAGGGTTGCCACGGGAATCAAGAATTTCCCGGGCTTTGATATCATTGATGACGCTCATTGTAACATCCTCCGAATCTTTTTAACCGATTTTTTCTATCTATTTCCCTTGCTAAACATATATCTTTATAAACTGTTCCTGCCTGGCTTTTCCCTTAGGTCATTAATCGACCTGAATCAAACTTGTCCCCGTCATCTCGACCGGTTTAGGAAGCCCCAATAGTGCCAACAACGTGGGAGCGATATCCTGTAAGCTCCCGTCATGGCGAAGTGTTGCTGATTTCCGTTGGTCATCGATTAGGATAAAGGGTACCGGCGAGGTGGTATGGGCGGTAAACGGACCTCCCTGCTCGTCGACCATCTTTTCGGCGTTGCCGTGATCGGCCGTGATGACGACCGTCCCCGATTGTTGCCGGATGGCTTCGACGATCCGGTCCAAGCTAGCATCGACCGTCTCTACCGCTTGCCGGGCTGCCTCGATGATACCGGTATGACCGACCATATCGGCGTTGGCAAAGTTCAGGATGTACAAGTCCTTGTCGCCGATCGCCAAGCGCTCTAGCAGGGCTTCCGTGACCGCCGGTGCAGACATCTCGGGGAGCAGATCGTAGGTGGCTACCTTCGGCGAAGCGATGAGCACTCGGTCCTCACCGGGGTACTGCGCTTCTACCCCGCCATTGAAAAAGAAAGTCACATGAGCATACTTCTCCGTTTCAGCCACCCGCAACTGCTGCAAACCTTGCTTGGAGAGCCATTCGCCGAGGGTATTGGCCATCGTGCTCGGCGGAAAGGCCACCGGGGCTTCAATGGTCTTGTCGTATTCGGTCATACAGACTAAATCGACGATCGGCTTTCCCTCTCCCCGGTCAAATCCTGCAAAGTCTTTATCGACAAAAGCGCGAGTGATCTGCCGAGCACGGTCGGGCCGGAAGTTGATAAAAACGACAGCGTCTCCATCGTTCACAACGGAGATGGGACAGCCCTGGTTATCGATGATTACCGTCGGCTGGACAAACTCATCCGTTTCACCAGCTTGGTAGGCCAGTTCAATCGCTTCTGACGGAGAAACCGCCTTCCGGCCTTCTCCCCGCACCATCGCCCGGTATGCTTTTTCAACCCGTTCCCAGCGATTGTCCCGATCCATGGCGTAATAGCGGCCGGAGATGGTCGCGATGATTCCCAGGTCCAATGCGTCCATTTGAGCAAGCACTTTGATCAGATATTCGCCGGCACTGGACGGCGGCACGTCTCGTCCATCTAAAAATGCATGTACATAGACCTGTTTTAGGCCCTGCCTTCGGGCCAGTTCAAGGACGGCGATCAGGTGATTTATGTGGCTATGTACCCCGCCGTCGGAGAGCAAGCCCATGACGTGGAGGCTTTTCCCCTGCGCCTTGACCTTCCGCACCGCTGCAAGCAGAGCCGGATTCTCGAAAAAGTCGCCCTCTTTGATCGACTTAGTGATTCGGGTCAATTCCTGGTAGACGACACGGCCTGCGCCCATATTCAAGTGGCCCACTTCGGAGTTACCCATCTGTCCTTCCGGCAAGCCCACGGCTTCACCGGAGCAGGCGAGTGTCGTCGAAGGGTACTCCTTCATCCAATGATCCATGTTGGGCGTTCTAGCCATAGTTATGGCGTTGCCGGTCTTTTCATCCCGCTGACCCCAACCATCGAGGATGATGAGGGCTACCGGGCGTTTCTTATCGGTCATGACCGGAACCCTCCTTACTTACACGTGAGAGAACATCTATCGTTTACTTTTGAAAAACAAATGGTAAACAGGCCGTCGGTAAACAAACCGCGAAAACTTCGATTGAATAATTAGGCTTTAGCTCCATCGATGATTCCTTGGAAATCTTCGATTTTCAAGCTGGCTCCACCGACCAAGGCGCCGTCGATGTCCCCTTTGGCGAGCAGATTTTCTGCATTCGACGGCTTGACGCTGCCGCCGTACTGGATTCGCACAGCTTCAGCTGCTTCCTTACCGAAAACTTCAGCAACGACACTGCGGATGTAAGCGTTGACTTGTTGAGCGTCATCGTCAGAAGCCGTCCGTCCTGTACCAATCGCCCATACCGGTTCATAAGCGATCACCAGGTCAGCCACTTCTTGAGCAGAGAGGCCAGCCAAGCCGCCTTTTGTTTGCGTGGCGACGACATCTTCCGTTTGTCCCGCTTCCCGTTGTTCCAGCGTCTCGCCAACACAAACGATAGGGATGAGTTCATGAGCGATGGCGGCTTTCACTTTTTTATTTACCGTTTCATCTGTTTCTCCAAAATACTGGCGCCGTTCCGAGTGACCCAGCACGACGTATTTACATCCGGCATCTTTAACCATGGCCGGAGAGACTTCACCCGTGAAAGCCCCTTGCACTTCCCAATGCATGTTTTGCGCAGCCACAGCGACAGGGCTGCCTTGCACTGCCTTTGCGACTTCAGCTAAAGCAGTAAAGGGCGGGCAGATGACGATTTCTACAGTCGGATTCGGGTTTTGGCTCTTGATCGCTTCGGCCAAAGTAACCGCTTCGGCGATGGTTTTGTGCATCTTCCAGTTGCCGGCGATGATCGTTTTGCGCATGCCTGAACGCTCCTTACGATAAATCGATTAATTTTATAAGCACGATTGAAATAAGACTATTTCGGTCGCCTAGTGCCCCTTACAGGCATAATCGAGGGTGTAATGACGAAGCGTGCCCAGTCATTACACCCTGATTTGTCACCATGTCTCGTCTGAGTGAGCCATCACCTAGATCGGAAATGGTCAGATAGAATCCTTCAATGCAGCCACACCGGGCAACACTTTTCCCTCTAAGAATTCGAGGGATGCGCCGCCGCCGGTGGAGATATGGCTCATCTGATCAGCTACGCCGACTTTGTTGACAGCAGCTACCGAGTCGCCGCCGCCGATGATGGTCGTACCTTGGCATACGGCCATGGCCCGGGCCACCGCTTCCGTTCCCTTGGCGAAGTCGTCAATTTCAAAGACACCCATGGGACCATTCCAGATGACGGTGGCTGCTTTTTCGACGACGGCTGCATAGGCGGCAGCCGTTTTCGGACCGATATCTAAGACCATCCAATCCTCTTCGATGGAATCAATGGCTACGGTCTTCTGGTTGGCACCAGCTTTGAATTCCTGGGCTACTACGACGTCGGTCGGCAGCAGCAGTTGTACACCTTTGGCTTTCGCCCGGAAGATCAGTTCGGTGGCCAGTTCCACTTTGTCCGGTTCCACCAGGGACTTACCGATCTCATATCCCTGCGCCCGCAGGAACGTGTTGGCCATTCCTCCGCCGATGATCAGGACATCCACTTTGGTCAGCAGGTTTTCGATGACACCGATCTTATCGGACACTTTAGCCCCGCCGATGACAGCGGCAAAAGGACGTTCCGCCTTGTCAATGGCCTTGCCCATCATCATCAGTTCCTTTTCCATGAGGAAACCGGCGACTGCGGGAAGGTAATCGGCGACGCCTGCTGTGGAGGCATGGGCCCGGTGGGATGTGCCAAAAGCATCATTGACAAAGATATCGGCCAGTTCGGCCAACTGCTTCGCATAGGCCGGATCATTCTTGGTTTCTTCGTTATAGAAACGGACGTTTTCTAAGAGAAGCACATCGCCATCGGCCATGCGCTCCACAGCGGCCTTCACTTCGGGTCCGATCGAATTATTGACCTTGATGACTTCTTTGCCGAGCAGTTCCGAGAGGCGCTGAGCGACGGGCGTCAAGCGGTACTCTTCGGCGACCTGTCCCTTCGGCCGGCCTAAGTGGGAAGCCAAGATCACCTTGGCTCCCCTTTCGACGAGGTATTGGATCGTCGGCAACGTCATCCGGATACGGGTGTCATCGGTGATGACGCCGTTTTTTAAGGGAACATTGAAGTCCTCTCGCACAAAGAGGCGCTTGCCTTGTACATCGATATCGCGAATGGACTGTTTCTGCATGATTTAGAGCCCCTTTTCGGCCATCATGGATGCCAGGTCGACGACACGGTTGGAGTAGCCCCACTCGTTGTCATACCAGGATACGACTTTGACCATTTTCTCTCCCAAGGTCATCGTCGACAGACCGTCGATGATGGAGGAGTTCGGGTTGCCTTTGAAGTCGATCGATACGAGAGGCAGTTTGCAGAAAGCTAAGATACCTTTCAACGGTCCTTCGGCCGCTTCTTGCAGGGCGCTGTTGATCTCTTCCACGGTAGCCGGTTTAGCCAGGTTGACGACCAGGTCGACGACAGAGACGTTGGGCGTCGGTACACGCATGGCGAAACCGTTCAGTTTGCCTTTCAGTTCAGGCAGTACGAGAGCGACTGCTTTGGCAGCGCCCGTGGAAGTCGGGATGATCGACATGGCGGCGGCGCGAGCCCGGCGGAGGTCTTTATGGGGAAGATCTAAGATCTGCTGATCGTTCGTATAGGCGTGAACGGTGGTCATCAAGCCTTCGACGATACCGAACTTCTCATGAAGCACTTTGGCAAAGGGAGCCAAGCAGTTGGTCGTGCAGGAGGCGTTGGAGACGACGTGATGGTTGGCAGGATCGTATGTATGGTCGTTTACGCCCATGACGAAGGTGGCATCGATATCTTTACCCGGCGCAGAGATGATGACTTTTTTCGCACCAGCTTGGATATGTTTGCTCGCGTCAGGACCGGAAACGAAACGGCCAGTCGATTCAACGACGATATCGACACCGAGTTCTTTCCAAGGGAGTTGACCGGGGTCTCTTTCGGCACATACCTTGATCTCTTTGCCGTCTACATAGATGGACTTTTCGGATACTTCGACTTCACAGGGCAGTTCGCCATGGATGGAGTCATATTTGAGCAAATGAGCCAGTGTTTTGGGATCGGTGAGGTCGTTGATGGCGACGATTTCGAGGGGAGAGCCGGCATGGAACATGTTCTTTTTCAGCATAGCCCGCAGTACGTTACGTCCGATACGACCGAAACCGTTGATGGCAATTTTTGTAGTCATTTTTGTATTCCTCCTAAAATATTCTGAGCAATGTTTTAAAAATAGGCCACCAACAGGTTCTCAAACCTGGTTGGCGGCCTTTTCTACAACTCCCGGCAAAATATCAAGTTCTATAAGCCAATGAAAGCCGTGAGGTTCTAGGGAAGGTCACCAATGTTTCTTATCATCCAGAAGCAACATGTACCTACATGCACTTTTGCTTTCGTAGAACTTCCGCTTCTCTACAACGACGAACTTTCCCATGCTGGTCACTACATCACAAAGAAAATAGTTGGTTTTCTATGGGTCACAAACGTTTATCTACGGGTTAGAGAACTCTCGCCATCCCTCGGTAGATTAAGCCCCGCTGTCCATCGACAGTCACCACTTCACCCGTCTTGAAGATCGATGTGGCATTGTCGACACCGACGACGACAGGCACTTTGTACTCTAACGCCATGATAGCGCCGTGAGAGGTGAGCCCGCCTTCTTCACAGATGATGGCGGCAGCATGTTTAAGGTATGGAACGTAATCGGAGTCTGTACCGATGGCCACCAGGATTTCTCCCGGTTTCAGTTCAGTAGCCTCTTTGGCGGTGACGCAGACCCGCACCCGGCCGGCTACCGATTTGGCGATGATCCCCGACCCCTGGGCGGCGGCCGTTCCGACGGTGTGGATTTTCATCAGGTTGGTCGAGCCTTGGACGCCGACGGGCACTCCAGCGGTGATGACGACCAAGTCGCCGCCTTTGACGACACCATGGTCAACAGCGGCATCTACCGCCGAGGAGATCATCTGGTCCGTATCGACGACTTTTTCCGTGCGCAAGGGAACGACGCCCCAGACGAGAGCCAAACGGCGCATGACAGCCGGATCGGGTGTGGCCGCAACGATGGGAGACTTGGGTCGGTAACGGGCGATCATGCGTGCTGTGTAGCCGCTGGCCGTCGCTGTAACGATGGCGGCTGCATCGAGTTGGTCCGCTGCCACACAGACAGACTGTCCGATAGCATCGGTCACATTGTTCCGTTCGCCCTGATGGGGTTGCCCCCAGGTCAGCGCTTCTTCGGCACGGCGAGCGATGCGGTCCATCGTTTTGACGGTGATGAGGGGATACTTTCCGTTGGCGGTCTCACCGGAGAGCATGATGGCATCGGTACCGTCGAAGATGGCGTTAGCTACGTCGCTCGCTTCAGCCCGGGTGGGACGAGGATTGTTGATCATGGAGTCGAGCATTTGTGTCGCTGTGATGACGGGCTTGCCTAAGCGGTTACACTGGGCGATCAGGGATTTTTGGATGATGGGGACTTCCTCGGCAGGGATTTCTACACCCAGGTCGCCCCGAGCAACCATGATCCCATCGGAGGCATGGACGATCTCGTCGAGGTTATCAATGGCTTCTCGACTTTCGATCTTGGAGATGATGTCGATGGTCGCGCCCGCTTCTTCAAGGATCTTGCGGATGGCGAGTACATCAGCCGCTTTGCGGACGAAAGAGGCGGCGATAAAATCAACCTTCTGAGCGATACCGAACTGGATATCGGAAATATCCTTTTCGGTGACCGAAGGGAGGTTGATTTTGATCCCTGGGACGTTGACGCCTTTTTTATTCGATACTTTACCGCCGTTGAGCACGCGGCATCGGATCTCCGGTCCTTCGACCGATTCCACTTGCAGTTCGATGAGGCCGTCATCGATGAGAATTTTGTCTCCTGTTGTGACGTCCTGTGGCAGGTCTTCATAGGTGATGGAGACTTTTTCAGCGTCGCCTAATACCGCTTCGGTGGTCAGCGTGAATGCTTGTCCGGCTTCAAGCATGATGGGCGGTGCGGCAAATTCACGAAGACGGATCTCGGGACCTTTCGTATCGAGAAGAATGGCCACATTCAATCCGAGTTCGGCAGCAGCCCGGCGGATGTTTTCCATCCGCTGGCCGTGCTCTTCATGAGAACCGTGGGAAAAGTTGAGTCGGGCCACGTTCATGCCAGCACGCATCATATCTTTCAAGGTTTCAATATTTTCGCTGGCTGGCCCGATGGTGCAGACGATTTTCGTTCTACGCATTCTTTACCCCTTTCTGGATCACTGGCCCCTTACTTGGGCAGGTAACTGGGGAGGCCGTACGCTTCGGCCAGCAGTTGGATGGGATGATGAATCGGCAGTCCGCTGAGGTGGTTGATCTGCAGTTGGCACATGCCGCATTCGGTGATGTTCTGGGTGACACCAGCTTCTTGGATCGATTGGACCACGTTCTGGCCGATTTCCTTGCTGATGGGGTATTTTTCTTTCTTGAATCCATAACTGCCGGAGAGGCCGCAGCAGCCCGCTTCGAGGTTGTGGACTTCCAGTTGAGGAATGAGGCGCAGGATTTCGAGAGAGGGGATGCCAAAGCCGACAGACCGGAGGTGGCAAGGCTGATGATATCCGAAGCGCTGCGGCAGCGCCTTGAGACGGGTGTCGAGTTTTCCTGCTTCGTGGAGCATGAGCAGGTATTCAAAGGCATCAAAGGTTTCGTTGTTGATGCGTTCGGTGTCCATGTCGAAGAGTTCATGGTATTCCTGCCGCAGGGTCAAGTTACAGCTCGGGCAGGTCGTGATGATTTTGTAGCCTTTTTCGATATAGCTGTTCAGTTTCGCCACGTTGTTTCGAGCGTACCCTTTGGCGACCTCGGTGAGGCCGTTGGAAACGGTCGGCAGGCCGCAGCAGTTGAAGGAGTCGACCACCATTTCGATGCCGTTATGAGCGAAGACTTCCGCTAAGGCAAGACCGACTTGAGGCGTGTAGTAGTTTACATAGCAGCCAGGGTAGTAAAGGACTTTTCCTTTGGGGTTGTTGATTTTTTTCGGTTTATATTGCTGGAGGAAGGTGCGGCTGGCAAAACGGGGAAAAGGCATGTCAGCAGCCACGCCGACCGTCGCTTCACCAATGGCCCGGAACGGTTTTACATTGGCAGCCCAGTTGACTAGCCAAGGGGCGATTTGGGCGGCTTTACAGATTAGTTCCACTCGGCCTAAGACCTGATCCCGAATGGGTGCTCCGTGGAGGGCCACATATTCCCCTTTGGCCTTGCAGTTCATGGCTGAGACGTTTACACCGGAGGGACAAACGACGTCACAAGTTTTACAGTTGCTGCAGTACTCGATAGAAGGATGGACGGCCCGTGGTTCGTCGAGACGGAAGCGCTCTAAGTCCGGTCCGTTTTGTTTGGGGCCGGCATATTTATCGGTCACCTTGACGACGGGGCAGTTGGCCACGCAGATCGAGCATTTGATACAGTTGTCTAAGATAAGATGTTTGTCATGCTTCTGGGTCATCGTGACACCTCCCCAGCCAGTTTCCCGGCTTTAAAGCCCGATGCCAGGGCTACGCCGTTGCCGCATTTTTCTATTGAAAATTCGCTGCCTGACAGGTTGGCACCAGTGACGAGGACATTCTCGAGGATCACTTTGCTTTGTCCATCGACAGGCTGCAGACGATTATTCACATCGATACCGAAACGGTTGAAAGGGTGACCTTTGAGGGAGAGGAATTCACCGGAGGCCCACTTACCATCACCGGTATTGATCGGCAGACCGAAGATCGTTTCTTCGATCTGGCCCGGTTTCGAATCAAATCCGCCGCCGACGAAGGAACCCGTCGCCAAGATGTAGGTCTGGGCTGAGATGGTGAAGGTTTTGCCGGCACCTTCTGCGGTGACATGGCTGCAGCGGTTTCCCGCCACTTGGGCACCGGTGACGGTGCTGCTGAGAATCACGGTGACGCCTTGATTTTTCAGGTATTTCAGGAACAAATCTTGCAGGCGCTGTCCAGGCAAGGCTGGGGGAAGGTTGGTCACTTCGTAGACGGAACACCCTAAACCTTTCGAGATTAGGCCAGCCACGTCAATGTCGCGGCGCTCACCCAGTGCCGGCGGGAAGAGGACGATGGCTCCCGGCTTGATCAAGGGTTTTAGCTGCCGAATCGCCTCTTGCTGCCCTTCGGGCTGTTCTAAGCGGTGGGCCAAGGAGGTGGCATAGAGTTTCTTCCAGCCGCTTTTCAGGTGGGCTACAGTGAGTTCGCAGTCGGGACGCAGAAGCTTGCTTTTTTTCAAGTTCGTCACCAGCACTTCCGGATAAAAATCCTTCAGTTCGTCAAAACCGGCAACGACGATTTGTTTTACTTTATTTAAGTCTTTTACGGCCATCGAAGCTGGAGCCAGGTAGGTCGGCCGCAGAGTGCCGACGGCGGTGGGTAAGAGCCAGTTCTCTCCCCCATTGTCTCGATAGGTCAGTCCGTCTTTATCGCAAATATCCTGGAAGAAGGTCAAGCTCTCTTTCAAGACATCGTAGACTTTCGCATAGGGATGGCCGGGGTTCTGCTCGACCACCTTCTGAATCTGGGTAAAGGGGTTGCCGCAAGGCTGCTTCGGGTTGTCCACTTCGTAACCCCAGAGGTCGATGCAGCCCGAGGTGAGGCTTAAAGTTCCCATGCCCTTGGTGAGCAAGGTGACCTTCTTCCCAGACTGAGCGGCCCTAGCGGCGGCCATCATTCCGGAAAGGCCGGCGCCGATGACGAGAACGTCCGTTTTTTTATTCATCATTCATACGCTCCATTCCGAAGAGTGAGCAGAAAATGCCTGTCGATAGTTGTGTTTCCCGCAGTTGTTGACCCCAGAGAACGGGCCGGATGCCCCGCCAGCGGTTTTGCAGGAATTCGGTGATGAATTCGCGGTGGCCTACGGTAAACTGGGGGTTATTCCCTAATGCGCCTAAGGTGCGATAGCTGCAGAAGATGCCTTGACAAGTTCCCATGCCCATCCGAGTCTTGCGACGGATATCGCTCAAGGTCTTGCTGTCGCCGTCTTTGGCGACATAATCGATTTCGGATGCACTGACCAGTTCGCATTCACAGAACATTCGGCGCATGGATGGGTCTTGCTCGGCTTTTTCCACGACTTTTCCGTAAGCATCGCCAAGCCGCTCCGCTGCTTTTTTGTAACCAGGGACGCCGAAGACTTTTTTACCCCGTTCCAGCATTTCTGAGGTGACCGGTTGGGTCAAAGGCTCTTCAGCCGTCCGGCAGGGAGTGTTGTTGCCAAGCTTTTTGGCGGCTAAGTCGACGGTCTTTTCCGCCATCAACCGGTAGGTGGTGAACTTACCGCCGACGATGCTGACGAGGCCTTTGAGACCATCTTTTTGTTCATGGTCGATGAGAGCAAAGTTCCGGGTCACTGCGCGGCCACCTGCGCCTTTGTTCGCTTGATAGAGAGGACGTACACCGGCGAAGGCGCGGATGATGCGGTAGTTATCGATATTCGGCATCGTCTCACGGCCGATATTTAGCATGTTTTCGACTTCAATCTCGCTCGGTTTTGTGCAATTGGGATCTTCAACAGCGATAGAAGTGGTACCCAGGAGGGTGATTGTGCCGTGGGGGACGAAAATATCAGCGTCCCCCGGCGGCCGTAAGCGGTTGACCACCTGGTTTGTCAGGCGGTGGTTGAAGGCAAGTAGGGTTCCTTTATCTTTAATCATGTGGATTTCCAGTCCGGCCATGGTAGCCACTTCTCCGGCCCAAGCACCGGCAGCATTGATGACCATCTGGCATTCCACGGAGGTGATTTCTCCATTGAGGGTGTTCGTCAATTCAACTCCGGTGATGGCGCCGTTCGCCCGGGACACTGCAGAGAGCTTATGGTAGGTGACCATTTTGGCTCCGTAGCGGCGTGCCGAGTTGACGTTGCTCCAGAGGAGGCGGAAGCCGTCTACGGCGGCGTCAGGTGTGCTATAAGCTTTCGTGATGCGTGGCGATAAGACAGGGTACTTTTTGAGCAGTTCTTTGACGTTCAGCTCTTCTGTCTTGATACCCGATTCGGCACAGGCCTTCACCCATTTCTCGGCATAGGCCGGGTCGTCTTCAGGCAGCGCGGCGAAGAGGCCACCTGTCGGTTCGACGCAGTCCGAGGCGATGCGGCGAAGGATCATATTCTCTTCGAGACACTCTTTAGCTGCTTCCTGGTCTTTGACGGCGTACCGCCCGCCACTATGCAGCAGCCCGTGGAAGCGGGAACTGGTGCCGTGGGCTAAGTCGCCCTGCTCCACCAGGAGAGCCGATATTCCCCGCATGGCCAAGTCCCGAAGGATTCCTGTACCGGTGGCGCCGCCACCTACGACGACGACTTGTACTTTCTCGGTTGCCATATTTCAACCTCCGTTGCTGTTAAAGGTACTGTTTTTTTATATGAACAAAGCCGCACAATCCAGGGCGGGCCCTGGGATCGCGCGGCTTCTCCATCTCACAAGCCGGTTATCAAGTTTTTCATCAGTTGGTCCTATATTTTAAAGGCTCTGAAGAGCGTCCGTATCGTCATGGTTAATTGAGTTATTTTTATTGTATTCATTTGCGCTAATTTACACAAGATCTAGATGACTACTTTTCTTTCTTTTGCAGAGAAAGTTTTTGTACTGGATATAATCTATCTACAGAGAACACACAGTTGAGGCACACAGTGCCGGGATAAATCCCGGACACTGTGTGGTAAATCTTTCAGCAAAGAGACTTGATAAACCTGTGGGGATTAGTCTTCCAGTTCCCAGTCCATGCTGCGGGTAACAGCACGTTTCCAGCCACCATAGAGTTTGGCCCGTTTTTCTTCGGCCATTTCGTTTTCAAAACGATTGTCCAACTTCCAACGCTTGGCCAGCTCTTCTTTGGATGTCCAGAAGCCGACAGCCAGACCGGCCAGGTAGGCAGCACCAAGAGCCGTCGTTTCGATGACTTGCGGGCGATCGACGGGAACGCCGAGGATGTCCGCTTGGAACTGCATGAGCAGGTTGTTGGCGACAGCGCCGCCGTCCACTTTCAGCGCTTGCAGTTTGATCTCGGAGTCAGCTTCCATAGCACCCAGGACGTCTTTGGTCTGATAAGCCAGAGACTCCAGGGTGGCCCGGATGATGTGAGCCTTGGTGGTACCGCGGGTCAGGCCGACGATGGCACCACGAGCGCGCATATCCCAGTAAGGTGCGCCGAGACCGGCGAAGGCAGGAACCATATACACGCCATCGGTGTCTTGGACTTTGCCAGCGAAGTATTCCGAGTCAGGAGCAGCTTCAAGGATTTTCAGACCATCGCGGAGCCATTGGATAGCGGCACCGGCGATGAAGATACTGCCTTCCAGGGCGTATTCGACTTTGCCGTCGAGACCCCAGGCGATGGTGGTCAGGAGGCCGTTTTTGGAATCGAACAGTTTGTCGCCGGTGTTCATGAGCATGAAGCAGCCGGTACCGTAAGTGTTTTTCGCCATGCCGGGCTCGTAGCAAGCTTGACCGAAGAGGGCAGCCTGCTGGTCACCAGCGACACCGGCGATAGGAATGGCATGACCGAGGAAATTGTCAGGAGCTGTGCATCCATACACTTCACTGGAAGGACGAACTTCGGGGAGCATGGAAGCCGGAACATTCAAGGCTTCCAGTAGTTCGGTATCCCATTTCAGATCACGGATGTTGTACATGAGGGTCCGGGAGGCGTTGGAATAGTCGGTGACATGAACTTTGCCGGCGGTCAGCTTCCAGATGAGCCAAGTGTCCATGGTACCGAACAACAGGTCACCTTTTTCGGCACGCTCACGGGCGCCTTCGACGTTGTCCAGGATCCACTTCACTTTGGTGCCGGAGAAGTAAGCGTCTACAACCAGACCGGTTTTCGTCCGGAAAGTTTGTTCCAGGCCGCGAGCTTTCAGTTCGTCACAGATAGCGGTGGTGCGGCGGCATTGCCAGACGATGGCATTATAAACAGGCTTGCCGGTATTCTTGTCCCAAACAACGGTCGTTTCCCGCTGGTTGGTGATACCGATGGAAGCGATATCTTCAGGGTTGATCTGAGTTTTGGCGATCAGTTCGGCGATAACACCGAACTGGGTGCTCCAAATTTCTTCGGCGTCATGTTCCACCCAACCGGCTTTCGGATAGAACTGGGTGAATTCTTTTTGGGCGACACCGACGATGTTGCTGTCTTTGTCAAAGAGAATAGCACGGCAGCTAGTGGTACCTTGGTCTAAAGCCATTACGAATTTTTTGCTCATTGAACCAGACACTCCTTCTTTTCTGCTTTCATTTCATTGAATCCAGTATACATGTCGGAGCGAAATTAACTTAAAAAAAGCCTGGTGAGACCTGGGTGGGTAGATTATTTTACAAAGAAGGTGGCGTAGAAAAGGGCACCGGCCACTGCACCGATGATAGGACCGACGACAGGAATCCAGGAGTAGCCCCAATCAGAGCCGCCTTTGCCAGCGATAGGGAGAACGGCATGGGCAATCCGGGGAGCCAAGTCACGAGCGGGGTTCAAAGCATATCCGGTAGTTCCGCCTAAGGACATACCCAGAACAGCGATCAGGACAGCAACCGGAAAGGTTCCAAGACCGGCCGCCCATGGGTTTGCGCCAATGGCCAGAATGCCGAGAACGAGCATTGCAGTAGCAACGATTTCACTGAAGAGGTTGTTGGGGACGCTGTAGATAGCAGGGCCAGTACAGAAGACAGCCAATTTAGCGCCTTTATCCTCAGTTTCTTTCCAGTGGGGCAGGAAGAACAGATAAACAAGAACAGCACCGATAAAACCACCGATCATTTGGGCAGCGATATACGAAGGTACTTGTTCCCAAGGGAATTTACCAATCGCAGCAAGACCGATCGTTAAGGCAGGGTTCAAATGAGCACCGCTGTATTGTCCTACAGCTGTGGCAGCCATCATAACGGCAAAGGCCCATGCTAGAGTGATGACAATCCAGCCGGCATTTTGAGCTTTTGATTTGTTGAGTAACACGTTGGCAACAACACCGTCACCGAGAAGAATGAGGATCGCTGTACCGATGAGTTCACCCATAAATGGCGACATTGATTATTCCTCCTTGTATAGCTTCCTTTTGTTCTTTTTGGCTTGGAACCAACGGATTCGTTTGGCAAACTTTTCGTTTCTTTCTCTCTTTTCAAAACGCTCCGTTACTTGAAATCGAGCTTCATTCCCCTTGCTGAGTATACCGTTTGGCGGTAACCTCGAAGCACTTAGAAAAATCTATCTATCCCCCTTTCTATGTGCATATTATAACAACCACTTTCACACCACAATGATTTTGCGAAAAATCTGCAATAATCTGCAATAAGATTGCAACAATTTGCAAGAATTCGCAAAATGGTGATTCTGCGGCTGCTATACACAACTGAAATCGAGAAAGGAGGTGAAAAACAAAATCCCCTAACAGGGCACAACTTACGTCGTGTCCTCTTAGGGGTTATCTCCATTACTCCTAACCCAATATCAAGTTCTTAGTTATAACATTCGTCATCAGACCACGAATTCCTGCTCGAATGTTAAAAAAATTATAATTTGCCGGACCAAAGATGTCGTAAGCTTGTGGACACGGCGTCAATCCCTTTACCCAAGGCTTCTTTCAGAGATTCTTCCGTTTTTAAGAGGCCCCCGGCCAGCACGGGAAGTCCGAGCGATTTTTTTAAATCGTCGATGACAAATTGAGGTACTGTCGCCGGCATGATCTCGACGGCATTCGGTCTGACGTCGCCAGCCACGCGAATGGCTGTCTTCAACGATTCCGAATCGACGATGAAAATGCGCTGCACGACCCACAAGCCTTCTTCAATGGCAAACTTGGCCAAATTGGACTTCGTCGTGACGACACCATGTATGCCCATTCGTTTTAAGAGGTGAATTCCCGCTTTGTCTTTACCCACCCCTTCAATGAGGTCAATATGAACAAGCAGTATTTTGTCGACAGCTTTTACCCGTTTAACGACGGTGGGAACATGATTAATGTCACTGCCGAGCAGAAAAATCGTCTGGATATTCGGGTGCCGGAGAACTTCTTCTAAATCTTCCAATCGTCGAATAGCCCCGCCGACTCTTTTGCCCTTCATGACCTCTTGCAAGAAGTCCATCTTACGCCTCCATTGGAAACCAGAATGTGCTTTTCATTAGTTAATTCCCTTATGGGAACGTAACCATTACAGACACGGTGCGGCGTTTATCTTTTATTTCTGAGCATCCTCTCCCATGCTCCAGTTCGATCATTCTCCATCAGAATACTTTCTCCTGCTTCAACAACAGATTCAACAAAGCAAATTCTTATTCCACTAACAGATCGTTCGGATCGATATTTTACCGATATGCATAACTATGAAATAAGGAGCTGGATCAATAGTCCCGGCTCCTTGCGTTCCTACGATTTGTTTCTTGCTCTTTATGACTTAACCAACGTTCTAAGATTTTTTTCAAAATCTCTATATCGATCGGCTTTATGATGAAGTCATCCATACCGGCAGCGAGACATTTTTCGCGGTCTTCCTGTAACACGTTAGCTGTCATCGCCACGATAGGCGTACATCGGCCTTCATCGGCCTCCTGCGCCCGGATCTGTCTCGCCGACTCAAAGCCGTCCATGATCGGCATTTGACAATCCATCAGAATGAGGTCAAAGGGTTGTTCCGCGGCCATATAGGCGGCCTCCTGGCCGTTGATCGCCAGTTGCACCCGTTGAGCACCGAGCTTGCGCAGTTGGAGAAGGAGCAATTCCTGGTTAATTGGGTTGTCTTCGACCAGCAAGATTTCTCCTTCGACAAAACGTACTGACTCTTGACTTAGGGCTGTCTCCAGGGCTATTGGCTTACCTTCAAGCTCTTCCATCCCGACGAGTTCCCAATACGGCTCATAGGGTATAGTAAACCAAAATGTAGTTCCCTTTCCAGGTTCGCTATTCACACCGATCATCCCGTCCATGAGCTTAACGAGACGCTCACAAATAGTCAAACCGAGTCCGGTTCCCCCATACATGCGTGTCGTCGAACTGTCCGCCTGGGTAAAGGGGGCGAAAATTCGCTCACAAGCTTCAGGCGCGATACCGATCCCCGTGTCGGTGACAGAGAAACGAACCATCTTCTCCCCATCTGGTTTAACTTCGAGCGCGATGGCGAGCGAAATGCTTCCCCTTTCCGTAAACTTCACCGCGTTTCCGAGAAGGTTCAGCAGGACTTGGCGCAAGCGTACCGAGTCGCCGAGGATGGCCGGGGCTATGATTGAACTGATTGTAAAATCAAGATGTAAGCCTTTGGAGTCTGCTTTTCCAGCCACCACACTCGTCGATTCCCGAGCCAGTTCCTCAAGCACAACGGGCGTCTTCTCAATCTCCAGCTTGCCTGCTTCTATTTTTGATATGTCGAGAATGTCATTGATGATGTGCAGTAAAAGACGGGCCGAATCACGGATGATGCCCGCATAATGCCGTTGTTCTCCGTCGAGGGGTGTATCCAATATTAGATCGGTCATCCCGATGATCCCGTTCATAGGCGTTCGAATCTCATGGCTCATGACAGCCAGAAATTCACTTTTTGCCCGGTTCGCTGCCTCAGCCACATCCGCCTTATACTGGCTTTCGCGCAATTCTTCCGTCATTTCTTGATGACGGGCCAGCATGGTCGTCAGGGCGATACAAAAAACGGTAATAATAATGCTCGCCATCAAGGCCCAAAAGTAATAATTCGCACGATGGGTCTCATAGTTGTCAAGGGCTTCCTGCTCCGAAACAGCGACGACGACGGCAAAAGGATACTCTGTCAGCGTCCGGTAGGCATAGATACGCCGGATTTGATCGACAGGGCTGTCTGCGATGATGTTGCCATTTTTGTTTTCAAAAATCGTTTTATATAGATCAGAAGAACCGATCTTTTGCCCAACTTCCGTATTGCCTCCCGCTTCTCGGGCACGGATGACGCCATCAGTCCCTACAAGTGCGACCAACCCGTTCTTATGTAAATCCACTTGGCGATAAAACTGCGAAAAATCATTCGGATCGACCGAAACGAAAGCAACGCCGCCAAAGGATCCGTCGGATTTATTGATACGCCGCGTCATTTGAACAGACCACTTGCCAGTTCGAAGATCCATGGCAGGTCTGCTGATATAAATTCCGGTATTCGTATCTTTCTGGTGAACCAGAAAAAGTTTACGTTCTGTGAGATCGACGGGAGACACTTTTTCGCTGCTGTAAACCAGCGACCCCTTTTCATCAATGATGCCATACCAGTGAATGATTGGGTTCGTAATGATTCCTTGCCGAACAATGCGTTTGATACTTTCCGAGTTGGGAGCCTCTTCATACTGCGTTTTCAAAAGCATCAAAGTTTGGTCAACATTTTTTATCGTGCTGACCACATGCTCCTCAAAGGCTCTCGCCAAATTGGCATTTTCCCGAATCGTTCGTTGGATTTCCATATCTTTATCAGCGTCTACTTTAACGATGATGACCGCCCATATCAAACAAGACAAAAGAATGCCAAAAAGAACGATGATAGAATAGATGCTGGTTCCGTTTAGTTTCTCTTTACGCCCTTCTCCTGATCCCGTTTCGACTTCGTCCATCACGATACCTCCGATATTGCCGCCCGATCCCACCGAGTAACTCTTAACATCTTCTTTGACAAAAGAGAGCATTTTCCTTTTACTCTAGAAAAATCTATTAAAATTATATTAATTGTAAGAAAAAAAGGCCCCTACAAGGCCTCTCGTTTCAAGTATCGTAAAAGGACTATTCCCACTAACCCGCCGGTAATTGCCGTAAATAGCTGAGGCAGTGAAAGGGCATTCGCCACTGCCGGCGGTACCTGAATGAAATAATTGACTGCCAACGCCATAAAGGCAAACTTTAATAGGGCGCCCACGGCGAGACCCATCCATTCGCTTCGTTTCCGCAATGTATAAAAGACGGTACAAAGCAGAATGTTGCCCACGGCGATAAGGGGTACCACGATGACGAGGGGCATAATCCCCATGAGAAAAGCCAGGAGCGGCGTTAAGGAGCCGAGAAGAATGCCGCCCAATAGCCCGTTATAGCCTGTAGCGATGATCAAAAGCGCATTGACGGCCGGCCCTGCAATCCATTGAACTTTGATTTGCTGTAACACAAGGGCCAAGGCAATCAGCACCGCTGTCCTCGTCAACAGTCTCGTATTCATGTATGTTCACCTCAGTCAGCCGTGCTTCGATGCAACTGCTTTTTCTGTATTCGTCAGTATTGACATTTGACACTACGATCTAAAATTTCTACCCCAAGTTTCATATTCCTGTTTTTTTAATGGAAAAAGACTGCCGGCAACTCGGCAGCCTTTTTCCCTATAGAAAACCGTTCGCTACATTGGCTCGAACGCTCTAGGCTTTTTCTTGTACTAAACTAGGATTTGCAGGCTGTTCCGTTGGAATGGAGCCTTTTATATGAATACTACCCACCCTCGAAAGCTGACTGCATTCGTAAAAGGCATTGTGAGGGCAGCCGACACAACGATGGCGATCGATATGGTTCAACGCAGAGGTAATGGCAGCCCCAGTCCGTTTGAAGAAATGTTCCTCGCCAATGCTCTCATAAAGACCTGATTTTCGCAGCAATTCTTCCGGTTGAGGCATGATCCCGGAGATCAGGATGCGTCCTCCCCGTTTACGGAAGTTATGTACGATATCCTCTAAAACCATCTCTCCCGTGGCATCCATCATGGGTACATGACCCATGCGCAAGATGAGCACCTTAGGCTTCGATTGAATGGACTCGGTTAATGTCTTTTCAAAGATCGCGGCGGCACCGAAGAAGAGCGCCCCATCGATCGTGTAGATCGCGATTTGTGGACAATCATGGATCGGCGTCACCGCTTCAGGAGCCAATTTTTCGTCAGGTCCCTCCGGGAGAACCTTGCGGATGGCCAAGCTCTCGCTCATGCCGTTGATGAACAAGGCTGCCGCGATGATCATCCCGATACCGACCGCGATGGTGAGATCAAAAATTACAGTCAGGGCAAAGGTGACGATCAAGACAGCCATGTCACTACGAGTGGTGCGCAAAAGGTGTACGAACTCCTTCCGGTCACTCATGTTCCAGGCCACACGCATCAAGATCGGCGACATGCTGACGAGTGGAACTTGAGCGACAAAGGGAGCAAAAACTAAGATCAGAAGAAAGACCGTCAAGGAATGAACAAGGGCCGCCACGGGTGTGGCACCGCCGCTGCGGATATTCGTCGCCGTCCGGGCAATCGCCCCGGTTGCTGGAATCCCACCGAAGAGGGGGGTGACCATGTTTGCAATCCCCTGTCCGATCAGTTCACGGTTACTGTCGTGACGTTTGCCGGTCATGCCGTCGGCAACAACACAGGAAAGCAGCGATTCAATGCTGCCTAACGCAGCGATCGTCAAGGCAGGCCCGACCATGTTCTGTATTTGATCCAGGGTGACGCTGGGCCAATGAAAGGAAGGTAGGCCGCCAGAGAGTTGGCCGAACTTGGAACCGATCGTCTCCACATTTCCGCCGAAGACAACATGAGCAAAGATCGTCGACACGACAATACCTACCAGAGGTCCGGGCACAGCAGGCACGAGTTTGTGCGAGAAGAGCAGACAGACCAGGCAGACCAGCGCCACGGTGATGCTCGACCACTGGACAGTATCTACGTGCTTTGATAGTTCAATAACATTGTCGATAAAGTCTTTATGTTTTACGACGCCTTGGAGTCCGAGAAAGGTATCCACTTGCCCGAAAAAGATGATCACGGCGATGCCAGCCGTAAAACCGACTGTGACTGGGCGCGGAATGAACTTGATCAAGGCCCCCATGCCAGTCAAGCCCATAAAGATGAGAAAGAGTCCGGCCAGCATTCCGGCGATCAGCAGATTATCATAGCCGTAGGTCATCATAATCGAAAACAAAAGCGGTACGAATGCGCCGGTAGGGCCGCCGATTTGAACATGGGAACCGCCGAAGATAGCTATCAAGGCCCCAGCGATAACCGCTGTATAAATTCCCTGCTCCGGTGTTGCCCCCGATGCGATGGCAAAAGCCAAAGCCAGCGGAATCGCCACCATCCCGACGGTGATACCGGCCACCAAATCTTTGCGTAGCTTTTCCATCGAATATCCGGCCATACGACCGGTGAATTGAAATTTTCCCCATGTTGGAAAGTTTCGCTGCATCCTTCCCCACCACTCCCTTATGCTAAATCAAGTTGAAAAGGACACTGCGGAGGTCCTACCCCTGTTTTTTGGCAACAAAGTTAATCATAGTGCAAGGGATAGGACCTGGCAAACCGACCCCCAGACTTTCCAAGCCTTGGTAGGGGCTACGGGAACCTCTCGGTGCGCTCATCTTTGATTCTCTCTCAATTGCTCCCTTTCTCGGGGTAATACAATCACTTATCCCAGCTAGCGGGGTTGCCATCAAGAACTATCATAACAGTTCCGTCCTTCATCAACGCCTTAGTGTCTAGCCCCCTACAGTCGCTCCCCTTACATAGGAACTATTGCGGTCATAAGGCCGTAAATTGTCGGTAAAGTTCTCTATTGACATCACCCCTCGCCGGACATACGATATATATGAACATGTATTCATATGTTATCGAAAAGAACCGAAGGGAAGTGAAACCTATGTCAGAACGATTGGAGATCTGTTCGAATACGACCCTTTTTCAAATTGACGGGATCTGCTGCCTCGATTGCGCCGCCAAGTTCGAAAAAAGCGTCGCTTCCCTTCCCGGTGTCATCAAGTCAACCCTTAACCCGATGACAGGGAAGCTGACCGTGGTAGGCAACGCGGATGTGCAATCTATTCGCCGTTTGGGGCAGGAAGAAAATTATTGGGTCCAACCGATTGAAAAGCCGGCTGCAACCTCGAAGACTGTACTCTCCGTCGATGGCATCTGCTGCCTTGACTGTGCCTCTACATTTGAACGGCAGGTAGCCAGTCTTCCCGGCATTACATCGGCTTCCCTAAATACGATGACCGGAAAGATGACTCTGGAAGGAACCATTGACATAGAAGCGATCCGACAGCTGGGGCGGGCGGAAAACTATCAAATCCGTGTCGTCAGCGAACCGGCTTTGTCTGGAGCAGATTCGCGGGGGCATTTACAGGGTGGCCCCCGCATCGAATCATCCACAGGGGATACTTCACAGAAAAAAACCATCCCTTGGGAACGAATCCGGATGGCGGCCTCAGGTGCAGCGCTCGTGATGGCTTACATCGCTGAAACACTCAACATGCCTTTTCCCCTTTTTGTTTCATTATATTTAACAGCAACTATCCTCGGCGGCTGGGGTAACTTCCGCAAAGCGGCTTTCGCCTTGCCTCGTGGTAAATTCAACAGCAGTGTGCTGATGAGCGTGGCCGTCCTCGGCGCTATCGCCATCGACAAGTGGGAAGAAGCCGCTTCGGTCGCCTTCCTCTTCTCCGTCTCAGAGATGCTGGAGTTTTGGACGATGGATCGAGCTCGTCGCTCCATCCGCCAGTTGATGGACATCGCACCGAAAAAAGCTCGCATTCGCCGCGGCATCGACGAAGTGGAAATCCCCGTCGAAGAGATCCGCATCGGTGATGTGATGATCCTTCGTCCCGGTGAAAAGATCGCCATGGACGGCCTGATTCTCACCGGTGAATCAGCCGTCAACCAGGCCGCCATCACAGGTGAATCGGTCCCTCTCGAAAAAGGGCCCGGCGATAGCGTTTTCGCCGGAACCTTAAACACCTATGGTTACCTAGAGGTCTCTGTGACGACGCGAGTCGAAGACACGACGATCGCCAAAATCATCCACATGGTCGAAGAAGCCCAAGGGAAGCGAGCCCCTTCTCAAGCCTTCATCGAACGCTTTGCTGCCGTATACACGCCTATCGTCATGGTTCTCGCCGCAAGTATCGCCCTTCTCCCGCCGTTGGTACTCGGCTTTGACTGGGGTCCCTGGATTTATCGCGGGCTGGCCTTATTGGTCATCTCCTGCCCTTGTGCACTCGTCGTCTCCACGCCGGTAGCTGTGGTCAGCGCCATCAGCACAGCCGCCAAAAAGGGCGTATTGATCAAAGGCGGTCTTCATCTGGAGGAAGCGGGCTCACTGGCAGCCATCGCTTTTGATAAGACAGGTACGCTGACCAAAGGAGTACCTGCGGTCACCGATATCATCGCCTTCGGGAAGACGACCCAGTTGGAACTGCTGAAGATCGCGGCAAGTCTAGAGGATCGTTCCGAACATCCGCTAGCCAAAGCGATCGTCGCCGCCGCCAAACAACAGGGTTTAGCGATTCATCCGGTAGAACAATTCCGTGCCCTCCCCGGTCGCGGCGCACAGGGAACGATTAAAAGTCAAACTGTGTTCATCGGCAATGTCCGCCTTTATACCGAACTCGGTATCTCGACAGAACCTGTGACCGAATCGGTCAACCGTCTGCAAGGGAACGGAAAAACAGCCATGCTCGTCGGTACAGAGACATCTTTCCTCGGCGTGATCGCCGTCGCTGATCAACTTCGAGAGACAAGTGCTTCTTCCATCCATGCCTTAAAAGAGGCTGGATTAGGGAAGACGATCATGTTGACCGGAGATAATGAGCTAACGGCAAAAGCGATGGCTGCGCAAGTCGGTGTCGATGATTACCGTGCCGATCTCTTGCCACAGGATAAGGTCAAAGCCATGGAGGAACTGTTGTCCAAATACGGCAAAGTGGCCATGGTCGGTGACGGGATCAATGATGCACCGGCTCTGGCCCTCTCGACCGTGGGGATCGCTATGGGCGGTGCCGGCACGGACACAGCCATGGAGACGGCCGACATCGTGCTGATGGCCGACGACCTCAGTAAACTTCCCTTTACCATTCGTTTAAGCCGCGATGCAATGAAAATCATTCGCCAGAACATCGCCTTCGCCCTCGGGCTGAAGGCACTCGCCCTGCTCGCCGTGTTCCCCGGTTGGCTCACACTCTGGCTAGCTATCTTTGCCGATATGGGTGCGTCCATTCTGGTCACATTGAATAGTCTGCGGCTTTTGAAAACCCGCAGCTAAAGAAGGACCTCCGTCATTTCCAAGTGGAACAGACGGAGGTCCTTTTTCAACCCGTCAAATAATTTAAATCCCAAACCAACCTATATTCTATCTATTGCCCATAGGCATTGATCAATATTTGCTGCAGCTCATTGACCAATGGCATGCGCGGGTTCGCCGTCGTCGTCTGGTCATCAAAAGCCCGTTCCGCGATCTCCGGTACAAGGCTCATGAAGCGGTGGCGATCGACACCGCAGTCGGCGATCGTCAAAGGCATCTGCAATGCCTGCATCAGGCGGCGGACAGCGTCGATGAGCGATTGCACCCCTTCCTCGACGTTGCCGGCTGGCAGACCGCACATGCGGGCGATCTCAGCGTACCGTTGGTCTGCCACATAGAACTCATAGTTTGGGAATGAGGTGAATTTCGTCGGCCGCGTGGCGTTATAGGCGATGGTGTGCGGCAGCAAGATGGCGTTGGCCCGCCCGTGGGGGATGTGGAAGAGGCCGCCCAACTGGTGGGCTAGGCTGTGATTGACACCGAGGAAGGCGTTCGTAAAGGCCATGCCGGCGATACAGGAGGCGTTGTGCATCTTCTCACGGGCTTCTTTATCCTGTCCGTTACGAAAAGCCCTGGGCAGGTACTCAAAGACCATCTGAATCGCCTTGATAGCCAGCGCGTCCGTATAATCCGAAGCAAGTACAGAGACGTAAGCCTCCACGGCGTGAGTCAATACGTCTATTCCTGTATCAGCCGTCACTACTGGCGGCACAGTCATGACAAATTCGGGGTCGATGATGGCCACATCGGGGGTCAGTTCGTAATCAGCCAGCGGGTATTTGATGTTCCTCTCCTTATCGGTGATGACCGCAAAGGAGGTGACTTCCGAACCGGTTCCCGATGTGGTGGGTACGGCGACCATTCTGGCCTTGGCGCCAAGCTTGGGAAACTTATAGACACGCTTGCGGATATCCATGAAGCGCAGCCGCAAGGCGGTAAAGTCGGTGTCCGGATGCTCATAGAAAAGCCACATGCCTTTGGCCGCGTCCATGACCGATCCACCGCCGAGGGCGATGATCACATCGGGCTGAAAATCGTTCATCATGCGGCAGCCCCGCATGACCGTATCGACAGAAGGATCCGGTTCCACATCGGCAAATATCTCGCTGTGCACATAGTTCTGGCGCCGACGCAGGTAAAAAAGCACTCGGTCCACATAGCCTTGTTTGACCATGACGGGGTCTGTCACGATAAAGGCGCGGTGAATCTCCGGCATTTTCTCCAGATATTCAATAGCGCCAAATTGGAAGTAGATTCGTTCCGGGATTTTAAACCACTGCATTTTTTCTCGCCGCTTTGCCACCCTTTTTTTATTGATCAGGTTCACGACCGATACGTTCGAAGAGGTAGAGTTGCCGCCGAAGGTGCCGCACCCTAATGTCAACGAAGGCATATTGGCGTTGTAGATCTCACCGATCGCGCCTTGACTGGCTGGGGCATTGACGATCAGCCGTCCCGCCTTGATGCGCCGGGAAAAGGCATGAATGACTTCTGGATCTTCCGAATGGATGACAGCGGAATGACCCATACCGCCGAAACGGACCATCTGTTCCGCCCGGTCGATCCCCTCTTCGGCCCCGTCCACGATATAGTACGCTAAGACGGGACTCAGTTTTTCCCGGGATAAGGGGTACTGAGGACCGACCCCTTCCAGCCGGGCTAAGAGAATCTTCGTATCGATGGGAACGGAAAAGCCAGCCATTTGGGCGATGCGGTGGGCCGGCTGGCCGACGATGTCCGCATTAACTGCACATTTTTCCGGGTTGATAGCGATGCTTTCCAAACGGGCCACTTCATCCTCCGAGAGAAAGTGGCACCGGTTCTCACGCATGTAAGCTTCAAAATCCTGAGCAATGGTGCGTTCCACGATGACGGCCTGCTCAGAAGCACAGATCATGCCGTTATCGAACGTCTTTGACAGAATCAAATCGGTTACGGCGCGGCGCAAGTTGGCCGTCTTTTCGATGAAACAAGGCACGTTACCCGGCCCGACACCCAGGGCCGGCTTCCCGCAGCTGTAGGCAGCCAGCACCATACCGGCACCGCCCGTAGCCAGGATTAAATTGACACCGGGGTGCTTCATCAACCGGTCTGTCGCTTCAATCGAAGGATTTTCGATCCACTGGATGCAGTGTTCCGGGGCGCCGGCCTGCACCGCTGCCTCTCGCACCACCTGGGCGGCAGCGGCGCTGCAGTGTTGTGCTGACGGATGAAAGGCGAAGATGACGGGATTTCTCGTCTTTATGGCGATGAGTGCCTTGAATAACGTCGTCGACGTGGGATTGGTCACCGGTGTTAAGGCGGCGATGACGCCAACCGGCTCGGCCACTTCCTCATAATCGTCAAACTCATTTTCACCGATGATGCCGACGGTTTTGTAATATTTGATGCTATGGTAGACCGATTCGGTCGCAAAAGTGTTTTTGATGATCTTGTCTTCGTAGACGCCACGCCGGGTCTCTTCAATAGCCATTTTGGCCAAGGGCATACGCTGTTCCAATCCGGCCATGGCCATGGCATGGACGATGTGGTCTACTTGGTCCTGATTCAGATCGAGAAACTGCTCTAATGCCTGCTGGGCTCTGTTGACCAGTTCTTCAATCATTCCAGCTGCATCTGGAGAGCCATGCCTTTGTGACGGTTGCCCCCGATCGGCGTCCCTGTTTTGCGTCTCTTGTTCTGCCATTCACCGAACCTCCTCGCTACTCAGTGCTACCCCCATTACTTTTTCCATTTATGCAAAAGAAATCTCTTTTATTTACTTCGCTTCATCAGCCTGTCATCCTTCCTTATCCTGTTAAATTCACATGAAAAACTTCCTCTCCCTATTGACATTGCGTAAGTTATTATATATTCTTGTCACAATACACTTTCAACTGCATATTAATAGAAGAAAAGAGGTGAACGCAACCATGAACCCAATGAAAGAAATCCACGAAACGAACGAAGAAAATCAAACATTAACCCGGGTAAACCGGTATTTCCGTGGAAAAGGAATGTCGTTGGAGGAAAAACTCTTCTACGCGAAATTGATCGCTACGCTCGATCTGGAATCCGGTCAATACACAACGGCTGATCAAAAAGAGCACTTGAAGATGTTTTCCGCTTCTGTCGATAAACTTCGCAAAGAATCAGCTGGGGTCTCTACCCAATACGGGGCTTAAATATGTAACACATGGGGTTGAGGGGTATCCATGCGAATATATGAATTCGACTAAAAAGCTTCCTTATCATGGAAAATGATAAGGAAGCTTTTTGTTTATATGGCGGGATTATTTGTCCCTTATAGTTTCGGTTCGTTAGGGGCCACTCTTTCTTTTTTCAGAAGGTATTTTTCGTCGAGACGGCCTTCCGTATACTCTTTCAAATACAACAGCGTCAGCTCCAGGGATGCTGTCTCCATCATCACCGTTAAATCATGAACGAAAGAACCATTTGTCTCCTGATCCTGAGTAATCTTGCTTAGTTCCAATAAACGTTCGATCAATGCTCGAAACCCTTCCAGAGAGATTTCCTGTGTGCCGTTTTCTGCCGCCTTATTCGTGTCTGGTTGTACTGAGTTCACTGTGAAGACTCCTCTCTCATCGTCCTTTTTTCTGTTTTTCTCTCAGTGCCCACTATGTATAATTTTTGTTAAAGATATGATTACGGTAAGACTCTTTTATTTTAGCGCTAATTATCTCGATTGTCCAAAGTGACTTCTATTGAACGAGATGATAAAATTGTAGAAAAATGCCGATATAAAGTTTACTCAACTGTTATCGAAAAAGGAGATCATGCACCGATGCACTTCTTGATTTATGGCCTAGGCGCCATTGGCACCGTCTATGGAGCAATGTTAAAAGCGGCTGGTCATAAGGTGACTGGTTTGGCTCGCCCGTCTATGCTAGAGACAATCTCTAAAAAGGGATTACAGGTATGCGGCATCTGGGGTGAGTATGCTCAAATTCCGGATGTGCTCATCTCTTCTTTGGATGAGGCTCAAGACCGCGATTGGGATATGATCATCGTTACGGTGAAATCATACGCCACAGCAGAGGCGGCCCGAGACATTGCCCGTCTGCGCCCTCCCGAATGCCTCCTATGGCTGGCTCAAAACGGTTACGGCAATTTTGAAGCGGCTGCTCCCTATATCCCAGAAGATAAGATCCTCCTAGGGCGGATTATTTTCGGCGCTGAGACACAATCTCCAGGAGTCTCGAAAGTGACCGTCATCGCCGACGACGTGGTTATTGGTTCGCCCAAAAACCGCATTCCCCTCCCCGTCGCCGAGAAATGGGCCGCCCTTTTTCGAGAGTCCGGCATCCCGACTCGGGCCAGTGAAGATGTGATGAAGTATATATGGGGGAAAATCATCTACAACTCGGCCCTCAACTCGTTAGGCGCCATCCTAGAAGTTAACTATGGTAAACTCGCTGGCATGGACGGTTCCCACGAACTGATGATTCATGTCGTACGTGAAATCTTTGCCGTATTGGAAGCCATAGGACAAAAGACCCACTGGGCTGATGCCGATGCCTATCTGGCTGATTTCTATAGCAAACTGATTCCTTCCACGAAGTATCATCACGCATCGATGCTGCAGGATATTCAACATAGCCGCCATACCGAAATCGATTCCTTGAATGGGGCTGTCGTTGCCCTCGGCCGTATGTACGGTGTTCCGACTCCGGTAAATGAAACGATTACGCTGTTGGTTAAAGCCAAAGAACAATTGGTCACTGGTGTCGCGTAGGCTGAACGTCGATAGCCTAATCGGTCATACCACGATGAATAATGGTCTTTTCCACATAATAGATAAGCCCGGAAGATATGCTTAACCATATCGTTCCGGGCTTATCTGTTCTATGTAACTTTTATGCTTAACGATTATATATATCGCCCAATCATTCTCCAAGAATTTGGTGTGCCCGTTCTGTATGGTTGGGAAACAAGTTGGCAGGGACGTTGTCCCCACCTAATTTTTGTGCCACCATAAAATGAGCACAAGATTGGGGATGATCTTGGCAATACTTTTGCTTAAACCGTTCCGCCAAGGCTGGCATGTTGGGCATCTTGTCGTGGAAAAAGGGACACTTGTTGATTTTTTTACAGATGGACATTGAAACTGCGCCTTAAAAACTTGGACCATTTCTTTATTAATAAAGGGTGATCCTTAACATTATGAGGCCACGCTTTATCTACCATAGCTATTCATTTATGGATATATGATGCATATTGCCCAGGTGTAATTCCCATGATTTTAGTAAACCATCGATGGAAATGGCTTTGATCATAATAACCAACCTCTAGGCCCACCTGTTTTAATGGCATACCTTGAATGATCTTGCTTTTGGCAAGTTTAATCCGGATAGAATTCAGATATTCGTGAGGCGGTATGCCAACTTCTTTAGAAAATATCCGATTCAGATAGAAAGAACTTAACCCTGTAATATTCGATAGCTCTGCTGAGGTTACATTATCAAGGTAATGTTCTGATAGATAATTCTTGATTTCACGAACCGCACGGTTTCTTTCACCTATTTTAGGTATGTCTGTCGTCTTATGGGTAGATTTTAGTTTATATAGAAGCGTTGAAAGTGCCTCTATAAAAATACATTCAGATTCCATGGGATCTATTCTTTTCTGTATTGCATCAAACAGCCTTATGAACGGGACGTATAAATATTCCTCTTCGTAAACAGAGATAGTAAAATCCAATTTATTCCATTGCATATCGCTCAACATATTTTCTATATAGGTAGGATTGATACAAAAAACGAGATAACTGTACCTTTGAGTGTCTACAGACATACATGAATGCGATTCGCCTGGAGGGACTAGGATCATTTGTCCGGGGCCGACAATTTCGTTCAATCTCTGAGAATGTATCTTTCTGAACCCTTGCCGAATTAAACTAATACAAAGGATATTGTGAAAATGACGCGATACTCTGTGTTTTATATTACTGGCATCGATAACCTCTATCTGTCCTAAATTTTCGTTTCTTATAATATTCAATGAGGTTTTAGGATCATCGTCCATGAAATCACCTCACTCAAGTATCGCTAGGTTAACGCAGGTACGAATGTGGCTATCATCAACAGCTCTTGCTTATCCGTTAGAACTCGATGTGGTTGGTTCTCAGGAATAACGGACATAACGCCTGCGGTGTAGTTTATTTCTGAGTCGTTAATGGAACATATTCCGTCGCCAGAAATCACTTGGTGCATCTCAAACTTACCGACATGGATGTGGTTACCGATTTCAGCGCCCGCTTCCACTCTGACCATATGCACACTGAACTTATTGTTGGTATCTTTAGCTTTCACCAGATCCTTCAAGTAAACTCCCGAAAAGCTGGGATGACGATTCCAAGGTATCTCTTCGTTCAAAGCTATTTTCTCGTTGCAGAATAGTTTTCCTTCAAGAATTTTACCAGAAAAATCATCTAGGTACATCTAAATTCCATCCTCTCGTTATTCTTTAACCATTGCTCATGGATGGGTTGGTATCCGCTGTTTTTATTTTAATCGTCCACATACGAACAGTATTGTACGTTTTTGCTGTCGGTCCAAAAAATAAATCCAACCCTCGTTGCCACTTATAGAATATAGAAAGACAAACAAAAACCCCACGGTTCCTAGCCTAGAATCGTGGGGTTTTTGATAGACGAAGGCATATCTAGATGAACAGGTTCACATTGGAATCTTCCGCCTCACCGAGGTAATAGCCGACACCGCCGATTTTGACTCCATCGATCAGTTCTTCCGCTTTGATGCCCATCACATCCATCGACATCTGACAGGCGACCAGTTCGATGCCCTGATCCATGGCGGCCATGATCAGCTCTTCAAGAGACTGGACGTTTTTATTTTGCATGACCATGCGGATCATCTTGGCTCCCATACCCATCATGTTCATCTTCGACAAAGGCAAATCTTTGCTGTGGCTCGGCATCATCATGGAGAACATGCGATCCATAAATCCTTTTTCCACCGGCTGAGGGTCTTCCTTTTTCAAGATATTGAGGCCCCAGAAGGTGAAAAACATGGTCACTTTTTTCCCCATCGAGGCGGCACCGTTAGCGATGATGAAGGAGGCGATGGCTTTGTCCAGATCACCGCTGAAGACGACGATCGTTTTATTGTCCTTGGCCGGTGCCGATGGTCCTGACTGGGCAGGGCTTTGCACCATGTTATCATCCATGCACCCTTTTTGAATCAATGCCTTGATCAGACCTGCATCTTTGGATCGGTTGAGCAAGCCGTTGCCGGTGCGCTGACACCAGGATTCAATGTCTTTATAAAAACCAGGGTCGGAAGCTTCCACGTACAGCCGTTGTCCCGGCGTCATCTCATCCATACACTTTTTAACCTGCATAAGCGGTCCGGGGCAACAGAGTCCACAAGCGTTCAGTTTGCGATCATGTTGGTCAAAACTTACATTCGCGGGAGCAGAAATCTTCGTTTCTGTCTTCCCTGCCGCTGCAGTCGTCTGCCCACAGGCAGTGTCACAGGTCGTCCTACATCCACCATTCGATTGTTTTGGCTGGTTCACATTACAACCTCCCGCCTTGTACTGAGCGATTTCGTATGAGTTGTAGCCCCCGGAGAGGTTTTTTGCCTTAAAGCCGCGCTGTTTCAATATCCGCTCAGCTAAGTATCCTCGAAAGCCGACTCTGCAATAGAGCCAGTGTTCTTTCGCAGGATCCAGTTCATCAAGACGCTGCCGAAGCACTTCTAAGGGAAGTAGGACCGATCCGGGGATGTGACCCGTTTCGTATTCGAGTTCGGAACGCACGTCGAGGAGAACCGCTTTTTCTCGATCGATCTGATCGATTTCGCTGGTGACAAAGAGGTCTGTTCGGCCAGCCAAAAGGTTTTCCGCCAAAAAGCCCGCCATGTTAACAGGATCCTTGGCCGAGGAATAGGGCGGCGCATAGGACAGTTCCAATTCCTTCAGGTCGTCGACAGTCCCGCCCATACGGATGACGGTGGCGATGACGTCGATGCGTTTATCTACACCATCATAGCCGTAGGCTTGCGCGCCGAGCACCTTTCCCTTTTCATCGAAGATCACTTTCAGCGCGATCGGCGATGCCCCCGGGTAATAGGAAGCATGGGAGTTTGGGTGCACATGGACGACACGATAAGCGATGCCCAGGCGGCGAAGGGTTCGCTCGTTGTTTCCGGTGACTGCTCCGGTCAACTCGAAGATTTTGATAATCGAGGTGCCTTGGGATCCCCGGAAAAAGCTCTCAATCCCGCAGATATTATCGGCGGCGACGCGGCCTTGCTTGTTGGCAGGACCGGCCAGAGGAATGGCCGTTTCACTGCCGTTGACAAAGTCAATAACTTGGATGGCGTCACCGACGGCATAGACGTTTTCTAGGTTCGTCTGCATTTGTTCATTGACGATGAGGTGACCGCGAGGACCGAATTTCAGGCCTGAATCCTTTAGAAAATCGACGTCTGGCTTGACACCGATGGCCAGAATGACCATTTCAGCAGTCAATCGGGTACCGCTGCTTAAGGCGACCTCGATTTCACCGGTTTCACCAGCCGCTTGTTCGGCAAAACTTTGAACACCGTCACCGAGAATCAGCCGCACACCACGCTCTTCCAATTCCTTTTCCGCCATCGGTACCATGTCGTCATCAAAGGGCATCAAAATATGAGGGGCCGCCTCGACGAGGGTAACGTCAATGCCGCGATCACAGAGGTTCTCCGCCATCTCGACACCGATAAACCCGCCGCCGATGACAACGGCCCGGCGGACTTGTTTTTGGTCTACCGCTGCCTTGATCCGATCGGCATCGGGAATATTCCGGAGGGTGTAAATCTTATCGCTGTGCACACCAGCGATCGGCGGGATGAAGGGTTTGGCGCCTGGCGCCAAGACGAGCACATCGTAAGTCTCTTCGTAGATGCCCCGGTCTGCACTCTTGACGGTAACTTTTTTCTGTGCACCGTCGACGGCTACCACTTCACTGTGCAGACGAGCGTCAATGTTAAAGCGGTTTCGCATCATCTCGGGCGTCTGCAAAATCAGATTTTCCCGCTCGACGATGGTCTCCCCGACATAGTATGGCAAGCCGCAGTTGGCGAAAGAGATGTATCCGTCTCGTTCAAAGATGATAATCTCTGCTTGCTCGTCAAGCCGCCGCAATCGGGCTGCTGTTGACGCGCCACCGGCGACACCGCCAACGATGACCACTTTTTTGTTCATGTGGTAATCTCTCCTTCATCTCATGTTCATTTCCGCACGGGAAATAAACATTCTAATAGACCTTTTATCTTATCGTTCTTGATTCGATAGTTGATCTCCAGTCCATTTCGCTCCCCTTCTACGGCTCCGGCGGCTCGCAACTTCTGCAAGTGCATGGAAATGGTCGATTGGGGAAGGTCAAGGCAGTGCTGCATATGAGAGACGTTGCAATCTCCTTTTTCCATCAGTCCCCGAAGGATACAGAGCCGAACCGGGTGGGCCATCGCTTTGAGAAGCTCAGCAGATTCTGAGTACTGTCGATAATCTTTTTCCATCTAAGTTCCTCCGGTCAAATGCTGTAGTCGTTGTGGATAACGATGAAGCGATGATCCTGTGGATTTTTTAAAGTCCATCTAAAAGTTAAGTATATTGCATAATCAGGATATCCCGATAATTTGATTTTAGACCTCCCCTCTATTTGTGTCAATCCTCACAATGCTTGAAATTTTTGTCCCTAAGTGAGATATTATTTATAAAATTCTGTCTCTTTTGAATAGAATACCTTTTTACAAAGTCGAAAGCGAATGGTACAGTTTAAGTGCTCAGGTACAATTCAGTATGATGCGAATTTCCGAAGGCGTGAAAGGAGATAGACCTACATGAACGATTTCTTAGCTTGGCATCATGAAACCCTCGGGACAAAGGTCGTCGAGGCACTGACGAAGAATAACTTCCAGGCTACATACTGTAAGACCCGCCAAGAGGCAGTCGAGCAGATTCTTTCCCTGATTCCAACTGACGCTTCTGTCGGCGTAGGCGGATCGCAGACCATCCAAGAGCTAGGCCTCCTGGACCAACTGTCGGAACGAGGAAATGAACTCTTAAACCACAACCGTCCCGGCATAACCCCGGAAGAAGCGATGGACATCCGCCGGCGTCAGCTGGTTAGCGATGTATTCCTCACCGGTACGAATGCGGTGACCTTAGACGGGCAACTGGTCAACCGGGACGGCATCGGAAACCGGGTCGCGGCCATGATCTTCGGACCGAAAAAAGTCATCGTTGTCACCGGCGTCAATAAAATCGTCAAAGATCCGTCGGAAGCGGAAGCTCGGATCAAACGGTTTGCCGCTCCCCTCAATAACAAACGAATCAACCTCCCCAACCCTTGTACAACAACAGGCGAATGTATGAATTGCCAGGGACCTCGCCGGATCTGCAACATCACCACTGTGCTCAGCAAAAAACCGATGCTGACGGAGTTTCATGTTATCGTCGTAGGGGAAGAGTTGGGTTATTAAAGGTCCAATTGACCTTTAATAACCCAGCTTATCGGCGAAACTTTTCCGGACAGGATTAAAAAAATGGCAAAGGGTTGACCCTCTCTGTTAGGGTCCGCCCTTTGCCATTTTTCACGTACGTAAACATCGTGACCACAAAATCAATCGATGCCTTTGTCGAACTCTTATAGCTGAAACTGATGGATTTTTTCGTTCAATTCTCCCGACAACTCTTCCATTTGTGACGCCGCCCATTGAAGTTCATTTAAACTTCCTTTTTGATTGGCGATCAGCGTTACCGCATGTTCGCTCGCTGCAGCCACTTGCTGACTCAGGGCAGAGGTATTCACAACTGCATCGACAATGCGTTTTTTCCCGCCCGCAATCTCGTTTGCAACAACGACAACATCATGGCTGGCTTTGGATATGTTCTCAACCCCTAAAGCGATGCCATCGAAGATGCCTTTGATCGAATGCATCGCGGTGGTGCCTTCGATCATACTTTTCCCGCTTTGTTGCATCGTGCTTACGGCTAATGAGATTTGAGCTTGGATGCTTTGAATCTGCTCGGAGATCTCCGCTGCGGCATTAGCTGACTGTTCCGCTAACTTCCGGACCTCATCGGCGACGACGGCAAAGCCTCTGCCGGCGTCTCCGGCACGGGCGGCTTCGATAGCCGCATTTAAAGCGAGTAAGTTTGTTTGCGAAGCTATCGAACTGATCGCACTGATCACAGTGGCAATCGATTCAGATTTTTGACCTAATTCATTCACAACCGAACTGGACTTCTGTACATTTATACCGATATCATCCATACGGTTCATCGTGTGAACTACCGAGGCTGCGCCATCTTTTACCCGGATTCGAGCGTCTTCTACCACCTGTTCCACCATTTGTCCGATTTCGACCAACCGAGAAACGGTCTGATTCATCCCTTCTATTGCCATTGTAATTTGCTCGATTTCTCTAGCAGTAGTTTGTGTCCCCTCCGATAATTCGCTCATGGTTGTTGTCACTGAATTACCAGTCTGGACGACCTGTTCTGTCAATCGTCGGTAAGACGTCGACGTTTCAGACACCGACTTCGAAGCATGGCTCATTTCTTCGACCAAGCTCCGGAGACCATTCACCATTTGGTTAAAGCTCGCATTGACCTTACCGAGTTCGTCTTCCTGTTCAGCTAATTGAATCCGTAAGTCTCCCTTCGCCGTGTTCGCTGTGGCCCTCTCTAAAACATGAATTCGTTGAAAAAGTCCTTTTAGCAGCAGCATCGTAATGATCATCATCAGCAAAACAGCAATGGTTGTGATGGCCGTCACCTTAACCAACAACGTGTTCAGTCCACTAGTATACTCGGTCAGGGGAACTTCTAAAACCATATACCAACTGGTACCTGAAACAGGGGACGCAAAAAGGATCTTTGCTTGATTTTCCACAGAGATCGTCGAAAAGGGTACCGTGTCATTGAGCAAATCCCGTACTGCTTTTTGGTAATCGCCGAATCGGTCCTTAAAGATATTACTCTCTAAGGCGCCCCCGTCGGGGTGATAAAGAACGAGTCCCTCTTTATCGATGATGAACACTTTGTCTGTTTTACCTATATGAAAGTCTGTGTTTTGCTCAAAGACGGTATTGACCAAACATGCGCCGCTAACCAATCCGACGACCTGTCCATTATTATTTTTAATACCCGTTTCCATCGATATAATCATGTCACGATTGTTTTGCTTATCTGGAAACGGATTCGATACTACCGATTTTCCAGTCGCCATAATATCAGGGAAACTGCTTTCCGAGGAGATGTTGATCACCACTCCGTTGTGCAGTGTCAAATTCCCCCGGGTATCACATAGACCGAAACTATTATATGTACCACCGAAACGCTTCATTTCTCGTATCAGATAGGGCATGGCCTTCTCATAGTCCATAGAACGGACGATGTCCGTGTTTGCAACCACTTCCACTTCCGCCATACGGGTCTTTACCCAGGTGCTTAAACGCTCTGCATGAATCGATAGGGCTTGTTGTGCACCGTGTTTGAGATTGTCCATAATCTGCTCTTTTGCATTAGAGTAGACATAACCCGTCACGGAAACGACACCTGTTACTAACAAGGCCGTTAGTACGATGAGTGTTCGTACTTTTAATGAGCCTGACCAATTCACTCGTTTCGCTCCCCCCTCTACGACGCATTATGTTTTGATTGCTGATTTTATTGAGTTCAATTAAATCCAGAAAATTCATTAGTCGTGTATCGATGTAATTCATTCTATAGCATTTAGGCAGCCGGATTCGTCTTTATGTCTTGCTTTCAAAAGTGCTGATTTTGTCTTTACTGTTTGCCAGTATAGTATCCAGCTGGCTTGCGAGTGCCGTGTTTCAATAGTTTCCCTCACCGTTGTCTATTTGTCAATCAAAAAATTCCCATTAATAAAAATTCCCATTAATAAATTCCCATTAATAAAACGTTCATGACCCGTTGGGTCACAGGCTATGATGAAAATGATCATAGCCTTTTCTGTTTTGGTAAATCCTT
>NZ_WNKU01000021.1 GCF_009720735.1 Heliobacterium mobile
TCCTATATCCATTCGACATAAAATGGAAAAATCCTTTAAAGGTTCATTGCTTTATGGGTGGCTTTTTAGACAGACTCTAATAGCAAAATTGAGAATACATGAGTGGAGTTTCGTTGCTACGTCGGCAGGCTTCGTAGTATTCGCTCCAAAGGAGGCTAAGGGTTACTCCGCTTTTTGCCATTTCTTTATGGAGATACTCGCAGTCCGGGTATTTCCGTTTAGAGGGTAATGTAGACTCTGGATTAAAGATTTTGTGTAACTCGCCATTTGTCATTTCTGGTGTTAACGGCCGTTACATCGACTTCCTGAGCCCGTTTTAGGACTTTTGAAACCGTGTTGCGTGAGCATTCGCAGCTCACTGAGATGCTTCTTTGACTGATTCCTTGGCTGTTTAGCCGTAGAATCTCTCGATAATTGGTCATTCGATGACCTCCTTGGAAGTATTCACACTCTTCTTGAGTGCAGTAATACATTCTACCAAGAAGATCAATCGAGTGGCTCTCTTTCCGGAGAGGTGGCTCAAATAAACCGGAACACTGGCTCTCACTTTCCGGAATAGATGCTCATTTTACTCCGGATTACAGGGGAAACCGACAGAGGCAGTGTGCTGACGGCGGTTTTTTTGCGTTTCCGTTAAGATGATTTTACGGTGAGGGTTATGGTTGTTTAACAAGGCCTATACGGGCCTTGCTTCCTCCCCATTGCCGACAGGGCAAAAGAAATAAGCGTCTTGGCAGTTAGGGGGCCAGACGCTTTCTTCTTAGCAATTCTTTTACGCAGGTATAATGGATAATGTTATAGCCAGTCATCTCCGGCGATACGTTGCATCATTTTTGTATTGTCTAACAAGTTATCTGCATTTGCTGTTAATTCTTCCGTCGCTGAAGCAATCTCTTGCGTAATACCAAACAATTCTTCAGTCCTTCCTCCAGCAATACCAACTTCTCTAACCATACGTTCAAGTCCCGTTTTGATATCGTTTGCTCCAGATTTTACGGTATCAGATAACTTGTGAATTTCTTCAGCGACAACGGTAAAAGTCCTTCCGTAATTACCCACCCTTGCCGCTTCGATAGACGCATTGATGCCTAATATCTGTGTTTGCATCGCAATGTTCCCAATTAGGTTGTTTGCTCTGTCAACTACATTCATGCTTTCAATGATTTGATCTCTTGCCTTCATTGTAACGTTTGCGTTTTCCAACATCTTTTCGTTAAGAAGCACTAATGCATTCGCCATTTGTAGCAAATCACTAGATGCTTGCTCCACTTCCCTTGATAGTTCTCTTAACAGTTCCTCTTTATCTATCATGGTAGTAAATGAAAATGCTCCTACCACCTGATTGTCTTCAAATAATGGTATTGATATTGCACGATAGGCAATACATATAATTGAATCTTTCTTAGAGACTTGTTTTTTGAAGACTCTCCCATTTTTTATCGCTTCGTATGTAATTAAACCAGGAGTAACGATATCCCCAACTTTGAATCCCAGATCAACATGTTTTCCTTTAAGTAAATGGATATATCTCTCCGTGTCTGAAACTCCAATATAGGGATTCTCACCTAAAGCTTTATGGAAAACTTCAGACATTAAGACAGCTGACTTCAAAATGTTACGCATACCAGCATCTCCCATTTCACCAAAATTTTGCATAGAACTATTATGATTTAATTGTAACACATTGGGATTGTAATAGGTAACAAAAACCGTCCACTGGCACAATGGCCTTTAGACGGTTTCTATATTAGAGATTGATTTTTCTTACGCCTGTCTATTCGAGCAATCCAGTGGCGTACGTAAGTCCAGCGAGTGAACAATCAATGGAACTTTGTGGCTAGTCTACTTCAAAGCCAGTAACTCCCCTACCCTCATCCCAGTTCCCAATAATAACTTGAAGGCGAATTAAAATTATCCGTAGGCTTTTACTTTTAATTCACAATTGACTTTTGGTAATCAAATTTTAAGGGATGGCTAGTAATGAACGACGAAATTCAGTTCCCTCTCGTTTATAAACGTCGATATTTCGTTTGAAAAATTTACAATTCAGACTTCCTAAATCGAACGAAAAAGGTTGTTCCTTTAGGACTCGTTTCGACTTGAATTGAAGCGTTATTTCTCTCGGCAATGCTATAACAAATGGCCAGACCTAATCCCGTTCCAGTATCTTTCGATGTAATAAACGGAGTACCTAACTTGTCTAATATTTCTTCTTTTATTCCAGTGCCTTGATCTTTAATTTCAAGAACCAATTCTTTTCCTTCTATTCTCGTCTTTAGCATGAGTACGCCGCTTCGCATCGCTTCAAAACCATTACGCACTAAATTAAGAATCAGTTGTTTTATTTCTCTTTCGTCTACTATGATATCGAAACAATCATCGCAAAGTTCAAATAGTACATCATTATTTGACTGAAAAGCGTCAGAGCTAATAAGAGCTTTTAGGGATAATAATATAGAATTTAAAGATTCTGATTTTTTTCGGACTGTTTTCGTTTTAGAAAGAGAAAGAAAATCACTTATGATTTGATTTGCTCTATCAAGTTCTTGGATCATTATACTCAGGTATTCCCCATAATTAGCAAACTCATCTTTATTCTGAAATATTTGAAGAAAACCTCTTACACTTGTTAAAGGGTTGCGTATCTCATGTCCAATCCCTGCTGCTAATTGACCAATCAAGTTTAACCTGTCTAAACGAAGCACTTCTTTTTCCAGGAACTTTCTTTCAGTAATATCATTAACTTGTACTAAATGACAAGGGGTTTGACATATTATTACGCTTTCAGCAGATAATAAGACGGTAATAATTTTCTTAGACTTGGTTCTAACGTTTACTTCATAATTATGAACCCGACCTGCTTGACGTAAATTATAGAAAATCTTACTTCGTTCTTGCATATCCTCGTAAAAATTCAACGTTTTTGAATTGTTCCCTATAATCTCTTCACGTTTGTATTCAAGCGTAATGCAAAATCTTTCATTAACATCAATAATGGTTTCATTTAAAGTGTCGATGATAGCCATTGGAATAGGACTTGAACTAAAAACCCTTTGAAATTTTTCTTCGGAAATTCGGTAAGAGTCTTCAGCTGCCTTTTGTTCGGATTTGTCTCTCCAAGAGATGGCTAAAGCTTCACCGTATTTAACAATTCGTAGCTTACTTACTAATTTAAGACCAAGATAGTTTACCGACTCTAATGTATCAACAGTAAAAGGCTCTCCGGTCCGCATTACGTCACATAATGTAGTAAAGAAGTTCGTTTTGTTAAATACAGGGATTAAATCGGACATTTTCTTCCCTATAATCTTTTCCTTATCGATTGCAATAAAATAAGTAGCCGACTGATTTAAATATTCAACAATAAAATCATCGATATTGTTGTGCTCGTTAAAAATTGGCTTGTAAATGCCAAAACAGTCGACCAAGTTGTCTAATAAATGAAACGTTTCTTCTGGGAGGATATCCATATTCATTTTACTTCTTACCTCCCCCCTCTTTGGCTAAATGTTAGCAAAATTCTACAAAGATAACAATTATCCTTCAATATTTTTCAAGTGAGTTAAAAAACAGTGATGGATCTCGGTTCGGTTAGCTGATTGACAACAGACGGGCTCGCCTAAACCGCCTCTCATCTTGTGAGGCGGTTCGTCCGTGGTTGATATTCGAATTACGATGAAAATAGGATTCCTTGTTTGGAAATATTGAAGAAGGCCTTAGAATTAAACTCGGAAAGCGGCTACCATATGTTGCAGTTTCTCAACGCTTTCTCTGGCAGTATCTGTAACGTTTCGTAGTTGAGATGACATTTCTAAAATAATGCTGCTCTCGTTAGCAATATTCTGGGTTCCCCCTGCCGCTTGAACTGTTGATGTAGATATTTGCTCGATGGCTACCCTTATCTTCTCAGCGGAATCACTCAGTTGTTGAGCAGTAGAACGAAAGTCGGACACAAGGTTTTCTACGGCTTCTGCATCTTGATAATATTGCTCGGCCGTTTTTTCCATTGACTTGTAGTCATTGATCACTTGGCTGCTGATGAATTGGAGAACTTGGTCTGCGCTTTGGGACAAAAATTCCACGGAAGAGAGTACGACTTGCGTCGTGTTTTGAATTTCTGAGATGATATTCGTGGAGTCTTCGGCAAGCTTCCGGATCTCATCTGCCACAACGGAAAAACCCCTGCCAGCCTCACCCGCTCTTGCGGCTTCAATAGCCGCATTTAAGGCAAGTAAGTTCGTTTGGGAAGTGATTTGTATGATCGCATCGGAAAGAACATTGATTTTCTCCGCAGCTCTCGATTGCTCTAAAGCATCTAGGAGTTTCTTTTCAATTTTTAAATGAGCATCGATGGCCTGATGCTGCGAAGACATGGTATCGCATCTCATTTTTTCGGCACGCTGTCTTATTTCGCCAACCGATAGGGTTCCCTTTTCTGCTATTTCTGAGATAATGGCAACATCTTGGGCCATTCGATTGGATGTGCTGTGAATATTTTCGGCAGATGCCGCAGTCTCTTCCATTCCCGCAGCTAATTCTTCTGTGGTAGCCGAAATCCCTTCAATTTGCAAAGACAAGTCATGGGCATGACGATTCGTTTTGGTCATGATGTCATCGATTGACGTTGTTTCGTCTTTAATACTTCCAATCATTTGTGCAAAAGTCGTTTGTATTGCATTCAGCGCTTTTGCCAGCTCCCCAATCTCATCTCTACTAGAAAAATTGATCTGTTTAGTCAAATCCCCTTTGCTGTTGGCGATATCTTGTAACTTCAAAAGCACATCCCCAAGGGGGCGAATCACCTTTCTCGTGAGATAGAGCCATGCAAGCAGCGCAGTAACTAAACTTATAATCATAGAAAAAACTAAAATCGTTCGCGATCTTACTGTTGAATCTTCAATGATTTTGATACTATCATTTATATCTTCATAGGCATGTACCTTGAACTGATCCACTTTGTCATTAATCTTTTCCGCAACCATATCAAATTCTTCCATTATTTGATTTCCCTGTTCATGGCCGCCTTGTATGTAAGCATTCGCCATCTTTTTACCCGTTTTATAATAGGGTTCAAAAGCCTCAGCGATTGCCACGAGCTCATCTTTTCCATCGGGATTTAATTCAATAAGCTCTGTTATGAGTTGTCTCACATTTTTGGCGTGTTCTTCTGCTTCCTTAAAACCATCATCAAAGCCCTCGGCGGCTCTTGTAGCACTGATGTCAGTAAGCCACTGCTGAACTTGAACTACATGCAGCTTGAGTTCCTCAGACTTTGTTTGCGTTAAAAAGTCTCTTTCGTGCATCCTTTTGACGCGGTCATAGTTCTGGTTTAAGGAAATGAATTCATTGATCATTACCCCCGAAAAGAGTAAAACGATTGCTATGATCGGTAAAAATAGTTTGGCTCGAATACTCGCCATAGTTGTAGCCTCCTTCCTATTGGTGAGTTCTTAGTACGAATGAGAAACCGTCCCTCCTTACTGGTCTTCCAATAACGTGGCTATTGATAAGGCTGAGAGCTGACGGTTGTATGGTTATTCTTACCCCAAAGAATATTTCTTCTTTTAGTTAAAAATATTAGCAACCGATATATTCGATAATTTAACTAAAAAACCTTCTGGATTTAGAAAAAACCACCCTCTGTCAACAATAAAAGCAGCCGACCATTGGTCGGACTGCTCGCACTCAGTATTCTAAAGTTTTGGATGGACATAATCACGAAGCAAATCCACCGTCTTAGGTTTTAGTCTTGGAAAGGGCATCCCAGATGTGTCACGATTTGCTTCAAGATAAGTGAACAGGTATGATTTACGTTGAGTTAGCCATTCGAATGTAGCCGGATAGGCCATACGCAGGGTTAAAAAATGTGTTAGGGTTTTTGTGGCAATATTTTCAAAATCGTCTTCGTCCTTTGGCTCAGAAGGATCATAGTCCAAAAGCCGCCACATACTGTATAGGCATTGCTGTTCAACACGATCCTCGTCCCAGGATTTTTTCCACTCCTTTCGTTGGAGTACAGTTTCTAATTCAACTAATTCCCCTGAGTACTTGGACTCGCCATGTCCACCTCCTGTGCCTCGCTCTGCAGTACCTGGAACTTTGTTACGAATACTAAGTATGGTATCAATACATTCACCGATTTTCTCAGCGTCATCAGCATTTGTTTTAAGAGTCGAAATAGTACTTTTGATATAAGGAATCAAATATTGAGCTGACTTCAACTTCATACCTGGTAGTTCTGATATATTATTCAATATTTCTACAAGTGCTGCGGCTGCACCAGGAACATCCTTATCCCGAACATTGTTAAGAATCATGTCCTCAAAAGTTACATACGCTGTTAAATGCTGCCCTTGCGTTCCACTCAAATTAGATGTTGGACGGGATGGAAAATTAGACACACCGCTAATAGTCTTATTTTCTTTACGCAGGTTTAGCTTGGCACATTGTACTATTTCCTTTTTTTGAGTTTGGGCAAAGTCCATCTGATTTTGTATAACGGGCTGTTTTAGTTGCGGTACGAACTGCAAAGCCTTTGCTCCCATCACATCGGCTTCCTGTTCAAGCGAAGGATCATCGTTGATGGGTACAGTCTCAAACTTGCCTTGTACAGGTTCCTCTTCTTCCTCTTTAACTTGTTCAACGGCTTGAACCGGCTTCTGTGTCAACAGCTGAAGAACCGCTCTATTACCGATAGTCCGCTGAAGTTGAAGAATATGCTGAGGTGTTAATAAATTCGGATTGAAGCTCGCCATCTGTATAATCCCGTTAATATTCGTCTGACGATTTTGAGTAACATAATTATCCGATTTTACACTCGGTTTCGCTTCCGAGCTTTTTTTTACGCTCTCTAATTCAGACATGGCTATCCCTCCTTACATATTCGTCTTCGGATCTTTTATTACACCTTTTGTCACAACAATCACATGCTAAAGTAATAGTACCAACTTTAATTATTTTCTGTCAATCAATAACAGACCAAGTTTTTTCAGCGATAAAATTCACGTAAGATAAATTTGCCAGTTCAGATGAGCAAGTGATTGTGAAGGAAATCTTTTGTTTTTGCCGAAGATGAATACATCAAATTAAAAACCATATAGGAGTGCGCCTATGAATTGGCTTAAGCAACAGTTGAGTACAAAACTACATAATCCCATACTGGGCATGAAGGAGATCATCAGATATATCGGCCCGGGTCTGTTGGTTACCGTTGGTTTTATTGACCCGGGAAACTGGGCATCTAACATCACCGCTGGTTCTGATTACGGTTATAAACTGCTTTGGATAGTTACCCTCTCGACGATCATGCTGATCATCTTACAGCACAATGTAGCTCATTTAGGGATTGTAACCGGCAATTGCTTAGCGGAAGCGGCCTCCAAACACTTGAACCAAACCCTTTCCCGAATTGTGCTTTCCACGGCTGTCATGGCTACAATCTCTACTGCGTTGGCAGAAATATTAGGGGGCGCTATCGCCTTGCGATTGTTGTTCAATATCCCCTTAAAATTTAGCGCGGTAATGTTATTTGCTTTTGTATTGTGGATGCTCTTTTCCAACTCCTACCGGCGTTTGGAAAAGTGGATTATCGGCTTTGTTTCTATTATTGGAGTATCCTTTGTTTATGAACTGAGTATTGTCGGAGTGAACTGGGCGGAAGCCGTGAACGGATGGATAACCCCCACTTTTCCAGAGGGATCCATGCCGATCATTATGGCCATTTTAGGTGCTGTCGTCATGCCCCATAATTTATTCCTTCATTCAGAAATCATCCAAAGCCGAGAATGGAATAAAGAGGATCCAGAGATCATAAAAAAACAGCTACAATATGAGTTTACCGATACGCTGCTATCTATGGGGATCGGGTGGGCAATTAACAGTGCCATGATTATCTTGGCAGCTGCGACCTTTTTTCAAAATCAGATACAAGTCTCTGAACTTGAACAGGCTCAACAGATGTTGGTGCCCATACTGGGGAAGAGTTCTGCGATTGTCTTTAGTATAGCACTGCTCTTCGCTGGTATCTCTTCCACGACCACTGCCGCTATCGCCGGGGGAAGCATAGTGGCGGGAATGTTTAAAGAGCCTTATGATATCAAGGACCCCCATACAAAGCTAGGGGTCGCAGGGATATTGGGTCTGGCCACGTTGCTGATCTTTGTCATTGACGATCCTTTTAAAGGGCTCATCTATTCACAGGTATTTTTAAGTATTCAACTGCCGATTACAGTATTGTTACAGATATATCTGACATCATCCAAACGAGTAATGGGAGAATATAAGAATTCCTGCGTCCATAATAGTGTATTATGGCTAATTGGAGTTATCGTTTCTGTATTGAATATAATGTTATTGTTCAGCTTCTTGAACTAATCGAAACCCCTTAAGCATTGCTGCAGTAACAACATAAACAAAACCCCTCTCCAGTTAGCTTCTGTTAACGAGAGAGGGGTTTTTACGTCATATTTCCATGATAATCGGCAGAACGATCGGTCTTCTTTTAGTTTTCTGATAGAAGAATTCATTGAGCGTATCGCGAATCAAATTCTTCAGTACAGACCATTCGGTCGTACCCGTATTGCGAGAAGTCAACGCTTCTTTGACCCGCGTCTTCGCTTCACCGAGCATATCTCCGGCTTCTCGGACGAAGACAAAGCCCCTTGATACCAGATCCGGTCCGGCCAGCACGTTGCCGTTTTCTTTGTCGATAGTTACGACAGCGATCACGACGCCGTCTTGGGCTAAGTGGTGGCGGTCCCGTAGTACGATATTACCCACGTCGCCGACACCGATGCCGTCGACAAAGACGCTTCCAGATTCTACAGTGCCTGTAATCTGCCCCAATTCATCGTTTACTTCGATCCGGTCGCCGATGTTGCAACGAATAATATTTTCTTCCGGGATGCCCATGGTCTTCCCTAACTTGGCAAAGGTGGCTTGATGGCGGTATTCACCGTGGAAGGGGATGACGAACTTCGGCTTTAAGAAGTTCAACATGAGCTTGATTTCCTGCTGGGCTGCGTGTCCAGACACGTGAACATTGGCCACATCTTTATAGATGACATCGGCTCCGATACGGAAAAGGTTGTCGATGGTGCGGGCCACCAGCTTTTCGTTCCCGGGAATCGGAGTGGCTGAGATGACCACCGTATCGCCTTGGCGGATTGCTACTTGACGGTGGTTATTGGTGGCCATCCGGGTGAGGGCGGCCATTGGTTCCCCTTGAGAGCCTGTCGTGATGATCGTCACCTGGTTGTCGGGCAGACGGTCCACTTCTTCCGCCTCGATGAGCATCCCTTTGGGCACATTTAAATAGCCCAGTTGCTGAGACACATCGACTACGGTGACCATGCTCCGGCCCACAACGGCTACCTTACGGTTGAACTCGGCGGCGGTATCGATGACTTGTTGAATCCGGTGAACGTTAGAGGCAAAGGTGGCGATGATGATTCGGCTGTCCGTCTGGGCGAAGACGGAACGGAAAGTCTCCCCGACGGTGCGCTCGGACGGAGTGTATCCCGGCCGCTCTACGTTCGTAGAATCGCAGATAAAGAGCAGAACCCCTTCGTCGCCATAGCGAGCCAGTTTATTGAATTCCAGGACCTTATCATCGACAGGGGTTTGGTCGAGCTTAAAGTCACCGGAGTGGACGATCAGCCCAGCTGGCGTGCGGATGGCGATTCCAATCCCGTCTGGAATGGAATGGTTGACCCGAAAGAATTCCACTTGAAAGGGGCCCGTGTTGATCACATCGTCAGCGGTGATCTCATGCAGCTCCGCTTCCCGGATCAGCCCGTGTTCGGTCAGCTTGTTCTTTACCAAGCCAAGCGTGAGCCGAGTGCCGTAGACAGGCACTTGAATCTGTTTGAGTACGAAAGGCAGACTGCCGATATGGTCCTCATGACCGTGCGTTAAAAAAATGCCCCGAATCTTATCGACATTTTCTATGAGATAGGTGATGTCGGGGATGACGAGATCGATACCCAGCAATTCTTCGCCAGGAAATTTAACACCTGCGTCGATGACGATTATATCATCGCCATATTCGATGACACACATGTTCTTGCCGACTTCACCGACACCGCCGAGTGGGATGACGGACACCGTCGGCAGTGTCGATTGTGTTTTCGGTTTTGGCTTGCTCCGGCGAGGGCGATAGCCTTTTTTGGCCCGGGCAGCATGAAGTTTGGGGGTCGTGTTCGGAGTCGATTCCGGTGTCGTATTCATGGTTACTCCTCTAATCAACGGAATACATTCTTAAGTGGATAGTAATAATTAAAGTTTTTGATCAAAAAGTCCCAAATATCCATCAATTTTTCATAAGGCCGCCATCTTTAATCGAAAGACATCTCGAATCGACCTGCGACGGCCCCCATGTACAAAATCCCGAAGGGTCTGTACTTCAGATGGATGGTAAGTGCAAGGGACATTTTTCCATTATTTCGTGTTTCGACGATATCTATTCATTTCCTGCTTGTCACTATGATTGTCCCGATGGGTTTTAGTCAAAATAACGGTTTAAGGCTTCCAGCACGCCCCAGGAGCGAGAAGCTGATGTGACCCAATCGGCATCGCCTCGAATCTCTTGAGGAGAATTGGCCACTAACACCCCTTGACCAGCCCAGCGGATCATGCTCAGGTCGTTACGGTTGTCACCGATGGCCATGACTGATTCCCTGGGAATGGATAAGGATGCAGCTAGTTGAGCTAAGGCCTCACCTTTGGTAGCTTTGGGGTGAAGGATCTCCACAAAATAATCATGGGAGTTTGTGATGAAGATCGAATCGCCCAGTTTTTCAGCGATCTCCGCCGTTAAGGGATGAGTGATCGCCGGATCGGTCATCAAGACGAGCATCGTGGGATGCTCGTCCGGTGTCTGTAAGAGGTGTTCGCTCAGATCGGCTACATTCGAAAAGGACACACCCAATCCTTGCTGATAATTTTCCGTCTGTTCATGAGGCGTGTCAGTGAGCACTTCGTCGCCATAAAAGGAAAACCGCAATGCATCATGGCCACGGTCCTTCAACAAACGGAGAACCTCGAGAGCCAACTCCCGGTTCAGGGTGAGATGATGAAGCATGCGGTCTTCCAATATATCGCGTATCATGGCGCCGTTACAGACGATGATCGGCGTATGCAAGGACAATTGCCGGGCATAGCGAATCGCCGAAGGGAAGAGCCTACCTGTGGCCAGAGTGAATAAAACACCCTTTTGCTGAAGTTCATTGATCCGTTGGCGTACCGGTTCTGGAACGGTACGCTTTTCATCGAGAAGAGTGCCGTCCAAGTCCATGACCACCAGCCGGATCGAACTCATGCCGGCCTCCATGACCATGTATAACCTTGAAAGATAATCGATAACTCACGAGGGTACTCTTCGACAGCGATAAACTGGTCGACAGGGAAGGTGATTTCCCAATTCCCCTGCCCCGGAGCCGTTTCTTGGGAAAGCATTTGAAAAGCCACTTGATCCACGGTCAAGTGTCCCTCTTCGATCCGTTCTTCCCGGCGTACAATTCGTTCTACCGTGCATATGCCCCGCCAGATGGATGTATGCTGTCCCGTTTTAAGGCTAAAGGAACCCCGGCGCCCCACTAGGGGCGCCAAGGCCTCGGCCAAAATCATTTCTTTTGGATCCGATGTGACATATTCTGTTCCAGCCAGGTAATAATTTCCCATCTATTTATTCCTTTACTATAGGCTGTAGTTCGGTGCTTCTTTGGTGATGGTCACATCATGGGGATGGCTTTCCCGCAGACCGGCAGCGGTGATGCGGATAAATTGGGTTCTCGTCATCAATTCATCGATGTTCCGGCAACCGCAGTATCCCATGCCCGAGCGAAGTCCACCGATGAGTTGGAAGACCGTGTCAGAGAGGGAGCCTTTGTAGGGTACGCGGCCTTCGATGCCCTCAGGGACGAGCTTCTTGTCATCTTCCTGGAAGTAACGGTCTTTAGAACCTTCTTTCATCGCGCCGAGGGACCCCATGCCGCGGTACACTTTAAAGCTCCGGCCTTGGTAGATTTCGATGTCTCCAGGGCTTTCTTCAGTACCGGCGAGCAAGCTGCCGATCATGACCACATTGGCACCGGCGGCAATGGCTTTGACAACATCACCGGAGAATTTGATGCCTCCATCGCCGATGATGGGAACATTCTTCTCTCGGGCAGCACGGGCACAGTCGGCAATCGCTGTAATCTGGGGAACGCCGATACCAGCGACAACGCGGGTGGTGCAGATAGAGCCCGGTCCGATGCCGACTTTGACACAGTCGGCACCTGCATTGATCAAATCGATGGTCGCTTCATAAGTGGCTACGTTGCCGGCAATGATATCGACCTGCGGGAATTCCCCTTTCAGTTTTTCGACCGCATTCAACACTCCCCGGGAATGACCGTGGGCAGTGTCGACGACGAGAGCATCCACGCCGGCAGCGACGAGAGCCCGAGCCCGCTCCATCGTATCTACCGTGACGCCTACAGCCGCACAAGCGCGCAAACGTCCCCGCTCATCTTTCGTGGAGTTGGGGAACTGGCGGGCTTTTTGTATATCTTTAATGGTAATCAGGCCCTTTAAATGTCCCTCTACGTCAACGATGGGCAGTTTCTCTACTTTGTGATTGCGCAGAATATCTTTCGCTTCTTTCAAAGAAGTCCCTATAGGAGCGGTGACCAGATTGTCTTTTGTCATGACATCGCTGATGGGGCGGCTGAATTCGGTTTCAAAGCGCAGATCCCGGTTCGTCAAAATACCGACGAGCTTGCCCTCCTCATCGGCGATCGGCACACCGGAGATATGGTAGCGCTCCATGATGGCCAGTGCGTCATTGATTTTATGTTTCGGCGTTAAGTAGATGGGATCGGTGATGACCCCATGTTCTGAACGCTTGACCCGATCCACTTCATGAGCCTGTTGATCGATGGTCATGTTTTTGTGGATGACACCGATACCGCCTTCCCGCGCCATGGCGATCGCCATACGAGAGTCGGTCACCGTGTCCATACCCGCAGACATGAGGGGGATATTCAAACGGATCCGCCGCGTCAGCCACGTAGAGGTTTCAACCTCCCGAGGCAATATCTCTGATTTAGCAGGGACCAGTAAAACGTCATCAAATGTTAGTCCTTCTCGAATCATTCCTAAGTCACGCAAAACTGCGACATCTCCTTTCCAAAGATACCCTTCATCTTTGACCATCATTTTACCACAAAAAACACGGTCATAGAAATTTTTTGTCGTCAATGGGAAAAACCTTCTGGTGCACAGTTCTGCAATCAGAAGGTTTTTTCTTCATTGGAACCGATCCAGGTATTCCTGAACTACGTAATTCGGTGCCGACGCGACAAACCGATCGACCAGGAAGAGGATGATCGTCAGGTCATCTAACTCACCGATCAAGGGAATCATGTCCGGCAGCACGTCCAGGGGCCATATGAGATAAAGCAATCCCAAACCGGTAAAGAGGGCTTTGTTGATCAGCGGGACCCGACCGTCTCGCAGCAGACCGTAGACGAGACGACCAGACCGGGGCAAGTTCAGCAAGAGCCGCATCCTTTGCCAAAGACTTGGCGATTGAAGGGATGGCAGAAGAATCCCCCCATTCATTGAATTACCTTTATTTTACCCCGCTTTCGCTTTCGGGAAAAGCCCCTGGAAGCAGATGGGTTACATCGTTGATTCGCTCGATGATCCCTTTGCCATCGTAAAAGTCGATAACGTTGAGGGCTGTGTTGTCTTGACGAAACTGCCAAGCTCGATCGAGATCGACATCCAAAATTGCGCAGAGCAACGTGCGGATGGTGCCGCCGTGGGCGACGATGGCAATATTTTCGCCGTCATGCTTGGCGATCAGTTCCTGTAAGGCCGCAAAAGCACGCTGCTGGACGATGGGAAAACTCTCCCCACCGGGCAGGCAGACTTTAGCTGGTGTGCGGTTCCAAATCTTAATCTCTTCCGGATAAGCTTTTTCAATCTCTGGAAAGGTCAATCCTTCCCAGGCACCGAAGTTGCATTCCCGAAAACGAGCGTCTAAGACCACTTCGATCCCTTTGGCTTCGGCGACCGCTCTGGCCGTTTCAACGGCACGGCTTAAGTCGCTGGCATGGACACGGTCAACCTTTTCTTTGGCCATTCGCTTTACCAGTCGTTGTGCCTGCTCTCTCCCTCGATCGCTGAGGGCTACGTCGCTATGTCCCTGGTAGCGCCGGATCTGATTCCACTCTGTTTCGCCATGCCGTATCAGATAGACTCGGGTCAAGCCAGTCCTTCCTCCTTCATGATCACCTGCATCGCCTGAATTAATCGTTCTGTCGCCGAGCTGTCCCGAACAGCAAAGCGCAGATACCGTTCTCCCAAGGCTGCGAAGGTATTGCAATTTCGCACTAATATCCCCCGGCGGCGCAGCTTTTCCGTCCATGTCGTCGACGAAAGCCCCGTGTCCGCCATATGGGCCAACACGAAGTTGGCTGTCGAAGAAATCGGTTTAACGCCAGGGAGGCGAGACAATTGCCCGATCAAAAACTCCCGCTCCTGAGGCAGTTGCTCCCAAGTGCGTTTATGATAATCTAAATCAGCCAGTGCGGCAACCCCGGCCACCTGGGCCAGGTGATTCACCACCCATGGATCGCGGTGGGCGATGATGTCTTTGATGATGTCCCGTTGAGCGATCAATGCACCGAGGCGGATTCCCGGGATAGCAAAAAATTTCGTCAACGAATAGAGAACCGCGATCTGCCGGTGTTTCACGGCGAGGGCGCAGCAACTCTGTTCACGGCCGTCCGGCAGAAAGTCTAGAAAAGACTCGTCGACGAGTACATGTATATGATGCTTCTCGACGAGATTGACGATCGCCTCTCTCTCTTTGTCGCTCCAGACCCAACCGACAGGGTTGTGGGGAGAACAGATGATGGCGGCGTCACATTTCTCGTCGAGAAGCTTCTTTTCCCACTGAACGATATCTAATCGAAAATGCTCTTGCTCGTCTAAACGGATAGGGACGGCTTGTCCCCCCTGGGCATGGACGGCACGAAAATACTGACCGAAGCCGGGATCACAGATCAAGACCCGTTTTGCCTGCACCTGCCGCAGCCAGTGATCGAGCAGGTCCACAGCACCGTTTCCGGCGCAGATAGCCTCCTCTTCGACCTGGAGATGCTGGGCAAGGGCAGAAATCAACTGGCTGCATTTTGGATCGGGATAATGGACGATATGGTCTATGTTTTCGACGATCGCTGCTTTGACTCTCGCCGATAAGCCTAAAAAGTTAATATTGGCGCTCAGATCGAGAATTTTTTCGAGTGCTTTTCCACTTCCCCCGGAGGCGGACCAGACGTCACCACCATGGGGAAAGGATTGTCTGTTTTGTTCGTTTTGCTTCAAATCGCCCATCCCTCCCCGCTCTGTTCATGATAACGTGGACCGCCGCCGACAAGCTGATAAGAGCCGAGGGGAGTCCATTTGGGGAAGCGGCTTTCTGTCCACTTGATGACACTTTCGATACGACTTCGATGTTTGTAGGGGAGCAACAGTCCCAGCGCGGTGCCGCTATGAGCGATGTTGACGCCGACTGTGCCAAGAGAACTGACGCCTCCGATCAGTTCTTCCAAGGCTTCTTTGTGCAAAATTTCTTGATTCGCTCGGGCACTCAAGGTCGCACCTGCACCGATAGAAGCGGGATTGCCCGAACGGATCCCCTTGATGATCTGGGCAAAAGCTTGACGGACCAAGGACTCTTTTTGCCGGTTCGCCTCGATAATGTCGTGCCGTCGGTTGAACTCGACCGTGTTTACTTCGCCGCCCAGGTCATAAGCAAGGACAAATAAAGGAGGAACAGGAGGCTGCCCCACCGTTGTTCCCCAGGAGCCCTTACGGTGGTCAAATACAGCGATACCGGGATAAAAGAGACCGTCTGACGGCTCTACAGCAATAGCGATCCGAGCTAACGTGTTCACTGATAAATCCCGTCCCAGTGCCTGAGCGACAGCGAAGCAGCAGGCGCTGATATCGGCCGTGCTGGACGCCAACCCTTTGCCGAGGGGAAGAGGATTCGTCAAAGTGACGCACACATCGAAACGTTCTGTTACGTTCCATTCGTCGAGCATACGGGATACTGCCCTTCGGGCCTTCGGCCGGTCATCGAGACCGGTGATACGTCCCGAACCGGCCGTCAGAGAGGCGCTGGCGGTAACCCAGGCATCGATAGGGCATGTAATATGCAAAAAACGGTCTCCAATCAGTCCCTGTGCCAGTTCTCCGCATGTTCCCGGTACCTGAGCCCAACCGTACACGCCTCTCACCTCTCCCATTCTAGCTAGAGTCAACCCTTCTGTAAGAACACCAATAGTAACAAGCAAAGCACCTCGACCATTTCACAAGTGGCCCCATAAATATCGCCAGTCAAGCCACCTAAAAAGCGGGTCATTTTTTTTCCCCAGCGATCGACGAAGAGCCTGACCAGAACCATCATGAACAAACCGTAGACCCCAGCCATGATCAGGGCCATGATCAATGTGACCCATTCAGCGACCCTCAAAACCTTTTCATCGATATACTTGTTGAACAGGGTCGCCATTCCCTGCTGGCGGGCATAAGGAAAGCGGCCTGCCCCATAGGCGATGGCCCAACGACCGACCATGGGGATCCAGAACAAGGACAAGTATAGCGGATTGACCCCGTTCGAGTTGTAAAATCCGCTTTCCCACCGCCAAAGGGTGATCCAGTGGAGTACCGTTTCCAAGGTGGCCCCTTGCAGTGACGCTGCCGGTTGATACAACGAATAGAGAGCGCCCGCCTTCGTCAGCAGCAGCACGATCACCGACAGGACGGCATGAGCGCCGACGCGGGAATCCCGCATGATCTCCAGAACCCGCTCGGGCTTTCGCGCCGAAAAGACACCGTCAAAGGTATCCATAAAACCGTCCATGTGAATGCCGCCGGTGATATAAATTTGCATGGCGAGAAGCAGCGGCACAAAGACGGCTGGCGGAAATAAGAATTGCAAGAGCGGTGTAAGTAAACTTATGACGATTCCGATCGTCAAGCCGACGAAGGGAAGATAGATAAAAGAGCGGCCAAAATCTTCGTCATTCCCGTTGCTTACATCCCCCGTCGGCAAGCGGGTGAAAAAGGACAGGGCCATCCGAAAACGCAGCCACTGCAGGGCAAGAAATTTCACCGTTATTCCAAGGCCTCGCTGACACCGGCGCTGGAGAAGGTGGCCATTTCATTGTAGATTTTAACCGCTCCGTCGATCATGGTCATCGCTAAAGCAGCTCCGGTGCCTTCGCCCAAGCGGAAATTCATCATCAGCATCGGTTTAATACCCACGTATTCCAGCATGAACTTATGGCCCGGTTCAACGGATAGGTGAGAACCGATCATGTAGGGGCGAGCTTGCGGGCAGATCGCTCCGGCGATAACAGCGGCCGCTCCGGAGATGAATCCGTCAATGACGACGGGAATGCCCTGCGCTGCCGCACCGAGGCAAACGCCGGCTAATCCGGCGATCTCTAAACCGCCTATCTTCGCCAGCACATCGATGGCATCGTCCCGATTCGGTTGGTTGATCTCGATGGCCTTCTTAATGGCACTGATTTTGACATCAAGCTGTTTATCGTTGATGCCGGTTCCCCGTCCAACAACCTGTTCAATAGGGAGATTGCCCATGACCAAGATGATGGCTGCCGAAGGGGTCGTGTTGCCAATACCCATTTCACCTGTTCCGACGACGCGAATCCCTCTGCCATAGGCATCAGCAACGACTTCGGCGCCGACCAGTATGGCTTGAATCGCTTCGTCCCGGGTCATGGCTGGACCTTTGGCCATGTTCTTCGTTCCATAGGCTACTTTTTTCTTGATCAGACCAGGCAGGTCATCCATATCGACAGCTACGCCCACGTCGACGCAAACCAGTTCCGCGCCGGCATGGCGAGCCAAAACATTCGATCCCGCACCGCCATGGATGAAGTTGATGATCATCTGAGGAGTCACTTCCTGAGGAAATGCACTGACGCCCTCTTCGACGACACCATGATCGCCAGCCATCAAGATGATCGCTTTTTGGGGAATTTCTTTTGGAACCTCTCCATAGATACCCGCCAGTTGTTTGGCGATGTCCTCAAGGACACCTAAACTACCTTGCGGTTTAGTGAGGTCATCAAGGTGGGCCTGAGCTTTCTCCATGGCTTCCTCGTTCAGTGGTTTGATTTGTTGAAGCAATGATTCTAGAGACATCTTTGTATCCTCCTTAATATTCAATCCCTCGTCGTGAGGAGGTGATTCCGTCGACTAGGGGATGTTTCGTCACCGTCATCTCCGTCACCAGGTGAGCTTCATCGATGATTTCCTGGGGCATTCTCCGCCCCGTTAACACAACTTCCACATGAGCGGGTCGCTGCCGCAGCGTGTCAAGGACCTTCTCCACTGGCACATAGCCGCGAGACATAATATAACTCACTTCATCGAGAACGACCAGATCGACCTTACCTGCTTGTAATACCTGCTCGGCGTATTGAAAGCCCATGGCGGGCCAAGGATTATCGGTTTCGCGGTTTCGCCGGAAACATTCGCCGCATTGGATACAATGGGCCATCCCTGACCGGATCATCGCTGACCGGGGGCAACCCCATCCGAACTGAGTGATATGTATCTGCGGCAACCGTTGCAAGGCGAACAATTCTCCCATGTAGGCGCTGCCTTTTTGAAATTGGATAAACTCCACCTGCATGCCGTGGCCAGCCGCTCGCAAGCATAGACCCAGCGCTGCCGTGGTTTTCCCTTTTCCGTCACCGGTGTAGACTTGAATCAACCCTTGCTGGGGCATGCTAGACCACTCCGTACAGATGCTTCTTCGAGACAATGGAGAAAACGTTTCATCGATGACGGAAAAGCGGAGAAATGAAAATGGAAATAAGACGCCGTCAACGAACCCGAACTATACCCTTCGGGGCGAAACGCTTCTGTCCCTCCCAAGGGGTCTGTCTTTCCTAAGGAAAAAGCAGGCCGCATATTTTCTTCGGGAGAGAAGTACACATCGGAATAATGAAATTCATGGCCTCGGAGCCGATCTCCCCGGCGGCCCAGAAGAGTGTCGTGGTCGATCTGTGCGGTCACATAACCGAGGGCTCGCCGTTTGGTTCCCATACGGCAATCTGCCGGGACAAGACCGGCAAGTTCATAGCTTTGTCCGTCATTCGTCGTGATCGACCGGCATAAGGTCATAAAGCCGCCGCATTCGGCGTAGATGGGCATCCCCTGCTGGTGCAAGTAGCGCAGTTCTTGAAAAAAGGAGCTGTTCGCCGAGAGGCTTTCGAGATGCAGTTCCGGGTATCCGCCTCCCAGGTAGAGACCTGCCACCTTTAATGGAATGGACTCTCCACGAACCGGTTGAAAAGGGACCCATTCGATGCCCAAGTCTTCCAAGTCCCGCAGGGCATCTTCGTAGTAAAAATGAAAAGCTTCATCACGAGCGATGGCCACGGGAATTTTTTGAGCGAACCGAGGGGTCTGTTTCGTTAACTGGTTTTTTTCCAAGTTCTCCGCTAGATGCTCCGCTAGGTTCTCCTTTTTCTTTTCCAGCTTTATTTCTAGCTTTTCTGTCGAAAAAGAGGAAGCCACTTCGAGCAGTCGGTTTACGTCGACGTAACGTTCCATCACGTCGGCCAACTGCTGCCAGTAGGATTCCAGCTCCCGGCTCGACTCGATGGCAGAAACAAGGCCGAGATGCCGTTCCGGCATGGGCCGAACAGCATCGCGAGGGAGGCAGCCTAAAACAGGCACGCAACAGGTTTCTTCTACAGCTCGCCGGGCCATTAAGCCGTGCCGTTCCGAGCCGACTCGATTGATGATGACGCCAGCCACGGTCAGGTCCCGCTGTAACGTGCAAAAGCCGTGGACCGTGGCGGCTATGCTCTGAGCGGCCGATCGAGCATCGACCACCAGGATGACAGGCTTGTTGACGATTTGAGCCAGATCAGCGGTGCTGCCTTTGCCACCGGGCTTTTCTCCAGCGGCGCCGTCGAAAAGACCCATGACCCCTTCGATGACAGCCATTTGAGCTCCTTCTATCGCCCGCTGGTATAAGCGAAGGATCGTCTCTCGGTCCATCATCCAACTGTCTAAATTGGAACAGGTTCTCCCGGTGATCAGCTTGTGAAAGGTCGGATCAATATAATCGGGGCCTGTCTTAAAACTTTGCACCGTCATGCCCCGCCGGCGTAGAGCGGCGAGGATTCCCATGGTGACAGTTGTCTTTCCGGCACCGCTGTGAGTTCCGGCGATTACAACAGCTGGTATCATCGTAACCACGTTCCTATTCCATATAAAATGGCACCGCCGGCCAGGCTGTACAGGATGGCCGTCACAGCCATAATTCGCACCACTTCTCCAATATGGCGTGCCTCTAAGGTCACCAAAGGTTGTCCCATGGTGGCTCTACGGGAAGGGACTCCTCCGTAGTAATTGAGACCGCCCAATTGGACACCTAATGCGCCGGCTACGACCGATTCGGGGATACCGCTGTTGGGACTGGGATGCTTTGGGGCGTCAGTTACCCATGTTTGGATCATCCGCCCTGCCGGATAGCCTAGTAAGGTTCCGGCAAGGATCATGACCACTCCGGTCAATCGAGCCGGCAAAAAATTAGCCACGTCGTCCATTCGGGCAGCGAACCGGCCGAACCAGAGGTAACGATCATTGCGATAGCCGATCATGGAGTCGAGCGTGTTTACGGCTTTATAGGCATAGGCACCGGGGACGCCGAGCAAAAAGGCGTAAAAAAGAGGACTTGTGATGCCGTCGACGGTGTTTTCGGCGACCGTTTCCACGGTAGCTCGGACGATTTCACTCTCATCGAGCTGTTCTGTATCGCGCCCTACGATCCAGGAAAGCTTTCGCCGGGCTTCTACGATTTCTCCCGCTTCGAGAAGATCTTTGATCTCGAAAGCCGCTTCAGCTAAACATCGACCGGCCAAGGCAATCCCTAAGAGTATGCCGCCGCCCAAGGCTTGTACAATTCCTGAGCCGATGAAGATACCCTTATCCAGGAAGTGGACAGTTCCAGACTGCTTCACAGGAACAAATTCTAGATTCGCCCACTGGACAAGAGCCATGACAGCCGCCGAAACGGCAAAGGTGATGCCCACCGTAAGCAGCGACAAGACCATCCCGCGAAACAACAGCGACCGCTCAGCCCTTTTCCCCGCCCCGTACAACCGCTTTTCCAACGTGGATATGATCTTCCCGATCCCGATGACCGGGTGAGGCAGCCAGCGGGGATCTCCCACCAGTGCATCATAGAGCAGGGCGATGACGATCGTGAGCATGCTTAAAGAAAAGATATCTGTAAACATCTCTATCATGGCGCAGGAACGGTCTCCGATTCAGGGGAGTTCTTTGGCCCTTCGATGCCGACGATATCATAGAGGAGATCCATTTTTAAGCTCAGGCGGACGATGTCGGCCAAGCGGTTGTAGTCTTGTTCTTTCCGCTCTGCTACCGATGCGGCAGAGGCAAAATTGATCGGTTCAAGACCTTTTTTCCGGCGCAAGGTGTTGAGCAGATGATGCCGTAAGGAGTCGTTGTCAAAGATGCCGTGCAAATAGGAACCGATGACCAAACCGTCGGCGTCCACAATCCCGTCGATGACATCGACGAGTTCCTCTCCCCGTCGTTCGATCCGGCAGAAAGGTTTCGCTTCTGACGAGGCTACGCTCTGTCCCATGTGAATTTCGTAGCCTTGCACGGAAAGACCCTGCAGGGGACCTAGATAGGGTCCGTGACCGCAGATCGTAGCTGATGCTAATTGGGTCACCTTTTCTGCTTCCATCGTGGTCACCATGTCCAACAGTCCCAGACCTGCAACGACGGGAACGGAGCTTTCTACGCCTTGCGGATCCTGTATCTCTTTACCTAAGATCTGATATCCGCCGCATATGCCCCAGACTAAGATGCCCTTTTCGGCGACGGCTCTGATCTCTTCGGTTAAGCCTGTCTTTTGCAGCCATAACATGTCTTCGATCGTGTTTTTGGTACCGGGAATGATGACCATATCGGGCCGGCCCAGTCGACCAGGCGCTTCTACATAACGGACCTGGGCAGCACCTTCGGTGCTCAAGGCATCAAAGTCGGTGAAGTTGGAGATGCGGGGCAGGCGGATGACGGCGATATCGAGCATTTCCCCCGTAGGCACTTCGGTGATCGGTTTTTCCAGAGCTACCGAATCTTCCTCTTGAATGTGCACCCCTTTGAAATAGGGGACGACACCGACAACCGGCTTTTTCGTATACTCTTCTAAAAAGTCGATGGCTGGTTGAAGTAAGCTGATGTCACCGCGAAACTTATTGATGACGATGCCTTTGATCCGCTCTTGCTCATCAGGGTCCAAAAGAGCCAGTGTCCCCACGACCGACGCGAGCGCACCCCCGCGGTCGATGTCAGCGACTAACAGCACAGGGGCGTCAGCCATCTTGGCCACACGCATATTGGCGATATCGCGCGCTTTTAAGTTGACTTCAGCAGGAGAACCGGCACCTTCGATGACGATGACGTCATACTGTTCATGAAACTCATCGAGACAGGCTTGGATCGTGTCGACGGCTTGGGTTGCATATTCTAAGTGATACTGGCGGGCGCTGATGTTGCCCACTGGTCGACCGAGCACGATCACTTGGGATGATGCTTGTCCGGTCGGCTTTAGAAGGATGGGGTTCATCTTCACATGGGGATCCAGTCCGGCTGCTTCCGCTTGCACGACCTGGGCCCGGCCCATCTCTCCCCCGTCACGGGTCACATAGGAATTGAGGGCCATGTTCTGCGATTTGAAGGGGACCACTTTTTGGCCGTCCTGAAGAAATATGCGGCATAAGGCCGTCGCCAAGACGCTCTTGCCGACGTTAGAACTGGTTCCTTGCAACATAATTGCCTTGGCCATTATAATCTCCCTCCTTGCCTTGACCCGTTAGGGTCGGGTCCTTTGATCTGCATTGGGCATCCGCTGACGGTGAGATAGACCCGATGGGCCTGCCGGGCGACTTCCTGCTGAACCCATCCGGCCACATCCCGGAAAATCCGGCTGAGCGGATCGAGGGGAACAATGCCCCAGCCCACTTCATTGCCGACGGCGATCACCGTCGCCTCCGATTCCCGTGCCATCTGGGAGACCTGCCGGGCCTGTTCGACGATCAACTGTTCTTTTTCTGTATTCCACTCGCCCGGTTCGTAAAGGGGAAGGAGCATGTTCGTCGTCCACAAGGTTAAACAATCGATGAGCAAGACGTTTCCCTTCCGGCCCCACTCACGCAGCACCTTGTCCAACTGGGTCGATTCCTCTACCGTTTTCCAGATGGAGGGACGACGCTGCTGATGTATCGTCACCCTGCGCCGCATCTCATCATCATAAACTCCCGCCGTTGCTACATAGATGACCTGTTCCGGGTGGTCGCCGCCAGCTTCTGCGGCTAGTTCTTCGGCCCAGGCGCTTTTACCGCTGCGAGACCCGCCGGTGACCAGGACTAATTCTCCTGCTTGAATTCGCATTGCAGCCACGCCTCTTCGTCAATATTTGCCTACATGTTATACTGTGAGTATGAGTAAAAAGACAAGCTTCGCCAGAATTAAATATCGCGTCCAACAGGTCGGCCGCGCCTTACTGCCTACCTTTACCAGAGAGGAGCTACAGTGGGCCGCATCGTTCCTTTCGGCAGAAGAACATGAAGTCTTTCGGGAAATGGCACCGGCTGACCGGCGGCACTGCCTTGACGTCGCTCATATCTGCCGCTCCATGGCCGAACAGCTAGCGCCGGATCAGCGACGACTGCTGCTCACCGCCGCTTTGCTCCACGACATGGGAAAACGGCAAGGTGCGATCCGGTTGGGACACCGCATTTTTTTTGTGCTCTTAGGTTCTCGCCGCTCTCGGATCGTTCCTTTTAAACGGTGGCCCCTTGTCGGGCGTCCACTGCATGTGATCGCCCGGCACGCCCGGTTGGGCGCTGCCGAGGCGAAAAAACGCAATTGGGCGCCGGACCTGGTGGCGTTGATCCGCCACCATCATGATCAATCCGGCTCTATGTCTGATGAGAACCGACGCCTTTTGCAGATGCTCCAACGGGCCGACAATCTCTGCTAAGGCATCTGTAACAGCATGGCGTTGACGATGGACGCCGCCACTGTGCTGCCGCCTTTATTGCCGACTACGGTGATGTAGGGGATGTCCGCTTGGACGAGCGCTTCTTTCGATTCAGCAGCCCCCACAAATCCGACCGGTGTACCTACCACCAAGGCAGGACGGCAACGGCCTCCTTCGATCAAACTAAGCAGGTGAAACAGGGCTGTCGGTGCATTACCGATAGCGATGACAGCACCATTCATCTCGTCAGCCAGTAGTTCAAAAGCGGTCATGGCTCGCGTATTCCCCGTCTTTTTCGCCTCTTCGACGACACGAGGGTCACTGATGCTGCAGACGGCTGAAGCGCCTTTGCTGGTGAGCAGGCGCTGGTTTACGCCTACCCTCACCATGTTCACATCGGTATAAACACTGGCACCCTCCGCTAATGCTTTGATGCCGATGTCTACAGCACCGGGGCTCCAGCGAACAAGCTTCGCAAACTCTGGGTCACCGGTCGTGTGGACGACCCGTTTGACCACTTTTCGCTCTTCCGGCGATATGGGCAGCGGTCCAAGCAGCTCGTCAATGATGGCCATACTCTTGTCTTCAATGGCCCTCGGATCGGTAATGTAGTCCATCAGCCGACCTCCTGAATGCGTTCGAAGATCAATTGGGCAATCCGTTCATCAGCGCCGAGCGGCCGTCCCATCGTAAAGCGCAGTTGGGGATGGGCTTTGCCGATTTCCTCTAATTCTTCGGGAATATCTTTTTGAATATGTACGCCGTTATATAAGAACAGAGGGATGACTTTAACTTCGTCAACACCTAAGGCGACTAGTTCTTCGATACCTTCGGCCAGGTTTGGCTTGGCGTTCTCCATAAAGCAGACGACGAGCGGGTCGATTTGATGAAATTTCCGTACCATGTTACCGATGTTCACAGCATGGCTGTTCGCTTCAGCCAACCGGCTTCCGTGTGCGACGAGCAAAACACCTGTTTTCATAGTCTCTTCTCCTTCTATCAATAAAGTTAAATATTCAAACAGGATTGCTGCACCTGATAGCAAATCTGGGGTGTGATGACAGAGTGAGCGATTTGGGCGGAGCGGCGTCGAGAGCGAGAGTTGTGAAGCGGTTAAGCGCGCCACGGTTCACATTCAGAATAACCCAGAGGTTTGGCATGCGAGCGGAACAACCGAGCGAACAGCCGCCCATCCAACAGCCGTCGACACATCCTGTGTCAAGGCCGGGTACTCCAAGGCAGGTCGAGTAAGCACAATCAACCCCATACCTAGTTCCATAGCTGCACTCATCTTTTCATCGGCACCGCCAACGGTGCCGCTTTCTTTTGTAACCAGCCACTGTGCACCAGTTTGCAAAAACATAGCCCGGTTGAGTTCGTAACTAAAAGGTCCCTGCATGGCTATGATCTGATTCGGTGTTAAGCCCAGATCGAGGCACCGCTGAATTTCTTGCGGATCAGGTAAAATCCGTACAATCGGATACAACCCTTTATCCAACAGAATTGGAACCAACTTCGGCAAGGCACGGCTCCCTGTGGCCAAAAAAACCCTGCTCCCGGTCGGAGCCTCTTGCAGCGTCAGCAGGGTTTGGCTCCAGTCGCTGATCGAGGTTAGTTTTTCATAGGCGGGAAGTGCGCTCTCAGGGCGTTCATACCGTAAGTAAGGGATACCCCTCTTACAGCTAAGTTCGATGAGATTTTCCGAAGCAACCCGGGCGTAGGGATGACTGGCGTCGATGACGGCGTTTACGTTATGGTTTTGAACAAAGGTCTCCATAGACAGAAGATCCATGGCCCCTCGTTGCACATGGAGGGCTCCACTAAACTGTTCTCTCAGGATCTGTTCGCCATATTCAGTGACGACAGAAGCTATAACCGGTAATTTCTTCTCCAGTAAGGCCTCAATCAACAACCGGGCATCTTTGGTTCCAGCGACAACCCAAATCACCAGCGATAACCCCTCGGCGTGATCATCCAACCGTCTTTGGTATAAGTCTGGGAATTGCCGATGATCAACACAGTGAACATGTCGATGTCATGATTCAGAAATTCACCCAGCGTAGAGACGGTTTTTTCCTCACCAGCCCGCCGGGCATTGCGAACGATGCCGACCGGTGTGGAAGCGGGACGATGCTTTAATAGCAGTTGTTGCACTTCTTCGATTTGGTGAACCCGTTTCGTGCTTTTCGGGTTGTACAAGGCGATAACAAAGTCAGCCGTCGCTGCATTCTCTACCCGGCGGAGGATTAAATCCCACGGCGTCAGCAGATCGCTCAAAGAGATGATGGCAAAGTCATGCATCAGCGGTGCACCGAGGGCAGCCGCAGCAGCCGTGGCCGAGGTGACGCCGGGGATGACTTCCACGTTCACCTTCTCCTGAGCTTGGCGAAGCTGTACTGCTTCCAGGATGACCCCAGCCATGCCGTAAACGCCAGGATCGCCGCTCGATATGACTGCCACCTTATGTCCTTCGATTGCGAGGTCAACAGCCAGGTAGGCCCGATCCACCTCTTTGCGCATACCGGAGGCACGTACATCTTTATGAGCGATTAAGTCTTCCACCAGTTTCAGATAGGTGTGATAACCTACGATGATATCGGATTCTTCGATAGCCTGCAAAGCCCGGCCTGTCATCTGATCCCGGTTACCCGGTCCTAATCCGATAATGGCCAAGGTACCTCGGCTAAAGCTACCGTCACTGATTCCAGAACCCTTTTCTTCAATAGCAATCGCGCCCGGCGATGAGCCAATAGGGCTGTCGGTTCGCATACCGCTTTCACTCCAATCTTTTGCGCCACAAAGTCCGAGCCGGGGATGTCATCCCGATGCCGGGTACAGCACTCTTCAATTTCATCTGATTTATAGGTTTGAAAGGGAACCTTTCGTATACGGGCCGTTTCTAAAAAGGCCCTTTCTTCCGCTTTGACCCAAGCACTGGCGATAGACAGCAGACAATCGGGATGGATGCCGACTTGTTGAAAAGCTTGATCGATCGCCCCCATCACCGTTTCCGTAGGGACGCCTTTCCGGCAGCCGAGCCCGGCTACGATAAAGCGGGGCCGCAGTCGAAGTGTGGCCGAGTCATTGCCGACTCGGTGGGTGAGCAATACCTTTAGCGCCTCTTCCTGGGGAAGAGCAGACTCCACCGTCGACACCACTACCGTTTCCCTTTCGTCTTTTCGCTTTGCTGTCTCAGCGGGATCCCATAGCTTCCATGGGTACGTCCTGTTCTGTTTCACTAAGGCATCATAAAATTGATGATCGCACAGCCATTCGATCGGGGCGCCCCGGAGCATGGCAGAAGAGATCTTTTTTACATTTGACCAAGGTTCAGGGACTGCACCGATATGGCGGGCAAAGGTATCTACTGCCGGCAAGCCGACTACATCGGTCGCCGTCGTGATCACCGGCGTCGCACCGATCTGACGGCTGATCTCGAGGGCCAAGTCGTTGGCTCCCCCCCAGTGACCAGACAAGACGCTGATGACAAACTGTCCCGCTTCATCGACAACGACGACCGGTGGGTCCGTCCGCTTATCTACCAGAAAGGGTGCTGCCATTCGAACGAGAATGCCGAGGGCACCAATGAAGACGAGTGGTTGACCACTCGTAAATAGCCGTTCGAAGGTTTCTCTCAACGGAGGCTGCCAGCACTGGTCGGCCCTACTGATGCAGCTTTCAAGGTTCGACGTCGGCGATATCTTTGCTGGAAGCCAGAGTACCGCTTCCGGCAGGGCTACGCCAATTCGCCGGGCTAGGTCGGCTCCCCCTGGCGTCAAGGCCAGGACGTTCACTCTTCCGTTCCCTTCTTCCCTTGGCGGTAACCGTGAGTGAACGTAGGATCATATAGCAGTGAACGATCATAAGGACCTTCGAGAAAACGACCTACCATGATCATGGCCGTACGAGAAATTCGGGCTCCGCTCACTTTTTGAGCGATGTCGCCGAGTGTGCCTAGGACCGTCTTCTCATCAGGCCATGAGGCTTTATAGACAACAGCCACCGGCGTATCTTCCTCGTATCCTCCTTGAATCAGTTCCTGGCTCACTTCGGAGAGGAGATGGGTGCTCAAAAAGATACATAAGGAAGCTCGATGCTGAGCCAAGCTGGCGAGAGATTCTTTCTCCGGCACCGGCGTCCTTCCAGCCAGCCGGGTGATGATTACCGTCTGGGAAACGCCAGGCAAGGTAAACTCCTTTTTTACAGCTGCCGCCGCTGCCAGGAAGGAGCTCACACCGGGGACGATCTCGTAGGCGATGCCCATCTCGTCCAAGGCGTCCATCTGTTCCCGGTGAGCTCCATATATGCTCGGGTCGCCCGTATGGACTCGTGCGACCCCTTTGCCTTCTCCGACTGCCCGCTTCATGACAGCCAACACTTCTTCTAAGGACATGGAAGCGCTGTTATGGATCTCCGCATCAGGGCGGCACCAGCTCAGGATCTCGGGGTTGACAAGTGAACCGGCGTAGATGACTACGTCAGCCTCAGCTAAGCGCTTTTGCCCTTTCACCGTAATCAGTTCGGGATCACCGGGGCCGGCGCCAATAAAACTAATCAAATCTCTTCCCCCTTCTGCTTCACCAACAACAAGCTGAGATAATCCAGCTTTTGCCCGACGAGGCGGGACAGATCTTTTTCAATCTTTTCTTCCGCTGTCCCGCACCGGGAAATAAACAGGGACGATTTGTCTCGGCCTTCCTCTTTGAGCAAGTCGTAGACTCCATCGAAGCGGGAAGCGACTTTCATCAAGACGAGGTTAGGGAACTGACGTAATAAGGGTCGCAGTTCCTCGGGGTCACGCAGGGCCGGGACGATGAGCAACGGTTCCTCTCCTTCGGCCAAGGGAATATTGACTCGCGACGCAGCAGCGCAAAAGGAGGTGATTCCCGGTACGCTTTCGACTTCTATTTCAGGATTGATCTTCTGTAATGACTTTAGCAAATACCCGTATGTTGAAAAGAGCAGGCAGTCGCCGATGGTGATAAAGGCCGCCTCTCGACCGGAAGCGAGCACCTCGTAAATTTGCCGGGCTGCCTCATCCCAGGCTTCCTGCAGACGGCTTTCGTCGCCGGTCATGGGCAAGTGTAACGAAACCACCTGCGTCTCAGCGGGTAAAACATCGCGGATGATTGTCGTAGCGACGCCTTCTCCGCCGCCTTTACCCTGGGGGGTAAAAATGACCGGGACTTTCTGCAGCAGTTGAACCGCCCGGCAAGTGAGCAGACCGGGATCTCCAGGCCCGACACCGATGCCGTAGAAGCGACCAAGCATTACACATCCTCCTTATGAGCCCACAGGATCGTGACAGGGTTATGGCTTTTCCACAAGTGATAAGCCCCTGCCTTTTCCAACCGTTGTACATGAAGCTGAGTGGCTTGAAAGGGAATCTGTTTTTCTTCCATCCAAGCGACGACAGCGCCGAGAGTTTCCACAGTGATGGCATTAACCACGATCGAACCGCCCGCTTTCAGGCGGTTCCAGCACAAATCGAGAATCGATGCTAAGTTGCCGCCGGAACCGCCGATGATCACTCTATCGGGATCGGGCAATGAATCGAGCACATCCGGTGCCATCCCGGGAACCACCTGCAGGTTCGATAAGCCAAAAGCGAATCCATTCGCAGCGATGAGTTCACAACCCTCTGGGTTTCGTTCCACCGCGTATACCTGACCTCGGTGGGCCAAACGGGCCGCTTCTACGCTGATCGAGCCTGTTCCCGCTCCTATATCCCAAACGACGTCCTTTGGTTCGATTTGAGATCTCACCAGGGTCAATGCCCGAACGTCCGATTTAGTCATCGGTACTTGACCTCGTTGGAACACTTCGTCAGGTAACCCAATCGTCGTGCTTTTTCGATAAGGGGCCTCACGGTTACAGCTATCCTGAGATTTTTCTGGATTTTCCCCGTTACGTTCTGCTCTCTTACCGCCTTCGACGATCAACAGTGCCGGACGGTAAGCAATAGATTTCACTTGCGCAATGTCGCTTATGAAAGCGGAACTTACTGCCTCTGTTTCATAGCCTAGGTCGCGAGTCACGAAAGCCCGGCGCCATCCCTGCTGATGGTCAACCAAATGCTGCGCGATCGCTTCCGGCGAATGATCCGGATCGGTTAAAAAAGCGACCCATCCCTCATGGCTTAGCAGCTTCAGGGCATCGTCCATAGGACGTCCGTGCATGCTTTGCCAACGAGCCTCCTGCCAAGGCAAACCCAGCCGGGAAAAAGCCATTTGAAAGGAACTCAGCCCGGGGATGACCTCAATTTGATCGACTCCAAGCGACTTGACTAGGCGCGGCAATAAGCTGTAAAAGCCGGGATCTCCCGACACGAGTACAGCCACACGGCGTTGCAACCGCTCAACTGCTATAAATTCTACCAAGCGATCCAAATGGCGGTCAATGGTACGAGTTGGCTTGTCAAGATAGGCAAAGAGTTCAAGTGCCCTCGGCCCTCCGACGAGCAGGTCCGCTTGTTCCACCGCCCGCAGTGCTTTGGGAACCAAATAGTCCTTTGTTCCGGGACCGATGCCGACGACCACTAGGGGGTAACCGGATTCCACATTTTGATCACGTTCTTTGCTCGCTGGCTCCAACCTAGAGGCTCTCCCTTCAAATCTGTAAATACCACCGAAACCGGTCGAGGGAATCGCTCCATAGCTTTTATCGCCGCTACCTCGGCCAGTTCGTCAAAAAGTTCCCGGTATCCCGCCTCGGTGAGGATATGTACCGTTTCTTCGGCCGTATTTGCCTCCAACAAGGCCTTGACGAGCGGAAGCGGGTAACCTCGAACCGCTGCGTGGGCAGCGATGATCTCTCTCCGTCCGTCGGCAACTTTGCTGTGAGTGTGAAAAATCCCTCCGGCCACTTTGACTAGTTTGCCAACATGCCCCCAAAGAAGTATTTCTTCTACACCTCTTTTGCTGCAGGCATCGAGCATATGACCGATAAAGTTGCTCGTGAGCACCACCGCCTCTGAAGGTACACCTTGGCGCTGCAAACCCCGTTGCCCCATATTGCCCGGCGTTAAAGCGAGTGAGCGATGTCCGGCTGCCAGGGCCACATCGATTTGCGGTTCCAGGCTGTCCTTAAAGGCTTCTTCCGACATGGGCTTTACAATACCCGTCGTGCCCAAAATGGAGATGCCGCCGACGATACCTAATCTCGGGTTCAGTGTAGACGGTCCCACCTTTTCCCCGTCAGGCACCCAAACGACGATCGAAACACCACCATCGTCCGGGAGCACCTCTTTGACCGCCTCAAGAATCATCGATCGTGGAACAGGGTTGATGGCCGGTTCGCCAACGGGTACGGCTAGTCCTGGCTTAGTCACCCTGCCGACACCGATTCCTCCACCGATCTCAATGCCTTTTTCAATGGCGAAGACGGAGACCCGTATAGTCAATCCATGGGTAGCATCAGGGTCGTCTCCGCCGTCTTTGATGACTTGACAAGTCACTGCCTTAACCTGCGGAGGAAGTGAGGGTTCTGGCTCATCGATCTGAGCGACAGGGATCGGTAACCGCCCGCCTTGGGGTAAGGGAATTTCGATAAATCCGGTACCTTCTGTCCATGTTTCGTAGAGGATGCCTGTCGCCGCCTTGGCCGCTGCAGCTGCACAGGATCCGGTTGTATAGCCCTTGCGCAGTCTTCCATTCCCCCTACCCAAAGAAACACCCATATCCCGGCATGCGAGATATGGGTGTACAGATGCAAATGAAAATCTAGGGAACCTAATCTTCCCCAGTCTTTCACCTCCCCCGTGGCTCGCGGGTTTACCGGTGCGGGGACAGGCAGGTTTCCTGGCTCAGGTTCATCGCAACGCTTCGCCTTCCCGGTTACCCGGTGGCCTGATGAAGCGGACTCCCCTTTCACAGTGGCGGCACCGCGTCGGAATTACACCGACTTCCCTAATGTCTCTGACCCCAACTATAAAACTGTCTTACGTTAAATTATTCGCCACCCTTTGCATCATTCCTGCAAATCCAAAGAACTTTTCTGTCGTCACTGCGGAAAATCTGCCGATGGTCCCTGACTGTCCGATGCATTCGTTTTAGCCGGCGATTTTCAGCTTCCAAGCGGGCGATGGCGTCTCGTCGCTCCGAGTCTATCGTCTCCAATAAGGCCATCAAGACACGGCGGCTGACCCGCAATTGGTTTAGGCGAGAACGCAGATAGGTCACTTGGTCTTTTAAGGTGTCGATCGAATCGCGCTTTGATTCTTCCATGGACATGCCCTCCTGTCCATCTCTTGACACCATTTTATGTAAAAGGCAGGCGAATTATCCCAATGCTTATCTAGGAGCGAGCTAAACCGTCCCAATGGGCAATCCGGTCGATCGCTTCTTCGATGCGTTTCTCCGGTACCACCAAGGCGATGCGTACGAAACCTTCCCCTGAATCACCGAAAGCATTTCCTGGAACGACCAATACTCCCGTCTCTCGCAAGAACTTTTCGGCGAACTCAAAAGAGGAAGCAAAACCTGCAGGGATCGGCGCCCAGACGAACATGGAAGCCTTCGGTTTATCCATCTTCCAGCCGATCCGTCCCAGTCCGTCTACAAGGACATCTCGCCGCTTTTGATAGTTCATCGCATTTTGTCGGACGATGTCCTGAGGGCCTCGTAAAGCGGCTACGGCAGCCCATTGAACCGCTTTAAACACCCCGTAATCGATATTTGATTTTAACTTGGCCAAGGCGTCGATAACAGCCTTATTTCCGACGGCCATCCCGAGCCGGCAGCCGGCTAAATTATAAGACTTAGAAACGGAATGCAGTTCGATGCCCACTTCTTTGGCACCGGGGGCTTGGAGAAAACTGACCGGTTTATATCCATCGTAGGCCAACTCCGAATAAGCCACGTCATGGAGCACGATGATGTCGTAGCGCCGGGCAAAATCTACGACCTTTTCAAAAAAATCTAGTTCTGCCGTAGCCGCCACAGGATTGCTGGGATAATTCAGCACCATCATCCGGGCTTTTCGAGCGACTTCTTCAGGAATCGCCTCTAAGTCGGGAAGATAGTGATTTTCTTTTTTCAAGGGTACATAATGAGGCACCCCTTCCGCTAAGAGGAGCCCGGCTGTGTAAATCGGATAGCCGGGGTCCGGGATCAAGGCTGTCTCTCCGGGATCGATGAGCGAAAGAAAGATATGACCTAATCCGTCTTGGGAACCCATCAGTGATAAGACTTCCTCTTTGGGGTTCAGTTCCACGTTGAAACGTTGGAGATACCACTCTGCCACAGCCTCTTTGAACTCAGGAAGTCCCTCCGTAAGGGCATATCCAAAAGCATCATCCCGTTGCAAGGCATCCAATAAGGCTTGACGGACATGAGGCGCAGGAGGTTGATCAGGGCTGCCGATACCCAAATTGATTACATCGGTTCCATTCTCTTCGACTTCCCTGCGAAGTGCATCCATCTGTGAAAACATGGCTGACGTGAGTCCGGCCATACGGCGTGCTGTTTTTATCTGCTTCATTCTTTTGTAACCCCTTTTACGTGAAAATGCCTATAATCAATCATTTTATTCCCCTTATTTCTCAGAATCAACAAATCGTTCAGATAAAAATTCGAGCCTTCCACAAAGTGGCTAGTTCCTTTCAAGAAGTACGATCCGAATGTAGGGTCGAAGTGAAAGATCTATATGAAACGAGTCGATACCACGAGAAAAGGCGCCTTCATCAGCGCCTTAGTTTTAACCCATTCATAATAATAACCGAGAGCATCTATTACTTACGATGCTACCAATCTCTCGCGTTAGAGACTTCGTCGAATTCACTGCCATCGACACATTCTTTGCAAGGAAGGCAATCACCATAACTTTCCGCATACTTGCAACCAGCACAATGATTCTCGCTGTCCAGAAAAACTCCCCCTTCCGGTAGTCCATTCCCTCTTTTTTACTATTGTCCCATCCTAAGGAGTTACCATTCATGGACCGCACCACAATTTTTTACGGAACAGAGACTGGACAATCAGGACTAGACGGCAATTGAAGAGTGAGCAGCCGTAAAAAATTATCTCCGGCAATCGCCTTGATCTGTTCTTTTTGATATCCCTTTTGACTTAGCGCATCCCATAAACGTGGGTAGGCGGCCGCTGTTTCTAAGCCGCGAGGAGTCTTTTCGATACCGTCAAAATCGCTGCCGATCCCCACATGTTCATAGGTTCCCGCTACTTGGCAGGCATGGTCGATATGTTCGACGACTCGTTCCAGGTTCGCCATCCCTGCCGCAAGAAAGTCCGGGCAAAAATTGATCCCCATGACGCCGCCCTGCTCAGCGAGCGCCCGGATCTGCCGGTCGTCCAGATTGCGCGGGTGTTCCCGTATGCGTCGGCAGTTGCTGTGAGATACGATAACAGGCTTCGTAGACACTTCGAGGACATCCCAAAAACCAGTCGGTGAGATATGGGCTAGATCGACGAGCATACCTATCTGTTGCATTGCTTCTACCACTTGTCGACCAAACCGCGTCAGCCCGCTTTTGCTGCCCTCTTCCCAACTGCCGTCGGCTAAAAGATTCCGTTGATTCCAGGTTAGTCCGATCGAGCGCACGCCGAGGCGAAAAAGAACGTGCAGTACATCGAGGGAGCCTTCCAATGCTTCTGCACCTTCAACCGTCAAGAGCGCGCCAATCCGCCTATCCAATTCATTCAGATCTTCTTTCCATAGGACCTTCCGTAGGCCCAGCGAATGTTCTTCTGTTAGGCTATGGAAGCGATGTATCAATTCAAGAGCTTGCCGCAGGCTTCCATAGGGTTTATGAGCTTCATCAATATATGCGGCGAAGAACTGTACCTTGACAAAACCTCTTGCCAAGGTCTCCTTCGTAATCGGGCCAGGACCTGAAGAGTAATCGAATTTTTCCTTCCCTAGACGACTGAGGGTGTCACAGTGGGCGTCCACGACTGGATACATACCGAATCATCTCCAAAAAAATAATACCTGCTCATTCAATATGAGCAGGTATCTACAGTATGTCAATTCTATGAAAACTGATGAATTACCGAGGTTCCACAATCAATTTAATGGCAGTACGCTCTTCACCATCGATTTGGATATCCGTGAAGGCGGGGATGCAAATCAGGTCTACGCCACGAGGAGCTTCAAAGCCGCGAGCTATAGCCACTGCTTTCACTGCCTGGTTCAATGCACCCGCTCCGATGGCTTGGATTTCGGCGCCACCCCTTTCTCGTAATACTCCTGCTAAAGCGCCTGCCACTCGGTTTGGGCTGGATTTAGCTGATACTTTGAGAACTTCCATGTAAACGGCCTCCTTGAATGTTATAATTTTCTTCTATTTCCACCATTGCTTAATTCTACAGTAAATCAAAAATTCCTTTTTTTCAGATAATAAAAAATATCCAATTCTTCTCAAATTCTTAGTTATAACATTCTTAGCTCCCGAAAAAGGGAAGAACGGGTTATGGATCGACGATCACATTCACCCGTTCGATAGCGGTAGCCGTTCCATTGTCGCCTAAACTGATGATTACCCCGTTTAACTGAAGGGGTCCAGCGGCTGTTTCAAAACGTACCGGTAAGCCGGTGATAAACTTACGCAAAATGGCTTCTTTTTTTACGCCGAGCACGGAATCTCTCGGCCCTGTCATTCCTGCATCACTGATATAGGCTGTACCGCCAGGCAGGACCCGCTCATCAGCCGTCTGCACGTGCGTATGAGTTCCCACCATGGCTGCTGCCCGCCCGGCCAGATGCCAGCCAAAAGCGACCTTTTCCGATGTGGCCTCGGCGTGAAAATCGACGAAGACATAATCGGCTTGCCCACGGAGTGATTCTAGTATGGGACCGACTCCATTAAATGGACAGTCTAAATTATCGAGAAAAACACGACCGCAAAAATTGGCGACGGCCAGCTTTTTTCCATTCGGCAGAGTAAAGAGCCCCCAGCCTCTACCCGGTGTTCCCATGGGATAATTAGCTGGTCGAATCAACCGAGATTCGCTGTCGATAAAGTCAAAGATCTCTCGTTTATCCCAAACGTGATTGCCCATGGTCAGCACATGGACACCACGATCAAACAATTCGTACGTGATCTCCCGGGTAATTCCGTTTCCGCCTGCCGCGTTCTCCCCGTTGGCGATGACGAAGTCAATCGACTGTTCTTTGATCAACTTCGGAAGGATTAACTCAATCGCTCTACGACCAGGCCGGCCAACGATGTCCCCGATAAATAAGATCCGCAATGATTCCGTCCTCCAGTCAAATTCTTACTCTCCCAAATATGAAGCAAACTGTGGCTGATGTCAACCACAGTTTCCCCTAGAAATTCATATCCTTATCAACGGGACGATCACTTGTTATAAACCATGACTCGGCCTTCTTCCCGAAAGGCATAGACCTGTTGATCATAGCTTCCGCTTCGTAAACTGTCGAGCATATGGGAAATCAATTCTTCTTGCCACAGTTTTTCGTCTTCCTGCAGTCCTTCTACGTACTCCTCCGACAAAATCACCTGACCAGCCTGTTGATTTAAAAGATCAATAAGTAAGGTGATTTCGCTCAGGCTCAGCGTCTCTACGTCCCGGAAGACTTCCAAACTGCACAAGCCCTCGTCATAGTGAGACTCTACCGATACGGTCTGGGGATGGAGTCCCTCCAGATCGTGAAAAACCTCCAGAGCCGATTGAATCGACTGAGCTATTTGGGGCAGTTTGGTTTTTCCGCTTTCCTGCTGTAAGAGAAAAGTAAATTTAATAACCCGACGGTCGGGGTCATAGTTCACGGTACCGACTTCCGGATAACGGACCAGGATGGAGATCAGCAGACCCATGCTGCCGTTCACTTCCGCTCCCTGCTTAAACTTCAAGCTCAATCTAGGGCCACCTTCCTCGCACCTTCGGATGTGAACAGTTTCTACAAAGACGGTCAAAATCCTCCCCCAACCATTCCCGTTGGATGTTGAAAAGTAACGGAAAAACAGGAAGGCCGACCCTGGTTGAGGTCGGCCTTCTCTTGGTTAACGGTTTACTTAGCGTAGTCAACAGCTCTCGTTTCGCGGATGACTACGACTTTGATTTGACCGGGATATTCCAGTTCAGATTCAATTCGTTTGACAATTTCCCGGGCAACGCGGAGCGATTCAGCATCGTCTACCTTGTCCGGTTTGACCATAATCCGAATCTCACGGCCAGCCTGAATCGCAAAAGCTTTCTCAACGCCTTCAAAGGAGTCAGCGATCTCTTCAAGCTTTTGCAGGCGTTTGATGTAGGATTCCAGAGTCTCTCTCCGGGCTCCCGGACGTGCGGCCGATACAGCGTCAGCTGCTGCGACCAATACGGCCTCTACAGTGCGCGCTTCTTCATCGCCGTGGTGAGCAGCGATGCAGTGAATCACTTCTCGAGACTCACGGTATTTTTTGCACAAGTCGACACCGATGCTGACGTGGTTACCTTCCATCTCATGGTCAACGGCTTTGCCGATGTCATGCAGCAAACCTGCACGGCGTGCCAGCATAGGATCGGCGCCCAGTTCTGCCGCCATCAGACCGGCTAAGTGGGCCACTTCAATCGAGTGTTTCAGCACGTTTTGACCGTAGGAAGTGCGCCAGCGCAATCGACCTAACAGCTTGATTAATTCGGGATGGAGACCGTGGATACCCGTTTCGAAGGTAGCTTGTTCACCTTCCTCACGGATCCGCTGTTCCACCTCTTTTTGGGCTTTCTCGACCATTTCCTCGATCCGGGCTGGATGAATACGGCCATCGAGAATCAGTTTCTCCAGGGCAATCCGAGCCACTTCACGACGGATGGGGTCAAAGCCCGAAAGAATGACCGCTTCTGGTGTATCATCGATGATCAGGTCAATCCCCGTCAGGGTTTCAAGTGTGCGGATGTTGCGTCCTTCCCGACCGATAATCCGCCCTTTCATCTCATCATTGGGCAGGGCGACCACCGATACGGTGGATTCAGCGACATGGTCGGCAGCGCAACGCTGGATAGCCAGCGAGATTACCTCACGAGCCCGTTTCTCCGCTTCTTCTTTGGCCTGATGCTCAATGTTTTTGATCATCATCGCCGCTTCATGTTTCACTTCGTCCTCAATGTTGGACAGTAACAGTGTCCGGGCCTCTTCCGAGGTCAAACCAGACAAACGTTCCAGTTCAGCCACCTGCTTGTGCAGGGTTTCGGCCAATCCGGATCTCAGTTTTTCAATTTCATCCTCTCGGCGCTGAAGATTTTCTTCTTTGCGCTCCATGGACTCCATTTTTCTGTCCAAGGACTCTTCCTTTTGTAACAAGCGGCGTTCCAGACGTTGAAGTTCATTACGCCGTTCACGGTTTTCCCGCTCGGCTTCAGTACGCATCTGGTGTACTTCATCCTTGGCGGCTAAGACGGATTCACGGCGCTTCGCTTCTGCCTCTTTCACGGCATCGTCTACAATGTGACGAGCTCGTTCTTCAGCAGAACCGATTTTCCCTTCCGCAATCGACTTGCGGTAAAAAATGCCGGCTCCAAAGCCAACTACGGCTAGTAATATAGCAATGATCCATTCCAAAGAATTATTTCACCTCCTCACTTTATTACGTCAAAAACAAATAATTTACTGACAAAAATAGAAAAAACCGAGCAGAAACTCGGTTTCGGGAGATTCATTCCACATGTGCTTGTGGCAGATGATCGACAGCCAGCCCTAGTCGCTGACGCCTATTTCCCTATATGCCAATCACAGCACCCAACAAGGGTCAAAAATCTGTCAAAAGCCTAGCTGGTGGGGGTTCGCTGTTGAATGATATATATAAGAACCGCCTATACAAGTGGCGTGAACGCTCCACGTAAACAAGTTTCCGTCCCTTGCATATTTTATTATTTTTCAGATTTCCTGTCAAGTTGTCGCTAATTCTCCGAATCAGGAGGATCAAGCGATCTGTCTCTTGCCAACTCATCAAGCAATCGATAGATGCAATCTAAAGGAAATCCTTTTTGCTGCAAGTGACGACCGAGGCGGCTTCCCATGGCTTCCGTTTTGCCGGCTTTTGTCCATTCTCGAATCTTTTTCTCTGCAATCCGACGAGCCCGTTCCACTTCCCTATCTTCCGGCAGCAACTCTTTGACCACTTGACGGGCTTCATCCTGTTCGATTCCCCGCAAGGAAAGATCCCGCATCAACCGTAAAGAGCCATTCGTCGTCGTTTCCGTGCGGTAGCGGACAAAGCTGCGGACAAAGCGCTCGTCATTGAGGTAGCCATATTCGAAGAGCTTTTGAATGACCGCTTCCACAGTCTCCTCGTCGGCACCGATACGATAGAGGCGTTTTTCGACGTCAAATCGGCTTAAGGAAGATCGAGAAAGCCAGAGGATGGCCTTAGACCAGGCCTCCTCTGGCGTTGGCGGTACTGTCGGGGGTCGTTTGTTTCTTGACCAGCTCATTCGTATGACTATTCGCTGTCTCCGGCAGCGGGCGATGCCATAGCCGCTGCGCGAGCACTTTCCGCTCGGTTACGGATGATGTTCTCAATATCAGCGGCAAGCTCCGGTCGATTGCGCAGGAACTCTTTGACGTTTTCCCGGCCTTGACCGAGCCGTTCTCCTTTGTAGGAGTACCAGGCACCGCTCTTTTCGACGATGTTCATGTCAACAGCCAGATCGACTAAGCTGCCTTCCCGGGAGATACCTTCCCCGTACATGATATCGAAGTCGGCCTGTTTGAAGGGAGGGGCCACTTTGTTCTTGACGACTTTCACCCGCGTGCGGGAGCCGATCATGTCGGAACCTTGCTTCAAGGTATCGACGCGCCGCACTTCCAAGCGAACGGAACTGTAAAACTTCAGGGCTCGACCACCGGGAGTCGTTTCGGGGTTGCCGAACATAACCCCTACTTTTTCCCGGATCTGGTTGATGAAGACGCAGCAAGTCTTCGACTTCGAGACGACACCAGTCAACTTCCGCAGGGCCTGAGACATTAAACGGGCTTGCAGACCCACATGGGCATCGCCCATTTCCCCGTCGATTTCCGCTTTGGGAACTAAAGCGGCGACGGAGTCGATGACGACGATGTCGATGGCACCGGAGCGGACTAAGGCCTCACAGATTTCCAGGGCCTGTTCACCCGTATCAGGCTGTGATACGAGCAGGTTGTCAATGTCGACGCCGAGTTTGCGGGCGTAGACCGGATCCAGGGCATGTTCAGCATCGATGAAAGCAGCTAACCCGCCTAAACGCTGTGCTTCGGCGATGATATGTAAGGCCACGGTCGTCTTACCGGAAGATTCCGGGCCGTAGACTTCCACAATCCGGCCGCGGGGCACACCGCCTACACCCAAAGCCATATCCAGAGCGATAGAGCCTGTCGGAATGACTTCCACCGACAGCTTCGCCGTCACTTCACCGAGTCGCATGATGGAGCCTTTACCAAAGGCTTTTTCGATCTGATTCAGCGCCTGTTGCAAAGCTTGTAATTTGTCTGCAGCCATTGTGATCCCCCTTTTTCATTTCAAGCATTGTCCGAATATGTCGAGTTGATTTGAATATACTTTTATTTCCACACTTTGTCAATATAAACAAAATACGGTGCATACTGTTTATTGTGACTTGCTTTCACTGACAGGACGACTCTGATTGACGGCATTGTTTGGAACTGCTTTATCGCCGGAAGCAGGCACAGTTGCGTTGCCGGCTCCAGTCCCTTTGGCCCCGCTTCCATTGCTGTTCCGGATAGCTCTCGTCGATTCTGTCGGCTTGTCAGGTAAAGGCTTCGCGAAACGAAACTTTTGCGTGTCTGTATAGGCGGGAATCACAATTTTGTTCTGCTTGACAATCTTTACATCGATCTTGCTTTCTCTCAGGCTGATGATCTTCCCGTCGGTCACCTGCAAAACCCGTGATAGTTCATCAGCTGGGCCGATGGCATCAATGATGAAGATATGTTCTCGATCACTGCTGACAGGGGTTTTGTTGATCAATGTGTTTCTTCCAGATACATAGATCTCCGAATTGGCTACGATGCGCTGACCGTTGACGGCAATGGCCTCAGCACCGGCGTAACGGAGAATGTTGACGATATCCATCAAATCGAGGATATCCAAGGGCGCATTAGGCACGAGGTGATCGTCTAAGGTGACTTGGATGCCTGGACCCGCCACGGGATAGTATCCGGTCATAATACGCAAACGATCGATCTCGTCGGAGAGCCCGGAGCCCACATCTCCTTTGGCGACCTTTTCATATTTGTCCAGTTCCGCCTTGAGAAGGGCCACCTCTTTTTCCTTGCTCTCTTGTTCTTCATTCGATCGTTCCAGGATGTTTTCGAGAGACTTGATCCGATCCTGAACTTGTGAACGGCCTTGGGCGATGACGGTAGCTGTGTTAAATTGCGTCACCAACAGTATTCCCAGCGTCAAGGCAACGATCGTAGCGGCGACTTGCCACTTCTTCCACTTCATCCTCATTTTCATGTTCATATTCATGGCTTTGTCTCCACAGCTTCATCACCGGTCACGACGTGGGCATACTGGAATTTGATATCTCCCTTGTAGTTCGGAATCTGGACTTTGTCGCCGGCAACAGGATCAAAGACGATGCCGAACTGTTGTCGATATCCTTTCAGAACGAGTGATGTGGTGACCATGTTGACAGAGGCCATCAGTGTTTTTGGATCGCCCACAGCCCGGATGATAAAAGGCGGTGTAACCAGTTCACGGTTGACGAAAATCGTCGTACCACCGCAAAAAATCTCCGAAGTGCTGACTAAACGCTGGTTGTTGATACTGACGGCCTCGGCACCGCCTGTCCAAAGAGCATTCACCAAATCCCTGAGGTAGGAGTCATGGATATAGTATTGATTCGGGTCGTTTTTCCGAATGGTATCCAGTTGTTGAGCCAAGGGACTGTCGTCTAAGGTGATGATCACACCAGGTCCTTCGACGGCCATCAGACCTGCTGCCAGACGTGTTTTCTCCAACGTCTGCTGCAAGGTCTGCTTCGAGTTTTCCCCTTCTCGATACTTGTCCAACTGAGAACGCAAATCATCAATCTGTGTCGTCAATGCTTCTTTAGAACGTTCTGTCTGGATCAAGGTCGTTGTAAGCTCGTCGACGGAAGTGGCGGATGCCATGCGGTTGATTTCGGTTTGTGTTCGCCATTGTACGGTGATCGATAATCCGATGAAAAAGCAAACGAGAGTAACCACGGTGATCGCCTGACTCCGCTTATCCCACTCCAAGCTTATCCCCCCTTTGCCCCAGGTCCGGTTTTTTACCGGGCTTTGGCAGGCTCGACGCTGATCTTCCGGCCTTTGATCATGTTCTGGTGCATGACACCCATGACTCGACCGGCTACATCTTCCGGTACTTCTACGAAGGTAAACTTGTCATAGATGTTGATGACGCCGATAACATTGCCAGGAATCCCTGCTTCTTCAGCGACAGCACGGACGATATCTTGCGGACGAATCCCTTGGGCCCGGCCGATGTTGATAAACAGACGGACCATGCCTGGCTCAGCGCCTGTGTTGCCAAACTCGGAGACTTCTTCTTTTTCTTTTTCTGCTTCAGGTCCTTCGATCAGGAGTTTCAAGGTGGCGGCAGCGATTTCTAAGGGATCGAACTCGTCGGCCAGTTCGCTGATGATACTCTTGTATTCGCCATAGTGGCCGCCTTCGAGAACCTTAAGGATTCTGTTTTTATGAGCATCTTTTTGCCGTTCCACGATATCGGCCAGAGAGGGCAGGTCACGCCGTTGGATCCGGGCTTTGGTGATCCGCTCGATGAGCTTCAGTTGGCGATATTCCCGGTAGTTGATCAGGGTGATGGCGATGCCTTTCCGTCCAGCACGACCGGTCCGGCCGATGCGGTGTACATAAGACTCGGGATCTTGAGGAATGTCGTAGTTGATGACATGGGTTACGTTTTCCACATCGAGACCGCGAGCCGCTACGTCTGTGGCGATCAGCAGTTCCACTTTGCCGTCGCGGAACTTTTTCATCACTCGATCCCGCTGCGCTTGCGTCAAATCGCCATGCAGTCCTTCGGCGAAATAGCCTCGTGTTTCCAGAGCGGCCACCAATTCGTCGACACCTCGTTTGGTACGACAGAAGATGATCGATGCGCCGATCTCTTCCATGTCGAGGATGCGGCAGAGGGCGTCCACCTTTTGGGACTCTTTACACTCATAATAGACTTGTTCGATCAGAGGAACCGTCAATTTGTCCCGAGAGATGGTCACGAACTCCGGTGTCTTCATGTATTTCCGGGCCAATTGTTGGATCGGTCCGGGCATGGTCGCTGAAAAGAGCAGCGTCTGCCGTTCTTCCGGGATTTCTTTGATGATGGATTCGATGTCTTCGATAAAGCCCATATCGAGCATTTCGTCGGCTTCATCGAGGACGACCATGCGCACATTGTTCAAACGCAAGGTTTTCCGGCTCAAGTGATCGAGAATCCGTCCCGGCGTACCGATGACGACCTGTACGCCATAGCGAAGAGCCCGGATCTGCCGATCGATCGATTGACCGCCGTAGACAGGCAGCGCTTTCAAATCACTAAAACGTCCGATCTTGCCGATTTCCTGGGCAACCTGGATCGCCAGTTCCCGCGTCGGGCACAGAACTAATGCTTGTACGCGCCCATCGCGAGCATTTAGCATTTCAGCCATGGGTATCCCGAAGGTGGCCGTTTTACCGGTACCGGTCTGGGCTTGGCCGATCAGATCTTTTCCGTCCATGACGATGGGAATGGCCTTTGCCTGAATCGGCGACGGTTCCTCAAAGCCCATATCGGATATGGCACGGGCGACTTTGGGACTCAGGCTGATTTCACCGAATTTCACTTTTTCTTGCTCTTGTTCTGTAGGTATGTTGTTTTCTACCATATTGGCACCCCTTCTAAAATTGTATCTCTTACGGCCGGGCCTCTTCTGTCAGGTATACCCGCAATCGATTGAGGACCGCGTAAGTGGTCTTCTCCTTAATCGTCACCCGATCTCCAAACAGCTGCAGTTTCTCAACTTCCTCTTTGTCGCCGGCTACAAAGGCGGCATAAACCAAGCCGACCGGTTTTTCCTCCGTCCCTCCACCAGGACCGGCGATTCCCGTTACCGCCGCTGCGATATCGGAACCGGCCAACCGGCGCACGCCTCTCGCCATGGCCAGCGCCGTTTCCGGGCTGACAGCTCCATAAGTGCGCAGCGTCTCTTCATCTACAGCCAGCACATTCTCTTTCGCGCTGTTGGCGTAGGAAGCGACGCCGAGGAGAAAATAGTCTGACGACCCCGGTACATTGGTTATCTGATGGGCAATGTATCCTCCAGTGCAGGATTCAGCGATAGCCAGCTTGAGATTCCGTTCATTCAACAAAGCGCCAACCACCGAAGCGAGGCTTTCTTCGTCAACGCCGTAAACATAGGGATGTAAGCGCTGACGGATTTCCGCTTCCAGTTCTCCCATCAGTGCCGCCGCTTCTGTCTCTGTTCTTGCCCGGGCGGTGAGACGTACATGGACCTCTGCCGTCTTGGCCAGCAAGGCAATAGTGGGATTGGATTGAACCGTCAGCAAATCCCGCAGGCGGTTTTCGATCACCGATTCCCCTGGACCAACGACCTTCAATGTCCGGGAATGGAGCACTCCCGGATTGATCTTCGTCTTGGCCGCTAGATAGGGAATCACAGTTTCTTCAAACATCGGTCTCATCTCGAAGGGAGGACCGGGCAAGAGGATGACGACCTTATCATCCTGTTCCACAATGACGCCTGGGGCTGTTCCGAGATGATTCGGAATCGCTTGAGAACCTGCCGGCAGCATGGCCTGCTTTTTGTTGTTTTCGGGCATCTTTCGACCCCGGCGCTGAAAAAACGCCTCGATTTTAGCCAAATGGTCTGGATGCATTTCCATAGGCAATCCAAAAAGATCGGCCACAACTTCTTTCGTCAAATCATCCATGGTCGGTCCTAAGCCGCCCGTGGTGATGACGATGTCGGCACGATTCAAGGCGTTTTCAATGACTTGACCGATACGATCGGCGTTGTCACCCACAGTTGTCTGGTAATAGCAATAAACGCCCAGTGCAGCCAGACGTTCGGCGATATACTGGGCATTAGTGTTTAGCGTATGACCCAGCAGCAGTTCGGTTCCAGTGGACACGATTTCGGCGCTTATCATCATAACACCCACTTCACTCTTTTTCAACGGAAGCATATGAAAAAGGAACGTTTAAGCTCTTGGAGAAGCCTTGTGTTCGTAGTATTTGTCACCTGCTCCGTTTCCAATTATATCTTTTTTTGAGGCATTGGGAAAGGGCGCCCGGCCTTAGGTATGAAAAAGCCCTGGCGATTAAGCCAGGGCTAGTTTTATGCAGATAACCGATATTGGTTCATCTGCTCCCGGAATTCGTCACCGGAGAGGGTTTCTTTTTCCCGGAGGTATTTGGCGATATTTACGAGGAGATCTTTGTTTTGCTCCAATGTTTCCCGGACATGCTCCTGTTCGCTCGTCATGATTTTTTGCAGTTCCCGGAAGCGGATGGTTTCGGGGATTTCGACGGCGTCAACGGGACCCAGTTCGGAGAGCCCGGACATGATGATCCGGCGGACAAGGTGAGAGGCGTTTTGCAAGTCCTGACCGGCACCGGTAGAACCTTGCTCGAAGACGAGTTGTTCCGCCACAAGGCCGGCCAAGGCAACACGGATGCCGCCGATGAGGTCTTTCTCGGTCTCTAATACTTTTTCTTCCGGAGGCACTTGGCGGAGGTAGCCTAATGCCCGTCCCCGGGGAGCGATGGTCAACCGAGCTACCGAACCGGGCCGTTCCCATTCACTGAACAGTGCGTGGGCTGTTTCGTGGATGGCTACACGCCACAGTTCTTCCTCCAAGGCTTTACGGTCTCCCGCTTCGCCTAAAAGTACTTTTTCGATCGAGTTTTTCATCTGTTCAAAATGAATCTCTTTTTCTCCAGCCCGCAGCGCCAAGATGGCTGCCTCGTTGGCCACGCTCTCCAGTTGGGCTCCCGAAAAACCGATCGTTTCTTTGGCAATGGTCTCCAGGTCCACGTCTTCAGCGATCGGTTTTTTCCGCGTATGGATTTCGAGGATGTGTTTGCGCCCTTCCCGGTCAGGCAGGTCCACTTGAATCTGGCGGTCAAAACGACCGGGACGCAGCAACGCCGCATCTAAGAGATCGGGGCGGTTCGTGGCACCCATCAAAAGGACCCGGCAAGGATCGTCGGCTTTCAATCCGTCCATCTCCACGAGCAAGGCGTTCAAGGTTTGCTCATATTCGAGATGGCCTCGGTCGCCGCCTCGTTTGGCACCGAGGACATCGATTTCATCGATAAAGATGATGGCACCGTTTTTTCCTTGCTTCTTCGCTTGTTCCCGAGCTCGCTTAAAGAGGCTCCGCACGCGGCCTGCACCGACGCCGGCATAGACTTCGATAAAATCGCTCCCGGAACAGGTCAAATAGACACTGTCCGTATAGGTGGCAGCCGCTTTCGCGAGCAGGGTTTTACCGGTGCCTGGCGGTCCACAGAGCAGGATGCCTTTTAGCGGCCGAATCCCGAGTTCGACTGCTTCAGCACTCCGGGCCATAAAGTCGAGGGCCTCGATCAATTCCCGTTTGGCGACGGCTTGCCCGCCGATGTCTTCAAAGGAAAAAGCGACAGGCGCCTCGTAATCGCCAAAGCCCTGCCCCATTCCTTGCCGTTCCAGCAGGAAGTAGGCGAGAAAACCACCGGAAGCGGCGATAAACAGGGGCAGTGGATTCATCAGCTTATAGGACAGAAAAATGACCAAGGCGACGACGAGACCTAAAAGGGCTTCCAGCCATGCGTACCGTTTATCAGACCGGTTCATCGCTGCTCACCCCGTTTCTCCCCTGAAATGATGCGGTACATATAGTGATTGCCCTTTTCGATCTGCACGTAAATATTGTCATGATCAATAGACAGCCTCACGGTGACTCCATTGGATTTCTGGACAATCTCATCGGTCTGTTTTTTCATCTCACCATAATTTCCTGTGGCCAGACCTTGATAAATGGGAAACTGCACTTGTTCCCAGAGTTGGCGGCATTGTTCGTCGGGATCGTCAAGCAAGCGGACTTGAACATCTTCACCCAAGCGCTCTTGAGCCGACTTCAAGACCTGCCGGTAAGCGTCTCCCAAATCGCTCACTGGAACCGGTCCCACTTCGACGACGGTCTGTCCCGATTCTTTATGTGTAAAAACAGCCGATTCCGGTATGACAGCGGCGATAGCTTGATGCAAGGGCTGCTCCACAGCTAGGCGGGCGTAAGCCTCCTGGCCCCCCCATAACATAGCCAGTCCGACGATGGCAAAAGCGATAACACGAAACGGTTTAATCCCTTGTAACATGACCTTCCTCCTCCCTATGGCAGAGAAAAAACAAAGGCCCTAGAAAAGGCCTCTATTTACACTATGCGTATAATGATTATACAAAACAATGTGCACCTTTTCACTAGGTAACCCGTGGGAATGAAAAACCGCCGGAAACGGTCACGTCTCCAGGCGGTTTTTTAACACAGCCTTGGCTTTGACAAAATAGTCGATACCCGACCAAAGGGTGAAAAAGACAGCCAAGTACAAAATAATCTGTGAAATGCGCAGGGGGATGACAAACTGCAATGCTTCGTCGATCAAAATGACGACGATCGTTACGATCTGGAAAACTGTTTTTAGTTTTCCCAGCTTGCTGGCGGCGACCGTATGTCCTTCCGCTGCCAAGATCGTGCGTAAGCCCGTTACGGCAAATTCCCGACCGATGATGATTACAGCCACCCAAGCGGAGATTTTGCCCAATTCGACGAGAGAAATCAATGCCGCCGAAACGAGCAGCTTGTCGGCTAAGGGATCTAAAAAGGTTCCAAAGCGGGTGATCTGTTTTCGTGATCGGGCGATGTAGCCGTCTAAGCCGTCCGTACTGGCCGCCAGAATAAAGATAAAAGCGGCCAAGTACTGCCGATAGGGTACTTCCGGAATGAGCAGAATGATCATGAACAACGGGACAAAGAGGATCCTCGTCAAGGTCACTTTATTAGCCAGGTTCATTGATCTCTTCCCCCATCAGGTCATAGTCATCTGCCGCTGTGATTTTGACCTTGGCCCACTGGCCGGACATCAGATCTTTTCCTTTTAATTCGATAAACCCGTCAACTTCTGGCGCTTCCCGTTCACTCCGTCCTCGATATAGACCGGGACTGACTTCCTCTTCCACGAGTACGGGAATCGTCCGTCCCACCCACTCCTGCTGAATCGACCGGGAGATGGCTTGTTGGAGAGCCATGGCTCGATGAAAGCGTTCTTCTTTCACTTCGTCAGGCACTTGGTCTCGGAGTCGGCCGGCTGGTGTGTCTTCTTCCCGGGAATATGTAAATACACCTACCCGGTCAAAGCGCATTTCCTCAAGGAAGTCTAAAAGTCGTTGGAATTTTTCTTCTGTCTCTCCGGGAAGTCCTACGATGAAGGAACTGCGAATCGCCATGCCCGGGAGGTTGGCTCGCAGGTCCTTAACTAATTGGCGGATCTCAGCGACGCTCGATCGGCGGTTCATCGATCGCAACAGTTCGTCATCGGCGTGTTGCAAGGGGAGATCGACGTAACGGCATACCTTCGGTTCCGCGGCCATCGCTTCGATCAGTTCCGGTGTGAAATGAGCCGGGTAGCAATACATGAGGCGGAGCCATTTCAAACCGTCGACGGGAGCGAGCCGGCGAATCAATTGAGGTAATCTGAATTCTCCATACCGGTCCAGGCCGTAGCGGGTCGTATCCTGAGCGATAAGCAGAATTTCCTGTATTCCCCGTTCTGTGAGCGATTGCACCTCTTGGAAGACCGAGTCTTCCTCACGGGAACGAAAGGGTCCCCGCAAGTTCGGGATCATGCAAAAACCGCAGCGATTGTCGCAACCGTCAGCCACTTTCACATAGGCATAATGAAAAGGGGTGGACAAAACGCGAGGCATCGTGTGGTCGTAAAGAAAGTCAGGTTGGCCTACCTGGATAGTCTTTTTCCCTTGTAACACATTCGCCACGATCGATGCAACTTTCGGAACTTCACCAGGCCCTAAGAAGCCGTCCACTTCCGGCAGTTCCTTGGCTAGATCATCGGAATATCCTTGGGACAGACAGCCAGCGACGAGCAAAGCCTGGCATTTTCCCGTTTCCTTAAACCGGACCAGTTCAAGGATCGTATTGATGGACTCTTCCTTAGCGGGGAGGATAAAACCGCAGGTATTGACGATCAGGACATGGGCGTCTTCTTCACGGTGTGTAATTTCGTACCCGGCATCGCGCAAAAGACCCAACATCACTTCTGTGTCGACCCGGTTTTTCGCGCAACCCAAGCTGGTTATATTTACTTTCACGGTCAAAGCCTTTCCGCCCTTTCCCCCGCAAACAAATAATACGTCTCTGCGCCTTATGGGCAAGATGACGGTCTTTCACTAATATACTAGTATAATCTAAAGTTTTTGTGATGTCAAAAAGGCTTACGTCCTTTTCCTTGTTTCTTGGGGGCGCTTTTTTTACCTTTTTTATCGTCCCATCCCATTTCCCGCTCATTTTTTCCGGCTCCGGGACGAGGCGGACGAAGGAGCGTCTTCGGACCATGGCCGACCAAATCCATGCGTCCCGCTGCACGTAAGGCCTGGTAGACGAGAGGATAATTTTCGGGACGGCGAAACTGGAGCAGTGCCCGCTGCCGTGTTTTTTCCTGAGCCGACCGGGGGACGTAGACGGGCTTCATTGTCCGGGGGTCGATTCCGGTGTAGTAAATACAGGTGGAAAGGCTCCCCGGCGTAGGGATAAAATCTTGCACCTGTTCCGGGTTATAGCCCCAGTCGCGGATCGTTTCAGCCAGTTCGATCGCTTCCCGGATTCCCGAACCGGGATGGCTCGATACCAAGTAGGGGACCAGGTACTGCTCCTTACCGGCCTCCTTGTTGGCCCGCTCATATTCCTTTTTAAACGATTCGTACACATCGATTCCCGGTTTGCCCATACAGCGCAGCACCTGCGGGGAGGCATGTTCCGGCGCCACTTTCAGTTGTCCGCTCACATGGTGTTGACAGAGTTCTTTTAAAAACTCCCGCCGTTGGGCCGGTTTATCAGCCATCAGATAATCATAACGCAGGCCGGAACGGATAAAGATCTTCTTTACGCCTTCCAACCGGCGCATTTTGCGCAGCAATTCCAGCAAGTCCTGATGATCCACGTCCAGATTGGGACATGGTTTGGGATGAAGACATTGACGCTCCTTACAAGCTCCAGCCTTTAATTGTTTTTTACAAGCGGGCTGTCGAAAGTTGGCCGTAGGGCCGCCTACATCGTGAATATAGCCTTTGAAATTGGGCGCAGCGATCAGCTTTTTCGCTTCCCGCAACAGCGATTCATGACTGCGGCCTTGGATGATCCTTCCTTGATGGAAGGTTAAGGCGCAGAAAGAGCAACCGCCGAAACAGCCCCGTTGCGCCGTCAAACTAAACTCCACTTCTTCCAAAGCTGGCACGCCGCCCAGATGGTCATACGCGGGATGAGGTCGGCGAGCAAAGGGCAAATCGTAGACGGCGTCCAGTTCCTCGGTGGTGACCGGCTTTGAGGGCCGATTCTGGACTAAGTACAAATCTCCATGTGGCTGGATGAGAATTTTTCCGGCAAAAGGATTCTGTTCTTCTTCTTGAACCTTGAAGGCTTTAGCAAAAAGAACCTTGTCTTCAGCGACTTTTTCGTAGGAGGGTAAAAGGAGACGTTCTTGCTCCGGTATGGTCGAAATGTCCTGGGTCAAATAACATACGCCTTGAGCTTTTGCGCCAAGGGGGTAATCGAAAGATTGTCCTTCCGATTTCCCTTCCCGTCGTTGAACCAATTCTTGGGCGATTTCGATGATGGCCGACTCGCCCATACCGAAGATGATCACATCGGCTTTGGCATCGATCAATACGGAACGACGAACCTTGTCCTCCCAATAATCATAGTGGGCAAAGCGCCGCAAACTGGCTTCAATGCCGCCTAAGATCACCGGAGGTTCCTTATACGCCTCACGGCACCGGTGGGCATAGACCAAAGAGGCCCGGTCTGGACGAAGCCCCCTGCGGCCTCCTGGTGAATAGGCGTCTTCGGAGCGGCGCTTTTTGGCCGCCGTGTAATGGTTGACCATGGAATCGAGATTGCCGGCGGTCACGAGCCATCCGAGACGAGGTCTCCCGAGTGCTTTAAAATTCCTCGTATCTCGCCAGTCCGGTTGGCTGAGTATGCCCACTCGGTATCCCTGCTTTTCCAGGACCCGCCCGATGATGGCGGCGCCGAAACTTGGATGATCGACATAAGCATCTCCGGTGACTAGAATAAAATCACAGGAGTCCCATCCCAACTGGTTCATCTCGTCTTTTGACATAGGTAGAAAAGGTGCTGCTGCCATGGAACGACCTCCTTTTCGAATAGTTTGTCCGCCTGGCGAGCAAACAAAGCCGGCAGTGGGCCGGCTTCTTTAAAGTCCGCTGCGGGATTCTATCAGTTCGACGGCGTCGCGCATGACCCGCTGTAGCGTCACTCGGTTTTTATCCTCGATAATGGCCCGGCGAGGAATCGGCGGAAATTCACCGTCGCCGTCTCGCATCCGCGTCGGCAACGATACGGGACTGAGCTTCTGCCACCGCTGCAGCCAGATGGAAGGGATCTCATCAGGCACTTCTCGATCATTCATCTCAGCCCACAGCAGGGTCCAGGCGCGAGGTACGACGCGCCAGTGATCATATCCGCCTCCGCCGAGAGCGAGCCAACGTCCTTGGCAATAGGTGTGAGCAAGACGGTGCGCCAAGCGGGGGATGGCCTCATAGGTACGGGTCGTAAGGGCCAAATGGGTCAAGGGATCCAGATAGTGAGCATCACAGCCGTTTTGGGTAATGATAAAATCCGGTTGAAATGCTTTCACCAGAGGTTCGACAGACCGCTCGTAGAGATCGATGAAAGAATCGTCCTCCGTATAAGGTTCTAAAGGAACATTGATGGAAAAACCGTAGCCGTCAAAGCGGCCTCTTTCTTCGGCGTTTCCCGTTCCCGGAAAGAGATAGCGGCCTGTTTCATGGATCGATATGGTCAAGACCATGGGATCATCGTAAAAGATCGACTGGACACCGTCGCCATGGTGGGCGTCCGTATCGATATACAAGACCCGGATGCCGTATTTACGTTGCAGATAGGCGATGGCCACAGCGGCGTCATTGAAGACACAAAAGCCGGAAGCTCGGTTACGGTGGGCATGGTGCAAACCGCCGGCGATCTGGAAGACATGGTCTGCCTTGCCTTCCATGATCAACTTGGCCCCCTGCATGGTAGCGCCGACAACCAGCCGGGTCGCTTCGTCCATACCGGGAAAGGGTGGTGTATCGTCCGTATCTAATCCGTACGTTTTCAACAAACTTGTCGGTGCTTCTTGACGGCTGGCTTGCTCGATCGCGTCGATAAACCCTTCTGCATGTACCGGTAGCAGATCATCGCGGGTACACATTTCCGGATCGACAATCTGCTCCGGCTCCACGATTCCCGTCTGGCCGATGAGATCGACCGTTACGTCGAGACGGAGCGGATGAAAGGGATGTTCCGGGCCGAATTGATAGGCGTGGAACTCAGGCGAGTAAATCAACAGGGATTGTTTACTCATGTTAGGGCCCCTCCGAGGCTCATCGGAAATAGGACCGGATAGCCGGCGGATTTGATTTGTTCGATAATCCGTCGGGGATCAAAGGTGGCAATTCGCAATGAAACAACCCGTTTTTCCATGTGTTTATCGGGGTTGATGTAGATGCTGATGATGTTTATTTCATTATCTTTGATGATCCGAGCGATGTCCAACAACGCTCCCGGCTGATCGGGGACTTCTATTTCGAGGTGAGATCCCGGTTGGCCCATCCCCATCAGGTCGACGAGCGCATGGAGCAGATCCGATGTAGTGACGATACCCACTAGTTTACCCTCTTGCACCACCGGCAGGCAACCCACCCGGTGTTCGTAAATCATGCGGGCTGCATCTTCGATAGCGTCCAGGGGATGAACTGTGACTACCTGTGTATGCATGATATCTTTGACATAAGTGCCTGTCAAAATGTCTAATTTTTCAGAACATAGAACCGATGGTTTTACATCACGCAAATCCCGATCCGATATGATGCCGATCACTTCATCTTCTGCTACCACTGGAAGATGACGAACCCGCTTTTTTTCCGCCAGTGTCAAGGCATCGAAGACTGACGTATCCGCTTTGACGACAGAGACATCGCGGATCATGATTTCCTCAACAAGCATTTTCTTCCGCCTCCTGCTGCAGCCTGCCCTTAAAACATCCAGCGATTTTGATAGAGCGATTCCTCAAACAAGAGCAGTCGATCTTGAGGAACCTTTTTTCCGATACGAACCATCAGCATATTGGCCGGGTGTGCCAATATGTCCGGTTCATCGGTACCGATCCGCTTAAAATCGACTCGACCAAAGTGTTGTTCCAAGAAGCGCTGGTATTCCCAAACAGAAAAGCCTTTCCCCTTCAAATCCCAATGCCAATAATATTCGGTGGCGATAATGATCGATTCGTCAAAAAAATCTTCTGAGAAAGCGACTTCAAGCAGGTTCGAACTGATGCTCATTCCTCGCCAGTGCCGGCTCACTTCGATAGCGCCCATCTCCAACATGCCGGGAACCTGGCTTTTCGCCCAGCGGGCAAACTCTTCCGGTGGATGGATGGTGATATAGCCGACGATTCGGTCATTCCAAGTGGCCAAGAAAATTAATCCCTTTGGTAGATCGGCGATTTCCAGGAGCGCTTCTTTTTGTTCCTTCGGCGGCCGGAATGCGCACAAACCTTCATCCATCTCGAATTGTTTAATTTCCCCGGCAGGGATGGGGCCATGGATCTGCACCATACCTCGTTCTGTTGTAAGTTTCCGGGAACTTCGAGGAACCTTGAGTTCGTTGGTCAATGGACATCCCACCTTTTTTAATTACCTGCGAAACACACTGGGGAACTTGAACTTGAGCAGGAGTTTTCACACAATACAGCGAAAATGATGTACCATGTGACAAGCCTCGACACTATTGGAGGTGAATCTTCTGCCACAGGTTCAGCGTCGTTCTTCTCCTCGCTCCCGTCGGCGTTACAAACGCCGCCGGAAAATTCTGGACCCTCTGCGGCTGCTTTTGACCTTGTTATCAATCGGGTTGTTTATCGGGATTCTGATCTCGGGCGGTGTCTATATGTACGTTCGTCCGTCGGCGACGGCCGTTCCGACCTACTGGGAAACCTTGGGAAGCTATTATTATAGGCAACTGATTTGGACCTTCTTCGTCGCCTTTTTGGCTGCCATCACTCTGCTGGCACTGCGGGTCAGCTATCAACTGGCATCCAAACGACCACCTATGGACGACAAAGGCTTTTGGCGTGTTAAAGGAATCCTGCTTGGGCTGACCGGTCTATTTTTTGTCGAACTCTTTGGATTGGCTGTGCAGTCTCTCGACGCCTATTACGCTTATTACGATGCGGCTCACCCCGCACAAGGGGAAGGGAAGTACTTGAAAGGGGTTACCGAAGGGGGCAAAAGAGAGATCAGCTTAGACATAAACAACGAAGTCAAAACCTTGCGGGCGCCCTTGGATGACGGCTGGAAAGCAATAAAATGGAACGAACCGGTCCTGTTCCAATATGGTGAGAAAACCGGTTACTTGGCAACGATAGAAGTTGCTCCTGTTCCTGAAACCCCATCGCCAGAACAACAACCGGTGGAACCACCTGTTGAAAAACCAACTGTTTCCTCAGCATCAACAACGACACCGGCAAAAGCGACTTCCAAAGCGGTTTCGAAACCGACGACCCCGGCAAAACCTGCCGCTTCCCAAGGACAAAAAAGCAACCATTAGAAGAAACTCAAAAGTGGCATCCCCCAGCAGGGTTGCCACTCTTTTTTTATCGCAAGTGCTCAATCACCATGAGACAGATGTCGTCAGGCTGTGGCGCATTTTGGGCGAAGACGGAAATGCGAGCTAAGATCTCTTTGGCCATCTCTTTCGCCGGTAAATGCCTCAACTCCTCGACGAGTGCAACAAAGCGGCTTAATCCAAAGAGTTCTTTTTGTTCATCAACCACATCATAAATCCCGTCCGTATAGAGGACGAGTTTATCTCCCGGTTTGATGTCTATTTCTCTAGACTCGTATTGAGCTGTATCGAAAAGCCCCAGAGGGAAGCCTTCTGTGTCCAGTTTTTCAACAATATCTACGTCTCCCCGGAGAAGCAGGGGACTCGGATGACCGGCATTCGCATACTGGATGCGACCGGTCGATTGATTGATGACAACGGAAAAAGCAGTTACAAAAGTGCCTGTCAGTTCCCCTTCGACCATCTTGCCAAACTGTCGGTTCAACTGATCCAAGACGACACCAGGTTCATGGGCCTCTTGGGTGATGGAGCGCATCATCGTGCTGATCACCATAGTCAACATGGCGGCAGAAACACCATGACCAGACACATCAGACAAAAAGATGCCGATCTCATCGTCGCTGACGGGAATGAAGTCGTAAAAATCACCGCCGATCTCTATGGTCGGTCGATAGGTGACTTCAAAAGCGAGTTTATTCATATTCGGAAATTCCGCAGGCAGCAAGTGTTGTTGCACATGGCGCGCCATGCGAAGTTCCTCCGTCAAGATCGCATTTTTCGCTTCGATTTCTTGATAACTTTTTTCCAATTGGCGGTATAACTTGCGAATGCGTAAAAGCGATTTCACCCGCGTGAGCAGTTCAACGCGGTTGAAGGGCTTACTGATGAAATCATCGGCACCCGCTTCAATGCCTTTAATGCGGTCCTCGACCTCATGAAGGGCCGTTACCAAAACGACGGGAATCAGTTGGGTATGAGGGTCCTCTTTCAGTTTGGCGCATACCTCAAATCCATTCATCCCAGGCATCATGACATCAAGAAGTATTAAATCAGGCAATGTCTTTTTTATTGTCTCAAGGGCTTGTTCTCCATTGAAGGCCGTGACGACTTGATATCCGGCGCGAGTCAACTGAAGCCGCATCAGCTCAACGTTGGTCACAACGTCATCGACGACCAGGATTTGAGCACCCGATTCCCAGGACTCCTCAAACACCACTATGCCCTCCCCCAAAGGCGATTCTTCCTGCATTATACCACATTTGTAAACTTATCTGCTATGCGCCCAAATACCTAAAACTTTAAAAATCATAAGCACCGGCTGGCGACGAATGCCGTTCCGGTGCTTATCCTCAATGATCGCCTGTTTTTCTATCGGGGTGTAACCGCTTGGGACTACCCGTATTGGTGCCTTGTACAAAAGGGGCCACATCCGTCGAAGGTCCGTTCTGCGCCACCTCTCGCCAGTACCTTTCGGCGCGATTCTCATGCTGATCAGACAATTCAGCGCTGATCTCGTTCCATCGGTCTGTGGGTCGCTTGGCCTTTTCACTTGAAATGATATCCTTGTCCAAGAATACCTCCTGCCTTTCTACCTACTCTTACCTACAGGATGTAGTATTCCTGAACCGTTGCGCCCCATACGAGCTATTGATACATCGCAATAATGGGATGGGGAATCTCATCGAGAGACTTAAAGACAAAACCCTGCACTTTTAGATCCTCAATAATGGACGGAAGCGCTACCGGCAAGGTGTTTTTACCGGCGCCATCGTGAAAAAGTATAACAACGCTATTTTTGTTTGCCGTCTGCCTGGATACCTGTCCACGAATCCTATCTGCCGACACGACGGGAGCTGAGGAGTCCTTAGAATCGACATTCCAATCATGGATCAAGTACCCTTGTTCGAGTAACTTCTTGGCTAAAGCCTCGCTAAAGTTGCCCCGTGTTCCCCCAGGCGCTCGAATCACTTTTGGTTTTATCCCGATGGTGTTGTTGAGGACCTCTTCGGCGTGATAGAGATCTTCGAAGAATGACTCCGGACTGGAATAGATGTATTTGTATTTATGAGAATAGGTATGATTGCCAACGAGGTGACCTTCAGAGACGATACGTTTGACCAGTTCAGGGTAAGCTTCAACCCTATTGCCGATCACAAAGAAAGTGGCCTTAATATTGTGTTGTTTTAGAATATCTAACACCATCGGGGTAATCTCGCTGGGACCATCATCGAAGGTTAAGTAAGCAACCTTTTTCGCTTCGCTATTATTTTTTGGCAGGGTCGCCGTCTCTTCACTGGAGGACTCTGCTGGTTTGATCTTTTCTGGCGGGGGTGTTGTTTCGGCTATTTTTTCCTCTTTTTCGGCCATTCCTTCCGGTAAGTTAGTTGATTGGGCCGAGATATCATGAGTTGAAGCCTCTTGTAACGGTTCTCCCGCCATAGCTACCACACCATGAGTACTGAACCAGGGTAAGAAGTTAATAAGCAGAAGCTCCCTTTTCTGGGGAGAGACACTTTGGAAATATAATCCTATTTGGATCAAAAAGAAAAAACAAAAGGAAACGATAAACAGTGTTATCAACGGAACGGCAAGGTTCCGCGGTTTTTGTCCCACTATCAAGCCCCCTTCCTTCTTCTATATTTTAAGTCATCGACTGAAATAATTCTACTTGTTCCGATCTTGCATTATCTCCCAATAAAAAAACAGGCACCTGCTTCAGGCGCCTGTTCCATTTCGACTTGGTTGCGGGGGCAGGACTTGAACCTGCGACCTTCGGGTTATGAGCCCGACGAGCTGCCAGCTGCTCCACCCCGCGACAATATGGCTCCTCGAGTAGGATTCGAACCTACAACCTACCGGTTAACAGCCGGTTGCTCTACCGTTGAGCTATCGAGGAACAATTACAAAAAGAGTATACAACAGTTCTATCCCAGCGTCAAGTTTTTCTCTGAATTTAAAGCAGTGGTAACTTAGCCCAGTGGAATCTTAGTCTCTGCTGACGGCGTGCCGAATTTCTCTCAGATCTGCCTCGAGATTTTCTGATTCATAGACAAGGTTTCCGACGACGACCACATGAGCGAATTGTGCCGCCTGTTTCGCCTGCCAGCCCCACTGGATTCCGCCGCCATAAATCAACGGCAAAGCAGGCGCTTTTCCACTCAAACGGGCCAACCGGTCCATCGAGCCGAAGGAACCGCTGTACTCGATATAAATCCAAGGAAAGCGAAAGAGCAGATGCCCCACTTGAGCAAGGCCAGCCATATCGTCATCGTCGATTTGAGTATCGGCCTCAGTGCAGGCCGCCACAGCCGACTCAGGATTTAACACAATATAGCCAACGGGGAAGAGATTTCTTGGTAGGGTCTGTCCATTCCAGCGCTTAATTTGATGGAACGCTCTCGCGTGAGTTCCTAGGATCCACTTGGGATTTGAGGAGTTTAGAACGACGGGAACCCAGTATTCATCAGCCCCCTCCAGGAGACATTCGACATTGGTAATTTCGATGATCTTTTTGCCGGGGAAAGGCCTTACTTCCTCCCATAAGTCGTTGATTTTTTGACCAGTGATACCTTGTGTACCACCGATAATGATTGCGTCTGCACCACACCCCATCACAGCCTGCAAGCGCTCTTTATCTATTATCCGATCGGGGTCCAACTTGATCATCAATAGAGGCACCAAACCACCTATACCTTCCATTTCGATTCTTTCCAACAAAGCACGAATTTGTTACCAATTCTAGCAAGAATATCGCAAATTATGGTGGATGCCCCAACGCATGTAAGCCTTCAGTCAACGACTGAGGGCCTTTAATTTTTAAATGAACCCGAAGAAAAAGGAGGGCTCAGATTCACCCTCCCTTTCCACCGAATTCATCCCATAAAGAAGATTCGGCTAAACCGGCTGGAAGTCCGTCATTTCTACATATTGAGATGCTTGTAAATCGACAATTCCACTCGATAAAGATGATCATACATCAATTCCTGGGCCGCAGGAGCGTCACCATTTTCTATGGCCCGGTAGACTTTTATATGTTCATCCAAAAGGCGTTCCCGAACGCCGGGGGTGGCTAAAAGCTGAATCCGGCTCGTCCGTAAAGTTTGACGCATCGTATCGGAAATCGTGTGCATCAGGCGAAGCAACAAGGAATTTTCAGCAGCTTCTGCAACGGCGAAATGAAAGCGAAAGTCGGCATCTTCACCGGTAACACTGTTTTGGATGTCTTGTTCCATCTGTTGCAACGCCAGTTGCATCGATTGAAGATTGCTCTCTTTTCTACGCTGCGCCGCTAAGCCAGCGCCACCGACTTCCATGATTTTTCGAACCTCTAGGATTTGACGAGGTAAATCCTGTTCGACTAACAAAAGCATAGCAAGGGGCTCAATAATCCCGTTCACGGACGGTTGTCGAATAAAAGCTCCGTCGCCGGGCTTAATATCGATCATCCCCATCGCTTCTAAGGCGCTTAAAGCTTCCCGGACGGCGGCACGGCTGACTTTCAAGTGCTCAGCCAATTCTCTCTCCGACAACAGCCGGTCTCCGGCTTTTAGGTTTCCGCTTCGAATCAGATCTTTGATTTGATCTACGATTTCCTCATATATCTTTTTCGTTCGAATCGGACGAAGCTCCATGGCTATCTCCCCTTCCCATAGTTCGAAATATTTCGCCATGTAGTTGTCTAAATCCTGCTAGAGGTTAGACCACCAGACCAATATTCTTTGAAAAGCTGAGAAGAGGCCCTACCAAGACTTATTTTAACCCCTTTGGATATAATTTTCAAAATGTTTGCCGCCTTTTTACGAGGTAGCTTCCGCAATCTCTCGCCAGCGATTGGGCAACGAGCTGTAGCGATAACCATCCTGCTCATTGGTCACGGCGAAAGACAGTGCATCGGGAATACCGATTAAGATCACTTTATCCCGCGCGCGGGTGACCGCCGTGTAGACGAGATTGCGACGCAGCATTCGGCGATGCTGTAAGGTCATCGGCATCACCACAACGGGATACTCGCTTCCCTGCGCTTTATGGACAGTCGTAGCATAGGCCAGGGTCAACTGATCCCATTCGGAGCGCCCATAAGCAACGCGGCTGTTTTCGTCGAACTGTACGATGATCGTGTCCTCATCGGCCTCTTCTTCCCCGCTCAGCAATATCTCAGCGATGAACCCCACATCTCCATTGAAAACATCTTTCTCGTAATTGTTCTTCAGTTGCATCACCTTATCACCGGTACGAAAGACGATCGTCCCCAGTTTTACTTCGCGGACACCAACGACGAGTGGGTTTAACTGCTCCTGTAACACTTTGTTTAAATTCCATACACCTACATCGGTATAGCGCATCGGTGACAGAACCTGAATATCGTCCAGGGAATAACCGGCACGTTCCATGGCGCGGCTCACCGTCTGCTGAAGGGTCGATAGGATATCCATTTGACTGTTCCGCCGGAGAAAGATGAAATCGTTGCGGCTAAACAACTCCGGCAGTTCTCCCTTTTTGATGCGGTGAGCACCAGTGACAATGTCTGACGTTTCGGCCTGCCGGAAAATATGATTGAGACGAATGATAGCACCGATCTTTTCGTCGATCATGTCCCGGAGAACTTGTCCCGGCCCTACCGACGGCAACTGATCCTGGTCGCCTACGAGGATCAGTTTGGCGCCTCTGCGCAAAGCCTGCAACAAGTTGGCCATCATGACGATATCGACCATGGATACTTCGTCGACGATGACCACATCCGCTTCCAGGGGTTCCAGTTCTCCCAGCAATCCATCGCTTTCGCCGCCGCGAAGGCCGAGCACTTTGTGGATGGTCGATGCGGGCTGACCGGTCGTTTCGGCAAGCCGTTTGGCAGCTCGTCCAGTCGGTGCACAGAGCACGATTTCAGCGTTCGGCTGGGCGCGGTTGACCAAGGCGATCAACCCGCGTACGATGGTCGTCTTTCCTGTCCCCGGACCGCCGGTGATCACCGCTAACCCGTGACGGGCGACAGCAAAGAAAGCTTCTTTCTGCTCTTCGGCATATTTGATGCCAAAATCCGCTTCCATCGTGGCGATCACAGTGGCTACGTCCACCGCCCAGGTTCGCCGTTCCTCAGCCAAGTCATATAACCTTTCTGCGACAAACTTTTCAGCCCGGAATAACTCCGGTAAGTAGCATCCCTCTCGATAGGTGCGGATAAATCGTTCCTCTGCCGCTCTCAGCAATTCTTGCTGGAGAACCGCATCTTCCGGCGGCTCCGGATACTGGTTCGATTGGGCCAAAAGGCCCTTACCGCTTGACAGCAGGACTTCCAGAGGAAGATAGACATGGCCTTCATCGCGGGCCATATAGAGCGTATAGATGAGCGCAGCTTGCAACCGTTTTTGTTCATCTCCGCGAAAGCCTAAACGGAAAGCAATACTGTCACACTGGGAAAAGGGGACATAGAGATCCAACGCAAGCCGATAAGGGTTTTCTTCAACCATCTCTAGGCTCTCTCGTCCATATTTACGGAAAATCCGGTAGACCAATTCGCCTTCGATACCGTAACTGTTGAGGGCTACCATCAGATTTTCACCGAAAGCGAATTCTTGATAAGATTCCAGTACCGTCAACGCTTTCGCCTTGGAAAGCCCTTCGATCTCATAAATCTTCTCGGGGTCCTTTTGAAGAATGGACAATACGTCCACCCCAAAAGACTTAACCAGTTTTTTAGCGGTTTTGCGACCGATACCTTTGATGATCCCGCTGGACAAAAACTTTTCCATCGCTTGGGGAGTGGCTGGCGGAAGCATCCGGCAAGAAACAAATCGAAATTGCCTGCCAAAACGGGGATGCTCCACCCAATCCCCCTCCAATGTATAAGCAAGACCGGTCTCCGCTGTCAACAAGGGACCTACTGCTGTCACTCGGTCCTTCTCACATGTAAACACAGCAACCGTATAGGCTTCTTGCTGAAACAAAATGCGCTTCAATTCACCTGTTAGTTGTTCCAATGAAAACCCGCCTTGCCCTAGAAGTCTGTCCATTTTATATTGTCAACCATATGAAGTTTATCCGTTGACAATATTTAAGGATGAGCATACAATCGTATGCGAGGGTCAACGAAGTACATAATTCAAAACCGCGAAAGGAGCTGGTGCTGTGAACACACGTGACCTAACCTTATCCGCCCTCGTCGCAGCTACCATATATATTTCGTCTCAACTCTCATTTCCCCTGCCCTTTAGCCCAATTCCGATCACATTGCAAACCTTTGCCATTTTCCTCTTCTCACTCATCTTTCCGCCACGCATCGCAATCACCGGTATTTTGGTATATTTAACGCTCGGTCTGATCGGATTGCCGGTCTTCGCCGGCGGTAATGGTGGAATTGCGATTCTCTTAGGTCCCAAAGGGGGCTACCTGCTCGGCTACCTTATGGCTACTGTCGCTTGTAGCTTTTTAGCTCGGTACTGGTCTAGCTCTAATCTTTTACGGAACCTTCTTATCTGTACTGCTGGGATGGTCATTATCTATGCCCTGGGATTAACGGGGCTGATGATGGTCACTTCGGTGCCCCTCGATAAAGCGCTTGTGCTCGGACTCTACCCCTTCATCCCCGGTGACCTGGTGAAGCTGGGCTTAGCCTCTACCCTCGCCCTCACGGTTGGACGGCGTATCGCTCACCAGTTTGCGCAATATCCCTCCTAAAAAAATCGATCAAAAAACACCGGAAGAACGTCTTAGTTCTCCGGTGTTTTTCTCTATCAGTGTAGGTATTTACTTTTTTGCTTCGTCAAAAAAGTTTTTTAAAAATCCCGCCGTCGTCTGTTGTGCCAGGGGAAGCAGCGTCTGCAGTGCCCGATCATAGTTGCTGCGATTCTTACCTTCGACATGAGTAAACCAGTCATAAGCGATACGAGCGTTTTCTTTTACCCATGATTCGGGCGTCTTTTCTTTGTCATAGAGACCTTTGCAGGATACGACGTATTCCCTTCGATGTTCTTCGGCAAACTGTTCGAACTCCCGATGACCTGAAAAAATTGCGCATTTGGCGTGGTGAGGCACACATAGATCTTGAACAAAGTGACAAGCCGCACCAAGGAAGAACATAGCCTGATCCGTTTTGTGTCGGCGAAATAAGCGAAGAGCCCGACGGTAGTACTGTCCGATCTCATGGACTGCATGAGAACCGCCAAAAAGACCCCTGTCCCGAACAGGATGGTAATAGTGAGCTATGTTACGCCAGCCTTGATCGATCCAACGAACTCCATCGCTGAGACTGGAGTGATGAAAAGATACCTGTAACGCTTCTGACTCGAATCCATCATTCCATAGAATTTCCTTCGCTTGGGTGATGCAAAAATCGTGGGTGATGCTGGAAACGGCGCCTACCCTCTCTTGCGTAGGCAACGCTGTCGTCAGCAACCATCGGGCAGCCGTCTGGACCGGTGGACCACCAATTGAAAACCGCACGCCCAACCACCTTCTTTAAAAAGGAATCACTCGATAACCCGGTTCGATTCTATCATGCACTTGTTAACACATGATAAAGTTTGCGTTAATATAGGATGAACCATTTTTTACAAATAAATTACAAAAGAAAAAAACCTGGGCGAACCCAGGTTAATTTTCGGGGGGAAGCCCCTGGGGAAGGGGCTTCCAGAGGAGAAACATAGGGGAACTTAAGGGGGTAATCCCCTACATTTCTATCTTGTCCAGGATAATTCGGCCTTATACACCGATTAAATCGCTTCTTTGTAATAATTGGACAACTTACCGTTGTTGATATCGATATGAACCTGATTGTACTGTTCGATCGTACCGATATCTTTCCAATAGCCTTTCGAGTGAACGCCATAGAAAGGCAGCTCATTATCGAGCAATTGTGGGAACAACTGCTTGGAAAAGTCGAAATAGCCTTCCGGAATGTATGTAAAAATCTCCGGTTCGAGCACGTAAATCCCCGTGTTGATGGTGTTCGTAAAAACCTGCTCCGGCTTCGGTTTTTCGATAAACCGGCAGATGCGGCCATTTTCGTCGGTGACTACGATGCCAAACTGAGTCGGGTTATCTACCCACGTTAAAGCCATAGTCGCTAAAGCTTGTTTCTTCTGGTGAAAGTTAATGATTTTTCCGAGGTGAATATCCGTTATGCCGTCCCCGCTGATAACGAGAAAGGATTCGTCCAGATATTCCTGAGCCTGTTTTACAGATCCGGCCGTTCCCAGAGGTTCTTTTTCTATAAAGTATTCGAACCGTACGCCGAACCGCGATCCGTCTCCAAAATAATTCATAATTATTTTGGGTTGATAACAAAGGGTAACCGCAATGTCTGTAATTCCATGGCATTTCAGCAACATCACGGCATATTCCATGGCAGGGCGACCGTGTATGGGAACCATCGGTTTTGGCATGTTATCGGTGAGCGGGCGCAATCGAGTTCCCAACCCACCAGCCATAATCACGGCTTTCATAAGGATACACTCTCCCTTTCGGCCAGAAGCCAACGATACTTTTTTCTATCTATTCTGGGTTACTATCTTTTATGCCACCTCCCTGTCATTTTGTTCCTTGTATTCTCAAGGCTTATCAAAAACAAGGAAATTCACTCATATTATACTACCTAGTCTAAAATAATTCCAGCCCCATCAACATTTTACCACTCAAAATCTCTACAAGGGTGTAACGTTTTTGTTAACCTTTTTTTATTTTTCCATCTTTTTATGCAGCAGGACTATTCTTTCGCAGTCTTTTCTTTTAGGAAGCGGAAAAACTATCGATCAGATGTCCTGATGGTGAGGTGAATCTATGCGAAGCATCTGGAAAGGGGCGATCAGTTTTGGCTTGGTTCACATTCCCATTAAGCTATTTGCCGCCACAGAAGACAAAGATATCCGCTTCAACCTGCTTCACAAAAAATGTCATCGACCGGTTCAATACCAAAAGCGCTGTCCTTTCTGCGATGAGGAAGTGAAGCCCGAAGAGATCGTAAAAGGCTTTGAATACGAAAAAGGGCGTTATGTGGTCGTCACCCAAGAGGAATTGGAAGGATTAGAACCGGAAGGCAGCCGGGCCATCGATATTCAATCCTTTGTCGACTTAAAGGAGATCGACCCCATCTACTTTGTCAAAACCTATTACCTCTCTCCCGATCAGCACGGTCAAAAAGCATATGCTTTGCTGAAAAGCGCCTTGACCGAAACGAATCGGCTCGCTTTGGCTAAAGTCATCTTGCGCTCCAAGGAGGTTTTGGCCGCACTGCGAGTATACGGTAGCGGACTAGCCATGCACACGATGCTATTTCCAGAAGAAATCCGTTCCATCGAAACACTGGGTGAATTGGGGACAGCCGTTGAAATCTCAAAAAAAGAGCAAACCATGGCCATCCAACTCGTCGAAAGTCTCACCGAACCCTTTCAACCGGACAAATGGAAAAATGAACATCAGGAACGGATCGGGCAATTCATCGAATCGAAAATCCAAGGCCAGGCTGTCGTCGAAGCGCCCCAAGGACCGGCACCAGGTAAAGTGGTCGACCTGATGGCGGCCTTAAAAGCCAGCATCGAGCATGCAAAAGCTCAGCAAGAGCCACCCAAAACAGTCAAACGACCCCGCCGGAAGACATCATGAAGCCGATTCAACCGATGGAACCGGTTATCGCACCGGAACCTTTCGACGACCCGGACTATCTCTTTCAGATCAAATGGGACGGTATAAGAGCCTTAGCCTATGTGCAAGAAAAGGGCATCCGACTCTTTAACCGTAAAGGCCGGGAGATCACCAAGCAGTATCCCGAGATCACCGGGGCCGACATCCTGCTGCCTGGTGAAAAAGGGATCGTGGACGGCGAGCTAATCGTTCTTGACGAGACAGGCAAACCGAGCTTCCCCCTGGTACTCCGCCGAGATCGCATGCAGACGGCAGGTTCCATACTTCGAGGTGTACAACAGTATCCTGTTCAGTTTATGGTCTTCGATTTGCTCGATTTAAACGATGAGAGCTTGCTCGAAAAACCTCTCGACGATCGTCTCGACATGCTCTCCACCCACTTGGTTACAGGACAAAAGATCTCGTTGACCGAGTCTTATCAGGAGGAAGGAAACATCTTTTTTCAAGGCATTCAGGATTTAGGCTTGGAAGGAATGGTGGCTAAAGAAAAGCAAAGCTCCTATATCTCCGGAAAAAAACACTCAGCCTGGAAAAAGATCAAAAACTTCCGCACCATCACCTGTTGGGTTATCGGCTATACCCAATCCTTAGCTGACCGGATCGCTTCGTTAGCGCTGGGAGCAGAGAATAGTGAGAACTCGCCCTACCTGGGACGGGTCAGTTCCGGCATCACCGACAAGGAGGCAGTTCTATGGTATCAACGACTGTACCCGGACCGCCGGAACCTATCGACCAAAGTCGATTATCAACCGGTAACGCCACGATACCGGGTCAAAGTTCGCTTTTTAGAGTGGACCCCCGATTTACGGCTTCGCCACCCCTCTTATCTCGGCGAGGAAACCGGCTTGACGTGACCGTAAAAGGCGATACCTTATCGCTCACCAACCTAGATAAGGTCTTCTGGCCTGAAGAGGGATATAGAAAAGGCGAATTGATTGAATACTATGCTAAAATCGCACCCTATTTACTGCCACATCTCGAAGGATACCCCCTTGTGCTCGTACGCTATCCCGACGGCATAAAGGGTAAATTCTTTTATCAAAAAGAAGCGCCCGAGTTTCGCCCTGAATGGCTGCCGACCGTAGACATTCCCTCCGAGGGAAAGCGAACGGTCATCCGCTATTGTATGGTTAAGGAAGAGCGCGATCTTTTCTGGCTCATCAACTTAGGCTGCATTGAGGTTCACCCCTGGCTTTCGAAAATCAACGCGTTGAATAACCCCACGGCCATGGTTTTTGATTTAGACCCCCATGAATCGCAAAGCTTTCAAACGGTTGTCGAGGTGGCCCAGTTGGTCAAAAGCGCCTTAGATTCTTTTGGTCTGACTTCTTACCCAAAGACATCAGGGGCTTCGGGCATTCATGTATATGTGCCCGTCAAGCCTGTATACGATTATCAAACAGTCCGGGAATGTGCCGTATTCATCGCTAAATTTATCGAAAAGGCGGACAATCGGGTCACCCTCACCCGCCAGATCAAAGACCGGGGAACAAGGTTGTATCTCGATTGTTGGCAAATCGCCCGAGGTAAGACTTTGGCTGGTGTTTACAGTCTCCGGCCTGTGGAAAAAGCGCCTGTGTCTACACCGCTTTATTGGGAAGAAATCGACGGAACATTGTCTCCAAATAAATTCACGATGAAAAATATTTTTGATCGGCTGCGTGAAAAAGGGGATCTCTTTCTCCCAGTCCTTACGAAGCCTAATGATCTTAGCGACCTGTTGCCATATGTGCAAAAAACAAAAAGCCATTCCTGACTTTGCGCCAGGAATGGCTTCACTATTTCTTATGGTGCGAGAGGGGGGATTTGAACCCCCACGGTTGCCCACACGCCCCTCAAACGTGCGCGTCTGCCAGTTCCGCCACTCTCGCATTGCTTATGGAGCCACTGACCGGGATTGAACCGGTGACCTTATCCTTACCAAGGATACGCTCTACCGACTGAGCTACAGCGGCATGAAGCTGGTGATCCATGCTGGACTCGAACCAGCGACACCCTGATTAAAAGTCAGGTGCTCTACCAACTGAGCTAATGGATCTAAATGGTGTTCCCTGAAAACTACACAGAGGGAAATTTTGATTTGATTCCGCTACGGACGGCTCCCACGGCGTTATCGGCGCTAAAGCACCGACGCCTGGGGTCGCCCAGTCCCGCTGCATCAAATCAAAATTTCTGGAAAGTAAAGCGATTAAGGTCAAGTCCTCGACCGATTCGTACCCGTCGACTGAACGCCTCACGGCGTGTACATCTCGGGCCGATCGACCAGGTCATCTTCCTGGGGTCTTACCTACTTGCGTAGTGGGAAGTCTCATCTTTGGGTCGGTTTCGCGCTTAGATGCTTTCAGCGCTTATCCGCTCCCGACATAGCTAC
>NZ_WNKU01000022.1 GCF_009720735.1 Heliobacterium mobile
ACCAACTAGCTAATCGGACGCGGACCCATCCAAGAGCGGATTGCTCCTTTGGTTGTCCAGGGATGTCCCCAGACAACGTTATGCGGTATTAGCAGCCCTTTCGGGCTGTTATCCCCCACTCTCAGGCAGGTTATCCACGCGTTACTCACCCGTCCGCCACTAAGAATGAATCCAGTAAACCTTCTTCATTCTCCGTTCGACTTGCATGTGTTAGGCATGCCGCCAGCGTTCGTCCTGAGCCAGGATCAAACTCTCCACAAAAAATGTAGATAAGCTTGAGTCAAGCTCTAATAAATGAAATCATTGTCCGTCCCGCTTGCGCGGGCCGAATTGACTTTGGTTTCGCACGCTTTTGCTTTAACAACTGTTTGATTTTCAAGGACCAGAGAATTCCTCCCGAACTACCGGGCGGAACTTTATAATACCACGCTTTATTTCTCGTTTCAACTGGTATTATTAGGCAATAACTTGTTTTGCTTTTACACTACAAACAGAATTATGCATCCTTTAGGGTACTGCCTTGTTATATAAGGCATTCTGTCCCCGACAGGAACTGTAGTTTATCACTTATTCGCGGCGACTTCAATAAGAAACATTTTCCATATAACTTGAACTCGGCACGCAGTCGTCTGTACCGCAATTCGAAGACGGGACTTTTCTACCAGTCAGAAGCCCCAACCTCATTGTTAGACACCTTTCTTCCTGATATGATGGATATATCTAAATTTGTTCGTTCGAAGTCGCTCATCCTTACCTTGGGTATCTACGGTAACTATTTAACAAATTTGATTCATTTTTAATTTATTTGAGGTGACTGATAAATGAACCAAACACCGCCTACGCAAAGACAATTAAACTGGATCCAAATACTGTCGAAACAAGCTGGAGTGTTACTCATCGAACTGGATACCGAAGTATTGAAGGAAAAAAAGAGTCCAGAAACTACGGAACAAGCGAAAGATATCATCAACGCCTTGGATCGGTTGTGCGCATTCCTTCAAGTGACTATTTTGGAACGGGATAACGACTTACCGGATATCCATTCCGAAAATACAACACTTAAAGACGTTGAGATATTAAGCACCTTTTACGATGTGCCGCCGTACGTCTCCGAACTTGCATTAAGTAAGTTAAAGACACCACAGTTAGTTTAAACGGAAACCAACCTTGCGCCATTTTACAAAATAAACAATCATCGATAACATGGAAATCTTCACACAAAGACACTGAAAGTCTATCGCGTATACATGCGATAGACTTTCTACATTATACCGCTTAGGCAGTTGATCCTGTTATGTAGCTCAGGTTTCAGTACATATAAGAGCTTATATCACTGTGTAAATGTATCGTCGCTAAAGATAAGCGACCCATGGACCGTTTCATTTCCCTTTACGCAGCTTCTACGGAAGCTTTGATCTCATCGAGCCCCGCAACACCTCTTCGCTGGTTTGCTCAATCTTTCTAAATTTAAACTGGGCTGCTTGGCTTTGACCTCATCCTGACCCAGCCGGTGGCTATGGCGCTGACAGCCCTACTCGATTCGGTTTTGTTTACGCCGGTTGCTTATCGAGCTTTTCAACAGCATGGGGCGAATTAAACCCACCAGCCTATGACGGCTTTGCTCGGTTCAGCATTGCCCATAACAACAGTCTTTTCGGTCCTTACACTCGAAAGCCCTCTGCGGTCTCTTTGCATCGCAGAGGACTTATCAACGTAATTCATCGTGAAGATCAACTTCAGGACTCCCTTGTCGTCCCCGCCGCTTTACTTCCCCCAGTATCCATATGACCATCGGTAAGGCTACCTGAAAAGGAAAGGCAAAATATAGGTAGACTTCAGAAGCCCATTGGGCCATCTGCTTTGTACTGTTGAATAAGTTAGAGGCAAAAAGGAATTCTAGTAAGCCCAAGGGAACCGTAAGAAAACGGTATTCCTTACATCCCAAAGCATTGGATAAGCCCTTACAAGCGGCGAAGAAACAAAGAGATATTTTAATGAATCCTGCAAAAATGGCAATTAAAAAGACGACCACCTCCACCCGCTGCAGAAAGTCGCCTACGTTGATGGTTTGTACCGCTAAATAGGCTGGAAAATAGGACGCTTGATATCGTTCTGGGCCAATTACCGCCATAACAGAAGTTACTGAGAGTAAGATGATTCCGCCCCCGATGAGCAATCCCGCTAGATACACTTTTGCCATTGCTTTCGTTTTATTTGTGCAATATATGATTATCGTAAAGATGACTGTTTCTGCAAAAGGAAAACTAAACAGATGTAATGCTGCAGAGACGATGCCCCCACTGTTCTGGTACAACGAGGGTTGTAATCGATTGATATTTAAGTTAGGCGTTAAAAAGAGGAAGGTAAAGGTCGCAACAAAGACGATAATCGGTAAGTAGACCTCCCCACTTCGGGCTATGACCTCTAGGCCTTCCTTCGTTGCCCAAAGGGCCAATAGGCATAATATCAACATGGGAATGGCCAATGGTGTCTCCGGTATAGCAGTAACGTTGATAAACTGCCCGAAGTTGTCCAGTACCAGAGCGCATAAGGTAAAAGCATAGAAAGCGAACAAAAAATTGATGAACCTGCCTACGACTTTCCCCAATATCTGTTCGTTGATCTCCAGCAAGTTCCGCTCCGGATATAGAGATAAAATCCGAGCATAAACGAGAACTACTGGAAGTGTCATTACAATAGCGAGTAGAACCGCCGCCCAAATATCTTGCTTCGCTTCGGTGCCCACGGGCAATATTATGGTACTGCCGATGATAAACAAGATGAGCAAGTAGACCGTCTGCTTAAACGAAAGCGGTTCTCGCTTCATTTTACCCTCCTCACTGGGACATCCAACCAAACCAAGACCCCAACTCTTCAGCTATGCTCGGAAGGCCTACCTGTGTGGCCGTGTAGACCGTAATGACCAGACCTGGTAGTAATAGGAACAGATAGATCGTCAGTTCCTTCCGTTGCTTTTGATGATAAAGCTGAATGGCTTCTACAATACCAAAGATGGAAAAGAGTAAAAATATAAAATAATGATATTCCAACTCATTCACCAATTCTTGTCGGTTCTGAAAGCTTGGCACTGCCTCTCATCATTATGTTAACATTTACATTCGTATCCACTGTCGGGAACACTTTAGCCCAACCACCTTTAGGAATTGTTTCCCAAAGGTCTGGTCGTTCGCGGTAAATCAAGTTGCCAAAACCAAATACATCGGTCCCATACTCATTTTGCACTTTTTTAATTGTATCGGTAATTTTATTACGTAGCTCTTTGTTCGTTCTTTCCGTCAGCTTTTGGCTTCCTCTTTCGGAAATCACATCATTTTCTTCCGATATTTCGGCTATGCCACTTAAGCAGTCAACCCAAATATCCACTACAGGACGGTCGTCCACTAGACGAACTGTTTTTGTTGTGTGGCTTCGGAAAATTTCTAGACTGACATTAGCTTTTGGCTGTTGTGCGGTGACAGCAATGAGGGTTCCTTTTTTCATCTGGTTCCGGAGGAATAACAAATACATAGTCTCCTCTCCATCTAAGAAGCCTACCAGCTTTTCCCCCTTAAACAGGGCAGAACCTTTCACCTGGGGAATCTGCTCTCTCCCATCTTTAACGCTTTCTATAATCGGCGCCACAGCCCCCACTCCTGGCTTTTGCATTTCCTCTAGGAAATCACCAACCGTTACACCTAACAACTTCCCCGAGTTACCTTGATTCCGTAATAGTGTATCGATCTGCATCGATACGGTATCAAAGAGTTTGGATTGAGTCCGGAGTATGTCACCAGCTGCCTGTCCCTTGCTCACCAGTATCCAAGTTTGGGGACGGACCTCTGCGTCCCGGTTAATCCAATCGATAATTTGAATGATTCCCTCTTTGGCGACATCTTCACTAACGATGAAAACTCTAGCATGACTCCAATAGAGCTTTCTTCCCGCTTTAGAGATCATATTGCGAACAGCCTCGAATACCGTCTTCCCAGAACCCTCAAAGAGTTGCGGCGTGATGCCGAGCGAACCCGTAGCGCCTTGCTCCTGCTCTCCCCCTTTGGGGCTTAGCACCTCAACCGTTAAATAAATCTGATCATCTTTTTTGTCAAAAGAAGCCCCGATGACAATGGCTAAATCTCGAATCTCCCGAAAATTCCAGCATCCAGTCATTGACCATAGGACAAACAGATGCCAAAAAACGAAAAGTACACAGATGCTTTTTTTCATGGTTCGGGTCTCCCTGGATCAGCTAATCTCCGCTTATCTCGAGACAGTAACCGTGGTCGATAGGTCATCCACCACCAGGGGGCACGAACGACCGTATCCTTCAATTCTTTCCCATGGATAGATGTCAGATTCGAAAGATAAGGCAAGCCAAAACTACGAAGGCTTGTCATGTGGATGGTGACAGCGATGACCGCGAAAATATATCCAAAAAAGCCGATAAAAGAGGACGAGAACAAAAAGAACAAACTCAAGAAAAAAGAAACCCCCGGCATTTCTGGTACTAAAAATCCGGATATTCCCGTCAAGGCAACCACAATCACCATCGGAGCGCTGATAATTTTCGCTGTGACGGCGGCTTCTCCCAAAATTAAAGCCCCCACAATACTGACAGCTTGACCAACGGGGGATGGAAGCCGCACACCGGCTTCCCGCAGTAATTGAAAGGCCATGAGCATGATGAAAGCTTCAATCGCCGCCGGAAAAGGCACTCCTTCTTTTGCCGACGCGATGCTAATCAATAATCTTGTCGGAATCATCTCCTGGTGAAAGTTGACCAAGGCTACATAGATGGCTGGAGTGCTTGTAGTCAAAAAGAAGCTTATATAGCGAAGCAGCCGATTGGCGGAACTATAGAGAAAACTATCGTAGTAATCTTTATTCGCCTGAAAATACTCTAAAAAGAGATAGGGAAGGGTGATCGCAAAAGGCGATCCGTCGACCATGATGACGATGCGGCCTTCTAACAGCTTGCCTACCGCCGTATCGGGTCGTTCCGTCGTTCCGATCGTCTCATAGGGGGACAGGGGCGCATCCCGGATGAATTCAATAATGTACTCCGGTTCAAGGATGCCGTCGAGCTGCACTTTATCGAGTCGGCGGTATACCTCTTGAATGATCTCTGGGCGGGCGATACCTTCTATATAGATGATGCAAATCTTCGTTCTTGTCCGAGTTCCGATATCCCGAAAGACCATCTTTAAGGCGGGATTGATCATCTTCCGGCGGATCATGGTTAGATTGGTGATGAGGTTCTCGATAAATCCTTCCCGAGGCCCCCGCACTACCCGCTCTGTTTCCGGTTCGGAAATAGAACGGATCTCCCATCCTTTGGCGTCGATAACAAAGGCAAAGGGAATCCCGTCGACGAGAACGAGCACATTTCCATATAAAAGGCTCTGTATGGCCGAATCGATGACCTTCTCTGTCTGGACATTCCCCGTCGACAGAACTCGGTTCATCAATACATCAGAAAAAGACATCTTCGGCGCCTGCCGTCGATCTCCAAAATTGAAGATTAATAGGTGCCGAAGGATATTTTCATTGAGTAAATCGCTATTGACCATGCCGTCTACATAAATGACGTAACATGCCCGAAAGGGATTGGTGTCCAAACGGATCTTTCGGTAGATGACCAATCCGTCATTTTGAAGGATTTTCTGGATGACTTTTATATTGCTTCCCAGTGCGCAATTGAAGTTACGCCCTACTTGGGGAGATTTCTTATCTGCTGCGGCGGTCAGGCGGTTAGTGCAAATATTACGCCTTAATCCGGTTGGTGTCACCTTGGTCACAGAGGTTACCCCCTCGGGGTCAGTTTCCCCCTGCCCCCTTCCAGTTATGCGATGGGGTTCCTTTCAATGGGAATCTGCATTATGAGGGGTTTTTTTCGGAATGACACGATAATGTGTTGACAAAAATATCCAAAATCAATATATTGGATTTAGGTTTTCAATCCTACTGTAAAGGGGGTGAGTAATACGAAAAAGCTTGCCGCATTGGCCGTTACCGTCCTTATTATCCTATTAACGGGTTGCACCAGTGGTAATCCTCCCCAAAAAGCCACCCCGGAGAGTTCTAGTGAAAAAGACATGAGACTTACAAAAAGATCTCTTTATTTATATACCTGTGAAGATGCAGTGAAATATTCCAGTGAAACGGTCTCACCAATGCTAAGAAAGGAGACCAAAAGCCTAACTACAAACGAACTGGAAGAAATCAGAACAAACCTAAAAGCGATACATAGTGAAATAAATCAGCGAAAAGTTCCGGAGTACGAAGCCCTAGCTTCTCACCTTGATATCCTGCTTACGACAGATGAGTTTTTAATCGATAAATTAAGCGGCAAAAACCCTTATCTAGATGAAAGCCAACTAAACAAACACAATGAGGAGTTAAAAACTATTGAATCCCTATTGACATCAGCAAAATTAAGCGCAATAAAGGATATGACCCAAACGAATTAGCATCCTCGTTAGGATTATAAGGATCTCCCGTTCAGCCAACTCTGGCGACGGGGGATCCTTTTTTAGATATCGTCAAGTAACCTTATCTCTGGCGCCATACGCTTAGCTTGCCTCCTCACTTGACGATACTCCCGCCGGAATAAGGGCTGGTCAAGCGGTGGATGCGCTTCCGCTCGATAGGCCGGGTAGTACTGAGCCATCACATTGACCCAACTCTGTGGGGACACTTCATCGACGACAAACCGAACCACATCGAATGTATTCTCCGGTAACCCTGGCATCACCAGATGGCGGATGATCAATCCCTGTCGTGCCGTCCCCTTCGCATCCAATTGAGGAAGCCCCACCTGGCGATGCATTTCCTTCAGCGCTGCTTTCGCCACCGAAGCATAGTCTTTAACTCCGCAGAACTTGTGGCCCAAATCGTCGCTGGCGAACTTAAAATCAGGCAAATAGATGTCAATAATACCATCAAGCAGTTGTAAGATTTCGAGGCTGTCATAGCCGCCGCTATTGTACACGATAGGGATATGTAATCCCTTTTCTGCGGCCTGGGCCAACCCATCCAGGATGACCGGTACATAGTGGGTTGGGCTGACGAGATTGATGTTTTCGCATCCCTGCTTTTGCAAACTGAGCATGACGGCCCCTAAACCAGCTCCGTCCACCTCTTCCCCCTCAGCCTCATGGGAAATATCGTAGTTTTGACAGAAGACGCAGGAAAGGTTGCAATAGGAAAAGAAGATCGTACCGGAACCACCGGTCCCCACGAGCGGGCGCTCCTCCCCCCAGTGGGGACCGTAGGAAGCCACCACCGCTTGGTTACCCGCCCGGCATAGCCCCGCCCTCTCCCGGCGGTTGATTTGACATCGACGTCCGCAGAGAATACAAGCTTCCCAAAGTTGATGTGCCTGTCTCGCCCGCTCCCGCAGCTCTTCTATCTGAATACGCATAAATGTAGGGCCCCCTAAGAATGAACTCGTTTTTCTGCTTAGTGTGGGTAAGATGATTGGATTCTATCGGTAGGTCTATCGGTAGGGCGCACAATCGTTACCGATTGGGGTAAATTCCTTTCAGCTTTTCCGCTCAGTTGGCCATGTGTCCCTATTGATGAGGGTCTGTTCTGCGAGGACGATCAAGCTATGATATTCGAGCCACCTGTGCTAAAATCGCACTTTAATACTTAGGCATTTATTACGTCGATGTGTGTCTAAATGCGAGACTTCATGTTAGTCTGTACGGAGGGTAAAAATCGGATGAGCATATGGAAGACAAAGAATCACTGTATGACCGTCGGTATCATTTCAGATACGCACGGCTTAATCCGAAAAGAAGCCCTAGAGGCGCTAAAAGATGCTGATTTGATCCTTCACGCCGGCGATATCGGTAAGCCGAAAGTGCTCGATGAACTCCAAAAAATCGCTCCCCTTGTCGCGGTTCGGGGAAACTGTGATAAAGACGAATGGAGCCGACAACTGCCCGAAACAGAAGTCGTCAATATCGGTGAACTTCGCTTTTATCTCATCCACAATATTGGGAAGCTGAACATCGTTCCGAAGGCCGACGGTATCGACGCCGTCGTATATGGGCACTCGCATAAATTTTCAGAAGAGAAAAAAGAGGGTGTTCTATACCTCAATCCCGGAAGTGCCGGTCCGAAACGGTTTAATTTACCGATTACTGTTGCTTTGCTGCACGTGAATGGAAAGAAAATCGAAGTTGAACGCCACCTAATCGGAGGTTCAAATCAACCGAAGTAAAAACGAGCCTATGATAGGCTCAAACAGGCTAAGGGACATAGACGATTCCATATTCACCTAAAAACTAGTTTTTCCTGAAAGGAATAGTTCATCTAAAATCAGTTGGATAGCTGTTTTTCTCTGTCAGAATACAGGATAATATTCCGGGGATAGAAAGAAGCTGGAGTGAAAACGTGAAAAAGACACTCGTCATCGCGGAAAAACCGTCCGTCGGCCGTGAAATCGCAAAAATATTACATTGTCATCAAAAAGGAAACGGATGCTTGATCGGTCCCAAATACATTACCACGTGGGCACTGGGACACTTAGTCACACTGGCCGATCCGGAAGCGTATGATGATCGGTATAAAACCTGGAATCTCGAAGCTCTCCCCATGCTCCCTCCGAAAATGGAATTAGTCGTCATGAAAGAGACGGCCAAACAATACAGCATCATCAAAAACCTACTCAGGCAGCCCGATATCGATGAAGTCGTGATTGCCACCGATGCCGGACGGGAAGGCGAACTGGTCGCCCGATGGATCCTGAAAAAAGCAGGATGGCGCAAAACGATCAAACGTCTCTGGATCTCTTCTCAAACCGACCGGGCCATTCAAGAGGGATTTCGCAACCTAAAACCAGGAAAAGAATACGAAAATCTCTACGCTTCCGCCGAGTGCCGCGCCGAAGCCGATTGGCTCGTGGGATTAAACGTCACCCGAGCCTTAACCTGTAAGTATAACGCCCAACTCTCTGCGGGCCGTGTGCAAACACCGACCCTGGCCCTAGTGGTCGAAAGAGAAAAGGAAATTAAACAATTCGTCCCTAAAGACTACTGGACGATCCACGCCACCACCAAGGGCTTTTCTCTCATCTGGCGAGACAAGCAGAATGGCCAAAACCGTATCTTTAACAAAACCGAGGCGGACGCGATCATCGCAAAGGTCGCTGGGCAACCGGCGGAAATCATCGATATCAAAAAAGAAGCTAAAAGAGAACTTCCACCTCTGGCTTATGACCTGACGGAATTGCAACGAGACGCCAACCGCAAATACGATTTTTCGGCCAAAAAAACAGCCTCGATCATGCAGCAACTGTATGAAAACCATAAACTAGTCACTTACCCGAGGACCGACTCCCGTTACATCACCGAAGACATGGTCCCTACCCTACCGGAACGCCTACAAAGTATCGCCGTCGGTCCCTATGCGGATCTCGCCCGAGGGATACTGAGAAACAAAATCACCCCGACCAAACGGTTCGTCGATAACGCTAAGGTCACCGATCACCATGCCATCATCCCGACGGAAGAATACGTGAACCTGGCCAAGCTCAGCCCCGATGAACGCAAAATCTACGACTTGATCGTCAAGCGTTTTCTCGCCGTACTCTCCCCGCCCTTTGAGTATGAGCAAACGACCATCAAAGCTTCTATCCAAGGAGAGCTTTTCTCAGCCAAAGGCAAAATCGTCAAACATAAAGGATGGCACCAAGTCTACGAGGGTCTCGGTAATATGGAAGAGAAAGACCCCTGGACCGATTATGAAGAAGAACCGGAACAGACCCTCCCTGAAATCCAAAAGGGAGCCAAACTGAGCATCGATGCGGTGAAAACACAAGCTAATAAAACGAAGCCACCAGCCCGTTACACCGAGGCTACGCTGCTATCGGCGATGGAACACCCCGGCAAATTTATCGAAGACCAGAAACTGCGAGAAGAAATGGGCAGCCAAATCGGTCTGGGAACACCAGCGACCCGAGCCGACATCATCGAAAAACTCTTTTCATCTTTTTATATGGAACGTAAAGGAAAAGAAATCGTCCCCACTTCCAAAGGAATGCAGCTCATCCACTTAGTCCCTTCCGAGTTAAAATCGCCGGAACTCACGGCAAAATGGGAGCAGCGATTAACAGAGATCAGCAAAGGCCGGGCAAATCGAGATCATTTCATCAACGAAATACGCGGCTATACGACCCAATTGGTATCCAACGTCGTCGGTGACAACCAAACCTTCCGCCATGATAATCTCAGCCGAGAAAAGTGTCCCGAATGCGGGAAATTCCTGTTGCAAGTCCAGGGAAAACGAGGCGAAATGTTAGTCTGCCAGGACCGTGAGTGCGGTTATCGAAAAAGCCTCTCCTTGAATACCAACGCCCGCTGCCCCCAGTGCAAAAAGAAAATGAAAATGATCGGCGAAGGGGAAGGCAAAACCTTCACCTGCGCTTGCGGCTATCGAGAAAAGCTCAGCGCCTTCACCAAACGGAACGAAGATAAGAAAAATTCCATGAACAAAAGAGAAGTCAGCAAGTTTCTGCAAAAGAACAAGGACGAAGGAATTACGAATACAGCTCTTGCCGATGCACTGGCTAAGCTGAAGCTATGATATGAAAAAGAAGTCTGTCGTGTTATCTACGATAGACTTCTTTTTCCGCTTTTATATTCAATTATTGCAGTAATCGAACTGTCGACGGTTCACTTTCCATGGTCACATACGCCATAGCACATCAAATGAGAATGATTCAAGCATGCTGCTCGTAAATTACCTTTCCGACACGGTGAATATGGTCTTTTAATGCCTCGTGATCTAAGTGAGTGAAGTCTATGATATCCACGAAATAAGGCAACGGACCTTCTTCTTCAAGCTTAGCATGTAATGAAGTCACCGTATCAAATGTAACCTTATCGCCATAAATAGCAATATCAATATCGGATCCTCGCCGAAAAGTCCCTTTGGCTCTTGAACCGAAGATAACCGCCTTGTCAATTTCTCCGTAGCTTTTAATCGTGTTTACGATGTAGCGAAGATCGGACTCCGTCAAGCCAAAGTTCATAGTAATGCCTCGAATTTTTTGCAAAGTTTGAGAATGGCAAAGTAGTATATCGTGCGAATAAGTCTTTCCGATTCTTTTGCCCTATCTTCGTTATAGGTATGTGCCATTAAGTTTCTTTTCTCCAATGCGTCCATCCAAGCATGACCATCTTCAATCAATTCAACTTGATACGCCGTCTGGATCGTTTTCCTAGGGGTCTTCGGGTCAAACCCTTCTATTTCTAGATAATCCTTCATGGTTTTCCAAGCCAGTTCAAAGGTATACTCGAAACACTGTATTAGACCTTGAGTTTCGAACTTATTTAGTTCATCTTTCTCGATAAATTCCGTCAACTGACTGGTTGCCATCTTAAAGTTAGAAAATCTCTGTTGCCAACGGATATCCGAATTCATATATTTTAGACCTCCGCAATTAAACTTATAATAAGTATCATTTTTTTACCCCATAAGAACATTGCTTAAACTCATTTTACTAAATTTTCCACGAACTTAAAAGCCGTCTTTAATAATAATGCACATGTTCTTATGGGTGCACTGGTTATCAACAGTTAACTCACCATTAATACACCCATAATCCACAGAGTTACCCACAGATTGTGGATATCTGCGCAACCTCAATTCTATTCCGTATCGGTCTGCTTACGCAATTTCCCAAGTATTTTTTCTCTTGTCCCTCATTGATTTCCACAAGCAAAACATATAGAGTAATCCTACAAACCTTAAGGCAGAGGGTGGTGAATATGGACTTCCCGTTACTGATCGGTATCTTGGTGTTCTTTTCTGTCATTTGTGTTTTAGCATCTGTGGTCTTAATTAATAAGCGCAGAGAAGAATATGCGCTCGAACTTGAAAGAATCGAAGGAGACCACTCATACAATCGGTTGCGTAACCCGGGGGAGTGATGTAATGTGCCAGCTTGGTGCCTTTATCACTGGCTCGTAAAGATAAATGGCTGATTCATTCCTAGAAGAAAACCCCTTTTCATATTTTTATAGAGGCAATGATAAGATTAGGGGGAATTCTTACGCCTCTCGTAGCCGCCTACATCCGCGTCTCCACGGACGAACAAGCCGAACATGGCATCTCCATCCCCGCTCAAAAATCCCGTCTCCTCTCTTACTGCCAAGCCATGGACTGGGAGATCTTCGACTTCTACGTCGATGACGGATATTCTGGAAAGAACCTCAATCGCCCAGACATGCAGCGACTCATCCGAGATGCCCAGACAAAAAAGTTCGATACGGTCCTGTTCGTCAAGTTAGACCGTCTTTCCAGGAAGCAACGGGACACGTTGTACCTTCTGGAAGACATATTTGAACCCCACGGAATCGGTATCAAATCGGTTACCGAATCTTTTGATACAACGACACCCTTTGGCAAGGCGGCCCTCGGAATGATGGCCGTCTTTGCGCAGTTGGAACGGGAAACGATCGTTGAACGGGTCCGGCTGGCGAAGAAAGAAAGTGCCAAGCAAGGACGATTTATGGGTGGTCCCGCTCCCCTCGGCTACGACCACGACCCGGCAAAAAAGCGCCTTGTTATCAACGAAGAACAGGCCGACCTGGTACGCTGGATATATGATGAGTACCTCAATGGCGAACGAGGCTACAAGGGTATCGTAGATCTTCTAGATCAAAAAGGTATCCCTTCCCCCACCGGCCGTAAGTGGAACACGGTAACACTCAAGTTTATATTAACCAACCCCATTTACCTTGGTGTAATCGAACATAAAGGCGAGTTGCATAAAGGCAATCATCCAGCCATCCTAGACCGGTCAAAATGGGACGAAGCGCAACGGTTGCTGGCCCAGCGTGGAGTTGTCCGTTCGGCCGCTACGGTCCATGGTGGACTCGTGTCGGGTATCGTTTACTGTGGGGAGTGCGGCGCCCGAATGCGCTATAAGCGTGTATGGCAGAACTATCCCTGCAAAGAACCGAAGAGGGTTATCGATTACTATGTCTGCTACAGCCAGGATAAGAGCACGCCCTATATGACCCGCTCGAAGGAATGCCGGGTGGGGTACAAACGGGCCACTGAAGTTGAGGATGCTGTCGTAGATGCTTTACGAAAATACAGCGTGGATACCGATGCTGTATCCAAAATCGCCGGAGAGCTTTTGGAGGGCAACGAAGACAAAGAGCCACTTCGAACACTCAACCGTCTTCGCAAGGAGCTCACCGGTATCGATAAAAAACTGGAACGATGGTATGAGGCCTTTGAAAAAGGGGCTATCTCCCCAGACGACTTGGTGGAGAGAATCAAGGGACTCCGGGAGAAAAAGAAATCCCTGGAGACCGAAATCGTCGATGTAGAAGCCCGGACTCAAAAGGCTGAAGAAAGGGCCATCACCATGGCCGACATCATGGAGGTATTAAAGAACTTCCCGGAACTTTGGACTCAGGCCTCTGCTGATGAACGCCGAGGCATTGTGTCGAATCTTTTGAACCGAGTGAACGTATTCAAAGACGGCCATGTCGAGGTCGAACTAGGCGAATAGCCATATCAACTTATAAAGAACACTAAAGGTCTTCTCACCGATATCGGCACGGAAGAATTAGCCCACTTGGAAGTCATTGCAACGTTAATTTATAAGCTCACCAAAGGCGTTCCGGCGGAGAAACTGCGAGAAGTCGGTCTGGGCGGCTTTTATACCCAGCATGATAACGCCCTCTATTATGCAGATGCCAACGGGGTACCCTGGACGGCCGCCTATATTCAGGCTACCGGCGATCCCATCGCTGATCTGCACGAAGACCTTGCGGCTGAACAAAAAGCTAGGGCTACCTATGAACACTTGATCAATTTGACCGATGATCCCGGTGTCAAGGATGCGCTGCGCTTCCTTCGGGAACGGGAAGTAGTTCACTTCCAGCGCTTTGGGGAAGCTCTGAATGATGTGCAGGATTTTATGGGCCGCAAGAAGTGTTATTAAATCCCGTGAAAAGAGCCAGAAGAGACTATAGCCGTCTTTTCTGGCTCTTTTCCTCCTTTAGGCTTACAAAAACTTTTACACTAAGCTCTGAGCAAAAAAGGTAATTCATAGAATTTATCGAAGTACGAACTACCTTATTTTATCATTCATGTAAAAGGAGGCCATTTATGAGGGAAATAGGCCCGTTTCGAAGCATGGCTATCCCTATGAAAGAAACTTTGTCTCGAATCACCTTGGCCCTATTATTAACCCCATCCATGCTGTCAGTCCCCGTCGACGGTGATACTCCCATCGCTGAAGCGGCTTCGGTATCAACTTCCACAGCGGATGCGGGTCCTTCGATCCTCCTCTTCGAAAACCAACCTTACCCGGAGGTCGTTACAAAAAGCGATGCTACCTTAAAAACTTTAATGTCTCTGGATCATGACTTAAGCCGGATGAAGGTCACTGGCAAACAGTTGGAACTGTTAGATGGAACATTCGGCTACTGGGACCCTGACGGACACAAGACATTGTGGCACATTAACCTCAGTGGACCACAAGCGGAGAACCATGGCTTCGCAACAGCTACTTTTGATGGTCAGAAGGGGAATCTAATCCGCTTCAATTGGCACGATGACACTTGGACCAGTGAGGATTATCCATCAAAAGACTTTGCCATCGCCCAAGCGACGACGTTTTTACGATTGGTTGCCGGTGAAGAATACAAGCAGTTCAGTCTGGGCGACAGCGATTTCATCTCCTACTCCCTATCTGGTGACGGCCGGGGAAACGACAAGAAGTATCATTTCCGAACGGTGCAGTTTCAGCGGCTCGTCAAAGGAATCCCGGTGCTGAACAGCGGTTGGACCATCGATGTGGATGCCAACGGACATATTATCAACGCCAACAACATTGGACCTCTCATAGTCGATGAGTCCATCTTCCCCGCAGCAGTCGATCTAAAAACGGCAGAAGAGATCAAGAATTCCGCCGACAAATGGTTAAAACTCCGGCTTATCTACAACCCTGACGGTACCGAATCAATCTTCTCTCCCTCTGCGAAGGCTCGGCTCGTCTATGCCGTCGATTCTTACCTCATTGATGCAAAAACGGGTGAAGGGATATCCTCATCCGTCCCTTCACGAGAAATAATCACTATCCATGGGAACGGCGAGTCTCTCATTCGCAACAAAGAAGATGCTGCTCGATTTATGGAAAAGGTGGTTCAACTCGATGTAGACCGGATGGAATTGCATATCGATTCTGCCCCCGGAGACACATCCACTGGCCCGCAAACCACGTATAATTGGATGATGAATACAACCGACGCAACCAGTCTAACCCGGACTTCATCAGGCCCATCGAATATACGCTCTCTGACACTCGCAGTGAACAGTGAAACAGGAAAAGTAAACAATTTCTATTGTGCCGTCGACAGAAATGAAGGCAAAAAAGAACCAAAGATTACGGTAGCCCAAGCGCAAGAGACATTAATTACATTCCTCGCATCTACGTTAGAAAAAGGCGAATATGAAATGGAAATACATCGGTACGTCCCTGAGAAGATCCCTGATTGGGTCGATAGAAGCAAACTTCCGCAAGATGTACTAAACTCAAACACCGATTACACCTTTTCTGTGAACCGACTGTACCAAGGTGTTCCCGATTGGAGACCTTACTCCCTCACGATTGACGGAGAAACCGGTAAATTATCCTCCTTTTATGGTCAAGTGGCGCAGTTGAAAGACCACCCCGATCCGTCCAAAGCGATTATCCCCGTTCAAGCAAAAACAGCCTTTCTGAAACAGAGCGACCTTCAGTTGATCTATGAGTGGCCTGAATTCTATGGTCAACGTTCACCACGAGCCTACCTCCGCTACATAATCGCAAAGCCGTTGGCGATTCGGCAAATCGACGCAATCACCGGCGAAGTGGTTACATTAAAATAAATTCTCTGTGAAGCTAAAATTGGCGAAGCTCTCTCTTTCAATCCAATCCCCTGCCCCCTACCTAGAAGGTAGTACTGTGGAAACCGGTGTTTCTTAGCGACTCACTTGTTTAAGATAGTCCTAATGAAAACGGTCAACATGATTGCATGGAGGGGTATCGATGCGGGACTATCATTTTTGGAGAAAATGGCTCTTCTTCTTTGGTCTGGCTTTTACGGTCTTCGGATTAGTGCTGGCTTTTTTTAGCCAGACGGCGTTTTTTGATCTGTTATTTAACGACCAAATCAACCCAACCTTTTGGCCAGACCCCTTCTCCCAGGAACCGCCCCGTACCTTTCAGGCTTGGATTTACGGCGTATTGGGCGCCACCTGTGCCGGCTGGGGCGTTTTTATCGCTTTTCTCGCCCACTATCCTCTTGCTAAAAAAGAACCTTGGGCCTGGCAATGTATCTTTGTCGGAATCACCCTTTGGTTTTTCGTCGATACGGCCATATCCTTGTATTTCGGAGTCATCTTCAATGCCGTCTTTAACGTCTTGCTACTCCTGGTTTCCCTTGTCCCCCTTTGGATGATGAAAGGGCAGATGGCCGAGTAAAGGCCCAGCCATGGGAACTTTCGCCCTTCCTGCAGTTGTCTCCTCAGCTTTTTCGCTTTATCATAGATATAATAAATGGAAAGGGGCGATCATTATTTCCGTCGCATCGCAGATCAGAGCTCAGATTACCCAATCCTCCTGGATTCGGAAGATGTTTGAAGAAGGCGATCGTCTACGGGCGATTTACGGACCTGATAAGGTTTACGATTTCACCATCGGCAACCCAAACAACGAGCCCCCCGCTGCCTTCCGTGAGGCTTTAAAAGAATTGGCCAATCACCCCATTCCCGGCATGCACCGCTATATGAGCAACGCCGGTTACGAAGAAACCCGCTCCGCTGTGGCCCAAGCTCTCAGTGCAGCCAGCGGCAAAGCCTTGACAGCCAACCATGTCGTCATGACCGTCGGCGCTGGCGGCGGCCTGAATATTGCTTTTAAGGCCATCCTTGATCCTGGCGACGAAGTGATCATCGTAGCGCCCTTTTTCGTGGAGTACAAATTCTACATCAACAACCACGGCGGTCAGCCCGTCGTCGTCCAGAGCCGTGAGGACTTCCAGCTCGATCTGGACAACATCGCCGCCGCGATCACAGCGAAAACGAAAGCCATCATCATCAACACGCCCAACAACCCAACCGGGGTCATCTATCCCGCCGAAAGTCTCGACGCACTGAATCGCCTCGTCGAAGAAAAAAGCGCCGAACACGGCCGGACCATCTTCGTCATCTCCGACGAACCTTATGCGAAAATCGCTTACGACGGCGTGAAGGTACCGCCTGTCTTCTCCCACATTCGCAACAGCATGTTGGTGACGTCGCACAGCAAAGACTTGGCCCTGCCCGGCGAACGCATCGGCTATGTTGCAGTCAACCCGGAATGTGACGAAGTGGAACTTCTCTTCGACGGTCTTGTCTTCTGCAACCGCATCCTCGGTTTCGTCAATGCGCCCGCCTTGATGCAGCGTTTGGTCGCAAACCTGCAAAAGGAATCTGTCGACATCGACGAGTATAAGGAAAAGCGGGATCTTCTCTATAACCACCTGACCTCACTGGGCTTTGAGATGGTCAAGCCACAAGGGGCCTTCTACCTCTTCCCCAAATCTCCGCTGGCCGATGATATCGAGTTTATCCGGAGGGCTCAACGCCATAACATCCTCTTAGTTCCCGGAACCGGCTTTGGTAAACCGGGATACTTCCGCATCGCCTACTGTATGGAAAAGAAAATCATCGAAAACTCGTTGCCCGCCTTTACGGCCCTGGCCCAAGAGTTTGGGATGTAATCTGACGTGTGCACCTATAAAAAAGGAGCGACTTGCCAAAAGTCGCTTTCTTTTTTCGTTTTTGTTTTTTTACAACGTACGCATATTCCTTCACCATTCGCTAAATGTAACCTCGTATAGGAGGCTATCGATGGAATACAAAGGTAAAGTTGCCCTAATTACAGGAGCGGGACGAGGTATCGGCCGTGGCATCGCTCAAATGTATGCCTCTCAAGGGGCCACCGTCATCATCGCTGAGCAAAACACGGAGGATGGTCGAAAGGCAGAAACAGAGCTGCGCCTTTCGGGAGGCCGAGCTTATTTCTATCCCCTCGACGTTCGGCAGCCCCAAGCTATTTCCTCCTTCATGGTCGATGTAGAAAAGCAATATGGTCGTATCGATATCCTTGTCAACAATGCCGGTGTATCCCGGTGGAAATCACCCTATGAGTTGACCGTCGAGGAATGGGACGATATCGTTCACACCAATTTGCGCAGTGTGTTTCTTTGCTCCCGGGAAGCCGCGAAAGTCATGCGCTGTCATGGAGGCGGAGCTATTGTCAATATTGCTTCCACACGGGCCATCATGTCGGAGCCTGATTCCGAAGCTTATGCTGCTTCGAAAGGCGGGATCGTCGCTCTCACCCATGCCCTTGCCCTTTCCTTTTCCGCCGATAAGATTCGAGTCAATGCCATCAGCCCGGGATGGATAGAAACGGGAGACTACGATGAACTTCGCCCTATCGACCATGCTCAGCATCCAGCCGGGCGTGTCGGTACACCGGAAGATGTCGCTCGGGCTTGTCTGTTTTTCACCGCCGAAGGGAATGATTTTATCACCGGCACCAATTTAATCCTCGATGGCGGTATGACCCGCAAGATGATCTACGAACCCTGAACCAAACGGAATGACCGTCGCTAAAAAGCAATTATGGCCAAGCAAGCCGCAATCTATCGGTAAAAACGTTTTCTTGTAAAAAAGAAGGCAGCCATCTTCGATATTCGATGGCTGCCTTCTTTTTTATAGGTTCCCTTGCTCTTCTTTCATCTTTCTCAGCCGTTTAAGGTTTTTCATTCCCCGGCTGATTTCCATCGCGTGAGCTTCTTCCGCATCGAGTTCCTGAGCCAGGCTGTCTAAAGCCACCCAGGGATCGACCCGCTCCCCACAGGTGAAGATATCTACCGCCGCATAGGACAGTTCAGGCCAAGTATGAATCGTCAAATGCGATTCGGAGATGACCACGACACCGCTGACCCCTTGCGGTTCAAAGCGGTGAAAAACCACCTCTCGAATCTCCGCACCGGCCTTCTCGGCGGCTCGGACCATGATCTCTTCTATCATCTTCATGTCATTCAGTTTTTCAGCGTTACAGTCCCAAACTTCGGCCAAAAGTTGAACGCCGAGGGGTCTTCCCAATACACTCATCGGCACAGGTCTCCTTTCCAAAAGGAATTATTCCTCAAGGAGCCCCTAATTATTTTCGAGCCCAGGACCCGTCCTGCTATTCCGTTGAGATTCGTTTTTATAAAGGATTTTTCACAGCTTCGTCGAAAGCAATGAAACAGGTTCTGTTTATTATCGGACGATCAGGGGGTCTTTCTATATGTTCGCCCTCATCACAGCCTGTTTACTGCAGCTCAGCGTTTTGGCTGGCCTGTCCCTGCTGCTTTACTCCATCTGTTCCCACAGCCAGGAAGAAGATATGATCAGTAAAGTGGCACAAATATGTGTCGCAATTGTGATACTGCTGGCCAATGGGATCGTTATGCACCACTTTTTGAGAAACATTATTTAGAACGATATTGAATAGGGATACTCGGAAATAATATCGAGAAACAGCTATGTAAGATACTGAAACAGGAAAGCTGCTCCAAATGTCGAGGTTCGATAAAATTAATTTATTCCGGAAAAGGCAGAAAGCCGTCTCATGCAAAATGCAAGAGGCGGCTTTTTCATTATATTCAGGTACGGGGTCATTCAGGGGCATTCGAAGTCATTCGGTTGCCTTCAGACACACTTGATATTCCGCGAGGGCATGCTGATAGACTTCTTTAAGGGAGCAATCATACTGTTTGGCGGCGGCGAGACACTCTTCATACTCTGGCTGAACATTGACAATCTGTTCCCCAATTTTCCCACGTTTGATGCGAATATCGCCGTATTGGGTGGGCACCGTTACCCAGTCTCTGGACAAGCAAAACCGCTGTTCACGCCGGCAACGGACGCCTAATGTGGTCGAATGCGTGAATAAGGTTTCCATCAATGCTGTACGTCGTTCTGGAGTGCAGAGGACGGTCAGATGTTGACCCAGACGTCCTTTTTTCATCATGACCGAAGATACCTGTACATCCAGCGCGCCTGCTTCGAAGAGCTTGTCCATCAAGGGAGCGATCCACTGGGGATTCATATCGTCGATAGTCGTCTCCAGCACGTCTACTCTATCCTGATCCAGCAGTTCTGTTCCCGTTCCCACAACCTCGTTTCTCTCTGCCAGCAAAAGGCGGAGGACGTTGGGCCGTTCCTGAGCCGGTCGGGAACCGGCGCCGTGGCCGATTTTTTGAATTCGAAAAGCCTCCAAGGACTGCTTGGAATCGATGGGCTTGCCCAAGGTGGTACATAAGGCGGCTCCCGTAGGCGTCACTAGTTCCCCATGCCCTCCACCGAGATACACCGGAAAATCTCGAACCAAGTCGGCTGTGGCCGGCGCTGGAACAGGCATCTCCCCATGGGCGCAGTGCACTGTCCCCGTGCCTAGCGGCAGGGGAAGCACATGGATTTCCTCTATTCCGAGATACTGCAGACCCCAACAAGTTCCGACGATGTCGATGATCGCGTCGACGGCGCCCACTTCATGGAAGTGGACTTTCTCGATGGCACATCCGTGTATCTTAGCTTCTGACTCGGCCAGCCGTGTAAATACCTTGATGGCCTTGGACTTCACCGCTTCGTCCAGATTAGAACTTTCGATGATCTTGACCACATGGTGAAGGTGCCGATGGGGCTGTGGCCGGTCATCGAGGATAACCTTTACGTGGGTAGCCTGAATCCCCTTGCTGATGATGGGCTCCTTCTGCAACGTGTAGCCGTCCACATTCAAGCTGCTGATCGTCTGCTGCAATTCTTCCCAGGGAACACCCAAATCGACGAGCGCCCCTAACCACATGTCACCGGCAGCGCCTGAAACGGGATCAACGATTAATTGGTAATGTTCTCTGCTGTTCAATAGACTACCTCCCGCGAATTCCGACGATAATCTTATATAAGGACTTTATCGAATCTCTTTATTGAGTCTTTTTATTGAGTCTCTTGTTAAATCCCTTTATTGAATTTTTTTATCAAACATTCTTTTGCAACTTTTTACTCTATCACTTTATTAAGATCTCTTTATAAAAAGCGTTACTTAAATGCTAACCTCTCCGTAATGTCATCGTCCCGCTTATCGTCGATACCCTCGAACGATCGTAGCAGCTAACGCGGCTGCACCAAAGCCGTTATCGATATTGACGACACCGACACCAAGAGCGCAGGAGTTCAACATGCCCAGCAATGCCGAGAGCCCACCGAAGTTAGCGCCATAGCCGATGCTCGTCGGAACAGCAATGACAGGGACATCGACCATGCCTGCTACGACCGATGCTAAGGCTCCCTCCATTCCAGCGATGACAATGATCACCTGCACGTCCATTAATTCATCTCGCTTCGACAGCAGACGATGCAGTCCAGCTACACCAACATCAAAAATTCGCCGCACTTGGCATCCCATCGCCTGGGCGCTGACGGCAGCCTCTTCAGCTACGGGTAGGTCAGCCGTGCCGGCGGTGACGACAGCGACAGTGCCCAGAGCCTCGACCCCGGATATGTTATGCTCGCACTCTCGTTGCTCCGTCTTCTTTGAGCTGGTGCTTTTCGATTCGGCAGCTCCCACATCATCAACCAGGTTATCCTGTTGACTTCCTACGTTCACCCGCACCGTAACTGTTCGCCCGAGGGGGTTGTACTCCGCATCAGGAACCTTAGCCCTTACAGCTTCATAGGCATCCCGTGTACAGCGGGTCGCTAACACAGGCAACCCCTTCGCCGCCAGCCGCTCAAAAATGGCGGCAATCTGCTCAGGCGTTTTCCCTAAGCCGAAGATAACCTCTGGGAATCCTTGATTCAAGGCCCGGTAGTGGTCCACCTTCGCAAAGCCAATGTCCTCGTAGGGCCAGCCTTTTAAACGCTCAACGGCCTCGTGAACGGGCACGTCCCGGTTCTGTACAGCCTGCAGCAGTGTCGTCAACTTATCTATATCCATGAAACGCCAATTCCTCCCGCTGATTACATAACAATAATATTATCACAGATTCTCGTGATAAAACACGCGCCCTCCCCGTCGTCACGAGGAGGGCGCTTCTATGGCTCTTTCTCTGGCTCACTCAACCTATAAGCGGCTCCAAACCGCAAGGGAGGATTCATCACCTGTTGAGTCAGACAGATGTCCCTTTACATCGTTACCGCTTTTAACCGACGATCACACCGACGCCATCGGGGATAACCGTGATTTCAGCTTCTTCGCCTTTGACTGCTTTGGCCTTCGCCAGTGCTTTTTCCAATGTCTCGGCGTAATCGAGGTGCATGTCACGGACCGCCTGAGCCCACTTCGGATCAGTCACCATGATGATTTTATGCTTGATCAACAAGCGGCAGAGGATTTGCGATTCCCACTGGTCCGCCGGTGTGTCTTCTTTCGACGTGGCCAAGAAGGTATCCATGGCGGCTTGCGGAGACGGATAGTCGGCAAGCTGGTGATAAAAAGCTTCTCCACCGATACCGTCGGAGCAGCCGGCCACCATGATGATGACTGCACCTGCTTTTGCCGATGCTTCAGCCGCGGTCATGCCTTTGACCGCTTGATAAAGGTTCTGGTCCAGGGGATAGCCGCCATTTGTAGAGATGACGATATCGCCGGGAATGGGAGTGGCTGCCACGAGGTCACGAACAAACTGGCATCCCTTGAGGTGGGCCTCCACCCGATCACCAGCTACCGCGTAAATGATCTCTTTTTTCGCGTTGATGACGACGTTCAGGATAAAGGCCAATTTCGCCTTCTCTGCCGCGAAGAGCATGTCCCGGTGGATCGGGTTGTTCTCAAGGTTGCCTGTGCGGGCATAGGGGCTAGAGATAAAGGTGGAGTTGTGGTTGTACATGACCGTCTTACGGGAAGCGACGCCCGGCAATACGCTCTTGCGCCCGCCCGAAAATCCGGCAAAGAAATGGGGCTCAATAAAGCCGTCTGCCAAGAGCAAATCGGCTTCGACTGCCACTTTATTCACCCAGAGTTCCCCGCCGGACGGAAGGGTGCCTAAGAAGATCATATCTTCATCGACTTCGGAAAGATGATTCACGATGGGCACTTCGTCGACCACTTTTTGGCCGAACTTGTCCACCAACTCCTCCGGTGTGGTGGGACGGTGCATCCCTGTCGCCACGAGGATGGTCACTTTGGCTTCTGGATTCCCCTTTTTGATCTCTTCGAGCATGAGAGGAATGTTGATATGGCTAGGTACGGGACGAGTATGGTCACTGGAAATGATGACGATATTTTGCTTACCTTTCACCAATTCCGACAAAGGCGGTGATGCAATGGGGTTGGCTAACGCACGGCGGACAATCTCTTCCTGCGCGCCTTCTGGCGTGTAATCATGGTTCGATGGAGTCAGTATACGAACTTTGGGGCCGGGTTCGATAGGCAAGGTCAGTTGCGTCTTATGGTAGGGCAACGTAGTCAAAATATCGACCTCTTTTCGTGATAGTGGTGACAATCCTATTATATCGAATGGTCACTCTTCATAAAAGCAGGGATGAAAGGAATTGTTACCGAATCCGGGGAAAATATAACCCATAAGCGTCTGACCCCAATATTGACAAAAAGCTGGATTTTTGGTAAATAAAATAGTATTAGCACTCTCACCGCGAGAGTGCTAACGGCAAGAAGAAGTTATAAGCGGCGATTTTAGAAGGAGGGTCTATCCTTGACAGTAAAACAATTTCAAGCAGAATCCAAACGATTGCTTGATTTGATGGTGAACTCCATCTATACCCATAAGGAGATTTTTTTACGGGAGCTCATTTCCAACGCCAGCGACGCGATTGACAAAATTTATTATAAAGCTTTATCCGATGATTCCTTGAACTTCAACAAAGAGAATTATTATATCAAAGTCGTTCCGGACAAGCCGAATAGAATCTTGAAAATATCGGATACAGGTATCGGGATGACGAAGGATGAATTGGAAGAAAACCTTGGTGTCATCGCCAAGAGCGGTTCCTTCGCCTTTAAAAAAGAGAATGAAATTAAAGACGGCTTCGATATCATCGGACAGTTCGGGGTTGGCTTTTATTCTGCCTTTATGGTGTCCGACACCGTTACGGTGATCAGCAGAGCCTTAGGTCATGATGGTGCTTATAAGTGGGAATCCAAAGGCGCCGAAGGATATACCATTGAACCCTGTGAAAAAGATTCGGTCGGTACCGATATCATTCTTAAAATTAAAGAGAACACCGACGACGAGAACTATGATGAGTACTTAGAGGAATACCGCTTAAAGTCGATCATCAAGAAGTACTCCGATTTTATTCGCTACCCCATTAAGATGGAAGTTCATGAAACAAAGGACGCAGAAAGCAGCGAAGAAACGCGCGAACAAATCATCAACAGCATGATCCCCATTTGGAAGAAGAACAAGAGCGAACTCACGCAAGAAGATTACGATAATTTCTATTCTGAAAAGCACTTTGGATTCGATAAACCGCTCAAACATATTCATATCAGTGCCGAAGGCACCGTGAGTTATAAGGCCATTTTATTTATCCCAGAAAAAATGCCTTTTGACTTCTATACAAAAGAATATGAAAAAGGCTTGGAGCTCTATTCCAAGGGCGTCCTGATCATGAACAAGTGTGCCGAATTGCTGCCCGATTATTTCAGCTTTGTCAAAGGCATGGTCGATACGGAGGACTTGTCTCTCAACATCTCCAGAGAGATCTTGCAGCAAGACAAGCAGTTAAAACTGATCGCGAAAAACATCAAGACGAAAATCAAGAATGAGCTTGAAGACTTGCTGAAAAACAGCAGAGAAAAATACGAAGAGTTCTTCAAGTCTTTTGGCAGACAGTTGAAATACGGCATCTACAGCGACTTCGGAGCCAACAAGGACGTGTTACAAGACCTTCTGCTCTTCTATTCCTCCAAAGAGAAAAAGATGGTTACGTTGAGCGAATACGTTTCTCGAATGCCGGAAGAGCAAAAGTATATTTACTACGCCGCCGGAGATTCGATCGAGCGCATTGAGAAACTGCCCCAAGCAGAACTCGTCGCCGATAAAGGATATGAGATCCTCTACTTTACCGATGATGTCGATGAGTTCGCCATCCGGATGTTGATGACCTATAAAGAAAAAGAATTCAAGTCCGTATCCAGCGGTGACCTGGGGATTGAGTCGGAAGAAACTAAAGATTCCTCCAGTGGCGATGATGCCGAAAATCAGGAACTCTTTACGGAGATGACGAGCATCTTAGCGGGCAAAGTCAAGGCCGTAAGAGCGTCAAAACGCTTAAAGAACCACCCCGTATGCTTATCCAACGAGGGTGATTTGACCATTGAGATGGAGAAAGTACTCAACGCCTTACCGAACAATCAAAAGATTAAAGCCGATAAAGTCTTAGAGATCAATATTCATCACTCCATGTTTCAAGCATTGAAGGCAGCCGGTCAAACAGATAAAGACAAGCTGAACCGGTATACCCAGTTACTATATAATCAAGCTTTGCTGATCGAAGGCTTACCGATCGATGACCCGGTGGAGTTTTCGAACAATATCTGCCTGATGATGGTGTGAGGTTAGCTACAAACAATAGAGATAGCAATATGCTGTAGAAGCGATTAAAGCCCAGATGAGATATGTTCTCATCTGGGCTTTTTAAAGAAATTTAGTACGCCCCTTATACAACCTTAGTTCAACCGTATAGTTCCGCGATTCTGGACATCGCTTACCCCTAGTAAACAGAGAAAGCGGATGAATCAGAATTTTTCAGGTTTATTGAGTTTAAACGCTTAAAAGCTAGCCTTCTTAACAATAAAAGTACTTTGCTTTATTCGCCCTTCTCCTTCTGCCGGACGGCCCGAGCGATTTCCCGCTGGGCATCCCGTTTAGCGATGTCCTCCCGTTTGTCGTAGAGCTTTTTCCCTCGTGCGATGGCCAGTTCCAATTTAGCTAAGCCCCGCTTGAGATAGACTCGCAAGGGGACGAGGGTCAGCCCTTTTTGCTGAACGGCAGCACCGAGCTTGCGGATCTCGCTTTTGTTTAACAACAGTTTTCGGGTACGCCGCGGTTCATGGTTGTATCGATTTCCCTGTTCGAAGGGGCTGATGTGCATGTTATATAATAGAACTTCTCCATTCTCTACCCGGGCGAAAGCATCTTTGATGTTGCCTTTGCCCTGGCGCAGGGATTTGATTTCCGTTCCTGTCAAGGCCATCCCCGCTTCGTAAGCCTCCTCGATATGATAATCATGGCGGGCACGCCGGTTATCGCAGAGGACCTTCTGTCCTTCGCTCATCCCGCCCCTCCTTTCACAGTGTCATTGGATTCGACGATCATAAAGCGGCCTGTCGCTTCGACGGCTACGGTGCCGTCAGGCAACTGGGCCGTCGCCGACATGTCGACCACTTTGCCTCTTTCTTTTTCTATCCGCCCGGCGAAGCGAACTTTTTCCCCGATAGGAACGGCTTGCCGAAGCCGTAGTTCCATTCGAGCGGTCACTGCCGGAACATCGCGGACCATGAGCAAGCGGCCCATGACTTCATCGAGCACTGTGGCCACGAGACCCCCATGAGTGATGCCAGCGTAGCTCTGGTGCTCTGGTCGGGGTGTAAAATAGGTAACATACTCTTCTCCTTCCCACTGGAAGGACAAGTGTAACCCGATCGGATTGTTGATGCCGCAGCAAAAACACATCCCATCGTCAGTAAGATTCGGTGCCATCTAGCTTCCCCCTAATGAATTTCCGTACAAAACGATTGTTGCTAAGTCAGTCTTTTATGAATGGCTATTTGACGAATAGCTTACGACGAACCGCTCTTTGTTGATTCCGCCTTGGACGGATTCGCCTCTGTCGACTCCACCTTCGGTTTATCATCGCTCGGGTTATTTTCGTTTGCGCCACCGCTGTTAGACAATGTTTCTTCCGCAGGCTCTTGGGTTACTGCTTCTTTCACCTTGTCCATGACATAACCGGAGGGATTCGTAACGGCTTGTCTGGCTTCTTTTATCGGGGCTGTGACCTCATCCACCGAAGTTTTGATGTCCTTCACAGGCTGCATGGCGTCGTTCATTTGCGACTTTAGACCTTCTGTGGTTCGTCGGAACTCGTTGAGCGCCTTTCCCAACCCACGACTCAATTCCGGAAGCTTGCCGGGCCCGAAGATGATTAAAGCCAAAGCGAGAATCAAGAGTAATTCGGGAAAGCCAATATTGAACATAGATAAGAGCTCCTTTCGCCAGTTAGGCCAGGCGGCTTTAGAGAAGAATGTGCTTATTCTTGGATAGGTCTATTATAGCATAACTTTTCCATGAAAGAGAAAACACCGGGAGCCTTATCGCCCCCGGTGTTTCTGCTGTTTTCTGTTGGGAATTCTGTATTGTTGGGAGTGTGATCAGTTGGGAATTCAGATGGGAAAAAAGTGTCGGTTCATCATTTATTGCAGTAATGGAGTAGATGTGTGTTGTTTCGATGAGTAGCGCAAAGTTCAGATAAGGAGAAGATGTGAGCGATTAGAGATTGAGGAAAGGAGCAATAATCAGAGAGATAGTTCCCGTTACCTTGATCAACGCATTCAGGGACGGACCGGCCGTATCCTTGAAAGGATCGCCCACGGTATCGCCGATGACGGCAGCCGAATGGGCTTCGGTCCGTTTTCCGCCGTGTTTACCGCTCTCAATGTACTTTTTCGCGTTGTCCCAGGCACCACCGGCGTTAGCCATGAAGATCGCCAGGAGCACACCGGCTACAGTGACCCCGGCAAGCATACCACCCAAGGCTTGAGCGCCAAAGCCAAATCCGACGATCAGCGGTGTGATGACGGCCAGCAGTCCCGGCGCAATCATTTGCCTGATCGCAGCACGGGTGGAGATGTCGACGCAACGGGCATAGTCCGGTTTCGCTTTCCCTTCCATCAAGCCAGGGATTTCGCGGAACTGGCGCCGGACTTCACCGATCATCTCAAAGGCCGCTTTACCGACCGCTTCCATGGCAAAGGCACAGAAGAGGAATGGCACGGTACCGCCGATGAAGAGACCGATGATGATCTTCGGTTCAAGCAGGTTCAGCACTAAATGGCCGCCATGAAGAGCGCTGCTGACACCAGGCGACTTGATCACTTCTTCCGCAAAGGCGGTAAACAGCGCCAAGGCCGTCAAGGCAGCCGAACCGATGGCAAAACCTTTCGCCACCGCAGCCGTCGTGTTACCGACAGCATCCAGTTTGTCCGTCTTTTTCCGTACTTCCGGGCCCAACTCAGCCATCTCCGCAATCCCGCCGGCATTGTCAGCGACTGGACCGAAGGAGTCAATCGCAACGACCATACCGGCTGTGCAAAGCATACCCATCGCCGCCATAGCAATCCCGTAGATACCTGCATAGTTGTAAGAAACGGCGATGGCGATGACGATGACGATGATCGGCAGCGCCGTCGACTTCAGCCCTACGCCAATACCGGCGATAATGTTCGTAGCCGGACCGGTCAAAGATGACGAGGCGATATGTTGAGCCGGCTTATAGTTATACGATGTATAGTACTCTGTAATCCAGCCGATAGCCACGTTGACGAGCAGTCCGGCGATGACAGAAATCGTTAACCCTAGGGGAACACCGGACGGAAACGCACTGGACGCAGGAATGTCCGCAAAGAGCGACTGGGCGATAAAATAGGTCGCCACCGCTGTCAGCACGTTTGTGCCCCAAAGACCTTTGTTCAAGGCCATCTGCGGATTGCCGTCTTCCGTGGTCCGTACAAAGAAAGACGCAATGATCGCCGCAATGAGCCCGGCTGCACCGATCAGCAGGGGATAAAAAATCCCTTCCAACCGTCCCGGAAAAACGGTCACACCGATCAGCATGGCCGCGATCGTCGTAGCCGCATAGGACTCGTATAGGTCAGCACCCATACCAGCGGTATCCCCTACGTTGTCACCGACGTTATCGGCGATAACGGCCGGGTTCCGCGGGTCATCTTCAGGAATGCCGGCTTCCACCTTACCGACGAGGTCGGCACCTACATCGGCGGCCTTGGTGTAAATCCCGCCACCAACGCGGGCAAAAAGCGCGATGACCGATGCACCAAAGGCAAAGGAGTTGATGATGACGGCATCTTGATAGACGATGTACAGGACCGATACACCTAAGAGGCCCAAACCGGCCACAGACATGCCCATCACTGCGCCGCCTCGGAAGGCTACCGAAAGGGCTTCATTGAGACCGCGCATAGCTGCCGCCGTCGTACGGGCGTTGGATTTGGTGGCAATCGTCATCCCTACATAGCCAGCGACGGCAGAGAAGGAAGCACCGACCAGAAACGAGATGGCCTGTCCCCAGGCAAGTTTCTGGTTGCCCCAGTTCCCATAGAGCAGGGCGCCAAAGATGATGACAGCGAAAGGAATCAGCGTTCTGTACTGGCGGTTGAGGAAGGCCATGGCGCCTTCAAAAATCGCTTGAGAGAGTTCCTTCATTCGTTGGGTTCCTTGATCCTCTTTCAGGACGCTCATTGCCAAATATCCGGCAAAGAGCAGACCGATGACCCCGGCAATTGCCGCGTACAGCGGATAAGACACGGAGTGTCACGCTCCTTTGTTTCCCGAATCACAGATTACCCCAGAATCTCCCCAGTATACTCCCTGTTATCCCCGGAATTACCCCAACATAGATAAGGCCAATGCACTAAGTAAAAACAATGCGGCAAAAACCATGGTGAATTTGTTGAGCAATTCGTCCAAACCTTTCTTCTTGCCGAACATCGCTTCGGCCCCTCCGGCTACAGAACCGGAAAGACCGGCACTCTTACCCGACTGCATGACAATCGAAGCAATTAGACCTAAACTGGCTACGACTTGAAATACGACAGCAGCGGTTTGCAATACACACACACCTCCTTACCAAAATTCTGGCAATTTAACAAAAGAATTTTAGCACATCCCCCCTGGAAACACAAGCTAGACGATTTGTTCGTGGGATTTATCCCAAATCTTCGACAAGTGGCGAAGATTTCGTCTGTTACTTTGAGATAAAAAAGGAAAAGGACCCGGGTCGGAAAACCCGGATCCCGCCACCATCATTATACCCAATCCCGTAAAAGGCCATACCAAATATTGGTCTTTATCCTTTTCGCTGGGTCTTCTATCCTACCGTCGTTCTAAGTTAAAGAACGTTTTCTTACCACGATAGGTGGCTTGTTCGTCTAATTCTTCTTCGATGCGAAGCAGTTGGTTATACTTGGCTACGCGGTCAGTCCGGGAAGGCGCACCCGTTTTTATCTGGCCGGCATTGACAGCCACCGCCAAATCAGCGATCGTAGCATCTTCCGTTTCACCGGAACGGTGAGAGATGACCGCCGTATATCCGGCCCGGCGAGCCATCTCAATCGCGGCCAAGGTCTCCGTGATGGTGCCGATCTGGTTCACTTTGATCAAGATGGAGTTGCCTACACCGGTCTCGATGCCTTTGGACAGCTTTTCCGTATTGGTCACGAAGAGGTCGTCACCAACGAGTTGCGCCCGTTTGCCGAGACGGTCCGTCAGCAGTTTCCAGCCGTCCCAGTCATCCTCGTTCAGACCGTCTTCGATGGAGATGATCGGATAGCGGTTGACGAGATCTTCCCAGAAGTCGACCATCTCGGCGGAGGTCATCACTTTTCCTTCCCCTTCGAGATGGTATTTGCCGTCTTTGTACATTTCGGAGGCGGCAGCGTCAACAGCCAGCAGGATATCTTCTCCTGCTTTGTATCCGGCCGCTTGGACCGCTTCTAAAATGACTTTCAGCGCTTCTTCGTTCGATTTCAAGTTCGGTGCAAAACCGCCCTCATCACCGACGGCCGTGTTAAGGCCTTTGCTCTGTAAGACTTTTTTCAAGGAGTGGAAAACTTCTACACCCATGCGCAAGCCTTCGGAGAAGCTCTGGGCGCCTACAGGCATGACCATGAATTCCTGGATGTCCACGTTATTGTCGGCATGTTTTCCGCCGTTGAGAATGTTCATCATCGGTACGGGCAGTTCCCGGGCGAAAACGCCGCCAAGGTATTGGAACAGGGGCAGTCCTTGATATTGAGCGGCCGCTTTAGCACAGGCCATGGAGACACCCAGAATCGCATTGGCACCGAGACGGCCTTTGTTCGGCGTACCGTCCAACTCGATCAAGGCTGAGTCGATCTCCATTTGGCGAGTGACATCCCACCCGATGATTTCCGGTGCGATTTCCGTGTTTACGTTGTCGACGGCATTGAGCACTCCTTTGCCTAGGTAGCGCTCTTTGTCACCATCCCGCAGTTCCACAGCTTCATAAGCTCCAGTGGAAGCCCCCGACGGAACGGCGGCCCGGCCGACAGTTCCGTCTTCCAGAACGACCTCTACTTCTACGGTCGGGTTTCCTCGGGAATCCAAAATTTCTCGGGCGTACACTTCAGCAATTACAGACACGCAAAAACCCTCCATTTAAGTTCATTTAATTTTATATTAAAAATTTAGAGTAAGATTAGCGAATTTAACAGCAAAATTAGGTGGTGTAATGACGGAGCGAGCGATTTTGGCGAAGCGGCGTCGTGAGCGAAAGTTGCGGAGCGACAAAGTGCGCCACGGTTCACATGCAGAATAGCCCAAAGGTTCGGCGCACCAGCGGAGCAACCGAGCGAACAGCCGCGGAGCCCTTAGCGAGCGGAGTCATTACACCCCGATTTACCACAAATATACCACCAAATATAAGAATTTTGCTTAGGACATAATGAGCGACTTCCCTGTCATTTCTAGAGGTTTTTCCAATCGGAGCAACTCGATCATCGTCGGAGCGATATCCTCCAAGGCACCGCCGGAGCGCAGTTGTTTATCTTTATGGCGGTCACTGACTAAGATCACCGGCACTGGGTTGGTCGTATGAGCCGTTTGCGGCCCGCCGTCATCAGGATCGATCATCTGCTCCACGTTGCCGTGGTCGGCCGTGATGATTACTACGCCGTCCTGATCGAGCACAGCCGGCACGATTCGCCCCAGACAGCCGTCTACCGTTTCCACCGCCTGAATGGCCGCCGGTAAGATACCGGTATGACCGACCATGTCCGGGTTGGCCAAGTTCAGCACTATGACCGGATACTCTTTGCTGTTAATCTTTTCGACCACCCGGTCGGTGACCTCATTGGCGCTCATCTCCGGCTGGAGGTTGTAGGTGGCGACCTTCGGAGAGGGTACCAGAACCCGGTCCTCTCCTTCGTTCGGCTCTTCTACGCCGCCATTGAAGAAGAAAGTGACATGGGCATATTTTTCTGTTTCGGCAATGCGCAATTGGCGCATCCCAGCCCGGGAGACGACCTCGCCGAAAGTGTTTTCCAGATTCTGCGGCAGGAAAGCGACCGGTGCATCGAGCGTGATGTCATACTGGGTCATGCAGACAAAATGAACTTGCGGCAGTTTCGGGCCTCGGTCAAAGCCGTCAAAATTCTGATCCGTGAAGACATGGGAAAGCTGGCGGGCCCGGTCGGCACGAAAGTTGAAGAAGATGACCGAGTCTCCGTCGGCGACGGTTCCTCGAGGTTCTCCTTTTTCGTCGATGATGACCGTAGGGAGAACAAACTCGTCAGTCAAGCGGGCATGATAGGCCGTTTCAACGGCAGCTGAACCGAGGGGAGCTTTTTCACCTTCACCATAAACGATGGCGTCCCAAGCTCGTTTCACTCGTTCCCAACGTTTATCGCGATCCATCGCGTAATAACGACCACTGATGGTGGCCAGTTGTCCGACCCCGATTTGAGCTAACTTTTTATCGAGCGCTTCTACATATTCTTTAGCGTTCGCCGGAGGCACGTCTCGACCGTCTAAGAAGGCATGGACGAAGATCTTATCCACGCCATGTGCGACGGCCATATCAAGCAAGGCGAAAAGGTGGTCGATATGGCTGTGAACGCCGCCATCGGAGAGCAGTCCCATGAGATGAAGGGCTTTGCCCGTCCCCGAGAGTCGATCCATCGCTGCCGCCAGGACCGGATTCTTTTCCAGTTCTCCCGTTTCAACGGCTTTGGAGATGCGGGTCAGTTCTTGGTAGACGACACGACCGGCACCAATATTGAGATGGCCCACTTCCGAGTTGCCGATCTGTCCTTTCGGCAGGCCCACATATTCCCCGGATGCTTGAATCGACGTGTGGGGGTATGTCTCCCACAGGCGATGAAAGTTGGGCAGGTTGGCGAGCTTTAGGGCGTTTCCTTCCATGTCGTCACGGAGTCCCCAACCATCGAGGACGATCAACATGACCGGTGTCTGTGGACTCGACAAAAGGGTCACTTCCTTATTGTTCTTCAAAACGGACGATGCGGGCAAAAGAGTCTGCCTTTAGGCTGGCTCCGCCGACAAGCGCCCCATCGATATCAGGTTGTTCCATCAGTTCTCGAATGTTGTCGGGCTTTACGCTGCCGCCGTAAAGGATGCGCACCTTTTCTGCTGTATCGCCATGCCAGGAGGACAGCACAGAACGAATAAATCGGCAAACCTTCTGTGCATCAGCCGAAGAAGCTGTCTTACCGGTCCCGATCGCCCAAACCGGTTCATAGGCGATAATGATGCCGGCCAGTTCTTCTGGCGAAAGACCGGCCAAACCGAGACGGACTTGGATGTCCACCACCGGTTCCGTGATGACTTGTTCCCGCTGGGCCAAGGTCTCACCGACACAGACGATGGGAATCAAGTTGGCGGCCAGCGCCGCTTTCACCTTTTCAGCCACCGTGGCATCCGTTTCCCCAAAGTACTGCCGCCGCTCCGAGTGTCCCAGGATCACATATTTACAGTCGAGGGCTTTGAGCATTCCCGGGGCCACTTCGCCCGTATAGGCGCCTTCCTTGGCGGGATGCATGTTCTGTGCTCCCAAAGCGATGTTCGTGCCTTTTAGCGCTTTCGCTAAGGAATCTAAAGATATATAAGGCGGGCAAAGGACGATTTCCCTTTCCCGGCAGTCAGCTACGAGCGGAATGAGCGCCTGAACCATCTGGCGGCCTTCCTCAGGGGTCATATACATCTTCCAGTTGCCGGCTAGGACTGGTGTACGCATACAGAGATGCACCACCTTATCGCTGAATTTATTTGAACGTATATAACTTACAACATATATAACTCTTACGCATGCTACCCAAATAGGATAGCCTCACTACAAAGTAAAATCTGGGGTGGAATGACAGAGTGAGCGATTTGGGCGAAGCGGCGTCATTCCACCCCGATTTACCACAGCGTATCAGTAGCGGCTAGAAACTTACCAGTTAAGCGTCCAAAAGAGCCGCTACCCCGGGCAGTTCACGTCCTTCTAAAAACTCAAGCGAAGCGCCACCGCCGGTGGAAACGTGGGTCATCTTTTCGGCCAGCCCGGCTTTTTCCACGGCAGCGACCGAGTCCCCGCCGCCGATGATGGTCGTGCCTTGCACATTGACCATCGCTTGAGCCACGCCCATGGTGCCACGGTCGAAGGGCTCCACTTCAAAAGCGCCCATGGGCCCGTTCCATAGGACCATTTTCGAAGCGGAGAGGGCTTGGGCAAACTGTTTGACGCTCTCCGGCCCGATGTCCAAGGCTGACTTATCGGCAGGGATAGCATTGACTGGAACGACTTCTGTTGGTACGTTTGCCGCCAACGTGTCGGCAATGACCACGTCAACAGGCAGCATCATCTTTACGCCGGCTTTTTCTGCTTTCTGCAGCAATTCCCGGGCTGTATCGGCTTTGTCTTTTTCACAGAGCGATTTCCCGACTTCGAGATTCATGGCATAGAAGAAGGTGTTGGCCATGCCGCCGCCGATGATCAGCGTATCCACCTTGTTCAAGAGGTTTTCGATGACGGCGATTTTATCGGCCACTTTGGCACCGCCCATGACGGCTACAAAGGGACGTTCGGGCTGGGCGAGAGCTTTGCCCATGATCGAAATCTCTTTGTCCATCAAGAATCCAGCCACTGCGGGAAGGTAAGCCGCTACGCCTGCTGTCGAAGCGTGTGCCCGGTGAGCCGTGCCAAAAGCATCATTCACATAGACATCAGCCAGCGAGGCCAGCTTACGAGAGAATTCGGGATCGTTTTTCTCCTCTTCCGGATAGAAGCGGACGTTTTCTAAAAGGATGACATCGCCTGGTTGAGCCTCTTTGACGGCAGCTTCCACGTCGGGGCCGATGCAGTCATCCAGTTTTTTCACGGAACGGTTGAGCAGTTCAGAGAGATGGCCAGCGATCGGCGTCAGGCGGTACTTGTCGTTTACTTTTCCCTTCGGACGACCAAAATGGGAGGCCAAGATCACCTTGGCCCCCGCTTGGATCAGATATTGGATGGTCGGAAGGGCAGCACGAATACGGGTATCGTCAGTGATCACGCCCGCATCGTTCACGGGAACGTTAAAGTCAACGCGCACGAGGACGCGTTTCGCTTTGACATCGATGTCTTTGATCGTTTTCTTGTTCATTCCTGGACCTCCAAACCACGATATACTCACTTCAACCTTCCTACCAATACCTCCCAAGGGTTGCGTTGGCAGGGTGAGCGTTTTGGGCGGAGCAACGAGGTGAACCGCCGCGTAGCCCTTAGCGAACTTTGCCAATGCGACCCGTTCTACAGTCCTTTCGACGCTACATACAGAGCCAGGTCGATCAAACGAACCGAATAGCCGTATTCGTTGTCATACCAGGCGATGATTTTCACCATATCGCCGTCTAAGACCATGGTGGACAAGCCGTCGACGACAGAGGACAGATGGGTGCCGTTATAGTCGCGGGAGACGAGGGGGAGTTCATTGTAACCGAGAATCCCCTGTAGCGGACCTTCGGCAGCTGCTTTCAGGGCATCGTTAACTTCTTTGATAGTCGTCTTTTTCTTTACGTCGACGACTAAGTCCACGACGGAGACGTTTGGTGTCGGAACGCGCATAGAAAAGCCGTTCAGCTTACCGTCGAGGGCCGGGATGACTTTGCCGATGGCTTTCGCAGCACCGGTCGACGTTGGAACGATGGACATAGCGGCGGCACGAGCCCGACGCAAGTCTTTATGGGTTTGGTCTAAGATTTTTTGGTCATTTGTATAGGAGTGAACGGTGGTCATCAAGCCCTTGATGATCCCGAATTCGTCATTCAATACTTTAGCGACGGGGGCTAAGCAGTTGGTGGTACAAGAGGCATTGGAGATGATCTTGTGTTTCGACCCATCATATTCCTTCTCATTGACGCCCATAACGATGGTGATGTCTTCGTTTTTCGCAGGCGCCGAGATGATGACTTTTTTTGCGCCCCCTTGGAAGTGAGCCGCTGCTTTTTGACCGTCTACAAACAGCCCGGTTGACTCGATCACGATGTCAACGCCCACATCCCCCCAGGGAATGGCGGCGGGGTCTTTTTGCGCAAATACTTTGATCGGCCGACCGTCGATCTCAATGTTGTCTTCGCCCACTGTTACCTGACCGGGATAAGTGCCATGAACGGAGTCGTATTTGAACAGGTGAGCGTTTGTCTTCGCGTCTGTCAAGTCATTGATGGCGACGATTTCCACTTCCGGGTTTGCCAGCGCCACCCGTGTTGCCAGGCGACCAATACGACCAAAACCATTGATACCAATACGGACTGCCATGAATAGAATCCTCCTTAAAAATCGCGGTTTAATACCGTCTTAGTCTATTCCACATTCGACACTTAATTCCTTCCAGAAGCGACCTAGATTTGTCAAGGGTTAAGTTAAAAAGTACTTTAGCTTTCTTAGGAGTAACGCCGACGCTGCGGCGTCGCCAACAGCCCCATCTCGTCGCGGTACTTGGCGACGGTCCGGCGGGAGATTTTAATGCCGCGGGCGCTTAAGGCGTCGGCGATTTGCTGATCGCTGTAAGGCTGATAGGCATCCTCCTCATCCACCATTTTACGAATGAGCCCCTTGATACTTTCTGCCGATGTTTTAGCTTCTCCCCGTTTATTTTTTACACCGCTGCCGAAAAAAAACTTCAATTCGAAAACTCCTCGGGGAGTTTGCACATATTTCCCGGCGATGGCCCGACTGACCGTCGACTCATGAACGCCCACGCTGTCAGCCACATCTTTGAGATTGAGCGGTTTGAGGAAAGGTAGCCCCTGTTCGAGAAAATCCCGCTGCAGCACGACGATACAATCAACGACTTTATGGAGGGTCAACCGTCGTTGTTCGATGGCCTTGATCAGCCAGATGGCTGAATTCAGCTTCTGTTCCACATATTTGCGTGTCTCCGGGTCCTGGGGGATTTCTTGCTGGAGCAGGGACCGATAAGTTCCATTCACCTTCAGTCGGGGTGCTGTGATGTCATTGACCAGGATCACATACTCCCCATCCATCTTCTCAACGACCACATCGGGAAGAACATACCGAACATCCTTCCCCTGACTGAATCTTCGGCCCGGCTTGGGATCGAGGCGTTTGACGATATCCACCAAGTCTTGCACTTGGCCTGTGGACAGCTTGAGTTTCTGGGCGACTCGGGACAGGCGTCCCGCAGCCAGATCGGATAAGTGTTCTTCTAAAATTACATCCAGTTGTGGAGTCAGCATTTCTTGTTGGATCAGTTGGATCCGCAGGCATTCAGCCAAGTCTCGGGCCGCCACGCCTGGCGGATCAAAGCTTTGAATCAACTGGAGGAGTTCCTGCACATCCCCTTCGGGATATCGCAGCGCCGCAGCCACTTCGTCCAGAGACAGACGAAAATACCCCTGTTCATCGATGTTTCCGATGATGTATTCACCGATCTGCCGTTGCCCTTCATGCAGGTCGGCCACGCTCAGTTGCTCACTCAGGTGTTCTTGCAGCGTCGGCGCTTCGTTCAGGAAATAATCATACGATTTTTCTGGACTCGTCCCTCCGAGACCCATCCCGGGAGCGAAGTCCCGCTGTAGGAATTCTTGCCAATCGGGAGCGGCCTTTTCATCGTCCCCTTGTCCCTGCTCGCCTTGTTCGTAGGTGTCCAAATTCGCTTCCGCTGTATCAATGGGTTCCTCTTTATCTCCTGATTGTTCTGACAGTTCCAGCAACGGGTTTTGCGTCATTTCCTGTTCGATATAGGTGGAAAGCTCTATCGCGTTTAGCTGGAGAATCGTAATGGCTTGGCGCAAGTCGGGAGTCATGATGAGTTTCTGCGTCTGTTCCATGTATTGTCCGAGTCCGACAGGCATGTACCAAACCCTACCTCTCTAAAATAATCTTCTTTAAAAAAGTAGCACGCAGCACAGCCTAGGGGTGCATTGGCGTAGTAAGCGTTTTGGGCGAAGCGGCGTCGTGAGCGCAGGCTGCGAAGCGTGACTGCGCGCCACGGTTCACATGCAGAATAGCCCAGAGGTTTGGCGCGCTCGCGGAGCAGCCAAGCGAACAGCCGCGCAGCCCTTAGCGAACGGAGCCGATGCACCCCGGGCCAGCACGATGATAGTATTATAAAATGATAGCTTTAGTGTTACTTGTTGTGTTACTTTGGCAGCACCTCATAATAGGGCGACCGAACGACCCGGGCCGGCACACCGGCCACGAAGCTGTTTGGCGGAACATCGGCTGTAACGACGGCACCGGCGGCTACCACCGCATAATCGCCGATGGTGATTCCCGGCAAGAGGGTACAGTTAGCGCCGATGACCACCCGGTTGCCGATTTGTACTTCCCCTAACCGGTATTCCCGAAGCAGATATTCATGGGCCAGGATGGTCGTGTTATAGCCGATGACACAATCTTCGCCGATCCGGATCATATCGGGGTGGAGGATATCCATCATCACCATGAGCGCCACCGACGTATTCGGGCCGATCTGCATCCCCAGCAAGCGACGGTACATCCAGTGTTTCAATCCCAGCAGAGGAGTGTACCGGGCCAGCCAGATGACGATGAAATTTTTGATCACCCGGAGAAATGGGACGTTCCGGTAGACAAAGTGGAGGGAATTCTTTCCCTCCACCGGATAGGATCGAGTGTTACGGGCCATCAGTTACCCCCTTGCTGTGCCGGACATGTTCCGGGACAGTTCCTCGGCCAGGCTTTCGAGCTTGCGCAAGCGGTGGTTGACGCCCGATTTGCCGACGGGGGGAGTGATCATCTGGCCCAATTCCTTCAAGCTCGCGTCGGGAAACTGCAGCCGCAGTTCAGCGATCTCTCGTAGTTGCGGCGCTAGTTTGTCCAGTCCCATGTTGCGGATGACGAACTGAATCATCTCCACCTGGCGCAGGGCAGCGTTTACCGTCTTATTCAAGTTGGCCGTTTCACAGTTGACGAGGCGGTTCACCTGGTTGCGCATCCCTTTGACGATGCGCACGTTTTCAAAGTTTAGCAGTGCCGTGTGGGCACCGATAATATTCAACATTTCGACGATCTGTTCACTCTCTTTTAGATAAACGATGTGCCACCCCTTGCGCTGGCTCACCTTGGCAGCGAGGCCAAACTTATGCAAAAGGTCTGAAAGGATTTGCGCATGAGTCTCGTCGTTCGTGATGATCTCGAGGTGATACGTTCCTTCAGGACTGTTGACAGAACCTCCACCGAGAAAGGCCCCCCGCAGGTAGGCCCGGCGGCAGCATTGCCGTTTGAGCAAATCTGCCCGGGGTTCGAAAGAAAAACTTCCTTCGCTGTCGGTGATGCCCAATTCCTGTAGCACATCGCGCCCCTCGATTCGCGTCGGCAGCGAGATGACATAGACATTGCTTTTTCGTAACCGCCGTTTGCGGCGGACCATGATCTGGGTCTGCAGTCCGAAGACCGATTTGATCAACCGGAATATCTTCCGGGCTGAACTGGCGCTTTCCGTCGTAATCGTCAGGGAAACGCCCATCTCCCGGCTGATCTGGAGCGACCCGTCCATACGAAAAAGAGAGGCCAGTTCAGCCAACTGGCAGCATCTTCGGCGAGGAATCAGCCGGGCCAGTTCTTCTTTAGTTTCCACGGAAAAAGACACGGCGAGTTCACTCCCCAAGCCGACTTTCGGCTCGATTCGACAAGGAACGGGGTAAAAAATCTCGGGATAGTTTGCGTCGAAAAAGCATGCGGTCGATAAAACCGACCCCGCTTTGCCGTTCCTTCTCCCGGATGACCAGGCTCATGATCGCCTGGGCCAACCGAATCGGATCGTGGCGGACGAGGTTCTGCTTATTGATGAGCCGAGCCCGGATGACTTTACATCCTTGTTTTTCTAAGTACTTTACATCGATCACGACCGGTTTTTGTCCCTTTTCTTCGTACTTGTGCAGTAGCACTTTCGGAACCGCTTCCGTATTGACGATGATCGCATCGACCAGACCGGGACCGCAGTGTCGGTGAATAGCAGCTACGTGGCGCGAGGCCGTGTAGCCGTCCGTCTCTCCCGGTTGGGTCATGACGTTGCACACATAAATCTTGGTTGCCTGGCTTTTATGAAGCGCCTGGCAGATATCTTGCACGAGCAAATTGGGGATGACGCTCGTGTAGAGGCTTCCCGGCCCTAAGATGATCGCATCGGCTTCCTCAATGGCTTGCAAGGTTTGTGCTAGAGGAACACAGTCGACGGGATCGAGATAGACTCGCTTGATGGCGGCCTCGGCACTGGTGATGGCGGTTTCCCCGCGCACATGGCTCCCGTCAGCCAATTCGGCGCAAAGGGTGATGTTCGAGAGCGTCGAAGGCCATACGCGGCCCCGGATGGCAAGGATCCGGCTCATCAAGGAAACAGCTTTTTCGAAACTTCCCGCTGATTCGGCAGCTCCCGCTAGGAGCAGATTGCCCAAGTTGTGGCCTTTCAGACCTTCTCCCTGTTGAAAGCGGTAGTTCAACACCTGATCCATGTCTGATTCCGTATCAGCTAACGCCACCAGACAGTTGCGGATATCGCCCGGGGCAACGATGCCGAAATCGTCCCGGAGACGGCCCGAGCTACCGCCGTCATCAGAGACGGTGACGATGGAAGTGAGGTTGGACGTATACTCCTTTAAGCCTCGCAACATGACCGACAAGCCGGTGCCGCCGCCAATGACGACGACCTTCGGGCCTCGCTCGAGCGAGCGGCGTCGGTAGAGCACTTCCACGAGCTTGCTGTCCATCTCCGGGCGCAAGACTTGTGATATGGATCGAACCATGGCCATAAAGCCGTAAATATGCATGAACAAGCCTGCCATAAAAATGAGCAAGCTGATCAATCCAAGGGGTATCGGTTCACGGGGAAGGGAAATCTTTCGCAGACTGGTCTCCAGGTAGCCAAAAAATTCACCGTCAAAAGCCAAAGAGATGCTAGCTCCGGCCAAGAGCAGGCCGAAGAAAGACAAGGCCATCCACCGTTTGACTTTCAGCCCGGGATAAAACCACATGATGACCGATTTCACGCCCGCTCGTTCCCTCCCCGATCTTTCTCGATGTCCCGGTGCTTGACGGTGACGGCATATTCCTGCTTGGCTAACGCGGCCGCAAGGCGGTTAGCCAACGTGACGGAGCGGTGTTTTCCTCCGGTGCATCCGATACCGATGACCAGATGGGTTTTCCCCTCTTTGATATAGTGAGGGATGAGAAACCGCAGCAGCGAGTAGTATTTGCGCAGAAAAAGCCGTGTCGTCGGTGACGAGAGGACGAACTCTTGGACCGGTTCGTCATTGCCCGTCAGAGGACGCAAGTTCGGATCGTAGAAAGGATTGGGCAAAAATCGTACATCCATCAAGAGGTCTGCGTCCCGGGGAGTTCCATATTTGTAACCGAAGGACATGACGGTGATGCGCATGCGTTTGCTCTGTTCGTCTTTCCCGAACAGTTCGATCACCTGGGCCTTCAGCTGCTGTGACGAAAGGTCTGTCGTATCGATGATTTTATTCGCCTGGCCTCGCAGGTCCGTGAGCATCTGCCGTTCCAGCTTGATGCCGTCGAAGATGCGAGAGCTATCGGATAGAGGATGACGGCGCCGTGATTCTTTATAGCGCCGGATCAGCGTTTCGTCGGAGGCCTCTAAGAAGAGAATCTCACATTCGATCCCCTGTGCCCCTAAGTTATGCAATCCGTCGCTAAGGGTGCCGAAAAACTCTCCGCCGCGAATGTCGATGACCAAAGCCACCTTGTTGATTTTCCCTTTGGACTGGACGATCAATTCGCCAAACTTCGGCAGCAGATTCGGCGGCAAATTGTCTACACAAAAGAATCCTAGATCTTCCAAGGCACGGACGGCGTGGGTTTTCCCCGCTCCGGAAAGACCCGTGATGATGACCATTTGTATCTTCGGTTTATCCACTTTTTTTTCCATAAATCCCTCACAGGTCCTACATCCAGTAATAAAATCCGGGGGCGGAACATCTATGAACAGGCCCCAGTTTATTTTATCACATTCAACGGCTCTTGCTCTTTTGTTTTTCCCGTCTACCTCCCGTAAAGTTTCGTCAGCCGGGCCAGCTTGACGACGAGCCGTTCAGGGAGCATCGGCCATTGAAACCGCCAGAGCCAATTACCGTCGGTCGTACCGGGAAAGTTGAAGCGAGCGCCGCTGTCTAACGAAAGAATGTCTTGCATCGGAAAAACGGCGGCATCAGCGACGGAGGACAAGGCAAGGCGAATAAAGTCCCATACCACATCCTGTCCATCACTGTTCAGGTACTCCAAGGCATGCGCCCGGTCACTCGATGAGGCTTGATCAAACCAGCCCCGGGTCGTGTCATTGTCATGAGTGCCCGTGTAGACGACACAGTTGTTCGGGTACCGATAAGGAATAAAGTCATTATCCTCATTGGAGTCAAAGGCAAACTGCAATACCTTGATGCCGGGATAGGCAAACTGCTCCCGCAATTGCACCACTTCCGGCGTGATGACGCCCAGGTCCTCCACGATCAGCGGCAGTGAACCGAGTTCCTGCTCCAGGGCCTGAAAGAGCGCCGCACCCGGTCCTTTTCTCCAGATTCCCTTCTCGGCTGTTTCGTCTTCGTAGGGGATCGCGTAATAGGCCTCAAATCCGCGAAAGTGATCGAGACGGATCAGATCGACCATGGACAAGGTGTGGCGGATGCGCTCGATCCACCAGCGATAGCCGGTCCTGGCCATGCTCTCCCAGTCATAGATGGGGTTTCCCCAAAGCTGTCCTTTGGCATTGAAATAATCGGGCGGTACTCCGCCCACTTCGAGAGGCAACCCCCGTTGATCTAACCGGAACAGTTCGCGCCTTCCCCAGGTATCGGCGCTGTCCATAGCCACATAGATCGGTAGATCACCGATGATCTGAATTCCTTTTTCATTGGCATAAGCTTTCAGGGCCTGCCACTGGTGAAAAAAGACGTATTGCACGAACTTATGAAATTCGATCTCTTCGCCGAAGCGAGAGACAAAATCCGAGATGGCACCTTTATCGCCGCGAGCATATTCGTCAGCCCAGTCTGTCCAGGCCCGCTCATGATGGGCCTCTTTTAAGGCCATGTATAAGGCGAATTCATCAAGCCAAGTCCCATGGTGTCCGCAAAAGCGCTTATAATCATCGCGCCAACGGTCCGTCTCTAGAAAGTGACGAAAAGCCGACCGCAAGAACCGATCGCTCTCGCCCTTCGAGCGGGCAAAGTCGACGGAGTCTTGAAGACGTTCGGACAACTCCGGCAGTTCATCCTTGCGCAGCAGCCCTTCTTGATAGAGCTTCTCGGGGCTGATCAGCGAGGGATTTCCGGCGAAGGCCGAGAGCCCCGAGTAAGGAGAATTACCAAAACCGGTCGGTCCCAAAGGCAAGACCTGCCAGAGGCTTTGCCCGGCAGCTTGCAAGAAATCCACAAACCGATAGGCTTCCAACCCTAAGTTTCCGATGCCGTTCGCTCCCGGCAGGGATGTGGGATGCAGGAGAACTCCACTTGCCCGTCTGGAAAAGACCTTTGTCAATTGTTTCGCCTCACTTCCAAAATGACCGATTGAAGTGGTGCCAAATACAGGGCCACCTGCTCAGGGGGCCTCCCCGTTGACAGCGAAATGACAATCCCTGAATCCAACAGGTCGACCAGTTCCCCTTCTTGTTCACCGTCATAAACCTCTGGCGGCACTTGGAACTGGACCGATTCGGCTTGTGGTTCCGCATTAAAGTTGATCATGACGAGAGCCATAGCATCGCCCTGCTTGCGAAGGAAGGCGGACACCTTTCGGCTGCTCGTCGGGAAGAAGCGAACCTCTTCTCCCTGTAGATATGCCTTAGTACTGCGTATGGCCAAAACGTGGCGATACCATGCCAGCAGTTCCGGGTGGGTTTGAAAATCGATCGGGCGGAATTCGTTCTCGCCAAAATTCCCTTCGAATAGCGGCGGACGGATGTAGGCGCCGTTTTCTTGTCCTGCATAAAGCATCGGCACGCCAGGCAAAGTCAAAGCGAGCAGAAAAGGGGGCTTTGACCGTTCGATCCCGCCGTACATGATGACGCTGCGCACTTCGTCATGGTTTTCCGTGTAGCGCACCATGCTGGTTCCCCTTGGGTAATGACTATATTCCCAGTTGATCTTGTCTTCGATATAACGGATCTCGAAATAGGGATCGCTATGCCGGATATCATGGTGCAGACTCTTTAATTGGTTATAGAGTTCAAAGGCGTAGACGCCGTCAAATCCGCTCTCCAGCAGCTCTTTCAGCCGTTCATAAGCCTCTGCGACAAAGACGATTTCCGGTTTGAGACCTTTGACCTGGGAGATGGCTTTTTGCCAAAACTCCAAGGGAACCCAGTGGGCAAAATCACAGCGGTATCCGTCGATATCAAACTCTTTGACCCAATACTTTAGGACAGAGATCATGTATTGCCACATGGCTTCCCGGATCTGATCGTCTACGTAGCGAAGCCTTTCGAAGTTCGGTTTCCCGGGAATGGGAATTCCGTAATTCAGTTCTGCCGTATCGGACCAGTCTTGATTCGACGGAATCGGATAGGGACCCCCCGACCAAAGAAACCATTCCGGGTGGTAGCCTCCCTTTTCAGGAGGGTTCGCCGGATCGAGGAGCACATTATCTGGGGCGCAGTGGTTGCCGACAAAATCCAAAAGCACCTGCATCCCCAAGCTATGGGCTTCGCGGACAAGATCTCGAAACTGCTCTTTCCCCCACTGGGCCCGTTCCTCCTCAGAGGCTGGTTCCCTCCCTTCTAGCTCAATATATTCTGGAGCGATCCCTTTATAATCGGCGATGGCGTAGGGGGAACCGGCGATCCCCTTGCGCTGGATCTGACCTGACGGTTGAATCGGCAGAAGGTATAAGGTGTTGACCCCTAGGGATTGGATGCGGGGAAGATCCCTTTGAATATCGCGGAAAGTGCCGAACTTGCCTTTTTTCATTCCGTATACGCGAGGGTAAATCTGATAAATGATAGCCGATCGAAACCACGGAGGAGCGCCCACGGAATCACTCCCACTTCTTCAAATCTTATGGCGATGGCTCTACGAACGATTCTGTATATGGACTATTTCTCTTAGGTGGCATTCTTATCCTTCCCACCTTTGCCAATGGTTTGCACAGAAAAAGCGGGAGACCCTGCCATGGGTTCCCCCGCTTCATTTGAAAAAGCAATTGCGAATAGGATCATTCGGAAGAACCCCCGAGTTCCAGCCGGAATATAAGTTATTCCCCGAAGACCCACCGACGAAGCGCGACGGCAACCCCATCGTCCTCATTGGTCGTCGTCACCCAGTCAGCAACCGCTTTCGCTTCCTCTACACCGTTGCCCATGGCCACACCGACACCGGCGTACTTCAGCATGTCCAGGTCATTATAAGAGTCGCCGATAGCCATCGTCGCTTCTCGGGGGATTTGCAGCCGGTCAGCTAAGAACGCTAAAGCACTTCCCTTCCCGGCGTTACGATTCATGAACTCCAAATAGTAGGGTTTCGAACGGGTGATGTAGATCGCGCCCCCCCACTTTTGGCGGGCCTGTTCCTCGACGTTGGTCAAATGGTCGGGATCCCCAATGGCTAATATTTTGGTCGTAGATCCTTTTTCCAGCAGAGCCCCATGGTCCTTCGTCAACGTGACAGGCACCTTGGCGAGCCCTATGTAGCCGAAGGCCTCTGGATCGATCTTTTCCATGTGCAGGTGATCATCAATATATAAGTTTATATGCAGATGTTCCTCTTTCAGAAGATCGACGATTTCCCTCGCCGGCTCCGGAGGGACCGGTACATGGTAGAGTAGTTCGTCATTGCCAGCCTCTTTTACCATAGCCCCTTGGTACACGATTAAGGGCAGATCGATGCCTAACTGGCGGGCAAAAGGGATGGCCGCTCGGAACATACGCCCTGTGGCTAACGTCACGAGCACCCCTCGCCGTTGAGCCTCTTCAATCGCGTTCCGAACGGCCGGAGCGACCTGCAGATCCGGTGTAAGCAAGGTATCATCCATATCGATGGCAACGAGTCGAATGTTGGGCAAAAGAAATCCCCCCCAAAAAGTAGCTATCTTATAAAAACTAAGTTACCAAGTGAGCAGTAACAAAGCCTTTGGCCTTCGAAGCGAAACCGTCTCCTTCGCTGTTCTCAGTCTTCACTGACAAACCAAGAGAGTACCATGCTGATCACGGACAGCACCAAAGAGCCGAAAAAGGCCGCCCAAAACCCGGAGACGTCAAATCCCCGAACGAGACCGCTGACCATTTGCAGCATGAGGCCGTTGATCACCAGGGTAAAGAGCCCTAGCGTCAGCACATTCAGCGGTAAGGTGAACAAGATGACGATGGGCCGGATGATCGCGTTGACGACGCCCAACACGAGCGCAGCAAAAAAAGCCGGTGCGATCCCTGTGATATGAATCCCCGGGATAAACCACGCTGTCAGTGCCAAGGCGAGCGTGTTAAGCAGCCAGCGAAGAACTAATGAGTTCATCGGCGCCGCCTCCCTTCCTTTCCGTAATCCTTATTCGGCAACCTTGGTTTCCTTCTCCCTCGCACGAAAATGGTTGAGCACCCGCTCGGCGATCTCGACATTCATGCCGTCTACGGCCGCCAGTTGCTCCAGCGTCGCCTCGGCGATCTTTTTAACAGAGCCGAAGTGACGCAGCAGCGCCGTCTTCCGCTTGGGACCGATGCCAGAAATCTCGTCGAGGACCGACGCCGTCTGGGCTTGCGCTCGCAGCTTGCGGTGATAGGTGATAGCGAAGCGGTGGGCTTCATCACGAATCCGCTGAACCAGGTAGAGTGAGCGTGAACCTCGCGGGAGGATGATCGGCTCTGAACTCGATTCGTGAAAGAGCCATTCATTCTCTTTGGCCAGACCGAAGGTGGGAATATAGTCATAGCCGACCCTACGAAGTGTTTCCCGGGCTGAACTCAACTGTCCCTTGCCCCCGTCGACGATGATCAGGTCCGGAAGCACAGCGAATTTAGCGCTCATCGGATCGAGCTGACCTTCTTCAACCGCTTGGGCTTCTTCGCGGGCACGGCTGAATCGGCGGTTGAGCACTTCCTGCATGGAGGCAAAATCGTTAGGCCCATCGACAGTCTTGATGCGAAAGCGCCGGTATTCAGCGTTTTTCGGCGCGCCCCCTTCGAAGACGACCATGGAAGCGACCGATTCCTTGCCCATGGTGTTGGAAATATCAAAGCACTCGATGCGCCATGGCGGTTCCTCTAGGGCTAAGTAACGCTGCAGATCCAAGACCGCCTCTTCGGTCATGGACTTTTTGCGCTGTTGCTCGTTTTGCAGTTGTTCCAAGGTGAGCAAGGCGTTTTTGGCCACCATTTCGATGAGTTTTAACTTGTCTCCCCGTTTGGGGACGCGGATCTCCACCTTGCCCTTGCGTTTCTCCTTCAAAAAGCGGCTGAGCACTTCTTCTTCCTCTTGCGATTCGAGCGGTTCCTGCAGAAGAATCTCTCGGGGCACGAACTCGCTGCGGCTGTAATACTGTTTGACAAAGGCCGTGATCACTTCGGACCGCTCCATCTCGTCGGTCCCTTCCAGGATGAAATGCTCCCGCCCAATCAGCTTGCCGCCACGGATAAAGAAGATCTGTACACAGACCTGGTTGAACCCACGGGCCATGGCGATCACGTCTTGGTCCTCTAGGTCTGTCGAGACGACCTTCTGCTTTTCCATCACCTGTTCCAAAGCTTGGATGCGGTTGCGCAGTTCGGCGGCTCGTTCGAATTCGAGATCTTCCGCCGCCTGGTGCATCTCCTCACGGAGCCGGCGCAAGAGATCATCTTCTTTCCCTTCCAAAAAGGCGATGATATTCTTCAACATATGCATGTATTCATCGCGGGACACCTTGCCGAAACAGGGAGCCAGGCAGCGGCCAATGTGATAGTTCAAGCAGGGCCGTTTGCGCTGATCAAAATCTTTGCGGGAACATGTCCGCAGAGGAAAGATAGAGCGCAGCAGGTTCAACGTTTCCCGCACCGCACCAGCTGATGTATAGGGGCCGAAGTATTTTCCTCCGTCCTTTTCCAAACGGCGGGTCATCAACAGGCGGGGATAGGTCTCTTGTAAGGTCACTTTTAGATAGGGATAAGTTTTATCGTCGCGCAGCATGATGTTATAGCGCGGTTTATGCTCTTTGATCAAGTTGCATTCGAGAATGAGCGCTTCCAGTTCCGAGTCGGTGACGATGGTCTCCAGATCCTGAATGCGAGCGACCAGGGCTTGTGTTTTGGCGGTCAAGTTTTTGGCCGACTGGAAATAGGAACGAACCCGGTTTTTTAGATTGATCGCTTTCCCCACATAGATGACTCGGCCGGTCTCGTCTTTCATGAGGTAGACGCCGGGCCTGTCGGGCAGATTTTTCAATTTTTCCTGCAGCGTCAAATGCAATTCATTTTCACCTCACCCTCATAATAGCATAGACAAGGGATGAGGGCGAAGGAAAGCGCTGGGTCCTTTTATGCAAAAAAAATAATAAATTACAAACCCTAAGCAGGATGCATACATAGTCACATCGAAATTGGCAAAGACTTGGGATATCCATGGCAATACAAGGGGGTTTCTGCCATGACAGGATTAGAGTTAGATTTAAGCTATTCCACCGTTGAGTCATCGATCGGATCTTTAGAACCGGAAGTACTTCGGGCCCATGAGATGCTTCATCAAGGCTCTGGGCTCGGCAGCGAATATACCGGTTGGCTTCATCTACCGGAGCGATATGATCGCGCCGAGTTCGCCCGGATCGAAGCGGCGGCTGAACGGATCCGTTCCTCTTCCGACGCGCTGGTGATTATCGGCATCGGCGGTTCCTATCTGGGCGCCCGGGCAGCCATCGATATGCTCTCTCACACCTTTCACAACCAACTGCCCCGGAACCGTCGACCAGGATGTGAAATTTATTTTGCCGGCCATCAGATCAGCTCCACCTATCTGCACCACCTCTTCGAGATCCTCGAAGGGAAGGACGTCTCCATCAACGTCATCTCCAAATCGGGAACGACGACGGAGCCAGCTATCGCCTTCCGCCTGTTTAAAACCTGGATGGAGCAAAAGTACGGGGCCGAAGAAGCGAAAAAACGCATCTATGCCACGACAGACCGGGCCAAGGGTGCCCTCAAGAGCCTTGCCGATCAAGAGGGATACGAAACCTTCGTCGTTCCGGACGATGTCGGCGGGCGTTACTCCCTGTTGACGGCTGTTGGTCTTTTACCGATCGCCGCCGCTGGCATCGACATTTCGACACTGATGGCTGGTGCTCGGGCGGCTATGGCCGAATATGAGAAGCCTGCCCTTGCTGAGAACGCCTGCTACCGCTATGCGGCCGCTCGAAACGCTCTCTATCGGCAGGGAAAAATGATAGAACTGCTGGTAGGATACGAACCATCCCTTCAATATGTGGCTGAGTGGTGGAAACAGCTTTTCGGGGAAAGCGAAGGCAAAGAGCATAAAGGCCTGTTCCCGGCGTCGGTGCAATTTTCCACGGACTTGCATTCCATGGGGCAGTATATTCAAGAGGGGATGCGCATCCTCTTTGAGACAGTGCTGCAGTTCCGCCAACCTCGGTTGGAGATGGCCATCCCCACCGATCCCGCCAACAGCGACGGGTTGAACTTTCTAGCAGGAAAAACGATGGACTTCGTCAATCAAAAAGCCTTCTCCGGCACGCTGCTCGCTCACGTAGACGGACAGGTGCCTAATATCGCTCTGACGGTACCCAAACAAGACGCCTACTCTCTTGGGCAGCTCTTCTATTTCTTTGAGAAGGCTTGTGCCGTCAGCGGCTACATGCTAGGCATCAATCCCTTTGACCAGCCGGGTGTAGAATCATATAAGCGTAACATGTTTGCCCTACTCGGTAAGCCGGGGTATGAGGCCGAAAGGGAAGCTTTGGAGAAACGGCTGTCTCTGTAAGTCTGAGCAGTTCGAAGGGTCCATCAAGGTTCGATAGATTTCCTTGCCTTTTATGACTTGCAGGACGATTGTACGAAAAAGGGGTACCTGATTTACCCATCATCCAGCATAATGGTTCGAGTTACGGGGGAAATGTCGTTGACACTACCGCTCATCTATAGCACTCTTTTCGCTGTTCTCCTCGCACAGGCGATCAAGTTCGTCAATGAGTCGATCCAAAACGGTCGATTTCTCTGGACCCGTTTCTTTGAACCCGGCGGAATGCCCAGTTCCCATACTTCCCTCGTCGTCTCCCTGCTTTCGGGAATCGCCTTTCGCGATGGTATCTATTCAGATCTTTTTGCCGTCTCGGTCGTCTTTAGTGCCGTCGTCATTTTTGACGCGATGGGGGTTCGCCGCTCCGCCGGAGAACATGCAAAAACACTCAATCAATTGTTGCAGATTTTTCGTTTCCGTCGTAGTGATGTGATGCCCCTAAAGGAGCGCCTCGGCCATTCCCCCCTAGAGGTATCGGCGGGAGCCATCCTAGGTTTTCTGGTCGCTTGGGCGGCCAACACATAACCATAATAAGCCAGCAAAAGAGCCCACCGAAATAAATCGGTAGGCTCTTTTGCTTCGACGGGGTAAAGGACCTGTCGATGACTATAAGGTAATATGTTGGGCTAATGCTTCCAATTCCTTCATGGAGCGATTCATCTCGGACAGGGCCGCAGCGATTTCCTGACTGCTCGCAGCTTGCCGCCGTACGTCTCCGGTCAGTCCGCCCATGGCCATATCCAGTTCCTGCAGCAACGGCGGTAGTTGGCTCACGGTGGAATCGATCGTTCCCATTCGCTCCCGACTCTGGTTGGCTAACTTTCGTACTTCCTGGGCGACTACGGAAAATCCTCTCCCGTACTCACCGGAACGAGCAGCCTCAATACTCGCGTTAAGGCTCAACATATTCAATTGCGAGACAATGCCCTGAATTTCTTTTGAGATTCTGCCGATCGACAAAGTCAGCACTTTCGCTTGCTCTGTTAGCTTGTGGGTTTGTTCGCTTGTTTCCGCTATATGGCTCGAAGAAGCCGCGATTTCCGTCATGGCCTTACTGATTTCAGTTATGGACTCATTGGTGGCACCTACCGAGGTAAGCACATTGCTCCGGTGGGTTAAGTCGAAGGCGACCCCAATCGTTCCGCCCGGTATGGGAATGCAGATCGATCGTGTTTCAACACCGTAGACCTCCTTGGAAACAATGCGGTCAATTGATTTGCCGCTCTCCATCACTAGACGAGGTGTAGAATTCGGCTTCAGCAGGTCGCCCGCTTGAATCCCCAACTGTAACTTTCCAGGATTGTCCCAGTAGATGAATTTTTCTTCATCCGTTGCAAAGAGCGCGATTTTGTCCGAACCGATCAAGTAAGGTATTTTTGGCGCCAACGTTAAGAAGGCTTCCCGCATACACTTCATCACCTCACCTTTCCCAGAGAAATCAAAGGCATACTAGGATTAAGCACCGCATTGAAAAGCTAACAAGATAATGTCAAAATATTTCGATACCGGTTATCCCTTTTCCTGCTTGCTCTTCTACCAAAACATTGGGAAATGATCGTATAATTAGAGTGGAAAATACTAAGGCGGGTGATCATCATGCCTGATCGGTTGAGTTCCATCTTTGAAGCTTTACGAAGCGCCCTCACAGAACCCCTCGCCGACCGAATTCGGATCGCTTGGCTCAATATCGAGCTTTCATCGACACAGTTTTATTTCCTCTCTTTGTTCATCTTTTTAACGGCTGGGATCATCATCGGTTATACCATCGCCAAAAACAGATTTATGACTTACGGTAAGTATCCAAAAGGGACTGTGGCTAACTCAGCGCCTATAAGAAAAAATGATCTGGAAATGATGATGAACCAAGACGATGAAAAGCATTAGAAACACATGGAGATTGGCAACAACATTGCAGCCAATAAGTTATTTTGGATAAACCACACTGAAAAACGAAAATAGAATCTTCAACTCTCAACCCTATCGACTTACCATAATTTTACATATGGTGATGGTAAGGGGGATTGAGGTATGGAGAGAATTGTCATCGTCGGCGGCGGTTGGGCTGGGGCAGCAGCGGCCTTAACAGCCGTTTACACCGGTGCAGAAGTGATCCTCCTGGAGCGAACGGATCAGCTTCTGGGAACCGGATTAGTGGGCGGTATCATGCGCAACAACGGCCGCTTTACCGCCACCGAAGAAATGATCGCTTTAGGTGCAGGAGACTTGTTTGAACTGGTCGACCGAACGGCCCGGCACCGGAACATAAATTTTCCCGGCCATAACCATGCCAGTCTCTACGACATTCATTCGATTGAACCGGCTATTCGAAAATTATTGAAGAACAGCGGTGTTTCTCTCCGATTTCTCTCCCGGGTCACCGGAGTAAAACAGGAGTCAGGTAAAATTCAGGCGGTTATCGTCGAAAAGGGAGAAACGATTCCCGGAGCTGTGTTTGTGGACGCCACCGGAACAGCGGGACCGATGGGCCATTGCCGTAAGTTTGGCAACGGTTGTGCCATGTGCGCACTACGCTGCCCCAGTTTTGGTGGGCGGGTCAGCCTCTCTGATCTCGCCGGTGTCAGTGAAATCACCGATTTACGTCCGGGTGGTCAGTGCGGCTCCATGTCTGGTTCTCTCATAGTCAATAAAGATTCTTTGTCGAAAAAACTCATTCAAGAGTTAAATGAAAAGGGCCATGCTGTAATTCCCGTACCGCCTTCGCTGCGAAAAGCAGACACCCTCGCCATCAAATCCTGTCAACAATATGCGCTCCCGGAATACGTGGAAAATGTCATTCTTCTCGATACAGGTCAAGCGAAGCTCATGGCTCCCTTTTTTCCATTGGAACGATTACGTCAAATCCCTGGGCTGGAAAATGCTCGGATTGAAGAACCGTACGCCGGTGGGATCGGCAATTCAATTCGCTTTTTGTCCCATCCGCCGCGCAACGACGCCCTGTTGGTGGAAGGGCTGAAAAACCTCTTTTGCGCCGGAGAGAAGGCCGGTTTGCTCGTTGGCCATACGGAAGCCATCGTCACCGGTTCGCTGGCCGGGCATAACGCTGCACGCTATTTGGCAGGGTCGTTATTATTGGAACTGCCTTTGTGCCTGGCTTGCGGTGACCTCATTCGATATGTCCGAGAGCAGATGCATACGCCAGAGGGGCGGCTGAATAAATACACCTTTTCCGGTTCTGTGTATTTTCAGAGGATGGTTGAACGGCAGTTGTACAGCACCGATGTGGCGGCTATCGCTCGGAGAGTTATCGATAGCGGTTTAGATGGGGTCTTTAGGGGTCCCATAGGTCTTGCTAAGCATAATTCCTAAACGAATAAAACCCGGTTACTCTAAGGCAGTAGGAATAACCGGGTTTTATTTATAAACGCCTCCAGGGAAATCCATAGTTAGGATGTATATCAACTTTTCAACATGATTGATTTCAAAGAGGATACGAAATGTTCCTATCCGCAGACGATATAACCCATTATATCCTTTCATCGTTTTAATGTCACCGCGAGGCGGAATTTGAAGCAGCCCTTTTAATCCTAGAGCAATTCTATCTTGTACATACTTTTCTTGTTTGGACAAAAATTCGATTGCTTCCTTATGGTAAATCAACTTGAAGCCCAAACTCACGCTTCGCTTCCTCCCCCGTTATAAAACCTTCCGTGCTGTTCATCTGGCGAAGCTCTTCTTCGGTAATGGGCTCAACATCTGGTTCAGCTTTATCGATGTCATTCCAACCTCCTTGCTTTCCTTTAGAACGGACGACCAAGTATTGAAGAAAGTCAAAGGCAGTTTTTCGGTCCTGCTCTTGCAGACGTTCAATTAGGTGATAAAGCTCCTCTTTTTGAATAGCCATAAGCAATTCCCTTCCGTAGGAATATTTTGGGTTTCGTTCAGTAACAGTTATTGGAAATTACTTTAGTTTCGCACGATTTGATTATAGTAAAATTATACCATTGCGAAAACTCACATTCAATTTTTATACCAGAAAAGCGCCAGTGGATAACACCACTCGCGCTTTTCTAATTGAAATTTGATCGCAAATTTCGTTTTTCACTCTGCCAACGCCGTAATCGCCATCCCGGGCTTGCGTTCTAAGATCTTCCGCAAGAAATGTCCCGTATAGGAGGCTTGCACATGACAGATCTCCTCCGGTGTGCCCGTAGCCAAGATCGTTCCGCCCTTGTCGCCGCCTTCCGGCCCTAAGTCGATGATGTAATCGGCCGTTTTGATCACGTCCAGGTTATGCTCAATGACCAGGACCGTATCTCCAGCATCAACGAGCCGCTGCAGCACACCGAGAAGCCGGTGGATGTCAGCCACATGCAGGCCTGTCGTAGGCTCATCGAGGATGTAGAGGGTTTTGCCGTTGGAGCGGCGCGACAATTCCGTGGCCAGCTTTACCCGTTGGGCTTCGCCACCGGAGAGAGTCGTCGCGGGCTGTCCGAGGCGGACGTATCCAAGGCCCACATCTTGAATCGTCTGCAGTTTTCGGGCGATTTTCGGTATATTCTTAAAGAACTCCAGCCCTTCGTCAACGGTCATTTCGAGGACATCGGAAATGCTCTTCCCTTTATAACGCACTTCGAGCGTCTCCCGGTTGTACCGCTTTCCTTTACAGACCTCACAGGGTACATAGACGTCAGGCAGGAAGTGCATTTCAATCTTGATGATTCCATCGCCTTTACAAGCTTCACAGCGGCCGCCGCGAACGTTGAAAGAAAAGCGTCCCGGCCGGTAGCCACGCATCTTCGCTTCCGGCACTTGCGAGAAGAGATCACGGATGGCATCGAAGACCCCTGTATAGGTAGCTGGGTTGGATCGAGGTGTCCGCCCGATGGGCGATTGGTCGATATCGATGACTTTCTCCAGGTGCTCGAGGCCGCGGATCTCTTGATGAGCCCCCGGCTTCGTCCGGGCGCCATTCAACTCGGCTGCCAGCGTCTTGTGCAGGATTTCGTTGACCAGTGTGGACTTGCCCGATCCCGACACGCCGGTCACGCAGGTAAAGACCCCTAGGGGAAAACGCACGTTGATATCTTTCAAGTTGTTTTCCCGGGCACCGAGCACCTCGATCCACTTGCCGTTCGGTTCTCGCCGCTGCTCCGGTAAGGGGATGAATTTCCGTCCTGACAGATACTGTCCCGTCAGGGAACGAGGTTCTTCCATGATGGCAGCCAAGCTACCTTGGGCCACCACTTGGCCGCCATGGGCACCGGCACCGGGCCCGATATCGATGATGTGGTCGGCCACGAGCATGGTGTCTTCATCGTGTTCCACCACGATGAGCGTGTTGCCCAAATCGCGGAGCCGCTGCAACGTGCTCAAGAGGCGCTCATTATCGCGCTGGTGCAAGCCGATGGAGGGCTCGTCCAGGATGTAGAGGACCCCCATCAAGCCGGATCCGATCTGCGTGGCCAAACGGATGCGCTGCGCTTCCCCGCCTGATAAAGTTCCCGCCGAGCGAGCCAGCGTCAGATAGTTTAAGCCTACGTTAACCAGGAAGCCGAGCCGTTCTCGGATCTCTTTGAGGATCTGCCGGGCGATGATCTGCTCTCGCTCACTCAAGTCGAGATGCTCGAAGAAATGCAGCGCCCGTTCGATGGACATCTCGGTCACATGATGGATGTTCTTATCGCCGATCAGGACGGCTAAACTCTCCGGTTTCAGCCGTGCCCCTTTGCATTTGGGACAAGGCTTTTGGCTCATATATTCTTCGATCTCTTCTCGAGACCAATCAGACTGGGTTTCCTTATAGCGGCGCTCTAAGTTCGACACGACTCCTTCATACGTCGTGTCAAAGCTTTTCTTCGCGCCGTCGAAGTTAGTAAACTCGACGCGGATCTTCGTCTTCCCGCCACCGTAGAGAATTAATTTCTGTGTGTCCTCGGGCAGTTCCCGAAAGGGCGTCTCTGTCGAAAAACCGTACACAGCAGCCAACGCCCGCAGCATCTGCGGGATATAGGCTGAATTCATCCGCGCCCAAGGGATGAGAGCACCCTCTTCTAAGCTCTTCGACGGGTCAGGCACGACCAGGTCCGGATCCACTTCCATCTGCATCCCTAAGCCAGTGCAGTGGGGGCAGGCGCCATAGGGGGCATTGAAAGAAAAAATGCGCGGTTCAACCTCCCCGATGGAGATACCGCAGTCGGCGCAGGCGAAATTCTGAGAAAAGGTGATTTCTTCTTTGTCCATCACATCGATGATGACGAGCCCTTCGGACAAGTTCAGCGACGTCTCCAGGGAATCGGCTAAGCGCTGGGCGATGTCAGGACGGACGACGATGCGGTCCACAACCACCTCGATGGTGTGCTTTTTATTTTTTTCCAGCTTCACTTCTTCTGTGGCGTCCATGACCTGTCCGTCGACACGCATGCGCACATAGCCGTTTTTGCGGATATCCTCAATAACCTTGACATGTTCGCCTTTTTTGCCTCGCACCAGCGGAGCGAGGATCTGCAGGCGGGTCCCTTCGGAGTAGGTCAGAATCTGGTCGACCATCTGCTCGACGGTCTGCTGCTGGATCGGTTGACCGCACTTAGGGCAGTGAGGACGGCCGACCCGGGCAAAGAGCAGCCGCAGGTAGTCATAGATCTCTGTTACGGTGCCTACGGTGGACCGAGGGTTTTTGGAGGTCGTCTTCTGGTCGATTGAGATAGCCGGAGACAACCCCTCGATATAATCTACATCGGGCTTATCCATCTGGCCGAGAAATTGACGGGCATAGGACGACAAGGATTCTACGTACCGTCGCTGCCCTTCGGCATAGATGGTGTCAAAAGCAAGTGACGATTTGCCCGAACCGGATAAACCGGTTACGACGACCAATTTGTCTCTGGGAATATCGATATCGATATTTTTCAAGTTATGAGCACGGGCCCCGCGGACCCGGATTTGTTCGAGCATGGCTTGTCCAGCGTCCCCCTTAAATCACAATAGCGGGCCTTGGCCCGCTCTGTTCTCGATTATCCTACAAATTATAACATATAACGTGCTGTTTGTTGATGGATCAGCTGTTACAGGAATGGCAAGCACTTTCTGGAACATATTCATCAGGATAAGCCCAAGCATATGTGCATCCCTGCACACCTGTTATTTTTTGTAAATCAATTGCACCCCTGCTACGTTTTGGAATAAATTGTAGCAAATCAATAAAAGGGGAGATTAACCAGTATGCATTGCGAGCCTGAAAAGCTATATGATTGGGACCGAGGCGCTCATACCCACGATTATTGTGTCAAAACGTCCAAAAATGAAGGACACTGCCATCTGATGGAGGGAAAAACATCGGCTGCCGGCGGTGAACGAGGGCATGTCCATGATTATGCCGGCATGACCACTTATGACGAAGGTCATGTTCACCACTATTGTGGAACAACAGGCCCTGCCGTGTACCTTCCCGATGGATCTCATACCCACTGTATGGAAGGTACGACAACTTGTGACTACGGTCACAGCCACGACTATCAGGGTAATACGTGCCGAGGAAAGTAGAGTTAATCGCTTTACCGCTTCTATAGGTTCGAATTAACCTTTCAACTGTTACGACCTTAGCATTTAGACTCCCTGATCAAACGGGCCTCACCATCAACGTTTCTCCTCAGAAACGCTACAGTGAGGCCTTCTGTCCTTAGGCTTTTCTTTTGCGTGATTTCGGTTTCGCCGGGGTCGTGGTAAAAAGCATCTCCAAACCGGGATCAGTTATCGCCGAGGAGGAAGATCCTTTACCCCTCCCCTTCCGGCTGCTCTTTGCACTGTCCGATGGGGCACCCGTACCATTTCCCGCACTTTTACCCGCTTTTGCAGACCCTTTGGGCGGCGGAGCTCCTTTCAACTCGATGATGACGTCGCGGAGCATGGCGGCCCGTTCGAATTCGAGGGCTTTGGCTGCTTCCTTCATCTCATTCTCCAGATCTTGAATCAGAGATTGTAGATTTTCTGGAGACATGCCTTCGAAGGAGGAATCAGCAACCGGGGACTGTGGAGTGCTGTCCTGCGTACCGGCCCCTGCGAGGTATTCCTCAAAGGATGGTGTCTCAGCCACCACTTCCGCACCTGCTCCACCGGGGATGCCATACATCGCTTCATCACCCGTCTCCGGAGGCAAATGGGTATCTGCATAGGTAGCCTCCTGGGTCGCTTTGCTGCCTTTTTTGCCTTGCCGCTGTTTCAGATAAGACGCGGCACGAGCGAGGACACCGCCGCCTGGTGTAGCCCCATTTGCTCCACTCTTCTCGGAGGAAATGGTCATCTCGATGACGTTGCGCACGGCTTTGCGAACCGTCTGCGGGGTGATGCCATGTTCCTGGTTGTGAGCGATCTGAATTTCCCGGCGACGGTTTGTCTCGTCGATCGCCTTTTTCATGGACTTGGTGATCCTATCGCCATACATGATGACCATGCCTTCGGCGTTCCGGGCTGCCCGGCCGATCGTCTGGATCAGCGAGCGGTCGGAACGGAGGAAGCCTTCCTTGTCGGCGTCGAGGATGGCCACCAGACCCACTTCCGGCAGGTCCAAGCCTTCCCGCAAGAGGTTGATGCCGACGAGCACGTCAAACTCGCCGAGGCGCAAGTCCCGGATGATCTGCATCCGTTCGATGGCGTCTACATCGGAGTGCATCCAACGCACTCGGACCCCTACTTGCCGCAGATAGGCCGTCAAATCTTCGGCCATCTTCTTGGTCAGCGTCGTCACGAGAATGCGCTGGTCTTTTTGGACACGCTGGCGAATCTCATGAAGCAAGTCATCGATCTGTCCTTTGACAGGACGTACGTCGATCACCGGATCGAGGAGGCCCGTGGGCCGGATGATCTGCTCGACCACCTGCTGGCTGCGCTTCAATTCATAATCGGCCGGCGTGGCCGAGACGTAGACGACCTGGTTCAACATCTGCTCAAACTCGTTAAATTTGAGCGGCCGGTTGTCTGCTGCCGAGGGCAGGCGGAAACCGTGTTCGATCAGAGTTGATTTCCGGGAGCGGTCCCCTTCGTACATAGCCCCCACTTGGGGAATGGATACGTGCGACTCGTCCACCATCAACAAGAAGTCTTTGGGAAAGAAGTGCATCAACGTGTACGGTGGTTCACCGGGCTGGCGGAAGGTCAAGTGCCGGGAATAGTTTTCGATGCCGGTACAAAAGCCCATCTCCCGCAGCATCTCAATGTCGTAGCGAGTCCGTTGAGCCAGTCGCTGCGCTTCGAGTAGCTTGTCCCGCTCTTTGAAGTGGGTGAGCCGCTCCTCGAGTTCCGCTTCGATGTTCGCGATAGACAGTTCCAACTTATCCCGGTTGGTGACATAGTGGGTGTTCGGAAAGATGGAGATATGATAACGCTCTCCATAGATCTCACCGGTGAGCGTATCGATCTCGCTGATCCGCTCCAACTCGTCGCCGAAAAACTCCAGGCGCACAGCCCGTTCCGAGTAGGAAGCCGGGTAGACCTCGACGACATCGCCGCGGACCCGGAAAGTCCCCCGGGCGAAGTTGATGTTGTTACGGGTGTATTGGATATCGACGAGGCGGCGCAAGATCGCATCTCGGTCGTAACTCTGTCCCTGTCGCAGGGAGATCATCTGGTCCAGGTATTCTTCCGGCGATCCTAACCCGTAAATGCAAGATACGGAAGCAACAATGATGACGTCACGCCGTTCGATCAGGGCTGCCGTAGCGGCGTGGCGCAGTTTGTCAATTTCATCGTTGATGGAAGCGTCTTTTTCAATAAACGTATCCGACTGAGGAACATAGGCCTCCGGTTGATAATAGTCATAGTAGCTGACAAAGTATTCAACAGCATTGTCCGGAAAAAATTCCTTAAACTCAGCACAGAGTTGGGCCGCCAAGGTTTTGTTGTGGGCTAGCACCAGCGTAGGTCGTTGGACCTTTTCGATGACAGCGGCCATAGTAAAGGTTTTTCCGGTACCGGTGGCGCCGAGCAACGTTTGGTGCTTGATCCCTTTGTGGATCCCCTCGACCAACCGAGAAATCGCTTGGGGCTGGTCGCCTTTGGGTGTAAATTCGGTTTTTAACGTAAATCGTCGTTCTTCCATGCGCCAACCTCCTTTTATAAAGCGAGTCTAAACCCGCCACTTTACATACTGTTCACATAGTATTATAACACATTGGTCAAACAGCAAGGTTGGTTCCATAAAAAAACAGGAGCGATTTGTAAATACCTATTCCCATCTCATAGGGACCAAAAAGAACGATCCCCTTTTTATCGCGACCACTGCCAGCACCATGGTATTGGACCCTGTCGCCCGAAAAATCGGCATGATATAATACATGTTGTAATAGATTTATAAATGAAGTGAACAAAATCTGCATAATGGCCGAACTACATGGTTAGGAACATGATTAAAAATTTGGCCAAGGAGGAAATCACTTGAGAAAACGCAAACTGAGCCACGGTGCGAAAGAGAAGCAAATGAAAAAGAAGCAGGCCGCCGAATTCACCCAAAACTCCGATTCCACTGCCGCCTTGCCACAAGATCAACGTTTTGTGGACAAGCCCGTCGCGACCTATATGGGGATCGGTTTCGGCGCGATTATCGCCTTCATCGCCGGACGTCTCGTAGAAGGAATGACGGGACAGCCGAACATCGGCCTCTACTCGGCAGGCGCCTTTGTCCTGGCCGTGGTCCTCTTTATTTTAAAACCCTGGAAAAAGAAAACCTAAAGCAAGGGCGAATCATTTTTGGCTCCGCCCAGTTTTTTGATATAACCTTAACGATGCAAAAAGGCAGGAAAGACGATCTACACGTCTTCCTGCCTTTTGACATTTCATTGCGTCTATCCTAAATCCAAATCATCCAATGAGGGCTGCTACTTTCCCCCCTATTTTTTAACCTTCTCCGTTTTTATATCATTCATCATTGTCTTCATATCCACAGCATTTGAGACATCAGGGAACTTCAGTGTATCGATGAAATCCTTCGGTACAGGGGCCATATGGATCTTGCCATCCAGGTTCACGGTAATCTTCTTGTTCGGTTCCATCTGGATAGTCTCTGTACCTTTCAAATCCGTCATATCGGTTAAATAGGTGTCAGCATTGATGTAGTAGACATATTGAAAATCAACGGAAATGTTCTTCAGCATCTCTTCCAAGTTCACGTTGGACTTCTCGTTGGCAGTCTGCCCTTGCCGAGAAAAATCAGCCATGAACTCTTTCATAAAGGCATGCATCTTCGCATTATCCAGATTTACGTCCATCACATAATACTTTTTACCGTCGACCATCTGTTCGCGCAGACCGGAAGGAGTGAGTCCCATCTTATTGAGCCATTCGACCGATTTTACAGGATCTTGGCTTTGGGCCATCAAGTCTTGAAGCGATTGGGGCATAGCGACCTCTTGCTTCATCCATTGATCGGAACTCGGTGCCGCGGCGCCGGGAATGTTCATCTTCATATACTGATCTTTACCCTTTAGATACATCTGCATGGATATACCCTTCGGTGCTTCTGCCTGTGTAGGTAATCCCGGCATAGACGGCATCGCCATCTCCATACTCATCAAGACTTGATCCGGTTTTTTTACGGTACCGTTCATGTTGATCTTCATAGTAATACCAATCGGCATTTCTGGCACGACCGTAGTGGCATCCATCGTGCCGGTAAACGAATAGGCTTGCAACTTCGCCGTTTCGGCCGTCGCTTTGCGGAGCAGTTCCATCGCTTTGGCCTGGTCTGCTTGGCTTTCCTGCACCGCTAAGGCCGGTTGCTGTGCCGGTAAACTTTCTCCCTCATCGGCCATCGCCGCCATGGGCGCCATCAGCAAACCTAACCCCAGCAGACCAGAGAGTAACCGCTTCTTCATCGTAAAACCTCTCCTTTTTTTGAACGCATACACCCGAGTCTCCCATAAGACTCTTTATCTCGCCTACATAAGTACAGGTCTATAAATATAGACGCAGACCCTTCGCAAATAGTTTCACTATTTTCTAAAAATCATCCTGAAAATGATGTTTCTTTCCGAAATCTGTATCTACCTTGTTACAGGAAGCATACTACACTCTACAAAGGAGTGAAAGTATGGCCAACCAAAAAGAGAATTTTCCGACACCTCATCATCCATCCCGTTACAGCCGTCCCGGACAGGAAGGAATCTCCCAAGTCTTGCCGGCAGATGAGACTGGGGAAGTCACTCAAGTGAACGGCGGCGGTGAAATGCAATCCTGGGGCGATTTCGCCTTACAAAACGAATTGAACAAAAATGGGAAAGACGATTTTCTCGTCTAAAGGAAAAAACCGGGTAAGCCAAAGAGCCTACCCGGTTTTTTGCATGCTACTGTTCCTGTTTACCAGAAAAAACCCCTACGGTAACCGTATCCTCCAAGTCCTCCGTAACCGCCGAATCCACCGTACCCATAACCAGCAAAAAAGGGCAACGTCAATGCCAACAGGGTGATCGCATAAAAGGGATAAAAACCAAATCCGGGGTTATTGGAGTAAAAGACGACCCCTCGCGGTGTGACCCGATGAATTCGACCTGTCTTCCATGTGCCGTCCCGCAACCGGATGCGTGCTGGACGTCCACAATGGGGTGCTACGTTGCGAAAGCAAACGTCACGGATGATCATTGCAGACCCTCCCTCTTCCATATCCCATTATTTGGATCGATTTATTGTATGTCGGTTATGCGTAACGTGTACATAACAGGAAAAAGAGAGCCCTCTGTGCAACCAAAAACCTCTCTTTTTCGTCAATATAATGAATGGTAACGAAAAGGGACGGCAGAATTCGATTAAATACACAGGATTTTGTTTTTTGCTTGTCGAATAGGATTTATTTAGTAAACCAGCAACGAAGGAGGCAATCCCTTGCGAAAACAAGTTGTCAGCGGTGTGCTGGCTTTGACCATCGTCGCCACACCACTATCCGCTTTCGCCGCACCGAAATCATTTACTGATGTCTATAGCACGATGTACGAATATAAGCCTGTAATGAAACTATCGGCTCAGGGAACCATCAAGGGACGGGGAGACGGGAATTTCGGCCCCAAAGATCCGGTGAAGTTCCTGGAAGCCCTCGTCATGGCCCAACGCTTTTTTGGTTTGGAATCGACGGCAAATCTATCGGCTTCTTTGTTGACAGCAACCAAAGAAAAAAAGTTTGGTGGAAACGTCCCTGGTTGGGGAAAAGGCTATCTCGTCACCGCCTCACAGCAAAACCTCATCGACGAGAATGAACAGTTTGCATGGGACAAAGGCGCTCCTCGCGCTTGGATCGCCCGTTTGTTAGTCCGGATGATCGGCAAAGAACAAGACGCTCAGAATCGAATGAGCGAGAATCTTTCCTTTACCGATGCTGAGCAAGTTCCGGCATGGGCACGAGGCCACATTGCTGTAGCTACTGACCTAGGGTTGATAAAAGGAACCGATACAGGCGCCTTCGAGCCGAACCGGACGGTGACCCGGGGTGAGATGGCCATTCTCCTCGATCGGGTGGAGAAAAAAATGTCCCAGTTACCGCCTGGGCTTTCTCAGGCAACCTTTGTCAGCACTCAAGATAATACGATATCCGTCCTGGGCGAAAATAACTTACTTACTCCGCTGACGTTAGACCCGAATGCACTCATCTTTGTGAAGGACCGGGTGTCCAACGTCAGCGACATCAATCCACAAGACCGGGTCGAGTACATAAAAAACGGCGATAAGGTTACCTATCTGGAAGTCACGCAAGAAAGCGGTCAATCAGTCAACGTCGTTAAGGGAGAAGTCATAGCTTTTTTGGCAGAGCAAGGACTGATCACCATTAAAGATGAAACAGGGAAACCGCTAACTTGCCCCTTAGCCTCCGGCTTTAAGGTACTTTCGTTTTCGGGGCAAGCAGTTCCCGCATCAAATCTAGTGTCGGGTAGTAAAGTACAAATCCGTCTCAATTCAGAAGGCAAAGCTATAGAGGTTCTTCTGGAACAAGCGAGTCAGCAGAGTTTAAAAGGAACTATCGTGGATATTAATATCCCACAAAAGTTCCTGATTCTCTCTGATGGTTCCAACCACTACTCCACCTATTATTTTACCGATACCACCTATGTGGAGTATAAAGGCCAACGGTTCACCGCCTTATCGGATTTGCAAAAGGGCGACTTGATCAGTGTTGAAGCAGATGGAAGTTATGTCGCTTCGAAAATTAGCGTTATTGAAGCAAAGAACAATCTTACGATAACAGGAACTGTTTCAACCTTGGATAAAGATAGCCGTATTATCACCGTGAAAAGCACCGACGGAAAACTCTACGCTTATGAGTTACCGAGTTCTGTATCTCTTGTATTTTCTAATGGCACTTCAGCCACTATCGATGATATCAATACATCCGACTCAATCACCTTAAATGTTGAAAATGGTACTGCCCTAAAGGCGATAATTGCTCGCACCGGAACAAACCGGGGTATCTTGGGAAAAATCGCCTCTATCGATACTGACCGTCGAATTCTTATCGTTAAGGATCAACAAGAACGACTGAAATCATATGCAATTAAGGATCCTGTTGTTCTCGATATTGAGGATGATAAAAATCCAAAATTAAGCGATTTAGATATCGATGCTAATATCGAATTCGAGTTAGATCGAGATGGGAAAATCAGTTATATCAAGGTGGACGATAAGCTAGAAGGTACAGTAACTCGTATTGAACCGGATCGGAACATACTTACTTTACTTGACAAGTTCGGTAACGAAAAGATCTATAATGTCGACTCCGATGTTGATGTGGAAATAAAAGGTAAATCACATGAAGACCTAAACGATATCGACGTAGATGACCAGGTTCGTTTACGTCTCTCTTCAGATGATACTGTGACGAAAATCGAAGTTCAGTCCCAGGTCATGGGGGAAATTACGGACGTCACTTCCTCCAGCAACTGGGTAGAGATTACCGATTCCGAAGGAGATGAACACACCTATACCATTGATAATGATACAAAATTGGTTATCCCAGATGTAACGAAACCAAAGCTATCCGATATCTCGCTTCACCAATGGGCCGTAGTATACTACTGGGGTAATGATCCCTATCAGGTTACAATCAAAACGCCCGTCTCCGGAGAAGTTACGAGTGTCGATAATAGTCATGATCAATTGACGATTCGACAGTATAATGGCACATCTATTACTTACGATATAGCACCTCGCTTCAAAGCCGAAAAAGCCAGTACTTCTTCCTCCAGCTTAAGCACCATCAATGTCGGTGACCGAATCCAAGCCGTTTTGGATGATGACAAGAAACTATACCGTGCCAATATCCCAAGTAAAGTGACAGGCAAAGTAGACGGCATCAACCGCTCTACAAAAGAAATCTATATCGGAACGAATATCGGTTATTTGATTGACAGTACGACCAACATCATGCAAAACGGTGTCCGAAAGTCTTTTGACGATATCCAACAAAATCAATATGTAACAATCTACTATTTAGCAGGTTATAAGGCTCTCGAGCTGTCCTTGTCAAATTAATCGTTATAACCTTCTTCGAAGAGAATTTTACTTAAAATCCCTTACCCTTATTGCCTTGTAGCTTGTGCCGATCCGTAATCGTATCAGCGGGATTTATGTAAAAAGCCTATTGCATTTATTAGATGCAATAGGCTTTTTACGTTTATGCCCAAACTATTGCTTTTTCTAGTAACATGGAAATAAAAGAGGTCTACCGTATTACTTACGATAAACCTCTTTATTTCCCTCAAAACTACACAGAGATCTTATCGTAAAGCGATGTAAGGTCAAGTCCTCGACCGATTCGTACCCGTCAACTGAACGCCTCACAGCGTGTACATCTCGGGCCGATCCACCAGGTCATCTTCCTGGGGTCTTACCTACTTGCGTAGTGGGAAGTCTCATCTTTGGGTCGGTTTCGCGCTTAGATGCTTTCAGCGCTTATCCGCTCCCGACATAGCTAC
>NZ_WNKU01000023.1 GCF_009720735.1 Heliobacterium mobile
CGAATCAGAGGATGTTTTTCGCCTTTATCCCTGAAAAATCAAGGCTTTATGTCATTTTTCTTACTGCGAAACTTGAGTTACTTAAATAAAATTATATTTTTATACGCCGCAATTTTACTTCTATTATCTCTAAAAACGGGCATCGGTCACTAACGAAATGATACATATAGGGATATACGACCTTATGCCAAGGAGGTTTTCTATGAAATTCCGAGTATCGGCGGTACAGTATCACCTGCATACCATTCGCTCCTTTGAAGAATTCGCTCAGCAAGTGGAGCATTATGTTAAAACGGCAGCTGAATTTGAAGCCGATTTCGTCCTGTTTCCCGAATTTGTGACGACCCAGTTAATGTCTATGGGAGATAGCCGGGAGAACGCTCTGACGATTGGAGAACTGCCTGCTTTTACGGAGGCTTATTGTTCCTTGTTTACCGGACTGGCCAAGCAAATGAGGATGCACATTATCGGTGGGACTCACGTTATTCAGGAAAAGGATCGATTGTACAACGTGGCCCATCTGTTCTATCCTGACGGCAAAATCGCCCGGCAGCCGAAGATACACATTACGCCCACCGAAGTGAAGGAATGGAATATGGGCGCTGGGAATGAAGTCAACGTCTTCGAAACGGAAAAAGGGACTATCGCCATATTGACCTGTTATGACATAGAGTTTCCCGAGATTGTCCGGATGGTGAGAGCCAAAGGAGCCGATGTGATCTTCTGTCCCTCGTGTACCGATGACCGCCATGGATTCCATCGGGTCCGATATACGAGCCATGCCCGGACGATCGAAAATCAGATCTTCGTGGTGACCACCGGAACGGTCGGTTCCTTGCCTACGGTTGATTTCATGCGGGCGAATTTCGGCCAAGCAGCTATTCTTACCCCCAATGATATCCCCTTTCCACCGAAAGGGATCTTAGCCGAGGGGGAACTCAACCAGGATATGATTGTGACGGCCGATCTGGATTTGGAACTGCTCTATCAGGTTCGGGAGCGGGGGGCTGTCACCACTTGGCGAGACCGGCGAACGGATCTGTATCCCGATTGGTAAGAACACAAAATGAGTTGCCAACATAAAAATGGGCTGCCCCTAAGATTGGGGAGCCCACTTTTGCGTATATGACGTCGATGCGTTTTTTTGAGTTCTTAAAAAGGGCGTTCTTTAATAGGAAATGGATGCACTAGCTGTCGGGAATATAGCATGATGTGTAATGTGATAAAAAGGTTTTTGTTATTCCTTCGCGAACATGTAACCTAAGTAAGGAGTCACCATTTCTGTTCGTTGGGTGGGGCGATGAGGTATGTCTTTTGGCGATAAAGAAAACTTGATAAGACTCAATCTAAAGTTTATGAGAGATATCGTGGAGGATTTGGAGCCGGCAGATGCAGTGAACCTGCTGGAACAACTTATTTCCATCTATCTTCGGGAAACCCCAAAAAAATTGGATGCCATACAAGAGGCAATAGAACAAGAAGATGCAAAAGCGTTGCGCTCCAGCGCCCATAGTCTCAAATCAAGCAGTGCCATGTTAGGAGCCGTCACGGTGACCGAGTTGAGTTGGAAACTGGAATCACTGGGCCAGTCCGGTGAAGTAGCCGGGGTAAGAGAGATATATGGGATTCTAGAAAAAGAGTGTGAACAGGTCTATCAACAGCTTTGCACACTACAGACGGAGCAATTTTCTGTGCTTATCGGGTAATACGAGCCGGAACTTAAAGTCGAAGTGAACGAAGGCGGGGGTGAGACCCAAATGGCGCTGGATTCCGAAAAGTGGCATCATCGATTAGGAAGAAACGAGCGATTGAATCGTCTAAAGACACAGCTTAACCTTTGGGGGATTCTCCTTGTCTTATTCCCAGCGATAGGATTTCTAGTGCTCTCCTCGTACGAAGAATATCATCATGTCAGAAGTGATAAGTATCAACAGCTTTCGCATGTCATCATTCTACAGCGCGATGCTATCGACGAATGGTTTGATCAATGCCGTGGGGAAGTACAAACCTTGTCTCGCCTTAAAACCGTTCGAAGCGGAAGCCAGGAAGAGATATACGACACTTTTTATAGCTTCGTAGCAGGTCATTCGGATTTTAACGGATTTGCTTTTATCAACAAAGAGGGCTATAACGAGATAGACACAGGCGGTCGGGCAGGAGCCATCAACCTGTCCGACCGAGCCTATTTTCAAGAAGGGAAGAAGGGCAATTCATATATTTCCGATGTGTTGATTGGACGAAATACGGGGCGTCCGGTCATTATCGTTTCTGCGCCCGTTTACGATGAACATAACCAATTCAAAGGCATCGTCTTTGGTTCCGTCAGTTTGTCGGCGATTGAAAACGTGATGAAACGATATCAACCAGGGGAGACCGGTGAAACCTATTTGCTCAATGACCAAGGCGTCATGCTAACGGAGTCCCGATTTACATCTCATTTGATTGAGCAGGGAACCGTCGCGGATACGACACGGATGAGGTTAAAAGTCGATAGTGTTGCTTTTCAGAGCGCCAGTCGAGGTATATCGGGCGCATCTACATACATGAACTACGATGGAAAACAGGTTCTCGGTGCCTATGGGTGGATGCAGAGGCAGCGTTGGATTATCGTTGGGGAAATCACCGAAGCAGAGGTGTTCCAACCCTTCTATGATCGACAGCGCAAGCTGATCGCTTATTTGGTGCTGATTGTCATAGGCACGATCCCATTGACCGTATATGTTTCCAACCGGATTCGGGAACCGATCGATCGACTCATTCACGGTTCTCGGCTCATGCAACAGAGAAAGTACAACCACCGGATTTATTTGCCTGAGCGCGGAGGTACCCCTTCGGAGTTACGAGAGCTCAGCCGTGCCTTTAATCATATGGCCGAGACGATTGACGGTCATGTAGAACAGTTGCGTTTGACCAACGATGCCTTAGAACAAGCCCGCGATGCGGCTTTGTCTGCGTCCAAGGCAAAGTCGGAGTTTTTGGCGAGTATGAGCCATGAAATCCGCACACCGATGAATGCCATATTAGGGATGACGGAAATTCTTTGGGAAACAAAGCTGACTTTGGAACAGAGAGAATATTTGCGGATTTGCCGTGCAGCCGGAGACACGCTCTTGACTCTGATTAACGATATTCTCGATCTCTCGAAGGTCGAAAGCGGTCATATACAACTGGAGAGCCTGGACTTTCATCTGTCTGAAATGGTGGAAAAGACAAGTGAAATCATGGCGGTACGGGCACACAAAAAAGGCTTGGAATTGGCCTGTTATCTATCTCCGGAAGTGCCTGCCTATGTCGTCGGTGATCCAGAACGGCTGCAGCAGGTGTTGATCAATTTGATCGGCAACGCGATTAAATTTACGGAGCAGGGAGAGATCATCGTACGGATCGAGCGAGATCCGGAGAAGCCGGAAGAGAAAAGTGCCCTTCGTTTTAGCGTGTCTGACACGGGAATTGGCATCTCGACAGAAAAACTGGAGATCATCTTTGAACGATTCACCCAAGCCGATTCGTCGACGACTCGACGGTACGGGGGCACAGGACTTGGATTGACGATTTCTCGGCATTTTGTGGAAATGATGAACGGTAAAATATGGGTAGAGAGCATCCTCGGCCGGGGCAGCACATTCTACTTTACCGCACAATTTGGAGTTGCCGGACAAGAAGGTATTTTGTCGGAGACGCCGAAAACACATGGACACACCTTGAAAGGACTTCGTGTACTCATCATCGATGACAACGAAACGAACCGAAGGATCCTTGTAGAAACCCTCAAGTCCTGGGAGGTTGTCGCTGTCGAAGCGACAGGGGGAGAAGCGGGAATTGTAGAAATGAAGCGCTCGGCAGAACGAGGAGAACCCTACCAGTTGGTTTTACTCGATTGCCGGATGCCCGGCATGGACGGGTTCCAGGTGGCAGAACAGATCCAGCGAGAAACGGAGCTTCAAGGTTCTACGGTCTTGATGGTGACTTCCGATAACCGGCAAGGAGATATCCTACGGGCAAAGCAATTAGGTCTCGCCGCCTATTTAGTCAAGCCGGTCCGGCGGGCAGCCCTGTATGATACGTTAGCAAGAGTGGTCGGCATCAATAGCAGAGTTACGGAGCAGGACGTAGGTTCGATAAACGCAGGCGAAGTCAAAGAAGAACGGCCCCTACGTATTTTGCTGGTCGATGATGCCGAAGACAATTGCCTGCTTGTTCGCACTTATCTAAAAGATATGCCCTATCAGATCGATATCGCTGAGAACGGCAGCATCGCTGTGGAAAAATACAAAGAGGGCAACTATGATGTTGTGTTGATGGATATGCTGATGCCTGTTATGGATGGGTACATCGCGACGGCGGAGATACGACGTTGGGAGAAAGAGATGGAACGGAAGGAAATACCGATTATCGCGCTCACAGCCAATGCGATGCAAGAAGATGTCCGGCGCAGTCTCGACGCTGGTTGCAGCGCCCACTTAAGTAAGCCGATTCGGAAAAAAACCTTACTGGAAGCTATCCGATGGTATACATCACATTCATAAAGCGGCTGGGCTTGGATGATGAGGAAGGGAAAAAGGATGCATATCTTAATCGTTGATGATGCCGAAGACGTCCGAATTTACTTGGATGCAATCCTGTCGAAAGCAGGCTATCAAGTAACGAATGTCGATTCGCCCCATAAAGCGCTTGCCCTGTTGGCAAATGGGGATGCCGAAGTGGACCTCGTTTTATTAGATGTGATGATGCCCGAGATGGACGGAATTGAGGTTTGCCGGATTATAAAGTCTCAAGAGGTTTCGGCGGATATTCCGGTGATCATGGTCACAGCGCTGACGAACATGGATGAACTGGAACGGGCTTTTGCGGCAGGGGCGATGGACTACATCACAAAACCGATCAAAAGGGTGGAATTGCTCGCCCGAATTCGTTCCGCCTTAACCCTGAAAGAGGAGATGGATCGCCGGAAGGCGCGGGAAGAGGAATTATTGGAAGTGACCCGCAGTTTGCAGGAAGTGGTCAAAAAGCTAAAGACATTGTCTGCCCTGGACGGACTGACCGAATTGGCTAACCGGCGCAGGTTTGATGAATACATTCAGGCAGAATGGAAGCGGGCCGTCCGAAACCAAAGAGCTTTTTCCTTGATCATGGCGGACATCGACTTTTTCAAAGCCTATAACGATACCTACGGACATCTTGGCGGTGACGAGTGTTTGAAGATCATCGCTCGACTGCTGGAGTTCTTCGCTCGCAGGCCGGGCGATCTGGCTTGCCGCTATGGCGGGGAAGAGTTTGCGTTGATTTTACCGGAGACGGACTGTGATGGGGCGCTTCAACTGGCCGAAGCCATTCGACTCGCCGTCGAAGAGAGGGGGATCCCCCATCAAGCGTCTTCGATCACCGATAAAGTGACCGTTAGCATGGGTGTGGTCACAGTAGTACCGAAACCGGGTGATTCGTTGGAAGCTTTTATAGACAGAACCGATCAGGCCCTCTATGAAGCGAAGCGGACCGGGAGAAACCGGGTGGAAAGTGTCTGTTTGTTGTAAATAGAATCTATGTGAGTCTGTCTATATCGACTATAGTGATAATGCCGCTGTGGGAGTTACAGCGGCATTTGCTTTGGTTTTGGATGACGGCGGTCCTATCGGCCAGGATATTTTGTTTGTATAGCTGGAGAATCTGTTTTAATAAGACCCGTATTCTTTTTTCGTGTGCAGAAGCATGCCTTTTTGCTTTTTTCTGTAAGGGTGATAAGATAAGCATAAGTATGGAAAAGAGTTTAGGGGCTGACAAGGAGATAAAACGATGAATACACCATGGGAACTGTTACAATCCTTCCAACCGTTCATCCAGCAAATCTGGCAGAAAGCGCACTTTGAACATCCAACGGCAGTCCAGCGTCAGGCGGTCCCGGCGATTTTGGCCGGAAAAGATCTGATCGCCGAGTCACCGACGGGGACCGGAAAAACGCTGGCTTACCTTCTGCCCATTCTCACCCGGGTGAATCCGGAGTTGAAAAGTGTGCAAGCGGTCATCGTGGCGCCGACGCGGGAACTGGTGGCGCAGATTCAAGATGAAGTGAAGCGATGGACTGAGGGCAGCACTATCGCCTCGGTGGCACTCATCGGTGGTGCCGATATTCGCCGCCAGACGGAAAAGCTCAAAGAACGGCCCCAGATCATCGTCGGGACTCCAAATCGCATCGTGGAATTAATCAAAGGCCGCAAACTGAAGATGCATGAAGTAAAAACGGTCGTGTTGGATGAGGCTGATCAACTGACCGATATGGGTTTCGCCGATGCTGTGCAGGACGTGATCCGTGCGACCCTAAGGGACCGTCAGTTGCTGCTTTTTTCAGCTACTCTTCCCGAGCGGGTGACCGAGTGGGCAAAATCTGTGATGATCGACCCGGAATTCATACGGGTCCAGCGGAACCAAGTGCCTACCGGTTCGGTTAAGCATCGTTACTATGTCTGTGAACGACGGGACAAGGCCGACTTGTTGCGTCAAATCGTGAAAGAGCGCGGGACCAAAGCGCTCGTGTTTATGAACAATACCGCCTTTTTAGAGCATATCCTCACACGCCTGCGAGAAAAAAATGTTCCCGCTGCAGCGCTGCAAGGAGAAGCGACGGCATCGGAGCGGGAACATATCTTAAAGAATTTCCGGGAAGGCCGGCTCACGGTACTCCTCGGCACGGATTTAGCCGCTCGAGGCTTGGATATTCCTGAGGTTACCCATGTAGTCCATTATGACCTTCCAGAGAGACTGACTTCGTTCATCCACCGAACCGGGCGGACGGGCCGGATGGGCGCCGCCGGGCAAGTCATCGCGTTAGTAACGCCTCCGGAGGAGGCACGCCTAAAGAAGTTCTATGGAGAAATGGCTGTAAAAGCAGAGCGAAAAACTGCACCAGCCCGGCAATTCACTGATAACAACAAAGGAAAACCAGCCGGTAAACCTGCGAGAAAGCTCACTGGAAAACTTTCCGGAAAACCGGGAGCGAGTTCCGTCGAGAACCGGTCAGAACATCCTTATGGTAAGCCGCAAGGGAAGCCAAACGAAAGACCGACAGGTAAATTTCAAGGCAAGCCCTTCGAGAAGCCCGATGGAGAATTCCGAAGCAAGTCTTTCCAGAAGACAGAAGGTAAATTCCCAGGGAAGTCTTTCGAGAGATCGGAGCCGGGTTTTCGAGGTAAGTCCTACGATAAGCCTGAGGGTAGGTATCAGGGAAAACCCTTTGACAGGTCTGAGGATCGGAACCAAGTAAAATCGTTCAACAGGTCCGACGGTAGGAACCAAGGAAAGCCGTTCGATAAGTCCGAAGGCAGAAATCAAGGAAAGCCGTACGATAAATCCGAAGGCAGGTATCAGGGAAAACCACAGGATAGGTCTGAAGGTAGCTATCCAGAGAAGTCTCAAGGTAGACCTGAAAGTAGATTCCAAGGCAAGTCATACGGAAGAGCGGAAGGTAAATTCCAAGGTACACCATTGAAAAAGTACGACGGTGATTTTCGAGGTAAGCCGGAAGAAAAAGCGCAGGAACGATTACAGGGGAAACCCTATGAAAGACCTCCTGAAAAGTTCCAAGGCAAGCCATACGAAAAGCCTCCCGGTAGATCACAAGGCAACGCCTTCGGAAAGCCCACCGGTAAATCACAAGGGAAACCATACGAGAAACTGGCCGGTAAACTTCAAGGCAAGCCATTCGAAGGACCGCAGGGGAAACCGCAAGGAAAACCGGGTGGTAAGCCTGGGAAACCGACGCGGCCCGGAGGAAAACCGTTTAAGCCGAAAAGAGGATAGTCATTAATTATTGTAAGGACGCTCTACGAACTCACTTCGCTAACCTTTTGCAACTTATGCAAGGAGTCTTACACCAAGGAGTACCTGAGTCAATGACGAAAGACGGAAAAAGCCGGAAAGACATCTCGCCCGGGCTGGAAGTGGAAATCGTTCTAAAGAAAGATCAATTGACAGGCAAAGGAACCCGCGGGGTCGTGAAAGACATCTTGACTAAATCGCCTCATCATCCCCATGGGATCAAAGTTCGCCTTCAAGACGGGCATATCGGCCGGGTGCAAAGCATCGTCGAAGAGTAAAAAAACGTAACAGTGGAACGATGGCGGCTCATCGAAGAGAAGGCAAGGTCTAGATTGGAAGAAGGTGACCGGTAAATCCTTGACAATGAGTTGCCGTAGTGATAAGATTCGGATAACATTCCTTAGGCATTTGATAGACGCTCTTAGCCGAGGAAAGTAAGCAACGAAAAACGAGTTGGCTGATCAGAAAGCTGAAGGCCAAGTTTACCCCGTTGGGGTGGACTTGGCTTTTTTGTTTTGCTTAAGGAAAAGGAGGGTTTGTTATGACGAAATGGGAGAGGGTAAGAGCTGCCTTACAGGGTCGGGACGTCGATCGTCCGCCAGTGTCTTTATGGATGAATTATCCCCTCGTCGACCAAGATCCGGTTCAACTGGCCAAGGCCCACGTTAACTTTCAAGAAAAATATGATTTGGATTTTATCAAATTGACCCCCTTTGACCTGTACTGCGTCGAGGACTGGGGATGCCAGATCAAGTACTTTTGCACAAAGACACAATCTCCGGTCATATTCCGGCATGCAATTGAACACATTTCCGACTGGCGGCGGCCGAAGGTGTTACTGCCGACGATTGGAACGTTGGGGAAACAACTGATTTTTACTCGCCACGTCAAAGAGTTGGTAAAACCGGATGTCCCCTTTGTCCAGACCGTTTACAGCCCTTTGACGATCGCCAGAAAATTGGCTGGAGATCGAGTTGTCGAGGATTTACGGGAAGACCCGAAAATTCTGCACAAAGCACTGGAAGTGATCACGGAAACTACGAGCGAATTTGTCAAGGCGAATCTCGCGGCGGGAGCTTCTGGAATCTTTTTTGCCACGGCATGCGCCAACGACGGTTTTTTGACACCGGATGAATATGAAGAATTTTGCCGTCCCTACGATCTGGATGTGCTGCGAGCGGCCAGTGAGGGATGGTTCAACATACTTCACATCCACGGCAGCCGGATCATGTTTGACGAACTGCTCGATTATCCGGTACACGCTTTAAATTGGCACGATTCTCATGAGTACCCGCCCTTGAAACAGGCCCGGGAGATGACCGATAAATGCATCATTGGCGGTTTGGATGAGGCAGGTCCGATCTCTTACGGGAATCCCTACCAAGTCATTCAAGAGGTAGCATCCTTTTTACGTGAAACCGATCTGCGCGGAGTGATGGTCGGGCCGGGATGTGTCACCGTTCCCAATCCTCCGGAAAACAATATCACGACAGTTCGGCTGGTCGTTGAGCGTTATGCCGACAAAGCGAATTGGAAGTACCTATCGCAGGATTCGGCTTGCTTGTGATTCAGTGGCATCGAGGGTAGCCGCTGAGTTTTTGCTCGATGGGGACAGGTTGCCAGGGGAAAAACAATGTCGAATGAGAACGATTTTCTCTTGAGAAAAGTTATCATTGGTGCTATAATAACAACGTACCCAAGATAATGAAAAACAAGGAGTGCTCGATATGTTTCAACAATTCTTCTCCGACGAAGTAGCAGAAGCCAAAATTAAGAATGCCCTCCGGCGTTTTAACCGCTTCCTAGAAGAACAGAATTACCCCGTAGTCAAAGTAAATATGGACTGAGTCTTCACGGTCAACCATAAACATATAGGCTAGAACAAAAGAGACAAGGATTCTCTACCATAGTGGTATAGAATCCTTGTCTTTTCTTTTTTGCCAAAAGATAGACAATAGTTTACAAAATTTTTTTCGTTACAAGTAAAATATTGCGACTAAATTGACGAGTTGTCTCATAAGAATAATATGGAAAAATTTTCTTCTTGCGTTTGTTATGGTGGGGGGTGATGGTATCAAGAACCGTTGTCATCGGACCGACGACAGAGAGAAAGAGGCCCAGCCGAAGATGAGACGTCGGGATTTTTTACAAATGGCCGCAACTTTTGTCGGCGCGGCAATGGGCGGGAGTTACTTTGCGAAGGAGTATCTCGTTCCCTTAATGGAGAACGACCTGCCAGTGCCAGCGTTACCGACAGGACTCGTCCCGCAACCGGTCATGTTCCCTGCCAAGACACAGGATGTGAGTTGGAACCTTTTAATACATAATGGAAAAATTGTCGACGGGTTAGGGGTACCCGCTTATGAGGGCGCTATCGCCATCAAGGGAGATCGGATTGAAGCGGTCGTGAAGGCAGAAGCAGAAACCCGTCTGGAGAAGGGTCTTTACATCAATGGAAACCAGCGCTATCGACTACCGGAACAATGTCAGATTATTGACGCCGCCGGTGGCTGTATCACACCCGGTTTTGTCGACATACATACCCATAACGAAGACTATCTAAAAGCCAATCCGATCGCCGGGGTACGTCTTTTTCAGGGGATCACCTCCCAAATTGGCGGCAACTGTGGCGACTCTGTCGACAATATCAAGGATTTTCGAAATCAACTGGGGTCGCTAGGGGTCAACTATGGACAGTTAGTCGGGTACTTAAACCTTCGCCGGCAGGTACTAGGCGGGGACGTAGACCGTAAAGCGTCGCCGAAAGAGATCGATCAGATGCGGAATTTGCTCCTTCGGGGGCTTGGCGAAGGTGCCACCGGGATGTCAGTGGCCCTTGAATATACGCCCCAGTACTCCATGACCAAAGAGGAGTTAAAGCAGTACGCTCAAGCCTTGAAGAGCAAAAAGGCTCTTTTGGCCGTGCATCTGCGCAGTGAGTCACAGTACCTGCTGGAAGCCGTGGACGAGATTCTTGAGGTTGCACGGGCGACCGGTGTATCTGTTCAAATCTCCCACGTGAAAGCCCTGCTGTCGGAGAACTGGTCTAAATTCCCCAAGATATTGGATAAAATACGGCAAGCGGCTGAATCAGGGCTGGATGTTTGGGGAGATATGTATGTCTACGACTATCCCTCCTGGGATTTTGGCAGCACTCAGGTCTTTATCTCCGAGGACAACATCGCCCTCGGATTGGCTCACCCGCGCATCTTCATTGCCAGTGACGCCGGCCTCTATGAAAACGGGGGAGCCGGACACCCCCGAGCTTATGGGAACTATCCACGAGTGATCTCGCGCTATGTTCGGCAAAACGGGGTACTCACACTGGAGAAAGCGATAGCCAAAATGACCAGCATGCCTGCAACTCGACTCGGATTGAGAGACCGAGGGCGGCTTACGGCAGGGGCGAAAGCCGATGTGATCGTCTTTGACTACGAGCGTTTCCGGGATCTCGCTCGAAAGGAACACCCGGACCTGTTACCAGAGGGGATGAAGCACGTCTTCGTCAATGGAGTGCAGGTGATCGACGGAGGGAAGCTGACAGGCAAGAGGCCTGGCGAGTGGTTGAAGGGAGAAGGGATCGAACATGCGCTACTGTGAACGCTGCGGATGGAAGCCAACGGAAGGCTGGGAGATCATCTGTGGAAAGTGCGGGGCACGCCTGATTGAGGGGGAGCCTTCGGAAGATACACAAAAAGAAAAATCCCTAAACGAGGACACCCCAAAAAGTGAATCGAATAACTCTGACGATCCAAAAAAGGGACCATCAATAACGGGTGAAACAGCAGAATCGGCAAAGGCGGATACGGTGACGAACAAGTCAGAGGCGATCAAACAGGATACAGCAAAACCGGATATGGGAAAGGCAGAGTCTTCTTCCTCGAAGGGGAGTTCCGCCAAAACGGAACAATCAGCAACCGTGGACGAACCGATTATTCTGAAAAGCAACGAAAAAGCTCCAGCAAAGGGCTCCAAAGTATCGTCACCGGAAAAGAAGAAGGGCGGGAAGTGGAAGATCGTTACGGCTGTCATCATCGCCGGAGCTCTCTTTGGCGGTGGCGGGGCGTACTGGTGGATCAACTACAGCAAACAAGTCTTAGCCGAAACGGATTATCTCCGGCAGATGCAGCAGGTCCTCGCTGATATCGACGGTGTCAACGGCGGTCTCATCCAGAGCCTGAACGATGTGCCTTTGAAAAATGATGGGAAGCTGAATGAAGACCAAATCAGCCAATTGGAAAAGAAGCTCGATGAAGCGAAAGACAAACATAGTTCACTACAGGCACCACAGAAATATGCGGGAGAGCAAGAAACGATCAACGAGGTGATCGCCCTCGAAAAAAACCTGATCAGTCAAGTGGAGGAAGCCTGGAAGACCTTGTTCAAGGCGAAAAACACCTATCAGGAACTCCAGCAAAAGGTGGAAGTGCTCAGGGGAATCAGCGATGTGGACATCCATAACAATTTGAATCAGATCGGCAGTCGGATCAGTGGAGTTTTAGATGTGCAGCGGCCGCCGGTGACCTTGAAATCAATTGCGCAACAGGTGGCGGAAGGAGCGAAAAATGGCGAAGGTAAGGCACCAGATCCGGTGTCGCCGGAAGCAAAACCAGCCGAATCGTCCGGTAATGGGGGAAATGCGGCTGCGAACAACGGCGGAAACACCGTCGTGCCTGATGCAAAGACATTTTTCGCATCGATGGATTCGATCGTGGTGCAGTATGATACCGCTAAGGTAAATCTGTCAAAGTCGTTCAACGAATTTAACTATGGTAAACTCGACTGGACCGGTCTCTCGAACGCAGTTGCAGAGGGGAAAAGAGTGCGCCTAGCTCTGCAAGCACAAATCGAAGCACTTCCGGCGCCTCAAGAGTACCAACCCCTAAAATATGAGCTTCTCGGAGCCCTGAACCAAGCCATCCAGTATTGCGATGCGGTACAGGAAGCAGCCAACTTGGCTTTAAAGGGCAGCGACAATGAATCCCGGGCGAAAATGACGGAAGCGCAACAGTTGAATGGTTGTATTCAAAAGTTTTATAACCAGTTTCTAAAGGACTATAACGCCAAGAAGGTCGGAGGCTAAGAGCGAACCTACGAAAGATAACGAAGTCATCGAGTGCATAGAAGGCATTGAAGTCATATAGCACGGCATCTTAATAACATCAGAAAAGTCCGATAACATATGAAATCCAAAATTACAACAAAAAAGAAGAGGAGAGGCCAACGAAAAATGTCATGGCCCATCCTCTTCTTTTGCTTTTTTCGGTTATTGTTGCGCTGACATAAGTGGATTTCAACTTTGGAGTATCAAAGAAGCGTCAGCCTTCCCCACATTCTTCTAAGAGCTTTTTCGCTTCCACATACATGGCGATCCCGGAAGCTACCTTTTTTGCTTCCCGCATCGCCAGAACTACTGTGGCCGGTTCGTGGACCACATCGCCGCCGGCAAAGGCGCCGCGCCGTGTTGTCATACCATAGGGCCGCTCCCGGGTGATTACGTAGCCGTTCCGGTCCACTTCGATGCCGCCAGTGGAAGTGATGATCCGTGCCGCTGGTCGCTGGCCGATGGCGAGAACGATCTTATCGGCTGGAAGGGTTTCTCTCTGGCCCGTACTGACGAGGTGTCCCTCAGAATCAAAGGTCGTATGTTCTACCTCGATGGCTGACAGGATCTCCTCGCCGATAAACTGAACCGGTGACGACATCCAGAGAAAAGAAACCCCTTCGGCTTTGGCGTCTTCGTATTCGCTGCGCAGAGCCGTGATCTCAGACTCGCCGCGACGGTAGACTACGGTCACTTTGGAAGCCCCGAGGCGAAGGGCGGTGCGGGCCGCGTCCATGGCCACGTTGCCTGCGCCGATGACAAAGACTTTATCGCCGATGGAGATGGGAATTTCCCGGTGGCTCACTTTCCCGGCGTTTGCGAGAGAGACCACACGCAGAAAGTAGGCCGCTTGGATGACGCCAGGCAATTCGTTGCCGGGGATGTCCATGCGTTTTGGCAGGGCTGTTCCAGTGCCGAGAAAAACTGCATCATACCCTTCCGCAAAAAGCTGATCCACCGTAATCTCTTGACCGATAACCACTTTGTTGCGGAAAGTGACGCCCAGGTTTTCAATTCTGGCAATCTCCCTCCGAACGACTTCCTTATTTAAGCGAAAGTCGGGGATACCATACATCAGTACGCCGCCCGGTTCTTCCTGGGCTTCAAAGACAGTGACGTCAAAACATTGCTTCGCTAAATCACCGGCCACCGTCAGTCCTGCAGGGCCGGAGCCGATCACCGCCACTTTGCCTTTATTCAGAACGGGACAGGCTGTAGGCTCTGTAATATCCATCTCGGCGTCAAAATCGGCGATGAACCGTTCCAGTTTGCCGATCTTGATCCCTTGGCCTTTTTTGTTGAGAACACAGTAGCTTTCACACTGTTTTTCATGAGCGCAGACCCGACCGCAAACAGCGGGCAGGTTGCTCCGCTGGGCAATGATTGCGCTGGCTTCGCCGATATTGCCTTTGGCTAATGCTTCGATGAACTGGGGGATTTCATTCTCTATAGGACAGCCGCTGCGGCAGGCAGGTTTCGGACAGCGCAGGCAGCGCTTGGCTTCGGCGACGGCTTGTCGCGGCGTGTACCCTTTGTCAATTTCTTCGAAAGAGAGTTCAACGGTGTCAAAATCGCTTCCTTTATCGATAATCACTGGAATCCCCCCGCTTTATTAGAGTTAGAATATTTGGACGTATACTAATTCCCTAACTTCTGAGGGATTCCTGCATGGGTAAAGAGCAAAGAAAGCTCCCTGGGACGTTGATGTCGTTCCGGGGAGCCTTTTGCTTTAATGAAGTGTTTGTTGGGGTAAGTTGCGAGGGGGCGGGTTGAATTTTCCCCGGTTGTTTTTGCCGCCGGCATAGACTCGCCCGCGGTTGCCAGCGCCTTTTTGCGTTTTCTTTTGAAAAGGCTTACGAACTCTCAGGGGTGATTCCGGGGTAAGTTGAATGGTAAGAGGGTTCGTTTCTTTGGTCAATAATTTCAAGGCAGCCGCCAATAGAGAGACCGAATCTTCTTCGTTCAGCAACTCTTCCGCTCGGGTTTTATAGGGGTCTATACGCCCTTCTTGGACGACTCGCAGCAGTTTGTCCATAGCCAAGCGCTGTTGGCCTTCCCGGGCTTCGGTGACGGTAGGGATCGACATGCGAAGCATCTTTCGCCGGGTCGACCGCTCGATGGTCCGCAGATGATCGATCTCGCGGGGGGTGATGAAGGTGACAGCTACACCGGTCTGGCCGGCCCGGCCCGTTCGTCCGATGCGGTGCACGTACCCCTCCGGGTCTTGGGGGATATCGAAGTTGTACACGTGGGTGACGCCGCTGATATCCAAGCCGCGAGCGGCTACATCGGTGGCGACGAGGATTTCCACAGTGCCTTCCCGAAACTGGCGGATGACACTGTCCCGCTTGCCTTGGGTCAGATCGCCGTGAATGCCTTCGGCCGAGTAGCCCCGTTTTTTCAAGGCCTCTGACAATTCGTCGACCCGCCGCTTGGTACGGCCGAAGACGATAGAACGTTCCGGCGATTGAATGTCTAAAAGGCGGGAGAGTACGTCAAACTTCTGGCGTTCCTGCATCTCGACGTACTGCTGCTCCACGAGAGGAATGGTAACTTCCTTGGCTTGGATTTTAATCAACTCAGGATCTTTCATGAACCGTTGGGCCAATGTTTGGATTGGTCTGGGCATCGTGGCGGAGAACAGGAGTGTCTGCCGGGTATCCGGCGTTTCTTGCAGAATCGTTTCGATGTCTTCTAAAAAGCCCATGTTTAACATTTCATCGGCTTCGTCGAGGACAATGATGTTGATTTGCCCGAGAAGGATCGTTTTTCTACGCATGTGATCCATCAGCCGACCTGGCGTCGCCACGACGATCTGGGGATGCTTTTTCAAGGCCCGAATCTGCCGGACGATATCCTGCCCCCCGTAGATAGGGAGCGATTGGACGCCGGCTTGATTCCCGATCCGGTTCAGTTCTTCAGCCACTTGAATAGCCAGTTCCCGGGTGGGCGTCAGGACGATCGCTTGCAGTTGCCCTTCTTTGTTCGTTGACTTTTCGATCAGGGGAATACCAAAGGCGGCTGTTTTTCCTGTGCCCGTCTGGGCCTGTCCGATCAGATCTTTTCCGGCCATAGCCGGAGCAATTGTTTGAGCCTGAATCGGTGTTGGCTCTTCAAAACCCATGGTATTGAGAGACTGCAGAATTTTATCAGAAACGCCTAATGCTTTGAATCTTTCCAACTTACCCCATCCTCCATTAACTATACTACCCTTAGGTTTGCCGGGGATGGAGCGGACTATAATTCGATTTTTATAGCGATAGGCCGGAACCCTGATTGATTACAATCGTACTACAGCCAGATTCACTTCTTTACCATCCTCCAGGGAGATCTCCTGCAGCAAAGAACGGGGCTCTTCTGAGCCATCGGGGGAAATTGTAAATTCAATCTGGGCATCAAATCGCCGGGAACTGGGATGACGAAAATAAAGGACGGCCTCTCCACGGGAATCGCTTCGGGTTTCAAAGATGGGCAATAATAAGGTCCCCGGTCCATATCGGTGTTCCAGGGGGTTGCGAAAACGTACTCGCCTTTGATCTTTTGCGTACGAGACCACTTGGGCCTGCTCCGCATAACCGTTCTCCCGGGCTTTGATCAGAAAACGGTCTTCCGGGAGAATTCGACCGAGCACGTTCATAAGGGCAAACTCATTTTCGCTGTCTTTTCCCCCGAGCGGAACCAGCCTTGCCCGGGCACAGTTGACGGAAAGGATGGTCCCCTGAACAGAGACATTGGACAGCGCTATCCCCTTATGATCTTGAACCCGGGTGCGGACGACCGTCGAACCAGAGGGAAAGGGGTATGCCGGTGCTGGTATGAGTTTGACAATGATGACAGGATTTTTCGGATCCAGTTGACTCAATTCGACGGGGAATGAGCAACTCAAATAAAAATCCGAACGGACGACGACATCGAAGGATTTCTCGGGGAGTTTCGTAAAGACAAAGGTTCCTCCGGGCTTACGAATGGGGCAAGCCGATATCCCTGCGATAGAAACATGGATATGGTCGTCGAGAGGAGACTCGGCGGTGAAATCATCAATGAATTGGATGACCAAGGAAACCGGGGAACCGAGGCGTAATATGAGTGGGTACACATGCCTCACCCGTTTCTTCTAAAAATCAGGGGAAGGCCGAGGCCGATATGAGGGCATTAGGCAACCCCTATAAGACCATGTTCATGTTGACGTTCATCGATTGCATCGTGTCAAGATAGACGGGGCCGACGGTGTAGCTGACGGAGGGTTTGAAAGTCACGTCGGCAAAACTCCACAGTTTTACGATCTCTTCAAAAGGCAGATTGTCCAATGTTACCCGGAGGGGCTCGCTGTTTTCAGCCAATGTACCTGTCAAAGCGGAGGACCGCAGGATCGGTTGGTTATGTAAGACTTGCATGGCTCGACCGAGAATCGTCGCTTCGTCCACGGCCCGGTTATTCAAGTCGGCCGATGAAAATGCGGTCAGGAGAAAGCGCAGGTAAATCTTTAATGGGGACAGAGAGGGTACATTCGATGGACCTGTCGATTCTCGATATTCCTTGATTTCGTACAAAAACAGGGTTAACCGAAAATCTCCTTTTTCATAAGGCGCACAAAAGCCGATCATATCGGGCTTAGGGATTGGTTCCGGCGTAAGGTTATCCCGTAAGAGTCGGAGGATGGTGTTTGCGGCATCGGCAAATACGGTATAGCTTCCGATGGTGTTCACCTCCAACTTAAAATCCCGAGTATGTTCCCAGGGCATCTTGGAAGAGCAGTTTTCCGATCTTTTGCATTTCCTGTTTGGCAGCGTGGATGAGATGTTTCATTCCGATAGGTTCTGACTGCTCTGCCGCGAGGAAGGCGGCTGCGACGACGATATTCTTAATGTTTCCACCGGCGATCTCAAATTGGGTGGATAAAAACTCAAAGTCTATATCGTCGCTTACTGGGGTGTCCTGAGTAAACATAGACCGCCAGATTATTTCCCGGTACTCCCCATCGGGGAAGGGAAAATCGATGACATAGGTGAACCGCCGCAAAAAGGCGTCATCAATATGCTTGGACAAGTTGGTAGCGAGAATCGAGATGCCGTCATATTCCTCAGCCTTTTGCAGCAAAAAAGCGGTTTGAATATTGGCATAACGGTCATGAGAGTCTTTCACGTCGGAGCGTTTTCCAAATAAGGCATCACATTCATCGAAAAAGAGGATGGCATTGCTTCGTTGGGCTTCTTGGTAGACTTGCCGTAAGTTCTTCTCCGTTTCACCGACGTACTTGCTCACGACTTGAGACAAATCGATCTTGTACAGTTCCAACTGCAGTTCTTGGGCGACCACTTGGGCGGCCATCGTCTTTCCTGTGCCGGGAGGCCCCGCGAAGAGCATACTCAACCCTTTTCCGTAGGGAAGCTTCTGCTCAAAGCCCCATTGTCCATAGACGATGTGTCGATAGCGCACGTGGTTACAAGCGCTCTTAAGTTGTTCCTTCTGAGCACGAGGAAGAACAAGTTCCTCCCAGCGGTAGTTGAGGCGGATCCGTGTGGCTTTATCGGCTAGTTTGTGGTCGCTGACGGATAGGCATGCCTGATGAAGGTCCTTGCTATGAATCGGCGATTCGCCCGATCTATCGGAGGGATTCCAATTCGCCAGGGTTTGGGCTGTCATCAAGGCTTCTCGGATTTGTCCGGCTGTAAAGCGAAACTTACCTGCCAACGCTGCCCAGTCAAGAGGAGAAACAAACTGGTACTCCTGGGCAAAGGTTTCCCAAAGGCGTATCCGGTCTAGTTGATCCGGTGCCTTCAGTTCTACGGCGAGAAACGCTACGGAGTGATGGAAGCCGGATGGTTTCCAAACCCGGTCAGCCAGCATAAAGATCATTCCGGGAAAGGATGGTATCTGCCGCAGCAGTGTATGCAGCGATCCTTGAGGCATACGGCTTTCTTTGAGGGATGGATCCGATTCTTCAATTAAAGTATGAACATTAGCAAAGCAGAGGACAGCATTGCGCAGCCGTGCTTCCCGGAAAAGGAGTTGTAGGATTTCTCTAAAGCGGTCTAATGGCATGAACATCCTGTCCAGATGGGCGATCAAAAGTGGTCGTTTCAAAAAGGCGCTAAGGTGTCGAACGTGCAAGGTCTTCCCTGACCCGGCAGGTCCCCATAGATAATAGATCCCCTGCTTCCCTGTAAAGCGACGGAGCTTCGATTGAATTTCCTGTCCCGCAATCAACTCATCCGGGCGGTCATCTTCGTGGAACAGGTCGACGAAGCTTTCGATCTGCCGATCCAGCTGTTCTCCGCCCAAGAGAAAACTGAGCACCCCTTCTTCCAGGTATAAGGCTCTTTTATAGATACTTCCGGTTCCAGGTTCGAAGCGGAGGATTTGGGAACGGAAGAGTACTGAACTGGGTAGCAATGCAAGCTGCAATAAACGACGTTCTTCCCCGGTGGAACAGAGCAACTGCATCGCTAAATCAGCGGTAGGATATTTACAGTTGAGATCATCTTGTAAATAGGCATAGAGCTTTTCATATCTGCAATCACATTCCAGCGCCAGGCATAGCAGGATACACTGTTCTTCCAGCGGTGAAAGGGAGAACGTCTGGGAGAGGTGATCCAGCGGTAAGCGCAGGCCCTTTTTTTGACTCCATTCTCGCTTGGACTGGATCTGTCGTGTCCACAGGTCGATCTCCTCGGTCATCCGACGAATGTCCTCATGGGATTCGGGATGAATCGGATGATTGCCGAGCAGTTGCTCCACTTCCTCATCGGACACAACCAATCCCTTAAATGGACGTGGCGGGCTTTCCGGTCGTCCTGTTTGACGGATCAAAAGGAGTCTGCGGATCCGAAGTTTGAGAAGCTCTAGCTCGTCTACCAGGTGATCATGGATGTTTCTGTAACCCTGATTCATGACGTAGACGCATCGGAAAGGGGATTGACCAACCACCCTTTCGATCCGTGGAATTTCCACCTCCTGTTCTACCTTATAGGTATTCAATCCCAGTCTTTTAGATAAGTGAATATAGAAACATTTGTAAAAATATAAAATAAACGACCATGTTCCATGTTGTTTTCTAACAACTGCGTTTCTGTAAATAATTAGGGTTTGTTTTTATTATAACAAGCAGATAAAAAATATTCCAACAATTATTGCATAATTATAGAAGGGCGTGCTAAGATTTTCATAACATGATCTAGAAATGACAATGCTTTGGAGCTTGCTAAAGGGTTTAATTGGCTGCAGTGTCAGTTGTCTTCAAGGGGTTATTTAGTTGTTCGTGCTTGTTTTCTTTTTTTGTTGACTTCATGAAATAACTTCAATGACATAAGAATATTTTTCCACATAAGAATGTATCTTGCACTAAGAAAGGGGGATTACGGTTACCAAGGGGAAAGCGGTCTTTTGCAAAGGGGTATCCTTCGTTAAGCCAGTTTTGCGGTGAACGACGGAACGATTAGGTACTGAGAGGAGGGACTGATCCCAAGTCATTGGGATCGGGAAGGTATGCCAGAATATCTTTCACCAGGGGTTTATGTGGAGGAGTTTGACAGTGGTGCTCAGCCACTGGAGGGCGTCAGTACCAGTACAGCGGGATTTATTGGGGTAGCCCAACGGGGCCCTGCGGAAGGTCTCCCGCAGTTAGTGACTAGTTTTGCTGATTTTCAGCGCCAGTATGGAGGCTATCTATCTGAAAATGCCTTTGGCTCTTACCGATACCTGGCGTATGGGGTGGAACACTTTTTCCTAAATGGCGGTTCCCGTGCCTACATTATGCGTGTAGCACCGCAAAATGCGGCACAAGCCGCCGTGGAATTACCGAACGGTTCAGGACAGAGCCCACTGCTGCAGATTACGGCAAAGAACCCCGGTTCCTGGGGGAATCAAATTCGGATCAAACTATCCCCGGCCAGTAAGGCAAGAACACAGATTTTAGAGATTATCGGAGATCCTGCATCGTCGAAAAAATATAAGGTCAAAAACTGCGCTGGTTTTAACCCCGGTGACAGTGTGGCTTTTATGAGCGGTGGAGCGACTCAATACAACCGGGTCTTGGTGTCCCAAGATGACATCATCGAACTGGCACAGCCTCTCGACGGTGGACAAGATGTCGTGGATCAGAAACTGCTTCCGGAAAAAGTGCTGCGTACGGCAGAGTTTACGTTGGACGTTTATTTTGGCGATGAAGCCGAAACCTTCAGCAATCTGTCCTTGAACGTTTCGGCGGCAAACCATGTGGAAAAGATCTTATCCCGTTCCAATTTGATATCTGTAAAGGATAACAGCCAAGGCGCAACGGCCGATAATCTACCGCCATTTCAAGCCATTACAGGGCTGGCGGAAGATACGGTGAAAGATGAGAAAAGCAAATTCGTGAGCGAGTTGACAGGTGGGAGCGACGGAGCAGTATCGAGCTTGTCTCCGGCCGATTTCATGGGGGAAGACCGAGGGCCTGGCAAACGGACCGGTATCCAGGCATTTATCGATAACGATGAAGTCAGTGTCATCGCTGTCCCAGGGATTACCGATCCAAATGTGCAGCTTTCGCTCGTCGCTCACTGCGAAAATTTGAGAAGCCGATTTGCCTTGCTGGATGTGGCAGTGGAAAAAACTAAGGTGGCTGATGTAGAGAGTCACCGAAATATTTTTGATTCCAATTATGCCGCCATTTATCATCCCTGGCTGCAGGTGTTCGATCCCTTGGAAAAACGAAGCGTCCATATTCCCCCTTCCGGTTCGATGGCAGGCATATACGCCCGGTCCGACAATACCCGAGGTGTTCACAAGGCGCCGGCCAATGAAGTGGTGCGGGGGGCGACAGGCCTGTCCGTACAATACAACAAGGGCGAGCAGGATATCCTCAACCCGAAAGGGGTAAACCTTATCCGCTATTTTACTGGACAAGGGATCCGCGTATGGGGCGCCAGAACGGCGTCTTCGAATGGGTTGTGGAAGTATGTCAACGTCCGAAGATTGTTTATCTTCTTGGAAGAGTCGATTAAACGCGGTACCAACTGGGTCGTTTTCGAACCGAACGATGAGCGGCTCTGGGCTCGGGTCAGCCGAACGATCGACGCCTTCCTAACTCGTGTATGGCGGGACGGCGCTTTAGAAGGCGGCAGCCCGGCTGAGGCCTTTTATGTCCAAATCGGCCGTACGACGATGACACAGGATGACATCGACAATGGCCGCTTGATTTGTATCATCGGGGTCGCACCGGTGAAACCGGCAGAATTCGTCATCTTCCGGATTACGCAGAAGACGAGAGAGCAATAACAGTTGAACCTTTGGAATCACATCTCTGGTGGAACACCAGTGAGTAGGGATATGGAGGTGTACCGATATGGCCGATCGTAAGGACCCATACCGCAATTTTCGGTTTCGAATCGAAGTGGAAGGGATACAGCAGGCTGGCTTTAGCGATGTATCTGGTTATAACGCGTCTATCGATGTGATCGAGTACCGGGAGGGTAACGAAGTCACGACACCCAGAAAACTGCCTGGGTTGTCGAAGTATGGCAATATCACATTGAAGTGGGGCGTCACGGACTCCATGGACATGTATAACTGGATTCTTGAATGCACCCAAGGGAAAATCACGAGAAAAATGGTGACGATCATCGCTCTCGATGAAGAAGGCAAAGACGTGGCTACGTGGCAAGTGAAAGAAGCTTGGCCTTGTAAATATTCGGCCCCTGACTTTAGCGGAAAGGGATCCGATGTAGCGATCGAAGTCTTGGAATTGGCCCATGAGGGCATGACTCGAACGAAATAGGGACTTATAAGTCGTCTTTTTGAGGCAAGTAAACCCACGAAGCGGACAGATTCTTTACAGCCAAACGTCAAGCCCGAGAATAACCGGATCGGGCTGTTGGCGGAGTCACCGATGAAAAATAGCAGGAGGGTTTCTCCATGGTGTTTCAAACGGAATATCCCTTTGAGCTCCCCCGAGGTTATGTGGACGAAAGTGGTAATCTACATAAAAGAGGTACCATGCGTTTAGCGACGGCGGCCGATGAAATCTTGCCTTTACGAGATCCTCGAGTACAACAGAACCCGAGCTATCTGACGATTATCTTACTGGCCCGCGTAATTACCAAACTGGGCGATCTGAGGGGCGTCGATACCAAGGTGATCGAAAACATCTTCTCTGCCGATTTGGCCTATCTGCAATCGTTGTATCAGCAGATTAACCAGGCGGGAGAGAGCAAAATCAACGTTTCTTGCCCCAAATGCAACCATTCCTTTGAGGTGAAGGGCGCTTTTTTCGTGCAGACGGAGGAATAAGCCTCTATCCTGCAGAGCGGATTTTCGAAGAAGTCAGTTTTATCGCCTATTACTTTCACTGGTCTCATGATGAAGTGATGGCGATGGAGCACCGGGATCGGCGCCGTTGGTGCGAAGAAATTACTCGGATAAACCGAAAACTGAACGATGAGCCGGAAAATATGTTTGACGTCTTCAAACGATAACGTTGACAGAAAGAAGGTTTGAGAGAGCCTTGGGGGGAAAAACTCAAAGTTCTCAAAAGAGCGATCAACAGGTTACCGCGGTATTTCGTTTTTGGGTCGAACTTGACGGAGTGCTCGTCGGGGGATTTTCCGAAGTCACTGGACTGGAGAGCCGGTTAGAAACAGAAGAATATCGAGAGGGAGGCCTTAACGATTATGTGCATGTCTTACCGAAAGGGAAGCGGAATACCCCTCTTGTGTTCAAACGCGGCATCACGAAGTCCAGTGCACTTTGGGATTGGTATATGTGTGAGCAAAAAGATCCCAAGAAACGCAAAAACGGTTCGGTCATCTTACTGAGCTATGCCGGAGAAGAAGTATGTCGGTGGAATTTTTTCGATTCCTATCCGGTTCGATGGAGCGGGCCGGACTTGAAGTCCGATGGGAACGCGGTGGCCGTTGAGGCGATTGAAATTGTGCACAAAGGCTTAAAAGTGACCTTTACGCAATAGTACGGGTAGGTGATTGGGTTGCTGATTAGAAAAGGGATCGAACGAATGGATAGACTATCCATTCACTCTCAAACGTTTAGTCAAACTGCAGCAACATCAAGCAGACCGACTTTTGCGGAAGGGATCATGAAAAGATATCAAATCGGGATAAAAAGTACTTTTTATCCCTTATCTTTGATCTATTTGACAATGGGCAAGAGGCTGGTTAAACCAGGCCAACCATTTCTGCACCCACTAACTTTGCCTGTTTCCGTCAGGGTGCCTGTTGTCGCTAAGGTGCCGGTTTCCGTCGGAGTGCCTATTCCTGTTGGGGTACCGCTTCCTGCCGGGGTGCCTATACCCGCCCGGGTGCCGATTTCCGCCAGTGTGTCTAATCCCGCTGGGGTCCCTGTTCCCGTCGGGGTGCCAACTCCCGTTGGGGTGCCCGTCACCGTTAAGGAGAAGAGCCTTTGGAAAGGCTGCTATGCTGGGCAGCCGGAGAACAAGACGGAGATTCAGTCTCTGGCTGCTCAGTCTCTCATCATGGGTACAAATCAGTTTGGGTCCAATAATTACCCTATTTTTGAACTGCCTAATACCCGTCCGGAAAGGGGGTTCCAAAGGGCCAAGGGAATAAGCTCGTCCCAGCGGACAGGTAAACAGCATAGAGAAGTTTCCACAGTCACCTTCGGAGGATTAAACCAGAGCATCGTAGCGATGAGGTCTCGGCTGGTGGCAGTGGCACTGGTGATTCAACAGCCTTCTTTGTGGATTCGGCTAAATCCCGTGCAGGCGTATTTGGCGAATAGACAGCCGAATAGAATGACGCATAGATGGGACTATGAAATTAAAAGGGTTTATGGTTCTAACTTGACTGAAGATGCCCAACAGGGAGAGAAAACACCTGGTCATCGTTTAAATTTGCCCCAAGCTGCCAGACCGGGAGAGAGCGCGCCCATCCCTGCTTTGGCGGTGGATATTCCCTCCCCGTGGAGCATGGAAAGAGAAAAAATCACCACCTCCCTTTCAATAGATCTATTTCCGTATAGATATCTGTGGAAGGGAGCCTTGGTAGAGGGTTCTTATCCGACTCCGATAAGAAAAGAACGGATCGCCATTGGGATATCGCAAAGGATGACTCGGCATTATTCCCAATCCTCTCTGTCGAGGTTGGTTAGGGTATTCCGCGTTGATCAAGGACGAATAGTTCCAATAAGCATATGGAGTAAAAAGAACATAACCACTCGTTGGGGGAACGATAAACCTACTGTTGGTGAAAGCAACAGCCCGATTTTTGAACGTAGTACCACTGCAACGATAGATCTTGGTATGGCAAGTTATCCAGTAGTGAAACCTCAATGGATGACGGAAGTTTTGAAAACTACCGAAACATTCTTTTTTCAACTTCTTCAGAAAAAACGTCAAAGATTGAATATCCAAAAGAACTTACATAAACTCTCGCGGCAATTGAAGATATCCGTGAAACAACCTATAAGGTGCTTACTGCAAGAGTGTCTCCGAAGGACGGTGGAATGTTCTCCCCAAATCGACATATCAACTTTCAGGGGAATCCAAGTATATCGAGGATTCTCTGTAAACCATGGACCCGATCAACAACCGGGATTACATGTATACCAGGGAATCCATATATATCGAGTTGGCCAGGTACCCCTAGGATTTCTAAAAAAACGTCACCAATGGGATATGAAGCAGGATAGACCAGGGCGCTCATGGTTGGCGAAAGATGATTCGGATGGAACACAAAGCACCTATTTGTCTTGGTTGGGCAAAAGAGAAAAAGAAGTTTTACGGTTGAACAAAAACGGGTTAAAGCAAAACGTAATGGCAATCTCGGCTCAACTGGTGTCGATTCAGCGCCCCTATCTTTGGGCAACGACAGATGCTCATCCCGTGAAGGTTGCTTCAACATTTACTCAGCTTTCCGAAAGGGCTGTGACGCAAAGAGGGGCCTACGAAAGAATTGGGGTTAGTAATGAATACTTCATTGCAGATGCAAAACAAACATATCCGCATCCAAGGTCTCTAAGGAAGCCATCCCTGGCGGAAGTTTCTTTCCCAGAACCAATTATGGGAGAACGAACCGCCACAGCTATATCGCATAGGGTGACTTGGCAAGCTTTCTATGTTTCTCAGTCCAGGTTGATTAGGGTATTCAACGCTAAACAACGACGAGTAGTTTATACGAGTACACAGCGTAATAAGAACCCAATCGTTCATTGGCCAAGTGAGAAATCCCTTATCGATAAAAGAAACATCCAGATTATTGAACATAGCACATCCGCAAAGATACAGCTTCCTATGGCAAATTTGCCAGCGTTGAAACTTGGAAGGACGGTAGATGTCTTAAAAGCTGCCGAACTCAACATTCTTTGGATGATTCAAAGCAATCGTAGTCGATGGGACTCAGAAACGACTGTACGGAGACTTTCCTCGTTCCGGAAGATGATCGAGAACCAACCAATGGGGAATTACCCGAAAAAGAAGCCTCAATGGATGGTGAAACGTTCCCCTAAAACCGAGAGCCTTAATTATCCGGAAATCTACATACACCAGGGATACTCTATTCACCGAGAAATCGGCATACACGAGAGAGTCCATATACATCAAGGGGACCGTGTACATCAGGGGTTGCCAGGAAAAAACAATCGATGGGATATAGAATACGAGGGTGTACATGGGATTCAGAGATGGGATAAAGGCAAAAAAATAAGTTATCCCAGTTCAAACTCGTTCGTAGTAGCCAGACCAGGTGAGGAAAAGTCTAAATATAGTTCAACCCTAATAAAACTCAAACACTTCCCTTCCACTCATTCCAAGTTGTCCAGTGTATTCCGCGTTGATCAACGACGAATCATACCAGCGAGTGTACAGCGTAAGCAGAATTCAACCTTAGCTTGGGCCACCGAAACAGACATCCTTCCGATTCTCACGATAAAAAATATAAGATGGGACTTAGAAAAGACTGTACACAGACTTTCGTTCCCCCGGGAGATGCACGCGAATCAATCAATGGGTAATTCACCAAAAACGAGTCTAGGTGAAGGCTATCGGTGGAATTTGAAATGGGATAAACAGAGGCTTTCATGGACTGCGGAAGTGTATGTGGACCAAAAACAAACACCCCGGTTACATAAGATAAGTAAAGAACAAAAAGAAGCTTTAAGGATAACTTTAGAAGCATCAAGCAAAAGCATACTATCGAAAACGATCCAAATGGTGATGCTGACGATTCAAGGGCCTCACAATTGGACAACAACTGATAATCATTCTTCAAAGGCAGTTTCAGCTGATACACAGACTTCAAAAAGGGTTGCCATACAGAGAAGGGACAATGGTATAAAGGAAGGTCGTCGCAGTGTAAGCTCGGCCGCAGGAACAGCAGGTCTCTTTTCGATGGTCCCCTTTTGGTATCCAAAGTCTCTGTGGAGGACAGCCTCAGCGGAGGACTCTTATTCGAATCTAATGAGAGAAAAAGAGGATGACGCAGGAAGAACAGAAAAAGCGGCGTGTGTATTCAATACTGAGCACCGACAAGTGATCTCTGTGGACGTACATCGCAAGAAGAACCTTATCATGGGTTGGATGATTGAGAACCCCGCTGTCAACGAAAGAGAGAGTCACGCAATAGAGCCAGGTTCCACTCCCCAAACGAACACTGTACTAGTGATTCGGAAAAAACACCGAGGGTCTGACTTAGAAAAGGCCACACATAGACTGTTACGGTTTTGGAAGAGTCCCATAAGTCACCGAATGGAGACCTTGCCAAAGGAGAATCCTCAAGGGACAGTGGAACGTTCCCCCAAAACCGAAAAATTTATTCCCCGAGAAGTCAGCATTCACCGGGGGCTCTCTTTACATCAGGGACTTCGCTTACATCGGGAAATCTCTATACATCAAGCAGTTCAGGCAAAACAGGGATTACCGGCAAATCAATATCAGTGGGATTTAAGCTGGGATGAACGCGAGATATCATCATTAGAAAAAGGATATGTGGGCCAAAAAAGAACAACCCCGATACATATGGTAAGTAATGATAAGGTAAGTAAAAGGCAAAAAGAAGCTTTCAGGATAACTATTCAAGAACAAAATCAACGAATATCAACGAAAACGTCTCAACCGGTGACTATGGGGATTCATTGGCCCCTCATTTTGATAACGACTAATGTGCGCTCCTTAGAGGCGGTTTCAGTAAATCGAAAGACATTAAAAAGGGATAGGACGCAAAGACAGGACAATCGTATTGAAGGGGGCTATGCCCGCTCAAACACGATCGCAGGTAGCCAACTGGCAAATAGCCAACGGAGAGAGGGAAAACCGAACTATGGTTTACTCTCAACTATCGCCGCAAAAACAGAAAGAAAGGAAATTCTCCCGTCTTCGGCGGCTGTAAATCTATCTTTGTGGAACAGGGTAACCGAAAAACCAGACGTCCCTATCTCGATATTTCAGTTTTCACATCAAAGGCTTCTAGGGAGGACACCCGCGACAGAAGAGCCAGACCCACAATCACATCCGATAATGAGTCAAAAGGCGAGCGAAAAAGCCGCTATAGGTGTATCAGAAGGAGCAATTTTGCTCAATAACTATTCCACTCCATCAAGCTCGCTTAGGCTATTCAGTTCTGTTCAACGAACAGCAATCTTGACGAGTGTTCAGCCTAAAATGAAACAAAACATAGGTTGGTCGATTGAGAAAACTGCTGTCAACGCAAGAGACGGTCATGTAATTGAAAAACGATTCACTGCGAAGGTGCAGTTTACCAAGGCGATTACAACGATGGTGAGACCTCAATGGGCCGTGAAAGCTTCGAAAATTACCGGAACATTCATTCATCAGGTGCTACGAAAAAATCAGGAAGAACAGGCAAGAGGGGAATCTAAAAACACGATAAACAGGCTTATGCAAGTGCTAGAAACAAAAGTACCAGAAACACGAGTGCTGGATACACAAGTAGATACGCAAATGCTAGAACTGAAAGCATATGGCGGAGAAATACGGATCATCGAATCACGTAAAGCCGGCCCTAACAGAGGGCTCTCTACCCCGGCTTCATCACAGAGACGAGAACAAGAAAAAAATCGACTCGCCCACCGCTCAAACTTAGCTAAATTGACAAAAAAGAGTGCTGAAAAACATATCCATATAAAAGGGCTATATCTGCCTATAGGGATCCTGAACCCCGTGGGCAAGCCACTGCGAGAACATTTACGAATTTTATACCCACCCAAGTCAGAGAGAGAGCAGGAACCCAAACCAGGCCGTGGGCTAGCTTTTATCCGGGAAAGCGCAAAACCCATAGATCAACCGATAAGAGCCATGGTCCTTTCAGATTTGACCCCTCGATGGACTCAACCTGCTGAACGGAAGAGCCAAGCGGAACCCTTAGCACCAGTTCCTTCCCGTAGGGTCAACGACGAATTCACCACTCTTGACCAGGCGGCGAAAGTACACCATCAGACAGATCAAAGCTACTTAAGCAGTGTGAACCTTGAATTTCGAAAAAAGGAACCCATGGATAACCCTCAGACCGTTCAACAAATATCTCAACAGAAACCGTTACCGGCTGTCCCTGTTGAAGAACCCGCTTCTCGAAAGGGAAGGAAGAGCCCAACGAATGGCAACGGAACAGAAATCAATATTCAACGCATTACCGATTTAGTGTTTGCAGAGATAGAAAAACGATGGAGAACGGCTAAGCAACGAAGAGGGATGTAGACGATGGCATTAAGCAAGGCGAAAATTATCGCGTATCGAGGTTCAGGAACCGATACGATCGAGGTTCTTTTTAATCCAAATGCCTATTCGCTGCAATCAAAAAATAACTTCGCCTGGGATAACAGCCCTGGACTTTCAGCGCCGATTGGCCAATTCATCAACGGTGGTGCAACCACCCTGACGATGGAGCTATTTGTAGATACCTATGAAATGGGGACAGACGTTCGGGAAAAGACAGGCCAAATCACCGGCTTGATGGAAGTCGATTCGGAATTGCATACGCCGCCCATCTGTCGTTTTGTCTGGGGCTCTCTCGACTTTAAAGGGGTCATCGAAAATATCTCGCAACGATATACCATGTTTCTCGACTCGGGCATACCTGTTCGAGCGACGCTCAATGTAACCTTTCAAGCTTGCGAAAACGTAACGGAACAACTGCAAAAGACACCGAGACACTCGTCTGATCGAACGAAAGAACGGATTCTGAAGCAAGGGGAACAGTTGTGGATGATCGCCGGCGAGGAATTCAATAATCCAGGGCAATGGAGAGAACTGGCCAAGGCCAACAGCATAGATAATCCCCATCGACTGGTGCCGGGGACAAAACTGGTCGTGCCGCGACTGAGGTGAGCTTTTTGAAAGATCTGGAGTTGACACAAGATAAGTACGAATACACGCAGCTAGAAAAAAAGTACCGGAATTTCCTCGGGCCGTCCTTCAAGATCGTCATCAATGGAGCCAATCTCAGTCAACAAGGTATCGTCATCTCCGAGGTAACCGTCGAATTAGATGTCGGAACCAAAGCCGATTCATTTCAATTTGATGTGGTCAACGCCTATGACCCGACCGAAAGAGAATTTCGATGGATCGATGATTACTTTTCCCTCGGCAACTATGTGGAAATCTACATGGGATACGTCGATGAACTGGTCATGGTCTTTTACGGGCTCATAACCAAAGTGGAATATGCCTTTACCGAGGAAGAAGTGCCGTCTCTGCGCATTTCGGGCATGGATCTAAGCTTCTTGATGATGAAAGGGTCCGATTCGAACGTGTGGACCCAAAAGAAATACAGTGAAGTCGCCCAGAGCATCGGTGCCAGCTATTCATTTACCAACAAAATCGATGATACGAAAGTAAAGCTCCCTATCATCGTTCAAAAAAATAAGACCGATTATCATTTTTTGTCTTGGATGGCGGAGATCAATGATTTCGTCTTTTTTATCAAAGGAAGGACCCTGTACTTTCAAAGTCGGTTTACCAATACGGTTCCCGTGGTGACCCTAACGATCGGAGAGAATCTTTATCATTTCAGCATCGAAGCCAATCTTTCCGCTCCCACGTATAAAGTCGCCGTACGAGGGTGGAATGAGAAGTCCTTTGAGGAGATCGAAGCGACATCGACAAACGTACATAAACTAGGAAGCTCTAAAACAGGGTGCGATATGGTCAAGCTCTTGAGCGAGAAGACGGAGTATGAGCTGGCCAATGTGTCCTCCAAAGAAGAAGCCCAACAGATGGCCGATGCCATTTTAAACCGTAAAGCCATGGATTTTGTTTTGGGTTTTGGCGAGACCACAGGCCTTCCGGAAATTCAAGCGGGTCGCTACATTCAAGTGGACAAGCTGGGAAAACAGTTTAAATCGCCATTCTATCTACAGACGGTGACCCACCGGATCGATGAGTCGGGATATACGACACGGTTTACAGTGAAGGGAAATGGAATATGAGCGTCTTTGAATGGGCACTTGGCAGTTCAGAAGCGAAAACAGGCGGTGTCATGATCGGAGTCGTTACCGATAACAACGATCCCGACGGCCTGGGGCGGGTGAAGGTAAAACTCCCCTTCAAAGCACCTCCTGTGGAAACCGACTGGATTCGGGTCGCCACGTTGATGGGTGGTCCCGGTCGAGGAACGCTGTTCATCCCGGAAGTAGACGATGAAGTGCTTTTAGTATCCTACCAAGGCGACTTTTTTCATCCCGTTGTCATCGGATCCCTCTGGAGCGATAAGCAAAAGCCCCCTCAGGATAAGACCGATAAAGAGAACAATCTCCGGAAAATCCGGTCACGAGCCGGCCATGAGATTGTCTTCGATGACAGTTCCAAAGGTGAAGTGTCGATCAAAACGGCAAAAGGAAATCAAATCGTTCTCAATGACGACAAGGGAACCCTGACCATCAACAACCTGGACGGGAAGAAGATTGAGGTCGCCAAAGAAGGAGTTACCGTGACCTGCGAACAGTCCACCGTCAGCCTAAAGCCGTCAGGCCAAATCGAAATCAAGGGTACAAATACGAAAATCGAAGCCCAGCAAATCGAGATCAAAGGGACGACGTTGAGTATCAAAGCGGACGCTCAATTGACCGTTGAGTCTTCCGGAATGCTGACGCTAAAAGGAAGTTTGGTGAAGATCAATTAACGGCGAGGGGCGCTAGGGGTGAACAAGGTGAGCGATTTCTTGGGAAAAGGGTGGAAGTTCCCCATCCAAGTCGACCCCAATACAGGACGCATAAAGATGTCTCAGTATGAAGAAGACATCGATGAAGCGATACGAATCGTTCTTTGGACCGCCAAGGGAGAGCGGGTGATGCGCCCGAGTTTCGGAAGCACGATACATCAGTTTGTCTTCGGGGGGACCGACGTAACGACATTACATATGCTGGGAAATGAGATCAAAGAAGCGCTGCGCCATTGGGAACCTCGTGTCGAGGCTGTCGATGTTCAGGTCCAGCGAGATCCCAGGGAAAGCAACAAACTGTTAATTCATATTCAATACAGAGTGCGAAAAACAAATAACCTTTTTAACCGTGTCTATCCCTTCTATCTGGATGAAGGCGTGAAGTGATCCGGTTTGCCGGACGCCTGAGAAAAAAGTGTTGAGGAGGTGAAAAACAGGTGCAAACACCGCTATGGGATGATCGAAAGAAAGAAGACCTCATTCGCAAGATGGAGGAAATGGTTCCCCATTATACACCGGAGTGGAGATTTACCCCCGATAATCCCGATGCGGGGACAGCTTTATTTTTGCTATTTGCAGACATGTTTCATGGCAACGTGCAACGGTTTAACCAACTTCCTCGGAAATATCTTATTTCTTACTTGAATCTGTTGAACAATTCTCCGATGACGGCAAAACCGGCCTCTGTGTATCTGACCTTCAACGTCGTCACCGGTGCAACCCAGTCGGTTTGGATCCCCAAAGGAACCCAGGTCGTCGCTACGCAAGCACAGGAAGAAGTCCTCTTTGAGACAGAAACAAACCTATGGGCTTCACCGGCCCAACTGACAAGTATCTATAGTGTGAGTAAACGGTGGGATACCATTACTCGGCACCCCGTAAACAGGCCATTTCCAATGTTTGAATCTCGGCAGGAGAAGAACCTGCAGAAACATTGTTTATATATATCTCATGATGATCTGCTGAATCTTCGTAGCGAGGCGATCATCGAAATCGAATTCATCCCTAGTGTCGAATCGTATGCAAATAAAATAGATGCAAGACGTTTCAGCGATCCCCAATTAATTCAGTGGTCTTTTCAGGGAGAAAGGGATTGGGTCCCTTTTGATCGCATCGAGGCAAAAGACAACCGCTTATGGCTGACCAAGGGCGATGGCGAGAGGATCGTCCAATGCGAAGTCGGAGGCGCCACCGGACGCTGGATCCGATGTGAATTAGCCGCCGGGGCAAAGGAGACTGCCTATTTCGAAGAGAGCTCCATCGCCGGCATAGGGATGAACTCTAGTTTTACGAACGGAGAAAAGCTAGACGGTCGCCCGCCGGACATGCTCTTTACCAACGACATACAGATCGAGCCAGATGGCGCTTATCCCTTCGGTAAGTTCTTTGCCAACCATGACAGCTTTTACATCGCCAGCGAAGATGTCTTGAGCAAACGAGGAAGCATAATCAAAATCCAGATGGATTTGCTTTGGAAGATCAACCGGTTGGTCGAGCAGCCTCAGCCAGAGATCGAATGGAAACTGATCATGAAACGCAGCGAAATTCCGAAATCACGACCGCCTCTGTATACCGCCGTGAAGGAAGTCCTGTGGGAGTATTGGAACGGTAAAAGTTGGACAAAGTTGAGTCTGGCTGCCGACGGAAGCGGCTCCTTCGACCTATCGGGGACGATGCAAGGGATCGTCGAGTTTTGTTGTCCCGAAGATTTGAAAGCGACAGAAGTGAATAGCCACTTTGGCTATTGGATTCGAGTACGTATTTTACATATAGAAAATATGTATGGCGGAGATCAGGTCTATCTTTCTCCCTGGTTGCAGAAACTGACGCTGACCTATGCCTATAAACGAAGCCGCATGCCCGAACAAGTCCTCACCTTTAACAATCTTGAGTGGAATGCGATTACAGAGGCCTTGCAGGAACCATCGGCAACAATTCGTCCCTTCTACTCACTGGAAGGAGAGCACCCGGCCCTATACTTAGGTTTCGACAGACCCCCCGTTGGCGGTGGTCCACTGAATCTGTATTTCTCTTTGGAAGAACAGACGAATATGCAAAAACCGTTAACGCTGAAATGGGAATGCTGGGTGAAAACAGACAAGGAAGCTCGCTGGGCAGAACTCAAGGTGATCGATGGTACCGGCGGCTTCAAGGAAAATGGAATCGTCCAATTTTTTTGCCCGGACAGTATTTGCAGTAAAAATTTTTTTGCAGAGTCCCTTTATTGGATACGAGCGAGTCACGTCCGTGCCCATCCGGATAACCCCGGCCAGTCGCAGCCGTTCGTGCACCGCATTCAAATGAATACGGTACGGGCTGTCCAACAAGAGACGATCTGGAATGAGATTCCCCGAAAAGTGACCAACGATCCCCCCACATTCAGCTTGTCCCGTACACCCATCCTGGATCAAGAGGTGTGGGTCGATGAAACAGGCCAGCTCACAGAAGTTCAAATCAAACAACTGGAACAAGAAGGGCTGTCGCTGCGGTTTCACCGGGATGGGGAAGGACAGCTTCAACAAGTTTGGGTACGATGGAGTCCTGTCGAAAATCTGCATCGCTCTTCACCGGAGGACCGCCATTACTGCGTGGACGCAGTCGCCGGGAAAATCTACTTCGGCGATGGCAAATTGGGAAAAGCGCTGCCCCTGGAGATCGCCGAAAGGATCAAGGTGACCTATAAGGTGGGCGGCGGTCAGAGAGGTAATCTAGAGGCGAACCGGATCAACCATCTCGGACGAGCGATTCCTTTCATCGAAAGCGTGACCAATCTGGAGCCTTCCGGAGGGGGATGTGATAGGGAAACCCTCGAAGATGCGCTTCAACGAGGACCGCAGCGAATAAAACACCGCCATCGGGCGGTGGCGGCGGAAGACTTTGAGTGGCTCGTCCGGGAAGCTTTTCCGGGTATCGCAAAAGTAAAATGTCTCTCCCACTATAATGGGGAGATGAACCTCGAAAAGGGTTGTATTACCATCGTCATTTTCCCCAAAGATGAGGCGAACATGGCGGCTTTTTCGGAAACAAAGAAACAGGTTCTCCAGTATATTCTGGAGCGCAGTCCCAGCCATATCGCCATGGCGGGAAAGATCGATGTCATCCAGCCGGCCTATATACAAGTTTCCGTCTCCACCGTGATCCGAGTCGAAAAGCTGGATGATGTTGTAGCGACGGAAAAAGAAGCCCAGATTAGACTTTCTCGTTTTTTACACCCGCTTCATGGCAATTTCGATGGCGGAGGATGGTTCATCGGGCAGGGACTTTATACATCGCAACTACTTACCTTATTAAAATCGATCCGTGCGGTAAGAAATGTAGACAGCCTATTTATGACCGTTCACAAAATCGGACATGGGCAGCTCCAAGAAGTCCGATTCCATGAGATAGCGAAGATCCCCCATGGCTTGATCATGAGCGGAAGTCACAAGATCGTCGTTAAACCCTTAGAACTACGGAACAAAGGGTGAAAGGTATGTTGCATGTTCCCGATTTGGATGATCGTACATTCGAACAGATGGTCGACCAGGGGTGCAGAAAGATACCCGCCCTATATCCCGCCTGGACCGATGAAAATTATCATGATCCAGGGATAACGCTGGTCGAGCTGCTGGCCTGGCTCGTGGAGATGCAGCAATATTACTTGGATCGAATTACACCTAAACATGAGCAGAAAATGCTCAAATTGCTCGGAGTGGCTCAGAAAGAGGCAGCGGTGGCCCATACTTCTGTCCTGATTTCCTGGAAATCGAAGCAGCCGTTAACGGACTCGTTGTCGAATGGATGGGTGCTCCCGCGAGGAACTCCCTTTCTCGCCGAGGATGTACGTTTTGAGTCCCAGAAAAGCGCCCCCTTGGTCAAGGCGAAGTTGACCAAGGTAATCGTACATCCGGCAGGTGCGAAAGCGAATGACGTGACCGTCCATAATGACCATCCGGGAATTCCCTACTACGCTTTCGGCCCCCAAGCCCAGCAAGGAAGTATTCTCTATCTCGGTTTTGACAGCCCGCTGCCATTCACAGAGGAAATCGAGATCATCATCAAAAGACATCTCGAAAAGATAGCAGATTCGATGGAGAAAGATGAAGAGGCCTACGGTGCTCCTTCCAAGCTTCTTTGGTCATCAGGCCGAAAGGAGACTTCGCAAGTCATAGCGTGGGCACCATTGGAGGTTGTGGCGGATCATACCCATGGATTCAATCACAGCGGAGCGCTCATCCTTCGCCTAGGTCAAGAGATGAGTGCCCATGTACTCCCCGAGGCTGGCGACGATATCCTGAGATACTGGCTGCGCTGTATGGTCGTCGATGAGTTAGAATCTGTCCCTCGGTTTGAACAGATCAGCCTGAACACAGTCCCTGTGGCCCACTGTGAGACACTCAGTACCTATGTTACTTTCTTATCGACAGGCCAGCCGGACCAACGGTTTGCCCTGCAGGAGTACCTGGCCTACAAGGGCCAAGTGGATGTGCAGGTACAAACCGCCGACGGTGCTTGGCAGTCCTGGAAAGAGAAGCAAAGCCTCGATTACGTCGGTGACGACGTACCCGCCTACGCTATCGTGAAAGATGACGCCGGTCGGAGGCAGATCCGCTTCGGCAATGGACGGGAAGGGAGAATCCCGCCGGCAGGACGGCAGATTCGAGTGATTCTCTGCCAGAAGGATTTTTATGAGTCCTGTTTCATTGGACGAACGAACGGCCTGGCCTGCCAATTCTTCTACGTGGAGAAGATCGAACGGCAAAACCTGATCAAGAAGTCCTTCCAACTACAGGTGGCAAGGCTCGATAGGGATGGCACCTGGTGCTGGGAAGACTGGCACCGGGTCGATAATTTAGATGCGTCGTCGCCGGAAGATAAGCACTACGCGATTTCCGATTCGGGAGTCATCCAATTTGGCGATGGCGAACGAGGTAAGATCCCTTCCGCATTTCCCCGGATAGAAATGAACATTCGCATCATCTCCTGTCAAATCGGCGGAGGAAAAGCGGGGAATGTCAAGGCGCACCAGATCACCCGATTTGACCAGCCCCTAGCAGGGTGGCAGCATCTTCAGGTGACGAACCCTTACGGCGCGAAGGGTGGCGCCGATAAAGAAACGCTGGAGCAAGCCAAAGTACGCCTTTTAAACGAATTACATAAACCTACCCGGGCGGTCACTGCCGAGGATTACGAAGAAATTGTACGCGCCATACCGGACCTATCCGTAGCCAAAGTCAAAGGCCTTCCCTTATACAGAGAAGGCCTTAAAAACTACCCGGTGAACAGAGTACATGGGCTGATGACGATCGTCGTGGTTCCGCAAAGCAATCGGCCTGACCACTGCCCAATGCCTAGTGATAAATATTTAAAGAGAGTTCGAAACCATTTGGAACCGTATCGACTGATCACGACGGAACTGCATGTCATCGCACCGGTCTATATCAAAGTGACGGTGGCTGCACAGGTGATGGTAGAAGCGACGACTCTGCCCCATCGCATCGACGAAGAGATCAAAGACATGTTAAAAGAACTGCTTCGACCGTTTGATGGGGAAAGGCGACAAGAAGGGTGGCAATTCGGCCGGGCTGTATACCTCAGTGATATCATGAGCGCCATCAACCGGATGAAAGAGGTCGCTTTTGTAACGGATCTGCAGCTTCACGCCGAAGGGCCCGGTGCGGTTAAGAATGGGGAAGGTGACATCTTGATTCCTCCCCATGGTTTAGTCTTCTCTGAGAATCATGAGATTCAGATCAAATTCAGATGAGAGTGGGTCTGACGAATGGAGGAGAGACTTCAATATTTTTTGATCCATCAACCAGCGATCTCGGGAAGTCTCCGCGAACATCGCTTGTTTGGCCCCTTGGACTGCGGGAAGGAAGGAACTCCATGGCATAAGGTCGTTGCCGATGCCCATTACCCTGGCGAGTCTCAAGTCCGCTTTTCCTATTTCTGTTCCGACGATCGAGCCGAGGGTGACGATTCCGCGGCCATTCCATTTTCGAAAGCGATTCTCAACCCGAAAGATGCCTTGCTCCTGGGTGCCAAGGGACGGTACCTTTGGTTTCGGCTGGAACTTATCGGCAAGGACAAGGAGCTTCCCGTCATCAACCAGTTGAAAATCTATTTCCCGCGCTTTTCCTATCTGAACTACCTTCCTGCCCTATATCAGCAGGACAAGGATAGTGCCGATTTTTTGGAGCGCTTTTTGTCGTTGTTTGGGACTTTTCTTGAGGATATGGACGGCCGTATTGAACATTCTCCCCGTATGTTAGAGCCGGCCAGTCTATCGGGAGATCCTCTGCGCTGGTTGGCGCAATGGCTGGGAATGAAGATAAAAGGACCGATGGACGATCAAAAGATCCGCCGATTGATCGCGGCGGCGCCGGAGATCTACCGGTTTCGAGGGACAAGGCGGTCCATCGAACTCCTGATCGAGATCTATACAGGAACGAAGCCGATCATCGTCGAGTACTATCAGTATAAACATCTACTCCGGTATGAGGGTAATAAAAAGTGGCTGACGGAACTCTTTGGCGGCGATCCTCACTGTTTTTGTGTCCTGTTGTATTCGTGGGAGTTGACGGGAGACAAGCCTTCCCGAGGGACTGCTTTGGAAGAGGCTTATGCTGTGGTCACAAGCATATTGGAAGAACAAAAACCGGCCTTCACCGAGGCTAAGGTGATCATCGTAAAACCCTGGATCTGTTTAGATGGTCATTCCTATCTCGGGATGAACAGTTTTCTGCAAGAACCTTCGTCTTTTGTTTTGGATGACAACGCCCAAATACCGTACAATACAATGCTCACTGACCTCTAGCCGGGAATGATTCATTGAAGGAAAGGAGTGGCTGTCTTGAATAACAATCTCCAGTACCCCTTCAAGCGTAACCACTATTATCTCGGAAAGCTGCTGCGGGTACAAGACTTTAAAGTAGAGCAAAAATACTTCAACGACAAACGCCGGCTGCTCAATCGCTTGCTCTTCGGCACCGGGATCGTGACAGGCTTGAGGGTAGACCGGATGGATGCAGAACACGTGACCATCACACCGGGCGTCGCCCTAGATGGTCAAGGGAGAGAGATCGTCGTTCACTCTCGGGAGACACTGAATCTGTTCAGCTTGGAAAGCTATAAACGGGGAAAAGTCGGCAGTAAAGATATCTATCTTTGTATCAAATACAAGCAAGAGCTCGATGAACCGGGAGCCCTCGTCGACTATCCCATCGCACAAGAGAAGGATGGATACAATCGGGTCGTCGAAAGCTATGAATTTCTCATCCGAGAAGAGGTACAGTCACTGACCGGATTTGAACTTTCCGACCTCTATGAAAACGTCTGTGTCATCTACGAAGCCCCTGGGATCAGAGTCTACCAGAAAACACCCCGTTACGTGCACCCGGGAGAGACCTTTGATGTGGTTTTGGGGATTGAAAAAACCGTTGAGAAATCGACCGTTTCTATCAATTACACGTTAACATCAGAGGACCTTGTTCCCGTCTCTCCAGAAGACTGGGTTATAACCTATGAAGAACCGTCGGGAGGGTTTCGCAATGAAAAACGGATCAAGTTTACAGCGAAAGAGAAACTCAAAGAGTCAGCCCGATTACATATCAAGGATGAGACCCTCAAAGTAAAAGTGGGGGATAGGCTGGTCCAGACGGTGAACGGTTGTTACAACCAGATCGGCTTGACCCGTCAACCGGACGAGCAGGCTTTGGAAGAATACTACAAACGAACGTTAGACCAGTGGATCAACATCAACGATCCCTACGTCTATTTAGCCAAGATCAATGTGATTGAAATCGGCTCCCAATATTTTATCGACAAGGTGGAGCAGGCGCCCTTTGTAGAGCGAGTGTACAGCAATGCACTGTTACGACGCATGATCCATGCACAGAAAGGAAGTCCCCCAGATAGAGCTTTTCGAGCGGAGACTAAAGTGCTGCCGGCTGATCAATCGCCCTATCTCGATGTCATCGAAGATCGAACGAATCATACTTGTACCTTTTCACTCGGTTTACCTGCCTGCGAAAGAGGAGATACGGAAATCAGGACGGGTCGGGTAAATATTCCGCTAGAAACGGAAAAACGAGGCGGCGATAAGTGGTTCGTCGTCACCGAACGAATCATCTATTCCGACGAAATTGCGCACGGATTGGGCAAAGGAGAGATATGGCTCCAAGTCGGCCTGGAAGATGCGGCAGAGATAACGGAGAAAGAAGAGACGCGGGCAGAAAGGCGGATGTATTTTGGAACGCCGGGGCTATTTGCCAACTCCATCTATGACAGCCCCTTGCAAACGGTTTCAACGGGAATCGTGGCGTTCCCAGAACGGGGCACCTTTGTCATCGCCGTGAAAGTCCCTGCGGCCCTCAACCGGGAAGTCATTTCCCTGCGCTGGTGGGCTTATAAAAAGACGGCGGCGGCCCCGTCTGTCAATAGCCCGGAAGCCGCCGCCGCTAGAGATGGTTACTTTAGTATTTCCGGCTCATGAGAATCGCCCGCACCGGCTGTAGTGAGTTCGTAAACGAAGTCGTCCTTATCGGAATAGGCCAGGATGGAGTAGTTGGTATAGGGGGGAGCAGCCGGGAGCGCGATAGAACTGTTGCCCATCGGTCCAAATACCTCGTCAAAATGGTTCTTGACGATCTGGGCAGCCACCCCTGTCAGACGGACCGATCGAAGGACCAACGGTTGATCTTTATCGGGGAGTGTATCTACCGTCACTGAAAGATTGAAATCGCTGTAGAGTAACAACTCGGCTTGACTTGTCTGGGGGGGAACAGAAGGCTGCGATTCTTCGAGAACGGGAGAAGCGGCAGTGGAAACTGGGGGGGCAGGATTGAGTAAAGGAATCGTTTGCGTAGGATCGCCAAGAACCTCGATCACTTTCTTTTTCGATAGCCCCAGAAACCAGGCGCTTTCGATGTTCCCATGGTCAAAGTAGCCTTTGTAAATCACTTTTCCGTCGGGATGGTAAAGGGTTCCGATGCCGGCATACAAGCCTTGCGTAAACTCGCCCGTATAGACGGCGTGACCGTTTTCATCAAAGAGGGTACCTGTACCGGAGTAGGCACCAGCGAGAAAATTCCCGTTATATTTCGGCAGTCCGTTGGCGAAATATTCGATCCCCGGGCCGGAACGTTTCCCGTTGAGATAATTCCCAGCATAGGCGAGAGCTTTTTCTTTGCCCAGGAAATATTCCTTTCCCTCTCCGCTTTTTACACCGGCTTCAAACTTGCCGCTAAAGCAGATGTTCCCTTCCCCGTCGAAGAGTGTCCCCTCTCCCTGGTAGAGATCATTGGCGAATCCGCCTTTGTACAGCAGAGTACCATCGGCGTACTGCTCACCTTGGCCTTCTTTCATTCCCTCTTTAAACTCACCGATGTAGATTGGACGATCATTTGGGTCATAGAGCGTGCCCGGACCGGCGAATTTACCATCTACTAAATTGCCGATGTATTTAAAGGGAGACTTGTCCGGTTGAAGCACTTGAATCAGCGCATTTCCGGAAAAACCGCCTGCGTCGGCTAAGGTACTGAATTTTACATAGGGACGAACCCATTTGATGAGAAACGCCGGAGGTTTCAGATATACGACTAGGATAAGGCCAAGAAGGGCGACGACCCCCCAGGCAACCAACCGCTTATGTAGGTAATACTTTCCCAAAGGGATGTAGTCTTCGAGTGTAGTCTCTTTGGGTGTAAGGAATTCTTGCATTTGTTGTAGACCGAGTTCCTCTGCCTGTTTAGCCAGCTTCTCAGGAGGTTGTACGACTGTTGCCAACGTATCCTGAACGATCTTCGGGTTCGGTCCGTCCACAAGAGATCCCTCCTCGTATTTCGTTTTCGAAATTGAGCACCTACTAGGGAACTTGGACTTCCATTTGGCCGGGGTTGGCAACCTCAATGACGCCCCCCCAGCTGCACATGAGTTTACAATTTTGCGTAAGCGCCGGCATGTTACCGACCAAAACAGTCGGTGAACCGGGAGCCCATGGTGCAGCTGTCACAGGAACACAAGGCATAGGAGTTAATACACCCATCGCGGCGGAAGTGGCTGATGCAACTGTCGGATTGGCTAGGGAAGAGCAGAGACCGAAAGGGAGAATGTTTATCAGAGGCTTGTTGTCCATAATGTTGGCCATGGGCATCGCACCGATCTGGACCCGGTTTACCGGGAGAACCATCAATGTGCCGGGAGCTTGTCCAAATGAACACCTGAGCATGGCTGAATTGACGACGGCATTCCCCATTCTATTCACCCCCTTGGGATTAGTATCCGATCCCTATAACGTAGAGTTCCTCTCTTATGAAATATGTATAGGGAGGTAATACACGGTGGACCAACCGACCAAAATCGCATTGCTGAGAAAAATCCTTCTCGCGCTGTTGGCAGGAATCGTGGTAACGGGAGTGATTTTGTTTCAGTACAGTAACTTATTCATGAAATTGTATGGAATCGTATCGCTGAAAGACTTGTTGGATCAGATCACACGATCGAATCAAGAAAAGCAGCTAGAGTATCTGTCACCGCTAGATAATAACGTAACGATTGATGATATGTTCAATGTCGCCGTAAGTAAGGATTACATATATGTGTTACATAACGGGAAAAAGCAAGTCGATGGAATCAAAGTGATGCAAGGCCGTGGACAAATTGAGCGGCCGATGCAAGTAGAAGCAGGTAATTATATTATAAACAATCTCACAGTGGATTCCTCGGATAATTTTTACTTTCTAATTACTAGATTGGACGATCGGCGGATCAAGGTCATAGAAGACCAGATTGTCAGGTATCCTCCCAATGGCAAATCGGGAGAAGTGCTCCTTTCTCAAGGATATGACGATGACAACTTAATCCGAACAGGGGAAATCGTATCGTTAGAATATTACAACGACGGTGTTTATTACTATCGTTATCTTTACGATAAGAAACAAATAGAGCTAAAGAAATTAATCCTGCCGAAATTAGCCCCAGCGGAGAAGAAGAACGGAGAAATCCTTAACGTAGATATTTTGAAGTTTGATGTTTCTCCAGGTGAAAAAATACATGATATAACCGGCTATGAGAAGGGAAAAGTTTTTTACATCACCCAAGCCGGAAACCTCTATAGGGTGGACGAGAACGGAACGAGTGTATGGATGACAAACATGGCAGGAGGGGAGCGAAAACCGATTCCCCAGAAGCTACGCCTGTCGGGAGATTATCTTTATTTCATTCAACCGAATGACGAGGAGATTCGCCGAATTTCTATCACCGACCCGGCCGTTGTTGAAACCGTTTTTAAGAGCCCCGCCGGAAAGGATAACATTATCAATAACTTTACCATTTACGAGGGACAGGATGATTCTCCCAAATCGAAAGACTTGATTGCGATTACAGACAAACAGATCTTCCGAATCAATGATATAGACAAGCAAGGAAACAAAGATATCCTTCAGATAAATTCATTCTATAGTAGCTCGGACACAATGAATAAACGCCGCTGGATATGGCTCTGCCTGATTCTACACCTGTCGATGACGGGGATCGCCCTATATGGCGCGTATCGACTTTACCGTATGCATAGTACCACTAAAAAAATTAGGGTTCCTCTGATATACAAACAGATCGGGGTGTCAATCCCCGTATTCATATTCGCAGGCTTGCTTTCTATGTATTTTTTAGAAGCTTGGTATGAAGATAACATACACCAAGAGAGCAAGAAACAGATGATGCTATTGGCCTATGATGGGGCTAGACAAATCAACGCCGAATCATTACAAGGATTGAGTACAGTCAGCGATGCACAGATGACGTATATCCGGAAAAGCGCCTACGAGCATTTTTCCAAAGCTAAAATCCTTCAAGAGATTTCAGAGGAAATCCCAAACAATACATACTATGCTTCTGTCTATCAAGTATCATCGGGGGAATCTATCCCCATCTTTCTGGGTAACACACCAGGACATAGTCCCTTTCAAAAGCTGATCCAACGGCCGACCGACGGATCGAAAGACTTGTACAACCATCCCGTTCAAAACTTTCCGGAGAAAAAGGCGCAGTTCGGAAGTTTTTCCAACGAGTATGGGAAATGGGAAGTCGCCGTGATGCCCATAGTTAACGCGAATCAACAGTTAGTTGGGATGTACGAGGTCGGAAGAAGCTATTCCGCCTATGAAAACAAACTCAGTGAGACCAGTGCAGAACTTATCCGGTATCCGCTCGTAAGCTTGCTGGCGCTCTTTCTCGCTTTTTCTATATTGTCCTTTATCCTTCAGAAATCGCTGCGCCAAGTCAGCGCTCAAATTAGCAGCACCAATCTGGTCATCAGCGGCGATGAAAGGATCGATAGTGAGGAACTCAAAAAGTATGTCATACAAGTGGACTCGAACGATGAAGTGGCCGACTTAGCCGATAGCTTTAACAAGATGATTACCAAAATCTATGAAAACCTTGAAGATATCGCATCATTGAATAGTTTTTATCACCATTTTGTGCCCGAAAAAATTCTCATGAAGTTGGCAAAAGGTAAAAAAATACATCAAGTGGGTAAAGCGGATATGGACAGGGGAGAAAAAACCGTCTTTATCTCGACGATTCGCAACTTGGATAAATTTGAAGAAAGTAAGCAGCAGCTCCTCAACAGGTATTTCACCCAACTAACACCGGTCATCCACGGGGGAGAGGGGGTCATTATCGAGTATTCGGGAGATGGAATGACGGCGTTGTTCGAAAACAGGAAAGATGCCTTGGAGGCTGCGGTCACCGTTTGCAAAAAGATTCACCTGTATAACGACCAATCGAAAGAACCCTTTGAATTTGGCATCGCCCTGCACTACGGGTGGGTTACGCTGGCTATACTCGGAGACGAGCATCGGTGGCAAGGTAAAATAATTGAAAAAGCAGTCACGCAGACGGAACGATTAGATGAGCTGGCTCGGACTCTGGGTGTGACCGTACTTGCAACGGAGAGCATGCTCGATAAAGATAGAGATAAGGATAACGATGAATTCGGTTACCGTTGTATCGGAAAGGTAGACTTCCAAGGTTGGGGATTGAAGGAACCCTTGTTTGACCTTTTTGAGGCGGACCGGGATAAGCAAAAGGCCGTAAAGAATGAGACCAAAGCCACCTTTGAAGAGGCGATCAGACAGTATCAAGCTGGTGATTTTCAAAAGGCACAAGAGCTATTCCTAGAGGTGATTCGGAAGAACCCTGAGGACAAGGTGGCTATACGGTACTTTCATGGGAGCTATGAGAAGTTTAAATTTATCGAACAAGGTGGGGATGTGCAGGATTGGGATGGTGTACTGAAGGTGGAGAAAAGTTTTTGATCTCTTCCAACAGAAGATTTCTTTAACTATAGGACGGTCAGAGCTAAGGAAGGCCAAGGATGAGATAAGCGAAGTTACTAATCGGCGAACCGACGAGTCTGGATATGTATGGACATGAGATGAACGTGCTAATATTGCAGGACTTCTGACAAAAAGCTAAACTATCGAAGGCAACATGTTTTTAGTTTATATGTAAATTGCGAGGAGCGCTTTGGCACGAATCCGATGTAAGGTAAAGTGTTCAACAGGTGATGTAATTGATAGAACTCCCCATTGATTCGGCACTGCCGTCACTCGTCGATAAGCTGCGGGATCACTCGAATGTGGTACTGGTGGCGCCGCCTGGAGCGGGAAAAACGACCCGAGTGCCACTGGCGCTACTGGAAGAACCTTGGCTTGCGGGGCGCAAGATCTTGATGCTGGAACCGCGCCGTCTGGCGGCCCGGTCGGCAGCCCGTTTTATGGCCGCTTCACTCGGAGAGTCGGTCGGGGAACGAGTGGGCTACCGGGTCCGTTTGGACAGTCGTGTCGGGCCGAAAACAGGGATCGAAGTCATCACCGAAGGCGTACTGACCCGCATTCTACAGGCGGACCCTGCCCTGGAGGATGTGGGGCTGGTGATTTTCGACGAGTTTCATGAGCGAAGTCTCCAGGCCGATCTAGGATTGGCGCTCTGCCTTCAGTCGCAGTCGTTTCTTCGGGAAGACCTCCGACTGTTAGTCATGTCGGCTACGCTCGATACCGAACCGGTGGCCGCGCTTCTGGGAAATGCGCCGGTGATTCAAAGCGAGGGCCGTATCTATCCTGTGGAGACTCAATACGTGGAGCGATCTCGCGACGAGAGCATCGAGCCGCTGGTGGTCCGTGCGATTCAGCAGTCCCTGCAACAAGATCCCGGGGATATTTTAGTCTTTTTACCGGGAGCAGGGGAAATCGGTCGGGTAGAAGATCGGCTGGTCGAAGTGGGTTTAGATAAACAAGTGATGATCTGCCCGCTCTACGGCAACCTTAGCCAGGACGCTCAGGACAAAGCCATTGCTCCAAGCCCGCCGGGAACGCGCAAAGTGGTGCTGGCTACATCGATTGCGGAGACAAGCCTGACGGTAGAGGGAGTTCGAGTGGTCGTCGACAGCGGGCTTATGCGAGTGCCGCGCTTTTCCCCTCGAACTGGAATGACTCGATTGGAGACGGTGATGGTTTCCCGAGCTTCCGCTGACCAACGGCGGGGACGGGCAGGCCGGTTGGCACCGGGAAAATGCTATCGTCTGTGGACTCGCCAAGAGGATCTTCGCTTGCTTCCGCAGGGCACGCCGGAGATTTCGCAGGCCGACCTGGTCCCCCTTGCCCTCGAACTGGCTGCTTGGGGAATCTCGGACCCCGCAGAGCTTTCTTGGCTCGATCCGCCGCCGAAGGGCGCCTTTGACCAAGCCTGCGCGCTGCTCCGGCAACTGGGTGCCCTCGGCGGTGATGGCAAGATCACCTCCCATGGACGGCAGATGGCCGACTCGGGATTGCATCCCCGGCTGGCTCATATGATCGTGCAGGCGATTCCGCTCGGATACGGAGGACTTGCCTGCGAACTGGCGGCTATCCTCAGTGAGCGGGATATATTTCGGGCCAGCGGAATGAATGATGGAGATATATGTCTTCGAGTGGAAGCGCTGCGTGCTGACACGGAAGACCTCTACGGAGTGGACAAGGCGGCCCTTCGGAGAGCCCGCACCGAGGCAAAGCACTGGAAGAGAGTATTCCAGATCCCTCTGAACAACGAATCCAGCGAGATTAGCGCGAGTGGACTTCTGCTGGCCTTTGCCTACCCTGACCGGATCGCCCAAGGACGGGGCGGTGGTCGGTATCTGCTTCGCAACGGGCGCGGTGCAGCCTTGGCGAAGGATCAACCCCTGGCAGAGGAACCGTACCTCGTAGCTGTGGAACTGGATGATCAGGGCGCAGAGGGCCGCATATTCCTGGCAGCGCCGGTTGAACTGTCTAATCTGATGGGTTGCTTCAGAGAACAAGTCGAAATAGAATCGGTGGTCGCCTGGGACAGGTCGGCACAAGCGGTGCGGGCACGAAAACGCGAACGGCTCGGTTCGCTCATCCTAAAAGAAGTAAATATGACTGATGCCAATCCGGAAGCAACGGTGGCGGCGCTTCTCGATGGGATCCTTGAAGAAGGCCTTGAAATTTTACCGTGGACGAAAGCGGCTCGCCAGTTTCAGTACCGCTTGCAATTTATGCACCGGCAAAATCCAACCTGGCCTGATATGTCTGAGAGTGTGCTGAAAGATCGTCTTTTCGAGTGGCTTGGTCCGCACTTATACGGGCTACGAAGCCGGGAAGACTTGCAATCGCTGAACCTTGTGCCCATTTTTGAAGCGATGCTTTCGTGGGAGCAGCGCCGGGAACTGGATGAGAGCGCTCCCACTCATATGCATGTGCCCAGCGGCCAGCGAATTCCCATCGACTATAGCGTTCCCGAGTCGCCAGTGTTGGCTGTCCGGCTGCAAGAAATGTTCGGGTTGGCCGAAACTCCGATGATCTGCCGGGGACGGGTTCCCCTGACCCTGCACTTGCTCTCGCCAGCCCATCGCCCGGTTCAGGTGACCCGCGATCTGGCTAACTTCTGGCGGGAGACCTATTTTGAGGTGCGCAAGGACTTAAAAGGACGTTATCCAAAACATTATTGGCCCGATGATCCCTGGAATGCGATCCCGACGAACCGGGTTCGGCCACGGGGGTAGGGATATAGGGATTGCACAATTGTTTAATTACGCTTATGGCATCGGCATAGGCGTTTTTCTTTTGGTGTAGGCAAATAAGGGAAATATCTTAGCTTACAGTTTTGTCCATAAAGGAATATGTACATAGCTATAGAAAAATAGAAGAGTTGGATTGAATAATCCGTCGATTTATCGAGATTTAATGAGGAATGACGACCTTAATTACAACCAACGGAGTTTTGCTGTCGACCAATGGAGATTTACTCTCAGCAATGTGAAATGGCTTGGAAATTACTTGGAGAACAATCAACTAATGGGGATCTGCTGATGAATGATGACATTCTCAATCCTATTTTACAAACGATTAAAAACCACAAATTAAAGACGATGGAACTCTCTCTTTTGCAGGATACCATGCCTGGAAACACCGATTATCGAAGCTTTGCGTCAATCATCAACAAACTCATCGATGACGGGATTTTAACACCGATCAAAGCAAAAGGGACGAATCGGAAAACTCCGCCACTGCCCAACAAGTTCACTATCGGGCACGGAAGAGTTCACGAAGAACACTATCAGAGGCTCAAACGTGCCCGGTTGCGGTTTCACTCGTTGATTGACTTATCAAGTTATTACCGACTGAGCCCCACTGTTTGGGAAAAGGATCAGGATTCACTGACCAAGCTAGACACCTACCTGCAGAGGCAGGGCCTACCGCAAAAAGCCGCTTCCCTACAGGAACGTTCCTATGAAATTTTTGATCATGAGAAATGGTTGGAAAGCAAAGAAGGGACCGATTTCTTAGCCCGAGTCGGCCTGTCTCTTGAAAGGCTCTCGGTCGTTCCCGTCCCCGATCCCTGCATGTTTGCGATTCAATCCGAATTGTATAAAGATCCCCAGCGCCTATGTCATGAACATTTGATTGTTGAAAATAAAACGCCCTACCATGTGCTCATGCCGTTGATGAATCAGCAACGCGTCTTCACGATGCTGATTTATGGACAAGGTAAGGCGATCATATCGACCCTGCAAGGGTTTACGACTCAGGCTGGTTTTTGTTCAGGCGGTTTCATTCAGAAACAGCCCCAAGTTGATTGCTATACCTTACTTCCCCGAAGAATACTTCCCGAAGTAACACTTTCCGAATCAGCACTTTCTGAAAATGCTCTTTCCCATGCCGCACCATCCTGCAAACAGGACCACATCTTTCACTACTACGGCGATCTAGATCATGAAGGCATCAGCATCTGGTACAGCTTGCAGAAGCGTTACCCTATTCGCTTGGCCATGCCTTTTTACCGCGCCTTACTGCAAAAAGAGTATGCTATCGGAAAAGAGAACCAGAGGCCGAACCCGGAAGCTTTCGCCCTTTTTTTAACGAACTTCTCCACAGAAGAACAAGCCGCGATTCAATCGATGATGGGCCAGGGGGGCTACTTGCCCCAAGAGGCCTTGTCGGCGGAAGAGACAGCGAATATATGGAGGAACCAGCATGGATCAGCGTTTGGCTGACTTGACGAGAGGCTTTCGCGAGCGCATCAACCGCCTGGCCATCTTTGATCCCCTCTACGAACTGGGACGGAAGGTCAGTCGGGACCAGCAGAATAACCCCATCGACTGGTTCAGCCTCGGCATGGTCAGCCTGCTCTTTTTCTTCGAAAGCATGCTGACGCGACGCCGGCAGACCTCGGTGAAAGATTTGGCGGCATACCTGCAGGAGATGAACCAGGAAGGTCCCATCAGCGCCGATGAAGCGGGATTTCAAAAAATCGCCCGGGAGATTATTGACGCCTTCCGAGACGCCTCGGGTAAGCGAAAAGAAAAAGTATTCTTTAACTGGGAAACGCGCCAAGAGGAGCGGATTTATTACTCTCTCATTGAAGTGAGCGACTCCGACTTGAGCCAAAACATCCAGAATTACCGCCTGACTGAACGAGGCCTAGAACTGATCTTTGCCACGAAAGAGTATTTCAGTGAGTTTCATCTTTCCATCAGTCAATTGGTGCTCCGGAAACAGCTCGAAAAGGGCGAGCTAAATGGTGCCTTGCGCGAAATCGATGAGATGCGGATCGCTGTGGAACAACTGCAGCGGAAAATGATTCAACTCAATCTGGAAGTGCAGCGCAACATCATCTCCCATGAGACGCAAAAGAAATACACGGAGATCCTCGATGCCATCCATAGCCGCCTGACCCGGGAAGAGGAAGAATTCCGTGAACTCTACGGCTTTGTCTTGGAGAAAAAACGCAAATTGGAATATGAGATGACGGCGGAGCGCGATATCCGAGCCTACAACCTGCTCATCCAGATCGCGAAAGAACTCGATGAGGTCCACCGTATGCACCGCTCCCTGTTGCATGACAGCATCACCCTCAAACGAAAGGCCTTGCATGCAGCAAAAGAATCGCTCTACCACGCCGGGCTCATCGCCTTCAACTTCAACCAGGATGTCACCTCCCGCGTCGTGACCTCACCCATGCCTGCCTTTGCCTTGGAAGGGCTGATCAAACCGCTGCTCGGGCCCTATGTGGAACGAAATTGGTCTCCCTTAGACGTGTTTGCGCCCCAGCGAACGGGGGGCGATGACGAGGGCGAATGGGAGATCCCCCATTTTGCGGAAGCGGACGACCGCACGGAAGATCCGTCCTATCTCCAACAGCAGCGGCAAAACTTTCACCGGCTCAGTCAAGAACTGCAAGCCTTTCTGGGAGAAAAAACCGAAATCCGCCTGTCTGAGTTCCTGGAATACCTGCAGGCCGACCCAGAACGGGCTCCTTTCGTCGAAAACCGGTCGCTCTATGATTACTGGTTGCTCCTTCACCAGCGTACGCCTTTACAGATCCATCAAGGACGCAATGAAGACGGAAAGAGCTATCTCCTCGACGACATCATCGCCGCTTTTTCCCACGTGGAAGAGATTGAAGTGCAGGAAGAACCGGAACTGCTGCAGCCCCATCCCCGCTATGAGATCCAAGAAATGATCTTACGATTGAAGGTGAACGCGTGACGACCGTCGTTGAACATGCTCATATGGAACTGGCCTTTCGTCTATATGCACAATTGCTGCAAAAGGGGCAGTTGTCCCAAGACCAGCCGGGGTTTCGGGAATATATCGCCCAGAGTGAAGTACGCAGTTTGGTCGACACCTTTGCCACCGAGATGGACAGCGTCGTCGTCAAGACCTCAGACCACCTCTACTTGGTGCCCAAGTCAGGCCAGTCCCCCTTCGGCATGAAAAATGCCTACATTAAAAGAGAATATCTCGGCTACCAGGCAACCAACATCGATCTCTACATGATGTACTTTGCCATCATCGTCCTCTTCGGCGAGTTTTATGACAGCTATGAAACGCCGGAGGCGACGCGGGACTTTTTGCCGATCGGTGAGTGGATGAGCAAGATTCGGGAGCGTCTCGATACGATCAAAGAACAAGGGGAAGAACAGCTTGCCCAGAACGAAGGCGAGACCGAGTGGAACTGGGTCGGCGTGATTCACTTCTGGGACTCCCTCGACGATCTCAAGGAGACGGCAAAGCGGCAAGATACGAAGCAGCAGAGCCGGCTCGGCTTTTTGAAGCGGGTCATCCGCTTTCTCGACGCCCAGGACCTGGTGCAAGATCAGGGCAACGACGAACTGAAACTGACGGAAAAAGCCAAGATCATCGTCCAACGGTACTACATGGACCGGGAATACAACCGGGACCTCTTGGCCTATATGTATCAGTTCGATCAAGTGAAAGGGAATGATCCCGATGCCGGCCATCGCTAAAATCCGCCTGACGAACGTGCAATATGAACAGGGCAACAAACGGTACACGGACCAGACCTTCCGGTTTGACGGCCATAACGGCGCCATTCTGCTCGAAAACGGAGGAGGTAAATCGGTCCTCGTGCAGACGGCCGCCCAGGCGGTCATCCCCAATGGCATCCTGGCCGATCGCAAACTCCGTGACACCCTCGACGTGTCGGCGGCGCCGGCCCATATCGCTGTAGAGTGGATCCTCAACGACAAACCGCGACAGTACGCCCTGACCTGCGTCACTTTTTATATGGGCAAAGAGGGACTCGAATATCTGCTCTATGCCTATGACTACCCGGCAGGAGACAAGGGACAGATCGAAAACCTCCCCTTTGTGCAGAAAGACCGCTCGGGCAAACGTCCGGCCAGCCGCGAAGAGATCAAAGAATACTACCAAAGCATGTCCTACAGCCACATGAACGCCAAGACCTTCGGCACGAAAAAAGAGTACCAGGCATATCTCGAAGAAACATTTCAAATCGTCCCATCCGAGTGGGAAGCGATTCTTAAAATCAACGGTGCAGAAGGTGGCGTAGAAAAGTTCTTTGAACAGTGCGCCACGACGGGCCAACTGGTTGACCGGTTGCTCATTCCGGTGGTGGAACAGGGCATGGCTGGTAACGGCACCAAGGATTTCGCCCGGCTCTTCGATAACCACCGGCAGCATTTTCGCGAATATCTGGAACTGACCGAACAGACTAAGGAATACCAGGACGTCATCTCCCGCGTCGGTCAAGTGGTGGAACGGTACAGCCGCTTCGACCGGGAGGAGCAGGCCTATCAATCGCTGCAAGGCCGCGCCAAGGGGCTGCTTCTGCATGTCGATGAGGAACTGGCCCAGTCGGTAGAGGCCCAGGAAGAATTAGACCGAAAAGAACGGGCTCTGCAAGAGCAGGAGAAAAGGCTGCGTCAAAAAGCCCTTTCCCTAGATATCGCTCGCCTACAGCGGGAACGATCCGAGGCGGAGGAAAGGCTCTACCGCTGTGAGCAGCGGCGCGATGAAAAACAGGCAGAGCATCGCGAGAGCGCAAGCCTGCTGGAATCATTGAAACTGGCCGCGCTGTTGGAACAACTTCAAGATAAGCAAACAGACCTGAGCGCATACCAGCGCCAACTGGAGGAACTGGATCATTCGCCCGATATCGCCCATCTGCAAAGCGAACGGGCACAGGTTCTCTCCCAATTGCGCTATCACTTCGACCGGCTGGAAGAGGACTTCCGTCAGCTGCAAGATCGGGCCCAGGCGACTTTATCGGAACTGGCCCAGGAAGAGCAGACGAAGAAAAAGGCACTCCTCGAAGCAGAGGAAAAGAGGAGAAGCCTACTCGTTCTCTGCACAGAGACTCGGACGCATATCGAGAATAAAGAGCAACAGATGCAGAAAATCGTCCAGGCTATCTTGCACGATCCGCTGCGGGAGCAAGTGGAGGAACAGCTTCCCCACTGGCAGAAACGGTCTATCGCCCTCGGTGAAGACCTCAATGGGCTCATCGCCGACATGAGACGCTGGCAGGCCGAGAGTGAAGAACTGCATCGCCAAGAAAAGCAAGTCCAGACAGAATTAACTGCCCTCCGCCAAGATCTCACCAAGTGGGAGACGGAACTGTCGACCATCGATAAACAAGCGCAGCAACTGATCGAACGGTTACACCTTCTTTCCCCGGAAGACCGGGAGCTCAACTCTATCTACAAACGGCAGCCGACCATCCGGGCGCGCCTCCATGAAGCAAGGACCTTACTGGAAGAAGAGAAGAATCAACAGATGGAGCAGGAACGGATCCTGCTGCGGTTTTATGACCTTTACAAAGACAGCCAACTGTTCACGGCCGATCCGGGGCTCGAACGGCAGTGCCGTCGGTGGCAATCAGACATCCCCTCCTTACAACTGGGTACGGCCTTCCTGCAAATCCTTTTGGAAGAGAAGCCCCAGCTGACCTTGAGCAGACTCTATGAGCATTATCCCTTCTGGCCCATCACCCTGATCTGCGGCGCTGCCGATCTGGACAAGGTCAAGAAGCTCGTCGAAGCAGCCGCCCAGCAGTGGACTCACCCCGTGTTCATCTTGACGGAGCAAGAAGCACAGGAGCGTTGGACGACCCCCTTTGAACTGCCGGCGGTCCATGTGGCACCGGGCCAATGGCCGCAGATCTCAGAACCGATCCCTTTTCAGGCCTGGCTGGAAGAGAGCCGTCAAAAAGCTGCCTTCGTCGTCGAGGAACGAAAAGTACTGGAAGAAAAGCTTCGCCAGTGGCATGCGCTGGCTGATGCCGTCGACCGCTTTTGGCAGGAATATGATTTTCAACAGATCTATATACCGTTAAAAGAGAAGATCAGCCAAGGTAAAGGGCGTCTGGAAGAGCTGCACAATGCCGTCGCTCAAATCGATGGTCAAAAGCAGAACTTGCAGCGCCAGTTAAAGGAAGGCGCCAGCAAGAAGATTCGCTGGGAAGCCGAACAGGCTGATGTGACGGAGCGCTACCGGAAGGGGCTTGAATGGAAGCGACTTCAAGAAGAGCGTAGCCGTTTGACCGAAAGGCTGGAAGGGCTGAGCGCCGACGAGAAAGGGGTCGCCCAAAAGGTAGACGAGCTAAAGACACAGATGGACGATCTGGAATCGAAGCAGCGTCAGCAGGAAAAGCGCACCTGGGAACTGGACGAGAAGCTAAAAGATATTCGCAACGACGTCGATAACAAGGAAAGCCAAAACAGCGCTCCCGTAAAAGCAGAGCTCTCCCTCAACCTCTTAAAAAGCCGCAAGGCCGAGTTGACCGACAAACTGCAGGGTATCCAGCAAAACCGCAAATCCTTGCAGGCGATGATCAGTAGCGCAGAAAAAGATGTGCACCGGTTGGAGCAGCAGATTCGCAGACAGCGGGAACAATTCAGCGACATCCTCCAAGGGGAAATCACCTTCCCACCGAATGGGGAAGAAGAGATTGAGCGTCTGACCGAAAGGACCCGGTCCTTGAAACGAACCCTCGATCGGTTGAACCAAGAACTGAGCGACGCGCAGACGAAAGCTACGGAGGCCCGGACACGGGTGGCGGCCAAAGAAGAACAATTCTTCAACACCTTCACCGATGCAGCCATAGTTGACTTTGGCCGGCAGCCCCTCGAAGAGGTCGAGATTGTCCTTCATCAAGAATCACTGCGCCTGAGTCAAGAGGGTGTGCAGGTAAAAGGGGAACGACGGCGATTAGAAAAACTTTATGCGGAATTGAACAGTGTCAAAAAAGCCTTGGAAGTGGCCCGGGGCGTCCATAAATTCGGGCGAGAAAGCATCACCGCCATATCGCTGAAGGAAGAGGACTTGAGGGAGTATCCCTATAAACGGCTGGCCTTCACGAACGAGCTGGCCCTGCAACTGGAGAGAGCGCAAGAAAAGGTGGACCTGGAGCGCAAAACGGTGGAGCAGGAGCGCAAGCGCTTTGAAGCCTACTGCCTCCAAGAGATCAAGGATGAAAAAACGAAGCAACAAGCCGTCAACGGCATCCGGTTAAAAGACAGCTTCAGTGAAATCCACGATTGGGGATTGCGACTGCAAGAGCGGATCGAAACGGCCATCCGGATTGCCGAAGAGAGCTTGCGCAGCCTCGATGAGCAGGTGCAGATTTTCATCAACCATCTCCATTCCCACCTGGTGCGGATCTGTGAAGAGTTGAAAGCGATTCCCAAGATGACCGCCGTCAAAGTGGAGGAGAAACGAAAAGAGATCTTCGACTTTACCGTTCCCCACTGGCCGGAACTGGAAGGGAAGACGAAGCTCCGCCAACATCTCGAATGGATGATGAAGGCACTGGAAAATGAGAAGTACCGCAACGAGCAAGGCCTGGAAGATACGGCGAAAGTGCAGGCTCAGATCGAAAGCTGGCTCCACCCGAAGCAACTGCTGCAAGTGGTCTCATCGAGCCAGGAGATCAAAGTACGCTGCCGGAAGGTCACCAATGATAACCGCGTCAGCAGCGCCTTGACAGATTGGCCGACAAGTGAAAAGTGGTCAGGCGGGGAGAAATGGAGCAAAAACATGACCCTCTTCCTGGGCATTCTCAACTACCTTGCTGAAAAACGCCAGCATATTCGCAAAGGCCAGGGAAACCACCGCGTCGTCATCCTGGACAACCCCTTCGGCAAAGCGTCGAGCAGCCACGTCTTAGGTCCGGTCTTCTTCATCGCCCAGCAGTTGGGTTTCCAAATGCTCGCCCTCACAGCCCATGCGGAAGGGAAATTCCTTCGCGACTATTTCCCCATTATCTATAGCTGCCGGCTCCGCCCGACGAAAGATCCCTCCATCGCTATCGTTGAGGCGCAAAAAGAGATCCGCTACGCCTATTTTCAGGATCATGCGCCAACGAGCTTGGAGCGCTTAGAAGAGGTAGAGCAATTGACGCTGCTGTAGCATCTATGAAAGAACTCTTCACAATACCGACTGAACAACGTTAAAACGATAACGATGCCTCTTTTGTATGACATTTTGCCCATTTCTCAGATAATGTAGAAAAAGGCCCCCTTCCGTCACATGGAAGGGGGCCTTGCCTTTTATCGCTTAAAATTAAAATGTTGTTTTATCTGTTTGTGAATCTGCTTCCACTTTTCTTTCTCAGCGAGCTGCTCCCGTTGATTTTCCCGGCGGGACATGTAAGCCAGCTCTTTTTGGAGCTTAACATAGCTTTCATATCGACTGGCATCCAAATCCCCACGCTGTAAAGCATTCTGGACGGCACAACCGGGTTCTTGCTCGTGGCGACAGTCCCGGAACCGGCACTGTTCGGCCAAGGCCAAAATATCTTCAAAGGCGTCTTGGATACCTTCAGAAGATCCCGTCATGTGCAGTTCCCGCATGCCTGGGGTGTCGATGAGAATCCCGCCCCCGGGCAAGAGGATCATCTCCCGGTGGGTGGTGGTATGTCGTCCCCGGTCGTCGTCAGCCCGGACAGATTGGGTTTTCTGGAGTTCTTCTCCCATCAGGCAGTTGATCAAGGTCGACTTACCGACTCCGGAAGAGCCGAGCAGGGCAACCGTCTGTCCGGTCGTCACATAGCGCATCAAATCCGTTACCCCTGCACCGGTCATCGCACTGACCGGGTGGATAGGGACACCGAAAGCGACCGTTTCGACGGCGGAGATTTTTTCATCCAAATCTGCACAGAGATCGGCCTTGCTGAGCACGATGACGGGGCTGGCACCGCTGTCCCAAGCTAAAGTGATATAGCGTTCCATGCGCCGCAGATTGAAGTCCCGGTTTAGGGCCATCACGAGAAAGACCGTGTCCACGTTGGAGGCGACGATCTGCTCATCCGATGTCTTGCCGGCTATCTTACGGGAAAACTTGGTCTGGCGAGGGAGCAAGGCGTGAATGACAGCCTGCTCACCGGGAAGGGAACGGTTGAGAACCACCCAGTCACCGACAGCCGGGAAGTCTTGCCGGCCTTGCGCCTGGTACAGATATTTTCCGGAGACGGCGGCGAGGGTTTCTCCGTCTTCACAATAGACACGGTAAAGATGGGTATGCTCCACAGCTACCCGGCCCACGCGGTAGACTTGTTCATCATAGGCAGAAAAATGGTGGGCAAAGTGTTCATTCCAACCGAGAATAGAAAGTTTCAATGGGGTTTCCTCCTTGACCAAGTTCAATCGATGGTCGCAGAAGGTCCCCTTATGCCTGTCAGGGGAATCTGCGACCTAGCAGCTAAAAACCTCGGCAGGCGTAAATACAGACATCAATCCCACTCCTTCTACTAAACTATGGAAACATTATACACCCTGGACGGACCCAAGTATACGAGAGATGTACGCGCGACGTGGCGCAGCTACAGGAAATCTTTAACCACTCGTCGCCCGGTGTCACACTTCGATACATCGGTATCAACCAGGATATTATCGACCGGGCACTGGACGATTTCAGTCTTTAAAAACGAAAGAGCGACAGGCATATCCTCGCCGTCGCTCTTTCGTTTTACAAATTCATCAGAACGTATGTTTTAACATTACCCCGTTTGCGATATAATGTTCGCGTGGGAGGGGGTTGTATGTTCGAATGTCAAGAAGAAAAGTACAGCCAGATCGCGCCGGACCTTGACTACACCGAATCGATGTCCAATAACCAAACCGCGATAAAAGTGAGTGTGGATGGCGGGGTCACCTGGTCAAAGATCACGGTTGATCTATTGCAAAGCTTGGAGGAATCCGGCCTAAAACCCGGATATCTCGTATTACATAATGGCGAACGATACCATGTCACCACGTTAGATGACGGCACCATGGCCATGGCCAAAGAAGCCCGGAGGAATCGCAAATGAGCCGGAGCAAAAGAGTCATGGAACAACGAGTGGCTGAGTTTTATCGTTCCAATAAACTCTGGCGAACGAGTTTTTTCCTTCCAGAACATCGGGAAGGGACGATACAAGGCAGGCTAACATCCCTTGCCGAGCAGTTATCCACGCCTTCTGAAACGAAACGGGAGGAAATGGAGCACATCTTGGCAAAGGCAATGCGAAACCAAGAGGAAATTCGGATTCGGTTGCAGGATGGGATATGGTTGTCTGCGATACCAGTAACGGTCATAGCGGGCAGGCTATACACTTTGGTCAACGGTGAGGATAGGGAAATACGACTCAGCGAGATTATGGATGCGCAGGAATGATGTATCGATAATCGGCAGGCATACGATACTCGGCTTGCACATATACTTAAGAAGAGAGCATTCCCTTTCCGCCGTCGAAAGAAAAACGCTGGCTGCCGCAAGAAAGTTTTTGCGGAAGGGAATAAGTATAGATTGAGCCTGATTATCGTTTTGTTTGCCGCGTCGATCATCTCGTATTTTTTGATCGACGATATTTTGGATATGTTGATCGCTTGGCACAAGCCGAAAAAACGGCGCAAGCAGTCTACGCGCGAACTGCCGACGCGTGTGGAGGTCGCCGCGACATCGGAGGTTATCCCTATACCCACGGACAAACGTGCCTCAAGGCCTGGGCGTGATCCGCCACGTCGAAAAAACAAAATCAAATGAACAGCCCTCCGCGGATGTAGTGCGGTGGGCTATTGGTCATTACCGTGAGTGAATGCTTCATGTAAGTCGAAGATCAGTTTCCTATCACGAAGCACATTATTTCGAATGCGTTCCGTAAGACCCATCTCGGTAGTTAAGTCAACTTTACGCTGTAATGATTCTTCCAGTTTCTCTTTTAGTTCTACGAAAGAAAATAGAGATAGTTTCTCTTTCGAACCACCGTACTCAATCAGAAGGTCAACGTCACTCGTTTCCTTTTGTTCCCCACGGGCGAATGAACCGAACATATAAGCTCGAACAATACCGTACTTTTTGAGAATGGGTTCCGATTTTTCTTTTATTTCATAAAAATCCATTTTGAAAGTCCCTTCAGAAAACAAGGGCTTTATAGGTCTTATGCTTTACGCTAAGGCCAATACCAACTGTTGCGGCTGAATTCGTTCGTAATCATTCATAATAGACATTCCAGTTGCCTGTAGAAGGGTTTCCCATTCTGAATTTAAGCTGATCATACGAATCACCGGTGAAGAAATTTCTAATTGGGGAGAAGAAGGTGTGCCTCCGATAGTAATATGAAGGATATCTGTTCGATTCATTATTTTTTCATGAGTAGCGAACAACTTATGTAACGCAATGATCCTCTTAATCAGTTCTCGAACCCGATGTGCGGTAAAATCGGACAACCAATCACTTATGTGTTTGTTGTACAAATCGGTATCTTTTCGAAATGACACTTCAGCGACAAGCATATTCCGAAACTCCCTTCAAATGAATTAGGTGTTTTCAGTATATCTGCTTGTACAAAGACCGTCATCGGGTGTAAAATCGCTTTATTTGTCGATAAAAGACGCATTCCCTTAATTGAGCTCATTATCCGTAGTATGGTGCCGGAGGGCTGAAGTTCATATTGATATTGACCATAGCTCTTGATAAAATGCAATTCCGTCTGCTCCGCCATAACGCCGACGTAGCTCAATTGGTAGAGCAACTGACTTGTAATCAGTAGGTTGCGGGTTCAAGTCCTGTCGTCGGCTCCATTGGTTCATATATTGTGGGTTTTAAGGCTTAAAATTGATTGGCCAGCGCGGAAGTAGCTCAGTGGTAGAGCATCGCCTTGCCAAGGCGAGGGTCGCGAGTTCGAATCTCGTCTTCCGCTCCATGTGGTATTCGTTTTGGCCTCCACATAAATAGACAGAGCGAAGACAATGGAGCAGGTGCTAGAAAGGACTGTGGCACCCCTTCTGCCGGTTCAATTCCGGACCATTGAATGATCCTGCAAAAAATCGATTAAAACGTTTAAGTCAGGATTCCCTTTCTTGTTTTAAGAAGAAATTCTTTAGACAATCCGAAAGGGTTTTTTATTGCTCATCACAAAACGCCGCTGTAGCTCAGGGCGGCAGAGCGTATGCTTGGTAAGGATAAGGTCACCGGTTCAACCCCGGTCAGTGGCTCCAGGAGAGAAGCGAGAGTGGCGGAACTGGCAGACGCGCACGTTTGAGGGGCGTGTGGGCAACCGTGAGGGTTCAAATCCCTCCTTTCGCACCAGAAGTTACCGGTTGAAAAGGTGGGCCAGTAGTGATAATCTATAACTCCTGTCGCGGACAGGACGTATTCATCAGGGTAAAAACACAAGCGGTTAGAAACCGTGTGTGGCCTTTTTCAAAAGGTTATTAAGCAAAATAAACGAAATGCTTAAAAGTACCAGTTGAAATTAGGAATACGAAATGATATTATAGTCCTCCACCCGACAAACGGGCAAGAAAAACTTGGGTCCTTGAAAATCGAACAGTTGTAAAGCAAAGCGTGCGACTTAAGTCAATTCGGCCTGCGTAAGCAGGACGGACGATGATTTCAATTATTAAGAGCTTGACTCAAGCTTTATCTACAAAATTTTTTGTGGAGAGTTTGATCCTGGCTCAGGACGAACGCTGGCGGCATGCCTAACACATGCAAGTCGAACGGAGAGCTGAAGTTTCGATGGAAGCTCTAAGTGGCGGACGGGTGAGTAACGCGTGGACAACCTGCCGGAGAGTGGGGGATAACAGTCCGAAAGGGCTGCTAATACCGCATAACGTTGTCTGGGGACATCCCCGGACAACCAAAGGAGCAATCCGCTTTCCGATGGGTCCGCGTCCGATTAGCTAGTTGGTAGGGTAACGGCCTACCAAGGCGACGATCGGTAGCCGGCCTGAGAGGGTGAACGGCCACACTGGGACTGAGACACGGCCCAGACTCCTACGGGAGGCAGCAGTGGGGAATCTTCCGCAATGGGCGAAAGCCTGACGGAGCAATGCCGCGTGGGGGATGAAGGTCTTCGGATTGTAAACCCTTGTCTTCGGGGAAGAAGAATGACGGTACCTGAGGAGGAAGCCCCGGCTAACTACGTGCCAGCAGCCGCGGTAATACGTAGGGGGCAAGCGTTGTCC
>NZ_WNKU01000024.1 GCF_009720735.1 Heliobacterium mobile
GGGTTAGCTTTAGGTTGTATCGAAAAACAGTGAAAAAGCGAGTATTACGGAGAAATGATTAATTTATTGAGGGAGGTATTCCTTTGGAGTGTCATAAAAGAAAGAAAAGCCCTAAGAGAAGAGCCTCTTTTTGTTCAAGTCCTTATGATTCTTCGCACCATTGTCATCATCCCAACTATGAATCGCACCATCTTTGTCGACACCATTATCTACCGATCCATCACTGTCGACATACCCATGACAGGTACCACCGTTCTTATGACGACCTAATTGGCTATATCAACAGATGCTGTGAGGAATATTCGAAAGCTTATAGTAAGTATTATTCATGCTGTTACAGTAGGGAATACTGTGACGACTACTGTAACGATGAGGACCTTAAGATTTGTAATCATAAAGAACATCATGATCGGTTACTACCAAAAGATAGGTGCTGTTGTTGCTGCAGTTGTTGTCGTCGATGTAATAATGAATACTAATTTATTAAGACCAGAAGTCCTCTCGCGAAGGGCCGCTGATGTAGATCGGCGGCTTTTGATCTGTCTATCAACGACCTGTGAGGTTACGAGATATTTTGGAAACGGTGTTTTGAAAAATGTAGCGATTTAAGAGACGATACATATAATGGGAGTGAATAAACGGGCGTTGTTTACGATGAAAGGGTGATGCTCCCTGGACTGTACTATAAAAGATGCATCGACCTCTGTGACGGTAGGTCCCAACGAGGTAACCTGTACATTGGTCGAGTTACCTTGTGAAACGCCAATACCCGGAGAAATTGAGTTTGAATGCTGTGTCCTGTTACGAAAAGTAATTCCGATCCAACTTGAAGCAAATCTGGTTTGTGAAAAAGACAAGTATGAAGAGATCATAGGTCCACCGGTCTGTATCATCGCTTCAGAAATTGTGTTTAAAGAATCAAAATGTTGTTGTACAAAGCAACGGATTAAGGTGTTCGGGATTCCCAAATCCGCTGTAATCGTCGCCTGCCATCCATTAAACGTTGTGAAACATATTGAAATGATCGGGAACGATAATCATCATTGCTTAGCTAATGTGAAAGTGACCGTTTGTTTTGATGCTGTAGTCATATTTTCGGCCGTTGTAGAAGGTAAAACTCGCATCGTTTCACGGCAGTTCTGTAACTTAAGCTGTCATTGTTACTTTTGCGTACCCGAACCTAAAGAAGGGAATCTTGTCGCTAAAGTAAAGATTAGGACCAAGACACCGGTATGCTGGATTTAATCGGTAAAAAAATGGATATGTCAAAGGTAAGCGTGCATTCAAAGCTTAAACAGTGAATGCACGCTTTCGTTTTTCTTATATTTCTTTAAGGGCTTGAAAAGTGGTTAGAATGTTCATCAAGCCTTGCCGTAAAGTAACTTTAGGTTCCCAAGAGAGCAATTGTTTTGCCAAGGTGATATCCGGTTTCCGCTGCTTCGGATCATCTGATGGCAGAGGTAAAAAAGATAGATGTGACGTACTGCCGGTCAATTCAAGGACGATTCTTGCCAACTCAAGCATGGAATACTCCTCGGGGTTGCCCAAATTAATCGGGTGAGCATAATCCGATTCCATCACCAACAATAATCCATCTATCAAGTCGTCAATGTATTGAAAACTGCGGGTTTGGGTCCCGTCCCCATAGATAGTGAGCGGTTTTTCCTCCAGTGCTTGAACGATAAAGTTAGTGATTACGCGGCCGTCATTCGGACGCATCCGAGGTCCGTAGGTATTAAATATACGGACAATGCGAGTTTCAACAGCGTACTTGCGATGATATTCCATCGTGAGGGCTTCCGCAAAACGCTTACTTTCGTCATAGCATGCTCTTTCTCCGACGGGATTCACGTTTCCCCAATAGGATTCCTTTTGGGGGTGCATCGATGGATCGCCATATACTTCAGAGGTGCTGGTCAACAGAAATCGCGATCCTTTTTTTTTCGCCATATCCAACATGTTCTTAGTACCCAAGCTATTGATTAACATGGTATCGATACTCAACCGCTGATAATCTGGGGGACTCGCCGGTGAGGCAATATGCCAGATGAAATCGTAAGCTTGATCAGGGATCACAGTAGTATCCGACAAATCACCTTGAATGAAACGGAAGAGTTCCGGTTGTTCAAGGGCATGACAGAGGTTCTCACAGGAGCCTGTAGATAAATTGTCAATGCCGATAACGTTATGACCTTTTTGAATCAATCGATCGACGAGATGACTTCCGACAAAACCTGCACACCCTGATACGAGTGACAGCGGCTGTTTCGAATTATGAACCGATTCCATAGTAGACAAAGCCGATCGCCTCCAAACAGTTCTTATCCAAAACGTTGCGTCCGTCCACTACCACCTTGTGCTTCATTTTGTCGTAGATCTTTTTCCAATCAAGTTGAGTAAATTGGTCCCATTCAGTGACTAAAATGAGGCCGTCCAGCGAATTGACTAAGTCATATTCATCATTCGCGTATTTTATGGGGAGGCTTGGGTAATTCGCCCTAAAATGATTCATAGCGACGGGATCGTAGACTTTAACGATGGCATGTAGGTCGACCAACTTTTTAATAATTTCTATAGAGGGAGCATCCCGTAAGTCATCTGTATCCGGTTTGAAGGAAAGACCGAGTACACCGATAGACTTGCCGCGCAAGGACTTCAAGTATGACTGGAGCTTTAGAATAGGCACTGTGCGTTGCAGGGAATTCGACTCCAATACAGCCGTTAATACTTTCGGGTTGTAACCGGAGGCACTGGCATCGAAAACTAATCCTTTCAAGTCTTTACCGAAACAGCTGCCTCCCCAACCTAAGCCTGACTTTAAAAAGTGAGGCCCTATCCGTCGATCTAAACCGATTCCGCGACTGATGTCGTGTATATTTCCGCCTAAACGGTCAGAAATATTGGCGATTTCGTTAATAAAAGAGATTTTCATCGCTAGAAAAGCGTTAGAGGCATATTTGATTAATTCCGAACTGATGGGATCTACCTTTATCAGTGGGACTTGAGAAAAACCTTCCGGACGAGGGGGGATGGTGGTAGGGGGATTGAAACTTTGATCTAAGAGAGGGCGATAGAGTAACTCCAGTCGTGCTAACGCTTCTGTGTTTTCGCTCCCGATGACGATACGGTCCGGATAAAAAAAGTCGATGATAGCGCTTCCCTCGCGCAGAAATTCCGGATTACTGGCCACTGCAAAATGGACGTTATCATTACCGGATTGATAAACCCCTTCTTCGATCATCTTCTGAACGATTTTATGGGAGCCGACGGGGACCGTGCTTTTGTTGATAATTACCGGAGATTTATCAGGGGTGAGAAGTTTCCCGATAGATGTGGCGGCTTTACATACGTATTCCAGATTAACGGCGCCGCTTACCTGGTCTGTTGGTGTGCCGACAGTAATAAAGATAAAATCGGCATCGCTTATACAAGTGGATAAATTACTGCTGAAGATCAGTCTCTTCTGCGTCACTTGATCCTGGACGATGGACTCTAAATAAGGCTCAAAAAAAGGAACCCGCCCTTTTAATAAGAGGTTGACTTTTTCTTGATCGATGTCATGGCATTTCACTGTGTTCCCCAGCAAGGCTAACGATGCACCAGTCACAAGACCGACATAGCCGGTTCCGATGATGGCAACGTTCAAACCAAATCACCTCGTTACATTATCTTTCTTGCTAATACATAATCAACTTATTTTTTTGGAAGTAAATTGGTTACGGATTTACGAAATAAGAACCGATCACCTTTCACCTGAATAACATGTGAAGAAAGCGTCTAATAAAGAAAAATCACCCCAAGAGGGGATGATTTTACTAATCTTCCAGGAGGGTTTATGGACAAGCAAAACTTTGACCGGAATTGTCTCTGTTTGCACTTTGACATACCCTTCGCTCGGACTTTTTTTGGTGACTATTTTAATGACAAACAATTCATCACGGTGAGTTGGAAAGGAACAGCTCACATTCAATTGCACGAGGAATGTTACAGCATAGATGATATCAAAAATAGATTTCCTGACGGTTGGGTGCCAGATATGATCTTCGTATGGAAGCCAGAAGATCACGCTAACCCTTTAGGATTGTTCATCGAGAATATCCCGATTCTCGCATTCATTTGCCATTGGGATAGGGGAGGGAGTGCTTTTATTGAGCATCTAGGCGATTACGACTGGATCTTTACTGTCAACCAAGGGAAACGAGTACTCAAAAAGTTCGGTTTGCAACATGTTTCTGCTCTCCCTATGCATAAGCTCAAAGGCGCATTCGAATTGAGAAAGTCGGGAGACACCGTAGACGATGACGAAGAAGAAGAATTTCAGAACATGGTTAGAGATGGGGAAAGGAAGACAGACAGCAAGAAGAACGATGAAGAGCCTGTTCGATTAATTGTTAATTTGCTGACAAAGAATCCACTTTTCTCGCAACAAGGGAGAGTAGACAGGACAGATTCCAGTAAATCTATCCGAGGCCAGGCTTTACAGATTTACAACGCCTCTTACGGAGCAATCGGAAAGATGCTAAACGAGTTTTTCCAAAAGCACTGCGATGACAGCGACAGTTGGTGGCTGAATGCTAGAGGTTGTGTAAAAATGCTCGCTTCCGCTGATGAAAATGTACCTGAGACCGAGAGATTTTTATCGTTTCAGAGCGCATTAGAGGACTGGGAAAATGCAGCGAAAATAGATGATTACTATTTTTTGCCCTTATTTAACTGGTTTAGTGCTCTTGTACTCACTGAGAATTATCGTATGGCTCTCGATGAATTTGACTATATCCGTAAGTACTGTTCACTGGGGAGAAACCATAGTTTCGATGGATTTATTCTTCCGAGAGAGGAAGATGGTTCTGCGGAACGACACAGCATAGAAGTGAGATGTTTTCGAGAGATAATGGGACAGTCCTATTTGATAACCAATTTTTTAAGTGAGCTCTACGAACTGAAAGGTAAAGCCCATATCGCTCTAGGAGAACTAAGCAGCGCTGTTGAGGCTTTTGATATAAGCGTCACCTATCGTGCTACGAATATACGTTCAAGGTATCTACTCGCTTTGGTATTACGAAAAGAAGAAAAGAACCATGATGCAGTAGAACACTTGAAGCTTTTACTAGAATATGATCCCTTTTATTTTGATGGGGTCGTCACTCTCTGTGAAACTTATCAAAGCGCGGGAAAATGGGAAGCATCGAGAGAACTCGCCCTACACTATCTAAATGTCATAGAGACGATGCCAGAGTATGATGGATGGGCAACCCGACTTACAGACTTCTTATCGGTATCGCCAAAGAATTCGATAGGTATTACCGGACTTATGAGTACGAAAGCATGGATAGACATTCAAATTGCTAAACATCGACCAGAGAATGAGATTCTCACAATTGTTCCCTCAGAAGAGATCAAGCGAACCTTGCCGGGAAAAGCAGGTGAAGAAGTTCACTGGATTTTTCGTGATCGAGAAACCTTTACAAGCCCAGAATGTTTTGTAGCAACCATTCCTGAGGGAAAGGTCTATGGAACGATTGGGGCTGTGATCACGCCAGATCAGAGACTATTGATCGATGTTTCGAACATGTTTAATTTCCCGCCGGAGCGACATCCGCTGCTAACTATAGGGAGATTCCCACCACCACAAAAGATCGACGGGACGGTTGCCGTTGTCTCGGCGGCCGGTTGGTGGAACTATTACCACTGGATGTTTGATATCCTGCCCCGTTTTGAGTTGTTACGACGCAGCGGGATTGTTATAGATAAATACATCATTAAGACGAATGTATTAGATTTTCAGAGGGAAAGCTTGCAGTCGCTTGGCATATCTGAAGAAAAAGTAATTAGCCCCGATGACAACGCCTATTATTGCGCGGAGAAACTAGTAGTGCCGTCGTTACCTTCTGTTGTTGATAATATGACCAAGTGGGTTTGTGACTTTTTGCGGAGTAAATTCTTACCGCAAAATCTGGGGGAAGAACCTCATCGTCTTTTATACATTTCTCGTGAACGTGCGCAATGGCGCCGATTGATAAACGAGCCGGAGATCATACAGTTCTTACAGCGTCTTCGTTTTGACGTTGTGTATCTAGAGGGAATGTCCGTAGCGGATCAGGCCCGTCTTTTTTCGCAAGCCAAAGTCATCGTCGCTCCTCACGGTGCAGGCTTATCCAATCTTGTCTTTAGCTCGCCTGGAGTTACAGTCCTTGAATTGTTTGGACCTACGTACGTGAATACAATGTTCTGGGCTTTAAGTAACATTATGGATCATAAGTACCATCATCTAATCGGAGAGGGAGAGCAAGCATCGAGAGATATCGATCCTTTTACAACCGAAAATTATCGTGACGACTTTGTTGTAAACATGGATAACCTCAAAAGCGTAATTGATACATTAGGATTATAGAAAGTGTATAGATAATTTCCGGTTAGGGGGATTAGGTCGATGGATAAATCAGACATGGACTCTCCTCGTATACCGATTAACGCGCTGGAATGGGTGGAAAAAGGTGCTGCTCATCAAGAGAGACCAAGGTATGTACCGGTGATACCGGGCCACATCATTCGTAGGTCGCTCCCCAAAACGATTGAACCTGATGTACATTGGGCTTTTCGAGAAACCAAATTCGATCAACCAGAAATATTTGTCACCGTAATTCCAAAAGGGAGAGTTTGTGGTTCAAATGGTTTTATCATAACACCGGACAATAAACTGATTGCTGATTTGTCTAATTGGTTTAATACTCCAGCCAAAGCTCATCCTATTTTTTCGGGCAAACCGTTGCCGCCGATGAAATATATCGAAGGAACCGTTGCCGTTTTGTCAACGCCGGGCTGGTGGAACTACTATCATTGGATGTTTGATGCATTACCGAGATATGAGATTCTACGGCGAAGCGGGTTTCAAGCAGAAAAATATATTGTCAGCTATTTTTTCTTAGCCTTTCAAAAAGAAACGCTGGAGATTTTAGGAATATCCAGAGAGGCAATGATTGATGCGCGAGATGAATTTCAATTTCAAGCGGAAAGATTACTTGTGCCCTCTTTCCCTGGTAGTCTATTTAAAATTCCGAAATGGGTATGCCAATATCTACGAGATGTATTTTTACCTCATGTAACCATGAATCAGGGGAAAAAGGATTTTCGCATTTACGTCTCGCGTTCTAAGGCCGCATTTCGGAGGTTAGAAAATGAAAAAGCCTTGGAGGATAGGCTATCTTCGCTTGGCTTCGAAAGGGTCGACTTAGAAACTCTCCCTGTACTTGAGCAAATAAGACTATTTGCAAACGCGAATGTGGTGATAGCTCCGCATGGAGCCGGCTTAACCAATCTTGTTTTTTGTCGACCCGGTACCAAAGTGATAGAACTGTTCGGACCGAAGTATATAAATAACGTATTCTGGGCGCTGAGTAATCAAATAGAGCTAGATTATGCATATTTAATTGGAGAGGGAGAAGAACCGCCGAGAGATGTTAACCCCTTCGATACGGGAAATTCGCAGGCTGACTTTACTGTTTGTCTGCAAAAGTTTGAGAGGTTATTAAAAAAAATGAACCTGTAAGGGCAGAAACAGAAGATGTCGGAGACATAATGAGTAAGGGGTTTGTGAAATTGATGGAAAATGAAGATTCTACACATCAAATAAATCGGTTGTCCGTTCCTCACGGTCATGTGACCACAAAAGAATGGGTGTACAAACACAGTGAGCTTCATGATCAAATACAATATATAAGAGTTTTTCCAGAGCATAAGATACAACGGCCACTTCCGAAGCTAAAAGATGGTTCCGTAAATCATGGTGCTTTTTTAGATCAGCAAACCGTAGAAAGTCCAGAAGCATTTGTGGCCGTTATACCTCAAGGTAGGGTTTGGGGTACCGTCGGATTTGTGGCTTCACCTGATAATATGCTGCTATCTGATGTTTCTAACTGGTTTAATACTCCTGCCGATGGGCACCCGGCTTTTGCGAAATCAAGCTTGCCAACAGTCTGTGATTTTGAAGGAAGCGTTGCGGTCTTATCTACTGCAGGATGGTGGAATTATTACCATTGGTTATTTGACACACTGCCTCGGTATGAATTGCTGCGAAAAAGTCATATTGAAGTAGATCGCTTCGTAGTAAGCTTTTTTCCAGACTCATACCAGACAGATACATTAAAAATATTGGGTGTTCCAGAAGTGAAGATGATTCGATGTACAGAAATGAGCCATATTCGTGCAGAGCGACTGGTCATCCCTTCTCTACCGGGATTCATGGGTCGGATCCCAGCGTGGGTATGTGAATTTCTCCGAAGGACCTTTTTGCCGAGTGAAAAACCGAAAGAAAATGGCAGGCTGAGGTTATATATATCCCGGGCCAAAGCGGCGGGAAGAAAGATTATCAATGAAAGCAAACTGTTAGATTTCTTACTTCAACAGAACTTCCAATTATTGTACTTAGAAGAGATCGGTATTCATGAACAAGTTCGATTGTTCTCAAATGCGGAGGTTATCGTTGCTCCCCATGGGGCAGGATTGGCAAATCTTGTTTTCTGTACTCCTGGAACAAAGGTGCTTGAATTGTTGGGACCCCAATATATCAACCCTATGTTTTGGGGACTTTGTTCACATATTCCCTTAGAATACCGCTATCTGATTGGAGAAGGAGAGCAAGATGCCGCCGAAGTAAACGCTTTTAGCAGCGGCAATTATTTAGCCAACTTCGCTGTAGACGTAGAGAAAGTGGAAAGTCAACTTAAAGATTGGATCTCGTTTAAATGACAGACGCAAGCGCGATGCTGAGAACCTCTATGGGTTTATCATGATGGGGGGAACATTGATGGCTGACGTTATTCATACAGCACTTCCCGTGTTGCCCTATATAGAGTTTCATTTAACCGATCATTGTAATTTAGATTGCAAAGCCTGTAGTCACTTTTGTCCAATTGCAGATGAAAACTTTCTTTCATTGAATGAACACTTAAGGGATATGAGTAGACTGGCCGTAATTTTTGAAAATATCGGCCAAATTCGAATTTTAGGTGGGGAGCCCTTACTCCATCCGAACGTGTCGGAGTTTATCAAAACAACGCGCCAATTCTTCCCGTATAGTTATATTACTCTGGTGACGAATGGGATTCTGCTGCCCAAAATGGACGACGATTTTTACAAGACACTAAAAACCTATCAAGTGGGATTAGATATATCCATTTATCCCATAGCCGGGTTAAAAAAGGATGCACTCCTGGTAAAGGCAAAGGAGTACGACATATCTATTTCCATTAGAGAGGCGAATGAGTTTTTTATTAGTTTGAATCCAAATGGTGATTCAGATATAAAGAGTACCTTTGAACATTGTTGGTTAACACAATGTATATTTTTGAGGAATGGAAAGATATATCATTGTGCTTTCGTAGGTCTCGCAGGAACAGTGAATAAAGCTTTTAACTTGGCCATACCCGACTCTAGTATTGATATTCATACAAAAACGGGGTCAGAAATCTTAGATTTTCTCCGTCAACCGCCAGCTGCCTGTGCCTTTTGCACAGGCCATGTATATGTACCTTGGGAAAGGTCAAAAAAGACCTTGCAGGAATGGTGTGCAGTCGTTCGAAGAACCAAATAAAACGCTGTAGCTTACTTGAAGGTTGCAACTAAGGAGGTTGTTATGCGTGCCTTTACCATTAAGAGAGCAGGAAAATTTACTTTCCAGACCTATCCTCCGAAAGAATATATCACTGCGAAAGAATGGATCGAACGGGAAGGGACAAAACACCCGGGAACCCAATATATAAAAATCTTCTCCAGTGAACCGATCTCTCGCCGTCTACCGGGAACACTAGATAAAGAGGCTCACTGGAAGTTTCGATTAGCAGAGGTATTATCCAAAAATATAGAAATCAAGTGTCATGCTCAAATCAATTGGGAATTGTGGAAAAAATACACTTATCAAAGCCCGGAAGCCTTTGTTGCAGTCATTCCCAACGGACGGGTTTGGGGGACAAATGGAACTGTAATTACGCCGGATAATCAGCTTCTGTATGACTTATCCGTGGAGTCAACTCTATTTTTGCCACAAACTCATTCCGTTTTTTTGCAATCGTCTCTTCCGAAAATGGAGAAAATCGAAAAAACAGCAGCGGTGATTACGACTTCCTACGCCGACAGCTTTTATCACTGGATGTTCGATGCATTGCCTCGTTTTGAGTTGATCCGACGTAGTGGGATTTGTCCAGATTATTATATTGTCAATGAATGGTACCCCTATCACAAAGAAGCATTGGATATCATCGGTATTCCCGATGAAAAAATTCTTCATTGTAACCAGTTACAACATTTTGAATTTCCGCTTTTGCTGGCACCTTCACTTCCGGGGATATGGGGATACATACCCCGATGGGTCCATGATTATCTTCGCAGTACCTTTTTGCCGCAAAAAAGTCTACTGATGAAGAAACGAAAATTATATATATCCCGGGCGAAGTCGGCTTGGCGCAGGGTGATGAATGAAGAGGCGTTGAGAGAATTGCTCGAAAAACAGGGCTTTGAAACATACTATTTAGAAGAGCTATCACTGACAGAGCAAGCGGAGCTATTTGCCCATGCGGAAGCGATTATTGCTCCACATGGTGCGGGATTGACCAACTTAGTTTTCGCTTCTCCGGGAGCAAAAGTCATCGAGTTATTCGGTCCCTATTATGTACAGGGACTCTATTGGGCGATGAGTTGCCAAGCGGGTTTAGAGTACTACTATCTGATCGGCGAGGGGCCACAGCCTGCGGAATATGAAGAACCATTTAAGATTCATTCCGAGGATATGCTGATTGACCTTGAAAAGGTAGAAAAATTGCTAGCTATAGCCGGCTTGATGTAAGGCCGGTGTTTTTTTGCCCGTTAACTTCGAGTAAACCTATCCATTATTTATTTATTCAAAAAAGAAATTAAAAAAAAGGAGGGATTCTGTGAACCAGGCTATCAACGATACGAAAGTTCTCTGTATCCATTTTTCCGATACGTTCGCGAAAGCCTTCTTTGGTGAGTATTTTGATGAGAACCGTTACATTACGGTCAGTTGGAAAGAAGATGGCCAGATTCAGATGTCCTCAGACTGTTTTACAATGGAACAGTTAGAACAAAAACTCCCACAGGGATGGCATCCGGAACTGATTTTTGTTTGGTCTCCCGAATTTTATGCCAACCCGATAGGGCTATTTGAGCAGAATGCTCCTGTTATCGCCTTAGTGAGTGATTGGAATCTAGGTTATTCCACCCTGGTGAAGACGTTACACTTGTACGATTATGTCTTCATGGACAAAGAAGGGACTCGTCATTTTCGTTCGCTCGGTTTTGACCATGTATCCTACAGCCCGCTCTACAGTTTTGAACCTCAAGTTCATTTTGACAACGGGAAGGATGAGCGCGATATAGATGTATCCTTGGTGGGCAACATCAATCACGAAGTCCAATATGACCGCTCCTTCTGGCTCAAAGCGCTCTGCGATTTACGAAAAGAAGGCATAGACGTTCGGATTCTTTCAGGACTCTTTGGTGAGGAGTACAATGATATTCTAAATCGCTCCAAGATAGTTTTTAATCGTTCGATACGGTCAGAAATGAACCTTCGTTGCTACGAGGCACCTCGGGCAGGTGCGCTACTAATGGTGGAAGAGGAAAACAGCGAGGTGGATGAGCACTTAGAGCCGTTTCAAGAATATGTACCTTATCGCCGGGATAATTTCGTCGGACTGATCAAAAGGTACCTTACGGATGAAACGAAACGTAAGGCCATGGCTCTGCGGGCGCAGATAAAAATCACGGCGAGGGATAGTTACACCTGTCACTTTAAGAGGATCACCGATATTTTAGAACAATCGGGCTTCTTTGGGAGATACCAAAAGAAGACCGTAACGGTGACGGGTGATGAAATACTCCAGATGCAGGCTAGGCAAGTGTTTAGTGCAACCTATGGTGAATTTCACAGCCTCTTAGGCCGGCTAATCACGCTTCATAATCAACAATGGCCCGATGATTCCACCGCTTGGTGGCTCAACATGCGGGCCTGCGCTCAAATGCTCAACCTGCTCGAAAAGAATCTTGAACCAGAAACAAAAAACAGACAGTTTCAAAGAATACTGTCCGATTGGCAACAGGCGGCCATCATCGATGAGAACGCCTTTGTTCCCCTTTTTAATTTATTTTGGGTCCTAGCAACGTTTCAAAATTATCGGCTAGTTCTCGATATTTTTTCCGATATCCGGCAACGTTGCCTCACGGCCGGTCTGGAAAGTTTTGAGGGCATCTTTTTTCCCCGCAAGTATGATGACTTTCGAGTGGAGCGGGAACGAATCCTCTTCTCATCGCCGATCGAGAGTATCGTTCATTCCCGGCTTACCAATCATATCTTAAGCGAACTTTATGAGCAAAAAGGAAAGGCCCATCACGGTCTCAATGAGCGGGAAGAGGCGATAGAAGCGCTCGAAGCGAGCATAGGCCTTAGAAGCACGAACGTGCAGGCAAGGTACGTATTGGCTCGGATTTTGCTAGAGAAAGAAGAAATCGAGCAGGCTGAGAAACACCTAAAAATGACCTTATATTACGCTCCTTTCTTCTTCCCTGCGGTTCGAGATTTGTGCAATCTTTATGAAGCGCTTGGCGAGGGAAATGCCGCATACTCCTTAGCGAAGGAATATATGCATGTCATCGAAGCCATGCCCAGTTACCGGGGATGGGAAGAGCATTTACGAAAATACCTGTCTCATCAGAACCTTGCCGGGTGAGCATAGTAAACCCCCCGAAATAGACCGATGGTCTTATACCGGGGGGTTATCATTTCCTGTGTTCTTTACAATCCCTAGCGCACTTTTTACCTTAGATCTGCCGCTTATCTCTTTCACATCTCGAAAAAGCGTAAAGGAGAACTTTCGGATAAAGCTTCGCAAACCTGTTGGTGAAACTGCCGCAGCAACTCTTCCATGACGGACTGGAGAAGGTGAAGGGGTAGTTCATCGCGGTCCTGAGACCAATTACCCAGAGCCGTGGAAAGTACGGTAAGGCTTTTTTCGAATAAACCTAAGGTTGCTAAGGTCTTAGCACAGATAAGCAACCTGTAGGTACTCGTTAAGTGATATTCCTCAAGATACTGTTTCAGCGGAATAGACTGTCTTTCGGCGATTCGCACAATCTGCTCAACAGACTGTGAACTTATATCCGGTTGATCGAGGGTCTTTATGAAAATGTCTATCGCTTTCGAGTCATCGCCTTTTTCCGCATAAAGAACGCCCAGTAATAATTCTGCAGCATATCTGCCTGTTCCGGCGAGGACAACATATCGACTCCAAGGGGCGTCGCCCAATTGTAGGCACCGCCGTATAGACACTTCTGCCTCCTGGTAGTTCCCGAGAGAAAGCTGTGCATAAGCCTCAAAATAATAAAGATCGGTGTAATCCGGGAAAAGCAGGATCCCTTGCCGGGCGATTTGAATGGCTAATAGATAGGTTGCCTTTTGCAAAAGAGCATAAACGTAGTAAAAGTAGAGTTCAGCGTCCTTCGGTTCGGCCTTTTCCTGAATACACCGCTCAAAAACTCGAACTGCCGAATCATACTCTCTATCATTGCATTGATAGAGAGTGACATCAGCCGAAATCAGCTTGTCTGCCACTGTCTCCGAATTTCGAAACAGTCGACACATGCCTTTACGGGTTCGACGGGGTATCGATGGGTTTCCGGGAAGCATAGATTCGATTTTAAAGATATAGCCATCGGCATCGCTAGTCGCAACAAGCTGGCTAATTTTTTTCCGGTCCTCGGCACAAAGCGTCTCGTTCGTGTTGACCATAAGAATCCATTTTCCTTTTGCCTGCACGAGGGCCTTCTTTCGGGCGTCGACGATAGGAGTCGTTCGGGAAACCTGCAATACAGTTGCTCCAAATTGTTTGGCCCGTTCTGGCGTTTCATCGAGGGAGCCCATATCGACATAGATGACCTGTTCACCGAGTTCGTGGATACTCTGAAGACATCGGCCGATTTCATTGACTGCGTCATGACCGATAATACAAATGGTAATGTCAAGGTTTGAGTTAAAAGCTCGTTGCTTTTTTACGTTATCGAGAAAAACGGCGGGGGAGGTCCCGTGAAAAGGGGTCTCTGAGGGGTATTGCAAAGAATCGGAGGAAGCAAGATAGCTTTCGAATATTTCATAAGCTTGACTATACCGTCCGCAGTGGTAATGACACATTCCTTCCAGGTATCGTAAGTCTCGATATCCTTTGAATACCTTTAGATAATCGGTGAGATGACTGAGCGCATCGGCATAGCGGCCGAGTGCCATTCGCGCTGCCGTGAGCTTTTTAATCAGAAAAGGTACATAACCCTGTTGAAGTGACGATGTTAACTGTAGGCTCTGTTCAAAGCTAGAGAGAGCCTCTTCGATTTGGCCTAGCCGTAAGTACTCACTTCCCTTGTTATACCAGAAGAAGCCGTCTCTATCTTTTGCTGGGTAATTTTCTAAGATTTGCAGGTTTCGTTGTATTTTTGCGTGAATGTGGGTTTTCGATGGATCGTATCCATAATGAATAATTTTAAGGGAACTCGTACCGACGCAATTCGTGCCTCCGGCTTTATAGAGCGAGGGAAGAATCTGCTCGTGAATTCGACCCGTAAACCGGTACTGTTCTTTATTGCGGAACAGGCGCACCGTCGGAGAACAGATCTCGAGGGTACTTCCAATCCGATTTACGATCTGCAGATGATAAGCTTCGTAAGCAGAAGCTGTGGTGATGTTTATAAGTTCAGTGGCGGAGGCTTCCTCTAGCTCTTCATCACAGTCCAAGACAAGGATCCAATTTCCCCGTGCTTTCTCCAGGGACTTGTTTCGGGCGAAACTAAAGTCGTCCTGCCAGGGTTCTAGAAAGACCTTCGCTCCCATCGCTTGGGCAATTTCTATGGTTGCATCGGTGGAACCGGTATCGACGACGATCATTTCTTCCACATAATCTCGGGCACTGGATAGGCAGCGCCCGATGTGTTCCGCTTCGTTCCTCGCAATTAGGCAAAGGCTGATAGAGCTACTGTTCATGTGAGCAAAGCCTCCCTATAGTAGGCTGCTTTTTTTTCTATCGAGCGGAGCCAGAGGAGAAGTGGCCTAAGTTGGGGAGCGTCATCGGGTATTTTTTGCTGGACGTCACTAGCTAGTACAAAGCAGCTTTTTGCCATTTGTTCTAATGCAGAGGCGGCATAACTTTCATTGGCGGGGTTATGTTTGAGTGCGGTCAAATAATGGTGAAGTGCCTTTTGTGGGGTGGTAAGCCTTTCCGAAGTCCTACCCAGAAGAAAGTGTACTTCGTCGTCATCAGAAAAACCACTCGCGACGGCCTCTACCAATAGGGGATATGCTTTCTCCTCATTCCCTTGAAGAAAGGACAGTTTCCCGAGCAGAAAGAATGCCTCACCGATGTCGTGGCTTTCCGTATAGAGCCGTCGTAAGTGGAGAGCCTTCTCTAGATATCCCAAGCTCTCCATTTCTAGGGCGATCGATAATATCTCTAGAGCGATTTCATCGTTTCGTACAGATAAATCGCTTTCACTGCTACGGTTCAGGATGATCTTGTCCGCAAGCTGTAAGGCTTGGCTCAAGGGGGAATCGAAATCGAAAAAAGTACGGATCAGCGGAGACGCTTCTTTCGGAGGATCTTGAAGCCATAAAATTAGGCAATGATAGAGAAGCCGCTCTCGGGTTGAGGAATCGTGAGGAAAAACCTTCAGGATCGCTTCGGCTTCTTCAAAACGTTTCAAAGGAATAAGGCATTTGATCTTCCATAACAGAAGGATTGGGTCAATCTCTTTGAGTTGGTTCAGACAATCTAAACAGGGTTGGAAATGTTTCCCCGCATATAACAACTGGATAACGATGTGGGTATGAGTGAAGAAGTGTTTTCGTAATCCTTCGGCCGTACTTGGTGTAGCCAGGATTTTTCGGATATTGCTATCTAGCTGTAGTTGAGTATGAAGGGACGATTCTTTCGGCTGGGTCTGAAGGAGCTGTTCGATAGCTTCTTCATGGAGATTGATTTGCGCATATAACTCAGCGAGTTGGAAGTGGGGGAGAGACCCTGTGATTCCTTCCTCTGTCGGATATTCAAAAGGTACTTTGCGAAATAGGAGACATTTTGAGAAGTCAGCGATTGCTTCTTTTCGTCGATTCAGATCTCGGTTTAGACATCCTCGTAGAAAAAATAGGTCTGGATAATCGGAAAAATAAGTCAATCCCTCATTCACGATCTCCAAAGCTAACTCGTATTCTCCATACATGTATAAACAACGGCCGTAATCCCGATACAAAGCCGGCTCAAATCCACGAAAAAAGTCTAGCCGTTCACGGGAAATATGAAAATGTTCTAGCGCCTTGTTGAGGACGCCGAGTGCCATATAACTAACACCGAGGTTGTAGTGATGAAAAGCATTATGGGGATCTAGCCTAATTTCTTTTTCAAGTAAGCGAATATTGCGTTGTGCCTTGTGCTGCTGATCGACGAGCTGCGGATTATATCCATGATGAAGGATGGGAAGTTGGGAATGTATTACTGACCCTAAATGGGCTCTGCGTATACTCGGGATGATTTGTTCGTGGATTTTTCCTTCAAAGCGGTACTCTTGACGGTTGCGAAATAAGCGCAGATTCGTGTGGGTGATGTGGTTATGTCCATCTACCAGTGAATTGACATTGATTACTGTAAAATTCCATCCTTCAACATCAGGCTCAGCGACGAGTTTACGTAAACGCTGAGCCGTATCCAGGGGGAGCTCTTCGTCGGCATCCAAAAAAAGTATCCATTGCTTTGTTGCCTGGCGAATGGATTCATTTCTGGCTGCCGAAAAATCATCCTTCCAAGGGCTTTTAATCAGGGTTGCCCCGAAGGAAAGGGCAATATCCGGTGTCTCATCGATGGACCCGGTATCTACGATAATGATTTCATCCACAAAGGGAGATACACTCTCCAGACACCGGTGCAAATGCTTTGCTTCATTCTTGACGATCATACAGAGACTAATGGATAGGGGACTAAGACACATAAGCTCCACCTGTCTTTAACCTTATCTCTTCCCCCAGCTTATGAAGAATCGGCGAAGTGGTCACAAGGATAAAAAAATCAGACCTAACCATAGGTCTGATAAAATCATTTAGACTATAGTGAACAAGGCATAGTCACGCATTCTGCAGCAAAAATATCGACATCGTAGGTAGCCGAGGCGCAGACCGTCTCACAGATGGGAATTACGGTACCGTTCAAGGCGCCAGGAGTAATGGCATCAACGAATTTCATGGCCACTACCGTACCGCCGGGTGGATTAGTACGGCGTACTCGAACGAGGAACTTAAAGGGACCCTGACTGGCGCAGACCGGACATTCGGGATCGACCGAAACACTTAATTGGATAGCACGGTTTGTGTCACATTGCAATGTAACGGGTACGATCCGACACCGGTTGGGGTCAACAGTGGCTGTGGTCATGGCATCTCTAAGTCCCATTGCAACAACCTCCTGATAAAAAAATTAAGACTTACAATTCCATCATATGGTACTTTACAACAAAGAGTTACTGGATGAGTTATAGACCGATGATGTCCTGTGGAATATTTCACTAGGCACATCGTTTTTTAGAAAACATAGTATGGGTTGGATAGGAGCAAACGAGCGGAGGAATTGCACTATGGAAAATTCTCCTCTTGATCGGTCCACATATAAACAGACTCCCTCGACACAGGTAGTATACAGCCCATTACCGACGGGTCCTGTCGATTACGAATGTATGACCGCCGCGATCCAGTTTGACTGCATCATCCACTTGCACAAAATTGTGCAGAACGAGGTTAAGGCATCGGTTCTTCCTGAGGAAAAAAAGGAAAATATTCGTGGCGATTCTATATCACTGATATCTCCGATAGTTGTACGTAAAGAGGCAAATAGATTTCGCTTTATTCATCCGATTAAGGTTTATAGATTTCCGAGAGATGCGAAAATTAAAGCGGGTCATGTCCTGAACATAAAGGAAAGCACAGAAATCTTCGCTTCGGAGTACGGAAGCTCTAGCAAAACAGATATAAAAGTTACAGTTACCTTTGACGTTCTGCTGTTTCTCTCTGCCTTAATCTTCGGGAAAAATAGGATTTTTATTTGGCAAAGCAGGGGTCTGGAAGCTCATCAATTTTTTCAAGTCCCCTCAACCAGTGAAGGAGATTTTATGGCCCAAAGTCAAATCACCGTCTCAGGCTGGTTTTATCCGTAAACGCAAGGACAAACGGAGGAGAACTTATCTCCTCCGTTTTCTTTTTCTGCTACTTCCCTGTCGGGAAATTCCAGTGAATTGATAAGGAACTTGAGATATGGGTGATGGTGTAGTACCAACAGAAGGATGATTGCCGCTGGTAGCGGGCTTGATATTAAAGCCCTTCAGCATCTCCATGACACCTTGTTGAATGGCCTCCCCGATTTGACTACCTGCACTGGAAGGAGAGGTGTTGTTCCCTAAGGAAGACGCGGATTCGACTTCATGATGATGGTCATGGCGTTCCTTTCTTCTCTTACGGGACGTTTGAGGCAGGGGGGCTCCGATAGCTGGACTGTACGTTTGAACTTGTTCTGACGATTGAACCCCTTCCAAGGAGTCAGAAGCTACGGACGGAAAGGCGGAGGGAATTTGTACGGGGAGGCCCATCGATTCCAACATCTCGCTGATTGCGCCCTGGATGAATTCCGCCTTGTTTTCGGCATGTTTCACCTGAGCCATTTTTTCGGTCATGGAAGAGATCGCCTCTTGAATTCGTTGTTGATCCACTCAATTTGACCTCCTTTAAGATGCAAGAGTCTTTCAACTCCTCACAACATCATATTCCATTCGTTTCCAAAGGACACAACAGAGCCTGTTTTAACCGGTCATACTTTTACGGAAGACAAGTACTTTTGGTTTACCATCTCTGCTGCCGTATAGATATATCGAGGTTTTCCCACAACCCCAACACTGAGCAGTTCATCGCGGTTATAAAGAGTACCTTTCGGAACGATTTGTAGATCCAAGGGCAAGCCGAGTTGCTGCTCCATTCGTTGCTGAGTATCGGCGGTAACCTGATCCTCGGCAGATTCCGCTTCGACGATAAGTTGTAGCCCCTTCTCACCGGGTCCCGCAACCCAGAACCGTTGGCAAGGAAGATGTGAGACAATCGCATCTAGATCCCATAGATCTATGTTTTTGCCGTCGATGGAAATAACCTCTTGCCTGCGACCTCTGACCTGAAGCACTTCATCATTCCCACAAGGGCATGTGTGGGAAGTACGGATCACCCGATCATTGGTAACATAGCGGACAAGCGGTGTGGCCTTCTCTGTCAGTGTAGTTATGACAAGGTAACCGATTTCACCGGGAGCGGCTTCCGTTTGCAGATCTTCTTTCAGTACCTCGAATAGGTAATAATCTTCAAGCAGGTGAAGTTTCCCATTGGAGCAGCCGGTGGCCATCGTACCGGTCTCCGTCGTGCCGTATAATTCGAATACAGGGACGCCCCAGATCCTTTCAAGCAGTTTCCGTTTTCCTGTAGACAGAGGCTCGCCGCCGGTAACTAAAGCTCGCAGTGCAGGAAAGTCCGTAGCCGGATTCATCCCGAGCAGTTCGGCGGTCTCGGCGATCAAAAGCATTTGCATTGGTAAACCGGCGAGAACAGTCACATGTAACTTTTGCATCAGTTCGATAACCCTGGGAAATGGGCTGATCGTCGAACGGGAACTCGCTGCGATGACACTTCCTCCCTGGTCCTGAACGGCGCGATGAACCATATGGGCGATGAGTGAAATCGCATAAGGGAAGCGAATAAGTACGACATCATCCGGTCGGAACTGGACACCGCAGGTATTTATTTGGTCGGCGTTATCTCGCAGGTCTGGTTCGTTGAGCCAGGTGGAAGCGGTAGCGCTCGTCGTCCCAAAGGTTTCATGGTACTGTCGAAGCTCACCAGGGGGCACGGAGACAAAGCCAAAAGGGGAGTGACGAACTAAGTCGTCTTTAAAGGTCAAGGGGAGGGAGCGAAAGTCTTCCATGGAGTGTAAACAATGATTCGGAAGCCGCTCCCGGTAAAAAGGGGCATTTCGGGATCTTTGTAATGCCCAGTTTAATCGATCCAGTTGATTTTCGATAAGAGGACCCATTCGCCTCACTCCAAAGTTCGATTTACTCTCAGAGAATAGGCTTCAATCGGCCAAAATTTTTCTGGCTAATTGAAGCCTATTCAAAGAAAAGAAGCGGCGTGACGATTCTAATCACTAAAAAGTGAGAGGGGAAAACCCCTCTCGACAAGTAAGATTAATGTCTCCGTCTTTTTCTGGAGCGACTGCTTCCGGTGGAGCTGCCGATAGCCTGAGTCGCGGCACCGATCATTGCGGCCAAATTTACCGTGGGCGGAATGGGGATATTTAGGTTGTTGATCGTTTCAAGGATAGCTTCTTGAATCGCTTGCCCTTTGTTGCCGCTGTTCCTTACAGTAGCGATTCTCTCTTGAATCGCTTGGGTTACCTCGTTAACTTGCGCAGTGTTCGTGGTGGTACTATTGCCGCTCTGGTTCGCTTTGGGAACTGCTGCTGCCGTTTCTTGCGGGTTTATGCCCATACCTTGAAGCATTTCATGGACGGCGTTTTGTATAAATTCTGCTTTGTTTTCTGCATGCTTTACTTGGCTTAATTGAACTCTCATGTTGGTAACAGCTTGCTGTACATTTTTCTGATCCACTCTACGAAAAACTCCTTTCAGTTATTATTGAGAGTCAGTAATGACTCCCTAATTCCATGTTATGCTAATTTAGAAAGTTCGACACTTATAGATTATTAATTTAAAAAGATATAAAAAGTCTTACTATTAGTTTGTTATATTAAAAAAGGGAAGCGAGATCGCTTACCCTAATTGGATCAATTCAGCTATATTCTTTCCGAGGATTTTCTCCCGTTCATCATCAGAGAGTTTCAAGAGGAGAATCTTTTCAAGTTCTGCTTTCGGGTGAGAGAGAGGGAACTCAGAACCAAAGATGATCTTTGAGGGACCAGCTCGGCGAACGGATTCCTGTATATGAAGGAAACTTCCCGTAGATGTCTCCAAAAAGAAGTTATCGAGACTCACGGCAGCTTCCAGCCCTTCTTGATCGGCTGGACCAAAGCCCATGTGGCCGAGAATGAAATTGACCTTGGGGTACTGTTTTGCCAAACTGACAAATTTGGCTGTACAGGCGCCTGGGCTATAGAGGACGTGGCTATAGACAGGAACCCCGTATTGGCTGCAACAGGCGATGAGATCGGCGACGGCACGGCTTGTAAAGGTAAACTGGTGCGTAAGCGGCGAAAATTTTAAACCGCGAAAGCCAGCTTTTAGGTAGCTCTCAAAATGGGCCGCACTATCGCTAGAGTGAGGGTCGATGCAGGCAAAACCATGGAATCGATCATTCTCTTGACAAGCTTTAGTGATGTAAGCGTTATTGGGTACGGTACTTTCAGGCTCAGCACGACCGGTGATGTAATCGGTCATTTTGCGCACATCCACCATGCCGCCGGGTACCAAGACCGCCTGGTCAATCCCGGTTTCCTCTAACTGAGTCAAATACACTTGTATATTACCGTAATCGCTGTCGGAAAGGTGACTATGGCCGTCGATGATCATGCCGTCTCCTCCTCGCTGCGGATGACTCGCACTGTCTTAGCGCGGGGACGGGGAACCTCAGGAACAATCACTATCTCGCAGGGGACTCCGAACGCAAATTCCATTTTGCTAGATAGTTTGTCGGCTAAGGCAGGGCTCGGTACAACGCCCGGAGCGAGCTCAACACGGATTTTCAAGACGTCATTGTTTCCAGGTTGTGCGACGAACTGGTACCAGTTCCCCACTTCCGGTTGCCGCATCAAAAACTCTTCCAGATAAAAGGGGGAAAAGTCGATATTGTTCACCCTAACTTGGTCGCCGAGCCTTCCCCGTAAGAAGATGCGTGGAAGCGCGGTGCCGCAGTCACAAGGCTCTGGGTCGATATAGCCAAGGTCCTGGGTTCGATAACGGATCAAGGGGGTACCAAAACGGGCTAAGCAGGTGACAACGATCTCACCGATTTCCAACGGTTCGAGAACTTCACCAGTCGTAGGATTGACGATTTCTACAATCACATGGCTGTTGGCAATATGATATCCCGCATGGTTATTGCATTCGATGCCGATTACGCCGCCTTCCAGCGTACCGTAATAAAAGTTTGCTGTCGTTCCCCAGAGTTTTTCCACCCGTTGCCGGAAAGCCGGAGAGCAGCCTTCGCCGGTGATCCACATAAGTTTTAAAGGGAGAGTGGTCAAGTCAAAGCCTTCCTTTGCTGCTGTCTCCGCCAGAGTGACAGCATAGGAGGGACTGGTTATAGCGACGGTCGGCTTTAAATCGCGCATCATTTTTACCGTTTTTTCCGGTGTGGAATAGGCCCCGCCTTTGCCCGCCGTAAGGACGGTGGCGGAGCAACAATGGATAAAAGATTTATGAAAAGCTAGTCCAGCCGAGCTCATTTCATAAGGCAGTGCGTTTAATACGATATCTCCCTCTTCAACAGGCACAAGCTTGCAGAAACCGGGAGCAAGGTCGTTTAGAAAAAAGTCTTGGTACGTATGCATAACATAGATCGGTTCTCCGCCGGTCGTACCAGTGGATACATGGATGATACTGATATTCTTTTTATCGCAGGTTAAGAACCGCCAAGGGTCTCCACGCAACTCATCTTTCGTGGTAAAGGGGAGTTTGGAGAGGTCTGAAATGTTCTGAATATCCTTCGCATTGATCCCGGCTTTTTGAAACTTTTCTCGATAGAAGGGGGATTTCTCCGCCGCGTGAGTGATGATTTCTTGCAACGCTTCTTCTTGATACGTTGCCATTAGCTCCGTCGGCATCGTGTCTGCGTCATGATTCATAAAGTACTTTGTCAGCAACGGATGGGTTCTTTCCGTCAGAAAACGCTTTTCGGCAGGCAGTTCCATTGAATTCACTCCATATTACTCGAAATTCTTTTTGAAGCAAGCTCCCGATCAGGGCAATCGGCCAGCTTCGCCCAAGTTTGTCTAGCTTCCTGGTCGCGGTCGAGACGGCTGTAGGCTACTCCCAGGTCGTCAATCATCTGCCAGTATTCCTGGGGAGAGAGAATGGCGGGGTTTTTCTCATAAGCGTCGAGCAGATAGAGGAATTCCTTGATGGCCGTTTCTGTGGTATGAAAGAAGACTTCCGGGAGCGAAAAATTCATATAAGCGCGTAAGAGGTGAATTCGAGGATTTTCAGGATCTTTGGCCAAGGCTTCAGTTAGCGTTTTTAAGCCGTAAATGGCGCTAAAAAACAATGCATTCGCGTCGTTCCCGTGAAGGCAGGTCAAAGCGTTAGTGCTGCCTAAGTAGGCGTGGATGAGGGCGTCGTCTGGATCGAGTTCGTAGGCTTTCGACAAGGCTTGGTGGGCCAGTTTAGCTGCTCCGCTATGGCCGACGACGCTGAGATCGTGAAGCCGGATGCCTTCTTGTAACAGGTCTTCCTTTGCAGTTAGTGAGTTGACCTTTTCTTCCCACTCAACCGGTATGAGACCCCGTTTCTTTTCGATTTCCTTCTCGTAAGACGAATCAGGAATAAGAGAGAGCAGCCGATTCCAGGTATGATCAGCTTCTGTTGTCATCTGGGTGCGCTGATAGGCGCACCCTAAGTCAAAAAGAAGTTGATGGTACTGTTTTTCCGCCAGGGAGGTACGACCGGATTCATATTCTTCAATCAGGTACTCAAAGTCACTAATGGCTGTCATGGTCCGCCAAAAGAACCCCTCGGGGAGACGAAAACTTTGATAAGCTCGTAACATCCGGATTTCATGATTGTCCGGTTGATTGTTCACTGATGAATCGAGCAGTTTGGATGCAGTTACCGCATTCTTAAACATGGCAAAGGTTTGTTGTGAAAACAGTGAAGATAGGGACAAGCAATCGGCATAGTAAGCGGCAACCACGTCATCTTCGGGATACTCTTGGTAAAGCTGTTCAAAGAAATCAAAAGCTGCTCGATGGGCCTCTTTATCTCCTGATAAAGCCTTGTGGTGTAATTCTCTCCCTTTTTGTATGCGAGCTTTGTCTACCACTGCATAGTCATATCCGGTACCCGAGTAGATTGCACTAACGCCGCGGCGTATGGCTGACCAGGAATTGATTCGCGGTGCAATTTCTCGACGCTGATTATGCATGGCTCATTGTTTCAACTCCCTCTCAACTAAGCGCCGATACTTTCCATCGGATGTGACACTGAGCAATTTGGCCCATATGCTTTTGGCTTCGTTCACTTTTGACATGTTTTTGTGGGCAGTTCCGAGATCGTAGAGGATTTTCCAATAAAATTCTTGCTGAAACAGTGCAGGGTCTTGTTCAAAGCGGGATGCCAGATAGGTTAAATCGTCGACAGCGACCCGATTTCGGTGAAAGTACTGTTCGGGGAGTCGGAGACAGACTTGACTACGGAGAATCCGGCTTTGAATATGATCGGGGTGGTTTTTGACGACTTCATCGAGGACTTTCAGGCCCTGCAGAGCTTTAGAAAATTGTTCATTCGGGTCTTTTTTGTCCCTGGCTAAAAGGCAAGTTGCGCTTCCGTAATAGGACTGGACCAACGGATCCGATGATGACGAATGCAAATCCGATAAAATCTGGTGAGCGCGTATCACTGCAGATTTATCTCCTTTTACTCCGGCATCATGGAGTTCAATCGCTTCAGACAACGGATCTTTGTGCTCCTGCTTTTCGTCTATGGACGACGGTGGCGTCAGCCCTCTCGGTACCTGATTGGGAATAAAAGCCCAGGAAGATCTGGGCTGAAGGCTGGTATGACGGTGTTTGCGAGACATGATTGCTCCCCCTTATGCATAGTTAAGGTTCTTACGAGGGCTGAGATAACAGCGGGTTGAAAACATCTCGAAGGGCGCGACTGAGCTCCTGGGGATTTGGATCTTGAAAGACATTTCTACCGATAGCTACCCCTTTGGCGCCGGCTTGAGCAGCAGCAGAGACCATTTTCAAGAAGTCTTCCTTCGAATTTTGTTTGGGACCGCCAGCGATGACGATGGGTACTCGGACAGAACTGGTAACTTCCTTGAACGAATCAACCGAACCCGTATAGTTCACCTTGATGATGTCAGCGCCCAATTCTTCGGCGACACGAGCGGCATGCTTAACTTTCTCCGTATTATATTCACTATCTTCGGAACCGTCCCGCACGTACATCATGGCGAGCAGGGGCAATCCCCAAAGATCGCATTGTTCGGCCACCATTCCCAGATGGGACAGCATCTCGTTTTCTGAGGGGGTTCCCAAGTTTACTTGTACGGAAACGCCTGTCGCACCGAGACGCAGCGCTTGTTCCACTGACGATACGAGGCTCTTGCGGTTCGGTTCTGGTGATAAGGTGGTGGAAGCAGATAAATGGACGATCAACTCGATCTTGTTCGCCAAGAACGGGGCGATGGTTTTCACCAGGCCTTTATGGACGATGACGGCGTCCGCGCCGCCTTCTGTTACCTGACGAACCGTTTCGGCGATATGGGTCAACCCATGGATCGGACCGACCGTTACCCCATGATCGAGAGGGACGACGATCAAACCTTGTGCATCTTTCATGAGACGTCCCAGACGGATCTGTTTACCTGTCATTTTTTCGATGGCCTCCTAGTATTCAAGGATTTGTTCATTTACCTTGATACCGACGTGGCGCCCCGGTTCGCATACATAGGCAAGCAGTTGATCGCCTGGTTGGACCGTGGTCGCATTGCGAGGCTGACCGTTCACATCCATAACTCGAATATGCCAGTCGTCCTGAACAATCACGTTAATCGGCGTTTCTGCGGCAATTCCTCGAATCAGCAGCAGCGGCCGGACTTCCGTCTTGATCCGTCCGACGATCAGTTTCCGAGTCTCCCCCTTGGTGTTGACGCAGAGAACTTGGCTGCCGGCTCGTAAGTCCGTCAAATATTCGGTGGCGTTGTTGGGAGCCCAGACATAGGAATGCACTGCCCCGGCGTTGACTCGGAAGGGGCGCAGATTCATATAAGGCAGAAAATGCGTCTCTGAGCAGACGAAAATTCCCCCGTTCGACGTGGAGCCCACAATCATGCCTTCGTCGGTTTTCATAATCCCCGTTGTGTCGATGCAAGCCCGTAAGCCCATGCCGATATGACGGACTTCCTTGACGAGGAGAGGGCAGAGGTCTAGAGTGGTTTTGTCTTGAAGAGATACATAGTCACTGGCTTTAATGATTTCGTGAAAATCTGTCGTCGCTAATAAAACGCCATCGCTTCCTTTTTCCAGAACACCGAAAGCTACTTCCATGTCGGCGTAGGTGGATTCCCTTTTTAAGAGAACCGTCTTGCTGTCTTGCAGACGTGCGATGATCAATTCCAAAGGAATGTTGGTGGGCAAATCAAAATCGACGATAGCGAAATCATGTTTCATGGCCTCTAAGCTGGCTTTTTCTAGGTCATCTTGGGTACCTTTAATGAAGAAAGAAATGCAAGTTCGATAGCCTTTTTCTTTGGCGGCTTCAAGGAGAGGACCATTCTCAGAGAGGACGATTTCCCCGGTGGGAATGCCGTCGAGGTCTGAAGTTTCCATGATTTCCGTAATCAGTTCCGTTTTCAATGGAAAGTTTCCATTATGCCGCTGTGCTGGGTTGACAACGACCTTAGTAATATTGGAATTGTGGATCAAGGACCAGAGATCATGTTGTTCCAACGGAACGGGTCTGCCGTCAAACCAAACCTGACGTGTGCTAAGTCCGACCCTAGTCTGTTCGCTCACAGTTACCACTCCATTACCCACTGTTCTTACAGCCAAATACCCGGCTACAATTAAAGTCTATTCTGTGGAAAAAAATGGTGTGATTGTATGGGGAATCGAAGAAAATAAAACCTCCCCTGTCGTCACAGGGGAGGTCTGGGAGGATTGGCGGAGATATTCGGAATGATTTTCAAAAAGTGTTTAATCAAATGGGGGTCGAACTGGGTAGCGGCATTCTTTGCAAGCTCTGCACAGGCAGCTTCGACAGTCATTCCTTTTCGATAAGGGCGATCGTTCGTCATCGCATCAAAGGCGTCAGCAATGGCTAAAATCCGGCACTCCAAGGGGATTTCTTCGCCTTTCAACCCAAGAGGATATCCGCTGCCATCCCACCATTCGTGGTGTTTTAGAATCCAGTCGGCGATCGGGAGAAGATCCTGTGAGGCACAGGCGATGCGATAGCCGATTTCACAATGGCGCTGCATGACCGTCTTTTCTTGCTCCGTCAGGGGTCCCGGTTTGTTTAAGATATAATCGGGGATACCGACTTTACCGATGTCGTGAAATTCGGCCAGGAGTTGTAGATCGGCCAATCCCTGCACAGGGAGATTCACCGCTTTGGCGAGGGAGGTGACGAACTGCTCAAGTCGTTGGGCGTGTCCTTGGGTGAGATAGTCTCTGGCTTCTAAGGCTTTCGTCAAGGTTTGCACAAGCTCACTACGAACACTTTGTCGATGATGAAGCTTTTCTCGATACATATTGTTGTCGGCTTCTTTAAAAACGTCATTCATGCTTACAGAGGGAACGGATCGTACGGCGTAGCCCATCGACAGGCTTAAAGGAAGTTCCCTGTTTTGCTCGTTATAAGCGGCTATCTTTTTCTGAATCCGATGGATGATTACCTCCACAGCCGTCTCATCGGTATTCGGCAGCAGTGCTGCAAATTCATCACCGCCAATCCGGGAGAGGATAGAGGAGGTATCTAAAGACTTGCGAAGGATTTTCCCTGCTTCCATGAGCAGGTGGTCCCCTTGATGGTGGCCGAGGGTGTCGTTGACGAATTTCAACCCGTCTACGTCGCATACGATGATGCTGACCGGGGAAAAGCCCTCTTTGTCGATGCTCTCGATTTCCTGTTCAAAATAGCTGCGGTTGTAGAGACCTGTTAAAATATCGTGTATCCCTAGATAACGCAAACGCCCTTCGGTTCGCTTGCGTTCCGTAACATCGAGAACGTATCCAATGATCTGTTGCAACTGGTCATCTGCCGTAAAAAGGCCGACTATGTTTTTTACCACGTTGATGCGGCGCTGGTCGAGCGTGACCATTTCTACCTCGAAATGCTCCAGCTTTTTTTCCTTCTCTATCGTTTCCAGCAACCATGGATAGGTCTGCTTGTCGGGAAAGAGCTGAGCGAGGTGGCTTAACAAAACATCGTTCACAGAAGGATAGCCAAACATTTCAGCAAAAGTTCGATTACATAGAACTATCTTTCCGTCAGGTGCGGCAATGAAGTTGGCCGTCAAGGCTTCATCAAAAAGGTAGCGATATTCTGCTTCACTTTGCCGGAGTTGAGCTTTGTCGCCTTCTATCGTGGTTAGCATTTCGTTTACGTCATCGATAAGGTCAGCAAGTTCATCATTACCGTCGATGATGATGCGCTGTGACAAATCGCCGCTTGAAGTGATCCTACAAATGAACGCATCGAGGCTTTTTATACGGTGTATGAGTCTTTTTTGAAAAAACAGATGAAAGACGAACCCGACTGCCCAACCGAAAGCCAATAGAGAACTTATCGTATAAAGAAATACTATATTATCTTCTATAGAATTCTACCTCCTTTATTCATGATGTAATTACAAATTATACCAAAAGTTAAAAATTAGTTCGTTGCAATACAGTATAAAAACTGAGATCAAACTTGACTGGAAAAATCCTTGACATGACTGTGCCAACCGTGCTATATTTTACTGCGGAATGACAAACAAGCAGAAGCCATCCGCTTCTCACCCAGGAGCGAAGGAGTTCCCTGGGTTAATCCGGCAAGGCCCCTGCGGCGCCGAATGCGATAAAAGCATCGGTACGCCTGTTGGAGCGGTTTTGTGGAAAGCGCGGGTGGAAAAACCCGCTTTTTTGTTTGTCTTTTTTTCGAAAGTTTTCAGGGGGTGAACATTTATCAGCAAGGACCTGCGCATCAATGAGGAAATCCGCGTCCGCGAAGTTCGCTTAGTGGGCACCGATGGTGAACAACTGGGGATTTTAGCCGTGCGGGACGCGCTGCGCATGGCGCAAGAGCGTAACCTCGGCCTGGTGGAAGTGGCTCCGATGGCCAAACCGCCGGTATGCCGGATTATGGATTACGGCAAGTATAAGTTCGAGCAGAGCAAACGGGAACGGGAAGCTCGGAAGAAACAAAAGATCGTCAATATTAAAGAAGTCAAACTACGCCCGAACATTGAAGATAATGATTTCGACACGAAAGCCCGCAATGCCATCCGGTTCCTAGAGGATGGAGACAAGGTCAAAGTCACCATCATGTTTCGTGGACGGGAGATTACTCATCCCGAGTTGGGACGGCAGCTGTGCGTCCGCCTAGCAGAGGTTTGCAAACCGATCTCCAACGTGGAGCGAGACGCCAAAGTAGAAGGTCGCAACATGATCATGATCCTGACCCCAAAAGCCGAAACCCAGCGGGAGCCTAAGGCTGAGAAGCCTCGCGATGCCAAAACGGCTGAGAAAGCGGAAGCCCCGGCCAAAGGAGAAGTTAGCGAATAAGACGCTGTCTCTTTAACCCGTAAAGGAGCTGAACTAGATGCCTAAAATGAAAACTCACCGTGGGGCAGCCAAACGTTTCAAGAAAACGGCCTCCGGCAAATTTAAATCGAAAAACGCTTTTACCCGCCACATCCTGGAGAAAAAATCAGCCAAACGGAAACGCCAACTCCGCGGCACTGATGTAGTCTCCAAGCAAGATACGCCGAAACTGAATGCTCTTCTGCCTTACCTATAAACGAATCGTCGATCCTGCTTAAATTAGAAATTTCGCCAAAAGCGCCACAGGAGGTCTTGTTATGGCTCGTGTAAAAACGGGACCCATGTCTCGTAAACGACATAAAAAAATCTTAAAACTGGCTCGCGGCTACCGGAACGCCCATTCCAAGCTGTTCCGCACAGCCCACCAGTCCGTCATGAAAGCGCTGCAATATGCTTATGCGCACCGGAGAAAGAAAAAAGGCGACTTCCGCAAGCTTTGGATCACCCGGATCAATGCGGCTGCCCGCATGAACGGCATTTCCTACAGCAACATGATGAACGGTCTGAAAAAGGCTGGCGTCGTTGTCAACCGGAAGATGCTCGCCGACCTGGCTGTAAACGACCTGCCTGCATTTGCCAAGCTTGTCGATGTGGCCAAGGGACAACTGAAGTAATACGTGATTACAAAACAAGACATGGCCATTGGTCATGTCTTGTTTTTCTGGGAAAGCTAAGGGAAAGTTGTTTAGATGACGTCCTTATAGAGTCTATTTGTTAAATCTATACAGGGAGATAAGAGGTTCATCTATGCAAAGATATGAGCCGCCGAAGCCCGTGTTTGCCCCCTATGTACGCGGAAAAAGACCTGCCTACGGTTTCTCGCCGTCTCAGGTGCTGGTCTTGGGATTTGCTCTCATTATATTCCTCGGAGGATTCCTGCTGAGCACACCGGTTGCATCTCGCAGTGGTTTGGGTACCCGTTTTTTGGACGCCCTGTTCACATCTACTTCTGCCGTCTGTGTCACAGGTCTTGTCGTCGTGGACACCCATGATAATTTCTCCCTTTTGGGGCAATTGGTCATCATCACCTTGATACAGGTGGGCGGCCTGGGCTTTATGACGATGGCAACGCTAATCTACCTGTTGATGGGGAAAAAAATCAACCTTAAAGAGCGTCTGCTCATGCAAGAGGCTTTGAACAGCATGTCGGTACAAGGGGTTGTACGACTGGCTCGACACGTGCTTTTTGCCACCTTTCTCATCGAAGGAATTGGCGGTGTCATCTTATCGTTGCGGTTTATTCCGGAGATGGGACTGGCAAAAGGGATATACTATGGTTTTTTTCACGCCATATCTGCCTTCTGTAACGCTGGCTTCGATCTATTCGGCGGCTTTCGTGGTATCACGGGGTACGTGGAAGACCCCGTGGTCACTTTGACGATTTCCACCTTAATTATTCTTGGCGGCCTTGGTTTTACAGTCATCGCCGAAACCTACCGATTCCGAGAAATCAAACGTTTTTCACTGCACACCCGGCTTGTCTGGTTGATGACGATCGCCTTGGTCATCATTGGATCCGTTTCCGTGTTTTTACTGGAACTGAACAACCCGAAGACACTCGGAATCTTGAGTTGGTCGGGAAAACTGCTGGCATCCTATTTTCAGGGTGTTACGCCCCGGACAGCAGGATATAACACATTGGCTATTCTGGATCTTCGTCCGGCCACACAGTTTTTCATGGTCATACTTATGTTTATCGGTGCATCGCCAGGTTCGACAGGCGGTGGGATCAAAACTACGACCTTAGCGACCCTCCTCGCCGCGGTCTGGAGTATGCGCAATGGGAAAATCGATGTGGGCATAATGGAGCGGAGGATCCCGCCGGATAACGTTTATAAAGCGATTGGGATTGCCGTGTTATCGGGGCTATTGGTAATGATGGTAACGATGTTGCTGACGATTAGTGAAAATGCGAATTTCTTGGCGTTGCTTTTTGAAGCGACATCGGCTTTCGGAACAGTCGGCCTTACCATGGGATTGACGCCAAACTTAAGCGATTTCGGCCGCATACTGATCGCGCTCACCATGTTTGCTGGACGGGTGGGACCGCTAACTCTTGCTGTTGCTTTAAATAATGGGGAACCTTCGAAAATTCGCTATCCAGAAGAACGTGTTATGGTCGGCTAGGGGGAGACGAAGACATGGCCAAATTAAAATCGAAAGAAGCCAAGCAGTTTGCGGTGATCGGATTAGGACGTTTTGGTACCAGCATTGCCAAGACGCTCTACCAGATGGGATATGAAGTGCTGGCCATCGATACGTCGGAGGAACGGGTCAACGAAGTCGCCGACTTTGTCACCCATGCTTTACAGGCTGATGCCAAAGATGAAGAAGTCCTCAAAAAAGTAGGCATCCGCAACTTCGACACGGTCATCGTCGCCATCGGATCTGATATACAGGCGAACATCCTGGTGACGGTGATCTTAAAGGATATGGGAATCAAGCATGTAGTGGCTAAGGCCCAGAACGATCTCCACGGTAAGGTACTGACGAAAGTCGGAGCCGATCAGGTTGTCTATCCCGAAAGGGATATGGGGGTTCGAGTTGCTCATGCGCTAGCCACTTCTTCGGTTATGGACTATTTGGAACTATCACCGCACCATTCTTTGGTGGAGATTCGCACACCGGAACGGTTCATCGGTCAGACTTTAGGTGAAGCGGACCTGCGGGCTCGCTATGGCATCACCGTAATCGCTGTTCGTAAAGGTGATGATGTCATCGCGTCTCCAGGGGCCGATACGACTTTTGCCGCCGGAGACATCATCGTGGCTGTCGGCTCCAACGAAGATTTGAACCGTTTTGAGGGGGAATCCCGTTGACGATCACATCGCTCAACAACCAATATATAAAGGAAGCGCGCTCTCTTTCGCGGAAGAAAGAGCGAATCTTAACGGGGAAGTACCTGATCGAAGGAGTACGCCTCGTGGAAGAAGCCGTAGCTTCCGGACTCGCTCTCGAATACGCTCTTTACACGGAGAGGGTCGCCAACAATCCTCGGGGGAAGATCCTTTTAGATAAGCTCATCGCGGCCGGCCTCAACTGCGTTGACGTCGACGAGCGAGCCTTGGCTTCCATTACGGAAACGGAACAAAGCCAAGGTATCGTTACGGTAGCCCCGCTGCCTACCGTTCCCTGGAAGGCTGTGCTTGAGAAAGAAGATCCTTTTATATTGATCGTCGACGGACTGCAAGATCCGGGAAACTTGGGAACCATCATTCGGACAGCCGAAGGGGCCGGCTTATCGGGAGTGTTGCTCACGGCAGGGACGGTCGATCCCCACAGCCCCAAAGTCATTCGGGCGGCGATGGGTTCGCTTTTTCGCTTACCCGTAGCTACAGTGCCCTCTGTGGAACAACTGGTGAACATACTACAGGAAAAAAAGATCTCCATCGTTGTGGCCGATGCCACTGATGGTGTACCTTATTTCGAAGCCCAATGGGCACAGAAGAACGTCGCTGTCGTCATCGGCAGCGAAGCGGTCGGTCCGCAACCGCTCTTTCGGGATAAGGCGTCCATGACCGTGAGCATCCCCTTGGTTCCCCCGGTAGAGTCGCTCAATGCCGCCATCGCTGCCTCTGTATTGATTTTTGAAGCCGCTCGCCATCGTTCGGTTGCTTCGAAAAAAGGCCTATGATATAATTTCCCTAGCTGGTGGACCCTGGAACGCAGAAAGGTTGTGGTCGTCGGTGTTTTCCGCTGACTTTTTCTGGCGTGTCTTCACAATGACGGGTTCGGTTGCAGCATATATGCTATATCGGCGCTTGCTGATACAGTAGAGAGCAGGGAAAAGCGTAGAACGGGAGAAGTACTCCTAGCGTCGCTTGCCAGGGAGACGGGTGCCATAGACTGAAAGCCCCGTTCAAGCCGATAGGGAGGAAATTCGCCCGGGAGCTTCAGGCTGAAGCTGTCGGCATCTTCATGCCGTACAAGTGGGTAGGTCTCGACGGCGTTCCCGCCGTTATCGGGAAACGACACTTGTCGGCCGAGTGGGCTGTATTTTCTGCAGCCTAGCGGGGTGGTACCGCGGAAAATAACTTCCGTCCCCATTGGGGATGGGAGTTTTTTGTTTTTTATCAAAGGCCCTTCGTGGACAAACCGAATATACCGGAGGTTTACCAAATGCGCGAACAATTGGAACGAATTCGGCTCCAAGCTGCCAATGAGCTGCAAGGAGTGGAAGGGACGGAAGCGCTGCAAGACTGGCGCGTCCGTTATCTCGGAAAGAAAGGCGAACTGACCCAAATTCTGCGGGGCATGGGGGCAGTTCCCGCCGAAGAACGCCCAGCCATGGGCGCTTTAGTCAACGAAGTCCGGGCGGCCATCGAATTTATGCTCGAGGAAAAGAGCCGCCAGCTCAAAGAGAAAGAAAAACAAGCACGCTTAGCGAGTGAGGCCATCGACATCACTCTTCCAGGACAGGTAGCCCTCGTCGGCAGTAAGCATCCCCTTACCCTCGTCATCGACGAAATCAAACAAATCTTCTTAGGGATGGGGTATGAAATCGCCGAAGGCCCAGAAGTGGAGACCGACTATTACAACTTTGAGGCCCTGAACCTGCCGCAAGATCACCCTGCCCGGGACATGCAGGATTCCTTCTATATCACACCAGATATCCTGTTGCGCACCCACACATCGCCGGTACAGATCCGGGCGATGGAACGGATCCGTCCCCAACTGCCAGTGAAAGTGATCTGCCCGGGACGGGTTTTCCGTCGCGACGATGACGCCACTCATTCCCCTATGTTCCACCAGGTGGAAGGATTGGTCGTCGACAAAAACATCACCTTCGGCGACCTGCGGGGCACCTTGCTCACCTTTGCCCGCCAGATGTTCGGTCCAGAGCGGGAGATTCGGCTCCGTCCGTCCTTCTTCCCCTTCACCGAACCGAGTGCCGAGGTGGATATTTCCTGTGGTTGCGGCGGCAGCGGCTGCCGTGTCTGCAAAGGCACGGGCTGGCTCGAAATCCTTGGTTCCGGCATGGTCCATCCCAACGTGTTGAAATACGGCGGCTATAACCCGAGCGAAGTAACCGGCTTCGCCTTCGGTATGGGCGTCGAACGGATCGCCATGCTGAAGTACGGTATTGATGATATGCGTCTGCTCTATGAAAATGATATGCGGTTTTTAAGCCAATTTTAGATTCCCTTTTTCGAGAACAGAAAAATCTGGGGTGAATTGGCGGAGTAAGCCAATTCACCCCAGATTCTACGATCATGTAACGATAGATATTGAAACGCATAAAAGTATGAGGTGAATCCCATGCGTGTATCCTTGGAATGGCTGGGGGAGTACGTCAACCCCGGCATGGAAGCGGCCGATTTAGGCGAGAAACTGACTCGTTCCGGCATCGCCGTAGAGAATATCCTTCGCCGAGACGCCCGATTGGATCAGGTCGTTGTCGGTCATATCGATGTTATCGAAAAACATCCCGAAGCGGATCGTCTCTGGGTCTGCTCAGTCAATACGGGAGACCGTCAATATACAGTGGTCACGGGCGCCCAAAACGTTCGCCAAGGCCATAAAGTCCCGGTGGCTCTTCCCGGTGCGAAACTCCCCAAGGGAGTGGAAATCGGTGAAGCTGCTTTTCGCGGCATCAAATCATCGGGGATGCTCTGCTCCGCCGAAGAATTAGCCCTTGAAGAAAAGACCATCTCTCCAGAAGACCGAGAAGGCATCCTGATCCTCGATAAAGATGCCCAGGTGGGACAGCCGATCGCTCAGGCTTTAGGACTTGATGTGCCTATCCTTGAATTAGAATTGACGCCCAACCGGGCCGACTGTTTGGCTGTGATCAATGTGGCCCGAGAAGTGTCGGCTATTACGGGCCAACCGCTGCAGCTTCCCGATGTGAAAGTGGTGGAAAAAGGAGAAGGCCGGACAGAAGAGCAAGTGAAGGTCACCATTGAAGACAGCGACCTCTGCGGACGTTATGCGGCTCGCCTTTTCACCAACCTGCGGCCGGGTCCGTCCCCGCTTTGGATGCAGCGCCGCCTGCAGGCCGCAGGGATGCGCCCCATCAACAACATCGTTGACATCACCAACTATGTGATGCTCGAAATGAACCATCCCCTCCACGCCTTTGATTATCACACCGTCAAGGACGGTCATATTGTAGTCCGCCGCGCTCGTACCGGGGAGAAACTGGTCACCCTGGACGGTCAAGAACGGGAACTTAACTCGGAGAACCTGGTCATCGCCGACCCCGAAAAAGCCATCGCCTTAGCTGGCGTCATGGGCGGGTTGGAGACAGAGATCACCGAAAAAACGACTACAATCCTGCTGGAAGCGGCTCACTTCTATCCGGCTAGCGTACGCCGCACGGCTCGGCAAGTGGGCTTGCGCTCGGAAGCCTCCCAGCGTTTTGAAAAAGGCGTCAACATCAACACGGTCAAGCTGGCCATGGACCGCGCTGCCGAACTGGTAGCTCAGTTGGGTGTAGCCGATGTCGTCCCTGGTTACGTGGACAATTACTTGCGCCCGACGGAACCGGTGAAAGTCCCCTTCCGGGCCAGCCGGATCAACGCCCTGCTGGGTACGACGATTAAACCGGAGCAGATGGAAGACATATTTCAACGTCTTCAATTCCCTGTGCAGTGGGAAGCGGCAACCGAAGGGGAACAAAGGGATGCCGGTATCGTCGTAGCGCCCACCTATCGTCCCGATATCCAAGGCGAGCATGACTTGGCCGAAGAAGTGGCCCGTCTCTACGGCTATGACCGGATTCCAACCACCTTGCCTCAAGGCAAGACGACGGTCGGACAGCGCACATGGCCCCAGACGGTGCGGGAAAAAATCATCGATGCCTTGGTGGGCAGCGGATTCCGCGAAGTGGTGACCTTCTCCTTCATCAACCCCCGACATTTGGACCGTCTGGCTATCCCTGCAGAGGATCATCTCCGTCAAGTCATCCCGGTGCAAAATCCCTTGAGTGAAGAACAGGGGATCCTCCGGCCTACGATCATACCGGGACTTTTGGAATTGGCCGCCCGTAACGCGAGCCGCCGTATTCCTGACCTAGCTATCTTTGAGTTGGGAGGAACGTTCCTGCCGAAAGCGCTGCCGCTCAAAGAATTACCGGACGAAGCATGGAAAGTATCGGCCCTCGTCATGGGGGCAGCACCGGTCCATTGGAGCGGCAAACCCCAACCGTACGACTTCTATTTCCTCAAAGGGATTGTCGAAAAACTGTTGAGCGCTTTAAAAATCAAAGGCGTTACCTGGTCCCGCGAGACGGAACTATCTTATCTACACCCAGGACGTGCAGCCCGGTTACAGATCACTCAAGACGGTATGGTCTTTGACTTGGGTTACATGGGAGAAGTCCACCCTGACGTGCGGGAAGCTTATGACCTTGCGGCCCGTCCGGTCGTGATGGAACTGGATCTTTCTGCCTTAACCTTGCTGGCCCGGGCAAAAGGCGACTATCGACCACTGCACCGGTTCCCGTCTACAGACCGCGACATGGCGATGGTATTGCCCGTAGCCGTACCGGCAGGCCAAGTGGAAGCCGTCATCGCCGAAGTCGGCGGCAACCTCTTAGAACGGTGGCGACTCTTTGACGTATACCAAGGCAACCAGATCTCCGCTGGTTTCCGCAGCCTCGCCTATACGCTGCGCTATCAAGCACCTGACCGTACCCTCACGGACGAAGAAGTCAATCATGCCCACGAATCTATCAAAACGGCTCTGATGGAACGCCTAGGCGCACAATTTAGATAATTGTTTATTCAAAAAAGGGTTTTTCGACATTGGCAGCGAAAAGGAAATTGATTACTCAACCAGAAAAACTCGAATGCTGTCGCTGTCGAGGGGGAGCTACAAAGTGAGTGAAGAGGTTTTTAAGACAACCGTCCATATTTATGGTGAACCTTATACTATCAAAAGCCCTGTTCCTCCCCAACAGGTTAGAAAACTGGCTGGTATGATTGATGAGCGCATGCAGGACATCGCCCGTAAGGCGAACCACCTGTCCGTATCAAAGGTGGCTGTGCTGGTCGCTTTTCACTTAGCTCATGACTTGGCGAAGCTTCAGGAAGATTACGACGACCTGATCAAGCTTCTAGAAGATTCCGGCTCCTCTAAATGATTCCCCGATTTCTAAGCGCCGGGATTCCGGCGCTTTTTTCCTTGCTACCTGGGCAAAATAGCCGGAAGGGGGGAGAAGCGATGCACAACCAGGAAATTGCCTGGGCCCTCACGGAGATGGCCGATCTAATGGAGATCCTGGGAGAGAACCCATTTAAGGTACGGGCGTACCGTAAAGGAGCCCGGATTGTCGAAGGGATCGAGACACCGGTAAAGACCTTATCCGAGCGTGGGCAACTGGCCAAAATCGACGGTATCGGCAAAGGCCTCTGTGCTGAAATCGACGAGATGATGGAAGACGGCGCCAGTCGGCAACTCCAAAACTTGCGTGAAAAAGTACCTCCGGAAGTGCTCGATATGCTCCGCTTGCCCGGTGTGGGCATCCGAGCCGTAAGGACCTTTTTTAGCAACGGATATACTACCCTTGATGAACTCGAAGAAGGCGCCCGAAAGCATAAGCTTCGCTTGTTGCCTGGAATTGCCGCCAAGACAGAAGTCGCGGTCATCCGCGGTGTGGAGATGCTGCGCCGCCGGAGCGGGAAGTTTGGCATCGGCGTAGCCCGTCCAATGGCGGAAGAGTTTGTCCGATTTCTACAAAACCTGCCGGAAGTGCACCGAGTCGAAATCACCGGTGACCTTCGCCGCAGCCAAGAGGTCGTAGAGGAAATCCACTTGCTCAGCTCATCCCAAGAGCCTGATAAAATTCTTGATTTGGTCGAAAAACACCCTGCCGCTGTAAAATTGGTCGACGATGGCGCCAACTTTGTTCGCTTCCAGTTGAGCTTTGGCTTACCGGTCCAGGTGGAAGTCGTCGACGAAGCCGAATTCATCGCGCGGTGGGTGGAAACGACGGGGTCTTATGCTCATTGGTCCGCCTTGCAGGAGCGGGGAGCCAAGAGGGGCGATGGATGCAGTGGCGATTGGCAGCGTTTTATCACCTCACAGGAAGCTGAAATCAACTTCTACCGTGATCTTGACCTGCCTTGGATCCCGCCGGAACTACGAGAGGAAGGCAGCGAAGTGGCGCTTGCTGCCCAGAGAAAACTACCGGAAGTCGTCCAGATCACTGACATCCGGGGGGACTTGCATATTCATACCCATTGGAGCGACGGCGTATCTTCATTAGAGGAGATGATCGACGCCGGACGAGAACGAGGATATGAATACATGGCGATTACGGACCACTCCCAGTCGCTCAGCGTCGCCCGGGGATTGTCCGAGACGAGACTACGGGAACAACGGCAGGCCATTCGAAATCTCTCCCATCGTGATAAAAACTTTACCGTCTTTTCAGGGATTGAAATGGATATCTTGCCTGATGCCCGGTTGGACTTCCCCGATGAGATGCTACAAGAAACCGATCTGGTCATCGCATCCGTTCATATTGGTTTGCGGCAAGAGCGGCACAAGGTCCATGCCCGGTTGGAAACAGCCTTAAAAAATCCTCATGTCGATATCATTGGCCATCCGACAGGCCGACTCATCGGCGCTCGGGAGCCTTATGATGTCGATATGGAGTGGTTGCTTGACTTGGCGGCGAAAACAGGAACGATTTTGGAGATCAACTCATCGCCCGATCGTCTCGACCTGGCTGCGCCATACGCCAAAATGGCGAAAGAACGCGGCATCATGTTATCGATCAACACCGATTCTCATGACCGGGCTAAACTAGGGGATATCTCCTACGGCGTAAACAATGCCCGCCGGGCCGGGTTGGAGCCAAAGGACATATTGAACTGCCACCCTCTTGAGGAAGTCAAAAAGATTCTCGCGAAACCGAAAGGGTAATAAAATCTTGCGATACTTGCGGGAAAACTTCGAAAACCGCATTGTTTAGGAGGAATATCATTGAAGGCACGTGAAATTTACGAACTCATGGTCTCCATGGGTATCGATGCAGACCCCCGTGGTCGTAATGAAGTAGAATCCCTCTTATCCAAAAAATCGAAAGACTTCGAAGAAATGAAAGTGGAACAAAAAGCCGAATTCGACCAAGAGGCCTTAAAGAATCCCTATAGCGACACCCGATTCTTAGCAGGCGACCTTGATCGGGACGTGAAGCGGATCCTTGTCGGTGTGGACATCGAAGTCGGCGAAGTTCTGCTCGCCGATCGTCTCGGCCAAAAAGGCCAGCCCATCGACCTGATCATCGCACACCATCCGGAAGGCAAAGCCCTATCGGCTCTCCACGACGTCATGCATATGCAAGAGGATCTGCTGGCTCAATTGGGCGTACCCATCAACGTAGCCGAAGGACTGCTGTCTAGCCGCATCAGCGAGGTCAAACGTGGATTAGCTCCCCTTAACCATAACCGTGCTGTCGACGCTGCCCGTCTTTTAGGTCTGTCGATGATGTGCGTCCATACGCCTGCCGACAATCAGGTGCAGACTTTTCTGACCAAAAAAATCGAAGAGAAAAAACCGACCAAAGTGAGCGAAATCCTGAAGCTCTTAAAGGAAATTCCCGAATATAAAGCAGCCGCTGATATGGGTTCCGGTCCAACCCTTTTTACGGGTCGTCCTGAAGGTCGCTGTGGAAAAGTCATGGTCGACATGACCGGTGGCACCTCCGGTTCTGAAGACGCATACGGGAAACTCTCCCAAGCGGGGGTAGGCACCATCGTTGGTATGCACATGGGTGAAAAGCACCGCAAAGAGGCAGAAAAGAACCACATCAACGTCGTCATCGCCGGTCACATGGCCAGTGACTCTTTGGGAATGAACCTACTCTTAGACGCCTTGGAAGCCCGCGGTGTTGAAATCATCACTTGTGCTGGATTGATCCGGGTGTCTCGGAACGCAAAATAATGATAGTACCTAGGAAAAATCCCTAAGGCTTGACTGTAAAACCGCAGTTCTGTGAAAAAAACTCACGGGACCGCGGTTTTTTTGTAACCCATGCATTCATTTGAACAAAAGCGTTAAAAGTTCCTTTCCCGACTGCTTCTTGACTGAAATCGACAATATTTATACATGTGGGATGTTAAAATAGACACCGGAGCTTAGACATAAGGGTGGGGTTATGACTTATAAACTAACATTTAACGGAGATAATATCTACCTTAGACTAAAGGGGAACATTACGGTACTTCAAGCCAAAAAGTTAAAGCAAGAATTGTTTGATCTAGTTGGCCATGGTAAGTACTTTGTACACATTGATATGACCCAGGTTGATTTTATCGATGGACTTGCCTTGGGTGCTTTAGTATCTATATTAAAAAGAACTCAAGAGTATGGTGGGAACGTGTTTATTATCAAACCTAGAAATTTCATTCAGGAAATTTTCAGGCTCACTCGATTAAACGAAGTTTTTGAGATTCAATAAATAATGAAGTAAAGCGTCTGGCTCCTGACAGCTACGACGCTTTTTCCATTTTCAAAAGAAGTCAAACATATAGAGTTTATTCGGTGCGCCCTAGCTCAGATAGTTGTAACCGAATCGGTCCTGGTAAACCCGGTAGGGCTTTATTCACTTGCTTATTTGGATATCCGACTACAGTTATAGACGTATATGACTGTACGGAAAAAGCGATAATGAGTTACTTTGAACACAGCACAAACGGTGAGAAAGGAGGTTTTAATTGCCTGAAAAAGGATATATCTTCTGTACGTCGAACAAACTATTAGTGCTTGTAATTTTCGTAGCAGAGGAGCGATTTTTAATGAAAGTTTTACTTGTCAATGGTAGTCCGCGCGAAAAAGGATGTACTTATACCGCTTTGACTGAGGTAGCCGGAGCGTTAGAAAAACAGGCTATTGAAACAGAAATATTTCACGTTGGTAAGAAGCCGATTTCCGGATGTCACGGTTGTTATGCCTGTCAGCAAACTGGTATTTGCTTTATGAAGGATACAGTTAATGAATTTTTAGAAAAGGCAATTGAGGCAGATGGTTTTATTTTTGGCTCTCCGGTACATTTCGCTTCAGCGTCGGGCACGTTAACGGCCTTTATGGACAGAGTATTTTTTGTTGGTCTCCGAAGAGGGATCTTTCACTATAAACCTGCGGCAGCAGTTGTAAGTGCCCGACGTGGTGGCACCACAGCTACATTCGACCAAATTAATAAATATTTCACGATAAGTAATATGCCGGTTGTATCGTCTCAGTATTGGAATATGGTTCATGGTAATACACCCGACGAAGTTAGGCAGGATTTAGAAGGTATTCAGACGATGCGTACACTAGGTAATAATATGGCATGGCTTTTAAAATCCATTGAAGCAGGTAAGGCAGCTGGCATTACACTTCCGGAAAAAGAATCTCGGGCAATTACTAACTTTATTCGTTGAATCATTTCTTTCATACATTAGAAGCATAGCTTTTAATAGGTTTATAGAAAAATAAACCAACTTCAGCCCGACAGCCCCAGCCCATAAGGGAGGGCTGTTTTTTTATCACTGCATACCGACAATGGGCCTACATGACCGTAAAAATACCGCAAGTAATCACAGATCATAGCAGGAGAGGTAAAGCCATCGTTGAATACCGGCTTAAATGATGACATCAAGAAACCATTTCAAGACTCTGGTTATCGGCTGATGCATTGAATAGCAAAATTAAATCCAATTTACAATTATGCAAATCATCTTTGCCGGAGTTGGCATGAATTACTCGGCTCTTATAAGACCAAGGATTAGGTGATATATAATGTTAATACAATTCAAACATCTTTTCAGATATCGAACTCAGATCGCTATAGCACGTGTAATCCTAGGGGTTACACTGGGTAGTCTATCGACGTTTATGTTATTAGCCCCCGACACTGTCCGAGGTTTACTCGGAGCAGATGTAACGATATTTAACATGATAAATTTAAGCTTATTCATTATTCTAAGTGGATTACAGGGCATAGCAAAAAGAGGCCAATTAGTGAAACTTGCAGATATCACTAACGAGTTATTTGCTATTGTCATGGGTATCGTCATATTTCTTTATGTAATAGTTGTATTCTTTTCATTTAACAACTAGTGCGATTCGTTTTTAGGAGTTAGGTGTATCCACTGAAAAGATATCATCTGCACATTAGTTGTGCGTCCGGTCCCACCACTTGCCGTAAGGCTTTTCTGAAGTTTTAAGGGGGAGTAATTATCTGTCAAGGATATTCGGAGAGTGGGAAAGAACTTACCACAGTTCATTCCGATATCAATCCTATTTATTCATCGATGTAAAACAAAAGAAAACCCCAGCCTCCGATCGGATGAGTGGGGTTGTAGATATTGGAAACAATTGGATTGCGTTTAGATGTAGGCTACATACGTACTTGGCACAACTCTCTGCTATAATAGAAATAAAAATCAACAATGGAGGGTTGCATTATAGATACTAATAAAGTTGTTTGTAAATGTAAAAAGATAACTTACGGAGACTTAAAAAATGCTATTGAAAACGGTGCGAAGTCTTTTAAGAATGTAAAGGAAGTTACAAAGGTAGCTACTGATTGTAAAAAATGCAAAGACAAGGTGAAAAATTTAGTAAATCAACTGCTTGAAAAATAATTTGGTGAACCCGCTAACCTGCATATGTAGTGAAGCCATTTCTGAACATCCTGCGACTTCGCCACCACCGGCGAGGTCTTTTTTGTTTTGTGCTGAAGGGAGGTTACATCTTGAAACGTGCAACCATCTTATTGATTTGTTCAGCTGTTTTTGCCTGTGTCATCATAGCTAAGTTGACCTCAGAAATCGAGATATTGAGTTCTTCCGACCGTTTTGCAATATCTGTAGTCTCAGAAGAGATTTTGAAAATCAAATCGGCTACTGCAACAATCGCTTTGTTTACTTCGGATACGGAAGTGAGAACTTGTCCACTCATACTTTGCGTGTGATCAAATAAGCTTGAGAAGGTATCGGCATCAGAGAGGTATTGATTTCCGACGGTTACAAGTCGCTCATAATCTTTCGTGACAGTATTGTCGATAAATCGCAGCAACTCATTGGTTTTATCAACAAGCACATCGATCGCTTGGCCGACTTGTTTCGTTACAACTTGAATATTCGCTACCGTTTTTGACGATTCCTCCGATAGTTTTCTTACCTCTTCTGCGACGACCGCGAATCCTCGACCCTGTTCTCCAGCTCGTGCTGCTTCGATAGCGGCGTTTAAAGCGAGCAAGTTCGTTTGTGAAGCGATGGCAGATATAGAACTTGCGAGTGCAGATATCTGGTCAACAACTTTTGCATCATCAATTGCTGCAAGTACGGAAAGATTGATTGCTTCATACAGTTGATTGGCGGATGTACTCGAACGGATGGAATCGTTTTTGAGATTTAGGGCGCGTATCTCGATTTCCTTAGTTTGCCCTTTTCCATTGTCGACGCTTTGGTTCAGAAATTGTAATCCTGCATACATTTCTTGGCTAGAAGCGGTTATTTCCTCTACTGAAGCTGAAACAGACTGGGTCCCTGCTGATATTTCATTGGTTGAGGATAAGACATTGTTCATACTAAACGAAACGGTCTTGGTGGTTGCCGCTAATTGTTGACCGGAGGATGCTAATTCTTGTGCAGTTTGGAGCATCTCATGGAGAGTTTTGCGAATATTACCTTGGAAAATGTCGATGAAAGCGGCGATTTGACCAATTTCATCTCTTTGGGTTTTCAATGATGAGGATAGGGAAACGGAAAAATCACCCGCTGACATCTGTTCCGTTACATGCTTTATTTCATTTAATGAATTCTTCAGTCGACGGTAGACGAAGAAGCTTAATATGAAGGCAGAAGCAATGAAAAAAAGACAAGTCACAATAAGAAAAAGAGTTGATGATAAAAATCTTTCTCTGCTTTTATTTGCATCATTAGTGCCATAACCGTCTAGTATTTCGCCTAACTCATTGATGGAACCACGAGTTTTTTCGAACAATGTATCCGAATCGGCAAGACGCTGCATCAACTCGTCACGACTAACCACCGGTTGATCACTCAGTTCAATAAGTGAATCAGAAATCTCGACCCACGATTTAAAAGATGTTCGAAAAATATCGATGTTTTCAAAAGCGCTTTTTCCAGAGGTTTTGTGGGTAATAGGTAGGAATTCGCTCCTGTTCTTTTGAATAATATTGCTCGCGTTTTCAAAACGCTCAGTTGCCTGTTGGATACAACCATGAAAGAACCGCCCAACGGCCCCAGACGCCGCCAGTGGTTCACCTTACCGTAAAATCAATTTTAATAAAAACACACCGATTACAACGCAAAAAAACGGCCGTTAGCTCAGTGCCTCCGTCGGATTCCCCTGCGTACCGGCCATATCAACCCCATAGCCTTTCCATAGATGCCCGCTGTAACTACAACGGCAACTACTTTTAGTTTTTCTCTTCACCTTGTGATCCTGCTAACCCGCATTTGTAGTGGAGTCGGCGTCAGATACTTGAACCCGCAGTCTGTCACTATTCCTACTGGGATTATAGAAGGGGTGTGGATTCGGTGGTTGAGTAGGTTGATTAAAAAAACTGATTTCGAGTATATTTTTTCGAATACATGCAAAAATAGTACTGGAAGACAAACAAATCAAGGCATTCTCTGAAATCACTGTAAATACGGAATATATTGGAGAGAATTATGACAAACCTGTACTGGTATCATGGTTTGACTATTTTTGGCCTAGTATTAATAATCTTTACTTTGTTTAAGAAAAAAAGCATCATTGACTTATTTTCGTTTTTTTTATTCGTGTCAGCACTCGCCTATCTATGTGAGGTTGTAATACTATTTGTATTTAATAGTTATACATACAAACCAGGTTTATTCGCTGACTCTATTCAAGAAAGTATTTATGGGCACTTAGTGTGTAACGGCTTTTTTTGGGGTGGATTTACACTTTTGGTAGCTGCATTTCAATTAAAATATTACTGGATTTTCTTAATATCAGGTTTCTTTATGCTTGTAGAAGAAATCTTCCTTAAATTAGGAATATATACCCACCACTGGTGGAGAACTTACATGACGGGAATAGTAGTTGTTGTGTTCCTTTTTATTACAAGAAAGTGTTTTTGGATCATGAAAGAAGAGAAGCATAAGCTTCTGAGATTCACTGCATTTTATTTAATAGCATGGTTGTTATTATTAGGTCCATCTGTAATACTTTTGATTTTAAACAAACAGCATTTTGGTATTGGTTTGAATAATAATTACTTTCTTGATGATATTTTGTTTGATGTACCATACCACTTGATTTTATCTTTAGTTTATATATTCTTTATTAATTTTCTAAATAAGTCGTATTGGGAAATTGCCCCTTTTTTAGTGGTTCTATTAAGCGACTATATAATGATGAGATTGAACATTTTGACTTTTAATGACGGTTGGAATCTATTTTACTTAACACAACTTCGCTATTTATGTTTAGGACTATATATAATCCTGGAAAAGCATTCATTGAATATTGATTCTACTAGAATAACCTAGCTTTAGCTTTCCTATAACCCTAAGAATTACTTTATTATATCTCGTGTCTTTTTACCGGAATATACTTTATCTTCCCCGACTATAGCCAGCGACAACCATATAAATAGTGATAGTGCCGCTATACTATATATTACGCTAAATATCATATCAAAGCTTCCATACTTGAAAGCTCCTCTTTGGATATAAGCGTACTGTAGAATTGAGAATACTGCAGCCACAGAAGTAACAGAAATTAGCTTTGATATTGAACTTTTTGTTAACCAATTAATCATGAGTATACCAATCCCTGAATAAGCAAGCAGTTGAAATAATGAAGCTCTACCAATGGGGATTAAAACGTGTTCAAAGCTGTAAAACCCTAAGTATGACGATAGATTATCTAGAAAGATCATCCAGACCATAGACACATAAACAGCATACCGTAATTCAAAAATTCTTTTCATCGGAATAATTATTAGAACTAATGACCAAATGATTATACTAACTACCAAATGTTCCATGATGCACCTCTAAGCATTGAATTTACTACTATTTAATATAACCAATTAATTGATAGATTATTTAGAGCCCGATAGCCAAACCATATTTTCCAAAGTCTGTTACAAATTATAGATTTTAATAGTCTGGCCATTAATTGAACCCAAAATTGGACATTGAAGGTCACAATCGGACGATGAGGAAGTTACGGGAACAGCGGCGAACACTACGGCAATGATTGGCCCAAAATAAAAACGACCAGGCCGGTGTGATGGACCTGGACGTGTATGAACTGCGTACGGATACGATGGGTAAGTTGCCGAATACGATGTGGGATAAGGCGAGTTAACAAAAGGGGCTACTTCATAACCTCCAAATTCCTAAGGATGTCTTGCAACTCCTGAAAGGTAATTTCCCCTTTAGCATAACGTCTTTTTGCCACTTCTGCCGGTGAAGTAAACCTTTTATAGGCGATGTAGGCACCTATGATAAGTAAAATGGGAATGCCTACTTTAACGAACACAAGCAAAAGAATAAGAATGATGGAGCCTGCGGTTAACTCTAACCAACCGAGCATTTAGGAACCCGCCTTTCATAAATCATCATGTCACCATTATAACAAACATGCTTTGATCGGGGAATTAAAGGAGGCTGAACGGCGATTGGATGAAGCCTATCCGTTAGACATATACGGCGTCATTCAGAAGGAAGCAGCCCATTGGATGAACTTTTCACTACAGGCGGTCAGCGACCATGTTCAATCAAAAGCAGTGGTCCACCTGAGTACCTAAGATATGCGGTCCTCGCCCTTGACACCAAATAAAATCACTCCGACTTCGGTTCTCCTTTTCCCCATGAGCCGATCTCAATTAAATTACCTTCTGGATCAGCCACATAAGAGGTTCTCATTCCCCAAGGTTCATTTCTGGGTGATACAACGGATTGTGCACCAAGACGAACGACTCTCTCAAATTCATTGTCTACATCGGTAAAAAGAGGCAGGTCAATCGCTAATTCAAAAGATCCGTTCAATCCGGTAGGGAAGGAAACATCTGTTCCTAAGTAGCCCGGTAATAACTTTCTCTCATACATCATTATTCGGATTCCGTCATGTTTAAATTCGGCATAGGGACCTTCTCCGTTCCAATCAATTTCTAAACCAAGTACGTCTCGATAAAATCCAACCATTATTTTGATATCACAGACAAAAATTCCGATACCGTTGAATCTAACTCCCATGTACAACCTCATCCCCTCTTAATAGTTACTGATTTACTTTTTACAACAGGGTCATAAATCCTCTAGCTGTTATGAAAAAATCCCACGCCAAATAAGCGACGGTCAGAAGATTGAAATAACCCTCGCTAGATACGTGGTCGGACCTAGCAAATTTATGCGTGTCGTGTTGGTTTTAACGCGGTTTGTCCAGCCTGTGGAATGTGGGTAAAGAAGCGTCCGGTCCTATGACTGCCGAACGCTTGTTTTTTAATCCTTTAATCTTTTTTCATTCGTGATCGGTTAACCATATTTTCAAGATAAACCCAAATGAATTTAGGTTTAATGTTGAATGTTTACAAGTTGC
>NZ_WNKU01000025.1 GCF_009720735.1 Heliobacterium mobile
TCCGCCTGCACGCGCTTTACGCCCAGTCATTCCGGACAACGCTTGCCCCCTACGTATTACCGCGGCTGCTGGCACGTAGTTAGCCGGGGCTTCCTCCTCGGGTACCGTCAAAACTTCTTCCCCGAAGACAAGGGTTTACAATCCGAAGACCTTCATCCCCCACGCGGCATTGCTCCGTCAGGCTTTCGCCCATTGCGGAAGATTCCCCACTGCTGCCTCCCGTAGGAGTCTGGGCCGTGTCTCAGTCCCAGTGTGGCCGTTCACCCTCTCAGGCCGGCTACCGATCGTCGCCTTGGTAGGCCGTTACCTCACCAACTAGCTAATCGGACGCGGACCCATCCAAGAGCGGATTGCTCCTTTGGTTCCCGAAGGATGTCCTCCAGGAACATTATGCGGTATTAGCAGCCCTTTCGGGCTGTTATCCCCCACTCTCAGGCAGGTTATCCACGCGTTACTCACCCGTCCGCCACTAAGAGCCTCCATCGAAACTTCAGCTCTCCGTTCGACTTGCATGTGTTAGGCATGCCGCCAGCGTTCGTCCTGAGCCAGGATCAAACTCTCCACAAAAAATGTAGATAAGCTTGAGTCAAGCTCTGATTGATAAAATTTGTCCGTCCCGCTTGCGCGGGCCGAATTGACTTTAGTTTCGCACGCTTTTGCTTTAACAACTGTTTGATTTTCAAGGACCAAATTTTTCTTCCCGTTTACCGGGGCGAGAACTATAATATCACGCCTGCAAAACTAAATCAACTGGTATTTTCAAGAAATTGTTTTGTTTTTCTTTAAAACCGATAGATTAGTTCGCCTCTTAGATATCCATAAACGTGTAGTCCCTTTGCTGAAAGCAGGCTACTCACCTAAATCAGCTGCAACAGATAGATAGTTTATCAGTGAATACACTTAAAGTCAAATGGGATATTTTGGGACAACAAAGGCTTACGTTTAAGAATCTCCCGTCATCCCGCACAACCGCTGGAGAATATCTTCAGCCCGACGGACCATATCGGGGCAACTGTCAAACAGCGGCTCTCCTTGTAGATCTGCCTGTACTGCCTCAGTGGTATAGGGGAATAGGCCAAGCAGCGGGATGTCTCCCAAGGCATCTTGAATGACCATGGGAGATACTTCGCCGACTTTGTTGGCCACGGCATAAACCTTTTTCACACCTAGATCTTTGGCCATATGGACGACCGATCGGGCTGTGGCAAAGCTGCGCTGTCCAGGTTCCACGACGACGATGAAAGCATCAACCCCTCTGGCCGTACCCCTTCCTAAATGCTCCAAACCGGCCTCCATATCGACAACTAGAGCGTCACGATCATCCAGAACCAAATGCGAGAGCAGCGCCTTTAGCAGCGTACTTTCGGGACAATAACAACCAGCCCCCCACTCGGAGCAGCCCCCATCTGCAACAGCTTGATCCCTCGATAGGCGATTACGTACTTTTCCGGAATATCATCGACAGTCGGATTGAGGCTGAACCACTGCCCCGATGTACCCGGTTCCGCACCAGTTCTCTCTTTGATCAATCTCCGGTCTTGAGCGATCGTGATCGCCTTCGCCATTAAGTCCGGCGGAAATCCCAAGGCCATACCGAGGTTGGCATCGGGATCGGCATCGACAGCGAGCACCTTGTTTCCCTGATTGGCTAGGACATAGCAAAAGAGGGAGGCCAATGTGGTTTTCCCGACGCCGCCCTTGCCTGATATAGCGATTTTCAGTCCTTTTTGTCCCACAAAAAAGCCTCCTTGATCCCATTGGTACGTGTAATGTCACTCGTTTAAGGTCCTCATTCTCTAGGAGGCCATCTTATTCCTTCCCAATATCTTGACAATCTTTCACCTACATCACCGTTTCGACAGAGTCTTTTCTTTCTATTGGACAGGCCTGCACTCAGTTGATACAATTTTTATAGCTGTAATTAAAGGGGAAAAACCAAATGGGAGCTTTGCTTCGGCCATTTATGAAATGGCCAGGAAACAAATATCAAATTCTTCATCACATCCTCCAACGACTGCCTGCAGGTCGACGACTCGTAGAGCCTTTTGCCGGTTCCTGTGCCCTATCGCTGAATGCTCCCTTTGATAGCCATCTTGTATGTGATATCAATGCAGATCTAATCCATATGTACCAGTCACTGGTAGCCCAACCGGATGCCTTTATTGAAGATGTCCGGGCACTCTTTTGCCCGGAAAATAACCAAGGGGAAACATATTATCATTTTCGGAATAAGTTCAACGAGACGGAAGATCCCTATGAACGAGCGCTGCTGCTCATTTACCTAAACCGCCATGGCTACAACGGTCTCATGCGGTTCAATCAAAAAGGAAAATTCAATGTCCCCTTTGGCCGGTATACAAAGCCCTATTTCCCAGAGAAAGAGTTGCGGGCCTTCGTGGAGCGCCTTTCCCGGGCCGAATTTTTAGTGCTTAATTTCGAAGATGTCGAAGAGCTGGTTCAGCCGGGCGATGTTTGCTATATGGATCCCCCCTACCTGCCGCTTTCTTCGACGTCTAACTTCACGACCTATGCCACCAACGGCTTTTCCTTTGTCCAGCAAGAGAAACTCGCCCGCCTATGTGAACGATTGGCCCGAAAAGGGATCCCGGTCCTACTCTCGAACCACCACACCACAGAAGCTCGAGAGTTATATAGCGCCTCCGATATGCAGTTGATTCAGGTCCAACGCTTCATCAGCCGCGACGGAAACAATCGGAACAAGGTGGAGGAAGTGTTGGCCCTCTTCACGGGGGAAACGGTATCTGGGCAGGGAGGTGAACCCGGTGGTCAAAGGGGCGCTGCCTGGTAAATCGCAAGGCAACCAAACCAACAGCACCGGCAATACCTTGGAAAGTGTCGTGCTCAGTGTGCTTGGCAGCAAAGGTTTTGTTGCCGTCCGATACCGTGACTACATATCCTATGTGGAACGGTTTGGACAAGCCGCCGCCGATGCGCACTATGGTCAGGAATTACTCTTCCAAAACGTACCGTACCGAAGTATCTATGGACATAATGGCAATACGGAGTTTCTTCTTCGTTCCAGCTGTTGGAGTTGTCGCATCCGCATCGAATGCAAATGGCAACAAACCGCTGGCAGTGTCGATGAAAAGTACCCCTATTTATATCTAAACTGTCTAGAGGCCATGCTGGAAGAAGAGATTCTCATCTTGTTAGACGGCGGTGGCGCTAAACCCACTGCCGTGCACTGGCTCAAAGATGCCGCCCGGCAAAAACTCTATGCTGTTACGCCGGAACAGCAATCTAAAAACATTGAAGTGATGAACCTAGTCGAGTTTGTCACATGGGCAAATAAACGGTTTCGCTAAGTCTGCTTCGGCAGGCTTTTTTCATTTGTCGGTAGTATGGTCGGGTCATCTATTTTAGAAGAATGCTATCCAAATGCCACCGATAATGATCCCCCATACTGGTACGCTCAGCAGTACCGCTACCAACAGACCTTTAAAAAAGGCCATCGGGAAATCTTCCATACTTCACACTCCTGGAATGAAGTATGGACGGGTGCCCGATGGCATAAACCTTCAAAGCAGTACGACAACGTACAATAACAAATCTTAACTTTTCCGTTCATATCCCAAACTATCCAACAACAGATCTAACGCTCGCTTTGCTTGGATATTCATCTGTGCCATCATCGCTTGAGCGACCTGGGCCAAGATACTATGACGGGTATACTCGAGCATCATTTGTGCGATATCGGCATCCCGTATACGTGATTCGGCAGCAGTGAGGTTTTCTGCCGAGGTCGTGAGGTTATCAATGGTATATTCTAAACGATTTTGCACAGCACCTAAAAGACCCCTTCGGGAAGAAACCTTCCCAATAGCACCATCTACGATGTCCAGGGCGTCACTAGCCCCTTCTGGAGTTTGAAGTTTTGCGAGGAGACTATCCAGGCCTAGCGTAGATTTATCGTTAGACCCTATGCTTAAATCCATAGACTGCCCCGTGTTGGCTCCGATTTGAAAATGTTTATTCTGAAAAGAGCCGTCCAATAACTTAATCGTATTAAACTCTGTTTGGTTTGCGATATCATTAATTCCCTTCAGAAGCTGATCCACTTCATCGGTAATCGCTTGGCGTTCGAGGGATGTGAGAGTTCCGTTTCCTGCTTGAACAGTTAATTCACGGATCCGCTGCAGCATGTCATGAGTCTCATTAAGTGCCCCTTCCGCCGTTTGTACAAGCGATATTGCATCTTGTGCATTACGTGCAGCCATATTTAGCCCTCGGATCTGAGCACGCATCTTTTCCGAGATTGCCAACCCCGCGGGATCGTCAGCAGCCGTCAAGATACGCTGACCCGAGGATATTCGAGCTATATAGTATCCTTGCATTTTCACATGATAATTGTAATATCGACATGCCTGTCTAGCACCCTGAAAGTAAAGGTTGAACATGAAGCAACCCCATTTCGAAGGTGTCCATGACACCGAAGATTATCCTTATACATAGTATCGACAGAAACACTTCGTGGCTTTACTGCATCTGGTGCCAAAAGGGATATTGACGCAGTTAGTCGCCCTAATCTGCCCCACAGGTAAGATAAGGGCTTCTTTTATAGCGCTCCAGCGTTGATACACTTTGTAATTTACCTCACTAAATAGTCTTTCCTTGCCGCCATCCCCATTTATTGTTTAGAATTGTATTATGAACGTATCCAGGAGGTTAAGGAATTGAACAACACCGACAAGGTTTTCCTGTCCAAAAAATCTACACTACAATTTCCCATTGTCATCGCAAACATCGCTATGCTAATAGCAGTACTCTTTTGGGGACTTTCTTTTATCAGCATCAAAGAGGCGGTTGCCGAGGTGCCGCCGATCACTTTAGCCTTGCTCCGGTTTGTGATCGCTTCGATCTTGTTATGGATTGTGGTAAAAATTAGCGAGCCCGCTACGCGGCTCGAGAAGTCGGACCGAATCCCCATGCTCGGTGCCGGTGCCATGGGTATTACACTTTATTTCTTCTTCGAAAACAGCGGTATTAAACTGACGACCGCCTCCAACGCTTCCTTGATCACCTCTATCGTTCCGGTCCTCGCCATCATCATGGATATCGTCATATACAAAACCCGCGTCTCCCTCATTCAAAGCATCGCGATCATAGCCTCATTATTAGGTACATATCTCTCGGTCACCGCAAACGGGCAAGTCGACTTTACATCCAATACTTTTCTCGGCAACCTGCTCGTTTTAGGTGCCATGGTCTCCTGGGCTGTCTATACGATGCAAAACAAGTCTCTTTCTCTCAAATACTCCGGCTTGTATCTCACCATGATTCAGACCCTTTTGGGCACTGCCCTCTTATTCCCCTTATCGCTGCTCGAACGGAACGAGTGGCAGCCTTTTTCTTATGTCGCTTTTGGTCACATTTTGTTTCTTGCCGTGCTCTGCTCGGCTGCCTGTTATTTTCTCTATAATTACGCCTTACCCAAGTTGGATGTGACCGTAACGACGCTGTACTTAAATCTGATTCCCATCGTCGGAGTGTTCGGAGGCTATGTCTATCTCAACGAGACCATCATTCCCATCCAACTGGTTGGCGGTGTCATCATCATCATCTCCATTTTACTGGTGACCTGGGAAAAGACCTTTCGGAAAAAGACTCGTTCATTGCAAGCGGATTAAATTTATCATCATGATGATGTCGGTAAGACGCAGTTTATAAGCGTTAGTAAACTTTCAAGATTCAAGGATAAACGGGGAAAGAAATATACCATTATCATTCGCTCTTGGGAAACCAATTGGCTTGAATTGACCATCTATTTCGCCTTTCCCCAAGCAAAGGAGTAAAAATACCCCGCTCATCCTTGAAGGACGGCGAGGCATTTTATTTTCAACTACCTTTAGAATCAATCCTTTAAAATAAACCATCTTTTAAATCAAATAAATCTCGAATCAACTGTGGAGCGCATAGACACAAGCGTTATGGAGCACCTTCATGCCTGCCTTCTCGGCCACTTCTACAGCTTCAGCACTATCGGCCCCCGGTTGAAACCAGGCATAAGTGATTCCCAGTTTACTGCTTTCCTCGGCCAGCTTCCGACTCACTTCCGGTGGCGTCACCAGGTTGATGACCTGTGGAATTTGCGGCAAGTCTTTGAGTTCCGGGTAGGTCCGATCGCCATCGACCTCTTTTACAGCCTTGTTGAGCGCATAAACAGTGTAGCCTTTGTTTTTTAGCTTGCGGTAAATCTTATAGGCCCATTTTTCTTCGTTCCGAAAAGAACCGGCCACGACCCAGACTTTCTGTTCGAGCATGGATGTAATCAAGTCTTCCATCGCACACACCTCAGTAAAATTTTGCATTCTCTGTTTATCATAACAGCAAAGGACTTTCCTGGTAAGTTTATCCAAGCCAAAAATCTTTAAGATATAGGTTCCAACGAATGATTTTTCTCCCCTTAAAATCCCCAAAAGGGAGCATCCTTATCGTTCCACTTTGAAGAGACATGCCAAAAAAGCGGGTTTCAGTTATTGTCCGTAAACAGTCCTCTTCCATTCATACGATGGCCAAAAGAATTATACCGAGAACCTGTCAAAAGGGAGTTTAGTAAAGGGGCTATTAGAATTTTACGCTCTAATAGCCCCTTTCTTTGTGACTTTTACTAAATCGCCTTCGCTGCAGCTAGCGCTTGGTCTAGATCTTCGATAATATCATCCACGTTCTCCAGTCCGACAGAGAGTCGAATCATCCCGGGAGTGATCCCGGCCGCTAAGAGTTGTTCATCGGTGAGTTGCCGATGGGTCGCACTAGCCGGATGAAGAACACAGGTCCGGATGTCTGCCACGTGGACAACGTTAGAGGCGAGTTTCAAGCTATCCATGAATGTAATCGCCTTTTCTCTTCCGCCCTTAATGGAAAAGGAGATCACTCCGCTGCAACCTAATGGGAGATATTTTTTCTGCAGTTCATGATATTTATTTCCCTCTAATATAGGGTAGTTGACGAACTCGATATCTTCACACTGGTTTAGATATCGAGCGACTTTTTCGGCGTTTCGGCAGTGTTTTTCCATCCGGACGGCGAGCGTTTCCAGGCCCAGATTGAGCAAAAAGGCGGCGTTCGCCGACGGATAGGTTCCAAAGTCTCTCATGAGCTGAACTCTCGCTTTGACGATATATGCGGCTGCGCCAAAGTCTTTGGTATAGGTCACTCCGTGATAGGATTGATCCGGTTCCGTAAACTCTGGAAACTTACCATTGGTCCAATCGAATTTTCCACTGTCGACGATCACCCCGCCCACTTGAATGGCATGTCCATCCATATACTTAGTGGTCGAGTGGATCACAATGTCTGCGCCATATTCAATGGGTCTGCAGAGAATCGGCGTCGCAAAAGTATTATCGATGATCAGCGGCACCCCGTTGGCATGGGCAATGCGAGCAAATTTCTCGATATCCAATACAGCCAATGCCGGGTTGGCGATGGTTTCGCCGAAGACAGCTTTCGTATTGGGGCGAAACTCTTTTTGGATCTCCTCTTCGGAGGCGTCAGCATCGACGAAGGTGCATTCAACGCCCAGCTTTTTGAGGGTTACGGCGAAGAGATTGATCGTTCCGCCGTAAATAGTGGAGGCGCTGATAAAATGGTCTCCCGATTTCATGATGTTCAGCAAACTGATCAAAGAGGCCGCCTGTCCCGATGTTGTGCATAATGCACCGACGCCGCCTTCTAATGCAGCAATCTTTTCTTCTACGGCTGCCACGGTGGGGTTGGAGATCCGTGAGTACATATGTCCTTCCGCGGTGAGGTCAAAGAGCTTGCCAATATGTTCTGTGGAGTCATAGGTATATGTAGTGCTTTGGTAAATCGGCAGCGCTCTCGGCTCGCCGTTTCCTGGCTTGTATCCCTCGTGTAAGCATTTCGTTTCGATTTTCATCTTTTACCTCCATAGATTCAAAATTAGTGACTGCGGTTGCTTGACAAATTAACCCCCTTCCTAGAAAGACTACGCAGAAGAGGGCGAAAATTCCGAAGATACCAATTTGGAGATAATTATACCTCCCCCTAAATGAGAATACAATCCGAACGCTCCCATTTATACTGTCGCTATATTTTGCGAAGATACCCAGTTGTTTTTTATCGAAATAATAGCAAAGGGGTTTTGCCTCTTCGCGAAGAGACAAAACCCCTAGAACGCCGGATAGGCCTCTCTGATTTCGAGTTGAACGCTTTACTGAGTCATGAAGTACATAATGCTGTTTTCGATTTTATTTATTTACTGTTACTTTATACTGCACTTTAACAGTGGAGTTATTTTTTGATTGTACAACAATCAATATATCCGTACTGTTTCCTAGTAAATTCACTGACGGTGATATGGAACCGCTCGCAACAACATTACCGGCTACGGTTATCGTTACGTCATTCGGGTACACCGCAGTCGGCTTTACCGTTACACTTGCTACTGAACTGCCTACAGAACCGGTATAAACCAGCGTTGTTTGATTAAACGTGGGGTTGAGTGCCACCGACGTTTTCAGCGCTAAAACCTGAAGCCCTAACAAAAATGCCGTATAGGATAGCCTTGTAACCACTAACGTATACGACTTGGTAGTCCCGTCTTGAGCCGTAACGTCTATCGTTATCGAGTTAGCTCCCGTTGACAAATTAATCGCCTGGGAAGTGCCTCCGCTTGCTACAACCTGCCCGTTAACCCTTATCGTTGCATTTGGATCTGCTGCAGTAGGGGTTACCGTAATGCTGGCTACATCTGCTGTGACCGTATCAGTATACGGCGTACCAGATACACCGGGTGGCGGAGGCACCACCGTTCCGCTGCTTGCGGTGAGGTTAGCTAAATCCGCATTGGAAGACGCCGGTCTTGTCACGGTGACGGTGTATTGCTTACTTGTCGAACCATCGGGGGAAGTCACAGTGACTGTTATCGCATTGCTTCCAACAGCAAGGCTTATTGCTTGGGATGCCGTCCCACTTGTTACGGTTTGCCCGTTGACCTTGAGCGTGGCAGTAGCGTCTGCCGCCGTGGGCGTTACCGTAACGGTGGCTACATCTGCTGTGACCGTATCGGTATAAGAAGTATTACCCGAAGTAAATCCAGGTGTCAACGTACCGTTGCTTATGGTCAGGTTAGACAAATCAACATTTACAGGCGCTTGTCTTGCAACAGTTATGGTATATGTTTTTGTTGTCGATAAATCAGGGGATTTTACAACGACTGTTATGGTATTTTGTCCAACAACAAGGTTTATAGCTTGGGACGCCGTTCCACTCGCTACAGCCTGACCGTTGACGGTAATGGTGGCGTCAGCATCTTGAGCCGTAGGGGTTACCGTAATGCTTGCCACATTATTTGCTACTGTGGCGTTGTATGAAGTAACAGTTGAGGAAAACGCAGGAGTCAGCGTGCCGCTGCTTAAAGTGAGATTCGCCAGGTTTGCGTTATTTGTAAGAGCGTAGCCCATTGCGCCGAAATTGAGTATAGACGCAAGTTGGCTTATAGGCCTTGAATCTCCTTTCATGACGTAAAGCCTCAATGCATTTGCTTTAACTGATACGTTTCGGTTAACTATGTTGGCCATATTCCCCGCCATAACGTCCACATCGATCCACACAGGGCTTGCTATAGAACTGGTATTAACCTGAAGTTTAAAATCACTTAAGTTACAGGTCTGATTCCATCCTGCTTGACCGATGCAAGTAACTCCCCAACTGGTAACTTTGAACATGCCGCCTAGATTCACCATCAGCCAACTAGCCGTCGAAGAGGCGCAAAGCCATCTGCTGTAGGGCGCTACGGAATCATCAAGCGCCCTGGCAGGCTCATATGGCCTTACATAGCCGCTTGCCGAGGCTGGCTTGCCTTGGGTAATGTTCACTGAGTTCGGCAAGTGAAATCCCCCTCTCAATTACGGTCTTACCGGCCAATCGCCAGTGTAGGAAATACAGTACATCATGTGGGGGTCTGGCTCTGCACCTGTTAAGTCAGGCACTGCAAATGTATTTTGCTGTGCATTTCCCCCATAAATGTTGCCGATCAAAGCATAGAGCGGCTGGTATGATTGCCAGTTATACAGGCTTCCATCACACTTTAACCAGCCCTGTGGGACAAATGAGGTGAATGCAAACAGCCTGATTTCGCCCACCATTTGTTCCATCTATAACACTCCTATCGTGTACAAATTAAGGTCTCGGTGGGTAAATCCCCATCGTCGCGATGTAATAGGCACAGTTTGGTGCCGACGGGTTTGTGGACGGAAAAGGAGCAGCATTTCTCAAGTCAGGCAGATTGAACGTGGTTCTTCCATCGCCGCCATACGTATTGCTAATGAGAGAAAATAACGCCTGATTTTGAGCCACCTGGAGTTGTCTTCCATCACATAATGTCCAACCATCTGGAGCGTAGTTGAAAGCGAAAATCTGAATTTGTCCCAAAATAGGTTCCATAAAATCATCCTCCTCATTGTCTTCTAAACGAATGCTCGAACCCTTGACTTAACACCCTTCGTGGAATAAACGTCATTAATTTCGGGATAGCATTGCCTATTAAGTTTGTTTTAGAAAGACTTAGTTGCAACTGCTTTGAAACCTCGCAACACCTCACTCTCTGCCTTCTATTAGATTTTCTAAGCGAGCCGGCAGTTAGATTAACTTTGCCCGATAAAGAGTCAACCAAATGCCGGAACTAGCCTCTTTCAATCTGTTGTTCTATGGGCGGTAAACAGGCAAAGCGGCAGTCTTAAAATCTACGTAATTCTAACAATTACTTTCTCTATATTGGTTATTGTTTCTTTCTAGATATTTACCCGATTTCCTGCTATATCCCAATCCACTCAGCAAATTTCTTACATCAATAATCAAACTTTAACGGCAAAAAAGGCAACTCGTGTCATAACCCTTTTGATCTTATTCACATATAATACCGAAGATTATGAACACCACTGCCACAGACTTATTTATATTTATAATAAAACGTTCATGGCCCATTGGGCCACAGGCTATCATGAAAATGGCTTTTTCATAAAAAAAAGCCCTTACCCGAAAATAGGTAAGGACTCTTACTTTTAAGCATCACCGCCTGCAAATCCCCCGCGACAAGATTATCCTGACGAGCATAGGCCAAATTATATCCCTCAACTGATTTTAGAAAAATAAAAAATCAACGTCTGAGTCGTTCAAACGCTGATTTAACGGGCTTTAATATGGCGGAGAGGGTGGGATTCGAACCCACGAGACGCTGTTAACGCCTACCCGATTTCGAGTCGGGCGCCTTCGACCAACTCAGCCACCTCTCCGTATTAGCTATTCATTTGAAACTACTTCTTCCGCAAGCGTCGAAAAAACGCCTGCATCAACTCGCGGGCTTCTTCTTCCCGGATACCCGAGACCACTTCTACCCGATGGTTTGTCCAGTGGCTTTCCAAGATGTTAAAGCAGGTGCCTGCGGCGCCGCCTTTTAAGTCCATCACCGAAAAGACCACTCGGGGAATACGCGCAAGCACTATCGCACCAGCACACATCGGACAGGGCTCTACTGTAACATAGAGTGTCGTGCCTGTCAACCGCCAACCGTTCAGGTTCCGGGCCGCATCTTGAATGGCTAGTACTTCCGCATGGGCCACGGGATTTTTATCGGTTTCCCGAAGGTTATATCCACGGCCGACGACTTCACCGTCTTTGACGATGACACAGCCGATCGGCACTTCGTCTTGTGTAAAGGCTTTGCGCCCTTCTTCTAATGCCATTCCCATGAATTTGTGGTCATCGGCAAACACTGGAGACCCCTGCTTTCCGGTTGCCCGGCGGATTCTATCGATAACACCTTTATCAGGCGATGCACTCCTGGTGCCCCCGGAGAGAATCGAACTCCCGACGACAGGGCTTAGGACGCCCTCGCTCTATCCACTGAGCTACGGAGGCAAGAATCGAAAAGAAGAATGGCGCGCCCGGAGAGATTCGAACTCCCGACCTGCTGATTCGTAGTCAGTTACTCTATCCAGCTGAGCTACGGGCGCACATGTTACCGGTACTCTCGCACCGCAGAAGAAGTATACCAGTTAACTTGGCTAGAAGTCAAGAACCGGGCCTCTCCAAATCCTGGGGGCAGCCGCGAAATGCAACTAATACATGTTTTCAAAATAAATCGCCGACCAAACGGGAATATCCTATGGATTTTTCTGCTTTCATAACGGACTTTTTTGTTTGGCAGGGGAGCATTTTCAAAGGGAACATTTTTTTAATTGGCAATCCCCAATCGGATCTTCCGCCATATACTGAAGCAAATGTATGTCACGGAGGTGGTCCCTTGCTCATTCATACCGTAGGGCCAGGCGAGAACCTTTATGCCATTTCCCGCCGCTATGGCGTCAGCATTGACGATACCCAGCGGGCCAATCTATTGCCCAATCCGGGCCAATTAATCATCGGCCAGTCTATCGTTATCCCGATTACCGCGCAATCCCATACGGTTCGTCCCGGCGATACCCTGTTTACATTGAGTCAACGGTACGGCGTGACGCCAGAAGCGCTGGCACAGGCCAACAACATTCCTGTAACGGCCCCGTTGATTCCCGGGACGGTTCTGCGCATCCCCCAGCGGGAGAGAACCCCCATCGAGGTCAACGCTTATTTGGAAATCATGGGAGAGCGGGGACGGCAGATCACCCGGGATGTGGGCTTCTTCCTCACCTATATGAGTTTTTTCAGTTATCAAGTCAGAGCGAATGGCGATCTCGTTCCCATCAATGATCAAACAGTGATCAATGAAGCCTTAAATCAACGGGTAGCGCCGTTGATGGTCATTACGAACTTTGCTGAAGGTACCTTCAGTTCCGAGATTGCCCGAGCCGTTTTTACGGATCAGACGGCGCAAAACCGTCTCTTTGACAATATTGAGTCCACCCTGCGTACCAAAGGATATCGTGGGCTGAATATCGACTTCGAGTACATCTTCCCGGAAGACCGAGAACTGTACAACCAATTCCTGCGGCGGGTTGTCGCTCGCTTCCGTCCTCAAGGCTACCTGCTTTGCACGGCCGTGGCGCCCAAAACGAGCGGCACGCAAACGGGAACTCTCTATGAAGCCCACGATTATCCCGTCCATGGGCAGTTGATGGACTTTGTCATCTTGATGACCTATGAATGGGGATGGTCTGGCGGGCCGCCGCTTGCCGTCGCACCAGTCCCTCAAGTCCGTCAAGTCCTCGACTACGCTACAACGGTAATTCCTGCAAATAAAATTATGATGGGTATGCCGCTCTACGGATACGACTGGGTTCTCCCCTACGTTCCCGGAGGACAGTGGGCCCGAAGCATCAGTCCCCAGGAAGCGATTCGCCTCGCCCTTCGCTACAACGCCGCCATTCAATATGACCCTCGGTCCCAGGCGCCCTTTTTCAATTATTATGATGAACAGGGAAGAGAGCACATCGTTTGGTTTGAAGACGCCCGGAGTGCCCAGGCCAAATTTGACCTAGTGAAAGCCTACAACCTGAGAGGGGTCAGTTACTGGGTCTTAGGGGGCGATTTTCCGCAAAACTGGATTCTTCTCGCCGATAACTTCACCATTCGAAAAATCGTTTAACCTCGTAGTGCACCTATCCTATCCTAAAAATTAATCATTTTCATTCCCCTGATGGTACCGCTCTAGCGACATAGACGTCTTATCTATGGGATACCCAGAAATAGCGAAGGCCCCATCCCTCTTATATCGGGGAACGGGACCTTCCTATTTAGATTATGTAAAGGAACTAACCTTTGACTTTTAGGCGTGAACCAAACTGTCGATCAGATCCTGTGCTTTGGAATCCATCGTCATCAACGTTTCTAACTGATCGTCAAACTCCTCCCACATCCCCGCGTAGCCGTTGACCTTTTCATCGAGTTCTTTTAAAAAGCCCGCGATCTCATGGATGCTTTGGGAAATCTCATCCAGCGATCTTCCAATCTGATCGGCAGCCCCATTGGAGTTCTTCGATAAGGCTTGAATTTCTTTGGCCACAATCGAGAAACCAGCCCCATCGGCACCAAACCGGGCCGCCTCGATGGACGCATTGATTCCCAGGAGATTCGTCTGTTTGGCGATCTTCCGGATAAACTCCAACACTTTTTCGGTTTGATAAGAGTTTTGATTCGCCTGTTCGGCGTTACTGCGGACTTCGGCGATGATCGTCACTAATTGCTGGACCGCCTCGGCAATCCCCCGGGAACGCTCTTTCAAATCCTCTGTCACCTCTTTGACCTGCTGAAGCAAGCCTTCGATTGACACTTGCGTCGAAATATTGTAACCAATCCCTAACGCGCCGAGCACATTCCCATGATCATCACGAATCGGGATGGTTTTTCCGAGAAAAGGTACGCCGTAGGCTTCGTCCGGAATCCGCAAGGATGAGGGTCTTCCTTGGAGGGCATCCTGCATCGACTGGTCCTCTTGGGGAACGGGTGTACCCGGCTTGACACCGAGGTTGATGGTCTTACTTGGAATATAAGCTAAAAATTTTTCCTGGTCTACAACCCCAATCATGGCATCTTCGAGCATAACTTGTCCAAAAAAGGGGGCAGCCACGGCAATACTTTCTATTAGGGATTTGGTTTTACTTTCTTCCTGACTCATCGGGTGCTTCTCCTTCTTTCTTTCATTTTGAATAACCAGCATTCAATGTAAAACGTAGGGTTGTATTACTATGTTATCACTCCTAAATGTTAGCTTCCATAAAGAATTTGAATTATTCCGCTGCTTCCCCCGGGCCGATTCTTCCGTACGATAACCAGAAAAACCCCACAAGGCAAAAAAAAACACAAGCCTCTTCGCTTGTATTTTTCGTAAGCCTGTTACAACTTTCTACTGCATAACCAAGGGGACCAACCGTTCCGCCATCAGTTGATATCCTTCCGCATTGGGGTGAAACTTGTCTGCTGCGAGATAGTCGTTCACCTGCGGAGGAAATAAATCAAGGGTAGGTACAAAGGTGGTTTTCGGAAAATCGGCGCAGACTTCGGCACTGGCTGCATTCCAGTTGCGGATGACCGATGAGGTCAATAGCTCATAATCCATTTCGCTGAAGGGATTGTATAAGCCGACATAAAAGATATTGGCATCCTCATTTATGCTTCGAAGCTCGGAAAGAATTTCCGTCAGGTTTTTGACGTATTTGGCCTTATCCGTTTGGATTTCCGTGAAATTCAGATTGGTTAGGGACTGACCCCCATTCAACAGATCGTTGCCTCCGATTGTCATTACAATGATATCGGCCGATTCCACCTGTTTTCGCACTTTCTTCTCTTTGAGCCGGAGGAGCAATTGGTCCGATTTTTCCCCGTTCACAGCGATATTGGATAAAGAGACCTCGTGATGAGAGTTCTCCTTCAATCGATCGACCAGATAACCTACGTACCCTTTCCCCGAAGGGTCTCCCGTTCCTCGCGTCAAAGAGTCTCCCAAAGCAAGTACCCTAAGGTTCTCTTTTTCCACGACGGATGTCTTCGTCACCTTGGCTGTGTCTTTCTCCGCCGTCCTGTTCATCAGCGCATTTATCGATATTCCCTGATAGTCACTCCAGAGAAACCATCCCAACCCGGCGAGGCCGATCACACAGACAGCGACAGTCATCGATATGAAGACTTTTCTCCATTTTCCTTTCAATATCATCGCCCACTTTTTGTTTTACTATTATTATCAAGGCATCATATGCTTATTATAATAAAGAAAGAGCGTTAAAACAAATTTTGTTCTAACGCTCTTCTATCGGCCCCTTTATAGGACCCAGAACAAACTCTTTTTATAGAACCATTATTTAATGGTAGAATTGTTAACGCTAAAGTAGTTTACCCTTCCAACTCGTGAATGACAAACACTAGACGGCTTCCCATCATAGCGGCGTACCTGTGGTGGACCATGACTACTTGAGACATACTTCCCTGCCTTGTCGTGAAAGCTTTACCTACGACTTGATTTATCGAAAAAGCTGCTTCAACTCACCAATTAATGTTTTAAGATTGAGTGCAAAATGACCGAGCACCAAAGCGACCATGCCAAAGCCCAGCCATATGTGCAAATCTTTCATCAACGGGACGGACATGCCTGCAAAGGTCCAACTTTTCGATGCCATGGGACCGTGAGGTGCTACAAACAAGCCGATGCCCGTGATCGCCACTACCAGGGTCAGGAGACCGAGACCCGATGAGAGTATCCCTTTGACTCTGCTGTACGATACCGGTTTCGTCACTACTGTCTTCTTATCGATATTTCCGATTGTTTGATTGGTTAATGAACTCATGAAAAAACCTCCTCTTGATGTCACAAGTTTTCCTTGCCTTGTAAATATACCCGGCAAAACTGAAATTCCCCTGAAAGAGAAATTTCATGGCTCTATTCTAGCGAGCTTTTGTGTTCAGCCTGTGTACTCCCCGTGAACATTCGGAGGTTTTACATCGGAGGTCTTTAAAAAGAAAAAAGAGGCTAGCCCGCCTCCAACTCTTCCCTCTTCGTTGTATCGACCTTTTTTAGATGGCTATGTATTCATAGACATCTTCCGACTCGATGATTTCACAAAACTGCTGAACCAACAGGGGATCCCATTGCACCCCGGCATGTTTGCGCAGAATATCCAAAGCGACCTGTCGGGAAAGCGCCTTCCGGTAGGGGCGATCGCTCGTTAACGCATCAAAGGCGTCGGCGATAGCGAGGATCCGTCCTCCCAGAGGGATCTCGTCTCCCTGCAAACCGTCCGGGTAGCCTTTCCCGACATAGGATTCATGATGGCTGCGGATAAAGGGTAAACAAGGCGCCAGCGACGAGATGGACGAGCAGATTTTTTCGCTCAAGACCGGATGGTTCTTGATGATTTCATATTCCTCCAGCGTCAACTTCCCTGGTTTAGCTAGAATCTCATCACGGATTCCGATCTTGCCGATATCATGGAGAAGCCCGGCGAACTTGATCAGTTCGACCTCTGGATCGTCAGGGACTACCCTGCGGGCCAACCGGTAGGCATATTCGGCAGTCCGTTTCGAGTGATTTACACTGTAATCATCTTTTGCTTCCAAGGCCAAGGCAAGAGATATGACGATATTGTGAAAGTTCTCCAGTTGGTCATGTAACGATTTGATCCGCAGCAACGATTTGACCCGCGCCGCTAGCTCCAGTGGGTTAAGGGGTTTTGTGATAAAATCGTCGGCCCCGTTCTCCAGGCATTTGATTTTCTCATCGATGCCATGTAACGGCGTAATCAGTATCACTGGAATGGGTTGTGTCTTCCGGGCGCTCTTGATGGTCGATACTAGGGAGTAGCCATCCTCTTCCGGCACCATCACGTCTAAAAGCATGAGATCAGGCTTCTCCGAATCTACCTTGTTCAAAGCTGCTTCAGTGCAGTCTGCTTCCACGACGTTATACTCCTTCAAGAGCTGGCAAAGCAGCAGACGGTTCGCCTCGTTCTCATCGACCACTAATATTCTCGGTTTGTCCACGTTGTTCACTCACATTCTGTCCTAACTCTTGATGTCACTGGTCGGACTTATCCCGCAAAAAAGCTCCGATGAACCTCCCCGACTCCCTCTCAAAAATATATTAATTATTTTTGAAAGTGCTTTGTGTTTCTAGTTTACGCCAATTACTAGTCGATAAGCAAGTAAAACCCCTATCTTCTCAATGCTTGTGACCATCTTTTTAAGATGACCTCTTTGATGTCCCTTTATAATCTCCTTTACTGTTGCAAATCTGTATGTTAATAAATTTCATTTGGGAGGGTTCATCGATGGAGAACTTTCTTCCCCTGTCCATTGAGTTATGGAAGCAATTTTTAAATCGATTCGGTATGCCGAACCATATCGCCCCGGACGATATCCTATCAGAGATGGCGCGACAGAAGGATCACATCGACCGTCTAGGTATTTCCAAAGCTCCCTGCGTGCTGATGAAAGGTCCCGGTGGAACGTGCAACTATTTCATCATCAACGACCTCGCCGCTGGTGCCGTATGCGAAAACTGTGGGACAAGCAACTATGTGGTCTTCCTCTATGATCCCAACGCAGGAGAAAATTTAGAAAAGAAAACGTTCCTGCCACGTGCGGAGACCTATGAAGCCCTGGGAATGACTCCGAACCATCCCGACTTTATGCGCTTTCATCCGGTGCCGATATACCCGGACACCGACCTCTGGTTCTGCCCCAACTGCCAAAGCATCCATCGCTTTGCCGTCGATGGAGATGGGCAGTTGTCCATGGTTCAGGATGCATTAGCTCCCGAAGATATGGCCGTCGCCTTTTCCGAATAGAAAAAGCAACCCCTGTGGAGTTGCTTTTTCTTCAGATAACCTGTACCTAGAATTTCTTTAGATCACGCTTTTCTTATGTTTGTCCAAGAACTCTTCTACATCATTATACAACCCGCTTTGATTCGCGTATTTTACATAGTTCCTTATCGTTCGCAACCATTCCAATGTAGAGGGCTTCGTGTTATGTAGAGCTTCTTTTATGTCCGCCATCTCGATTACCCGCTCAATACCTGTCGTCATGATTTCTGAGATGACCTGTTCTGTCGCCGTTTCGATGACGTTCTCAATATCTGCACCAGAGTATAACTCGGTCATCTGGGCGAGTTCATCCGCATCGATCGCTCCTACCGGTTTATCCTTGAGCTTGATTTCAAAAATGGCTTTGAGAGCTTCCCGATCGGGAGGGGCCACAAAGATCATTTTGTCAAATCGTCCGGGCCGCTTAAAGGCGGGGTCTACATCCCAGGGCATGTTGGTAGCGCCAATAATCAGCAGTTGATCGGAAGAGGCGTCGATCCCGGCTATCTCCGTCAGCAGTTGATCCACCACGGTTCACAGGTTTCCAGAATAGGATTTCTGCGATTAAAACCTATGGCATCCAACTCATCCAGGAAGAGAATACTGGGCTTTTGCGCTCGATCCGATGAAAAAATGTCTCGAAGATTCTGCTCACTGACCCCGTGATAGGGGTCCAAGACGTCGGTGATATGTACTGGGATAAACCGGGCATTGCACTCCCCCGCCGTCGCTTTGGCGATGTACGTCGGTAAGAAAATACACCCTATTGGTAATAAAATTCCAACAGCTACATATACATAGATAATGTCCAAACCAAATATCCCCTTTCCGCCTAAATCGCTGGCTGCCGCAGGATCGATTGCGAAAGGGGCTATATTCTGCATGAATCCTATTCTCATGGCTTTCTTACTCTTCTTTTTGGCCGTCGTCGTCCCCGATGTGATTATATCCGTCAGGGACTACATCACCGAACGACACAGTCTTTGTCTTTCTCTACAAAGACCCAGTCCAGTTCCCTCTTGGTCGCCGCCGGAGTACACCTTGGATCCCATCCAAGAATCTGTACCGGGGCGAAGCCCTCCCTTACCTACGGTCTACCTAATTGACGGTGACCAACGACAAATTCCCCTTTCCTCCTAAACTACGCTGGCTGCCGAGACAGTAATGGTGAGGGTGAATTATCTTGAGCCTCATCCTGATTGCCACAGTCCTTATCTTTTTGGGGTTGGCGATTCCAGATGTCGCCGAATCCTTTCAAAACTATGTGAATAAACGGAACAACGGACTTCGCCGACGTTCAAAAGGGAACTCTGTGTTGCGCACCGCTTTGGAAGTCTCCGAAGACTGCAGGCCGGCTAAGTCCCCTGTGTCTGCTCAACGACCTCAAGGCAAACGAAAAATCAGTAAAGAGTAAAAACACTCGCCCCGCACTGTATGCAGAGCGAGTGTTTTCGTTTTTTAGGTACAAAGCAAAAACACAAAGAAACCATACTTCCTTCACATACCGTTCACGAAACGGACACAATCGGGTGGTACATTATAACCACAGCGCAAGACAAAAAACTCCAATCGCAAAGAAAGGAAGTATCGTTACCATGAAAACCTCAAAATTTAACCGGATCCTGAGCGGTCTGTTTGTTGGCGGAGTACTCCTAAGCAGCGGCATCGCCGCTTACGCCGCCACCGATTCCACGCAGACTGCACAAAAACCTCCCTTTGCCATCGGCCAAGGCAAACCGCCGAAGGAACGAGTCAGCCCCGCTGATGTCCTGAAAAAACTCGTCGAGAGCGGGACGCTGACGCAAGCCCAAGCGGATGCGATCTCCAGCGCCATGTCAAAGCCTCCGGAAGACGGTATCAAAAAACTTGTTGACGCTGGCACCCTGTCCCAAGAGCAAGCAGAGGCCATCGGTCGAGCCCTGCACATGGGTCATCGCGGCCCCGGTGGTGAAGGACCTCGTAGCGGAAGCCCCTTTGCGAAACTGGTTGAAAAGGGTACTTTGACGGAAGATCAAGTAAAGGCCATTATGAGCAAGATGCCGAAGCCTAGCGACAATAGTCAGCAAGCTCCGGTAAACCCAGACGATATCATTGCTCAACTGGTCACCGATGGGACGTTGACCCAGGCCCAAGCAGATGCGATCAAAGCCGAAGGACCGGCTGCGCCTAAACGAAACGATGGCACTGCACCGGAGCGAAAAGGTCCCTTTCAACAACTCGTAGCCGATGGAACCATTACGGAAGCCCAAGCGCAAGCCATCATGAGCAAGTTCCCGAAGCCTGAAAAACCGGTCGATGGGACTCAGCCCGCACCGGTAAAACCAGATGAAATCCTGGCTTCTTTGGTCACGGACGGCACGATCACGCAAGAGCAAGCCGATAAGATTCAAGCCGCTATACCTGCCAGAAAGACACCAGCGGAACTCTTAGCCCCGCTCGTTGAAAAAGGGACCATTACCCAAGAGCAAGCCGATGCGGTCGTAACTACTCTTCCCCAACCGGGTGACAAAGAAAAACAACCGCCTGTAAAACCGGAAGATACTTTGAAAACCCTCGTCGATAATGGCACGATCACCCAAGCTCAACTCGACGCGTTCTTAAAAGCCATGCCGATGCCCCAGGGCGGTCCCCACAAAGACCCGCAGCGGAATGGCGGTAACGATAACGCTAAGTAACACTGTTAACAGGTCCAAATGAGAAACAGGAGTGCTGATCATTATCGGCGCTCCTGTTTTTTACTTGGTTATTTGGTTGTACTTTGTTTTTGTACTTTTATCGTTCAAATCGTCTGATTTAGACGGTCCAACACAAAGGGCACAATATCCTTCGAACGAGACAAGGTCCGAGGTTTATGCACGAGCTTCGGAAAACGATTCTTTTTGTCAAAGTAATAAACCAAAGTCTCGTTTCGATCGGCGAAAGTGAGAATAAACCCATAGACCTCGTAGTGCATTTGGGTCGCTCGATCCAGGATTTCCGGCATCCGGCCCTCACAAACTTCGGCACTGGGTGCTTCTACGTTGGCGATTCCCACACGACCATCGGCGTACTCTTTTAAGGAGCAGTGCAGGATCTCGTCAATGCTCATCTGGGTGATGTCATCAGGAACAATCATTTTCCGGGAGATTTCTTCGACAGTTTCCCCGATGGGGTACTGGGAATAAAGATCATCTAGTACGATGCGGTCTTCTTCAGAGGTTTTACTGCTGGTGAGTCCCCGTGTATCGATGATAATTCCGTAGATGAGCGCCTTGACTTGAGCGGCCGATAGGATCACGCCCAGCTCCTTGGCCATCTTGGCGATGATTGTGCAGGTTGCTCCAACCGCTTCGATGCGTATCTCCTTAATGTCGTGATTCACCAGCCTATGGTGGTCCACACAAAGGATCGGCTGCTTGGTGATGCCCAACTGGCCGTAGGATTCAATGGGGTCGTTATGGTCCACCAGAACCAGATCGTTCTTTTCAATGGTTTCGATATCAACAACCGGCGGAATAAACAGATCTAAAAAGGACAGCCGGTACAATGTCTTGTGTTCTATCACATACGGACTGGGGTTAATCAGTACCGCTTGGGCCGGTCGACCCGTTTGGTTTAAGATATCGGCCAAAACGATGGAACTGATCAAACTGTCGGCATCGGTGTATCTGTAGTTGTGGCCGATAACCAGGATCATGAACCTCAACTCCTTTTCGACAATTATAACGCAATCAACCTGATTTGCATCTACTAAGTTGTCGTCAAGACTTATCACATTTGCAATAGATTCAAAAAAGGCAGGCAGGAGTTTTTCGGCGGAAGACTTTGACCGATTCGTAAACCCTCGCTTCTCTCTTTCCGGGGGTTCGCCGTATATCGATTCGGCTTGTTGAAGCCGTAAGGAATTTTCCTGACAAGTAAACAAAAAACGCTATCCTTCAAGATGTCCCAAAGAAAAGCGTTCTCATTTGTATCAAGACTCAGTGTCTTATTTTCACTTTCCCTTTTCTAAGGGCCTAGCGAAGCAAGAAAAAATAAGATGGTTTGAGTTTGATTAAACCTCTTTTAGCAATACATCGTTGAGGGGTATCCTTGGCCTCGGTGCTGGAACATGCTCGGGAATCCCGATGGGCAATAGTGCGACCACATGGTATCGATCTTCTAAGTTCAAGATCTCTTTCAGCTTATCTTGATCGAACATCATCACCCAGCATGTCCCTAAGCCTAACTCTACAGCCCGTAACGTAATGTGATCGATAGCGATGGCTGCATTGAGTCCTAGATAGGCTCTCGCAGCGATGGGATCGCTGTTGCGACGTTTGGCGTAGTCTTCTGGCCGCATTTCTTCGAGGGGTGTCCCTAAAAATGCCCCCGCTTCCTTCAACTCGTGGAACCGAGTACCGACGGATTCAGGAGAAAAGACCTGGGTATCGACACAACAGACGAAAACCACCGGGGCTTTCGGCACGAAGGGCATTGGTGTGGCTTGAGCCAGTTGAGTTCGAATCTCTTCACTTTTCACTACAATAAATCGCCAAGGCTGAATGTTTCCTCCCGATGGCGCCAGACGAGCTGCCTCTAGAAGATCGGTCACTTTCTCATCTGGAATGGGTTCGTCTTTAAATTTGCGGCAGCTCCGCCGTTGGGTTATTGCTTCGATGACATCCAAGGCCCTTCCTCCTTATACGACTGCTGTTGCTTTATCATTCTCTGACTAATCCATACTTTATTATATCACCGAACATGTTATACATCTCTTCCAGCAAAATCGACAACTCAGGCCCCTTTGTTTGGCCTATCAATATGGCTTAATCCCAAAAAATTCGTTGATTGCCGAAAAAGCTGTATCGACCATAAAATCAATATCCCCTTCGGTCACGACATAAGGCGGCATGAAATAGAGAATATTTCCGAGCGGTCGCAGGATGATGCCTTTTTCCAGACCCTTCTTGTATATCTGGTAGCCAATTCGCTTTTTCCAATCAAAACCACGTTTCGATGGCTTATCTTCCACAAGCTCGATAGCCCCTACCATACCTAGTTGGCGATACTCGCCGACATAGGGATGATCGTTGGCCTGCTCCATCACTTTTTGGACTATGTAGGCAGACATTTGTCTGTTCTTCTCGATGACCTGATCATCTTCAAAAATATTGAGCGATTCACAAGCTACCGCGCAGGCGATAGGATTACCGGTGTAACTATGACTGTGCATAAAGGCTTTTTGTTCGATGTAGTCGGCGTAAAAGGCATCATAAATGTGATCGGTTACTACCGTTACGGCGAGTGGCATGTATCCGGCGGTGAGCCCTTTCGATAGACACATCATATCCGGTCGAATCTGAGCGTGCTCACAGGCGAACATCTCGCCTGTCCTTCCGAAACCGACGGCGATTTCATCGGCAATCAGGTGGAGTTGATACCGGTCACAGAGTGCTCGTAGTTTCTTCAGATAAACCGGCGGGTACATCTTCATCCCTGCCGCACACTGAATGAGCGGTTCGATAATGATTCCACACAAGGTCCTATGATGTTCGGCAATCGTTTCTTCCATCTGTTGAAAGCACGGGGCATCGCAATGCGCTCTTGACTCTCCAAACGGGCACCGGTAGCAGTCCGGTCCTTCCACCCGAACGGTATCTAACAACAAGGGCTTAAAGACTTGGCTATAAAGATCGATATGTCCGACCGATAAAGCCCCGAGAGTCTCCCCATGGTAGGCATCGGTCAAGGCGGCAAACCTTTTTTTCTGGCTCATCCCGGCCTGCTGATGGTATTGAAAACTCAATTTCAAGGCAACCTCAATCGCGGAGGAACCATTGTCAGCAAAAAACACCTTATTGAGTCCCTGTGGTGTAATGGAAACGATCTTTTCTGCCAATTTAATAGCCGGTTCGTGTGAAAAATTTGCGAAAATCACATGCTCAAGCTGATCGATTTGCTCTTTGATGGCTCGATTCATCCGTGGGTTGCTATGCCCGAATAAATTCACCCACCACGATGACACCGCATCCAGATAGGACTTGCCGTTGACATCATAAAGATACGGCCCACGGCCTTTTTCAATAATTAAGGGTTTTAACTCTTCATAGTCCTTCATCTGCGAACAGGGATGCCAGATGTATTGTAAGTCTTTTTCTTGCAGTGTGCTCATCATGTTCAAGCAGAACCCCTCTCAACCTACAAAACTTTTGCTGTTTAAATTAAAGCAAAAGGCGTCCTGATTGTAAACCTGTTTTATGTGTAGTCGTCAACAATCAAAAAGGGTTGATCCCTTTGAACGCAAGGCTATAGCTCAAAGATAATACTGCTTTTATGCTGAGGACGATATCCACCCAAAACTAATCTCATCGCTCCCAGGTTTGAGTTCATAGGGCAAGCAACGGCGAAGATACTGGTTCTGATATCGTTGGTGCAGTTAAAATAACCATCTTTTCCTTGACGATGACCCCCTTGATTTATACACTATAAACATAGGTTCCAGCTACGTGAATAACGCGATGGAGTTCGCGGTAAAGCCGTTTAACGGATGATGACTCCTACTCGATTTCTTTCGGGTAGGAGTTTGTTTTTTTCCTGAAGAAGGAGGTGAACGGCATATCGAATAGATTTCTTGAGGATGTCCTCCACGAAGTGCGGGGAATAATCGGATTGTCGGTGCGGCGGTAGCTCTAACCATCTCGGCGGATACCGCGCTCCCATGGAAAGGATATGGACGTTAACGATGAATTATCTGTCAGTTGCGCTTGGCGGGTTTATCGGGGCCATTTTGCGTTACGAAATCGGACAATTCTTTTTGCCTGCCGTTCAAGAAGGCGGTGGATTCCCCTGGGGAACGCTCATGATCAACCTTACGGGATGCTTTGCTTTATCTTTATTTCTTACTCTAACCTTAGAATTCATTTCAGTGGATCCGAACATTCGATTGGGTGTATCGACGGGATTTTTAGGCGCCTATACGACCTTCTCCACCTTTGCGTTAGAAAGCATCAAGCTACTGCAACAAACACAATACTGGGATTTTGGTATCTATCTTTTCTCTAGTGTTTTTCTGGGCATCGCCATGTCTGCCTTTGGATTATTTACCGCAAGGACGTTGGCGAACTATCAGAGAGGCAAAGCCAGCGCAAGCTGAGGAAATAGTGGGACGTCCCTCTATTTGATAGGAGATAATCTATGGAGTTACTTATCATTGGAGTCGGGGGCATTGGCGGCGCATTAAGCCGTTATGCCATCGGGAAATACCTTGCACAAAAATCTTCTCTTTCGTTCCCCTTGGCCACCTTTTTGATCAATGTGACCGGGGCTTTTTTCCTTGGGTTATTAGCTACGAATATGGTAGCCGATCCGGCGGGAAGCCTCATCGAGAAATATGGCTTTCAGGTCGGCTTTTTAGGAGCCTACACGACCTTCTCCACATTCACTTATGAATCGATCCGGCTAATGGAAGATGGCGAATGGTTGCATTTCTTCTTGTACACGGGCGGAAGTACGATCGCAGGCCTTCTCGCTTGTGCCTTGGGAATCAGCATAACCTTATGGTAAAGGAGTCGATGAAGTTGTTAAAACCGGGTAAGGCGAAGTTGTTGAAAATATTTGTAGGTGAAACGGAGAAGTTTGAAAATACTTCTTTATATCATGCGATCCTGTTGAAGCTCAAAGAAAAGGGTTTGGCCGGAGTGACTGTTTCCCGAGGGGTGGAAAGCTTTGGGGCTGCAAACCGTATCCGTACGACTCGAATTCTTGATTTATCAGCTGATTTACCGATGATCATCGAGGCTGTCGATACCAGCGAAAACATTGAGCAGGTTTTACCCGAAATATCGGCGATGGTCAAAAAGGGATTGGTCATCACTTTCGATGTCGATGTGATCAAGCAAGGGTGAGCTTACCCAGCTACCCTGCCGAAGCGCCAAAATATTTTTTTCATGGATAATTCCTATCGTCCACATCGATGTTCACGGTGAAGTGAAACACAAAAACCGTTGTTCCTCAAACAGTCTTGAAGAACAACGGTTTTTTGCGATCGTTTCTTAACCCTATAGAACCGAAAGTATCCCACACAGGGGTACTTTGGATAATACAAGCTGATTTGTTAAAATAAGTTTGTTATGATAAGATCGAAAATGAGGAACTCCGTTGAGTTCAATTTCGGAAAGGTGGATGGGCAATGTCGATTCTCTCCGAACAGGCATTTCCACGCAGCGTCCGTGATGTCAAATTAACTCCACGGGGACAGGTCTTTCCTAGCCCAACAACTTGGCGAGATCAAGTCGTTTATTTCCTACTCCCCGATCGCTTTAGCGATAACCAGGAAAAAAGCCGACCCCTCTTCGACTATCAACAGCCTGAGCAATTTCGAAACTTAGACAAAAAAGTATGGATGGCATCAGGCCAACGTTTCCAGGGTGGGACACTCCGAGGAATAGTAGGAAAACTAGACTATCTAAAAAAGCTCGGTGTCACCACGCTGTGGTTAGGTCCCATCTGGCGCCAGCGACCAGATCTTCAGACGTACCATGGTTATGGTATTCAGAACTTTCTGGATGTAGACCCCCGCTTTGGAACTCGTCAGGATTTGCGCGACTTGGTAGATGGTGCCCATGAACGGGGCATGTATGTGCTGCTCGATATCATCTATAACCACACGGGAAATAACTGGTTCTATGCCGATGAAAATGAACAGCCTGTCGATACACGCCCCTATCGTTATTCACCGCCTTACCCTTTCCACGGCTGGCGATCGGCGACGGGTCAAAGCGTCCAAGAGATCGCTCAAGTGGATGACGGAGTCTGGCCAATAGAGTTCCAAAATTTAGATATCTATCACAGAGCCGGTTCCATCGGCCACTGGGATCCGGAGTCATGGGAAAACCCGATGCACCCGCAAACAGAGTTTCGCCGGGGAGACTTTTTCGACCTAAAAGACCTCGCCCTGGAAACAAACATCATAGAGACCATTATCAAAGTATACCGTTACTGGATTGCGGTGAGTGACTGTGACGGCTTTCGGATCGATACGGTGAAACACGTCCCCTGGGAAGTTTCTCGCTGTTTTTGTGGAGCTATCCGAGAATATGCCGAGTCGATCGGCAAAGAGAATTTTCTGCTTCTGGGTGAAGTGACCGGTGGGGCAGAAATGGAACGCAACTATCTGGAGGTTTTTGGCCGCAACATCGATGCCACCTTGGATATCGGCGACCCGGCTCGCCGGCTCACAGGGATGGTCAAGGGACTTTATGAGCCGAGCACTTTTTTTGACCAGTTTGGTGGTCACGATATTCTAGGCAGCCATCGTGAAACGGGCCGCTATCATGTTTCTATTCTAGACGACCATGATATGGTAGGCAGAGATGGGAAATATCGTTTTTCCGCCCATGTCGATATTCCGAAACGATTTGAGCAGGTTGCACACGCTGTAGGTGTCCAATTGACCACCCTCGGCATCCCCTGTATCTACTATGGCACCGAGCAAGGCTTTGATGGCAATCAGGATCAACACGATGTGCGGTTTGAGCCGTTTGGCGGTGAGGATCGTTACATCCGGGAATCGATGTTTGGCAGTACTTTTGGAGCCTTTGAGACCAGTGGTTGCCACTTTTTCAATGAAAACCACCCGTCGTACCTGCGAATCGCCGCCATCGCCCGTATTCGCAACCGCTCCGACCGGGTCGGCAAAACATTGCGACGCGGACGACAATACTTGCGAGATACATCCTTACTGGATCAAGACTTCACCGTTCCTAGACGGGGCGAACTGATAGGCTGGTCGCGAATACTCTTTGATTGTGAAGTGCTCATCACCCTTAACACCCATGGAACAGAGAGCCGCGGCGCCTGGGTGATCGTCGATTCCGATCTCCATCCAAAAGGAAGTACAATGTCCATTCTTTACAAAGGGGACTGGAGCGACGAAAATCTACAGAATCCACCGCAAGATCAAAGGCTTACCGTTTCTGAGCATAAAGGCCGATGCGCCTTATGGATAGAACTGCCACCGGCGGGCATGGCGATTTTTGCGTCGGAAGTCCTGTCCATCGCAGCAGGCGGAATGTAACCATCGATGTCCGGGCATCCGAGTACATCACGATATTGCTAATTCTGGAGCGTAGCCATTGCGCATCCTTTGTTACATTCTAAACTCTGTCATTACCTGTTCTAATACTAAAGCCACCTGATTTAATTGCTTCGCCGCCGACGCCAACTCAGCCATGGATTTAGCCAGTTTTTGCACAGATGATGCACCTTCGCTGACCATACAAAAAGGACACTACTATTATGTAACTAAATCAGTTATAATTAGAGCTAAATGAAAAGCTTCACAACTTGAATCGAATTATGATATCTTGCAATAAGCAAAGAAGGAGGCGTTTTAGATCATGAAGAAACCTCGCGTCGTTATTTTGGGTTCCGGGTATGCCGGAATTCTCACCACCGTTCGATTACAACGCCTTCTTCATAGACATGAAGCTGAAATTGTTCTGGTCAACAAACATAACTACCACTACATGACCACTTGGCTCCATGAAACAGCGGCCGGCACAGGGGACGATAACATCATTACCATCGATATCGACAGTGTGTTCGATACAAATCGAGTTCGTTTCATCAAGGATACGGTCGTCGATATTCAAAAAGACGCTCAACTGGTCATCTTGGAAAATGGAGATCCGCTCGCCTATGACTATCTGGTTGTGGGCCTTGGATATGAACCGGCTACATACGGCATACCAGGCATCGCTGAGTATTCCCATACTATCCGAAGCATCAACAGCGCTCGTGAGATTCGCACTATAATCGAGAATCGTTTTGCTGAATACGCGATGCGAAAAGACCATCCAGAACGGCTTATCTTTGTGGTCGGTGGTGCAGGATTTACCGGTATTGAATTTGTTGGCGAATTGGCGGAACGAATCCCCCAGCTTTGCACTCGATTCGGCATTCATCCCGATCAGGTTCGCCTTTTGAATGTAGAAGGTGCTCCATCCATTCTTGCGGGATTTGACGAGAGCATTGCCACGTACACTCAGTCATCGTTGGAACAGATGGGCGTAGAGTTTCGACTTTCGACCAAGATTAAATCCGTCGGTCCCGAGCATGTTACCCTCCTTTCCGAACGGGGAGAGGAGACGCTTGCAGCCATGGTGATCTGGACGGGAGGAATTCAAGGGAATACCGTTGTCTGTGATACGGTCTTCGAAGCGGATCGGGGACGGATTCCCGCCGACGAATTCTTACGGATTCCCGGCTACACCAACGCTTTTGTCATTGGCGACTGTTCCTCTTTCTTAAACAAGAAGACGGGGCGTCCTTACCCGCCTACGGCACAAATCGCCATTTTGCAGTCCAAAACCTGCGCCGATAACGTAGCTGCCTTGGTACAGGGTAAGCGAACATTAAAACCCTTTGACCCCTTTATGAAGGGAGCCGTCACCTCTATCGGAAAGCACGACGCAGCCGGTGTGGTCTTTGGAATCAAGCTAAAAGGTAAATTGGCTGTGTTTATGAAAGCGTTGATTGACGTTCGCTATTTATGGATGCTGGGCGGATTGAAGCTGGTCTTTACCAAAGGAAAAATTGCCGAGTTCCTTGCTTCTTCTAAATCGACAATGGAACCCCACGTATCTTCGAACAAAAAGTAGACCTCCCGGTACGGTCTACTGCAATAAATGCCCTCACTTTATGTCAGGGCATCTTTTTTGTGTTGTAACGGTGATAACGGACAAGTGGGCCTTTACGATGTTTTCGCTATGCTGTCACGAATGACAAGCTCTCCTTTTACCATCGTTAACGTAGCCCCTTTGTTCGAAGACGGTTTAACGGAAACTAAAAAACCGTCGCCCTTAATTTGATGGCAACGGTTTAACGTCTTCCCTTTACATTTTTAACGTGGTTTCTGAGACCTTTTCGCGACCTCATTACAGCTAAGAACGCATATTGACGGGCTATGTAAGCAATGGCGGAGAGGGTGGGATTCGAACCCACGGAAGCCTCACGACTTCAACGGTTTTCAAGACCGCCTCCTTCAACCGCTCGGACACCTCTCCATCACTATTCACTCCCCTTGCGGGGACAACAAATAATATAGCACACTCCGTCTGGAAAATCAATAAGGGTAGTTTATTCCAACGCGACTTCGAGGAAGGGACCTATTTAGCCCCTTCCTCCCTTATCCCCTAAACCCAAATAACAATCTTAAAAGGTGCGAAGTTCTACTACTACATCGCCACTTCCACGATAACCTCCACCTCAACCGGCGCATTCATCGGTAGTTCAACCACGCCCACGGCCGATCGGGCATGCTCCCCCTGGGAACCGAAGATTTGGCTGAAGAGTTCAGAGGCGCCGTTGATGACAGCAGGCTGGTTGGTAAATCCGGGAGCACAGTTCACGTAGCCGGTCACCTTGACGATGCGGACAATTCGATCGAGGTCTCCGATGACTGACTTGATAGCCGCTAAGCAGTTGAGGGCGCAGATGCGGGCAGCGATATATCCGTCCTCCATCGATAAGGTATCACCCAGTTTTCCATGGTAGGCCAACACGCCGTTGATAAAAGGCAGTTGTCCCGCCGTAAAGACCAGGTTGCCTGTGGCTACGGCCGGGACATAAGCCGCTACCGGTTTGACGAGGTCGGGCAAGGGAAATCCCATCTTGTTCAACCGTTTTTCGACGGACTCTTCCGATGGAAGTACTACCAGCATTGCCGCCATCTCCTTCCGCTTATTGCTTAGTGACCTTGAGTTTTCGAGGCTCGTCATCCTTCTTTTCCGGTGCTTTCTGAAACCCAGCTACCCGATTTTTCCCTAACCGTTTCGCTTCATAGAGGGCCACATCCGCCCTCTGAATGAGCTTATCGATCGTCTTGCCGTCTTGCGGGAAGGCGGCCACACCGATGCTCAAGGTGACATACTCCAAGTGACCGTCACCGATATCGATAGGTGTTTGTTCGATCCGCCGGCGGATGCGCTCCGCGATGGTCATCGCCATTTCTTTGTTCACATGGTTTAGAACGATCGTCACTTCTTCTCCGCCAAAGCGGACCGCGATGTCCCCTTCCCGGAGGCAGTTTTTGACGTTGGCGGCGACCATGCGCAAAGCGTTATCGCCAGCGTCATGACCGTACGTGTCATTGAACTTCTTGAACTGATCGATGTCTGACATCAAGAGGCAGAAGCTCTCGTTCCGTTCCCTAGCTTGAATCAGCATGCTTTCGAGGACTTGTTCCAGGTACCGGCGGTTGTGAAGTCCCGTGAGAGGGTCGATGAGGGACAGTCGACGGTTGTGTTCGATGAGCCGCATGTTACTGATGGTAGGTGCCGCCAAGGCTAACAGGCCTCGGATCATGCGGACCGATTGTTCGTCAAAAAAGCCCGGCATTTTGCTATAGATGTGCAAAATCCCGACGACCTGGCCGCCGACACTTAAGTTCGTGCAGAAATAGCTTCCCGATTCGGACCGCATGGCTTGGCAAGGGCAGCCATACTCCATCAGCGCATCTTTAACAACTAAATCTACACCGGATACATAGGCCTTGCACCAGTTCAGGTTGTGTTCGTTATTTCGGTGCAGGATGAGTCCTTCTTCCACCCAGTGAATCAGCATCTGGGGATTGTCTCCACCTGCCACAGCTCGCAGCATGACGGCATCAATGCGCCCGTTTCCACGGCGAAGACGACGCAGGTAATGTTCCAAGATGCTGTACACTTCTTCCTCCGTCATCGCTCGGGTCAAATCGAGGGAGCAGGCGAGCAGCACTTCTTCTTGACGCTTACTTTCCATATATTCCGTGAGATCGGTAAAGGTCACGATGATCGATTCGACCGTACCGTCTTCACCAAAAGTGGGTGTCTGGTTCAATATGCCCCAGTGTGTTTTTTCGCCACGGACGATACCGATGACTCGATCTTTGACAGGGGACTTATGTCGATTTCGCTGAAATGAGGCTAATTTGTCTGTGGAAATTTGGTTCCCGTCTTTATCCAAAAAGGTGCATTCAATCGCAGAAATGGGAATCGGCATGGGGATCTCTCCCGTGATTTGGAGAATTCCTCTGGCAGCTGGATTCAGATTGAGTATGTTATCCGACGGATCCAGCAGCACGACCGCCTCAGTGAGGTTTTCAAAGAGCGTGCGGAACTTTTTCTCGGACCGGCGAATTTCCATCTCTTTTAGTTTGCTCGCCGTAACATCATAGTAGGTCAAAACTACAAAACGCTGTCTGGGAATCGGCACGGCACTCGCCATGAGCCACATGGTCCGACCATCATCACGGAAGGTAATCTGCAAGATACGATCATGGATCGCCTGACCTGATTCGAGTACGGTCCCGACAAACAACTTTTCTAACGATACTCGCCCGCCCTGTTCGTCATAAATTCCCGCGTACTTCTCCCAGTTAAGCGCATTGCGAAGTTGGGCACTTTTCTCGGTTAAACCCAAGATATCCAAGGCCCGTTGGTTATGTTCCAACACTTTTCCCGCTCCGTCGAGGATCAGCATCCCCTCCCGGGAAGCGTTGAAGATCGTCTGGATGCGCTCTTTTTCCGCATGTAGGGCATCCTGCGCCGTAGCGAGTTCCGTAATGTCCCGGTAGATGATCCGGATGCGAGGTTCCCCTCGGAAATCCCGGTACATCTGATAAGCCAGCAAAAGATGCTTGGCGCCGGAAGAGGGTAACGATGTCACACCGGTAACGCCGTCCCGTGCGGTCTGTTCCCGGAAGTCTTTGAACATTCGCTCTGCCGCCTCAGGAGCTAGCAGACTAGGAAATTCACGGCCCAATGCTTCCGAGTACGTTTCAAACCCTAGCAGGCGGGCCCCGGCGGGATTCATCCAGAGCACCCGGTAGCTGTGACCGTCTATTTCGGCCACCCCTTCATCGATCATGGTGAGGACTTTGCGCGAACGCATCACCTCTCCCTGCATGAAGGAATGATAGGTGTTTTTTACGGCTTGTACGATTTGATTATTGTCGATCATTCCGCCGATCCGTCCGTCTCGGTTCCGAACTAAGAGACGACGGATGCGATGCTGCTCCATATATCGGGCCACATCAAAAATGGTCATGTTTTGGGAAATCGTCATGGGCGACGGGCTCATCACCTGGACAACGGGGCTTTGCAAATCCAAGCCACTGCGGGTAAACCGGACTACATCCCGTTCCGTCAAGATGCCCACTGTTTTTCCCTGCTGGTCGATGAGCAGACAACCCAGACGCTCTTCACTCATCTTGGCAAAAGCGCCGCCGATCGTGGTGGCCACATCGACCCGGTGCAAATCAGTCGTCATACAGTCCTGAACCGTGAGCGGCTTTTTGAAAAAATCTTCTTCCAGTTTACGGACGATATCGGTATAGGTGACGATGCCCTTCGCTCGGGGAATGCCTTCTTCACCAGCGCGGACCGGTAGAGAATTCTTTCGAGGTTTCGGCCCCGGGCCAGAGTCCTGTTCCGGTTCAAACAGAGTTTCTCGGCGCTCTTGCTCGTCGGCTTCGGTGACGACAAGGTGACGGACACCTTCTTGCTCCATTACAAACAACACTTCATCGAGGACGGCCGTCTCTGGCAAATGAACGAGCCGACTAGTCATCACACTTTCCGCTGTTGTGTTACGGAGATCGACGCCAGATGCGACAAGCCGGACCAAATCCCTCTCCGTGATAATTCCGACAACCACGTCTCCGCGAGTGACCAAAATACTGCTAATATTCTTTTCATGCATGATCGCCACTGCATTAATTAACAGCGCTTCGCCCTGGAGAGTATACATTTCCGGGCTCGCCAAGGAAGCCAAACTGTGCAAAGCTGCCCCCTCCGTTTCGTCCCCTGGAACATCCAATAGCAAGATGATCTGCCAAAAAATAATTATCCATTATCTATCTATGTCTAGGGTTAAGTAATATATTTTCGGCAAAAAACCGCTGAGTCCTGCCGAAAAAAAAAGAAAGAGTCTCCATCAGGGAGAACTCTTTCTCACAAAGTAACGATGTAAACCTATCGGACTTAGCCGTCGGCCACGGACCCATTTATTTTTTGGGCACGATGCGATCCGTTCCCATATAGGGTCGCAGCGCTTCCGGTATGAGGACGGTTCCGTCAGGCTGCTGGTAGTTTTCCAAGATGGCCGCGACGGTTCGTCCGATGGCCAGGCCTGAACCGTTCAGGGTATGGACAAACTCCGGTTTTGCCTTCGGGCTCGGGCGGAAGCGGATGTTCGCCCGCCGAGCTTGGAAGTCCTCAAAGTTCGAACAGGAGGAGATTTCCCGGTATGTCTGGAAGCTCGGCAGCCAGACTTCGATGTCGTAGGTCTTCGCCGACGAGAAGCCCATGTCCCCGGTGCAGAGGGTGATCACCCGATAGGGCAAACCCAACAGTTGCAGGATATGCTCGGCATCGGCCGTCAGCTTCTCCAGCTCTTCGTAGGAGTGATCGGGGTGGGTGAACTTGACCAACTCCACTTTGTTGAACTGGTGCTGACGAATCAGCCCGCGCGTATCCCGACCGGCAGCGCCGGCTTCGGCCCGGAAGCAAGCCGAGTACGCACAGTGGTAAATCGGCAGCTGCTCCGCTTCGAGGATCTCGTTGCCATAGAGGTTGGTCACGGGGACTTCCGCCGTGGGGATGAGGAAGTATTCGGTGCCGCTTACGGCAAACATGTCCTCGGCAAACTTCGGCAACTGTCCCGTGCCGAACATGGACTGCTTGTTCACCATGAAGGGCGGGAAGATTTCCGTATATCCCCGCTGGGCGTGGGTATCCATCATCAAGTTGATGATGGCCCGCTCCAACCGGGCACCCAGTCCTTTATAGACGGTAAAGCGTGCGCCCGTAATCTTGGCTCCCCGCTGAAAATCGAGGATATCGAGCTCTTCCCCTAAATCCCAGTGAGCTTTGACGGGAAAGTCAAAGCTCTCCGGCGTTCCCCATGTGCGCATTTCCACGTTCTCTTCTTCGGAAAGGCCGACCGGGACAGAGGCGTGCGGAATGTTGGGGATATAGTAGAGGAGTTTTTCCATATCCTCTTCGATCTGAGCCAGTTGGTCGTCGAGGTCCTTGATCTGATCGCCGACCTGGCGCATCTCCAGGATCATAGCCTCGGCATCTTCTTTGGCTTTTTTCTTGCGGGCGATTTCTGCGGAGACGGCATTTCGCTGAGCTTTTAACTTTTCCACTTCCACCAGGATAGAACGGCGGCGGCGGTCCAGTTCCAGAAAATCATCGAGGGAGAGGTTGGCGCCTCGGTTTTTGAGCGCCTCCTCCACCACCTGGGGATTGGCCCGGACAAATTTGGTGTCTAACATGGGAACCCTCCTTGGACAGGATGGAACGATGTTGAACGACTGCGGCTACGAGTGCGATTGAGAGTGTATGTTGGAGGTTCTTAGGCGAGAGAGACGTATTTCACGTCTTCCACACCGTCGATTTGGGACAGATCCGCCAGGACCTGTTCGGGTACAGCACCGTCAACGTTGAGGATGGCGATAGCATGTCCACCGGAGACTTTACGGCCGAGATGCATGCCGGCGATGTTGACGTTATGTTCGCCGATGATCGTGCCGGTGCGGCCGATGATTTTCGGCTTGTCTGTATGGGGCATGACGAGCATATGTCCGACCGGCGCCATGTCCATATCGAAGTCGTCAATGCGGACGAAACGAGGCTGGTTCTTACGCAGGAGCGTACCTGTCACTTGACGGGTGGTGCCGTTGGCCAATTCCACCATGGCGCTAATTTGGACAGCGTAATCTTCTACATCGGGTGTTTTGGACTCTAATACCTTGATACCCCGGGCTTTGGCCACATGGGGAGCGTTGACGTAGTTGACGGTCTCTTGCAGGCTGTGCTTAAGCAAGCCTTTGAGCAAGGTCGTCGTGAGAGGGGTTACGTTATATTTGGCCACTTCGCCTTGGAAGGTGATGACGATTTTTTCGATAGCACCACCGACGGTTTGACCGAGGAATTGGCCCATCCGTTCAACCAGGTCGAGGTAGGGTTGGAAGATGGTCATCATTTCGGGCTTGACGGCAGGGATGTTCACGGCGGCGCTGACGACTTCGCCGCGGAGGACCCGCAGGATGTCATAGGCTACATCGATCGCCACGTTGACTTGCGCCTCTTGGGTAGAAGCCCCCAGGTGCGGCGTCACTTGTACTTGCGGGAGGGTGAAGAGGGGGCTGTCGGTGCAGGGTTCTGTTTCGAACACGTCCAGACCGGCACCAGCCACTTTTCCGGCGACGATGGCGTCATAGAGGGCGGCTTCGTCGATGATGCCGCCACGGGCGCAGTTGATGATACGGACGCCGTCTTTCATCTTAGTGATCCGGTCGGCGTTGATCAGCTTGAGGGTATCTTTCGTCTTCGGCATGTGGATGGTGAGGAAGTCCGACTCAGCGATGACAGCATCCAAATCTTTAAGGGTGACGCCCATGTCTTTGGCTTTTTCAGCAGAGGCATAGGGGTCGAAAGCGATGACGGTCATATCGAAGGCGCGGGCGCGCTTCGCCACTTCCGATCCAATTTTCCCCAAACCCAGGATGCCCAAGGTTTTGCCTTTTAATTCAATCCCGGTGAATTTGCTGCGCTGCCATTGGCCCCCTTTGAGGGAGCCGTTCGCTGTGGCCAGGTTCCGGGCCAGGCTGATCATATGGGCGACGGTCAATTCAGCGGCAGCGATGGTGTTGCCTTCGGGGGCATTGACGACGACGATCCCTTTTTGGGTGGCCGCTTCGACGTCGATGTTGTCCACACCGACGCCGGCCCGGCCGATGGCTTTGAGCCGTTCCGCTTTTTCTATGATCCGCTTGGTGATTTTCGTCTCCGAACGAACGACGACGGCGTCATATTCGGCGATGATGTCGACGATCTGGTCTTCCGTTTGCTTGAGTTTCACGTCGACGGCGACTTCGCCGGCTGCTTTCAATATTTCAATACCTTTTTCCGAAATGGGATCACAGACGAGTACACGCATGGTTTAGAGTAGCCCCTTTCTCGACATGATGACTTCTTGTGCGGCTTTGACGCCTTGACCGAGTTCGACGGGAGCACCGAGTTCTTTTAAGGTCATTTCGAGGGCACCGATAGTGGCCAGGATATCGAGATGCTGCACGTAGCCCAGGTGGCCAATGCGGAAGATTTTGTTCTCCAGCTTTTTCTGGCCGCCAGCGAGGACCACGTTGTATTCTTCGCGCATCTTCTTGTTGATGGCTTTCGCTTCGAATCCTTCAGGTGCCCAGACGGCGGTAACCGCGGCAGAGGCGCAGGAATCATCGGCGAGAAGTTTTAAGCCGAGGGCGCGAGCACCAGCGCGGGTGATGTCGCGGAGGTAGAGCTGTTTCGCAAAGACATAGTCGAGGCCTTTTTCCGTGAAGATTTTCAAGGCTTCCCGCAGGCCGGTCAGTTGGGGAAGAGCGGGGGTCACCGGGGTTTGGCCTTTTTCCAGGAACTTTTTCGCCGAGCCCAGGTCCCAGTAAAATTTCGGGCATTTGGACCGTTCGTAGGCGGCCCAAGCTCGGGGGCTCACGGAGACAAAGCAAACGCCCGGCGGGATCATGAAGCCTTTCTGGGCGGCGGTGACGATGACGTCAATCCCCCACTCGTCTGTTTTCACATCCATCACGCCGAGACCGGAGACAGAGTCGACGAGGATCAGGGCCGGGTGATCGCCCCGGATTTTGCTGAGCGCTTGAAGATCGTTGCAGACACCAGTGGAGGTTTCGTTGTGAGTGATCAGGATCGCTTTGTACTCTTGCTGTTTGTCAGCATCGAGCTTTTCTTTGACCAGGTTCATATCGACGGCGGTGCCCCATTCAAAGTCCACCTTGTCGACGATACAGCCGTAGGTCTGGGCGATGGTAGCGAAGCGGTCGCCGAAGGCGCCGATGGACAGAGCGAGCACTTTGTCTCCCGGCGAGAGGAAGTTGACGATAGCCGCTTCCATACCGCCGGTACCGGAAGAAGGCAGGATCAGCACGTCATTTTTCGTCTGGTAGACGTATTTGACGCCTTCGGTCACCTCTTCGATGAGGACTTTGAAGCTGGGACCCCGGTGGTTCATGAGGGGTTCCGATAAAGCCCGCAGGACCCGCGGGGGTACGGGCGTCGGCCCGGGAAGCATCAGATACTCTTTTTCGTACACGGTGAGATTCCTCCTTTAGTTCGTTAGCCTGTATGGCTAAGATATAATTATGTATACAAAGTCGTGAGAAATATAAAAACCCCCCATTCCTGACGATTTTTTGTCAGGGACGAGAGGTTGACCCGCGTTGCCACCCTGCTTGACTTTCTATAAAGAAAGTCCGCTCGACATGTGTAACGGACATGACCGGGCGGTTCATCGCCGCCAGCATCAGGGGTGGAAATTCATCGGTGAATGGGTTGGCTCGCATCGTCCGCCAACTTTCTGAGGCCTTTCTTCCGATTACTGCTCCCCGTCATTGCCTTTTGCATTTACATTGGAGTTTAGCACAGCTCTTTCCCGTTGACAAGAAGGTTCTTGTCAAGTTTTTTGTATACACTCACTAGGAGTTCTGGATGCAGTTACCTTTCCATTATCTTAAAAAATCTTGCCAGAGTCATGCCTTAGCCGCATGGAGTTCTAAGGGCTCGCACCAGCACCGGCAAGGATCGGCCTTGTCGTCTATCAGGACGGCGGCGATAAACTCGGCCAAATACTGATTCACCTCTACCGGATTGTCCAAGTTCGTAGCATGTCCGGCGTGGTTGATCACCTTATGGACCGTACCGGGGATACATTCACAGATGTAGCGGTGCTGCCGGCGCATCATCCATTCGCCGTCCCCTTCAATGACCAACGTAGAACATTGGACTTTCGTTAGTTCGGCCAAAGCTTCCATCCGTGAGACCGCGTTGAAGATTTGCATCCACCGCTCTTTGGAATGAACCGAAGTGACGCCATAGAAATAGTCCTGCAGGGACGGATTATACATACTCAGCGCTTTGGCATGCATCTTGGCGAGGGACTGCATAGAGGAGATACGCATGGTCAAACCGTAGAAGAAAAAGGAGAAAAACTGTAAAGACATATCGACGACTTCCATGACAAATTTCTGCATGGAACGCTGACGAAAGGGGATCTGCAGACGGTTAAACCAGTTGAAGGCGCTCGTCACCGGTGTACCCATGAGCACTAAGGCCTGTACCCGCTCCGGATAAAGGGCAGCCGTCCGCAGTGAAATGTGTCCGCCCATGGAACAACCGACTAAAATGGCCTTTTCAATCGCCAGGTGATCTAACAGCAGAATCAAGTCTCGGCTAAATGTCTCCGCATCAATGGGACCGTCAGCAGCTACCGATTGCCCATGGTAGCGAACATCCCAGACGATGACCCGGAAGTTCCGGGAAAACACGTCGACCTGCGGTTCCCACTGCCGGTGATCCCAGCCGGCACCATGGGTGAAGATCATCGCCGGCGCTGTTTCTGACCCATGCACTTCGTAATAAAGTTGTACGCCTTTTCCGATAACTGTCGCCATGGTTTCTCCTTTCTGGAATCGCCCATTCTGTCCCTGCTTTACAAGTCTTCGTCCAAAGAATAAGATATCGGGCTAGCCCCGGGGCGTGTACCCCGGGGCTACGTTGATCGCTAAGGATCGTTTTTATCAAGCTTTTTGACGGGATTCTCGGACGATGTCCATAAAATAGGCATGGATCCGGCAGTCCTGGGTCAGTTCGGGATGAAAGGCCGACGCCAGGAATGAGCCTTGACGAGCCATGACCACTTTCCCGTTATGTTCGGCCAAAATCTTTACAGACGGTCCGGCCTTCTCGATGAAAGGCGCCCGGATGAATATGGCCGGATAAGGTTCGCTGCTGACCTCGTCGATCGCCAAGGGAACTTCAAAAGAATCCACCTGACGTCCAAAGGCGTTGCGAACAGCAGTGATATCCATGAGACCGAGCCGGTATTGTTCGGACCCGGCGATCTCTTTCGCCATCAGGATGAGGCCGGCACAGGTACCCCAGACTGGCATACCCTGCTGGGCCCGCTCTTGGACGGACTCGGCCAAACCGAAATCCACCAACAGTTTGCCGATGGTGGTGCTCTCACCGCCGGGGATGATCAAGCCGTCCAGATCGGCCAAATGCTCGACCTTGCGTACCTGCACCGTGTCACAGCCCAGCGATTGCAGCATCTGTTCGTGTTCAACAAAGGCACCCTGCATCGCCAGGACACCGATTTTTAGTTTGTCCATCCCTTACCAGCCGCGCTCTTGCATCCGCTGATCGGCCGGAATCGTCGGGATTTCGATACCCACCATCGGTTCGCCCAGGTCTTTCGACACTTCGGCGAGCACTTGGGGATCATTGTAGTGGGTCGTAGCTGCCACGATCGCTTTCGCGCGGCGAACCGGGTCGCCCGACTTGAAGATGCCCGAACCGACGAAGACACCATCGACACCGATTTGCATCATCAGCGCGGCATCTGCCGGTGTGGCGATGCCGCCGGCGGCAAAGTTAACGACAGGCAGGCGGCCTTCTTTTGCCACCATGCAAACCAGGTCATAGGGCGCGCCGATTTCCTTGGCAAAGGTCATCAGCTCTTCTTGGGGCATATTGGTGAGTTTACGGATTTCACTCATAACTTGACGAGCATGGCGCACAGCTTCCACCACGTTACCGGTGCCGGGCTCGCCTTTGGTCCGAATCATGGCCGCTCCTTCGCCGATACGCCGCAACGCTTCCCCTAAGTTGCGGGCACCGCAGACGAAGGGCACCTTGAAATCATGCTTGTTGATATGGTAGAGATCGTCCGCCGGGGTCAACACTTCCGACTCATCGATGTAGTCCGCCCCCAGGGATTCGAGGATTTGTGCTTCCACAAAATGACCGATCCGGGCTTTGGCCATAACCGGAATCGTAACAGCGTCCATGATGCGCAATACGACCGTCGGGTCAGCCATCCGGGCCACTCCGCCGGCGGCGCGAATGTCCGCAGGAACCCGTTCCAGGGCCATAACGGCGCAAGCGCCGGCTGCTTCCGCGATTTTTGCTTGCTCCGGCGTCGTTACATCCATGATCACGCCGCCCTTGAGCATCTCAGCCAAACCTTTTTTGACTGTCCAAGTACCTTTTTCCGTTGTCATTCGAAATATTCCTCCCCGTGCGATTTTCGGGCTCCCTTTAGGCCTCCCGCGCCGGGGTCGCCCCTGATGTCCTTCATCATTATGTCAAGAAAGTAGTCTCTCAATGACTACCCAAATATTCTACAACATTCCAGCGTCATGGACAAGGGCAAGAACCATCGCAATTCACGTTTACCGATTTGTTTTATCGGGTTTATTTTTCAACTGCAACAAGAGGACGCTGCATAAGATGAGCACTCCACCAAGCAATTGAGACCCGTTGAGCGTCTCACCAAAAACGATGAAGGACAGAAATACCGTCCAGGCCGGCTCGATCGTGCTGAGAATCGATGCCTTCGCCGGCCCAATCCGTTCGATACCGGCTGACAAGGCGAGGATAGCCACGACCGTGCAAACGAGGGCGATGGCAAAGATCGCTCCATAGGCTTGCCCGGTAAGGGAAAAATGCAGTTCACCCAAAATCAAGCCCGATAGGGCAAATGTCATCGCTGCGAAGCTGGAAATATAGGTCGTCATGACGAGGGGCGGTACCTCTTTGACGACACGGTCGCTAAGCAGCAAATAAACTGAAAAAATAACGGCTGCGCCTAGCCCAAAACAGATCCCCGAAAGGTCCAAGCGAACCATGTCTAGTGAAGCGCCCAGTACCAGCAAGATGCCGGCGCTGGCTGCTGCTAGGGCGAGCAGATTGGCCCAATGGACTTTTTCCTTACCGAGGAGCAACGAGACTATGTATACGATGACCGGATAGGTATAGAGCAACATGGCCGCCAAAGCGGGGTTGAGTTTTTCTACGGCTGTAAAAAAACAAAAGGACTGACCGCCGTAACAGACGGCACCGAGCAAGAAAAGATACATCCATGTACGCCGGCGAATCGATACCTTTTCTTTTCGCAGGCTGACGATCGCCCAAAGAATTGCTGCTGCAATGGCAAATCGCAACGCCAATAAGGTAGTCACATTGACCCCTTGTCCATAGGCTGCTGCGGCCATGACCGCCATTGAACCGAAGGCTAACGCCGAAAGAAGGACTAACAGGGAACCCATCTACATTTTCCTCCATGACCTTTGCTGGATCAGAGCAACGTAATGTGCCTCTTCTATGCTTTAATTTGCTGCGGTTTCACTTTTTGAGCGTTTTCGTTGGTCCCCCGAAGCGATGGTGAAAGGGTTCCGCAGGCGACTCCAGCGACGACTAGAATGCCCCCGACGAGTTGCGGCCAAGTAACCTGTTCACCCAAAAGGAGCACTCCGAAGAGGCAGCCAAAGAGAGGAACCATGTTGATAAACGGCGCGGCTCGACCAGGGCCGATCTGTTGAATTCCTTCATACCACCAGACAAAACCTAATACGGTCCCTAAGAGAGCTAGTTGGAGAATGGCTAGCCAGCCTTGCAGGGAAAAATGGGCTGTTCCGATGCCCAGCAACTCTTCGGTTAGGGCTGCCGGAATCAATAAGACTGTGCCGAACAGGGTGGCATAAGCCGTAGCCACAAGGGGGCTAAAGCTACCGAGGACTTTTTTCCCGAGAATGGAGTAAAGCGCCCATGACAGAGGAGCCCCCAGCAGGATCATGTCGCCGGGATTAAAAGATAACTGCTGAAGCACCTCGAGAGATCCGCGGGAGATGACTGTCACAACCCCGATAAAGGAGATCACCAACCCGGTCACCTGGGAGGGACGAAGCCGTTCCTTCAGCATCACCGCTGACAGCAGCGCCGTGACCAGGGGGTTTATGGCGATGACTAGGGAACCGTTCGCAGCGGAAGTGAATTTTAAACCCGTAAAAAAAGCGGCGTTATACAAAAATATTCCGGTCAGACCTAATGAAAAGAGGCCGAAAATCTGCCGGCTTCCCCGGGGAATGGGAAAAGGCTCCTGCCTTCCTTTGCCCCACCATTGAAGGACAACGAGGGAAAAGAGCACCAATGTGGCAAGGGTGAATCGAAAGCTTGCAGCATGAAAAGGCGGCGCCTCCAGGACGGCCAATTTGGCCGCTACGAATGTGCCTCCCCAAAAACAGGTCGTCATGACCAGTTTGGCATAGGTCATGGCCAGCCCGGGTGTTTTCATCATTTTTCACCTATTCGTACATGATCTTTACAACATCATTTTTTGCAGCAGCGTCAGAATTCATTGCAGCATTTGTTCAGTCATAACAGTGTCTAGAAGATTATATCATCTCTCCAGCTTTATAGATTTCTCCTTGAGCTTTTGTATAAAGATCTTTCAAAAAAAAAATCCTCCCGTTATTAAGGGGGAGGATTCGGAATCAACCTTTTCATGCAATTCTACTTATCGGTACCCATACAACGAACTGAGCAGGAGCAAGGGAAAAATCACCCGGAAAACTCCAGGGCCGGGTCCGTAACCGAATCCTGGTCCATAGCCATACCCATATCCGGGGCCATAGCCGAATCCCGGCCCATAGCCAAATCCGGGGCGACCATAGAAACCATAGGGTACGGGGACGATCTGCTCCGCCTGAACTTTATCTTCCTGTTCCGATGCGGTTACAGGGGGGTTTGCCACCTCGATTTCGGCATAGTCCTCTCCCACATTGACAAGTCGTCCCGTGTACGTCCGCATTCCGTCGGGATATCGGACTTCGGCTCGCACGTTTTGACCCACTAAATCCCTCATGCGATCACACATCATGGGACGCACCGCAGGATAGTTCATTCCGGTAGACAGGCTGCTCTCCATTCGTCATCTCTCCTTGCCACTGACCTAAATTCAGTGGCAATGTATTCCATAACCAATAGGAATGTGACGACGAATCTATAAACGGACTCTCGGCTTCCTATTCAGACCTACCTACACACATAACGACCTGGCAAACCTGATGATTCGCCACACACATGAACGTACTTTTATAACTCTTACCTTAATGCCTCTACCGCAATACCCTCTTCTTCTAACCGGCACCTTAGTATCCGGGCCATCTCTATAGCGGAAGGGGTATCGCCGTGAATACAAACGGTGTCAGCCTCCAGCGAAATGCTCGACCCATCGACAGCCTGCACTGTTTGGGAGGAAATCATTTGCATCACCCGGCGTGCCGCTACCCCTGGGTCATGGATGACCGCCTGAGGATGAGAACGGGGTGTCAATGTCCCATCGGCCTTATAGCTGCGATCGGCAAAGACTTCTTGGGCTACCCTTAACCCCACCTTTTTCCCTGCCTTAACCAGCCGAGAACCGGACAGTCCATATAGGATCAGGTTGGGATCGACTTTTTGAATTCCTTCGGCAATGGCCTCGGCCAGTTCATCCATTTGTGCGGCCATATTATACAAAGCACCGTGGGGCTTCACATGGTTCAACTTTCCGCCTGCTGCGCGGACAAAGGCTTGCAATGCCCCTACCTGGTAGACGATCAGGTTTGTTACTTGGGCAGGTGCCATCTGCATTTCCCGGCGGCCAAAACCCGCCAAATCGGGAAAACCCGGATGGGCACCGATGGCTGCTCCTGCCCGCAGTGCCCTATCCACCGTTCGAGCCATCACATCGGGATCGCCGGCATGTAACCCACAAGCGATATTGACAGACGTCGCGATCGCGATCATTTCTTCATCGCAACCGATTCGATAGGCTCCAAAGCTCTCCCCGAGATCGCAGTTCAAATCGACCCTCATTCGGCTAGAACACCTCCACGGAATGACATGCTCCGTTCACAATCCCGTTACGTAAAATATCCCTTTGCTGTCGCAGAATTGAATGGGCTTTTGGGATGTCGCACGGGATAAACTGTACCGTGTCTCCCATCTTCGCTTGGGCCAGCAACGGAACATCGGCGGTGATCACCGTAACGATTTTCGGATAGCCGCCTGTCGTTTGCCGGTCAGCCATGAGCACGATGGGCTGTCCATCGGGAGGAACTTGCACCGCCCCCAGAGTTGTCGCATCAGAGATCATCTCTTTATCGGTTTGTCGATTCAAGCGGGGCCCCTCCAAACGGTAGCCCATGCGATCGGACAGCGCACTGACCCGATACGTTTTTGAGAAAAAGGTTTCTATCGCATCTTTCGCAAAAAAGTCTTCTTGCGGGCCTAAGATCGCTCTCACCGTAACCTGTCGGGAATAGACAGGAATAGCATCGGGACAAAGTTGTCGAGTTCCTAACTGGTCTATCCTTTTTCCCGGATGAAACTGCAGCTGGTCTCCCTCTTTTAGTGCCCGTCCCTGGAATCCACCCAGTTGACCGCGCAAATATGTAGACCGGCTTCCTAACACCGGCTCGACGGCCCAACCGCCCGATACGGCGAGATAGGAACGGCATCCGCTGCGAGGTGTACCAAAAGCTAATATACTGCCTCGTCCCACCGGACAGTTTACCCACATAGAAAGAGGTTCTCCATCCAATGTAGGTGACAAATCTGCCCCGGTAATGGCGATAACGCCTGGGGATAAAAAACGCAACCTTGGACCGGCAAGAGTGATCTCGAGTGCTCCGTCGCCAGGATTATTGCCGACCAGAAGATTTGCTGCTTGCAAGGAAAAGGTGTCCATGGCGCCGGCTACGGGCATTCCGGAGGCTTGGTGTCCATAGCGCCCCAGGTCTTGCACCGTAGTCAATAAACCGCCCTTGATGACCTCCACTGTTCCCATTGCTCTTCGTCCCTTCTATCGGCGTAGGTTGCCAGCCCATTTTCACTTTCTGCGATACCATGTGATACGTAGCCAGATCGATAGGTTTGAACCGAACCCCATCTCCCGCTTTTACGAATACCGCCTTTTCTCGTTTGGGATCGTAGAGCCCAAAGGGTGTACGTCCAATAATCTGCCAACCGCCAGGAGCCGCTATAGGATAAATCCCGGTCTGAAGGCCAGCGATGCCAACAGACCCCGCCGGAACCGACTTGCGGGGATTATCCAACCGAGGTACAGCGATTTTGGGCGATACTTTACCGAGATAGCAAAAACCCGGAACAAAGCCGAGCATATACACATGATATGTGGAGTGACTGTGGATCGCGATTACCTCTTCCGGCTTTAACCCCACACGTAAAGCTAGGGACACTAAGTCCGGGCCCCATTCGCCTCCGTATAAGACGGGAATTTCCCATATGACGGAGGAGGCCATCATCGCATCGTTTAACAAGTTTATCTCCGCCCAGAGATAACATTCTACTTCATAGGCTTCGATTTGAAAGGGATCGTAATACACAGCCAAAGAACAATAGGTAGGGACGATCTCCCGAACCCAAGGGGGCTGGGCTCGCTCTAACACTTCTGCCAGAGCCTGCACTTTTCTGTTGATGTCGAGGGAAATCTCTTGCTGAAACTGCACAAGCCAACAACTATCCCCCATGGGAATTAAGCTGGCATTCTTCGATTGGTCATTCATAAAGTCCATTTGGCTGGCCACACATCCCTATCCTTTGTCTGATTGTTCTAAATTTTACAAGCAATAAACGTCCCGTCAAATTGTAACGAAAAATGTTATAAAAAGATATGGATTGTTTATAAATTGCCCGTACAAAACATATACAAACATAATTCCGGAGACTCATTAGATACTGGCTATGATGAGATCAGCTTTTTATAGAAAAAACCCAAGACTCCCGCTTGGGTGTCTCAGAAAAATAAAAAATCCACGGTCGGAGTTATTCCGCCATGGATTTTGCTTTTTATAAATTCTCTTATTCCAAGAAAACTACACAGAAATATTTTGTAAAGCATAAGGTCAAGTCCTCGACCGATTCGTACCCGTCGACTGAACGCCTCACGGCGTGTACATCTCGGGCCGATCGACCAGGTCATCTTCCTGGGGTCTTACCTACTTCCGTAGTGGGAAGTCTCATCTTTGGGTCGGTTTCGCGCTTAGATGCTTTCAGCGCTTATCCGCTCCCGACATAGCTAC
>NZ_WNKU01000026.1 GCF_009720735.1 Heliobacterium mobile
CCCGAGTGGCCAAAGGGAGCAGACTGTAAATCTGCCGGCTCTGCCTTCGAAGGTTCGAATCCTTCTCCCTCCACCATATAACGATCCATTAGCTCAGTTGGTAGAGCACCTGACTTTTAATCAGGGTGTCGCTGGTTCGAGTCCAGCATGGATCACCATCATGGCCCGTTGGTCAAGCGGTCTAAGACACCGCCCTTTCACGGCGGTTACAGGGGTTCGAATCCCCTACGGGTCACCATCTATTCGGGCGATTAGCTCAGCTGGGAGAGCGCTTGCCTTACAAGCAAGATGTCGGCGGTTCGATCCCGTCATCGCCCACCAAAATACGGAGCAGTGGTGTAGAGGCCTAACATGCCAGCCTGTCACGCTGGAGATCGCGGGTTCGAATCCCGTCTGCTCCGCCATAACCCCTGGAGTGGTACTCAAGTGGCTGAAGAGGACGGTTTGCTAAACCGTTAGTGGTCGTAAGGCCAGCGCGAGTTCAAATCTCGCCCACTCCGCCATTTGTCGGGGCGTAGCTCAGTTTGGTAGAGCGCTACCTTGGGGTGGTAGAGGCCGCACGTTCAAGTCGTGTCGCTCCGACCAGTTTTCTCATCTTCATATGCGGTCGTGGCGGAATTGGCAGACGCGCTAGATTCAGGTTCTAGTGGTCGCAAGGCTGTGGAGGTTCAAGTCCTCTCGACCGCACCATGCGGAAATAGCTCAGCGGTAGAGCATCGCCTTGCCAAGGCGAGGGTCGCGAGTTCGAATCTCGTTTTCCGCTCCATCATGCGCCCGTAGCTCAGCTGGATAGAGTAACTGACTACGAATCAGCAGGTCGGGAGTTCGAATCTCTCCGGGCGCGCCATTTGCCGCTGTAGCTCAGTCGGTAGAGCGTATCCTTGGTAAGGATAAGGTCACCGGTTCAATCCCGGTCAGTGGCTCCATTATAAGAAAATTTTTAGAACCTGTCGGACAATACTTGTTAGACAGGTTCTTTTGCTGTTTTTCTTTACCAATGTGGATAAATACCGTTGAATAGTCTTGCGTTGGAAAAAGTGGCGTGCTATACTAACCCTAGTGTGTTTCAGCAGGGATTACAATGTTTGCCTTTGATTTCACTGTCTTGTTTATCCCTAGGTATGTGCATTTTACGTTTATTCGAAGGAGTGGGTACCAACCCACTCTTTCCGTTTGTTAAACTGATAGCAATGCTTGTTTAAGTATTTCTCCTGATTATTCAGGAAAAAATAAATAGCACGACCTTTTGACAGTGCAGATAGATGAGTATATAAGGAGGCTAATTCATGTCCGGCAAACAACGCATTGAAGATCGGGTAACTGCCTGGACGCAACCGATTGTAGAAGAGCTAAAGCTTGAGTTGGTCGATGTAGAATGGATTAAGGAGGGGGGGCATTGGTTCTTACGGGTTTACATTGACAAAGAGGGCGGCGTCGAGATGGAAGATTGCCAGGAAGTTAGCCGTCGTCTCGATGACATCCTCGATCGAGAAGATCCCATAACCCATGCCTATTCCTTGGAAGTATCCTCACCAGGTATCGATAGGCCTCTTAAGACCGAAAGGGATTTTGAGCGATTCCGCGGGGAGAAAATTCGCATAACCACTTTCGCTCCAGTCGCCGGAAGTAAGGAACATATCGGAGAACTGATACAGAAAACGAGCGAAGGTATCACGATAGCCGGAGATAACGAAGAAAAAACGATCCCCCTAGATCAAGTTTCGTCAGTCCGGTTGCACTTTTCTTTTTAGAGACAACTGAATTAGGAGGCCGTTCCAATGAATGTCGAGTTTTTGGGGGCACTTCAGGATCTGGAGAGGGAAAAAGGGATCTCCAAAGAGATTCTTTTGGAAGCGATTGAAGCAGCATTGATTTCGGCATACAAGAAAAATTTTGGTTCTCTGCAAAATGTCCGGGTTCACATTGACCGGGCAACGGGAGAATTCAAAGTATATTCTCGTAAAGCCATTGTCGAGCAAGTTGCCGATCCCAGAATTGAAGTGTCTCTGACAGAAGCCCAAAAAATCAATCCCAATTATCAAGTTGACGATGTGCTAGAATCGGAAGTCACTCCTCGTGAGTTCGGACGTATCGCTGCTCAAACGGCCAAACAAGTTGTCGTTCAGCGGATCCGGGAAGCGGAACGAGGCATGATTTATGAGGAATTCTCCAACCGGGAGGGCGATATCGTCACCGGTATTGTTCAACGGATGGAAAATAAGAACGTATACGTAGACCTGGGCAAAGTTGAAGCTCTGCTGGCTCCTTCCGAACAGATGAACGGTGAAACTTATCGTTACAGCGATAGGATCAAAGCCTACATCGTTGAAGTGAAAAAGACAACCAAAGGGCCACAGGTACTCATTTCTCGTACCCACCCCGGTCTATTAAAGCGACTCTTTGAATTGGAAGTCCCTGAAATTCACGACGGTACGGTAGAACTTAAAGCTGCATCGCGGGAAGCCGGCGCTCGTTCCAAAATCGCCGTCTATTCGAAAGACGAAAATGTCGATCCCGTCGGCGCTTGCGTTGGTCCCAAAGGAATGCGGGTGCAAGCGGTTGTCAACGAATTGAAGGGTGAAAAGATCGATATCGTCAAATGGAATCCCGACCCAGCAAAATTTGTGGCCAATGCCTTAAGTCCGGCGAAAGTGGTCACCGTCGATATCTATGAAGATGATAAAGTAGCCCGTGTCGTCGTTCCAGACTATCAACTCTCACTAGCCATCGGCAAAGAGGGACAAAATGCCCGCTTAGCCGCTAAACTTACCGGCTGGAAAATTGATATCAAGAGCGAAAGCCAAGCTAAAACTGCTCAAATCGCTGCTGACTCTTATGAAGAATATGATGAAGAGTATGAGCAGGACTATGATTACGAAGATAGTTATGATGAAGCCTATGATGACGAATTCGTCGATGAAAATGATGCTGAAGCTTATGCTGATGATGAATACTACGACGAAACCGATGCAGAAGACGCTTACGACGACTATGATGATAGCGACTCCGGCACCGACGAAAGCTCTGACTCCCCGAAACCGGCAGATGCCGATATGAATAAGTCCCGACCTTAAAGGCTGATTTCGGAGGGACCAACGATGACACGCGTGAAAAAGATTCCGCAACGAATGTGTGTTGGCTGTGGGGAGATGAGAGATAAAAAAGCACTTATTCGTGTCGTAAGAACACCGGAAGGTGAGATCAAATTAGATCCGACCGGTAAAAAATCGGGTCGCGGGGCCTACGTCTGTGCCAACACAGAATGCCTGACGAAATCGATCAAGGGTAAGCGTCTTGAAAAAGCCTTGCGCCATTCCATTGACCCAGAACTCTTGGATACATTGAAAACCCAACTGGGAGAGGTTTGATGGTTACCAATAAAATCTACGGATTGCTTGGCTTGGCTCGTCGTGCCGGTAAGATTGCATCTGGAGACAGCGCAGTAGAAGCGAACTTGAAAAAACAAAAAGTAGCTCTGCTTCTCGTCGCTGAGGATGCTTCAAGCGGCGTAACAGACAAGTTCAGTCATTGGTGTGCCGACCTAAAAGTGCCGGTAGTGACCTTTGGCCAAAAAGAATCTATCGGGAGTGCACTCGGCCAGTCTCCTCGTTCACTGGTCGCAGTTCTTGACGACGGATTTGCCCGGGCTATTCGTAAAGCAATAAGTGAAACGTCAACCGAATCCAGCCAAATATCGCGGAGGTGACAGAATGGTAAAAAAACGAGTTTTTGAATTGGCCCGGGACATGGGTGTAGAAAGCAAAATAGTGCTAAATAAATTAAATGAATTAGGGATCGATGCAAAAAACCATATGAGCACCATTGAAGATGTCGACGTAGAGAAGATACTCCCCTCTTTGAAAGCACATAAATCTGATAACAATCAACGTCCGCCTCGTCCAGAAGGTCAGCGGAACGAAGGTGGGCAGCGCCCGCCGCGCCCGGAAGGTCAACAAAACGAAGGCGATCAGCGACCAACTCGTCCGGAAGGCCAGCAAAACGAAGGTGGTCAACGTCCGCCTCGCCCTGAAGGCCAGCGTGCTGAAGGCGGCCAACGTTCGCCCCGTCCGGAAGGTCAGCGCACCGAAGGCGGTCAGCGCCCGCCGCGCCCGGAAGGCCAACGTATGGAAGGCGGTCAACGTCCGCCACGTCCAGAGGGTCAACGCAGAGAAGGCGGTCAACGTCCGCCCCGTCCGGAAGGGCAACGTATGGAAGGCGGCCCACGTCCGCCGCGCCCGGAAGGCCAACGTATGGAAGGCGGCCCACGTCCGCCCCGTCCGGAAGGTCAACGTCCTGAAGGCGGTCAACGTCCGCCTCGTCCAGAAGGCCAACGTATGGAAGGCGGTCAACGTCCGCCACGTCCGGAAGGGCAACGTATGGAAGGCGGCCCCCGTCCGCCCCGTCCGGAAGGAACTGGAATGGGAGGTCCCCGTCCGCCCCGCCAAGAGGGTTTCGGAGGTCCCCGTCCGCCTCGTCAAGATGGCTTTGGTGGTCCCCGTCCGCCCCGTCCCGAAGGAGCCGGTATGGGAGGCCCCCGTCCGCCTCGTCAAGACGGTTTTGGCGGTCCTCGTCCGCCCCGCCCCGAAGGAACTGGTTTCGGAGGTCCCCGTCCGCCCCGTCCTGAAGGAGCTGGTTTCGGAGGTCCCCGTCCGCCCCGTCCCGAAGGATCTGGCTTTGGAGGTCCCCGTCCGCCTCGTCCCGAAGGATCTGGCTTTGGAGGTCCCCGTCCGCCCCGTCCGGAAGGTGCTGGCTTTGGTGGACCCCGTCCCGGTGGTGGACGTCCGGGAGGTCCCGGCGGTCCAGGACGCCCCGGTGGTCCAGGACGCCCCGGTGGTCCGGGAGGCCCTGGCGGTCCAGGTCGCCCTGGCGGTGGTCGTCCCATCCCCAAATCGGCCATTCCTAAACCACCCGAAACGACAGAAGTACCGAAAAAAGACGGCCGCCAACGGCATGCCAATAACAAGCTTCAGCCCAAAGAACATGATCATCGCTATGAGGATCGTCCAGGCGCCAAACTGGTTCACCCACGGCAAGGGAAGGGCAAGAAGGGCCATCGCTATACGGAACATGAAGGTCCGAAGCATATCCTGATCGATGAGGCGGTCACAGTTCTTGAGCTTTCCCAAGCCATGGGCAAAACAGTGACCGATATTATCAAAAAGCTCATGCAGTTAGGCGTCATGGCCACCATCAACCAAGAAATCGATGCGGATACTGCATCGATCCTGGCTGCCGATTGGGGCATCACTGTCGACGTCAAGAAAAACATCACTGCTGAGGGGATTCTGGCTGAAGAACCGGAAGAAACGGAAGAAGAATTAATCCATCGCCCGCCCGTCGTCACCGTCATGGGACACGTCGACCATGGAAAAACATCGTTGCTCGACGCTATCCGGGAGGCGAATGTAACGGCTTCAGAAGCCGGCGGCATCACTCAGCATATCGGTGCCTATCAAGTCGAAATCGAAGGGAAAAAGATCACCTTCCTCGATACGCCCGGTCACGAAGCTTTTACGGCCATGCGGGCTCGCGGCGCCCAGGTTACCGATATCGCAATCCTTGTCGTTGCTGCTGATGATGGTGTCATGCCCCAGACCGTTGAGGCGATCAACCACGCTAAAGCGGCTGGTGTTCCCATCGTCGTAGCCATCAACAAGATCGACAAACCGGATGCCACTCCGGATCGGGTCAAGCAAGAGCTGACTGAGCATGGTCTTGTTGTGGAAGAATGGGGCGGCGATACCATCGCTGTTCCCGTATCGGCCAAAGCTCGCCAAAATATTGATCAACTGCTCGAGATGGTCCTGCTCGTCGCTGAGGTGCAGGATTTGAAGGCCAATCCGGACAGAGAGGCCCGTGGTACCGTTATCGAAGCGGAACTGGATAAAGGCCGCGGTCCTGTGGCCACCGTTCTCGTCCAAAAAGGTACCTTAAATATCGGTGACGTCATCGTGGCAGGCTACTCCGTAGGTAAAGTCCGCGCTATGATCGATGATAAAGGCCGCCGTGTGAAAAAAGCTGATCCTTCGACTCCAGTTGAAGTCTTAGGTCTATCCGATGTCCCCCAAGCAGGTGACACCTTTGCCGTCGTCACCGACGAAAAACTGGCGAAGCAAGTCATCTCCGAACGGGTCAACAAGCGCAAAGAAGAAGAACAGAGACGCACCTCGAAAGTCTCCCTGGATGATCTCTTTAAACAGATCCAGGAAGGGCAAGTCAAAGATCTCCATGTTATCGTCAAAGCCGATGTGCAAGGTTCCGTAGAAGCGTTGCGGGGTGCTCTGGAGCGGTTGTCTACCTCTGAAGTCCGCGTCAACGTTGTGCATGGCGGCGTCGGTGCTATCACCGAGACCGATGTCATGCTGGCGGCGGCGTCTAACGCTATCATCCTCGGCTTTAACGTACGTCCTGATGCGAATACCCGCAAAGCGGCAGAGAACCAGCAGGTCGACATCCGGCTCTATCGGGTCATTTACGATGCGACTGAGGACATCAAAGCAGCTATGTCCGGTCTGCTCGAACCAGAGAAGAAGGAAGTCGTCTTAGGTCGTGCCGAAGTCCGGGCTACCTTCAAGGTACCGAAAGCCGGAACTATTGCCGGTTCCTACGTTCTGGAAGGCAAGATTACCCGCAATGCCGAAGTCCGTATCATCCGTGACGGCGTGGTCATCCACGAAGGCAAGATGGATTCCTTGAAACGATTCAAGGATGATGCTCGCGAAGTAGCGGAAGGCTACGAATGCGGTATCGGTATTGAAAAATTCAACGACCTTCGAGAACAAGACATCATCGAAGCTTTTGTTATCGAGGAAGTCCAACGACACATTGAGTAGTAAACCGGGGGGCTTAAGGCCCCCCGGTTTACCTTCTAATTCAAGGAGTTGACACAATGGCCGGTTATCGTGTAGCCCGCATGGCCGAGGATATCAAGCGTGAACTGGCACGGTTGCTTCGGGATGAGATGAAAGATCCCCGCATCGGATTCACCAGCATCACGGCGGTGGAAGTTTCCAAGGACAGTCGTCATGCGAAAGTCTTTGTGAGCTTCTTAGGTGATGAAGAGGCCCGACAGAATGCCTTAGCCGCCTTAAAGCAGGCCACAGGCTTTTTACGGAGTGAGCTCTCGAAAACTTTGCGGATTCGCTACATCCCGGAGATCGTTTTCACCTTTGATCCCTCCATCGAACGAGGGACTCGTATCGCCCAGTTACTCAACCAGGTCGAGTCCAAAGAAAAACGTGAGGATGGACCTCATGAATCCCGTTGATCTTCAACAGCAGCAGATCCTTCAGATGCTTTCACAGGCGTCGAAGGTTCTGCTGATTGTGCATAAAGTACCTGATGGAGACTGTCTCGGTTCAGTCAGCGCCATGCTTACCCGCTTAAGAGGGCAAGGATTGCAAGCGATCGCCTATTGTGATGATCCTGTCCCTGATTCCTATCGATTTCTTCCAGCCATGGATCAAGTCTTTCAGGCCAGCACGATACCTGAGTTCACTCCGGAACTGGTTATCGTCATCGATTGCGCTGATGAAGGCCGAATCGGCGACGGAAGTCGTTTTCTCCAGGGGCAAGCCCCGGTCATTAACATCGATCATCACGTCGGTAACAGCCAATTCGGCCACATCAACTGGGTCGATTCGCAAGCGGCCGCCTGCGGGGAGATGATCTACCGGCTTTGTACGACGGCCTCTTGGCACATTACCGACGATATGGCTACGGCCATCTACACATCCTTGATGACAGACACCGGTTCCTTTCAATATGCCAATACAACCCCGCAGACCCTCCGATTGGCTGCCGATCTGCGGGAGATGGGCGCACGGACCGATGAAATCCGGGAAAAAGTCTTTGAGAGCCGTCCCCGCGCTTTTGTGAACTTGCTTGCGCAAATCCTCCCGACCCTGGAAGTGTCTGACGATGGTCGAGTCGCATCGTTGACGGTGACGCGTGAAGCAATGGTGCAAGCCGGGGCATCGGAAGGCGACTGTGACGGATTGATCAATTACCCCCGTTTTTTAGCAGGTGTTCAGGTAGCCTTGTTATTTAAAGAAGCTGGCGAAGAGATATTCCGAGTCGGTTTTCGCTCTAAAGGAAACATCGATGTCTACGCCATCGCCCGGCAGTTTGGAGGCGGAGGCCATCGCAAAGCCTCCGGATGTACCTTGTCGGGAACTCTGGCAGAGGTCAAGCAGCAAGTCTTAGGGGCGGTGAGAAGTTCCCTTGAACCCCTTGAAATCCCCACTTGAAGGATTTTTAAACATCCTCAAACCTCCGGGCATGACGTCTCATGATGTCGTCGCTAAAGCCCGGCGAATCTTGCGAGAAAAACGCATCGGCCACATGGGCACCCTCGATCCGGACGCGGCGGGTGTACTTCCCATCGCTTTAGGTCAAGCGACTCGGTTGATCGAACTCGTCCGGGGAGACAAATCCTATCGAGCCCAGTTATTGCTGGGACGGATCACCGACAGTCAGGATGTATCTGGTCGAATCGTTGAAGAACATCCCATCCCTCAGTTGACCCGCCAAGCCTGGGAAGAGCTGTTGAAGGAATTTCAGGGACTGATGGAACAGATACCTCCTATGGTCTCCGCCGTATCGGTCGGCGGAAAACGCCTTTATGAATATGCCCGGCAGGGGATAGAAGTGGAACGACCGTCCCGGAAGATCAATATCGACCGGATAGATATCGTTCAATATCATGAACATGCTCCGGGAGAGCTCATTTTGGATGTTGATTGCTCCGGCGGCACTTATATTCGAACCCTCTGCCATGATATCGGCCAGCGTCTAGGTTGCGGCGCAATCATGGGATGGCTTATCCGCAGGCGAAGCGGTCCTTTTCGCCTGCAAAATTCCTGTACTCTCAAAGAACTGGAACAGGGGCTGGCCCCAGAAAAGCTAGTCAGTCCAGGTGAAGTGCTGCAACACCTACCCAATATGGAGATCAACGAGCGGCGGCTTCCGGCGCTAAAACAGGGATTGGCCCAGTTCCTTCCCGATAAGAATTGGATGGAAGGACAATGGATACGCATGAATTACCGGGGGCAACTGCTCGCTGTCGGTCAGGCCATTTGGCAGGATGACCGCTGGCTCTGTCAACCTCGGAAGGTATTACAGTGGAGCGAAAGCATATTGAAGTAGGTATGACCATGAGAACCATCATATATGACGGGCCCTTGGACAAAGGGTACAAGGCAGTCCATGTGGCTCTCGGAAATTTTGACGGCGTCCATCTAGGACATCAGAAACTCATCTCGGAGATGGTGAAAAAAGCCCGTGCCCGTCAGGGAACGGCCGTGGTGGCCACTTTTCACCCTCATCCCTTGCAAGTCACGCGGCCCCAATCGGCTCCGAAGATCATCACACCTCCCGATGTAAAGGCGGCGCTGATGGGACGCCTCGGTGTCGATATCGTTCTCATGCTTCCTTTTGATGCGGAATTGGCCAGCCTCTCGCCGGAAGAGTTCACGCAAAAGATCCTTATAGAGGATCTCCGAGCCCAGTCGGTGACGGTCGGTTTTAACTACAGCTTTGGACGAGGCGGAAAAGGGACGCCCCAGTTGCTCTGGGAACTGGGGCAGCAAAAGGGATTTCGCGTCAAAGTCATCGATGCTGTGACCGTCTCTGGAGAGCCCGTCAGTTCCACCTTGATCCGTTCATCCTTGGAAGCTGGACGAATAGAACGAGCAGCCGAATTCCTCGGCTATCGCCCGATCCTTCAGGGAATTGTTGTTCCCGGAGACCAACGAGGGAGAAGCATTGGTTTTCCTACGGCGAATCTTCAGGTAGCTGCAGAACAGTTTCTACCGGCTCGCGGAGTCTACGCCGCCTGGGCACGGGTAGGGCAAAAGGAAGCCGAGTCGATGGCTGTACTGAATATCGGCGTCAAACCGACCTTTGGATCGGGACTCGCCGAAACGATCGAAGCCCATCTGATCGACTTTGAAGGCGACCTCTACGGACAGCCCTTATCGCTTTCCCTCTTGTCCCACTTACGACCGGAAATGCGTTTTCAGAGCGCTGAACAACTGGTGGAACAGATTCACCGAGACGTGCAAGCAGTGCGGCACTACTTTCATGAACAGCGAGAACATATTTTTCCTCATCAAATCATAGAGATTTAAATAGACGAACTTTACTTCCAGGAACCCCTGTGCTAAAATAAGCGCTGGTGATCCTGGGGATGGGAGGCATCGATGGGACTGCCGTTGATTGATGAGCATCATCAAGAACTGCGCACGATGGCCCGGGAAGTTGCGGCGATCTGTGCGAGTGAAGAGTTCCTGTCGCTAAAAGCGGAGCTCGAAGATCTCTATCGCCTATCTGGAACAGATGAACCGGCGAAACTGGCATTCCAAGATGCGCTGTATGCCATGATGTCTCAGCGGAGCGACAAATCCCCTCTGGGTTCCTAAGCAGGCAGGTGTGGACCGATGATTCGTGTCTTCGTTACGGAACACGCTCGGAAGCGCCTCCATAACCTGCGTCAAGAACGGTTGGGGTTGGCCGATATCGAAGCTGCAGCCCTGCAAATCCCCGGTTATGTCCCCACGGCCACTCGTTTTCGCGGATTTGTGGCTCGTTCGGGACGGATCTTTGACCTCGTCGTCAAAGATATCGCCACCGGACGGCTGGTGATTACCGTCATCGGCAAATAATTTGATTCCATTGGCTCGGGTTGCCGAATCCTCCGGCGGTATCCTGGGCTTATGGAGAATATCAGTGAGGAGGTGACAGGAATGGCATTAGACAACATTCGTAAGCAAGAGTTGATCTCTAAGTTCAAGCAGCACGAAAAGGACACCGGTTCTCCGGAAGTCCAGATCGCCATCCTGACGGAGCGGATCAACTACCTGACAAACCACCTGAAAGAGCACAAAAAAGACCATCACTCTCGTCGTGGTCTGCTCAAGATGGTTGGTCAGCGTCGGGGCCTTTTGAATTACCTGAAAAAGAGCGATGTCGAGCGCTACCGTAAAGTCATCGGTGAGCTCGGTCTGCGACACTAAGCAACAGCGAAAGAACGGGTTATTCCCGTTCTTTCTTGCTTATGGACGATTTTTTTTGACCTTGGAAGGAAATACTAACCTATACGTCGAATATCTTGATGTTTATGAGAGGAGGTCATTTTTCTTTGCAAGTATTCTCAATGGAGATTGCCGGACGAACCCTGACTGTGGAGACAGGGCGCGTGGCCAAACAAGCCGGTGGTTCCGTTATGGCTCGTTATGGAGATACGGTAGTGCTTTCTACAGCGACCGCATCGAAAGAACCTCGCCCAGGAATCGACTTTTTCCCGCTTACGGTGGACTATGAAGAACGCCTCTATGCAGTAGGAAAAATTCCCGGCGGATTTATCAAACGAGAAGGTCGACCGACAGAAAAGGCGATTCTCTCGTCACGGCTGATCGACCGGCCCATCCGGCCGCTCTTTCCGAAAGGCTTTCGTAACGATGTTCAAGTCGTCTCGACGGTCTTGTCGGTCGATCAAGATTGCCCCCCCGATATCGTCGGCATGATCGGTGCCTCTTGCGCACTATGCTTGTCGGACGTTCCCTTTGAAGGCCCCATCGGCGGTGTCGTAGTAGGACGAGTCGATGGCAAACTGATCATCAACCCGCGCATGGAAGAAGCCGAAAAGAGCGATATGCATCTCGTTGTCGCTGGCACGAAAGATGCTGTGATGATGGTAGAGGCTGGCGCTAACGAAATTCCTGAAGAAGATATGATCGAAGCCATCATGTTCGGTCACCAGGAAATCCAGCGCATCGTCCAATTCCAAGAAGAGATGATGAAAACAGCGGGAAAACCGAAGCGGGAAGTGATCTTGCATAAGGTCAACCCGGAGATCGACCAAGCGGTCCGCCGATTTGTCGGAGAGAAGATGCTGGAAGCTATCCAAAATCCGGACAAGCTTTCCCGGCAAGCCGACATGGATAAGGTTAAAGCGGAGACCGTGGAAGCCATTTTGCCTCAATTCCCCGACGGACAAGGGGCGATCCTGGAAGTTCTTGATACGATGGTCAAAGAAATTGTCCGTAAGTTGATCACTGTCGACAAACAGCGTCCAGACGGCCGGAAAGTCGACGAAATCCGTCCGATTACGGTAGAAGTGGGCATTTTGCCTCGGACTCATGGCAGTGCACTCTTCACCCGCGGCCAGACGCAAGTGCTCAACGTCTGTACGCTCGGAACCATCAGCGACCTGCAAATCCTTGACGGCCTTGGCGTGGAAGAATCGAAACGGTACATGCACCACTACAATTTCCCTTCCTACAGCGTAGGCGAGACACGGCCCATGCGTGGACCGGGCCGCCGGGAAATCGGTCACGGCGCGCTGGCTGAACGGGCACTCTTGCCGGTCATCCCGTCGGAAGACGCGTTCCCTTATACGATCCGTCTCGTTTCGGAAGTGCTTGAGTCGAACGGCTCCAGTTCCATGGCGAGCGTTTGCGGATCGACCCTCTCCTTGATGCATGCCGGCGTCCCTGTAAAAGCGCCTGTCGCTGGTATTGCCATGGGTCTGGTAAAAGAGGGAGAACATTTCTCCGTCCTTTCCGACATCCAAGGCATGGAAGACCATTTGGGAGATATGGACTTCAAAGTGGCCGGTACGGAAAAAGGTGTCACGGCCCTACAGATGGACATTAAAATCAAAGGGGTCAACCGGGAGATCCTTCAGCAGGCCATGAAGCAGGCAAGAGAAGGCCGCATGTTTATCCTCGGCAAAATGCTGGCTGTCATCGATAAACCATCTCAAGAGATGTCTCCGTATGCGCCGCGAATTATCACCATGACGATCGATCCCGATAAAATTCGCGAAGTCATCGGCCCCGGCGGCAAAACGATCAACAGGATCATCGCCGAAACGGGCGTCAAAATCGACATTGAAGACGATGGCCGTATTTTCATCGCGGCGACCAATACCGATCAAGCCCAGAAAGCCGTTCGCATCATCGAAAGCATCACTGCTGAAGTGGAAGTCGGCAAAGTATACACCGGCAAAGTCACTCGGATCATGAACTTTGGTGCTTTTGTTGAAGTAATGCCTGGCAAAGAAGGTCTCGTTCACATCAGCCAACTGGCTGAAGAGCGGGTAGCCAAGGTGGAAGATGTGGTCAAGATCGGTGATGAGATCACCGTTAAAGTCATCGAGATCGACAAACAAGGCCGCGTCAATCTCTCCCGGAAAGAACTGCTTCCTAAAACGATCAAACCTGCCGCCCCGGCCGGACCTAGCGCTGGCGGACCTGGAAAACCACCGGAAATGAAGCGACGTTTTTAAAGAGCGATGCAAGTTGAAATGAATAGGCCATCTAGAAGGGGCAAACTCTGTTACGAGTTTGCTTTTCTAGTTTCCTCCTTTTTTGCATAAGGTTCTAGGGATTGGGAAATGAAAATCCGGCAGAACCGAAAAGGAGAAATGGGATGAAAACGATCATACTTTCCCGAAAGTTACTACGAGTCCTCTTGTTTTCCCTGATCGGCCTATTTCTGGCGGCCTCATCGACCTTCCTCTATCACAACATCGGAAGTGGGGACCCGCCGGTCATGTCACGAAATGAAAAACCGAAGATCATCGAGCGGGGACCTCAAGTCAATAAAGTGGCGGTCATGGTCAATGTCGACTGGGGACAGGAAAATATTCCCAAACTTTTGGACGCACTAGCCAAACACAAGGCCAAAGCTACCTTTTTCATCTCCGGCCGCTTTGCCGAAAAAAATCCTGAAGAGGTAAAGAAAATCTATGAAGCGGGACATGAGGTGGCCAACCATGGCTATTCTCATCCACACCCGACCCAAATTTCTGACGAGCAAAATCGAGAAGAAATTCGTAAAACCCATCAGGTTCTTGAAAAGGTGACCGGAAAAGGTCCCCGTTGGTTCGCCCCGCCCTATGGCGAATACGATGATCGCCTCCTCAATGTAGCTAAAGCGGAAGGCTACGACACGGTTTACTGGACAGTGGATTCGGTCGATTGGCGCAACCCGACTCCCGAAGCTTGGCTCTCGCGCGTGCAAAAAGGGCTGGTGCCAGGTGCCTTGGTACTGATGCATCCCACACCGTCCACAGTGCAGGCCTTGCCAGAACTGTTAAAGTATTGTGACGAGAAAGGGTGGACGCCGGTCACCATGACTGAATTGATGACCCAACCATAAATTTGATGATACTGTGCAATAATAACCCCGGCAGCATTTTGCCGGGGGAGGTTGCACGTGACAAACATCGGGAGATGGTCTCTGACGATATGCTTGTTTGGTTTATTGCTATGCCAACCGCTCACAGCTGCCACAGCGGCACCTCATGTTTCGGCAGTAGCAGCGGTACTGCTTGACGGAGAAAGCGGAACTGTATTGTATGAGCGCAATGCCTATCAAGCGAGACCGCCAGCATCGACGACTAAGATCGTTACAGCCATCTTAGGATTTGAATACGGTGATGTACAAGATGAGGTCGTTGTGAGCGACAAAGCAGGAAATACAGGAGAAGCCTCCATTAACCTTTACCCAGGGGAACGGGTGGCCCTGGGTGATCTGCTGACAGGTGCCTTAGTTCGATCGGGCAACGACGCCTGTGTGTCCATATCGGAACATGTCGCCGGCAGCGAAGAGTTCTTCACCCTTTGGATGACCGCCAAATCGCGGGTTCTAGGGGGCCGCTCCAGCCAGTTCTATAATACGAATGGACTTCCCCATAAAAAACACTGGACAAGCGCTTATGACTTAGCCGTTATCGCCCGCCATGCCATGAAAAATCCTCAATTCTCCGCAACAGTGAAACAAAAAAATGCCTTTCTGAACAATCGAGATGGATGGCCCAAAAAAATCTCTAACACCAACGCGCTGCTTTGGTCTTATCCCTTTGCCGATGGAGTAAAAACAGGCACGACCGATGCAGCTGGACAATGCCTTGTCGCATCGGCCACAAAAAATAACCGCCAGTTGATCGCTGTAGTGCTTCGTTCCAACGATCGGTTCGGTGATTGCATGCGCCTTTTTGAGTACGGATTTTCCCTACCGGGAAAGTCGTCGTGACTTCCTGGTCTTTTTATTGACAAAAGGCGTTCCGGACTGCTACACTAAATATTCCATTGATGGTTTCAGGAGGCAATAGAATGGTTCAGAAGACTGTACTACCGAACGGAGTCCGGATTGTCACCGAATCGATCCCCCATGTACGTTCGGTCGCTCTAGGTATTTGGGTGGGAACCGGTTCGAGAGACGAAGATCCGACAGTGGCTGGGGTCTCACATTTTATCGAGCACATGCTGTTTAAAGGAACCCAAAAACGGACTGCCAAAGATCTGGCCGAAGTCCTGGAAGCCGTTGGTGGACAATTAAACGCCTTTACATCGAAAGAGTACACTTGCTATCATGCCAAAGTGTTGGACGAACACTTTGATTTGGCTCTCGAAGTGTTGAGCGATATGTTCTTTAACTCCAAATACGAAGCTGAAGATATCGAGAGAGAACGGCGCGTCGTATTGGAAGAAATTAAGATGTACGAAGATTCACCCGATGAACTGGTTCACGACCTATTATCGGAAGCCATATGGCCGACCAATGCTTTAGGCCGTTCCATTTTGGGGACGATCGATACCATTTCCGCCGTATCTCGTGATCAAGTCCGGGAACATGTGGAGAAAGAGTACTCAGCCGACCGGGTCGTCGTAGCTGTCGCTGGCCATATCGATCCGGAGAAAGTCGTTTCGAAGATCAAAGCTTATTTTGCATCGATGCCGGCAACACGCCGGAAATACGACCGGAAAGAACCACAGGTCTTTCAAAAGACGGTTTTTGAACAAAAAGATGTAGAGCAAGTTCAAATCTGTCTGGGAACTCCCGGTCTCCCGCAGGAACATGATGCCATCTATGCTCTTCACGTGTTGAACAACGTCATCGGCGGCGGCGCCTCATCACGGCTTTTTCAAGAAATTCGCGAAAACCGCGGTTTAGCCTATTCGGTCTATTCCTTTCATTCGGCCTTTTCCGACGTGGGTATGTTCGGCTTGTACGCCGGGACGAGTCCCGCTTTCGCCGATTCAGTCTTAGAACTGTTGATCGGCGAGATGGCCCGTATCAAAAAAGAAGGTATCACAGCCCAAGAACTGAAGCGCACCCAAGACCAGATCAAAGGAAGTCTCTATCTGGGCTTGGAAAGCGTCAATTCCCGCATGACTCGCCTGGGAAAAACGGAAGTATGTTACGGCCGATTCGTCCCACCGGAAGAAGTGATCAACCATGTGTACAAGGTCACTTTAGATGATATCTATCAAGTCGCACAGACCATCTTCAAAGGCGACCAGTGTGCCTTGGCAGTTGTCGCTGCTCAACCGTTGCCTGTCGATTTGACATCTCTTCTGGAAAAATACGGTTTATAGACGCTTCTATTCTCCCCTCTAGCCGCGTATATACTAATCGATGGGACTGGAGGGGAAACGATGCGCCTCAGTGATTTAGTCGGAAAAGAAATCGTCAACATTACATCGGGGGCCCGCTTGGGCACCGTCGGTGATTCAGATCTGATCATTGACGAGACGACTGGTGAGATCGACGCTATCATACTGCCGCAAAAAGGAAATCTGGTCGGCTTTTGGACTGATCGAGAACCCTTGATCATCCCTTGGGATGCCGTCGTCAAAATCGGAGCGGAAGTGGTCATCGTCGAACTGGATGATACATACCAAAGATATTCCCGTCGTTTTACCTTTTAGTTATTGACTCCCGTCGACGTCCCGTGATAACATCATACTGATAATTTCAAAGGTACCTCATCCCAGTGGAGAGGTAGAGGCGCGGTTTGTAAAGAGTACCCCGGTGAGTCCAGCGGTGGATGATGAGCTGAAGGGGAAAGGGACAACCGCCGAAGTCTGAAAGTGGCCGTTTCATTTTCAGGCTGGGTCCGAACAGAACATGTTCGGAACTGCCGTCAAACCGTGTCGAGGTTTGATGGAGAGCTATCCGAGTACAGGGACGGTGGATATCTGCCATCCAATTTTTGGCATTGGGGGCGACCGCTGCACTCTGCGGTCGTCTTTTTTGTATTCTGAATCAGGGGTGACGGGAATGAATCATAAACCGAGAGTGTTAGTGTGTGGTGCCAAAGGAAAAATGGGCCGAGAGGTCGTCAAAGCGGTTCTCGGAGACCCTGGATTGCAACTGGTAGGGGCTGTCGATCCCAGCAGTGCTGGGGAAGACGCAGCTGTGGCAGCAGGACTCCCGCCGCAGGGAGTGATCATCTACAGCGACTTGGAAACGGCTATAGAAGAAACAAAGCCTGATGTCTATGTGGACTTCACCAATCCCATGGCCGTATTGGAAAATGTGCGTGTCGCTCTGAGACATAAGGTATCTCCGGTCGTAGGAACGACAGGCTTATCGCCGAAAGACTTGGAAGAGATCGCTGAACGGGCTGCAGCTAGTGACACAGGCTGCCTGATCGCTCCCAATTTTGCCGTTGGCGCCTTGCTGATGATGCGCTTCGCTCGGGAAGCGGCCCGTTTCTTCCCCCATGTAGAGATCATTGAATACCACCATGACCAGAAACTCGATGCCCCCTCAGGGACCGCCATCAAAACGGCCGAACTGATCCGGGAAGAGAGAGAATCGATCCGGCAAGGCCACCCGGAGGAAGAAGAGAAAATCAAATGTTCCCGCGGCGGCGATTTTGACGGAATGCGGATTCACTCCGTTCGCCTCCCGGGACTCGTGGCTCACCAGGAAGTCATCTTCGGTGCCCTTGGGCAAACCTTGACTATCCGCCATGACTCCATCAGCCGAGAATCCTTCATGCCTGGTGTGCTCGCCGCCATTCATCGTATCGGTGCTTATAAAGGTCTGATCTACGGACTCGAAAAAATTCTCTTTTAGTACCATTTAGAGATTAACGTCGAAATATTCCCGATTAAATATGTCCCTAGTTTCCGATCTTTGAAAATTGCATCCTGCGCACCTTTGATGATTTCTTATCATATGATGGGATTGAGTTTTACCGCACTGTTGAGGAGGTCTTGGATTTACCATGACTACCCTTCAAGGAATCCGGCTGGCACTTTTGGGTGGTGACGGACGGGACCAGATCGTCGTGCGCCGGTTGGCTGAGCTGGGAGCCCAGGTAAATCTCTTTGGGCTTCCCGGTGTGGAACAGGAACGGGTACGAAATGTGAAGGATGTGCGAGAAGCATTATTCGGGGTATCCGCCCTGATACTGCCGATGCCCGGGATCGACCCAACGGGTCGGGTTTATGCACCCTTACAGAGTCAACCAGTTTATTTGAGTGAGGAAGATCTGGCTTTGTTACCTACGGGAAGTCCCCTCTTTGTGGGAGTGGCCCGGCCAAACCTGCGGACTATGGCAGAAAGCCAACAACTGCGACTGGTAGAAGTGGCCGAGATGGATGAAGTGGCAGTGTTCAACTCCGTTCCTTCCGCCGAAGGAGCTGTCCAAATCGCCATGGAGAAGCTTCCCATCACCATTCATTCCAGTCAAAGCCTGGTCATCGGCTTTGGCCGGGTCGGAATCACCTTGGCCCGCTTGCTCAAAGGGATGGGCTCAAATGTCACCGTGGCAGCCAGGAACTCCAGCGCCCGGGCGAGAGCTTGGGAAATGGCTGTAGAAGGGGTTTCTTTTGAGGCCCTTTCCGACGCTTTGGCCCGAGCGGACATCATCTATAATACCGTGCCGGTTATGGTGTTAGATGAGCAAACCTTGTCAGGAACGAACCGGGATGCCTTGATCATCGATCTGGCCAGCGCTCCCGGTGGTATCGATTTTGAAGCGGCCCGGCGACTCGGGATCGAAGCCCTACTCGTCCCGGGACTTCCTGGAAAAGTGGCGCCGAAAACAGCCGGAGAAATTCTAGCCCGAATCTATCCCAATCTGATTGTGCAGCATATGCTGGACAGGAGGGGGTAACCCGCTGGGGAGGTGCGCAGGATGCGTTTGCAAGGAGTGAAGATTGGGTTTGCGGTGACCGGTTCTTACTGTACCATCGCCCAAGTCATTCCCATCGCGCAGAAACTCGTAGAAGAAGGCGCTGAAGTGACAACGATTTTTTCGGAATCTGTCGCCCGGACAGATACCCGCTTCGGCAAAGCCGACCACTGGCGCGAAGAATTTGAACGGGTAACAGCAAGAAAAGTGTTGACCTCGATTATTGAGTCAGAACCGATCGGTCCCCAAAACCTGCTTGATGTTATCGTCATCGCGCCATGTACAGGAAACACCTTGGCTAAACTGGCCAACGGAATTACCGATTCATCGGTTCTCATGGCGGCGAAAGCACAGCTTCGCAATCAAAAACCAGTCATCCTGGCCGTCTCTACGAATGACGGCCTTAGCAATAACCTTAAAAATCTAGGCGTTCTCATGAACAGCAAGAATATTTTCCTGGTGCCTTTTGGCCAAGACAATCCGGCCACCAAAGCCAACTCGATTGTCGCCCGTATGGAATTGATCCCCGAGACGATTTTGGAATCACTGAAAAACCGGCAATTGCAGCCGGTGATCGTCAACGCCGACCAATCCTAAAGAGGCAGCCGACGCATCAGCAAGGAGGCAAATAGGGTGAAAAAATATAACGTAGCGATCGTAGGTGCCACTGGTGCAGTCGGTCATGAACTGCTCAAAGTCTTGGCAGAACGAAATTTCCCCGTTGGAGAACTTCGCCTGCTGGCTAGCCAGCGCTCTGCCGGCAAAACGATGGAGTATCAAGGAAAAGAGTACACCATCGGTCTAACTGATGAAAATGCTTTTGACGGTATCGACATCGCTCTCTTCGCAGGCGGATCGGCTTCCACCGAGTTTGCCGATGCGGCCGTCAAAGCAGGTGCTGTCGTCATCGACAACTCTTCGGCTTTTCGTCTCGATCCCGATGTTCCTCTCGTCGTGCCGGAAGTGAACCCGGAAGACGTAGACTGGCACAAGGGCATCATCGCCAACCCGAACTGCTCGACCATCATCATGGCCGTAGCGCTCAAACCGCTCCACGATGCCGCTCGCATCAAGCGGGTCGTCGTATCGACTTACCAAGCGGTATCCGGTGCGGGTAAAGAGGGGATCACCGAGTTGACCGAACAGACCGGACAGGTGCTGCGCGGAGAAGCGGTCAATCCGACCGTCTTTGCTCATCCCATCGCCTTTAACCTGATCCCTCATATTGACGTCTTCCAAGAAGGGGATTACACGAAGGAAGAATGGAAGATGATCAAAGAAACTCGGAAGATCCTGCATGAGCCGGACATGGCCATCACGGCTACGACGGTCCGGGTCCCCGTCTACCGGAGCCATTCCGAGTCGATCAACATCGAGTTTGACCAGAAAATCAGCGCTGACGAAGCCAAAAAGGTATTGGCTGAAGCACCGGGTGTGATTATTATCGACGATATTCAAAACAAGCAATATCCAATGCCTCTGTATACATCCGATAAAGATGAAGTCTTTATCGGACGGATTCGGGAAGACCTTTCCATTGAAAAAGGCTTGAATCTTTGGGTGGTCGCCGACCAAATTCGTAAAGGCGCCGCAACAAATGCCATTCAAATTGCGGAAGTTTTAATTCAGCGCAATCGTATCTAAATCAGAGGTATTGTTCCGTTTAACGGCAGGCCCCCCGGTGGGAGTGAAACTTCTTGAAAATCGCTGTCCAGAAGTTCGGGGGTACTTCCGTTGCCGATGAAACAATACGCCAACAGGCCCTTCAACGGATACAAGAAGCTGTAGCCGAAGGATATCGCGTCGTCGTGGTCGTCTCCGCCATGGGACGTAAAGGAGCGCCCTATGCGACGGATACACTGTTGTCGCTGATTCCGCCGGTTGAACTGCCGGAACGGGAGAAAGACCTGCTCTTAGTCTGCGGGGAGATCATCTCCGCCGTCGTCATGACAGCAAGTCTTCACCAAGCGGGCATTGACGGGGCCTGCCTGTCCGGTTGGCAGGCGGGGATCATCACATCGAGCCATTTCGGTGATGCCCGTATTATTCGGGTGGAAACGGAACGGTTATCGATGGAATTGCAGCAACGGCCTGTTGTGGTCGTCGCCGGCTTTCAAGGTATGGATGAAAAAGGTGAGATCACCACGTTAGGCCGTGGCGGCAGTGATACCTCTGCCGTTGCTATCGGAGCGGCTCTAAAGGCGGACGTCGTTGATATTTTTACCGATGTGGAAGGGATTTACACGGCCGATCCGAGATTGGTCACGGATGCCAAAATTTTGAACAAGGTGACCTACCGGGAAGTGAGCCAGTTAGCCTTGGAGGGAGCCAAAGTCATCCATCCCCGAGCTGTGGAAATCGCCATGAAACATCGCCTCGCTCTTCGGGTGCGCAGCACTGAAAAAGCGTCGAAAGGGACGTCTATCGGCGGGACAAAAGATATGGCTGGTGGAACGATGGATTTCTGCAGCGGCCGCCTGATCACCGGCATCGCTCATACAGCACCGATCACCCAAATCAAGATCGATATCTCGCCGTGGCCCGACCCTCGAGCCATCAGTCAACAAGTATTCTTGGCGATGGCTGATGCGGGCATCAGCGTCGATTTTATCAATGTGAGCCCGAAAGTGGTCATCTTCACTGTTCCCGACGAGGTCACGGCGAAAGCGACCCGCGTCCTGGAAGAACAGGGCCTCTGCCCGGAAGTGCACCAAGAATGCGCAAAAGTGGCTGTCGTAGGCGTGAACATGACCGGTGTTCCCGGCGTCATGGCTCAAATCGTCGTGGCTTTAAACCGAGAGAACGTGCAAATTCTCCAGTCTGCCGATTCCTATACCACCATCTGGTGCTTGATCCGGGCAAGAGACTTGGCGAAAGCATTGAACGCATTACATCGGCAGTTTTGCCTGGAAGCAGAAACAGGTCAAACATGTTACCCTTAAAACTGTTGAAAAGGAGCGAGAAAGGATGGACTTTGGCAGATTAATCACGGCGATGGTCACGCCTTTTAACGACCGCCTGGAAGTGGATTACGACCGGGCGGCCGAACTGGCCAACTATCTGGTGGATACGGGGTCTGATGGCATTGTCGTCGCCGGAACCACTGGAGAATCACCAACTTTGAGTAAAGAAGAGAAATTAAAGCTCTTCGCCACCGTCGTGGAAGCCGTAGGAAACCGGGCCACCGTCATCGCCGGCACAGGATCCTATAACACAGACGCTACAATCACCTTTAGCCGGGAAGCGGAAGCGACGGGTGTTCATGGTCTGCTGCTCGTCGGACCTTATTACAACAAACCTCCTCAAGAAGGCTATTATCAGCATTTTGCCGCTGTGGCCCGGGCCACCAAGCTGCCGATTATGCTCTATAACATACCTGGACGTACCGGTTCCAATATTCTTCCCAGCACTGTGGCCCGGTTGGCTGAATTTGAAAACATAGTCGCTATCAAAGAAGCGGCGGGAAGCTTAGATCAAGTGAGTGAATTGACCCGTCTCTTGCCGCCCGCTTTTAAAATTTACTCCGGTGATGATTCCTTGACGCTGCCCATGATGTCCATAGGCGGCCACGGCATCGTCAGTGTGGCCGGTCATCTTATCGGGAAAGAGATCCAAGGGATGATCACTGCCTTCCTCGATGGAGATACCCGTAAAGCGGCTCAACTGCACAGGGAACTCTATCCAATCTTCAAAGGTATCTTTATCACGTCCAACCCCATCCCGATCAAAGCGGCCTTGAATATGCTGGGGCAACCGGTTGGCGGAGTTCGCTTACCCCTTGTTTCCGCCAATGAAGCAGAACTAGAGGCTGTGCAAAAAATGCTGAGCCAACATAATCTGTTGAAAAGCAACGAAGTGTCCACTGTCGCTTAAATATACAAAGCCACTCTTCTTATGGAGGAGTGGTTTTTTTGTTTTATTTAATGGATCAGGGAAAACTTGTATCTAGAATTTAAAACTTGTATAATAATAAAGCATGGGTTGTACGGTTTGGTTTTTCAGGTTTTACGGTGGCGGCGGGGCCGGAATGAGTAAAACCTCGACAAAGAAATCGGAACAAATCCCTTCCAAACGAAAGCGGGAGGGCCTTTTTGTTATGCAATATTTAGGAGGGTTGCTATGAACGCAGGGGATAAAGTGAATATCATCCCCTTGGGCGGTCAAGGCGAGATCGGAAAAAATATGACGGTCATCAAGGTCAACCAGGAGATCCTGGTCATCGACTGCGGGATCATGTTTCCGGAAGACGAGATGCTCGGCATCGATGTGGTCATTCCCGACATTACTTATCTCCTCGAGAATAGAGATCAGATACGCGGGATCATCCTGACCCACGGCCACGAAGATCATATCGGCGCTTTGCCCTACATGCTCAAGGAACTGGCCGTTCCGGTCTATGGCACGAAATTGACACTGGCGTTGGCGGAAAACTACCTACGGGAACAAAACATCCCGATCGCAGCGCCCTTTTATACGGTAAAGCCCCGGGAGACAGTACAGATCGGATCTTTTACGGTCGAATTCATTCGCATGTGCCACAGCATTCCCGATCCGGTCGCCGTGGCCATTCACACCCCGGCCGGAACGATTTTGCACACGGGCGACTTTAAGTTTGATCAGACGCCTGTCGACGGACAGCCCGTCGACTACTTTGGTTTAGCCCAACTAGGCAAAAAGGGTGTACTAGCCCTCTTATCGGACTCAACAAATGCCGAAAAACTAGGTGTGACGGCATCGGAAAAAGCGGCCCACAGCCGGCTCGACGAAGTCTTTCGCCTTTCCAAAGGTCGGATCATCGTTACCACCTTCGCGTCGGCCTTATACCGAATCCAGCAGTCTTTTTGGGTCGCTGCCAAATACGGACGCAAGGTCGTTGTCGTCGGAAAATCCATGCAAGATGTGGTTCAGGTGGCTCTTGCCAACGGTTACTTGGAAATCCCGCCGGGAGTTTTATCTACGGAAGAAAAGTGGGACAACATCCCCTACGAAGAATTGGTGCTGCTGACGACGGGCCACCTCGGCGAACCCTTGTCAGCGCTTTCACGGGGCCCCTGGACCGATACCCGGCTGAGCAACTATCGTCCCGGAGATACGGTGATCATCTCGGCCAGCCCCGTCGCCGGGAATGAAATACTCGTTTCCCGGACGATCGATACCCTCTGCAAACTTGGTGTAGACGTATACCATGAGGCATCAGGTGCGCATATATCGGGACATGCCAGCCAAGAAGAACTGAAGATGATGCTCAATTTAATCCGGCCCAAGTATTTCATCCCTGTACAGGGAGAGTACCGCATGCTCATTCGCCACGCTAAACTGGCCAAGGATGTGGGCATACCGGAAGAAAACACCTTTATCCTGGAAAACGGCCATGTCTTAGAACTGACCGCTAAAAAAGCGGCCCTCGTCAACCGCGTCGCCGCCGGCCGCGTTCTTGTGGACGGTCTAGGTGTCGGTGATGTAGGCAATATCGTCCTTCGTGACCGTCGCCAACTGTCCCAAGACGGTATCCTGATCGTTGTCGTCACCATCAGCAAAGAGTCTGGACAAGTTGTGGCCGGACCGGATATGGTCTCCAGAGGTTTCGTCTATGTTCGCGAAGCGGAAGAACTGATCGAAGAGGCGAAGGTCAAAGTGCGCCAGGCTCTGGAGAAGTCAGGCGAACGGCGCGTCACCGAATGGGCGGCCATCAAGACGAACGTCCGCGATGTCCTATCGAAGTTCCTCTACGAAAAAACACGTCGGCGCCCGATGATCCTGCCGATCATTATGGAAGTGTAATTGAAGGTAATAGGCGAATGGTTCCTCCTTGTTCGGTCCAAACTATCAAAATGAAGGAAATAATCGGCCACAAGGAGGACATCGCCTAGTTATGGTAGAACAATTTGAAGAAACACCTGATATGGATGTCGAAACAGAACCGCAAGGTCCCAATCCCGGCGGAGCAGAAACAGCGCCGCCCGATGCTGATAAAGCACGGGGACGGCGCATGGACACCTTAAAAGAACTCGGGGAGACGGAAGTTCCTTCTGTAAAAAGCAATATCCACTGTTTGACCATCGTCGGACAAGTGGAAGGGCACATGATCCTTCCCCCACAGAATAAGACGACCAAATATGAGCATATTCTTCCGCAATTGGTCGCCATTGAGCAGAGCAAGGATATCGAAGGCGTACTGATCATTCTGAACACCGTCGGCGGTGACGTGGAAGCAGGCTTAGCCATCGCCGAAATGATCGCCAGTATCTCTAAGCCCACCGTGTCGATCGTGCTCGGAGGGGGACACTCCATCGGCGTTCCCATCGCCGTATCGGCTGATTATTCCATGATCGCCTCGACGGCGACGATGACGATACATCCCATTCGCCTCACCGGATTGGTCATCGGTGTACCGGCGACCTTCGAGTACCTTGAGAAGATGCAAGACCGCGTCGTCGCTTTTGTGACGCGAAACTCTAAAGTTTCCGCCGAAAAATTCAAAGAACTGATGTTTAAGACGGGTGAACTGACGAGGGATATCGGTACGGTCGTCGTCGGTAAGGAAGCTGTCGAATGTGGACTGATCGATGCCGTTGGCGGAATCCACGAAGCCGTCAAAAAGCTGAACGAATTTATTGAAGAACGGAAAAACCAAAAGGGGCTGTTGCAATGATCCTGTACACCCCTCTTCCCATGGAAATGGTTTTAAAAGGGTTGGAATCGGACATGCCGACCATGTCCATCCTCTCCTATAAAGGTCGAACCGTGATGGGCTATAAAATGGGAGACGGTCGCTATGAATTGACCCGCATATTGAGCACCGACCCGAAAGATTTTTTACAACCGGACTTTCAGCCGGGGAATCAAATCTCACCGGATTAGCGTGGAATCCTGTTTTCAAAAGCCACCCCTTGGGGATGGCTTTCCTTTGTTCCAGACATCTTTTACTTGCAAGGTGATTAGATTTGGCTAACATGTTTGAACAACTTAAAGAAGACCTCAAGTATGAGATGGTTGGCTTGGGGATTATGGCTTTGGCTGTATTCTGCATCGTCAGCCTCTTCACGGTGAACAGCAGCCCATTAACCCTATCTTCCGCTGGTGCCGGAGCTGTCGGCCAGTTTTTGGTCAACGTCCTCAGCATCACAGCCGGTCAGGGGAAGATCATGCTGCCCTTGTTTTTAGCGTACTTCGGCATCATGGTCATGACTCAGCGGGCAAAACTGATCATCGGTAGGAAAGTCGTCGGATTGACCTTTGCCTTCATCATCGTGCTTACCTTTTTGCACTTAGGTCTTTCCTTGGAAGGGACCGATTGGCAAGCCGGTATGGACGGGAAGGGCGGCGGCATCATCGGTGCGTCCATGGCCATCCTGTTCAAAACGCTCTTTGGGGTCATCGGTACATACATCATCTTGACCACACTCATCTTGGCCGCTGTCCTCTTTACCTTTGAAGTGTCTCTCGTTCAATTGGTGGGCACTGTCGCCGCCATCTTCTTCGAAGGTTTTCAACGGTCCCACGCCTCCTTGAGTAAACTGCTCTTCACCGTAGTGGAAGAGGAAGAGCCGGTTCCGAAGAAATCCGTAGAAAAGAAAAGCCGTCGCAAGAAAACAGAAGAGAAAGCTCCTGATCCGACGGAAACGGACGAAGTGCCTTTGGTCATCATCGATCATGAAAAAAATACCCCCGACTGGCTCACCCAAGTGGACCTGTCCAATCCAACGCGTTCAGGATCTTTTGCAGAGACCGTCGCTGAAGATGAGCCCTTGCCGCCGCACCAGGAGGAGAGAGAGCAGAACTCTCTTGATGATGCGGTGCCGGAAGAAGCCCCTACTTTTGTCGTTCTCAGCCATGATGACAACCCCACCGAATTTCCCGAAGAACCCGATTCCATGGAAGACACCTTAGTGGAAAAACTCTCCCGATCGCCACAAGGCACTGATGAGGCCCAGGACCAGTCGGCCGCTGGAGAAAGGGGCCCTAATCAGGCGGGAAACGGGGCACCTCACGATCCTTCTTACATGGTTGAAGAGTATATGTTGCCGCCGTTGAGCCTTTTAAACCGGTCTTTGCGCGTAAAGAGTACCCGCCTCAATCAAGATATCACGGAGAATGTGCGCATTTTGGAAGAGACCTTGGAGAACTTCAACGTGCGCGTCAAAGTGACTCAGGTCAGCCGGGGACCGGCCATCACGCGCTATGAAGTTTCACCAGCCCCTGGTGTAAAAGTATCGAAAATCACCAATTTGGCCGATGATATCGCCTTGTCCTTGGCTGCCGGCGCCGTACGGATCGAAGCGCCCATCCCGGGAAAAGCGGCCATCGGCATCGAAGTGCCGAACAAAGAAGTGACCCCCGTTACTTTTCGGGAAGTCTTGGAGTGTCCCGAATTCCAACAGTCTGCATCGAAGCTGACCATTGCCTTGGGCAAAGATATCGCGGGCACACCGATTATCTCGGACCTGTCCCGGATGCCCCATATGCTCATCGCTGGTGCCACCGGCGCCGGTAAGAGCGTATGCATGAACACCCTCATCAGCAGCATCCTTTTCAAGGGAAAACCGAACGAAGTGAAGTTTCTCATGATCGACCCGAAGATGGTCGAACTGACTCAATACAACGGCATTCCCCATATGATCGCCCCGGTCGTAACCGATGCTAAGAAGGCGGCCACTGCCTTAAAGTGGATCGTCAGCGAGATGGAAAACCGCTATGAACTCTTTGCCGCCTCCGGTGTTAAAGACATTACCCGCTACAATCAGTTAAAAGCCCAGGAATGTCCCGACGAACCACAGCCAGCTTTACCCTATGTAGTGGTGCTGATCGACGAATTGGCCGATCTGATGATGGTGGCCGCCGTCGATGTGGAAGATGCCATTTGCCGCCTTGCCCAGATGGCCCGAGCCGCCGGCATTCACCTGGTCGTAGCGACGCAGCGTCCTTCCGTGGATGTCATCACCGGTATCATCAAGGCGAATATTCCTTCACGGATCGCCTTTGCCGTCTCTTCCCAAATCGATTCCCGTACGATTTTGGACCAAGCAGGGGCCGAAAAACTACTCGGCCGCGGCGACATGCTCTTCTCGCCCGTCGGGGCGAACAAACCCATCCGTATGCAAGGCTGTTACGTCTCCGATAAAGAAGTGGAAAACATCGTCGAATTTTTAAAAAACCAAGGCTTGCCTGAGTACCAAGAAGGGGTCATTCAAGCGCAGGAGCAGACCGAGACCCATGAAGAGGAAGAAGATGAACTCTTTGTGGATGCCGTGCGCATTCTCCTAGACAGCGGACAAGCGTCTATCTCCATGCTACAGCGACGCCTGCGCGTCGGTTACGCTCGGGCCGCTCGACTGATCGACATCATGGAGCAGCGTGGTATTGTCGGTGGCTATGAAGGCAGCAAACCTCGGGAACTGCTCATCTCACGAGCTGCCTTTGAAGCGAAATACGGAAGTGCCAAAAAGACAGGGAGCTAAACCGTGGAAAAGAAAGTGGGGGACTGTGCAAGTGAACCGCCTGAAGACCTTATTTCTCTTTACGATCATCTTGAGTCTCTTGTTAAGCGGATGCCGCAGTACCCCGACCAGCCCTGTAGAAACGGATGAAGAGACCGGCGGAGGACCCGTCCCTGTTCTTGTCGGTGCCATTCTGGCGCCGGCAGACTCAGCAACAGCAACGCTCAATCCCAAAGTGACAGAGGCTGTGCGCAGCGTTAAAACACGCCTGGGTGTACATAAGCAGATCGTCACCACCAGCGATTTTCTTAGCACAGAAGAGGCTTTGCGATACTTTGGGGAAAATGAAGCCCGAGTGGTACTGATCGCTGACCCGGCCTATAAAGATATCTTACCTTCGGCGGAGCAAACCTACCCGAAGACCAAATTCCTCTCTCTCACCCCGGGAGACGTACAAACCGGCAGCAACCGACTGGCTGGTGCCTACCTTGTAGGAGCCCTGGCTGGAGCTATCTCACCAAACGGAGCCATCACTGCCCTATTTACGGCTGGTGACACTCAGGTTGCAGTCGTGGAAAAAGCGCTGCGAACAGGGTTAGCAGAAACAAATAAGAAAGCCGTCCTGACCAGGGCCGTCACTGGCGAAAACATCCCCTTGACAGGTGATGTGCTCATTTCTACTGTCAAAGACACGTTGCCAGTGATGACAGCAAGCTTGACCGGTACCAACGTGGGGATCGCCTTAGTCAACGCCAACGAGCCAACCCCCTCCGGAATCTTTGTCGTCGAAAGCGGTTATTTGGACACTGACATCCTGCCTCAGTTGGAAAGCATTCTATCCGGGAAAGATGTAAAAAATCTCGGTAAAACCGGTTGGAACCTCTATATTGCCGGGCCGGGAACGACTCCGAGCGGACCCGCCGTAAAAAGACCCTTATCTTCAGAAATAAACGAAAAAATGATGCCTCTTTTACAAAAAGTTGAACAAGGCCAGATAGACCTCGCGGGATTTTGAACTTTTTGACAGGTTATGACTCCAAATGATATACTAATGTTAGAATGTCATTAAAAAACGTAGAAAAAGCGACGATATGATGCTAGTGATTTGAAAGGGAACTCATGAGGGCAAACTCGGAAATCCCCTTGTCGATCGAAAAGGTCTTAGCGGGCCAATACGGTCCGCTCATTGATGTCCGTTCGGAAGGGGAATTTGCGGAAGCGACGATTCCAGGTGCAATCAATGTACCTCTTTTTAATAATGTTGAACGAGCCCGTGTGGGCACTCTCTACCGTCAACAAGGGCCTGAACCGGCTCGGCAACTCGGTTTAGAACTGGTCAGTCCGAAACTTCCCGATATCTGCCGGCGTGTTCAAGCAGCAGCCGGAACTGGGCCGGCTGTGCTCTTTTGCTGGCGCGGCGGAATGCGCAGCAAATCGGTAGCGACTGTGCTGAACCTGATGGGGCTGGAAACGTACCGGCTCGAAGGTGGATACAAGTCTTTTCGACGTTTCGTCAATGAATACTTTGAAAAGATGGTCCCCTCCTTGCGGCTAGCTGTTCTTCACGGCAATACAGGCGTGGGCAAGACGGAGATTTTAACTGCCTTGGAGCAGCGAGGAATAGGGACGGTTGACCTTGAATCGCTAGCGGAAAACCGGGGCAGCGTCTTTGGTCATTTAGGTTACTCGTCTATACCGAGCCAGCAAACGTTTGAAGGCCGGCTCGTCATGGCGCTGGAAAAGCATCGTGACAAGCGGGGAATCGTGCTGGAGGGGGAGAGCCGTCGCATCGGTCGCGTGGTTTTGCCTCAAATCTTTTATAAGCAGATGCAAACGGGGGACCATATTCATGTATATGCGTCACGGTCTTCCCGAGTCAAACGCCTCGTCGACATCTATGCCAAGCTGGGACAACCTCATGAATTGACGCAAGCCTTGCTTCGATTAGAGCAACGGCTAGGTAAAAACAACGTGTACTATCTCTGCGAAGCTGTTGAGCAGGGTGCTTATGCGTCTGTGGCGGAAACGTTATTGAAGGACTATTACGATCCCTTATACGGTTACCCCAACGGTCCCAGCCGCCGGTATCACCTGAGTATTGATTCAACATCGGTCGAGGAAGCTGTTGACCTGATCGAGACATATATGACGGCACGTTATCGAGTATGAGAGGAGGATTTGAGATGTCGAACCTTGGGCTTGTCCTCAAACAGGCCAGGGAACAGAAGCAGCTCAGCCTCCATCAGGTGGAGAACGAAACCAACATTCGCTTGGCTTACCTGATGGCGCTGGAAGACGGTAATTATGATGAACTGCCGGGCCGTGTGTATGGTATCGGCTTTTTGCGCAGTTATGCCAAATATCTCGGACTCGACCCGGTCCCGCTCATTGCAGAGCTAAAACACGACTGGAAAGATACGGTCGAAGAAGCGCCCGCCGCAACGACGGAGGAGGAAAAAGACTTCTCCGGGCCTAAGACGAGCAATACCGTCAAATTGGCTGGTTACGGCTTAGCTGTCGCCGCTGTTGCCGGCTTGATCTTCCTCTCGGCGAACTTGCCTAAAGATAACCCCGGACCACCGGAAAAGCCTTCGCTGCAAGCGGAGAAAGAGCCGACCAAGGAAAATACCCCATTGACAGTGAACGCTAGCAACTCTAAGCAAACACCGTCCCCTTCAGCGTCTCCGGAAAGTCCTGCCAATGGCGACCCCCAAGCGAACCGCACCGATACTACACCTACAACGGCCACAGACGAATCGGCCTCCAAGTCGGCGGAAGCTCAACCAGCTGCATCGATCACTCCGGAGACCCCTCTGGCAAGTCAAGCGCCTGCGACGGATGGTGTAGCCGTCACGTTCCGCATCGTTCAAGATCGCTGTTGGATGGCGGTGACACAGGATGATGTTCCCGCCTATACGGGCACATTGTCCATTGGAGAAACGATGACCTTTACCGGGAAAAACAAGGTCTATATCCATGCGGGAAATGCTGGTGCTGTGGAAGTCATCTATAACGGTCAAAATCTAGGCACCCTCGGTGATTTGAATAAAGTCGTCACAAAAGAGTTTGTGCGCTCGTAAAAAAACCCGGGGACCTTTACCCCGGGTTTTTTTAATGGATACCTTACATTAGACTCGTCAATGCGAAAGGAGTTCGGGTTTTGTGGCTAAAGAAGCGTCCTTTGATATCGTATCTCAGGTGGATATGCAGGAAGTGACGAACGCTGTTCATCAAGCGTTGAAGGAAATCGAAAATCGCTTTGACTTTAAGAACAGCAAAAGTGAAATTCGCCAGGACGATAAAGGCATCACCCTGGTTTCCGATGACGACTTTAAGCTAAAAAACGTCGTCGATATCCTGGAAAGCAAGATGGTAAAGCGCGGGATTTCCCTGCGCGCTCTCAAATACGGGAAAGTGGAATCAGCCGCCGGTGACACAGTCCGTCAGCAGGTGGAATTGGTACAGGGAATCTCCAAAGAAAAAGCGAAAGAGATTACCAAACTGATCAAGGACAGCAAGATCAAAGTTCAAGCCCAGGTCCAGGGCGATCAAGTTCGCGTCGTCGGCAAGCAGCGCGATGACCTGCAGGCTATCATCGCACTGCTGAAAAAAGCCGATCTGGACATTGAACTGCAGTTTATCAATTTCCGCTCCTAGCTTACGTAAAGTACTCGATCAAGGCATCGGGAAAGCGCCTGACGATGGCATCCCGCATTTTGGCCTCCATATCCTTGGCCGTTTCGACGGGATATACATACTTGCCCATGCCGTATTTGCCGTATTTCATCTTACGGTCTTCCTCGACCATCGGTAAGCGCGAATGGGGGAACCGATCGAGGATCACCTTTTTAGCGCGGCTGGTAAAGCGGTGCTGGATCAATTCAAAAGAGACCGGGTGTCGAAGGGGTTGGACGAGGTCCAACTCCTTTTTTAATGTGTCTAAGACTTGTTCGTATTCGTCGAGCCAGCCTGGATAGACCATGATCGGAGCGATGATAAAACCTAAGGGGTAGCCGGCACCAGCGACCTTTCGAGCCGCCTGCAGGCGTTCGTCGACAGATGGTGTCTTGTGTTCAAATTCCTGAACCACCTTGGCACTGTTGATAGAGAAACGGAAGCGACAGTGGTCATTATGCCTGGCTTTTAACAGAGGATCGACGTGGGTGAACTTGGTAACGAACCGAAGGCGCCCTTGTTCCTGTTCGCCGAAAAACTCGATCGTCCTGTACAGCGATCCGGTCAAGTGCTCTACGCTCAAGGGGTCGCCTGAACTGGCCACCTCAAAGGTCGTTATGTGGGGGGCTTTTTCCAGGATCAGCTTTTCCGCTTGTTGCAGCATTTCTTCGACATTCACATAGACGCGCAGATAAGGCCGCTGCCCTAGGGTCGTCTGCAGATAGCAGTATTCACAGTGGCCGGGGCAACTGGTCATCAGGGGGAACTGGTAGTCTGCCGAGGGGCGGCAGCTTTGAAAGCGCATATCCTGTTTGACCCCTACGACGAGGGTCTTTTTCGCTTGGGCGTATTTCTGCTGGGGCGTCTCGCCGGGCAGGCCGGTGACCCGATTATGGGAAGGAATTTTCCGGGTCGGAATGGCCTTTTCCCGGCAGAACTCCATGAGATGTTGGCCCAAGGGAAATGTTAAAGCTTCTTCCTCAAATAAAGCCCGCTGAGGCAGATACAACTCCTGCAAGAGGGACACCTCCCAGATTAGCATTCCCCGGTGGTGTCCTGTTAACGGGTAGGTTACAACAAAAGAGTAGATTAGAACCAGCGAATCGGTTTAGCAGCAGTTGAGGTATATTCCCGGCTAAAATGGCAATACAGACACTACGTTAAAACGACATAAAAAAGCGGCGAGTCCCTCGACTGTGAGAGGCTCACCGCTTTCAAACAGTAACTAAATTACAAGAGAGTTGTAATAAATTGCAACTAAAACTTGATCCCCCGATAAGGATTGATACCGTCACAGGTTAGTATGGCTGTGTACATATCGGGCCGGCGATCCCGGAAAATCCCCCAGGAGGTGCGCATCTGGGCGATTTCATCGAGGTCGAAAGTGGCGGTGAGGACAGTCTCCGTAAGGCGATCCGCCTCAGTGACTTTCTTACCGCACGGGTCTGAGATGAAAGAGGAGCCATAGAAGTTGATTTCCGACTTTCCAGAAGACTCACGGCCGATGCGGTTCGAAGCGACGACAGGGACTAAATTAGCGGCGCCATGGCCGAGCATGCAGGTTTGCCAGTGGGCCTTCGAATCATAGTCAGGCTGTTCCGGTTCCGAGCCGATCGCTGTCGGGTAGAGGAGGATTTCGGCGCCCATGAGGGCCAAGCAGCGGGCCGCCTCCGGGAACCACTGGTCCCAGCAGATCCCCACACCGATCTTTCCGTACCGCGTCTCCCAGACTTTAAAGCCCGTATCGCCGGGATTAAAATAGAACTTCTCTTCATAGCCGGGACCGTCAGGGATATGGGTCTTACGATAAACACCTAGAATGGTGCCATCGGCATCGATCATGGCAACCGAGTTGTAGCGGGCGTTATTTTTCTTTTCAAAGAAGCTGATCGGCAGAACCACGCCCAGTTCCTGGGCTACTTTTTGAAAATGAAGTACGGCCGGGTTCTTTTCGGTCTCTTTGGCCAGATCATAATACTCGGGCAGTTCTGTCTGGCAGAAATAAGGTGCCTCAAAGAGCTCCTGCAGCAGGATGACCTGTGCCCCTTGGGCCGCCGCTTGACGGACCAGGCTCTCCGCTTTTTTTATGTTATCGTCCACATCCCAAGTGCAGCTCATCTGGGTGGCGGCAAGGGTTATCTTACGCAATGGATACACCTCATCCCATCATTGATCTAGGAAAATAGGTTTTTCGGGGGATATTTTTATCGGGGCATTTGTTGGGTGGCACAGTGAACGTTGCCGCCGCCCATCAAGATAAAGCGGCTGTGAACTTTATAGATCTCGCGATCGGGAAAGACCTTGCCTAGTGTTTCAGCGGCTTTCGCGTCCGTTTCAGCGCATTCACCACCGAAGACGGGCAAGATGATCCCACCGTTGACGAAATAGAAATTGATATAGCTGGCAGCCATGCGATCTCCATGATGGTATAAGGCAGGAGGCTGTTCGATCGGAATGATCTCAAATTTTCTACCTTGTGAGTCAGTGGCTTGCCGGAGAATCTCCAGGTTTTCTTGGTTGGTGGCATAGTTGGGATCGTCCAGGTCATTGCAGACCTGGATGAGCACCACTCCAGGACGAGCGAAACAAGCTACATTATCTACGTGGCCGTCTGTATGATCGCCATAGAGACCGGTTTTCAGCCAGATAACTTTTTCGACGCCTAAATACTTCTCCAGTTCACCCTCCAGGTCGGAACGGCCCATATGGGGGTTGCGGTTTGGATTTAATAGGCATTCTTCTGTCGTCAACATGGTACCTTCACCATCGACATGAATCGATCCGCCTTCCATGATGAAAGGGGCATTGAAGCGGCGAACATCGAGATGATCTAAGATTTGCGGCGCCACTAAGTTGTCTTTTTCCCAGGAGAATTTACCGCCCCAGGCGTTAAACTGCCAGTTGATGCCGGCTACATGGCCTTGCCCGTCGATGACAAAAGTGGGGCCGTTGTCACGAATCCAGGAATCGTCATAGTCGAGAGGCATTATATCGACAGCGGGATCGCAAAGTTTGGCCGCATCACTGACCAACTCAGGACGGACGATTAAGGTCACCGGTTCAAACTTGGCGATGGCATTGGCCACTTCGGCATAGGCCTTACGGACATCTTCCAATTCGTCAGGCCAGGTCTCTTCGCAAACTGGCCAGGTAATGAAGGTGCGGGCATGAGGTGCCCACTCTGGCGGCATACGAAATCCGAAATCCTTCGGGAAATCCATGGAATCTTCTCCTTCATTCGCTGAATTTTTCCGACTCATTATAGCATGAAGCTAGTCCTATCGCATTGTTAAAAAAGACGACCTGAAAAAATCAAAAAGCTACTGTCGAAGCCAAACATTAGGCTGCCTTGATAATGTTCATAGATGATATATTTCCACTCAGTCCGTTCCAGATGCCCTTCTAGCCGAACAAGGTGAAATATCATAATCAGTCCCAAAAGAATCCAAAAGTCCCGATTCAAAAAAAGGGGAATATGGGAGCTTCGAAGAATTTCTCCTTTATTATAGAATTTCGCGAGCAATCGCAAAACTTTCACAAGTATCATAACTTATAACGCTAACATTTCAACATTTTAATCCCAGATAGATTTTACATCATTTTTGCACGGAGACAAGCCATCTGAGCAAGTAGGGGGAGAGTCGATGAGCGGTCGTTCCGTTCATGTGTTATTGCTGATCTTGGTGTTGTCTGTCCTTGTTTGGTCCGGTGTTCAGCCACAGGATCGATTCACCTGGGTCTTGGAAGTTCTGCCAGCCATGATCGGCATGGTCGTCCTCGCTGTGACCTACCGCCGTTTTCAATTCTCTACGTTCTGTTATTGCCTGATCGCGGTCCACATGATCATCCTTATGGTGGGAGGTCATTACACGTATGCCAAGGTTCCTCTCTTCGACTGGATCCGAGATAGTTTAGAGTTGAGCCGGAACCACTATGACCGGATAGGCCACTTTGCCCAAGGTTTCATTCCAGCCATCATCGCCCGGGAGATTCTTTTGCGTTTGTCGCCGCTGCAGCGGGGAAAACTGCTAAACCTGCTCATCATCTCCGTCTGCCTGGCTGTCAGCGCCTTCTATGAACTCATTGAATGGTGGGTCGCTTTGGCGACAGGAACTGCCGCGGAGGCTTTTTTGGGGACTCAGGGAGATGTATGGGATACGCAGTGGGATATGGCCCTAGCCTTGTTCGGAGCGCTTATGTCCACACTGGCTCTCGGAAAGGTACATGACTGGTCTATGGAGCGGGTGAAGGCAAATGACAGTTAGCCGAATGTTATAAGAGCGCCGCCCTATGGGCAACCCTTTTATGTAAAGTAAGACAGAAAAAAAGCCCGCCAGTTAAGGCGAGCTTTTTTGTTAGCTAAGAGATTACCAACGGTTGCGGGGTTGGGGCTGGAAGCAGTCGCGGCAGTATACGGGCTTATCGCCACGGGGTTGGAAAGGAACCGTAGTTTCTTTGCCGCAAGCGGAGCAAGTGACAGGGTACATTTCCCGCTCTTGACGATAACCGCCGCCACGGTTGTTGTTGTTTTGGGCTTTCCGAGCAGCCCGGCACTGGGGGCAACGGCCGGGTTCGTTGGTGAAGCCTTTTTCCGCATAGAACTCTTGTTCGGAAGCGGTAAATTCGAACTCGCAGCCACATTCTTTACAGGTTAACACTTTGTCTTGAAACATAAAAAAACCTCCTCATAATTCGCCCTGTTTAGGGATATCCGTCAAACCTCCCTAGCCAAAGGCGATCGAGAAGATAGCGTTTCACCACATCAGGACTATATACACAGTATACACGGCCAAAGGGATTTTGGCAAGGGAATACAAAAAAGAAAAGAGGCCATTTAAGCCCCAGTATTTTTGTAGATCATAAACCTTAGGATGATGCGATTTCCGAAGATACGATCTCATTTAAGGCGTTCTCAATAAAATCATAGCTGATGATGCAATTAATTCCTAAGCTTTTCAACTTTTCCTGAGGTCCATCACCGATCCTGGTGACCAGTACGACCCGGCAATCGGTTAGCGATTCTACGGAGGTCTTTGCCGTCGGAGGAGGCGCCCCGTCGCAGGAGCAATGGGGGACAACAGGTCTTTTTTCCAAGAAGCGAAAACCTTGATGATCCACCTCAAAAATCAGAAATTCCCGAGTGTGCCCAAAGTGTTGGTTGACTAACTTCCCATCGCTGCTGGCAACGGCGACTTTAATGGCCATGCTTCTAGCTCCCTTCAAACATAGAATTTGGTTGATCTTCAGAGCTGCCCTGAACAACTTGAAACGATATCTGTCTATGCTGGGAAAAAGTGGCGCTTAAAACAAAAAGAGTTCACACCTCGAACAGGAGGTCAAAACTCTTTCTCGCTCAATATGTAACTATGGTGGGCGATAACGGAATCGAACCGCTGACCTCTTGCATGTCAAGCAAGCGCTCTAACCATCTGAGCTAATCGCCCAATGAACTGGTGCGCCCGGCAAGAATCGAACTTGCGCACCTGGTTCCGGAGACCAGTGCTCTATCCACTGAGCTACGGGCGCATCATTAAACTTGGAATAAAATATAATCTATCAAAAAATCATTAGAAAGTCAACCGTAAGAATATTCAGGCCCTCAGAGCCTAATCTTAACAAGTCTTTTACTTCCGTTCTAGAGAAATAATCGAAAGGTGGGCCTCTGCTTAAAAGGCCCACCTTTCATAAACTTATTGGGGCACACTCCCTAGTCCTGTCCTTGTACATCATTAATCCCGTAACGGAAAAAATGATTTTTCAGGTGAGATACGGTCCCTTCGGGGACGCCAAACTCCTGGGCCATCTCCATATCAGACCTGTCTTTGGCGATGCCTTCAACAAACTTATCAAAGTCAATTCCCATTTCATGAGTCAAATCTACGAGACTTTCCCGCATTCCCCAAGGGGCACCTCGCGTCGAGAACTGGGATGTCTCTTGCACTCCTAGCTCACGAGGACGGACCCCCTTTTCAGTGACGTGTCCATATAAGTCTGAACGTCCATCAAGTGCCACCCGAGTCGCACTACCTAGATCTTCCGGGACAAACTTATCCGGAAGTGGTCGTTGGTCGCCTCTTCCTTGTGATCCACCCACGTCGATTCCTCCCTTTGCCGATTCCTCATCTGTAGTATGCAACCTGGCCACGATGCCTATGCCGAAGCAAAAATAAATGAAAAATTTGCCGAAAAAAGAAGGAAAATGCGATTTGAGGTAATATATACGTTTAAATAAAGTAGAAAAAAGTCGAATGGGAAGATTAAGTGGGGGAGTAATATGTCGCCAAAGTTTAATCCAGAAAAATTCATCAGTCCCGGTACGGCTCATCGTTGTTTTGGGATTGAACCGGAAGTTTTAAAACAGCTGGTCGTTGACGGTGTGATTCGCGGAGAAGTGTCCAAGAGCCGCGTTCGCGTTACTGAGGAAGATCTGATTGAAGCCATTGAAAGTGGCACTGTAACCCAATCGTCTCGGTTTTTAGGGATGTATGACGGCAAACTAAAAGAAGTGGCGCCCGGCGTGTACCGAACTGTTGTGTAGGTACAAGGGAGTACTAGCCGAAATATAAGGAAACGCAAAAGAGCACCCCTGCGTCGATGGGTGCTCTTTTGCTTTGGTAGGCCAAAATGGCGGGAAAGATTCGCCATATCTTTTTCCGTCCTTACCGGGGAAAGCTAAGCGCAGAAAATCCTAGAAAGGGCTGGTGACAGTCAGCGTGCGCTTTGACATCATCGTAGTGGGTTCCGGGGCCGCCGGTTTGGCCACCGCCATTCAACTGGCCCGTTACAATCATTCTGTCTTAGTTTTTGACGGGGGAGATGGACGAACATCGTGGGTTCCCAAATACCATAACTATCTTGGTTTTCCCCAAGGCATTTCCGGCAAGGAACTGTTGCGTGTAGGCCGGGAGCAGGCTCAGAACTATGGCGCTGAAATCGTGAAAAGCCAAGTCCTAAAAGCTGAGAAAAAGGATAATGAGGAATTTGTCGTCACCACCAGCAGTGCCGAATACATCAGTCGTCGCTTGGTCTTAGCTACTGGATTGGAGGATAATCAACCGGACATCACCAACAAGTTTGATTTTGCTGGCCGGACTCTTCATTACTGTCTCGATTGCAACGGCTACGAATTCATCGGCCAAAAATCCGCCGTCTTAGGCCATTCCAAAAAGACAATCTACAACGCCTTGGAACTGCTCAACTATACCCATCAGGTCTGTATCGTCACAAACGGTCTACCCTTAGACGGTTATCACGAATACGAGAATCTGCTTAGGGAATATCACATTGACGTACTCACTGAACTGGTCGAACGGTTTATCGGCAAAGCCGGTGAAAAAGGGCGCATGCAAGCTCTACGTTTTACTGACGGTTCTGTCCGGGAAGTCGATGTGGCGTTGTCCACCTATGGCGTCAAAGCGAACAATCAATTGGCCCAGTCTCTGAACGTGGAATGCAACGAAAGCGGCCATGTTGTCGTCAATGAACAGATGGAGACAAGCGTTCCCCATGTTTATGCCGCCGGAGACATCATCAATAAAACTCAGATGCTTGTCTTCGCTACCTGCGAAGGAATCAGAGCGGCCATGTCCATCCACCGTTCCCTGGCTGTGAAGCGGCAACCGTCTACATCATGACAGCACTGGCGATGATACCGAGGCCGATGTATAGGCATAGCACCAGGACACCGACAGCACGGTTGTCTTGCTTGAGTTGCTGTTGGATTTTGACCGTCGGGGTTAAAACATCGAAAAGGTAATAGCCCGCCAAAAGAAAGACGATGCCGAAGAGTCCCCAACCTAAGCATTGACCTGCGCTATCGTTGCGAGTGATCGCTTGGTAGATCACCATCGATAGAGCGATCAGTCTGCCGCCGTTGGCAAGGGCTACGGCGACATTACCCTTGGCAATCTCTGAACTCGTGCGGTAGGCCGGATGCAACAGATCAAAGAGCCGTTGGCTCAACAGCATGGCGAGTGCGCCGGCAACGAAGGTGATTGCAGGAACGACGAGCGGGTGAGCCCACATTTTACTGGATCCTCCTCAAGGGGTACTTTGAGAACATTCGTGGCGATAATCCACACTAAAGGTAACTTTTTTCGACATCTCTTCGCTGTTCCCTTTGCGTCTTGAAGCAAAATCGAAGAAATGACCGGAAAAAGTGACTAAAAAATAGACGAAATAAAGGCGAGTGAAAAAGAGGTGGCATTCCCCGTCCGGAGCGCCACCTTAGGTTCTTCCATAAAAATGTAAAGTTACTGCATTTCAACTTGGTCGTAATCGTCTGCGGAAGAATACCGTTCCATCTGTCTGCGGTACTCTTGTTGCAGTCCTTTAAGTCCGTTGAAAACAGCTTTTTCCCCATAGAGCCAGCGTAACATCCCCGGTACTTCCGATTTGATGGTTTCCACACAGATAGGGTTACCGTTCGCCTGGAGTCGCTGAAGCTGGCGGAAGACAGCAGCTTTAATTTCTTCTGGTGTACTTCCCCAACGGATTCGTTTGTTTGGATTCCAGTTTAGCGGCACCGGATAGGGCGGTTTATTCAGAGAGAGCGAATCGGTCCTTTGACTATTTTCTAAGCAGGCAATACGCTGCCGAAGGCTCTCCGCTTCTTTTTCGAAGCGCTTTAGAGATTCTGCAAGGATATCCGTCAACAAATCTAGCGTTTGTTCTGTCGCTTGGCGATATTGGCGATACTGGTCATCCATACGATCAAGAATGAGTGTCTTTAAAATGGGGGAGGACTCCAATCGGGAGACCAGATCATCTACGTGAAATTCCTGTAATGTACCTGGAGACTTATATTCCTTACCTGCTAAATCGGCCGGTGTAATCATGGCACCAACGAGACCGCGTCTTCCTTTTTTATGATGAACACCGGTAGCCGCTGCTTTTTTCTCTCGTATTTCTGTCGTGTATAACTTGTGAATTTCGTCGGTCATGGTGTCTCCCTTTCCTCTCTTCTTGTTACATACTATAACCGTTTATCGGGAAAACATTAGCTTTTATCAGCGATACGATAGTGCTCAACGATATTTAACAGAATCGATTAAATTTTCAGAAAAATTTTCTTTACTTTCTCCACGAATCGATTATAATAAAGTTCAAACCCGTAAAATCAAATGAAAGAGAATAAAATTATGATAGACGAGAAAAATTTGGGTTGAGAGATGAATTGAGGCAGGAGGTTTGATTGCCATGAAAGTCGAAAAAATCACTGAGGAACGGATTCAAATCCTTGTCTCAGCGGAGGACTTGACGACCCATAATATTGGGATTAAAGAGCTATGGCAGTACACAGAACAAGCTCAAGGTTTTCTTGCAGGTGTCCTTCGAACTGCCATGGAAGAGGGGACCCTGACCGACCTGTCACTCCGGCTTTCCGTAGAAGCCCTAGGATTGGTTCCAGAAGGGGTGGTGCTCATCCTCAAGCGGCAACAGGAAACACCTGCGATTCCCGAACTAGAAACAGAAGGTAGAAAACCCGTTGAAAAAATAGAGGCACCTGTGGAAGAACGGGATGAAGTGGTTTATGTATTTGGGTGCTTTGAGGATGTACTCTCGGCCTGTTGCCGGTTAGTCAGCTTAGGTGTGAAGGACGGCAGTTTGTTCCGTTATGGCGATTCTCTCTATATGCTTCTTTCCACAAAGGAGCTAAAAACGAAGAAAGCCTTTGCCTTGTTAAGCGAGTATGCAGAACGCAGCTCCTATTCACCTTTATTTTTCTCCGAATATGGTTCGGTCATACGGCAACAGGATGCACCCCGGTTTATTGTGAAGACGTTTCACCAGAAAAAGGAATGTTGTGTCGACGTTCGATAAAAATTAAAAAGAACCTCTTGTCAGTGGCTGTCCTCAAGCATATAATTGATCTTGAGTAAAGCAGTCACGATGATGTGACAAATATGAGGCAAAGGCGCCTTCTGTTATAGCGAAAAATTTTTTCGCGATGCATGAAGGCGTTTTTTATTTGTCCAAACTATTACGAGCAAATATGGGAGGTTATGTTCATGGGTTACACCAAAGAAGACGTCCTGCGCATGTGCCGTGAAATGGACGTCAAGTTCATTCGCCTTCAGTTCACCGATATCTTCGGCGTATTGAAAAACGTTGCCATCCCCGTGGAACAACTCGAAAAAGCCCTTGACGGCGAAATGATGTTTGACGGTTCCTCTATCGATGGTTTCGTCCGCATCGAAGAATCCGATATGTACCTCCGTCCCGATCCGAATACCTTTGTCGTATTCCCTTGGCGTCCTCAAGACGGTGCTGTGGCCCGTCTGATCTGTGATATTTACAATCCCGATGGTACTCCCTTCGTTGGTGACCCCCGGAACGTGCTTAAGTCCGTTCTCGCCGAAGCTGCTGAAATGGGCTATTCCATGAACGTCGGTCCCGAACTCGAATTCTTCCTCTTCTTGACCGATTCCGAAGGTAAACCGACCACCATCACTCATGACAAAGCCGGTTACTTCGACATGACCCCCATCGACCTTGGTGAAAACGCCCGTCGCGACATGGTTCTGACCCTGGAGCAAATGGGCTTTGAAATCGAAGCTTCCCACCACGAAGTTGCTGCTGGTCAGCACGAAATCGACTTCAAATATTCCGACGCCCTCGATGTAGCCGACAAAATTGTCACCTTTAAGTTTGTCGTCCGGACCATCGCTCAGCGTCATGGTCTCCATGCTACCTTCATGCCCAAACCGATCTTCGGTATCAACGGTTCCGGTATGCACACCAACATGTCGCTCTTCAAAGACGGCAAAAACGCCTTCTATGATCCCAGCACCCCTGATCAACTGAGCCAAGAAGCGAAGTATTACATCGGCGGTCTGCTCAAGCATGTCCGTTCTTTTGCTGCCGTAACTAACCCGCTCGTCAACTCCTACAAGCGTCTGGTTCCTGGCTATGAAGCTCCTTGCTACGTCGCTTGGTCCTGCCGCAACCGCAGCCCCTTGATCCGGATTCCTGCCAAACGTGGCGCTTCCACCCGGGTCGAACTGCGCAGCCCCGATCCGTCCTGCAACCCCTACCTGTCCCTGGCTGTCTGCCTCAAAGCTGGTCTGGACGGCATTAAAAATCAAATTACCCCTCCTCCTTCTGTGGACGAAAACATCTACCACATGGATGCCGCTCGTCGGGCTGAAGTCGGCATTTCCAGCTTGCCCTCCAACCTGTCTGAAGCTGTGGACGAACTCGAAAAGAACGAAGTTATCAAAGCTGCTCTTGGACCGCACGTTGCGGAGCGCTTCATTGATGCTAAACGGGACGAATGGGATTCCTTCCGTATCTCCGTCCATCCTTGGGAAGTCGACGAGTACCTCGTCAAGTACTAATACTTCGACGGATAGGTGCTTACCCGTTGCTTATCGGCAGGTCTTTCTCCTCAGGAGAAAGACCTGCTTTATTTTTTCAACGTTATATCCAAGTAACTATAACTCGTCTCATCTTGTTGCAAACGAAAAGTCGTTCATTATGTTGATAACATATTTGTTCCTGCACTTATGTTCGGTTCATTCCGGTGTATTTTTGAGTCTTCCGATAAAAAAGCGAAAAAAATATGCGATTGGAAAAAAATGATGGTTGATTTGGCGATGTGGTTATGTCATAATAGCAAACGTCGCCGATACGAAACGGCGAAAAGCGACAAAAAGCTACAAGTTTAGTCGATTTCTGGTCCTTGAAAATCAAACAGTTGTTAAAGCAAAAGCGTGCGAAACCAAAGTCAATATCGGCCCGCGCGAGCGGGACGGACAACTTCTTGAGAGTGGATGACTTCTGTTACAAGAAGCCTTACCTCGATAAGAAACTTTATCAATCAGAGCTTGACTCAAGCTTATCTACATTATTTGTGGAGAGTTTGATCCTGGCTCAGGACGAACGCTGGCGGCATGCCTAACACATGCAAGTCGAACGGAGAATGAAGAAGGTTTACTGGATTCATTCTTAGTGGCGGACGGGTGAGTAACGCGTGGATAACCTGCCTGAGAGTGGGGGATAACAGCCCGAAAGGGCTGCTAATACCGCATAACGTTCCTGGAGGACATCCTCTGGGAACCAAAGGAGCAATCCGCTCTTAGATGGGTCCGCGTCCGATTAGCTAGTTGGTGAGGTAACAGCTCACCAAGGCGACGATCGGTAGCCGGCCTGAGAGGGTGAACGGCCACACTGGGACTGAGACACGGCCCAGACTCCTACGGGAGGCAGCAGTGGGGAATCTTCCGCAATGGGCGAAAGCCTGACGGAGCAATGCCGCGTGGGGGATGAAGGTCTTCGGATTGTAAACCCTTGTCTTCGGGGAAGAAG
>NZ_WNKU01000027.1 GCF_009720735.1 Heliobacterium mobile
TTATTGATGCCTCCAACATAAGCATTATTCTACTTATACTTTCGACATAATTATGAAAAAACCTTTAAATAACATTTATTACCATGCGATTACTAGTTAACCGAACACGAATGTAAGTTCAAGATATCTGAAGTAGATGCGTGGGTGGATAGAGGCAAAAGTGCAGAGATTGAGAAATAAATGAAAACCATTGTAAACGAGGGGGAAACATATGCAAATTCTTGATAACGTGAATAAAACCGTCAAAGACGACTTGGCGGCAACACTATCGAAAGGTGATAAGGTCTCGATAGCTGCAGCTTGTTTTTCAATATATGCTTATGAGGCACTTAAAAAACAACTGAACGGTATTGACGAGTTGCGCTTTGTTTTCACCTCGCCAACATTTCTGCAAGAAAAGGTCCCAAGGAGAAAGCGAGAATTTTATATTCCGCAGCTTAACCGAGAGCGTTCCCTATACGGAACTGAATTTGAAGTAAAACTTCGTAATGAACTGACTCAAAAGGCAATTGCTCGTGAGTGTGCTGAGTGGATACGGAAGAAGGTTAGTTTCCGTTCCAATGTGACAGGTGGAACCATGGGGAGTTTTTTAAGTGTCGTTAAGCCTTCCGAATCAATAGCGTATTCGCCGTTGAACTCATTTACAACCTCGGATTTAGGCTGCGAACGTGGAAACAATATAATGAATCTCGTTAACCGAATTGAAGCTCCTCTTGCGGACGAATATGTTAAGATGTTTGAACAAATATGGAATGACAAGAATCTGCTTCAGGATGTAACTGATCAAGTCATCGAAGGCATAACTGCAGCATATAACGAGAATTCTCCCGAGTTTGTTTACTTTGTCGCTATCTATAATATTTTTAATGAGTTTCTGTCCGATATTAGCGAGGATGTGTTGCCGAACGAAGCCACAGGATTTAAGGAATCAAAAATTTGGGGAAAGCTGTATGACTTCCAGAAGGATGCTGTTCTTGCTATAGTTAACAAACTTGAAAAGTTCAATGGATGTATTCTCGCAGACAGTGTTGGTTTAGGTAAAACCTTTACTGCTCTCGCTGTCATCAAATATTACGAGCTTCGCAATCGTAATGTACTTGTACTCTGCCCCAAGAAGCTTGGTGACAACTGGCGTACATTCAAAGAGAATTACCTTAATAACCCCATAGCGGAAGACCGCTTACGGTATGACGTTCTATATCATACTGACTTATCTCGTGAGCGTGGCTTTTCTGGCAGTATAGACCTTACTAAACTCAACTGGAGTAATTATGATCTTGTTGTTATTGATGAGAGCCATAATTTCCGCAATGGCGGTGATTATTCTGGACGGGGTGACACCAAGCGAGAGAACCGTTATCTGCAACTGTTAAACAAGGTTATCCGTAAAGGCATCAAGACGAAGGTGCTTATGCTTTCGGCGACTCCTGTCAACAATGGTTTCTCTGACCTGCGGCATCAGATCGAACTTGCTTATGAGGGAAATCCTGCACTGATAAATGACAAGCTGGATGCTGCAAAGCCGATTGATGTTATATTCCGCAACGCTCAGGCTGTTTTTAATAAGTGGAGTAAACTCGACCCTGAGGAGCGAACCACAGAAAATCTTCTGCGCTCTTTGGATTTCGACTTCTTCACTATGCTTGACAGCGTTACAATAGCTCGTTCGCGCAAACATATAGAGAAATATTACGACATGGCAGCGATAGGCAAATTTCCTGAAAGGCGTAAACCACTTGCTTTGCGACCAAAGCTAACAGACCTGCCTACGGCTATCGATTATGACGAGATTTATGATCTTTTAATGAAGCTTAACCTCGCTGTTTACGTACCGACCGATTTTTTACTCGACAGTAAGCGGGCCAAATATATTGACCCGAGCGTGAACATTGACCGTGCCGGACGTGAAAGTGGTATCCGTCGTTTAATGTGCATTAATCTTCTAAAGCGACTCGAAAGCTCTGTTTACTCTTTCCGTATTACGATCGAACGTGTGAAGAGCTTGATTGATAGCACTATCGCTACCATTTACGCTTATGAAAGCGGAAGTAAAAAAATTATAAATGCACAGGAAATATCCGAAAATGAATTCGACAGTGACGACCGCAATACGGATTTCTTCGAGAGCGGTGGCAAGAAGGTAGACATTGACCTTAGCGATATGGACTATGTCTCATGGCGTGAAAGGTTATCTGCAGATTCGGATATTCTCGAACTTTTGTCGACGATGATTAAAGATATTACACCCAAACATGATACAAAGTTACAGACGCTCCTTAACCTGATCGCTGAAAAAGTCAGGAATCCGTTTAATGAAGACAATAAAAAGGTACTGATTTTTTCGGCATTTTCGGATACCGTGGATTACCTCTACGCACAAGTCGCACCAATTATTAAAGAAAGTTTCAGACTTAACGTGGCAATGATAACCGGTACGACCGATGGCAAAACTACTGTGAAACTGAAACATACCGATATGAATACAATACTTACGCTCTTTTCACCGGTGTCAAAGGACAAGGCTCTGCTTATGCCTAACAACCATAATGAAATAGATATTCTTATTGCGACGGACTGCATCTCTGAAGGTCAGAATTTGCAGGACTGCGACTATTGTGTGAACTACGATATACATTGGAACCCGGTACGCATTATTCAGCGTTTCGGCCGTGTCGACCGTATCGGAAGCCGCAATGAAACGATTCAACTTGTAAACTTCTGGCCTAATATTGACTTGGACAAGTACCTTGAACTAAAAGGACGGGTGGAAGCCCGTATGAAAGCATCGGTGATGACTTCTACGGGTGACGATAACCCGATTGATCCAGCGGAGCAGGGTGATCTTGAATACCGTAAGGCACAGCTCAAAAAGTTGCAAAATGAGGTAGTAGATATTGAAGAGATGCAATCGGGTGTTTCAATTATGGACTTGGGCCTTAACGAGTTCAGGCTTGACCTGCTCGAATATGTCAAAAACCACGACAATTTAGATACAGTTCCATTTGGTCTTCACGCTGTCGTAAAAGGTAATGAAGACACACCGAACGGTACAATATTCGTATTGAAAAATCGAAATGCAAATATAAACGCACAGAACAAGAACCAATTGCACCCGTTTTACATGGTTTATGTCCGTGATGGCTCTGTCATTCATATCGATCACTTGCAGCCGAAAAAACTGCTCGATGCTTTTCGCAAGCTATGCAAGGGAAAAGCAGAGCCGAATCGTGAACTCTGTGGACAGTTCAATTCCGAGACAAAGGATGGAAGGAATATGCGGCATTACTCAGACCTTCTGTATTTTGCCGTGAAATCGATTGTAGAACTGAATGAGAATGACTCCATCGATGGCTTCCTTTCCGGCAAACAAATATCCCTTGCTGCAAACACGATTGACGGTTTGGACGATTTTGAACTGGTCTGCTTTCTTGCAGTGAAGTGAGGTGGGATAGATGTTCGGACTACCAAAATCTACGGAGATTAACAAGCTGCTCCCAAAGAAGGCTGTGTTTTACAAGTTCAAGCCAAACCCAGCCGACAGAAAGCTGTTTGACGAGCAAATAAGCCGCCTTGCGATAGTAGCGGAGATTTCACCGCAAACGGTAAGCGTTCCAGCGAGTGCGGATGTTTCAGCGGTGTATATCATTCTCGTCACACTGAAAACCGACGAGTGCGATAAGAAGAACATCGTTCTCCTATCTAAGTTGATTGATCAGCGTATGGTGTTTGCCCTGCAATATGAAGACACAATGCGTCTCGCTGTTTACCGTGCCGAGCGAGTGCTTATGTCAGAGAGAAAAAAGTTTGACGAATGGAAGCTCAACCTGCGAGGGCTTGACCTTGGTGTAGTATGGGAAAACATCATTGCTGAAATCGGCGGTATTGACCTCACGAGTGGCAAAGGCCTTGATGATACCATCGTAGCGAATGAACGTAAGGAAAAGCTGACAAAACAGATCGCCGCACTTGAAAAGAAGGCGATGAACGAAAGGCAGCCCCGCCGTAAATGGGAGCTTGCGAATGAAGTAAAAAAACTGAGAGCGAAATTGGAGGAAATAGTAAATGGATAAACTGAAAATGCAAACCCCAAACATTGCTGATGGCAAATTCGCCGCGCTTGCTGCGCTGTTCCCTAACGCCATCACCGAAACTATAGATGAAAACGGTGAGGTTGTTCGAGCGATTGACGCAGATGTACTTGCGCAGGAGATAAATAACCGAGTTGTTTCGGGTAAAGAGGAACGCTATCAGTTCACCTGGCCAGATAAAAAGAAGTCTGTGCTTTTGGCTAACGCACCAATTGCAGCAACTTTGCGTCCTTGCCGTGAGGAAAGCGTGGACTTTGTCAACACCGAAAATCTTTATATAGAGGGCGATAACCTTGATGTGCTGAAACTGCTCCGTGAGACTTATTTAAACCGTGTAAAGATGATATATATCGATCCACCCTATAACACAGGAAAGGACTTCATTTACGAGGATGATTTTGCTGAGGAAACTGGTGAATTCTTACGCCGCGACATGCAATACGACGAGCAGGGTAACCGCCTTACGCCAAATCTTGATAGTAATGGGCGTTTTCACACCGATTGGCTGAATATGATTTATCCACGGCTACGAATTGCGAGAGATCTACTGACTGATGATGGGGTTATTTTTATTTCTATTGACGATAATGAAGTGGAAAATTTAAAGAAAGTTTGCAACGAGGTGTTTGGAAGCGTAAATTTTGTAGGACAAATAGTAGTAAAAAGTAATCCTCGGGGCTCACAGTCCGAATCTCAGTTAGCTGGGTTACACGAATACATTATTGTTTTCTCAAAAAACATTCAACAGTCGGCTATTATCGGACATCAACTTTCTGAAGAAATGGAAAGTGAATATAAGTATTCAGAAAATGGCAGAGCATATAGACTTCTTGGTCTAAGACAACGTGGTGGATTCTGGCGCAGAAGTGAGCGTCCTAATTTGTATTTCCCTATATTTGCAAACCCTACGAATGGCAATGTTTCATTAATACAGAACTCCGAATATACCGAATCAGTTTTACCAATACAACCCTCAACAGGCGATGATGGCTCTTGGCGTTGGAGTAAAGAGAAAATAAAAACTTCAATAGACGAATTGATTGCAAAGCCGGTGCGTCGTAATGGCGAAGATGTTTGGGATATTTTCCAAAAAGACTTTCTTGACAGAGGAGCAGAAAGGCGCACAAAAGCAAAATCATTATGGGAGGAGAAAGAGATAAATTATCAGAACGGAACAATAGAGGTTAAGGAATTATTGGTCAGCGGTGCCTTTGATTATGCAAAGCCCGTTTATTTAGTTAAACGCTGTATTGAAATGTTAGATACAAGCGATAATCCAATTATCCTCGACTTCTTTTCAGGCTCCTCCACCACGGCTCACGCGGTAATGCAGCTCAACGCAGAGGACGGTGGCAAACGGAAATTTATTATGGTACAACTTCCAGTAATCTGTACGAATGATAGTGAAGCCTACAAAGCTGGATTCAAAAACATTTGTGATATTGGTAAGGAGCGCATACGTCGCGCCGGAAAGAAAATTAAAGAAGACAACAAGGACAAGGAAGGCATTGAAAATTTGGACACAGGCTTCCGCGTCCTTATACTCGACAGCAGCAATATGAAAGATGTGTACTATACTCCTGTAGGGTACGCTCAGATGAGCTTTGACTTAGAGGGTTTCATGGATAATATCAAGCCTGACCGTTCTGATGAGGACTTGCTCTTCCAGGTTATGCTTGATCTTGGAATACCGCTTTCGGCAAAAATCAAGCAGGATGGTAATACGTTTAATGTAGACGATAATTACCTGATTGCCTGCTTTGGGAAGGTTGATACAACCCTGATAACAGAGATTGCAAAGAAAAAACCGTACTACGCCGTATTCCGCGACAGCAGTTTTTTGAACGATAGCGCAATGGTCAACTTCGAGCAAGTGTTTTCCACCTACAGCCCGAGCACGATAAGGAGGGTACTGTAGATGAAATTCAAGTTTAAAATACAGCCTTTTCAGACAGAAGCTGCCGAAAGTGTAGTCAAGGTTTTTGCAGGCCAGCCAAACTACGGTATGAGCAAGTACCGACTTGACCTTGGTAAACGCAAGGGAACAATCATGCAAAAATCTGGGGAATCAAGCTTATTTGGTGAGACAGAGGAGGAAAAGCGGAATAGGCTTGCAGATAAATACTATAATACACGCGACGAACTGACTGCTGAAGAAACTGAAATTCTTGAAGCTGCTTACCGCAATGCCGACGTAGAACTCACGGCAGAGGAGTTGCTGAAGAATATACGTGCCGTCCAGACTGATAACAACATTAAATACTCGACGGGACTTGCCGCTGGGCTTGGCGCGGTATCTCTTGATGTCGAAATGGAAACAGGTACGGGCAAAACATATGTCTATATAAAGACAATGTTTGAACTCCACAAGGCATACGGATGGAGTAAGTATATCGTTGTTGTTCCGAGCATCGCTATCCGTGAGGGAGTAAAAAAATCATTCGAGATGATGCAGGAACACTTTATGGAATTATATGGAATTAAGGCTCGGTTTTTTGTGTATAATTCCTCGAATCTGCATCAGCTTGATGAGTTTTCGCAAAACTCCGGTATAAATGCAATGATCATTAATACACAAGCATTCAATACCACAATGAATGAGGATAAGAATGTCGAAGGCAGGAGCGGTAATGAGGCTGCTCGTATTATCTATACCAAGCGGGATGAGTTCGGTTCACGTCGCCCGATTGACGTAATCAAGGCGAACCGCCCGATTATTATTCTGGACGAACCGCAAAAAATGGGTGGAGTAGCGACGCAGAATGCATTGAAGAAAAACTTTAACCCACTGTTTTCGCTGAACTATTCTGCTACGCATAAGACATCCCATAATCTCGTTTACGTCCTTGATGCGCTTGACGCTTACAAAAAGAAGCTTGTTAAAAAAATTGAAGTAAAGGGCTTTGAACTAAAAAATCTCAGCGGTACGAACAGATATATGTATCTTACCGGCATCATTATCGACCGAAAGAAGCCGCCACGTGCCCGCTTGGAGTTAGAGGTAAAACGTGGCAGCGGCATTAAACGCGAAACACTAATCCTCGGCGTAGGTGACAGCCTGTATACTGCTTCAAACGGATTGGAGGAATATAGAGGTATTTCAGTTGCTGAAGTAGACCCGATACGATCCTTGGTTACGTTCTCTAATGGCGATAGCTTGGCAGCGGGTGAGGCAAGTGGAAATGTCAACGAGGACGATATCCGCCGTATCCAAATCCGTGAGACGATAGCTTCGCATTTCGATAAAGAGGAAAAGCTGTTTGAGCAAGGTATAAAGTGCTTGACTCTCTTCTTTATTGACGAGGTAGCAAACTACCGCCAATATGGTGAGGATGGAGAGGAAATCCTCGGCGAATATGGACGTATTTTTGAAGAAGAGTACACTGCAGCACTGAATGAACGAATGACCTTATTTCCTGCAGCGTATCAAGCGTACTTGCGGGAAATCGAAACCTACGAAACCCATCGAGGCTACTTTTCGATAGATAAAAAAGGGAGATCTGTGAACAGTACGGTCAAGCGTGGAAGCGAATTCTCGGACGATATTTCCGCTTATGATCTCATTCTTAAGAATAAGGAACGCTTGCTCTCCTTCGAAGAACCAACGAGGTTTATATTCTCGCACTCTGCACTTCGAGAGGGTTGGGATAATCCGAATGTATTTCAGATTTGTACATTGAAGCATTCGGATAATGCGACGGCAAAGCGGCAAGAAGTCGGCCGTGGCCTGCGGCTTTGTGTCAACAGTACTGGCGAGAGACAAGATCTTGACGTTTGCGGGGAGACACTTGTTCATGGAATAAACGTTCTGACGGTTATCGCAAGTGAAAGTTATGCAGGATTTGTTGCGGATTTACAGAGAGAAATTAAGTCCAACCTTTATGAGCGTCCGACTAAGGTAAGTCCCGAATATTTTGCCGGTAGGAATATCAAGATTGGAGAAGATACGCACACCATTACAGCTGCAGAGGCAACGGCCATATACCATTACCTTGCTTGTAACTATTATGTTAACGATACTGGCGGGGTTACAGATACCTACCGACTTGCCGTTGAAAGTGGGAATTTGGCTCCTCTTAAGCAGGAACTGGCCCCACTTGAAGAAAACATCCATAAGCTTGTACAGTCAATCTTCGACCCAAGTATCTTGAATGATATGACAGGAAATGGACATGAAACGAAGGTCAAAGATAACCCGATAAATGAAAACTGGAAAGACTTCAAAGAACTATGGGATCGAATCAACCAAAAATATGCTTATACTGTGGAATTCGACAGTGCGGAGCTCATTCAAAAATCTATTGCTGCCATAAATAGCGAACTGCGGGTAGCCAGTTTGACATATAGATTAATAAAAGGCGAGCAGACAGTCACAGAATTCAATGTAAAGCATACTGAAACAAAAAAACTTGATCGTGCGCAGGGTAGTTCTGCTGAGTATGATCTTATAGGGAAGATCGCTGAAGGCACGACTCTGACGCGCAAGACGACAACAGCAATTTTGAATGGCATCTCACGTGAAAAATTATGGATGTTCCGGGAAAACCCCGAGGAGTTTATTACAAAAGTCTCAGGCATTATCAACCGGCAAAAAGCATCAGTTGTGGTGGAACATATTACCTACACACCGAGTGCAGAGGGACCATACTCGCAGGCCATCTTCAATATGGGTCGAGCCTCCGATGAATATGCAAAGGCATTCAAGGCTAAGCATGCAATTCAGGATTACGTCTTTACGGATGGAACATCAACTGAAAGCGTTGAGCGACGATTCGTTGAGGATTTAGATACTGCAGATGAAGTAATAGTTTACGCGAAACTGCCGAGAGGGCCACGAGGGTTTTATATCCCAACTCCCGTAGGTAATTACTCCCCAGATTGGGCCATTTCGTTTAAAAAAGGTACTGTGAAGCATATTTTCTTTATCGCAGAGACTAAAGGTAGTATGAAATCAACAAAGTTCGGTGAGATGAGTCGTACTGATGAAATTGAAAAAGCTAAGATTTCATGCGCAAAGAAACTGTTCAATGAGATTTCCACAAGCGGTGTTAAGTACCATGATGTGGATAGTTACCAGACTTTGCTGAATGTAATAGAATCACTTTAGGTAAAACAAAAAAAGCCCATAATTTCGGTAAGAACACCGATGTTATGGGCTTAACATGCATGCATAAGGCTTGTGGTACTTGCTATTTCATTATAGCTACCATTTCCATACGTAATTAGTTTTTATAGCAAGAATAAACCTTTGTTGATCCGCATTATAAGGGTTTCTCTCAAAATTCGTATCGATCCCTTTTAGAAGCAGAAGAGTTTGGGATCTACTGCGAAGTAAACGGATCAGCAAGTACGATTCTCCGTTTTTGTAAGCAAGTGGTGAATATAGTCGGGCTGAGTGATGAGGATTGGGAAGTGGAAATGACGAATAAATAGGTTAAAATGCGTGGAGGGATAATAAAAGGTAGGGCAATTCAGTGAACGCCCTACCTTTTTGCATCAGTCATCGTCTTTTAATTCTTCAATAATCCGCTGTATCACCGCCGAGTCAATTCCACCCCGGGCGTCGTCCTCCGTTATGATAAGATTCCCGCCCTCTTCAATAGGAAAGATTCCCTTGGCTCTGTACCAAGCAAGCTTCGCTTCCCACCGTCGCTTATAGGCCGGATCGTGAAGCATGCCAAGATGTTCCCAGTAGTATATCGTTCCTGAATCATCATCTTCGATCGTAAAATCCGGAAGTTTCACGTCATCATCGATTTTTAATTCCTTTTCATAGGTGTAGTTTAGGTTGTGCATATGCAGAAGATCGGCGATGATCACTTCCGATTTCGAACGGACCAGCTCCCCACGGACTGTTCGATGGATTAGGCGGTCCTCTAAGTATATCCCTTTGAAGTTAAACATTTTTGGGGCTTCAAAGAGATTGGTGTAGCGCCGAGCCGTTTCGGAGTACTTGCTCGATGCATACTTGAGCATTTCCGTTCGGGGTCCCTGATGCAGGATGACGATTCTATTTTTTTGCCGGGTGAGGGCCGTATACAAAAGCTCTGGGGACAAGAGCTGTGAATGTTTCGGCATGATGAAGATGACAAGGCCAAATTCACTGCCTTGGGATTTATGTACCGTCAGGGCATAGGCCAGTTCGAGGAGGGGATTCCCTTCATCGCTAAAGTCAGAAGATTTAAATTCGTACGTATATCCCGGTTGAGAGGCAAACTCAACGTTGAAGTGGCTAGCATTTTTCGCAAACTGTCCGACGACTAATCCAATTTCCCCATTGGCGATGTAGCGAAGACCGTCTTTCGGATAAATATAATCTCTGCCGTGATTATAGGTGTTAATCACCTTATCGCCATAGACCAGTTTTTCTGGCCCCATGGGTTTGGGGAAGTACCGGTTAAATCTTTTTTGGGCAGAAGCCATTTTTTGTTTTCGAAAGGTTTGGTGGATGAAGCGGTTAATTCGTGTAACACCGAAGATAGAGTTGTTTACGGGGGAAAGAATCTGCCAGTTTTCCACGCCTTTGGCCGGGGAATGTTTTCCGTTTTCTTTCAGGTCCGTTTGAAAGGAGATATATTTGCCGTCGATGACTCCGCCGAGCGAAATGTCAAACTGGCGCTCATCCGTTTCATCGGTTAGGTTTAGTTCTTCAATGATCACCTGTTTTAATATCTCCGGAAGCTCTTCTTCTCGTTCCCATTGGATAAAGCGAAGATGCTCAGAATCGTTAAAAGAAAAACCGGGATCAAAAAGTTCATCTTCCGAGGGAGCTACCTTCTCTTGGGCAAACCATTGGGCGAGACGGAGGTCAGCGCGAAGGTTTCCGCCAGTGTCGTCATTTTTACTATCCACATCATTGTCGTCTTTGTCTTCGCTTTGGCGGCGAGGGATGGTTAACTGGCCGTATCCATTTCCGACTTTTGGGAAGGTCTGATTATTATTTTCCGGTGTTAAATAGGAAACGATATCTACGAAGGGACGCCCGGTTCCGATCGGAGGAAGTTGCTTGGGGTCACCGGCTAGGATAAGCCGCTTTACCCCTTCCATCGACTCAAGAAGAGCGCCTAACATATCTTCCGTTAACATGGAGGCTTCATCTACGATCACTGTCTCTGGAGTTGGTTCGCCTTTTTCATGTCGCAGGAAAAAGCGGCAGGTCTGGTAATCATAGCGCTTACGACGGCCCAAAAATTGTGCAACTGTATAGGCTTCGATTTTTGCTTCCTTTGCGACGGATTCTAAGCGGACACGGGCTTTTCCGGTCGGAGCGAGTAGGAGAACGCCGCCCTGGTGAATTTGCGCCTGCGATATGAGGACGGAAAGCAGCGTCGTCTTTCCGGTCCCGGCCGGGCCGATAAGTACAGAGAACCTCGACTCGGCCAGTTCCTTTAAAATCGCCGATTTTTCTATGCGAGCCTGTTCTTCGAGAGGATCCAGTTCGGTATCATCGGAATCGTTGTGACCATCGGTTTTATCCAGCTGGTCATTAAGCAATTGCCGCCAGTCTGCGTGGATGCTGTGGCGCTTTCCTTTCGTCCGTTTGCGAATCTTATCGCGAACAAGCGAGCCGATTTCTTCGTAGCGTTTTAGTTGATAGGCCCGTTCCCCGACTGCCATCTCCACAAAGACGATTTCTGGAGAAAAGCCAGGTTCTATGATGGCGATGATGTCATTATGAACGTGTTTTAATGTAGGAATCGGCAGGTTTTGAATTGCTGCAATCACGTCTGATTTGGGAAGGAGACTGTGACCGCTTTCGGCGGCCTCTTCCAGGATCTGAATGGCTGCGGCGCGGATTCTTCGTGGATCAAAATCAGATTGTAAGGCCGATGGTTCTGGGATTGGATATTTTGTTTGGATGCTTTCGTCTGGGAGCATCCCTTTATCGATGGTCCAGAAAGAAACCGGTTCGAGGAGGAGCCGGGTTTGCTCATAAATCAGATAGGGATTCTCGATGATCTGTTCATCGGTAGTAGCTAATCCTTGCTTTCTTCGGAGTTCCGGAATATAGAGCAAGCAGGCTTGAGCTATCGTCAGGTTGAACCGGCACAGCAGTTGAAAGAGGCTGCGGCGCGTAGGTGGTAATGACTGCCACGCCTTTTGAAGTTCAGGCCCGACATTTTTGACGAGGGCAGGCGGCAGCAAGGACGAGGGATCACGGAACAGCTGATCGACCAAATCCCAGATCGACTGATCTTCTGTAAGGTTTTCATGGAGAGCTTGGGCGACGAAGTTCCCCAGTTTAATCCCAAACGCCGTAAGGCATGCACCTAGACCGGGGAAGGGGCCGCGAGCCTGCCAAATTTCCGAGATGCGCTCGTCAATCCATTGCAGACATTGATCCCAAGGGCCCTCAAACTCTTTTTTGATGGCATGAAGCGCTTCCGCACAGGTGATGAGGCATTCGATTGCTGTATCTTGACTAACATGTTCGCTGGTATAGGAGAACTCCAGCATTTTTTCTACCGGCGCAAAGGCGATCATGGGGGTATAGTCGAAGTCAGGCTGCTCTTTTACGCGAGCAAAGATTTCTTGATAAGGGAAGATAAAACCGTCGGTAAAGTCGGGACGAATGCTGTGCTGTACCATGGTCTCCCAAAGAGACGCTCCGAAGTCATTAGAACCATTGGTCTCATATTCGATGGCTTCACCGATGTGGTTTATTCGGCCAATCCCAATGATAACCCGCCGGTGATCTTCCACAAAGGGGACTTGTTTCGCGTATAAAAAACAGAGAGAGCCCGGCTGTAGGTGACTGTGAAAGCAGTCGAGAAGTTGTTTTTGGTTCGATTTTTCTTGCCACCAGTTATTTTTGAAGTTCAGTGGCGGTTCTCTGTTTTCATCTAGCTGTAGAGGATAAACCGATTCAAGCTCGTCTTTGCTCACTTTGAGCATCCAGCGAAAGGGGACGGACGCGACAGAATAGGGGGGATATCGAAGTGGAGTAGGCCGAAAATGACCGTGAGTTTGCCTATTGAATTCAGCCAGAGGATGCTTGGCGATTCTGTGATATTCAAAGTCGGCCATAAACATTCCACGCTCGAGCGCACAAGGAGGCCATTGTTCGTTCGGGAGGTCGGCGATGCTCTTCCCAGCAACGGCTAATTCTTGGGCATCATCTTTTTCTTCGCTGATTCGTTTCAATCGTAGACAACTGGTATTTTCTTGTGGATGCGTACATACGGTTCCGTTCCATCCACCGTCATGCCATGGAACTCTTACGGAAAGGTGCATGAATGGAAAGGGCATTTGATGGTCCAATGATGACACCCCTTTTATATGAAGTAAAGATAAGATGTGGTCCCATAATGGTATATTACAAAATAATTCCAAGTAATGCTAGCAACATCTTTAGTTTATCCTACCACCGGTGTTCTGGGCTTGCATTGATACTTGGAGCAGGTTTAACTACGTTGAACACGTCAACTATGCCGAGTTCCCAGGCGAAATATTTCTGTGATGGGGTAAAAGCTTATAAAAGCGACTTGCTGACCAAAAGTATAAGGGGGGAGAGAATTATTGAACCCAAAAGAGATGCGCTGGCGTCAACGGTTTGAGAATTTCCACAAAGCCTATGGTCAGTTTCAAGAGGCGATCGTAGCTTATGATCAACTGAATTTGCTCGAGAAAGAAGGTTTAATTCAGCGGTTTAAATACGCCTTAGAATTAGCTTGGAAAACATTAAAGGATTATCTCGAGGCCAAAGAAGTCATAGCCAATTTCCCCAGGGATGTGATAGAGGAAGCATGCCGCTGTGAGCTGATTGGAGACGGTGATACATGGACGGAAATGTTAGAAAGCAGGCGTACCCTTATCTATACGTTCAATGAAGAGCGGCTTAACTTGGCTTTATATCAAATCAAAGGCGATTACTATAAAGCTTTATCCCAAGTTCATCAGCGGCTTCAAAACGATTTCGAAAGGAAATGATAAGACGAGTTTTGGGCCGTTTCAAGTTTAGGGGACTTTTTTTCGCCTCCATACTACACATTTTCCACCGTAATCCCCCGATAAAATTTCAGACATATATACGCCATCGTCTCTACGGCCCAAAGGTGGAATTCATCTGGCGAAATGAACTCATCGCTCTTTCGCTTGAAAAACAGTTGAATATATCCGGAGTATTTTGTACGTTCTAACTTTGTTCCCGCTTTTTTCTCCAGGGAAGATCCATAACGCCTCGTGATTATTTGGCAATAGTGCTCATTTCGGGAACGGTCTTTGCACTCAAGGTGGATTCCTACCGTTAAAGCTTTTTCCCGCTGCTGAAATGACCATTCAAAATATACCCCGGAGGTATTGGTGGAAATTTGATAAGAAGTAGAGTGAGTACCTGCAGGAGGTAGCTTCAGTGTAATTTTTTGCTGTGTGAGCTTCTGCTGGAGCAACTGTCGTAAATGTTCAAAAATATTTACTTGCAGTGCGACGGGATTGAGCTTTTCCTTAACGGCTGGGATTACTTCAGGGGGAACGGAGGAGCCAAGACTGGAAGACAGGCTAGCAGGTACGAGGGGTGAAGGAGGACCGATATGTACGATCATGAGTTCATGAAGTGCCCGTGTGAAGACGAAGTGCAAACGCTTTCTGTCTTCATCGGTATCTTTGTAATTCGTACTGGAAACATCCCAGGCGATGACGGCATCTAATTCTAATCCTTTGGCCTGATAACTATCGATAATCAGGCAGGGGGTGTTTCGCTCCGATGTCTGTGAAGAGGCAAATGTATAGGTGTTAACGCCATTGGGCTGATGCTGCAGCTCTGCATAGACTTGCCGGCTTTCCCGAATGCTCCCTGTGATGATGGCGATCCAGAAGTGCTGTTTATGCGTAAGCCATGTTCGAATCGTCCGATGGGCGGTGATGATTGCCTGCTCAAAGGTTTCGGCTTTTTGATACATCGGGGCTAACCCTGAACGGGGAAAGGGATTGCTCTTTTGGGTATTTTCCGGGAGGACTTGGTTGGCTAAGGTGGTAATTTCCTGGGTGGAACGGTAGTTGGTCGTTAAGGAGAAAAACAGCGCTTTTTTCTCTCCGAAGAAGGGAAGATCGCATAGCCCATGCCAAACGTTACCGAGGCCGCGGTGGGGAACCGTATTTTGGGCAGGATCCCCGACGAGCGTAAACCGTGGTTTGTTCATACAGAGCGAAAGGGTTTGAAGCTCGAGCGGATTCATATCCTGGACTTCGTCAATGGCGATGTGTTGAAAGGTCCGGTGGCTTCCATTCAACCATAGGTGGATATAGCAAATGGGGGCAAGGTCTTCGCGGCGAATTTTTCCTGCTTTCAACAAATCGATTGTGAGTCCCCAATCGGACACCGGTTGATGTAAATACTCTTGACCGATTAAAGATATTAGGAAATCCATATAGACCCGGATAGGAGATGGACGAGGGAAACCATCCAGATAGGGATGCCACCTTTTATGGAATTCATCGATGGCCTCAGTAGCTTTTTGCTCATCCTCTTCGAGCGGGTTTCCGGTGAGGACAAAGCTTGAAAAGCGTTTATGGATGAACTCTTGAATTTTTTTGATGCGATGAGTAAAGGGTTGGGTAGGAATTTGCTCTTCCCATAGACGCAATTGTTCTTCTCGAGTAAGCATAAAGATGCCTCGATATGTTGGAAAAACGATGTCTCTTACATAGGTAACATATTCTTTGTGCGTATAAGCGACGAGGAACGCTGCAATTCGTTCCCCAAATTCCAGAGATCCCTTAACGCGGGAAGTGGTGATCGAATGGTTAATCCAATGGGTAAGAATCTGCGGATGGGGAATGTCTGTAGATAAGATTTCATAATGATCTTCCATCAGAACCACAGCTAATTCGGTGACCGATAGTACGAAGTCTTCATAGGTAGCCCATTGAATTTTTGACGGAGTAAAACCCGGCACATTGATGCCCGCCATATACTGAGACAGTAAACGCGTTGGGCTTATCACGAGTGTTTGCTCTAAGGCCAGTTGATTGTTGAGATATAGGTAGGCCAGGCGGTGTAGAAGCACTGCGGTTTTTCCGGAACCGACCGTCCCTTGAAGAAGAATGCTTCGCCCAAATGGGGCAGAGATGATCTTCATCTGTTCGGCTTGAACGGTGGCAATAATTTTCCGGGCATGGGGATATGTATTGCTCCGCAATACTTCATTTAAAAAAGAATCGCCTGATTCAGAACGACTGAGGTTATGAACCTCGAGGAGCATGCCCTTTTCGATGCGAATCCGACGTTTTAGGGATGTACACCCGGATATCGGTTTGCCAAGATTGTTGTAATAACGAATTCGCCCGATACCGGCTTGAGACCGTATCGCTGCGGCAAAAGGACTGTGCCATGAGGTGAGTTGGAATTGAATCAGTGGATTTTGATCGAAAGACATGAGTGTTTTTTCTAAGCTTTCCCGAGTGCGCAGATCCTGCTCTGTCACATATACTATAAGTTTCGTGTTATGACCGTCTTCGAGAAAATCGGCACGCATCAAATAGGGCGATTGAGAAAGGCGCTCGACAAATTGTTGTAGGGAAAGGTGATCTTGATCTTTCTTCCGTAGCCAACGGTTGGTTGTCTCATCGTAGGGGTTATCCATGATCTTAAGTTTTTCGATTTCTGCTCCATGTTGCTTTATGATTTTTTGGAGCTCCGACTGTACTTTGGACAGTCGGGTCTGCTCTTCAATAAACGGAGACGTTTTTTTCCCTTGCTTGCGTTCAGCTTTCGGCATGGGCGAACTCCCCTTTGCAAAAGTGGAGTAAAAAGCACAGTGACCGTAAGGGATTACCTTGAGGGATTATATTATAATTTATCCATAATTTTCAATATTCTTTCTGAGCTAGAGTGTTAGTTTGTAAAGCCCTGTCGCCGATCCTATGGAACGCTGATATAGATATGTAGAAAACAAAAAAGAGGTTTTGCTTGTGAGCAAGACCTCTTTCCTATTTTACATATTTCCTATAGCCTCGGTCGGTAGATGCCGGTTGCAAACGCGCTGTATATCCGTCTCACGATGGTACACGGGAAGAGCTTAATGTAGTGCTCCACTTGGATAGCCCATACCAACAGTCTTGAAATGGATAAGCCGTCATAAGATAAATACCGGAAAGGTTTGTCTACTATCGTACTGTACTGCCGAAGTTAGCTACCCTAAGAATAGTGCTTTCAAACGGTACGAACGAGACGAAAGGAGCCAATGAACATGGAAGTAAGCAGCCAGAGAACCCCCATAGAAATCAGAAACTCCTTCATTCCGTTGCCATCAAAGGAAGAAGGATATTCAACAGTCCTATTACTTGGCGTCACTGGGGCAGGAAAAACAACGTTGCTTCGCCAGATGATTGGATCGCACCCAAAGAAGGATCGGTTTCCTTCAACTGCTCCGGGAAAAACCACCGTATGCGATATGGAACTGATCATTCAAGAAACAATTGAATACAACGTCATTGTCACATTCTTTTCCATTGAAAAAATCCGAACGTACATAAGCGAGTGCTTGATGAACGCAGCAAAAGCCCACATAGAAGGGGAATCAGACCATAAGGTTGTGCAACGTTTTATCGTTCACCCGGAAGAGCGATTTCGTCTGAACTATATCCTAGGAAACGTTAAACTGGAAAAAGACCAGGGACTGATAGACGACGATGATGACGAGGATGGAAATGATGATGATTTTGATGAAACGGAAACCACTTCAAAGATACGGCGAGAACAAGAAGAAAGGCTCAAAGTTTTAATTGATGAACTAAAATCCAAAAGCACAGATGCTTGGAATAAACTTCAAGGTTCCTTTGACGGTGATGGGAGTCCAAGCGGTACGGAACAACTGGAGCTGTCCTTTTCAAGCGATGAAGAAAAGTTTTTACGGTTTGAGGAAACGTTTTCAACGAGCCCTACCTTTCGTATGATCCTGGAAAGCGTACTCATTGAAGTGAAGAAAAGGTTTGACTATATCACCACCGGTAACTGGGAAATCGGCCCAGAGGAATGGCCGGTGTGCTGGACCTTCACCAGCACAAATCGAAGTGAAGTCATTGATATTCTGAAACGGATCACCGGGAATCACAAGTCCTACCATGGTGAACTACTTACTCCACTTGTCCAAGGCGTTCGGCTCAGCGGGCCTTTCAAACCGATTTGGCATGACGAAGGTTATCCAAAGCTTGTTTTCATGGATGGGGAAGGACTATTTCACCAGGCCTCAGACAATACAGCCCTGCCGACGGAACTTATTAAAAAAATTGAACAAGTAGACGCCGTACTGTTAGTAGATAACGCCACACAAGCGGTCACGCCGGGTCCAACCGCGCTCATCAAAGAAATGGTCTCCAGCGGGCAAGAAGATAAGTTATTTATTTGCTTCACTCACTTTGATGGCGTCAAAGGGGATAGTCTACCCGGTGTTATGGCAAGACGGGAACACGTGCTCAGTTCTCTCGAAAACGGCATCACCCACATCGCTGCGTTATGTGGACCATCGGCGATTCGAAGCCTTCGGCACCGTCTGGATGAAAGGGTATTTTTCGTCGGTTCCATTCAAAAAATCGTTTCGCCTAAAGGAAATGCAGCCACTGTAAGCGAGCTGCGAAAGCTAATGAAATCCCTTAGCCAAGCAGGGTTAGTGCCCCAAAAGGAGATTGGGCGGAACGTACAAAGAGAGATTATCTCTATTGTCGATGAGCATAAGTTACATCTGCTCTTTCGCCGGAATATGAAAGACTTTTATAATAAGTGGGATGGGATCCTTGGCTTAAACGTCAACAGCACATATCGAAAAGAAAACTACACACGGATAAAGGCGATGACAAAACGGATAATGAATACTGAGTATGGATACGACGGACTATACCCGGCCACGGATATGCTAGATAAGGCTAAGGAGACGATCGCTCAGTTTATCGATGAGTATGTAACTTTCCAGGATGGAGCCTCGGAAAAAGATCAGGATGCGCTCAAATCCGAAATGAGGCGGGCGATCAGCACGCAGTTAAATCGATTTGTGATTGAGGAATTGATTCATGAACCAAAGCCCGACTGGACCACTGCCTATCAACGCAGAGGCACCGGATCTTCCACACTAAGGGCGAGAGACGTTAAGAAAATATTCGAAAATGTTATTGGTGAATTGGTCGAAGAAGATGACCCGCTGTTCTTATCGGTAAGGGATATTCTTTTTCAGGAGATCCGGGATGTAAATACGACGGAAGGCGCGGATAAGCCGTAAACAAATCGCCAAAGAGAGAACGCAACCTAATCTATGGGAATGGCCGCAGCAAAATAGAATATTCAATATGTGCTTCCAGACCATGAAGTATGGGGCTCCCCTCGGGAATAAATAAGCTCGCCGTAATCCGGCGGGCTTTTAAATCATTTGACTATATTTTACACGACCCCAATAATCGCCGCCGTTGCCGTCAAATGAAAGGCCGCCATCCCGAGCAGCCGACCCTCCTCCGGGTAGGTAATAAAGGTCAACTTGACAAGTACGTCCGGTATGGCCGTCGAACCAGATGCGGATGGCTGTGTGATGTCGCTGGCCGATGACTTTGATGATGACGCCAAATGATTGGCGGAAAACAACATTATTTTACTAATGGATGGTGTGAAGATCTGTGAATTGCTTCTAAGAAGAATGCTTACCAGTTTCTAAAGTCATTTATTTTTCCCTGTAAAAGTGCTAAACGTAAATGGATTCTTACTTCGCTGATGCTGGAGTTACCTTAAATCCTTTGACTTCAAGCAAACGGATCATATGAGCTTCCCGTCGTTTCTCTTTCTCTTGACAAAAACGTTCGAGGTAGTCTGCGCCTAGCTCGATATATGGTTTTTTGGTCAGAAGAATATGAAATATGATGCGAAGTATTGTATGACCCAAAGCTACGAGCGCTTTCTTTTTGCCAAGTCGCTTTATCCAATTCCAGTAACGAGCAGACATCGAGTATTACGAGTTACAGAAGCTGCCTGCTCATTGATGCCTGGAATTGTGTCCTCCGTGTGAAATCTATGAACCGGAATGACAACCTGAAAAATAAAAATTTTATCCGGACTCGCAGTCCTATATCCTGTGCTTCAACGGTTGCCTGAACAGTTTTATTTGCCTTCAAAACCCTGCGTATATAATAAGGGATCGAAATGAATTTAAGTAAAAAAAGGAAATTTTTTGGCAATGATATGGAAATAAAGTTCATTATACAATTGAACTTGCCTGGTTTTTTCTGAATATAGAGTAGGTGTATGCATAAATAAGTCGAATGAAATAAACATCTACAAAAAGATTTACAAAAAGGTCTGACTACAGAGAGGATAGGGCTATGATTATCCTGCACGCCGGTTTTTATGATGAACAGTTATTGCTCTGGGGAGAAAGGCGACCCGATGACGACTGGCAACCGTTGAAACGTCGCGGGCGAAAACCGAAAGAGCCACGGCTGGAACCGTTTCCCTTTGATGTGGGTGCAGCCCATCTGGGAGATATTTTGAAGGCAGCTGAGGATGGGTGGCCAAGGGGGGGCTCCCTCCATGCATTACCTAAAAAGGTAACCCTCTGGGTTCCTTCAACAGAAGCAGGGCCGATCCCCTCGAGCTCGCTCATGGGGGATGTGCCAACCGAAGACACCATCGCGCTCCGGCCATGGAGTCTTTCCGCCCTCGCCTTCTCCGGCGGGGATATGGGGAAACTGCTCTGCGCTTTTGCCGAGAAATCCTTGTGGACGCCGGGCGTGATCATCGGTGACGATTTGCGGTACTGGACGGAGGCGAGCCGTTTTGCTGCGGTCTTGATCGCGAAACAACAGTACTTGCCGCAGATAGAGCCGGTTGGTGATGACTATCAAGCCCTTTGGCGCCCGCTCTATCTGGGAGAGAGTGCCGCCCAACGGTTGCAGTTGGCTCACGCCATGCCCCCCGTTTGTCGAGCGTTGACACCGGGAGACCAAAACGGTGAACCGGATCGGTCTTCCCTCGCGGTGCTGACGGAGTTTACCGGCACATTGGTGGATCTCTGGGCAAGAGAGCAGGATCTTTCTCAAAAACCGGCGATCGCGCCAGGTGCGGTGGGCAAGCCAAAGACGGTAAAAGCTTCAAAGGGACAGACCGGCACCGTTCATGATGCATGGATAGAAGCGTTGACTGGCCCTAACCGGATCCTTCGAGGAGACAAAGATGAGATTAAGCGGCTCATCGAACAGAACTATGATTGGCAACGCCGTCTCTACCAGCTGGCATCGGCACCGATGCGACTCACCTTCCGCCTCGAAGAGCCCCAAACGGGAGTTATCCCTGACGGCGGTAGCGAGAGCGGCATTAGCGATAGAGACATTAGTGATAGTGGCCTTCGCGAACGTGGCAGTAAGGAAAATTCCCGTAAGGCAGTAAAAAAAGCAGCCCCTGCAGCGCCTGCAGGGTGGTACGTTCGTTTCTTGCTGCAAGGACGCCATGATGGAAGTCTGCTTTTTCCTGTTGAATCAATCTGGAAAAAGACCTGGCGTTACAAGCTGCCATTGGAAGAGAGAGGCAGCGCCTGGACTCCTGGTCAAGTCCGGGAACTGGCACTGCAGGCGCTTGGACAAGCTTCCGGCCTCTGTCCCCCCGTCGAACAAAGCTTGCATGACCCGGCGCCGGCCGGGTTTGAACTGGACACCGACAAGGCCTATGCATTTCTCACGAACGATGGGCCTGCGTTGGAGGCAGCAGGATTTGGCGTACAGCTTCCAGCGTGGTGGACGCCGAAAGGAACGAAGATGCGCCTGCGGGCTCGAGCCCATGTTCAGAGTCCTTCCTTGCAAGGGGGAGGGGGGCTGTCCTTGTCCGATCTCGTCCAAGTGGATTGGCAGCTTCTATTGGGGGACGACTCGATCTCGGTCACAGAGTTGCAAGAATTGGCCCGGTTGAAATCACCGCTCATCCAGTACCGGGGACAGTGGATTCAACTGGATGCGGCTGAGATGGCTAAAACGCTGGACTATTGGAAGAAAAAAAGCGCTCACCCAAGCACGGTGCGCGATGTTATCGAGATGACGCTCGGCGTCAAAGAGATTCCGTTGCCCATTGACCTCGAAGGCGTAACGGCAGAGGGGGAAATGGGGCAACTGCTCGATCAGTTGCAAGGGAATGTGCCCTTTGCGGAATTGCCGGAACCGGAAGATTTTCACGGTACCTTACGGCCCTATCAGCGACGGGGCTACTCTTGGCTCACCTTTCTCCAACGATGGGGACTGGGTGCCTGTCTGGCTGATGACATGGGCTTGGGGAAAACCGTTCAAACACTGGCTCTGCTCCAGCGCTATCGTCAATCCACTGCGGAACCTCGCCCTGTACTGCTGATCTGTCCCACCTCGGTCATCGGCAACTGGCAAAAAGAGGCGGCCCGGTTCACGCCGGATCTGCCGGTCGTCGTCCATCACGGTGCTGACCGCCGGCGGGGAGACCTCTTCCGGGAAGATGTCGACCGGTCAGCGCTGGTCATTTCCAGCTATGCCTTAGTCCAGCGGGATTTGGAGGCGCTGCGTTCGGTGGAGTGGGGTGGAATTATTCTGGATGAAGCCCAAAACATCAAAAATGCCGAAACGAAACAAGCGAAAGCGTCTCGCAGTTTGCAGGCGGGATTTCGCATCGCCTTGACAGGGACGCCCGTGGAAAACAACGTCGGCGATCTCTGGTCGATCATGGAGTTTCTCAATCCGGGATTCTTGGGGGTAATCAGTGAATTTCGCCGCAAATTCTTTTTGCCCATTCAAAAATCTCGTGATGCCGAAGCGATGGAGCGCTTGAAAAAATTGACGAGTCCCTTTGTGCTGCGCCGCCTCAAGAGTGATCCGTCGATCATCCGCGATTTGCCCGATAAGCTGGAAATGAAAGTCTACTGCACACTGACGAAAGAACAATCCTTCCTTTATGCAGCAGTTCTGCAGGATGCCATGGAGGAACTCGAAGGCAGTGACGGAATTCGGCGCAAAGGGATCATCTTGCGTTTGTTATCGCTGTTCAAGCAGATCTGCAACCATCCGGCACAGTTTTTAGGTGATAACTCCGATCTCGGCGGTCGTTCCGGAAAACTCGCGCGGTTGACAGAAATGGTGGAAGAAGTTCTCGCTACGGGAGAGCGGGCGCTCATCTTCACCCAGTTTACCGAGATGGGTCACATTTTGAAAAAACATCTGGAAGAAACCTTCGGTCGAGAAGTGCTTTTCCTGCATGGCGGAGTACCCAAAAAGCGGCGCGACGAAATGGTCGAACGCTTTCAAAATGCAGCCGATGGACCGCCTCTGTTCCTCTTGTCGCTCAAAGCCGGTGGAACCGGTTTGAACCTGACCCGCGCCAATCACGTCTTCCATTATGACCGCTGGTGGAACCCGGCGGTTGAAAATCAGGCGACAGACCGGGCGTACCGCATCGGACAAAAGAACAACGTACAGGTGCATAAGTTCATCTGTGCCGGAACGATGGAAGAAAAAGTCGATGAAATGATCCAGCGGAAACAGGAACTGGCCGAACAAGTCGTAGGCACCGGGGAAGATTGGCTGACCGAACTGTCCACTGCGGAGCTACGGGATCTCTTCGCATTGCGCGGCGAAGCCCTCGGTGTGTAAGTGAGCGCGAGCATGGCGATGCAAATAAGTAAGAGGGAATCAGGTCAAGCAAGTAAGGTGAAAGCAAGTAAGGTAAAAGCGAGGTGATATCATGGGCCGTTGGGATGATTTTTATTATCGTCCATCGAAGCCAAAAGCGGTGACCGGAGGCATCAAAGCACAATCCCAGCGCGGTGCCATTGGCAAGAACTGGTGGACTCGCCAGTGGATCCAGTCCTTAGAACGGTTGATGGACAGTGGACGGCTGAGCCGCGGTCGAACTTATGCGCGAAAGGGACAAGTGCTCTCTATCGACATTGACAACGGGACGATCCATGCGAAAGTACAAGGTTCCCGCACAACGCCCTATAAAGTGCGCATCCAAATGCGGGCCTTTACTGCGACGGAGTGGAAACAGACCGTACAAATCCTGTCAGAAAAGGTAGTCTATGCGGCCAAACTGCTTTCCGGTCAGATGCCGGCGGATATCGATCAGGTTTTCCAGGAAAAGAAACTATCCCTTTTTCCTTATCGAACGGATGACCTGAAGACAGACTGTTCCTGTCCCGATTGGGCTAATCCTTGTAAACATGTTGCCGCAGTCTACTACCTGCTTGGAGAGGAGCTGGATCGGGATCCGTTTTTGCTCTTCCGGCTGCGTGGGAAGTCCTGGGCTGAGCTGGCGCCACTGTTGAACCTCGGAGATGCCAGTTCCGAGAAAAAGAATAGGGCTGCGATGAGTCCCGACCAAGCCATTGCGGGTGAATCGAGCCCCCTTGAGGCAGAAGGCACTTCGAGCAAACGAAAACATACCCAAGGAAGCAAAAGCCCTCGGCAAAAGGGGACCCATTGCGATTCCGACGCTCCGATAACAGAACAACGGAAGGAATGGGTCTTCAAGGAGCAATTTCCGAGAGAGGGTCTCCCGGCAGATCCGAAAGCCTTCTGGGGAGGGCAAGCTTTGCCTGAAAATTTTTGGGGAGAACTGCCGAGGTCGAGCCAAACGGCACCCTTAATCAAGCAACTGGGGCCCTTTCCTCTCTGGCGTGGACAGAAACCGCTGGAGGAATCTCTGGAACCTGCCTACCGGCGTGCATCGCAAAGAGGAAGAGATTTGGTTCAAAGTCCCCAGAGCTTCCTCAGTGGCGGGAGTGAACTGTAACTTGTTCGAGCAATGGCGCCGCGGGCTGCTTCCGACTATTTCGCTCCGGGGAAAACCACCGTATGCGATATGGAACTGATCAGTGCTGAAATTCTATCCGTCTTCAATTATGTGAAACAGCTACGATTATTGTAGACACCGAATGAAGTACGAAAACCAGTTAGTTAACCAGCCTAGTTTTTGATAAAGAATATCCGTTGGCGTCCATTCCGTTTAACTTAGAAAGGTGCTCAAAAACAGTTAACCACTACAAAAGAAAAGCCCCTGCTAATCTTTCGCAGGAGCTTACGACTTGTTACACCTGTTCTTTTAGGATTTCCACGTTCTTAGCCAGTTCGCTGATGGCACTGCTCAGCGTTTCGAGCCTTCCCTCCATGCGAATGAGCAGGTATGAGGCGATTGCCACGGGAAACCCCACATTGGCCACGGACTGTAGGAGACCGTCCACGTTTTTTGCACCTCCTTGATGTCATTTGAAATGAAAGAGATTTAAGCTGAAGATCAGAGAGGACCGGGAACGATGTCTATCTTTCAGTTCCCGGTCCCTTTTTATGGGGATGGTTCTTTCTCTGCCCTATCCCCGGGTCTATTCTTACGGGTTGTACAGGTCGGTCACGTTGGAGGAGACCATGCGGACGTCTTTTTTGCCGATCAGGTCTCCACCAGAGGTCGTGAAAACGTTGTTAGCGATGATGGTGTCCATGACGGTAGTTACTTCGTCCGTTGTGAGGCCCGCTTTAGGGTCGCGGACCCGCAGTACTACGTCACGGCCCAGTTGGTTGGTAAAGACCAGTTCAAGGGTTTCTTTCGTTGCCATCGAATTGTCACCTCCTTGAGAGGCCGGGCGGGGGATGCTGAATTCCGCCCGGTCGAGTTTTATGTGCGTTGAGTTACGGTTATGAAAGGGGTTGTCCCAGTTTCACCGGGCTTTAGGCTTCCACTAAGGCGTTTTGGTCGATCCGGGAGATGCGGCTGACAGGGATACTCATCAGGCTTGCCAGGGCTTGAGCGGTGGTAAAGACATTTACGTCGGTGGCACCGGGCTTCAAGCCTTTGTAATCCCGGTTTTGCACCAGCGGCTCACCTTTGCTGTTCGTGCCCGTTTGGACCGATAAGCGCAGGCTGGCGGTGACAGCGGATTTGTTGATAGCCATTTTTTCTGACCTCCTTTCCGAACATTTGTTTGCGCCGGCTACGGTTTTAATGTACCAGAGGAATGGAAATTGGACAAACCCTCTGAGGGCGGATTAGGCCTAATGATTAGCACATACGTTCCAATACCTCCCAATATCTCCTGAAATCTCAAGAACACACGTTCGATAAATCGAGCTGGTTCTTCTTTTTTTGAGGTTAAGTGATAAGGTACTCGGTAAAAGGAGTTGTACAGGCATACCCTATAGATGAAGAAGGCATTAGAAATAAAGTTAAAACGCAGTAGATTTTGAACCACTAAACTTGATTCATGATAATTATTTTGTAGCTGAAGCGATTATGATGCTTCGCGAGTTTGAAGAGAAATTACGGCAGCGTAAGGGTAAGCCCTTCTATATTCCGAAGCAAGAAGAGCTTTTAAAATACAAAGAAGAATCATACTTTGAAGTTACGAAAGAGTATGAGGCTTTACGAAGTTATCTAACCCTAAACATCTTTGAGGGTGATGAGGCTAAAGCAGAAAAACTGTGTGAAGAAGTCCAAGGCATATGTGAAAATTGTTTTTCAATGGAACTCATTTTTGACGTGTTTAATCGTGAAGATGTGATCTTTAAGAATGAAGACCAAGTAAATGAAGTGCTGCAACGAGTCATGGCTTTGGCAAACAACACAAGGATTTGGGAAAACAATGGACATACGCCGAGCGAGATATTTAACATGATGGAAAGGCCTAATTTACGGCCTCTTCCTAAGAGCGGGAAATTCAACAAAATCGGCAGAAACGATCCATGTCCTTGCGGCAGTGGCAAGAAATATAAAAAGTGTTGTGGCAATTTGTACTCGCCGGAATGAAGTCTACCGCTATAAGATCATCAACGAGAACAAGAAAAGGCCCTGTGAGAAAGAAGGAGGTCTCACAGGGCCTTTTGCTGCAGTTAAACTAAGCAAGGCATCCCCCATATGGCGATAGCTTTTTCTTTTTCCACGGTGGCGATGGAGACATGAATCTATTGTCTGGGAGAGAATCTTGGGTGGTCCGGAGAGAACATTGAACATCTGAGGAGAACTCGAACAATTGAAGAGAACTTTGAACAGCCACAGAGAACCTAATATAGCTTGAAGAGAAGCGAATTCAGATTCAAGAGAACCACAATCATATCCGACTCGTCACTATAGACTTTGCTCAGCGATTTGAAAGTATTGGTTAGGATCATTTTTTGAAGAAGCGATTAGAGTTACAAGTCCCTTCTTCTCAAGGTTACTTAAGATTCTTAGCGTGAGTTCCCCTCTGGTGAAGGCGCCTTGTGGCAGGAATATTCGACGCATCGTAGAAGGGAGTTATTCAAGTAGAAGAAAGGAGAACCGTACCATGTCCGGAAAAGGAGAAATCAAAAGCGAAAAAATCCTGATCAAAGATATTTTTTCTCATATGTGGTTTCGCATCCCTGAGTACCAACGCCCCTATGTGTGGGGAGCCGATGAAGTGGTCGAACTCCTCGATGATCTCACCTATGCCATGATGGAAAAGCCCGATTCGGAGTACTTTCTGGGCTCCTTTGTCTTCCAGGCCAAAGCGGCCAACCCGGCGATGGGACAAGCATTTGATGAGAATGACTTGTTGGATGGACAGCAGCGGATGACAACGTTGCTGCTGCTTTTTGCCGTCATCCGCGACCTGGCCGATGATCCCGATGCCAAGGATGATTGCCAGAAGTGTATCTACCAGAAATCGAGCAAGTACAAGAATATCCCTGAGCGGACACGTTTGGTCTATGCCATACGGGATTCGGCGCAAGCCTTCATTGAGAACTACATTAAGACCACAGGCGGTACAGCAAAAGAGGCTGACTTGACGAAGTGCGGCGAGAAAGATGAAGATCTGTCGGCGCAGAATATGGCCAAAGCGGTCCTGCGCTTGCGCAAGTTTTTTCAGGAAAACCCGGCCCACAAGCCGGAAGAATTGCTGCAATTTCTGTTGAACAGGGTGCTCTTGATCTATGTTTCCACGGAAGATCTCGATGACGCTTTCCGGTTGTTCACCATTCTCAATGATCGCGGCATTCCGCTTCGCAACAGCGATATCCTGAAGAGCCTGAACCTGGGGGCCTTAACCACATCGGCCGAGAAAGCCAAGTATGCCCGCCTGTGGGAAGAGGCGGAAGGGGAACTGGGTGAGGATTTTGATCGCTTTTTGAATCACGTTCGCACCGTTTTGGTGAAAGAGAAAGCCCGTCTGAACCTGCTTCAAGAATATGAGGATAAAATCTATGACCCGAAAGAAAGGGATAAGGCGACAGGACAGAGAAAGCCGGTGCTGCTTCGCAAAGGTCGCGAAACATTTGAACTGATCGAACGGTATCTGTCGCACTACCGGACGCTTTTGGGCGGACAGAACTATGACGAAACGGGACAGAGCTTCGCCTTTGACAACCTCGTGAAGGTAATGCAGACCGGCTTGCCGGCGACAGATTGGATGCCGCCATTGCTGCGTTATTATAACAAGTTTGGCTACAGTAACTTGCTGGTCTTTTTACAAAAATTAGATAACAAGTTCTCAGCCGATTGGATCGGTCAATATGCGCCAACTGATCGGATCGAAGCGATGAACCGTGTTCTGAAGGTCATCGATGATGCCGCTTCTGAACAAGACGTGTTCAATTCCGGTTGCTTTGACATTGATCGTGACGCCTTTGTCCGGGTGCTCGACGGTCCTGTATATGGACGGCGATTCGCCAAGTATATCTTGTTGAAACTCGATTATCTCTATCAGAATCATGACCAGCGCATGCATTTTGAGACCCTGTCTGTTGAACATGTGCTGCCGCAGAATCCCGACGGAGCGAGTCAATGGGTGAAAGACTTTACCCCGAGTGAACGCGAAGAGTGGGTGAATAGGCTGGGCAATTTGGTGCTCATCACGCGGCGGAAAAACACCTCGCAGGGGCGAATGGATTACCTGGATAAGAAGAAGCGTTATTTTGACAAGTGTATTGATACCTGTCCCAACTCCCTGCGGGTATTGCGGACTTATGACCGCTGGACACCGGCAGAGCTTCTGCAGAATCATCGTGTTGTGCTGAATGCAGTGCTTAAACACTACGGTGTTTAGAAAAAGGAGAAAAGATTTGAGCTTATTTAGATTCATCGCTTCAGACAAACCCTTGCCGGAAGTCGATCAAAGTGGTTTTACGAAACTGAAGGTGAGGGATTTAAAGAGGATGATCCAAGAGAAAATAATCCCGATGCCGAAATCACCACTACCTCTGGATAAACTTGATGACGATTCGGAAGTGTTATATGCAGCGAGTGAATCCGACATTGGCGGGTTAAAGATTTCAATCTGCAAGAATCCACCTACCGGATTGGAGCGTTATATAACCAAGGAATACATCTACTGGATGGAAGGAAGATTAGATTCCAAGTGCATCAATCAGCTAAAGATGTATTTGAAGACAAATTTGCAAAAAGAGAATAAGGTTGAGCTTTGGTCGATCCTTTTCGGTGACGAATTCGTAACTAACGTGAGCCAAAAAACCCCACTCATGGAACTCACTGATGCCGATCTGGTGTGGCTACGAGATCATGAGTGCTGCTGCTTAACAGTAGAATGAAAAATGTTAAGCGCTTAATAAGTCTACTTAGAAAAGACTACCTCGAATTATGCGATGTAGTCTTTATTTTTTATATACATGCAACCGTTCTTAGCTTTATACGTACCTTTTGAAAGTGTGTGTAAGAACTCTACTTTTGCAGGTGCACTCTTCGCCGCGGCGAAACTAGGTGATGAATCTTGAAAAATGATATCAAAATCAACGTGGGAGGGATTTAGATGGGACATCGCACGGAGGGAATACTTGCAATTAATTGTACAACATCAAAAAAATATAAATTTTGCAGAAAAATCGAGAAAAAAACTTGAACAAGAGCTGATTGAGGCACGACGTGCCAGCCAAAAGGCAAACGAAGAGCCTTGCATAAAGCGCGAAGATGGGACTAACGAACGATACGCTGGCTAAACTCTGAACAGGGTAAAAGAAAGAACGTAGACGATGCGAGCCCGACCTATGTCCTGGCACCTTACAGCCGTATTGACTTCAATGTATATAGTTGAAAATCAGTGGATGAAACAGATAGTATTAAGATGGCTGCGGCATATCAATGGAAGAGCACCCAACTCTTATATGAGTATTGGTGCTTTGTGAAAACGGTGGACGCACTTCAAGAGATCGGGTTTCGCCCCGAAACGGGTTGGGTCTTTTCAAACAAATCGAATTTCGGGGATCCCCTATTCATTCCCCAACTTGAACCGGGAACAAAGGTTGTTTTTACAGGCGATGGGAACACCAGATCTCCCTGGTGAAACTGGCACCGGGCGAGTCATACGATCACTATCGAAATTTACTGGAGCAGCTGTTGAAAAATTAGTTGGACAAGTACAGGGATTTTCAAACGATGCAGAAAAGCCGTCTCCTGCTAAATGCAAGCAGGAGACGGCTTTTTTCATCGATCTGGGCAGCATAGGGCCACAAGTTTGAGGTCAGGATGTTTTCGAGTGCGATTAGAATTTGAAGCCAGTCACTAGATCATTCAGGCTATCCAAATAAGTGATGGTATCGTTAGACATTTTTCTTATTGTATTTACGTTGTTCAATATGTCTGAGGTCTGAGTTGCCACTTGGGATATCCCGTCGGCGCTTTCCCCGGTGCTCACAGTGATTTGATTCATCGCTCGCGTAATATGGGTCATCGTCTGGGTGATCTGTTCGCAAGTCGACTGAAACTCTTGCATAAATGCTTCTAAATGTTTCGCATCAGCGTCATATTGGTCACCGATGGTAAGGAGTTTTCCATAACTGCTTATAATTTCATGATCCATAAATTCGATCGCTTTCCCCGATGTTTCGGCTAGATTCGTTACGGAGGAAAGAGCTACATTTACAATCTGTTGGATATTTGTTACTGTCTTCGCGGATTCTTCGGCAAGTTTACGGATCTCTCCCGCAACGACAGCAAAGCCTTGGCCCACTTCGCCTGCTCGTGCTGCTTCAATCGCCGCGTTTAAAGCTAAAAGGTTTGTTTGTTCAGTAATTCGAAGAATCGTATTGGCTAAATCGTTTATTTTCTCAACTTGTTGAGATTCTTTCATTGCAGATGTTAATTGGGATTTGATGTTGAAGAAGACCTCTTTTGCCTGTTCGTTCGAAGCATGGGCTTCATCCTTAAGAATTGCTGCCCTTTGTTCTATGTGTTGAGTGATCTCAACCCCGTGAGATGCTCTTTGATTCATCTTTTGGGTGCGGTCATAAATCTCTTCAATCGTCGAGTTAATCTCTTGTGTAGCGGCAGCCGATTCTTCCATCGCCGCGTTAATTTGTTGTGTGATGGTCGATGTCGTAAAGGAACTACGGTTTAGCTGTTCGCAAGACAGGTTTACTTCTTTAACGTTTCCTGTAATCTGTGCGGAAGAATCGATCACCTGTTGAACAAAATAGTGAACTTGTCCAGTCATATCATTTACCGCCGCAGCTAGATCGCCAATTTCATCCTGACTTTGTACGTTCGCTTTTCGAATCGTGATTTTTCCGAGATCGTCCCGCTCGATACTTTCCATCATGATGCTGAGGGAATCGGTGATTTTACGACTCAAAAACAGACCGACAGCACCTGAAATCAACAGGGAGATGCAAGAAAAGAACATCAGAACAGTGATTTGCCTTTTAGTCGCATCCCATGATTCTTGCTTCGCTTGGTCAACGATCAAATCAATATCATCGACATAGTTACCAGTACTAATCACCCAACCCCATTCGGTAAAGAGCTTAGAGTAAGCCCGTTTTGGGGTAAGTTTGCCGGTACCCACATCTTCAGGTTTCTCCCAGAGATATTCTGAAAAACCATTATTTTTACCCTGGGCAGCTTTGATAACTTCCTGGATCACAAAGACGCCCTTAGGGTCTTTACTGTCTTTCCGATTCGATCCTTCTTGTTTGGTTAACATAGGGTGAGCAATTAAGGTGTAATCAAGGGCATCTATCCAAAAATAACCGTCTTTCTTTTCACCGTAACGGAGGGATTTGATGGTGTCGTAGGCGAGTTTCTTTGCTTGAACTTCGGATAATTCCCCGCTGATTTGTTTGTTATATGCGTAGACGAAGAGTCCATACGCCTGATCGACTTGGTTTTTAATCAGATTATCATACTGGATAAATAGTTGTTTCTTTTGGTTCATTAAATCTTCTTGAGATTTTTGATAAGCATTCCAAACAGATGAACCGCCAATAAATAGGGTTAATAAAAACGTAGTTACCATAATCGCTGCCATGATTTTATGCTTTATCTTTCTCAACTTTTGTACCTCCTTGCAAAAACAATACAATTAACTTAGCATAAATTCCTCAAAAGGTTAAAATATCCTCTATTCTTTCTATTGATTTCATAAGAAATTAATATTTGTAATTTTACGAAATTTCAAAAATGATACCTACATCATTGATGTCGATCATGTTCTTTCAGGATTTCCACGTTTTTGGCCAGTTCGCTGATGGCGCTGCTCAGCATCTCGAGCCGACCCTCCATGCGAATGAGCAGGTACTTTATTGCTTGACTACGTAATTTCTCTCACGCATCTGTATGGTTTGGTCCATAAGAATAAAGTGATCGATATTTATAACCTGCAAAATGATGACAAGGTTGATATAGAGATGATCTTAGAGCTTATTTAGCCCCGAAAAGGAATTTGACAACAAATATGCAAAAGGAAGACAAGGTGGAGCTTTGGTCGATCGGCCTTCGTTTTTCTCACTATTTCGAACGTTGTCGAACTACCGTAGGCGTAACGTTAGGCGTCAAATCCAGTGCAGCCACAGTCGTAACGGCGAAAGAAACGTGCTAAACTGGGAAAGAAACGTGCTATACTGGATGTACTTGAAAAGTAGCCCCCTGGGAGGGATTTAAGGGTGAACAATGAGGAGTTTCAACGCATTGTGCTCCAAGAATTGAAGGAGCTAAAAGAAGGCCAAAAGGAAATACATCGTCGCTTGGATCGCATGGAGCGTAGCCAAGAAGACGATATCGTGGGGATGCTGAAAACCATCAGTCGTAAGATTGACGATCTTCAAGAGGATCAGCGATCCATGACTGCAATCATAGGTGAGCATGAAGTTAAAATCCGTACTCTTTCCAGAAGGCCCGTTTAGGAGAATAAAGTCGCATTGTGGACATACATTTCCCGGCAAACAAACTGGACCACTTCTTGTATCGGTACAGACAAGAAGGTCCAGTTTTTCTTTATTTGCTCTCCGTTATAGCATTGCACCCCGGCGACGTGGTTACCATCCCTCCCGTGGTCAAGCACTGGCATGGCGCGGCGAGTGTCGGAAGGTAAAGCGATCCAAATGATTCTCGATGCGAAATATAAAAATCCGGTGACCGACGGTACCGTGAAACCGGCCCAATCGGATTTCAAAAAGAGGGTTGTCCACTTCGAGCAACAGACTGAAATCGCCTTGAACGATGATCGGGTTTGATGGCTGATAGCTCATAAGAAGGCATGTGCTCCTTGCCTGGAATTTATGTTCTTGAATTGTTGGTATGATTATAGTATAGATGGGGCAACTCGTGTATTTTTACCTGTTCTCCGCTTAAATACGCGGTGGGATAGGTCGAAAGATCATTGGCGGTGATTCAAACAATTTCTTCAGAGCGATAACAGGTTCATCCTTTTGGAGAGTAGAATTATTATTAGAAGATAAAATAGTCGGCAATCGAAATGGGTAGACCTGTCTTTATCATTAGTGTAACTATGGAATTGTGGCTGCTTCAATGCTGGCGGAAGGGATTGGAACGATTATGATACCTACATTTAAACTCAACAAATACACAAGCACACTGCTGCTTACGATGTTCTTGTCTCTGCCCTTATTTGTTGCTGTACCCATAGCGGCCTCAGTGGATCCGGTTGCACAGGCAGAAGCCGCGGGCATAGAGGATTTTCAAAATGCGCCAGAGACTTCTCAACGTCTGTCTTATCTTGATGACTCCCTAGAAAATAAGGGTTCGTCTGAAATAAAAAATCCCGATATAACGCGGGATGTTGTCATCGGACTTCTCAAAGCACAAGGAGCACAGAAAGAATATTTTTGGGATGGCCTCTATTTTAAAACATTCGATATCGACGGTGATGGCGATGAAGAAATCATCGCTAAAATTGACGGTGCCGTTCACCTCGGTGAATTTTTTATTTTTGACCGACAAATGGACGGCCAATACCGGCTCGTCGCTGAAGAGCCTTGGAAAGTAGAATCCTTTAATGACCTTACACCGATAGAAGTAGGCCGGAAAAAAATCTATGAAGTCGTTCAACGGGATGGTGGTACAGGGCTTGATGTATTTACAGCCCATTTGGTGTACTTTGAAAAGGGGGTTCTTCACAAGGTCTGGCAAGGGACGCTGATGGAGCGGGTAGCTATGTGGCCCCACGAAAACCGGTTAACCGTCGGCGGCTACCGTTATGATTCACTCAGTCAGAATCTTTACGTCTGGAAAACCAGCTTGCCTATGGATCAAAACGGCGAAGATATAATTGAGGGAAGCGGCCAAAGCACATTCGAAATGCTTCATTTTAATGGCTCGATTTTTACCAAGTAGAAGACCTAATCCCAAGGTCAACAAGAATCCCCTGTCGCCTCATAACGAAGTGATAGGGGATTCTTGTTTTCACTTTAATTCTGCCGGTACAAATCCAATACAATATCTCCCTTTCTTTCCCAGGCCAGGACAAGCTATGCGTTGCTTCTTTATCTCATAACAATTAGACAGGCACACCTGGTGAAGGGGGAAACCAATAGATGATCATATCGGTTATCAATTATAAAGGCGGTGTAGGTAAGACAACCATGACCGCCAATATTGCGGCTGAGATGGCTTACCGTGGCAAAAAAGTACTTGTTCTTGACTTAGATCCGCAGACAAATTTGACCTTTTCTTTTTTGACGGTAGAGCAATGGCAGCATTCTTATCAACATCAAACGATTAAACGTTGGTATGATGCATTCATTGATAAGGACGAGGAACTGGACTTGAAAGATTTTATCACCCGACCGGAACGAGCCCATAAACGATTGCGAGCATTAGAAGCGACTGGAATCTTGGACTTAATCCCGTCTCACTTGGACTGCTCATTCCGGCGAAACCGGACTATCTATCTACCTTGGGAATTAGCGAATTAAAGCAGCATTTGAATCAATTGATTGAAGATTACAATTCAAAGGCGCAAATGGAGCCTTATGGATACAAACCCATTTGTCCCTATTGGCTCGGGGTTGTTTTTACGATGGTAGGCTTGTGAAAAAACGAGCCCTACCAAACGTTGCAGGATTATATCGATAGGGTAAAACGCCAGCAAATCGGTACTTTTGAAACGCTCATCACCGAAAACAAAACCGATTATAGTGAAGCCCCAGAAAAGGGTATCCCCGTCGTACTTACGCCGGCAAGTAAGGATAGATATGCCTCGATCCACATGCGATTAAAAGCATTGACGAGCGAAGTGGAGGCGAAAATTCAACAAATGAAGAGCGGGAGATGAAGTGAATGACCCACAGAAAGGATGAGTTATCGAATCTATTGATGACATTTGCGGTTGCGTTACAGGAAATTTCCCCAGAAGAATATGAGCAACTTAGCCAAGGAAAAGGGAGTTGGCGATTCGTCTCAAACCGTTATCATCAATGCCCGCGAGAACCAAATCCAAAGGAAACGATACTATCTGATGATCCCGTGGAGGGATCTATCGAGGAACGAGAGAATGGTTTTATGGATAGTTCCGATTCGCATCGTCAAAAAACAAAAGAAAAACCGCAACGAAGGAAGACCAAAGGGGAATCGAAATCGACAACTCAAAAAGATTCTCTAATGGTAAATGAAGAATTAATTCAGCAATCGGCAAACTTGTTGCTTACCTATGATAAACGTGAAGAAGCTCGTCGTTACATCATGAATGCAAAACATCTCTCGAAAAAAGCGGATTTAGAGAAACTGGCTGGCCTATTGAACATTCGTATCCGAAAATCAGAAGCCAAGTCAAATATCCTCGATCGAATTGTGGAAGCGACGGCGGGGCTAAAAGCAAACACGATGGCTATTGAAATGACGAACGTAAGACGAAGGGATTGAGTTCCCTCTACCGAAAGAGAATTGACCCATGGACATCCGTCCGATTATTTATCGGCCGGTGCGCTTTCTTACTTAATTGTGACCTGCAAGAAGGAGACTTTGAAAAAAGAAGCCCTCTTGCAAGTCGCTTATGTTTTAGAAGAACGGTTACCTAGTAGCAATAGTCATAAATATATGGTAAAATATAGAAATATTGAACTGGCTTTTTAAAAGATAGTGTATAAACAAGTGAGTTTTAACGGAAGTGAAATTCATGAGCATGGAAAAAGTCATCGAAGAAGTGAAAAATGTTTTGTATCAAGAACAAACAGTGAGTTCCGCTTACCTTTTTGGTTCTATCGCCAAAGGGCGCTATCGGGCGGACAGTGACTTGGATATCGCCGTTTTATTTGTACCTGGTTTGAATAAATTGAAGCGGTTTGAGCTTCGTCTCGAGCTGATGGGTTTGCTTGAGGAAATTTGCCAGCGAAGGGTCGATTTAATAGACTTACTTGAGGCACCCCTTTTTCTACAACATCAAGTTCGTAAGTATGGAAAACTAATCGTAGAAAAAGATCATGCCTACCGCGTAAGATATGAGGTGCAATCGAGAAGAGAATATTTTGACTTACAACCCGTCTTAGAACGCCGCCAAAGAGCTTTATTAAAAGGATTTGTAAAGGATTCTTTATGAATAGTCGCTAAGAGGTGATAGAGCTATGGTTGATCAGCGATTGATGTCTCAAAAAATAAGCCTTCTTGTAGAATATCTGCAAGATCTAAAAGAAGTTCGTGATGATGAGGCCCTTTCTCTTCCGGTTTTTCAAGCAGACAAGAAATTAAAACGCTATGTGGAGAGGACTCTGCACTTGGCAATTGAATGCTGTTTAGATATAGGGAGTCACATCATAGCGGATGAAAGATTCAGAGAGCCAATGAGCAACAAAGATATTTTTGTTGTTTTAGCAGAGGAGGGTGTCATTAATAGAGAGTCCCTATCATCACTTCAAGGTATGGCGAAATTTAGAAACATCTTAGTTCACGACTACGCAAAAATTGATTCGGAAATCATCTACGGCGTCCTCAAAAAGAACTTATCAGATATCGAAAATTACGTAGAACAATTGGTTAAGAAATACTTGTAAGGCCGATAATTATATTCTGTACCCTGAAACCACGAGGGCTTGGTTTTATCGGTTAAGTATACTTTTAATTAACATCGTAAAACTAGAATTGGCTTGAACGGGCCGTTGATGATGGAATTCAAATTGAGTTTTGCCCGGTAAGCCGCCCGGATCAAAAACGTTGGTTACGTCTTTATGGACAAAGTCTGAGAGATTTTTGGGAAGTGCTGTGGCTGAAAACCACGGCTTTTTTGTTTGTCGAGGTTTAGGTTGTCGAGGATCAGGGCAATCGGTCCCGGATAGCTTCATAGTAAAGTAGAAGCTCTTCCTGCTCCATGTTCTTTCCGTCCTTAACGAAGTCAATGACGTCTGCAAACCAATGGGATAGTTCGTCATCTTCTAATAAAAGACGATTGCATCCTTGATATTTACCAGAACTTAAGGCGAGCTCGTTAGCGGTCATGAGTACAGGCTTTGCCACCCATCCCTGTCTCTGTACATGACGGATGATGTCTAGCGCTATTTGGAGTCCTTCGGCATCTAAGTCGGACCACACATGCACAGGTACCTGGGTCATCTCCAAGACCTTATTGAGAAACTGCTTTTTCAGTGTGGACATGTAGCCTTCACTATAGAGAAGCAGAATGTCCGGTGAATCAACATATCTTTTTTGCAGCAACTTTAAGAATGGGGCTAGGTTTTCGATGACGAGGATAGTCGATATTTTGGCTTCGACAGGCTTTAGGCCTTTGGCTGTTTCTTCCGTGATGATGACTGGGAATCCGGCGAGCCCTGACAGGGGGTGTCCGTGAAAGGTAAAGGAGATATCACCATGGAAGTAGATTTGTTCCGGTGTTAGGTTTAGTTTTATGGAGCTATCGATATACTGATGGGCTAGCTTAGTAAGTTCATGCTTAAAACGTTCGAGAATTTTACTTTTACCCCATACCCGTTGGGAAATGATCCGAAGGGGTTCATCGACATTCTTTTCGTAGTTGTAGAGAAGGTAGGCCAATGCGAGGATGATTGACCGAAATGTAATCCATGCCTTTGGGGTAACAGAAAAATCTTCGGTCGGGCCAGCTATCTTTTCATTATGGACGAAGTCTTGTAGTGTTGAAGAAAAGGGATGCTTGATACCTCGGAGGATGCTTTTAATCTCACTTTCTAATGCTTCCAGATCTTTTTTGGGGTTCCTAGAGTCTTTGTGGGTTGCGGTAAGTTCTTCTTGTGCTCTGAGATCGAGTTCAATGATTTTCTCTATCCAGAGACGTCCTTTTTGGGGCTTCTTGTTCTCATAGATAATGGTGATGATCCCTTCCGCTAATAGCAATGCAAGAGCCTCTTGAAGGCGGTGTGCGGAAAACGATTTGGACCCCTTTTTGAATAGGGCATTGTGATATTTTTTCCCCTTCAGTAATTCATCGATAATGAATTTCATCTCGTGCTGGAACCCGTGGGGTTTTTCCATGCTTTTGAACACACCAGGGTACACGAGGCTGCTGCGAATCATCTGAAAGGGATACCGATAGCCATCTCGGTAGACTAGATCTTCTTTAATATGGTTGTCCATCGGCTACATCCGTTTTCGCTGAAAAATCATCGGGTCGGCAAAGTCTTTCCCGGCATGGCAGACTTTGCAATGATACGCGTGATCGATCCAATTGACCGTCTTGAGGGACTCCCCTTGTTGATGGGTAATGAAGTACTGAATGTCCGTCGCTTGAAGGAGTTGGCCGACCTCGTTGCCGCGATCGTCGTCAACGCGGGCTTTTGGTTCATCGAGAAACATGATAGGGATCTTCTTGTGTTCCTTCCGATTGTTTACGGCAGCCAAAAGTAACAACAGGCTCGTGCATGCTTTCTGTCCGGAAGATAGTTCGCCAGAGTCGATCGGGACCGGTTCTTTGCCGTCGAAGCCGATAGACATGTGCAGTTCCCACAAGTCTGGGTTTTCACCGACTTCGATGATGCGACCCTTACCTTTGGCCTGAAGTAGTTCGGCAAACGAGGAAAACTCATGGGTATATTCATTAAATTCCGATTTGATAAAACCTTTGAGTTCATGTAAGGCGTCATCGGCGTTTTTTTGCAGTTCAACTCGTTTTTCTTCTAATTCATTGAGGTGCAGCTTCAACCGTTCCACCCGATCGACGCTTACTTCGAGGTTTTGCAAGGTGGCCTCATTGATGTCCGGGTATTGCGTTGCAAAAAAGCTCGTTTTTTGCTCCAAATGGGTTTTTTCTGTGAATAGTTCCGAAGATGTTAGAAGATTCCCGTTTGTATCTTTAAACTTCTGACTGTGGATATCTTGGGGAATGAAATCGATATCATTATCGGTAAGACCTAGCTGTAAGAGTGCTTCTTTTTGCTGTTGCCGTGAACTTTCCTTTTCAACGAGATATTTGCTTTTGCTGGTGATGATGTCGTTAATCTGTTTCTGATCGGTTTTAGTGCTTGTTTCTTCGAGATTTGTTCTCGTCAGTTTTCCATTGTGATCAGATTGGAGGTTATAGAGGTGATGTAGTTTATCGGCGGTCTGTTTTTGTTGTAGCCGTAATGAAGCAAGCTCTTTGTTGAGAGAAGAAAAGTGTTGTTGCAGATGTTCCAGCTCGGTGACTTTCTCCGGAAGCTCTTGCAGCTCTTGCTGCAGGGTAATTTCCTTTTCCAGGCCTTCTATTCTTGTTTCAGCTTCATCGAACTTGGATTTCAAAGCACGCTCTTCTTCGGTTTTAGCGGCAAGTAAAGCCTGCGTATTTTCGATCTCTGCCTGGATGGCCAGCGTCCCACAGCAAAGACCTTTTGGATCACGGAATATTGCCCCATCTCCGTCTTGCTGTAATCCTTTTTGGGTGATGCTGACGATTCCTTTTTTGGCGAGTTCATGACCTTGTTCGACCGTGTCTACTAGAAATACAGAGTGAAGACGGGTAAGGTAACCCCCTACTTTCTCTTTTTCGGATATCTCAAGGACGGAGAGTATGGAAGGATAGGGAACATCGTGCGTAGGCAGGAAGGGCGTCATTTTGCGGTATTCACTGACCCTCGCCGTATACCGATGTGTTTCTTGCAGCTTTTTCGCGGCGACGAATTGGTTCGGGGAGACGATAATTCGAAATCGCTCTTGGCCCAGATAAGCTTCTACCGCTTGCTGCCACTTTTTGAACTCAGGTTTGATGCGAATCGCTTCGGCAAGGAGCAGGTGTTCGATTCCTTCTTGTTGGAGCGTGCGGACAAAAGGGGATACATACTTGGGATAGACTGGACGATTGCTTTGAAGTGTGTGAAGGCGCTGGTGTAGTTCGGTCAGAGTGTCCTTCGCTTGGGTATGATCATAACTGCAATGGTGGTAATGCTCTTTCGCTTCTTCATATTGACGATGCAACTCGTCGAGGTTTTGCGTAGGAAATTGGGATAAGCGATTCACCGTAGCGGAAAGATTGGTGATATCCACGTTCAATGAGCCGATATTCTCGGAAAGGGATGGGATTTTCTCATTTGTTTCTGTCTCTGTTTTTCTCAGTTGGCTGATTTGGGCGTTTAGGTTGTCTAGACTCTCCTGGAATTGTTTTTTTTCGAGGCGAATCCGGTGGATTTTGTCGATGGTATGGTTCAGCTTGTCTCTTTCTTGAGATATCTCGAACTGCAATCTCTCCATATCCTGCATGAGTTCCCAGAAGTGAATAATCCCATGGGTTTTACGGACCTGCTCCAGGGCAAGAAGCTCTTCTTGATATTCATGAAAAAGTTTGGCTTTTCGCTGGAGGTCTTTTACGATTAACTCTTTTTCTTTGAGTTCCTTTTCTTCGCTTTCAATCGTGATTTGGTGTTGCTCGTATCGTTCCCGCGCGGTTTGCCAGCGATCTTTGATGTCTTTTAATCCTTTCAGTTCAAAGATGCGCTGGAACAAGGTGCTTGGCGACAGTTCTACCATGTTTTTGACGGAGTCGGGATTCATGGCCATGAGCTTCCGAAATGCAGGAGTGATGCCCAAACAATCTTCCAGCATATCTCGGTAGTCGTCCTGGGTCATCAAGGCTTCTTTATATGCCTTCGGGTTTCGGGCCAACTCATTGATGTCATAGAACGCACCGTCGAATACGCTGTATTCTTTATGGAATCGACCATCGCTGTGTTTGAAGACGCGACAGCATACGGTAACCTCATCACTGCGGTATCCGTGCCTCTCAAAAGGACGAACCCCATTGACCGGTTCGTTGTGAAAAGCGACCCGAACGATGGCCCAGTTGCTTTTTTTGTGGATATAATGGGCAACTGTCCGTTTGCTCTCGAATGTGGTATCGCCTAAGACCATCCGAATCCCATCAAAGATGGTGGTTTTTCCGTGGCCGCTGGAACCGACAAATGCGTTTACCCGAGGATTTGCCGGATAGGGTTGTTTTGTCGTGGGCAAATATCCCCAATAGGCGGTCGAAAAGTCTTTAATCATTAACTGTGATCACCTCTTCACGATGTACACGATCTTTTCGATCGTCATTTTCTTCCGTAGGTTTATCGACGGATTCAGCCATTGCTCCCGGATATCCCATCGTCATCCCTACGAGCACCGATTGATAGACGGAGGACACTAAGTCGCCGTGCAGGGTGTACAAGGCCGGGCCGGGTCGGACGATATCGTTCGTAAGGGTAACATAAAAAAACTTTTTCAGTGTTTTTAACAGTGATTTCATGACGACCATGGCGTTTCGTTGCCTACGCTCCAGAAATTTTTCGCCATAGTTGAGCCCGAGTTCTTCGACCGTGACAAAGAGATCTTTTTCCGCCTCGACGTGCCCTTCCTTTTTCGGGAGGATCAGTTTGGCATAGAGAATCGTTAACAGGGCCATGTGTTTCTTATTAACTCAAGTTTCGCACACAGAAATAGGCAAGTAAGCCTTGATATAGTTGGGTAAAGAGCCAATCCATTTCTGGAGTTGACTTTTAATCAAAGCGGCTAACTTCTTGTTGCAGTTTTTAACGACATCATCAATAATCGACCAAAGTTGTTGAAGAGCCACCGCCCATTCCAAATCATT
>NZ_WNKU01000028.1:0-40000 GCF_009720735.1 Heliobacterium mobile
AATGATTTGGAATGGGCGGTGGCTCTTCAACAACTTTGGTCGATTATTGATGATGTCGTTAAAAACTGCAACAAGAAATTAGCCGCTTTGATTAAAAGTCAACTCCAGAAATGGATTGGCTCTTTACCCAACTATATCAAGGTTTACTTGCCTATTTCTGTGTGCGAAACTTGAGTAACTATTTCAAAAAAAGTTGACAGTTAATAAGCGGGTCCAACAAGTATATTCGGATTTTTGAAGGAAAGACGTCGGCAAATAAGCGGCGTCTTTCTTTTGGTATAACAAAAAGGGTTTCTGAAAATTACGTCGAACTATCCAAACAAGTATCTTGTGTTCTCAAATTACTTTCGTGACTGAACCAGCAACGGATTCTAACGGATGGATTATAAGGTTTTAGGTTCCCTCATTAAATTAGTGAATCGGTAATATTATATTTGACTTTGTGATTTCTATCACTTTATTCAGAGCCCTTGTTTCCTATACTCGTGTTATAGAAGGGAAGGAGGATAGTAGAAAGTGGCTTGCCTCGACAGACATTTCAAAGAAGAAGGGAGGGAAGTGATCATTGGAACTATCGAAGAAAATCAAAGTCGGCATTCTCTCCGTAGTTATCTTGCTGGCGGCGGCCGGGGCAGCAACAGCAACCATGCATGCGGTCACCCATGAATCTTCCTTTTGCGCATCCTGTCATGTCATGCAGAACTACATGGCTTCTTGGGAACACTCCTCCCACCGTGAGGTGGCAGGGTGCAATGACTGTCACACGGATCAGCGCAATTACCTGGCGAAGACCTATTCCAAAGCAACCGCCGGTGCCCGTCATGCCTTTATGAATGTGATTAAACCCCCAGAACATTTGAAGATGATCGAATCGAGTAAAGAAGTGGTCCAGCGAAATTGTCTGAGATGTCATGACAGTCTCGTAGAAAAAACAAGATTGGCGGATCAAGATGCTGAGGCAGATCGCAAGTTTTGTTTTGACTGCCACCGTTCCACACCGCATGGAAGAGAACGACCGACCCCGCCCTAGTCTGTTCGTTACAGGCCTAGAAGGATGAATCTTAGAGGACAGGAGAGAGACAAGGATGGCCAAGAAAAAGTGGATACTCGCAGGATGGACGATCCTGCTGGTGGCCTTGATGGTGATGACCGTCGTCGGTTGCGGGAAACAACCGTCGTCAACGTTAGGACCCATTAATACGGGATTGGCCCCGGACGAAGTAGATATACAGAAGTTTGCCGTACTTTTCCCTCATCAATATGACTCATTCATGAAAAATGCCGAGATGAGCACCATAGGTACCAAGTATGGCGGCAACCTGGAAAAAGACAGCCACCTTGAAAAGTATCCTTATTTGAAAACGCTTTTTGCCGGATATGCCTTTTCTCTGGAGTATAACGAGGATCGGGGCCACGTCTATACGATGCGCGATTTGGCTACGGTTAAACGAGTCACGAGCCTGCCGAACGGCAAAAAGCAAGTCGGCTCCTGTATGACTTGTAAGAGTGCTGAAGTTCCCGGTATGATTCAGAAGATGGGCCTCGACTACTATTCGACCCCTGTGGAAGAACATCTAAAAAACATGAATCACGGTATGTCTTGCTCAAACTGCCATGATCCCCAGACAATGAAACTCCGTGTCGTTCAGCCGGCCTTCATCGATGCGATGAAGCGTCGAGGTGAGGACGTGACCAAAGCGACACAGCAGCAACTTCGTACATATGTGTGCGCTCAGTGCCACGTGGAATACTATTTTAACCCCACCCGTCAGGGCGAAGTCACCTTCCCCTGGGATAAGGGCTTTACGCCCGATCAAATGGAGCAGTACTACAACGAGGTAGCCGCAACAGAAAACAAGTTCCCCCAAGACTGGAAACATCCCCTTTCCGGAGCGCCCATGTTGAAAGCGCAGCACCCGGAGTTTGAAACCTACCAAGGCTCCATTCACCAGATCAATGGCGTTTCTTGCGCAGATTGCCATATGCCCTATGAAAAAGAAGGCAATCAGAAGATATCCAGCCACCAGTGGACGTCTCCCCTCAAACAGATGCAGCAATCTTGCTCTGTTTGCCACCGGGAAGATATGGACACGTTGCGCAACTATGTCATCAGTAAACAGGACTTAACCTTCGAAATGCTCAACAAGGCCGGTTCCGCGAACGAGGTTGCGGCCAAATCCATTGAGAAGGCGATCCAGGCGGGAGCTACCGATGCAGACCTAACCGAAGCACGGAAACTCCATCGGTCGGCCCAGTGGCATTGGGACATCGTGGCGGCGGAAAACTCGATGGGCTTCCACAACACACCGCTTACCATGAATACATTATCCAAGGCCATTGATTTGGCGAATCAAGCAACTATGGCAGCGGCCAAAGCCGGCAAATTCAATGATATTCCTGCAGCGACTTCCTATAGCGATTATATTAACGAACGATTGAGTACCAAGGGATGGCCCAAAGATAAAGGTGTAAAAATGCCTGCGTCCGATATGAGTTGGAAATAGCCAAAAACAATAAGAACTAAAAAATGCTCATCAGATGCATTTTAGTGGGACGGCGTAATGCTGTCTCTTTTTTTTGGTTTATACGGATGAACGTCAAATCGTTAGATAAAGAAATAAAGGATGGCAAGGAAGATTACCTTGCCATCCTTCAGTGATTATATTTTGCCTACCCATTGATCATCTTCGCAACCGCCAGGGCAATCTTAGAGGGTTCATGAGTATGTTTGGATGCCTCGACGATGGTTCGATAGATATCCATGGCGGAATCGGCAAATGCATTGGGCACATTGTCCCTCCCACGTCCATTATGGTCTGCCCAGACCACTGTGGCAAAGCCGTCAACGCCTATGGGGTTCTTCGCCGCCCCCAGAATGATTTCAGCAATTTTCCCTGCCTTTTTGGCAGTATGTGCGGCCATATGGTATCGAGCAGCAAATCGAGCGGCCGCGACCCAATCCTGTGGTAGGCCATATTTCTCCCCGAGAGCGGGGATCATCTTAGCTCCTTCGCTTTCGTGACCGATATGCCGGGGCCACAAAGAAGGATCGGTAACCCCCTTGCCAATGTCATGAAGCAGTGCTGCACAGAGCACTCGAGGTTCTCCGGTGCGCTCAGCAGCTTTTCCAAGCACCAGTGCACTATGGATCCCGGCACAACCTTCCGGGTGATATTGCTCCGGCTGTTTGACACCAAAGAGACGATCGAGTTCAGGAAAGACTTTGGCCAATTCCCCTGATTGGTGAGCTTCGATCAGAGCTGCACCCGGAGCATCGCTCGAAAAGACATGTTTTAAAAAATCAACGGTATTCATTTTCGGATATCCTTTCTCTAAGAGAGGATGAAGATAATTTATTTATCACAGGGTACGAAGAGTGTTTTCGCTCTTTTTATGATTTAGTCTTTTATAGCGTCCCCATTTATCAAGACCGCCATCTCATTATTATACGGGATTTACCATCGCTTTTCGAACCGTATGTCATTTTGGAACGATGATTTATTAGGCATTCCCTTTTTTGGCAAGACTATTTAACAGTTTTGCATATGGGAGGATTCAATCATGATCATGAAAAGCCCTGATAGAGAAGAGAGAATCCGTACATATCTCGCTCAGCTTTCCTCGGAATTTGGTTTTACATGGTCAGAGGAAGAGATAAAGGAGCGTACCCAACGGATTATTCCGGTGCTTGAAAATGAAAAAATGCGAATTCGGGAAGAATTACTATGGGAAAAGCCGATACTACGAAACATAGAGGATGAATTGGAAGCAGCCGTAGAAGAGATGATCCAGGCCAAGGAACGGGAGGGTGTCCAATTCTATTTAGAAGGAGTGTTGTTCCGACAGATGATGGAGTCCCATCGAAAAACTTCCCCCGATACCACTATTCAGAAGACGATGGAGTACGTCTTTGACTCGAGAGGGAACGTACGGATTTGTGAGGATCGTGTGCGTGTCGGGATAATTCGGCACTTGCTGAAGCTGAAGATGGCTTCTACGGGAGTATTTTTGAACGTAGGGCAGATCGAAGACTCGGCAAACATACTCGCTAACGAAGAGCAATTACACATCAAGAACATCTTAGAAAAGGTCGTCAAAGAATTGCCTTCAGCCAACTTTCGGTACAGTGATTTACTCGAACATATCGAAGACCAGATGACGCTTCTAAGGGAAAAGAATGTTGATGAATATTTAGCGGGAGTTCAGGAGCGCAGGCAACAAGAAGGAAGGATATATCATTCACCCCATCCAGCGTCCTTACAGGGGATCCGTGGGAACGTATTCATGTTTCCGATGCAAAAGTAATCCTGATAAAAAAAACGAATTGATAAAATATTAAAAGGAAGAGGGATGCCTACATTAGATATTGTAGCGAACCTCTTTTTTTCGTGCGATCTCTAGGAAGCATAAAATATAAAATGCAGATATAAGTGTAGCAGGATTTAGAAGGAAACAGCGGAATATGGATATTATCGATGACTGACAATGAAAAGAACATCTATGCACTTGCACAAGAGTATTTTGCCGATACCAGATAGAAAGCAGCCCTATAAGGGGGAGCGGGCATGAGTATAGCATCCAAAGTGAAATCTTTAAGGCAGCTTACCTTTTCCGAACTAACGCTGCTCTTTGTTCTAACGATCTTAGGCTTTATCGGAAACTACTTTAGCTTAAACCTCTTTTTTGGTGTGGACTTTCTCTTTGGCAGTATCGCAACGATGGTCGTGCTGAGGTTATACGGATTGGAGTACGCAGTAGCCGCCTCTGCTATCGCAGCCAGCTACACCCTGTGGCTTTGGAATCACCCCTATGCAGCGACCATTATTGTAACAGAAACATTGCTCGTGGGTGTCTCCATTCGGCGCCGGAACTACAGTCTCATCGAGGCTACAACCGCTTATTGGCTGGTCGTCGGCATGCCCTTGGTCTGGATTTTCTACCATGGGATCATGAATGTTGACCCAACGTTGACCCTATTGATTATGCTCAAGCAGGGGACAAACGGCATATTCAACGCGGTAATCGCCAGCTTGCTGATCTTGTACTTTCCCTTTCATCGGTTAGGTTTGCCTGTAACTGCTTACAGACAGATTCCTTTAGCACAGTCCTGGGCGATATCGCTGACCGCCTTTGTCCTCATACCAGCGATATTAATGATGACCATATACAGTCGGGACGAGTTCAACAAGATCGAGGATGAAATCGGCAACCAGTTAACAAATATGGCCAATAACACGAGCAAACGGCTCGATGTGCGCTATCAGGAAGCCCTTCATTCGCTGTCAAAAATCGCTCGTATCGGTGCCGAAGCAGATATGAAACCGGTACGTAAAGTCGATGATGCTCTAGATTTAATGCAGACGCTACGCATGGATGTACTTTCGGTACATTTATATGATTTGAACGGTAGGAAAGTGGATGGTTGGGAGTCATCGAAAGAATCGGGTACCCCTGTAGAGGAACTGGCGCCGGTAAGAGCCTCGCGGCACCCGGTGATTACAACGGAAGAATATATCAACGATGTAACGATACCCGGTGTTGATATGGCTGTCCCTGTGATGAAAGAAAGCCAAACCGTAGGGACGGTGGTCGGAAAAATCAATCTAGAATTTTTTAAACAGAATCTGCTTACTTCTGTTACGGGGTCTGATGACCATGTTCAGATTACCTTGGTAGACCCACAAAAACGGGTATTGGCAAGCACCCGAAAAGACCTTTCCTTCCTACATACTTATAATTACGACCAAGAAGGGCTTGCAGAGCCATGGAAAGACGGCATGTGGCGACGGGCACCAGAAAATCAAGATGTGCCGCCTGTGAGCATTTGGCGGGATTCCGTCTATCTCCGAGAGAACACCGTTAGTCCGCAGTTACCCTGGAAGATCGTCGTCGAAATCTCGGTCGCCCCTTTTCAAGAACGTTTGATGAAGAGCTATATTCGAAACTTCATCTCCATGCTGATCTTTACCTTGGGTGCATTAGCCATTGGAACATGGTATAGCCGGAAAATGACCCGTCCCGTAGTCCAATTGGCCGGGGTCACCCGGGGCCTTCCTGATAAAATAATGTTTCAACAATCGACGGACTGGCCGAAAAGCCGGATTGAAGAGCTAAATGAACTGATCTCCAATTATCAAGTCATGGCCCAAGCGTTACAGGAGAAGTTTCAGGAAATCAAAGGGGTCAACGAAACCTTAGAAGAGAAGGTAGAAGAGCGAACGAGCGAATTAGCGGAAGCGAACCAAGTGTTTCGGCAGGAGAAAGATTTTATTACGACTGTGTTGGACACTTCCGGAGCGCTTGTCCTGGTAACCGACCGACAGGGTCAAATTGTCCGGTTCAGCCGAGCCTGTGAAGAGGTATCTGGGTATACTTTTGCAGAAGTCGAAGGCCGCCCGTTTTGGGAATTTTTGTTACAACCCGAAACGGCGGCCTTGCTGAAAGAGGCCTTCGCCGATCCGAGTTCAGAGCGATTTCTCCGAAAAAATCAGAATCAGTGGATCACCAAAGAGGGCAGATTGCGGATGATCGCCTGGTCGAATGCACCGCTCTACGATAACATGGGCCACGTGAAGTATATCGTCTCCACGGGTATCGATGTGACCGAACAGAATCAAGCGGAAGAACAACGCTTACGCCTGGCTGATGAGTTTAAAAAGACGATACAGATGCTGCCGAACATCGTTTTCAAAGCAGTTCGTCAGCAAGACGGACACTTTTACCTTACCTTTAACGAAGGAGCCATGGCCGAAAAATTTGGGTTGACCACGGAAGTGGTGAAGGGAAAGCGCGTGGAAGATGTGCATCCGCCCGAATTTTCTCAAGTGGCCTTGCCTTCTTTAGAGCGGGTCTATAAAGGGGAAATTACTGAATTCATCACCATCCTTGGCGGGCAGGTCTTCTATAACTACGCGAAGCCTTTTTATGAAGAGGAAAGTTCCAAACCGGCCGGTGTAGTTGGATTTGTGTCGGACATTACGGATCTCAAAAAGACCGAAGCGGAATTGGTTAAGCAAAAAGGTCTCCTAAACATGTTGCATAATGCCGCATCCCGTTTTGTCGAATCGGTTCTGCCAAAACAAATTTTTGAATATATGCTCTCTGAATTGCTGCAACTTACCGGCAGCCAGATGGGCTATATCGCCGAATTGATTTGGGATGAGCAAGGGCATCGTCTGTTGCAAAACCATGCTGTCATCAATGTGACTGATGATAGAGAAAAGGCTTTATACGATACAAACGGTGCCCGGGTACTGGAGGTTCGAAACTTAGACAGCTTGTTCGGAAGGGTTATTGAAAGCAGGCATCCGTTGCTGATCAATCCAACGGACGAACCTATCCCTGTTCCGATGCCCGATGGGCATTCTGCCATTGAAACATTGGTAAGTGTCCCTGTATATTATGGAGACGAAGTGGTCGGTTGTTATGGTTTGGCCAATTGCCCCGATGGTTACGATGAAACAGTCGTAGAGTTTCTACAGCCGTTTACATCTACTTGCGGCATCATGATCAACGCGTTACGTTCCGATCGGGAGCGGGCCGAGGTCCAGAAAGAACTCATTCGGGCCAAACAGACCGCTGAAAAGGCCAATCAAGCAAAAAGCGACTTTTTAGCGGTGATGAGTCATGAAATCCGTACTCCCATGAACGGAATCATCGGGATGACGGAATTACTGCTTGAATCTCCATTAGCCGAAGAACAGCGAGAATACGCTCAGATCGTTCACGAGTCTACCGAACTCCTGTTGACCGTGATCAACGATATCCTCGACTTTTCGAAAATAGAAGCCGAAAAGATGGAGTTGGAATCGGTCCCCCTTCAAATTCAATCCATTGTCATCAGGGTCGTAAAATTACTTCAAAGTAAAGCCCAGGAAAAAAAGATTCATTTGACGGCCCTTGTAGACAATCGACTCGGTAGACCTCTGCAGGGAGACCCCTTGCGACTCAGGCAAATCTTACTCAATCTCGTCAGCAATGCCGTTAAATTCACTGAACAGGGAGAAGTGACCGTTTCGGCAAGAACACTGTCCCAGGAAAATAACGCCGTCAAGATTCGCTTCGAAATCAAGGATACGGGAATCGGAATTGCCAAGGAATTGCAAGAACGCCTGTTTGAACCTTTTACGCAAGTCGACGGCTCTACATCTCGCAAATACGGTGGAACCGGATTGGGCTTGGTGATTTCCAAACGCCTCGTCCGGATGATGGGTGGGGACATCGGGTTCCAGAGCGAGATGGGGCGAGGAACTCTGTTTTGGTTCGATATCACCTTCCCCTACGCTGGAGAAGCGGCGAATACTTTTGCGTTCTCTGCCGAGGGAGCGGTTATGGCGGAGAATCGGTCCCGTACGGATGAAGCAGGAACTCCAACACCACCACGATTGCCTGTAGACCGGCCGATACTCCTCGTCGAAGACAACCCGGTCAACCGGAAGCTGGCGACGATTCAATTAACAAAACTCGGGTTGCATGTCTACCCCGTCAATACCGGGTTGGAAGCGATCCATGCGATAGCGGAGAACGACTTTGCTCTCGTCTTGATGGATTGTCAAATGCCGGGTATGGACGGATTTATGACCACAGAAATGATTCGGGAAGAAGAAACAGGTTCCGGTAAACACATCCCCATCATCGCCATGACGGCTATGGTGATGCAGGGAGACCGTGAGAAATGTTTGCGTGCAGGGATGGATGACTATATCAGCAAACCAGTAGAAGCGAAAGAATTGACGAAGATCTTGGAACGGTGGCTAGGATTGGGGATGAACCAGGGGGCATCGGAAAATGAAACAGAGCCGAGGACAGAGTCGATGAAATCACCGGAAGAAATGGTAGCTACCAGATTACCCCGGGGGGAAAAGGAGAAAGTATTGACGGTTCTCGATGGAGAGGTCTTGGCGGGCCTCCAAGAACTTGCCAGTGAGAGTGAACCAGACTTCTTGAAGAATATCCTTGAACTATATAAGGAAGAGTCTTCCCTGCTGGACAAACAATTGAGCGATGGGTTCGATGAAGGAAGTTTAGGCCAAATCTCAGCGGCTGCCCACGCCTTAAAGTCGAGCAGCGCGAATATTGGAGCCTTACGATTATCACAACTAAGTGCTCAGTTAGAAAATGCGGCCAAAGCCGCTGAGTTGGTTTCAGCGAAAGAGTGCTATCTGAAGTGGAAGTCCGAATATCAACAAGTACTTCGTGAATTGGAAATGGTGCAACAAAAGGAAGAACCCGAAAAAGAATAAGCTTTCCAATAGGGCAGGGCTGTCTTAGGACGGCCCTTTTTCATCGCTTAATTCCCTAAAAATAGTAACAAAGCTTAAAAAATTGTCGAAAGAAACAGTTGTTTGAAGGTTGAATAACCATTATGCTTAGTGTAGAAAAAGGGAGTGAAAAAGGTGGATCCCATTATCCGTGAATATATCCTGTATTACCTAGGGTATCTCGTTTTTGACGCTGCGGTTATGTTTATTACCGGATTGACAGTGTTGAGCGAACCGATAAATTTCGGCAGACTTCCTATGTACGCCTTGCTGACGGGGCTTATCGTTGCTTTATCCCGATGGTATCTGGATCCTTTTGGATTTGGGCTTCATATTTTCGCGACCGTTGTAGGATCTACACTCATTGCCTATCGCGTATACCCCATGACCATTCGCACCGCTTTCCTGTCTACCCTGTTGGGTTTGTTAGTCCTTTCGGTAACGGAGTATTTGTTTTACCCCATCTTCGTACGTTTCTGGCAGGACCCGAATTACGTCGAAAACATATATACAGATATACTCTCCGGATGGGCCATCATTCTTTTATTGATTCTGTTTAATATTGGAGTGCGTTATGCAAGAAAAAATCAAAGAAATTGAAAAGTCAAAAGATGAAATAAAAAAATTAATGCAAAACGCCATTGGAGCCATTGCAGTAATGCTGTTTATGGTCATTTTTGTCTTTGGGTTTGATAAAAATCAGGGCATCATCCTGAATGAGAATCTATCGCGATTGAATTTATCTAAATACGGAGCGTACATTATCTTAACTTTGCTGTTATTCGTGCTCTATTTTTTAGAAGAAATAAAAAAGATCCAGGAAGTCCTGATGGAGGCAATCGAAACTACCCGGCAGCTGGAAAGCGCCCATAAAATCGTGGAGATGTACCGGATCAACCAGCATGAGTTTCTCAATCAACTTCAAGTTATATCCGGATTCATTCAACTGAACAAACCGGAAATGGCCCTGGATTATATCAAAGGGTATAATATTCGCTTCCGGAACAACCTGAACGTATCTCATTTGGCACGTATGGATGTAGCGGCTATCTTAATCACCAAAATGACCAGCGAATTAGGTGAATCCATCGATTTTAAAATCAGCATTCATGATGATTTGAGGCATCTGGCCTTTACGCCGTCAGAGACGGTTACGGTTCTAGGGAATCTGTTGCAAAACGCCATGGAGGAAGTACATAAGTTTGCCGAGAGGAATCGCAAAATTGAGATTGATTTTTTCGCGAAGGAAAAGGGGTCCGGATTTACGGTTAGTAACAGAGGAAAAATCCCGGAGGAAATCCTGACGAAAATTTTTGAACAAGGTTTCACGACAAAAGACGGAAAAAATTCTGGAGTAGGTCTTTTTCTGGTTTCCAAGACGGTGCAGAAACGCAAAGGGACGCTTCGAGTCTGGAATGGGGATAATCGGGTACACTTTCAAGTCTGGATCCCCGATCAGTCGAATGAGTCCTAGGCATAACCTAACATTTCCACAAACCTTCTTCGGCAGAGTTCATAGGTTAGAGTGAACGAATTCTGCATCGGGGAAGGTGTTTTTATGCCAAAAAAACCGCTCTGGTCTCCCACGACAGCCTGGCCGACAGGTCTACGAAACGACAAACCCCGTAACCAAGGAGTCACTATGGTTTTTGACAAGGGAATCGGTCTCGTGGCTTTTCACGACCTCTTGGAGATGGCCGGTAATTACATTGATTTTATCAAGTTAGGTTTTGGTTCTTCCGCGCTGTACCGGCCGGAAATCCTCGAGCAAAAAGTCGATCTAGCCCGACGCTATGGGGTGGAAGTCTATGTGGGTGGTACACTGGGAGAAATCGCCTACTGGCAGCAGGATTATGACGAGTTTCTTCGAGGGCTTCATGGCTACGGAATCGGTTGGGTAGAGATCTCCGACGGGACGATCGACCTATCCCTTCGAGAACGGCGGCAATTAATTCGTCATGCCCTCAATGAAGGATTTCGTGTCATCACCGAGGTCGGGAAAAAAGATCCTGCTCAGAATCTAGCATTGAGCCATTTGATCCAGCAGGTATTGGATGACCTGGCCTCCGGTGCTGCCTATGTAATTATTGAAGGCCGGGAATCTGGTAAGAACGTCAATCTTTTTGACGCTAAAGGCGAAGTCAGTGAAGATGACTTGGAGATTTTGGCGGGAGCACTGGCTTCCACGGATGTGCTCATATGGGAAGCGCCCATAAAAGGCCAACAGCAGATATTGATTCAACGATTCGGTCCCAATGTCAATCTGGGCAACATCCCCGTTACGGAAGTGATCGCTCTTGAATCACTTCGCCGTGGCTTGCGCTCCGATACGCTTCGCCCTGTCATCGAAAACGGTTCGGCGGCTATCGCCCATGATCGAGTGGGTTGAGACGGTTGATTTGACAACCGGAGGGAAAGACGTTGTATGTAGAGGTTATAGCGACACATCAACAGGTCAGTAAAGATGATTTAGAGGGAAAGTTTGTCGTCGTTATCGATACATTGCGGGCCACATCGACCATCGTGACGGCTCTCGCCAACGGTTGCCAGCAAGTATTCCCGGTAGCAACTTGTAACGAAGCGAAGGTGCTGTCCACCAGTTGGGAAGCGGATCGCGTATTGCTCGGTGCAGAGAAACGGGGGCATCCAATTCCGGGGTTTCCTATGGGGAATTCTCCGCGCAGTTTTACGCCCGATAAGGTAGCCGGTAAGACTCTTTTTTTGGTCACTACCAACGGCACCGTTGCTCTGCAAAAAGCGCATTCCGCCTCCTCTGTGGTCCTTGGTGCGCTGCTCAACGGTCAGCGTGTGGCTGAATACATCGTGGAGCAAGAGCCGGAAGAGGTAGTCATGCTTTGTGCCGGTACGCAGGGGCACTTCTCTATGGAAGATGTGATCTCTGCGGGGAAGATCATGGGACATATCTGGGATCGCCGTACGGCGAGCGCGAATGAATTGGCCATTGCGGCCTTCCAACTGTATCAGGTAAACCGAGATCAATTGGTCCCCCTCATGGCGCAAACCGCTCATGGGCAGAGTTTGCTGGCTCAAGGGGATGGTGATGACCTGGACTTTTGCTTGCAAGAAGATCTATTTCCTGTCGTTCCCCAGCAAACACTCTCCCGGGTGCGTCTCCTAGCTGGGTACGGTCGAAATTCCCCCTACGGTCAAAAGGAGAACAGCGGTAGTTGTGGGATTTCATGGCATGGATCTCTGGGTAATGCATAAGATTTAGCAGACTGACCCTCAGGGGGAGAGGCTCTTGCATGGGGGGACTTTGCTGCTAATCGTAATCGTAGGATTGGGGATTTTTGCCCGTTCACCGTTGACTGTTCTGGCAGCGGTGAGTATTCTCGTGCTTTCTCAATTGGGCTGGGGCAGTCTACTTGAATGGGTGGAGCAGCATGGCGTGGACTTGGGACTGCTCATGCTCACCTTGGCGATGCTGGCCCCCTTTGCCACCGGAAAAATCGGCCTGAGAGAGGTCTTGGGTTCCTTTGCCTCCCTTCCGGGGATTATCGCTTTGGTCGGTGGAGTCATCGCTACGAACTTAAACAAGCGGGGCATTGATTTGCTGTCCGGTGAGCCGCAGATCATCATCGGGATGATCTTGGGATCGCTGATCGGCATCGTCCTTTTCGGCGGTGTTCCGGTGGGGCCGCTCATGGCTGGAGGGCTAACGGCATTGTTTTTGCAAATCTACGCGTGGTTGACCCGCTAAGCGAACATTCAACGAATGGGAAGGCCAACCCGAACGTTTGGAACGGGTTGGCCTTCGTTACGTTAACGCCGGCGACGGTGCAGTGCGTCGCGAATGTCTGTGATGGCTTCCGTCATGATACTCACTTGACTCAAGTACCAGAGGACGATGCCAAGCCAACCGGCAAACAGGTAGGGCATCATTTTCGAATGACGATAGCTGGAACAGGTGGGACTGCGGCGGTATCGGTAATGCATGGTCTCACCTCCGCTTCTATCTTTCCCGACAGGGGAGAGAAGATGAATGGTAGAAGCTTACGCGGCACCAGTGGCTTGACTTTTTGGCGGCTGTAAATAGGCCCAAGCCAGAAGCAATGTCGCTGCGCCAGCTACCGCCCATGGGGCGTACAAAGCCCAGGGGCCGCCTTTCTCCAGCAGACTAAAGACCGGGGGTCCTAAGGCAACTCCGATAAAGCGAACGCCGCCGTAGAAGGCGGTGATGGCGCCCCGTTCCTCCTCCGGTGCGGAAGAGGTGACAATGGTATTTAAGCTCGGCAAAACAAGGCCGGTACCGAGACCGAGAACAGCTAGGAGGGACAAGACAGATGGAATGGTTTTAAATAGGGCCGATAGGATCAGCGCTAGCGAAAAGAGACCGAAACCGGTCAACAAGGCTAGCTTTAAATAGTCTGGTTTCTTCTGCAGCAAGTACCCCGTTCCCAGGGCCGTCGAAGCGGAGGCCAGGACGGGGATCGCGAGAACAAGGCCTTTTTTTACACCTTGAAGACTGTAGGTGGCTTCCAGGGCGTCAGACAAATAGGATAGAACGCCGAATAAGGTGAAGAGGGCCAACATACCGCCAAAAAAGGCGATGAGCAGTGTCGCTGCCTTTTTCTTAAAGAGACTGCTCACGCTGGAAAAATAGGCCGAAAAGCTCTGGTTGCTCCCTTTAGCTTTTTGCGGTTCTTTGACCAATAGGGCGAGACCGAGGGCCACCGGGATGGCGAGAGCGGCGTAAACAAAAAAGAGAGACCACCAGATGAGCAGCACCAAGAGGGAGCCTAAGATGGGACTGATGACCTTCCCCAGTCCGTTCGTGGCTTCCAAGAAGCCTAAAGCTTTATTGCGAGCCCGGCTTTGGTAAAGATCGCCGACGAGTGCCATGGCGATCGGGGCAGTACCTGCAGCGGCGAGGCCTTGAACGATTCGTCCCGTGAGCATGATGGCGTAGGAATTGTTAAAGAGCACTGGCGAAAGTCCGGAGATGAGGCCGCCAATGCCATAGGTGATGAGCGCGGGAACGATGATCTTTTTGCGTCCGATGCGGTCGGAAAGAAAACCGACAAAAGGAATGGCTAACCCGGCAGGGATGGAGAAGAAGGTGATCAAGAGGCCCACCTGAAACTGAGAGATGCCCATGGCTTCCCGAATCTGGGGGAAGGCAGGAATCAACATGGAGTTGCCAAGCACCATGATCAAAGGGACTCCGGCGATGACGGCTAATACCCAGTTGCTGACATTGGCCGCACCGCCCGCCGCTTCTTGGCCTTGCTGCGCCTTTTCCCGATTGTAATTTCTCTGCAGCGCCGCGGGGGGCAGTGTGCCGGCCCACTCACTGGCGATTTCGGTGCCGGCGAATTCGGACGAGGTTGTCTCGCTCGGTCGCGGTGTGGGGATAACGCCGGCAAATGCTTCCGTATCTTTGCCGGACTGGGAAGCCTGTACTGCATGAATTTTTGTGATGGGGCGATGTTCCTCGCGGTCTGTCACGTTTCGTTCTTTTATGTCTCGGTCCATAACGGCCTCCTGTGCGTTCGTTACCCTATGAGTTTTTCCCGCAATTCGCAGACCGTTGACCGGAGATTGCTGGCAAAAAAAATGACCGCCCGAGGCGGTCGATGCAGGGTGGGAATGAAATCGGCGTAAAGCAGAATGCCGGATTAGTCTTCCATCGTCGAGAGATCGCCCGTCGGCAAGCCCAGTTCCCAGGCTTTGAGAACACGGCGCATGATCTTACCGGAACGGGTTTTGGGCAGTTTGTCGCGAACTTCGATCTCCCGTGGCGCTGCGTGGGCGGCCAAGCCCTTTTTCACAAAGTCGATAATTTCACTCTGTAATTCGTCGGACCAGGTATATCCTTCGCGTAAGGCGATAAATGCTTTAATGATCTCGCCACGGATTGGATCCGGCTTGCCGATGACGCCAGCCTCAGCAATGGCCGAGTGTTCGACCAACTTGGATTCCACTTCGAAGGGACCAACCCGCTCGCCGGAGGTGTTGATCACGTCATCGATGCGGCCTTGGAACCAGAAATAGCCGTCTTCATCCATGTAGGCTGAATCGCCGGACACATACCAGCCTTCGATGCGGAAATATTCGTTGTACTTGGGCGGGTTTTTCCAAATCTGGCGCATCATCGAGGGCCAACCTTTGCGGACGGCTAGGTTGCCCATCTGCAACGGCGGCAGGATGTTCCCTTTATCGTCGATGATGGCCGCTTCAATGCCGGGAAAGGGTTTACCCATCGAACCGGGCTTGATGGGCATGCAGGGATAGTTGGAGATAATCTGACCGCCGGTTTCGGTCATCCACCAGTTGTCATGGATGCGCCGGTTGAAGACTTTCATGCCCCAGCGGACCACTTCCGGGTTCAAAGGCTCACCGACGGAGAGAACATGACGCAGGGAGGAAAGGTCAAATTGCTTGATGATCTCATCGCCTGCCGACATAAGCATCCGGAAGGCTGTCGGTGCGCTGTACCAGACGTTGACCTTAAGGTCTTGAATCGTCTTGTACCAGTCTTCGGGACGGAAGCGCCCGCCGCGGATGACTGAGGTGACACCGAGCAGATAAGGCGCCCATACCCCGTAAGAAATGCCAGTGACCCAACCGGGATCGGCCGTGCACCAGTAGATGTCATCGGGATGGAGATCGAGGATCCATTTTCCCGTTTGATAGTGCTGGATCATGCCGTTATGGACATGGAGAACGCCTTTCGGTTTCCCTGTGGAACCGGATGTGTACAAGAGCAGCATGGGGTCTTCCCGATCGACCCATTCGATTTCCAGTTCTGACGAGGCCTGGTACATTTCGGCGTACCAGTCGATTTCCCCCTCACCGAGGCCCCCTTCAGGGTTCCCGACCATGAAGATATGTTTCAGGTGAGGCAGTTCTTCTTTCGGGATTCGCTTGCGCAGCGCCGGTGTGGTGATGATGGCGACGGCTTCCGCATCGGCCAGGCGGTCCCGTACGGCACCTTCCATGAATGCCTCAAAGAGCGGGCCGGCAATGCCGCCGTTTTTGACGATGCCCAGGAAGGAATAATACAGTTCGGGGCTGCGAGGCATAAAGATGAATACCCGCTCCCCTTTACCGATGCCATATTTGCGCAAGACATTGGCAAACTGATTAGAGCGTTCCATCATTTGACGGTAGGTCACTGTCTCTTGACGCAGATTATCGGAGTAGTGCAGGCACACTTTCTCGCCGAGTCCTTTTTCAAGCACGTTCCGGTCGACCGCTTCGTAGGCGATATTCACCTTGCCTGTTTGATACCAGGAGAATTCCTTCTCCACATCAGCCCAAGAAAAGTGTTGGCGGGCTTCGTCATAAGATTTTAAATTGTAATCAAAAGGGAATACTGGAATTTGCTCACCCTGCATGCAAAAGCCTCCTTGTTAACAGGTAATTTCAAATATTCAGAATATATCGTCTTCATGGTGACCATTGTAGCAAAAGAAAAGGATGGCGTATAGTCCTTATTTTTAAAACGCCACCCTGATTTTACGTATTTTTTTGCGATTCCCTTTCTAAAAAAAGGCTCAACTTGGGGAAAACTGAGGTATATGGTGGATAACTCTGTGGATAACCTGCTAAAATCCACAACTTTTGTGGATAACCCAGGGGTAGGCTTGTGGATATCATGGGGGAGAAGAGGGAAAAACCGTTTATAAGTTGGGGATTTTGAGTTGCGGGATCCGCTGCAAGAACGCTTTCCGCTGGGCATGGCGTTCTTCCGCTTCGGCCACAAACACACGGTACCGCTCGACGGAAGTAGCTAAGTTGGTGAGCACCGTTTCAAAGGGGTACCGGGACACAAAGACCCAAGTCGGAACTACCTTGACGTCGGAAGGGGTGATAAAGTCCCGCTCCATGATTTCTCCGTTCTTGGTCAGTGTGAAGAAGACTTTGCGGCGGTCATCAAAGATGAGGACGATTTCGGGATAGAAATGGCCTGTATCAGCGATGGGAAACTTAATACCGCTTTTGTAAATTTTGCTGAGCATCATCAAGACATTTTCGATGGCCATTTGCAGCAGAGAAGTTTCCTGTGTCTCGAGGTTGGCTTCTTCCCGTTGGATCAGGGACAGCTTGTCGTCTAACAGGTCAATTTCTTTCAGTAATTGCTCTTGTGAATCCAGCAGAAGTTCTTCCGGCTTCATCGCTACAATTCCCTCCTTATGAAAATCGTATTGCCTTAATGAGTCTTATTCGCGCCTGCCCTATAAAACCCTGCAGAGACGTCCTGGAACAGGCAGGATTTCCTCCTCCATAAAACGAAGAAAAACGTAACAAGAGTCTGAAAACCAGTTTTCTCGGATACAATAGTGTTTTACATACACGAAAAGGTCATAGAGAAAATGTAGACTATGGAAAAGGGCGATAAGCGTGGAAGCAGATAAAGACAAGCTGCAAGCTGTGAATAAAATTGTGGATAATTCTGTGGATAACTGTGAAGAAGTCTGCGTGCACAGGGATGTCGTAGAGGAACGCCGGCAGCAAGTACTGTCGAATGAGACCTATCAAGGGCTGGCCCATATCTTCAAAGCGCTGGGAGACCCGAGCCGGGTACGCTTGATCCATGCCTTGTCCTTCGGTGAGCTTTGTGTGTGCGACTTGGCCGATTTGCTAGAGAGCAGTCAGTCCGCCGTATCTCACCAACTGCGGCTGCTTCGTAATCTCCGCTTGGTCAAGTACCGTAAAGACGGCAAGATGGTCTATTATTCCCTGGATGACGCTCATATTCTTGGTATGCTGCAGCAGGGATTAGATCACGTAAATCATGGGTGATTTCTGTGCCGGAAATAAATATATTCCTTTTACCGCCCGGAACGGACTGTTGGTCTAGCTTCCGGGCTTTTTGTGTATCCATGTAAGGGACAAACTTTGGTGGTGGGGGGACCGGTATGGCTCTGTTGGTCATGCGGATGCGGAGCTTAGCGACCGGCGGCGGGTGGCTGCTGGTAGCGCTTACAGTACTGTTACTTGTGGCTGGATGGACACTTCCCTATCTGGCGTCATCGTCAGGATGGCAGACGACACGCATCCTGTTGTTGGCCATCGTCCTGGAGGCGCTGCCTTTTTTGTTGTTGGGGGTCTTTGTTTCGGCCGTCGTGGAGGTTTTCGTGTCGCCGGAAGGGCTGAAACGGCTGTTGCCGGCAAAGCCTTGGGCTGCCGTTTTGGTTGCCTCCATGATGGGAATGGTCTTTCCGTTTTGCGAATGCGGAATTATTCCGGTGGTTCGCCGACTGATTCATAAGGGGCTTCCACTCTATGGGGGGATCGCTTTTTTGTTGGCTGCACCGGTGGTCAATCCAGTCGTGTTAACATCGACCGCTATGGCCTTTCGTGGTCACGAGGAGATGTTGTACGGGCGCATCATCGGGGTGTTGCTCGTGGCTTGGCTGACTGGAATGGCATTGCTCTTTTGGCGGGGAAAGGGGATTCGTCAGGATGGTCCGGAAGTCGCCTGTGGTTGCGGCCATAGCCATAGCCATGAGCATCACTGCGGTCCGTCTATTCTCGCAGGATCTAGTCGAGAGCGCTGGAGTCAAAAGTGGATCCGTGTGGCTACCCATGCAGTGGACGAGTTCTTTGATTTGATGCCCTATTTTCTTACAGGTGCCCTTCTGGCTTCCATCCTGCAAGGCGTTGTTCCACGGGAGTGGCTCATGTCGGTGGCGAATCAAAGTGGTTTATCGACGTTGGCGATGATGCTGATGGCCTTTATTCTTTCCGTTTGTTCAAATGCGGACGCTTTTTTGGCCAGTTCCTTAGCTCATGACTTTCCTCCGGGCGCTATATTGGCATTTTTGGTTTTGGGGCCCATGTTGGATATAAAAAATACCTGGGTCTTGTTTCGTTCCATGCAATCGTCTCTCGTTGTTTTTCTGCTCATCTGGCTGCCCCTGCTGGTGTTTGCCTACGGCTGGGCGATCAATGGCGGGTGGATCCTACATTAAGGGGGATGGCCAATGACCCTGCAACTCTTAAAATTCTTTTTATTATTGGCGTTCGGCGTCTGGGCTGCCACACTCAGCCTGACCGGTACGGTGAATTATTACATCCATCCCCGGTATGGCTCTACTATTACAATTGCGGCCGGGGTGCTTACCGTGCTCGCCGCGGCACAGTTGCTACGTCTTCGTCGGGAGGGCTTTCATTCGCTTCACCGTTCCAAAGGCCTTTCCTGGGGGAATCTCGTCCGATATGGATTGATAGCTCTGCCTCTTTTGTTCTCTTTACTTCCCGGATCACCTGTGCTCAGCGGGGAGTTTGTCACCCAAAAAGGGGTGCGGTTGCCGGAAGGTGAGGGAAAAAAAGAACCGTCCTTACTTTCCGAAGTTCCCCAGTACTTTCATGATCCTGATCGCTCCTGGGTTCGATCAGGTCTGCATAAAGATGTGCAGGTGACAGAAGAGGGACCGGAAGAACGGCCTGAGGCAACACCGGCACCGGACGCACCCCCGAAGTCGATGCATAACAGTCCTCCTGAAGGAGCGGGTTTGCCGGAACAGCCGGAACAGTTGCCGGAAGAGAAAACCTCACCGACACCGGAAGAACCTCCGCTCGCCCCGAAAGAGAAGTCACCAGTCCTCTTCGATGAGAAAAATTTTCTTCAACTGCTGATGGACATCAACGGGAAACCGGACGATTTTGAAGGACGACCGATAGAGATCAGCGGGTACCTGGTTCAATCGCCCGGCGACAACCATGGGCTCTATGTAGGTCGCTATGTGGTCAATTGCTGTGTCGCTGACACGGTGATCATGGGGATGGCCGTCGATAATCTTCAGCAATGGATGCAGGAACATACCCCGGAAAAGGATAGAATTAAGATAGGAAGCTGGGTGAAGGCAAAGGGAGTCATGGAAAAGGCGAAAGAACCGGGCACTCCGGGCGGGCTTGTCATCTGGGTTAATGAAATCAATATGGAGGCTCCGCCGAGAAACCCATATATTTATGTGAACTGAGGAAAAATGTATAGGAGGAACTGGAGACCGTTGAGGCGAAAGTCTTCCAGCAATTATGGCTAACATCGAAAGGGGACGTAAGTCTTGCGCAGGTTCTACCCTGTCTCCAGGCACCAGAAAGAGCGATCATCGGAACCCAAACCCCTGGCCCGTGAAAAACGGCTTGAACTGACTGTGGATTTCCCCGAAGACGTAGTGAACGTCGAGGCGCTGCCGGTGGACCTGAGAGTATTTCGCCGCACCCTTCGCTACAAGACAAAGCCGAAACCGCCTGCGGCACACCCAGACAATCCCGTTTGGCGAGGGCTAAAACTGGATGACTTCCAGGTGGAAGCGATACGAGCCCTTGATGCCGGGCTGGATTGTCTCGTGGCAGCTCACACCGGTAACGGCAAGACGTTGATCGCCGATTATCTCGTCGACAAGGCGATGCAAGAAGGACGGCGGGTCTTTTATACGGCCCCCATTAAAGCACTGTCGAACCAGAAGTTTCGCGATTATTGCCGCCTGTACGGGGAGGGCAATGTAGGGCTCTTGACCGGCGATCACCAGATCAACCGTTATGCGCCGATCATGGTGATGACGACGGAAATCTTCCGCAACATGCTCATCGAAAAGGACATTCCCGGCGAACTCTCTCATGTGATCTTCGATGAAATTCACTATTTAAACGACCCGGAACGGGGGGCGGTCTGGGAAGAATGCCTCATTCTCATGCCGCCGCAAGTGCGCCTGCTCGGCTTGTCGGCGACTGTGCCCAACATCTATGAGATCGCCGATTGGTTGAGCGATGTCCATGAGCGTTCGGTGCCGATTGTACGGTATCTGCATCGCCATGTGCCGCTGGAGCACTTTTACTATCAGCGGGATCTGGGTCTGATGGAGTCGGGCGATGTGGTTCGTCTCTGGGAACAGATCAATGAACCGCCGAAAGATCTAGCCGAACAGAAGGCCCGGGAAAAGCGGCCATTCTTTAAGACGTTGCAGCGGGGGCTGCCGGCGACGAGCCACCGTCAACTGGTATCCTGTCTAGCCTCGATGGAACTGTTGCCAGCGCTCTATTTTCTTTTCAGCCGCAACGGCTGTGAGCAGGCGGCCCGGGAGTGGTCTGGCTACTCCTTTTTACCGGATGCCGAACGGGATGTGGCCGAAGGTGTCCTCAAAGAGGTGGAAGATCGTCTCCATGGGATCACCTCTACCAGCATTTGGCCGGCTATGCGGGAAATGCTCAGCCGAGGCATCGGCTTTCACCATGCAGGGCTGCCTCCGGTGGTGAAGCAAGCTGTCGAGGAAGTCTTTGGCCGAGGTTTAGTGCGGCTGCTTTACGCCACTGAGACCTTTGCTGTCGGCATTAACTTCCCCGTGAAAACGGTCTGCATCGATTCGACGACCAAGTTCGACGGCAAAAGTTTTCGCGTGATGACCGGCACCGAGTATCACCAGATGGCTGGGCGGGCGGGCCGCCGCGGGATGGATGAACGCGGCTTGGTCATCGTACGAGTCGATTTTACCAACTTTTCGGAAGAGCGGTTCCCCAACTGGCCTGACCGCCAGCCTGAACCGATTCGTTCGCGCTTTGGCTTATCTTTCAACTCCGTTGTCAACCTGGCGGCCCACCATTCAGACGAGCAAGTAGACAAGATTTTGGCCAACAATTTTAAGGCCTATCAGGAAACGGTGGAGATGCGTCACGCTAAAAAGCGCTTAAACCGCCTGAAAGAGAATCCTGCCATGGCCCGCTGCGCGCTCGTCGGGAAAGATGTCTGCCCGGCAAACCGGGGATTGTTAGACCGAGAGTTGCGTAATCTCGATCGGAAGCTGCGGACCTGGAAGCAGCAAAAGAATAAAAGCGATCGGCTGAAAACTCGCATTCAACAGGCTGAAGCGCAGCGAGAAGATGTCTTTTTCCGGCTCAAAGGGCTGGCGTCGATTCGTTGTGACCGGCAGGACCGGGTAGCTTGTCAGCGGCGCAATGGGGAGACTGCCGATTTTGCCCGGGCTTGGCAGCAGGCCGAGGAACAGATCGCTCGGGCGGAGGTGCAAATCCGTAAAATTCGCCGGGAATACGAGCGGATGGTCACATTCTTGACGGAAAAGCAGTACTTGTCTACCGAGGGTGTGTTGCTACCGAGAGGTGCTGTGTTGGCAAAACTGCATGTGGAAGAATTGCTCGTCACAGAGTGGCTCTTCAACGGGCTGTTCCATCCGATCAGCGAGGTGGACCTAGCGGCGCTCATCGGTGGAGTCGTCATTGAGGACGGACGTGTCGAACCGCATATCATGGCTTTTTCTCGAACTCTCGGTGGGTATGTAGAAGAGGCGCATAAAGTTTTTCTCCGCGTCCGGGAAATGGTACCGGAGGGACTTCCGCAGCCTCATTTCCGGCCGGAAGGCTGCTATCTCATCAAGACGCTCATCGAGGCGGAGAACTGGTCTGACTTTTTGAACCATGTAAACATGGCGGAGGGAGATGCCATCGCCTTGGCCCGCCGGACGATGGACGTGCTCCGGCAGTTGTCCCGGGCTGTCGAAGAGGACGAAACCTTGAGAAAAAAAGTGGGACGAGCCCAAGATCTAGTGGGTCGTCCCGAAGTGGTGGCCGGTTTGTAATTCCTCAACGGTGGCTCAAGGAGACAAGAAGCCGTCGGTTAGGGTGGACTTGCTTTCATGCTTACCTAAAGGGCCTGGGTCAAAAAAGCTTCTAACTGCTGCTTCGTCTTTGCGTCGCGGCTGTGCAGCCGGTCCGTTTCCATCCCGTCCCGAAAGACTAAAAGTGTCGGGATACCCCGGATACCAAACCGCTGGGCAAGATCGGGCTGGGCATCGGCGTCGACTTGCCCGAACCGGGCCTTTTCCGCCAAAGATAGGGACAACTCCTTATAGCCCTGATCGGTTCGAACGCAGTCGGGGCACCATTTGGTGTAGAACTTGACTACGTATACGGCGGATGTGGAGATTGTTGTGTCAAAGGTCTCGTTGGTCAGTTGCTCGATCATCGCCATACCTCCCTATAAAACGGTAATCCACTTTGTTCCTTATTTTATCACTCTTTAATCCATTTGGGTAAGGTCGTCCACGGTTCTAGGCCATAAAACGAACAGAAAACTCGTGTCTTCAAGGGATAACCGTTCGCCAGAGACAGGTTTGCATGAAGCAAAAACATGGATAGAGAGAAGGAACCCTTTTTGAACCTCTATGACGCATTATCTCCCTACTATGACGTCGTTTTTCCCGTGAAAAAACCGGTTGTCGACTTCCTGGCCGGCCAGTTTGGTCACCCTGCAGGGAAAATCCTATTAGACGCTGCCTGCGGCACTGGCGGCCATGCTCTCGCACTGGCTGAACGCAACTTCTCCGTCGTCGGTATCGACTTGCACCCGCATATGATTGAGCAGGCTCGAAACAAAGCAGCCCAACTCAAGACGTATTCGGGGAATCGACCTCGCTTTGAGGTGATGGACATGGAAGCAGTCCATCCCGAAAAACTCGGCCGCTGGGATGGAGTCTACTGTATCGGCAACTCCCTTCCTCACCTATTGGATGTGGAGCGGATGCGGGCGACCTTGCAGACCTGGGAACGAGGAATGAATCAGCACAGCGAACAGCGCATCATCATTCAAGTGGTGCACTTTGTTAAGGTGCTCCGGGAGGGCGGTCAACTGCCGACGCTGGAAGGTAAAGCCAGCGAGGCTCATATCCGATTTGAACGTCGCTATGAACCGGAGCCATCGGGGACGATACGGTTTTTAACGAATCTATCTATCACGCAAGAGAAGGAAGAGGGCACGATAGCAGAAGAAGATGGACAGAACTGGACGGCTGAGACCCGTCTGCTGCCTTTGTCGGCAGATGATCTCGAAACCATGTTAAGGTCCCTCGGTTATCGGAATTTGCAGTGGTATGGCGATTTGACAGGCAAGCCGCTGACCGAATCCAGCCCGGCTGTCGTTGTTTCGGCCGGAAAGTAATCGGGTCAGCGGTTTGCATCCGAAATCATCTTGAGCGAACGAAAGAGCAAAAATCCCAGTGATATAAAGTGATTGACGCCAAGACCGAATAGGCGTAACATAAACTTTAGTCGATAAGTAACATTTATGTCTGGGGGGACTCCGATGGAGATCACGCGCAAAGCTGAATATGCGATTGCCGCCTTGCTGGATTTGGCCTTGCTGCCGTCGGGGGAGTTCACCCTGTCCAAGGATATCGCCAAACGACAAGGAATTCCGGCGAACTTTCTGCCGCAGATCATGGCCGCAATGAGCCGCCGCGGTTGGGTAGAGGCGACACGAGGAGCGGGCGGCGGCGTACGCCTAGCGGTTCAACCTTCCCAGGTGACCGTGCAGGAAATCATTGAAGTGGTGGAAGGCCCCATCGCCATTAATCGCTGCCTTGTCGGTGCAGGTGCCTGTCCGAACCAGTGTTCCTGCCCATTGCACAACGTATGGGCCAAAGCCCAGTCGGCGATGATAGAGGTCCTGGCGAACACCACTGTGGCGGACCTGGCCCGGGCGAAGCAGGTGTTGACGATGCCGATGGAGACGACCGAGAGCGTAGAGACCTCTTTGCTGGTGCAGGAGAGGTCGCTCGGAAGTGAGACGACCCCGACGACAGCCGAGCCAAGGCTCTAAGGCGCTTGTACAGAGTGACGGAGAATGGAAAAACGCATGGCTACCGAAAGAAGGTGCCATGCGTTTTTGTTTTCAGTGATATATATCACTGACTAAATAAGTTATATTATCTATACTTCTAAATGTAAGCGAACTAATAATATTATCAACGGAGGTTGTTGAATTATGTTATGCAATCAATGCTCTCAAACCGTCAAAGGCGGGTGCACCCGTGTCGGCGTCTGTGGAAAAAATGAGGATATCGGCAGCCTGCAGGACATCATCATCTTCGGATTAAAAGGTGTGGCTGCCTACGCTACCCATGCTCGCCAACTGGGATATGTTGACCCGGAAGTGAACCAGATCACCCAGGAAGCGCTCTACACAACGCTGACCAACTCAAACTTCAATTTACAAGAACACATCGGCATGGCAATGAAAGTGGGACAGGCCACCGTCAAAGTCATGGACTTGCTGGACAAGGCCCACACGGATCGGCTCGGCGTGCCCCAACCGGTCCAAGTCACTTCCGATAAAATCGAGGGCAAATGCATCGTCGTGACCGGTCACAACCTCTTTGCCTTGGAAGAACTGCTGAAGCAGACCGCAGGCAAGGGGATCAATATCTATACACACTCGGAGATGCTCCCCGCTCACGGCTATCCAAAGTTAAAGCAATACCCGCACCTGAAGGGAAATATCGGCAAGGCATGGTTCGATCAGCGACAACTCTTTGAATCTTTCCCCGGTGCCATTTTGGCCACGACAAACTGTGTCATGCCGATCAAAGGCAGCTACGCCGACCGGTTCTTCTCTTATGAAGTCGCCGGGCTGGAGGGCGTACGCAAAATTGAGCAGAACGACTTCACGCCGCTGATTAAAAAAGCATTGGCCTTGCCGGCGGCGAACGTGCAATCGTCGAAAACGATACTGACGGGCTTTCACCACGAAACGGTACTGGGAATTGCCCCGAAAGTGATCGAAGCGGTGAAGGCAGGAAAAATCAAGCGTTTCTTTGTCATCGCCGGTTGTGATAAGCCTGGAAAAGGCGGCGACTATTATCGCGAACTCGCTTTATCGGTTCCGAAGGACTGCATCATTTTGACGACGTCTTGCGGGAAATACCGCTTTAACGATCACGATTTCGGCACGATCGACGGAATACCCCGCTACATCGACCTGGGACAATGCAACAACTCCGGCTCTGCTGTGAAAATCGCTGTCGCTTTAGCCGAAGCCTTCGGATGTTCTGTCAATGATCTGCCACTGAGCATCGTCCTCTCCTGGTTTGAGCAAAAAGCGGTCGCCATATTGTTAGGTCTCTTCAGCCTCGGTGTGCAGAATATCTATATTGGTCCGAATCCTCCCGAGTTCGTCTCTCCCGGCGTCCTGAAAGTCCTGCAAGATGCCTTCTCCCTTAAATTGACGGGAAATGCCCAGGAAGACCTGAAAGAAATGTTGAGCCGGCCTGCTGGTGTCAAAGTGGGACCCATCTCCTTTACGCAAAAGCTGAAGCAACTCTTTTCCTTCCTGTAAACCGGGGAGCGGTCTATGATTACTCCGCTAAAGGAACTCGTTCATCACCCCTTTCGACATCTTCGCCATGCCTTCCAAGGCATGTTCCTCTTCCTCGTAGCATGGACCGGCTGGGATTTTTACCGGTTCTACCTAACCCTCTTGGATCCCTCGGCGACGGCGGTCGACCGGCCGCCGTCTGTCGAGGCTTTTCTTCCCATCAGTGCTTTGCTGGCACTGCGCCAGTACGTGGCCACCGGCCTCTATGACCCGATACACCCGGCCGGGCTCACATTACTGCTGATCATCCTGGCGAGCGCAGTGCTTTTTCGCCGCAGTTTTTGTAGTTGGATTTGTCCGATCGGTGCGGTGAACGAGGCAGTCAGCCGCCTTGGACAGTCCTTGCTCCGTCGATGGGGACATAAGGCTTGGGTCCCCCGAAGAGGATGGGCTTATGGATTCTCGCTTATCAAATTCCTGCTCCTGCTGTTTTTCGTCTATGTGATTTACGTCGCCATGGATATTGGCCAAGCGATCGCTTTTTTGCAGGCCCCTTACAATCAGGTGGCCGACATAAAAATGCTGCTCTTTTTCCTGGAACCGAGCCGTATCACGATCATCGTACTCTCCCTGTTGGCCTTGTTGCATCTGATCATTCCCAACTTCTGGTGCCGCTTCATGTGCCCCTATGGGGCGCTGCTAGGCATCGTGAGCAAAGTTAGCCCAACAAAGCTGACCCGCAGCCCCGAAGGGTGTGTGCGCTGTGGTACTTGCCGGAGAAGCTGCCTCAACGGGCTCGATCCGATGGCGATGCAGAGCGTCACAAAAGAGCAATGCACTTTCTGTTTAGCTTGTGTGGAACAGTGCCCCAGACAAGTGCTCGGAGTGCAGACGATAGGTACGGGCCGCCTCTCTCTGAAGAAATCCTCCTGGTGCATAGCGGTCGGACTCGTTCTGCTTTTTAGCGCCGGTATTATCCTGGCCAAAGCGACTGGCTATTGGCAGGGAGCCTTAACGGTGGATACAATACGGCAATGGATGCCGCTCTTGGACCGATTAGACCATTATTGAAGATTGAACCATATATAGATTGAACCATGATATAAGATGGGACCGCTATTGAGTGTAAGACCCTTTTGAAGATTCTCCCGGTGGGACTGATGTCTTTCGGGGATGGAGGTACACTAATGGGTGGTGTAGAGGAGGTAGCTAACCGTGAGTGATCAAGTACCGATTCCCCCCGGGTTTGCCGATATGTTGGCCCCTCGGGGTGCGAACAAGCAGCGAGACAAAAAAACCTTCGCCATCGTTCCCCATCATCCCGGAGGATTTATGAGTCCGGACCAACTGATGCGGATCGCCGAGGTTGCCAAAAAATACGCCAAAGCAGTCAATGTGACCTCCGGTCAGCAGATCATGCTGATCGGGCTGGAGCGGGAAAACGTAGAGAAAGCTTGGCAGGAGCTCGGTCGTGAACCGGAAGGACTGCTGGGACCGCGTTGCCGTGGTGTCCGTTTTTGCCCAGGGATCGCCTTTTGCAAACGAGCCACCTCGGACAGCATCGGCTTGGGAACCTTGCTGGACAAGAAGTTTCGCGGCATGGATATGCCGAATAAGGTCAAGATGAGCATTGCCGGCTGCTATCTTTCCTGTACGGCGCCAGCGATTCGTGATATCGGCGTCATTGGACTCGATGAAGACCGGTACCGCATCCTGATCGGCGGCGCCGGCGGCCATGCGCCGAGGCTGGCGGACCTCTTTATTGAAGGGGTGACCCGCAAACAGGTCCTCGCCATCGTCGATCGCGCCTTACACTATTACAAGGATAACGCTCACCCTGGGGAGCGGATGCATGAGTTTGTTCCTCGGGTGGGACTTGACCGGATTCGCCAGGAAGTGCTCGGTGAGATGAAAGATCTGCCGCCCTGGCCGACACCGGAGGAGGAAGCGCGCCACCAAGTCCGACCGGGCGAGTTGCTTCCGTTAGAGGTGCAGACGGGCGGCGAAACCAGCTGTCCCATGCCATAATTCGATATAAGTAGATATAAGGAGGTACCGTTCATGATTACCAAAGACATGATGATTGGCGAAGTGGTGGCCAAATATCCCGATACGGTCCCTGTGTTTCGATCTTTTGGGATGCAATGCTTAGGTTGTCCTTCCGCCCGTAATGAATCGGTAGAAAAGGCGGCCGGCGTTCACGGATTTGATGCGGACCGGCTGTTGGAGGCTTTGAACGAAGCGATTAAAAAATAGCGTTAGGGTTGAACAAGAAAGAAGATCGAGGGAAAAAACCTTCGATCTTCTTTCTGTTTCTGTCCGGGAAGGTCTATCGGTGAAAATGTCGAAATAGAACTGAATATACGACAAAAATAGGACAGACGGGCGCTGATGCAGCCGAATCTTATAAAGTCCCTTTTATCCTTAACTGGAGGCAAGAGGGACTTCATCATTTGTTAAAATAGCTTGGCGGCCCTGATACATGGGTTTACAATAATAGTCGCTAGATGTTTCAAGAGAAAGGGGAGTGGCTCCGATCATCGCACAATGGATGCAACGACTTTGGGAGACCCGCTCCCTCCATTTACATAATTTGCTTTACCATTCACAAGAGGAACTGCAATTGAGCAACGACTTGATGCAGGAACTGCTGGTGATTGAAGAACGGGTAATGGCGGCCGGTTCGGAAGGGATTCCCGGCGCCTCCTTGCCCCGCCATGTGGCCGATACGATCGCACGGTTGAAAAAGATGCAGCTGCTGGCTATGTCCTGTAAAGAAGACCGGGTATTTATCTCCTTCGAGCCCCTCTTCGCCAAACTCGTCCACTGCCAGGTGGGCGACGTGGACTCCATGCAGCAGTACATACAGATCCACGACGAGATCCAGGAGGAAATGCGCCGGTTAGATGACATCCGCTCTCGCCAGGTGATCGAACGAAACCAATTGGATGAGGAGCGAAAAGGCCTGCGGGAGCGGGAGGAGCGCCTCGTCGTTTGGGAGGACGAGCTGCGCCAATGGCAGAAATCCTTGATGGAAAAGGACCAACTGCTGCACCAAATGCAGCTGCAACTGACTGCAGAGGAACGGCGGCTGCAGGAGCAGCAGCAGAAAATCAACGAAGAGACGATGGACTTGGAGAACCTCCGCCGGGAACTGGAGGAGGTACGGCGCCATCTCGAACAGCAGGCGGCCGGCAAGTTCGCTTCGCCGATCGGCGCCGGCCAGGGAAATGGCCTGGGAGCGGGACAGGGAGCGGTAACGGGACAAGCTATGTCACGGACCGCCGCTGCTACGGCGGTGGAAGATGATCGACCGATCGTTCAATTTCTGCAGCAGCTTCGAGGTCAGGCGATCAATCATGATGATGTGCGGGAGATCCGTAAGATGCAGGCGCGCTACCGTTGGTCCGACGAGTTATTGCTAGCCTTTTTGGAGATGGTCGCTGCGCACAGCCAACTGCATCAGAAGACGGTGCCTGCGGTGGCCGATTTCCGCCGCCAGGCTGAATTGATTTCCGCGTGGGGCGTCGACAGTGTGGACAAGCTGGAAGATTTTTATCGCCGAAAGTCTTATGTGGACGATAAGATCTGTGAAGTGTGGACAACGCTGGGGTCAAGGATCAAGATCAACGACGTCTTTCGGGATATGTACTTGAAGTGGTCTAAAACGTGGGGCTTTTCCCATGAGGTCATCTTGCGGGCTTGCGAAGAGACCTATAAAGGAGCGGCCAATCCGAACCTCAACTACGTGGATATGATCCTCCTGCGCTGGCGACAGGCTGGCGTTCGGACCGTAGAAGAGGGCGATCGGGAGATCGAACGCTTCAAGCAGATGCGAACCCGCGGCGGCGGGTCCGGTCGGGCAGCCACTGCCAGTTCTCCCCAGCGAGGGCCGCTCGCTGGCGTCAACGTCATGCCGAAGAGTGAAGAGGAAGCAAAAGCCTATGAACGATTTAACGATATATAAGGGGATAGGAGGCGGACCATGATCAATCGGGACAACAAACGGCTGCAGAAACAGGCGGAGCGGGACCGGCGGATCGAGGGGCTGCACCGGCAATATCCCCGTCTGGCTGAGTTGGATCGCAGATTGCGGCAGATCGGCATCCGGTTGGTGCAAAGCGCTGTGGGGCCGATGAAAGCGGACGAAATCGAAGCGCTCCAGCAGGAGCGGCAAAGCCTGAGTGGGATCCGGCAGTCTTTTCTCCAGGAGCGCCGGATCGATCTGTCCCTCTTTGAGGTGCACTGGGATTGCCCGCTTTGCCAAGACAAGGGCTGGAGCGATTTTGGCGTCAAGTGTGCCTGCCTGATCCAGGAAGAGATCGATGAAGCTTTCGCCCAGTCGGGATTGACCGACGAGATGAAGCATCAGACTTTTGACACCTTTGACCTTTCCTGGTACCGGCGGCAGGGTGAGCCAGGACTTCGACTGGCCGAAAAGATGGGTTCCATTGTTCGTGTATGTCAAGAGTTTAGCGAGGCCATGATCCGGGGAACCTGTAAGACAAACCTGTTTTTGCACGGCGCCGTCGGGACAGGGAAGACCCACCTGTCGAGCGCCATCGCCAACCGGTTGCTGACAGCGGGAAATTCGGTCATCTACCGGACGATCAGCCAGATCATGGCGAGCATCATGGAAGCAAAGTTCGATTTTCAAAACCAAGGCCGCCAGCCGGAAGTGATTACGGCGCTGCGCAAGGTGGATCTGGTCATCATCGACGACTTGGGAACTGAAAAGACGACCGATTTTGTCGTCTCCGAATTGTTTGAACTGGTCAATGACCGTCTGCGCTTAGGCAAACCGATGGTGGTCTCTACCAATATTCAACTGAGCGAGATCCCGGCCATCTACGGTCACCGGCTGGCTGATCGCCTGATCACCCAGTCCATGGTCATGAAGTTCGAAGGCAAGAGTGTCCGGCAGTTGAAGCGGGAATCGGGTGAATATAAGCTGCTGTAACCGGCAGCCTGCGCTGTGAGGCCTTAGCGGAGAGGAGAACCGATGTGAACGCCTTAGACGGGTTGATTCTCATCATCGTCGGCATATGCTTTTACCGGGGGTATCGCCGGGGGTTGCTGGCTGCCTTGCTGGGGGCTGGCGCATACATATGTTCTTTCTTCCTAGCGTCAAGTTTGTTTAAACCGCTGGCGGCGCTGCTCGATCAGCAGTTGGGTGCCGTGGCGCGGCTGCAAAGCTATTTTTTTCAAAAGTTTATGCCCGCTCTCCCCGCAGCCCAAGTGAAGGTCGACGTGATGCCCAGCTTGAACATCGAGCGGGCCCTCAAAGATCTGCCACTGCCGGACTTTTACAAGCATGAGATGGCCCAGCAACTCAGCAATGTAACCGTCACCATCCCGACGGGTGTGAATACGATGGGCGATATGGTGGCCAACTATCTAGCGAATTCGCTCTGGAACACACTGGTTTTCGTTGTCACCTTCGCCGCCTTCGGATTGCTGGTAAAGCTCGTCGTGGCCGCTTGGCTTAAGTTTCGCGGCGACGGCTGGCTCGGTCAGACAGATCGACTACTCGGCGCCATGCTGGCAGCGGGGACCAGTTGGGCAGCTGTCGTACTCGTCCTCGCTTGGTTTTACGGCGGAACGCTGGTGGGTGCATCACCCCTGCGGGTAGAGACGCAGCCGCTGTTGGATTCGTCCCGGTTGATGCCTTTCATCTTTACCTGCAATGAATGGATTGTTCAACACTTTAGCGGCTACACTTTTCGTTGAGATGAATCGTTTTTTGCAGGAGGAATCGAAGTGGGAAAAAAAGAAGGAAAAAACGGAAAGAACTGCTTGGCTTACAAACTGGAGCCGGTGTGGGATAGTTTGAAGGCGGCCGAAAAAGAAAAGGTGCAGGCCTTTGCAGAAGGCTATAAGGCGTTTCTATCGACAGCAAAGACCGAGCGGGAAGCGGTTGATTACTTTCAGGAGAAGGCCATTGCCCAAGGATATGTGCCTTTTGCCGAAAAAGCGGGCCAGGGACTGAAACCTGGCGATAAGGTCTTCTTCGTCAACCGCAACAAGGCCATCTTGCTGGTGCAGATCGGGAAACGGCCCCTGTCGGAAGGATTAGCCCTGGTAGGTGCCCATTTGGACGCGCCACGGATCGACTTGAAGCCCAACCCGCTATACCAGGACGAGAAGATGGTCCTCTTTAAGACGCACTATTATGGCGGCATTAAAAAATATCAATGGCTCACCTTGCCATTGGCTCTGCACGGGGTGACCGTACTCGGCGACGGTACGCTACGGAAGATTGCCATCGGAGAAAAAGCGGACGATCCGGTGTTCACCATTACGGACCTCCTCCCCCATTTGGCGAAGGATCAGATGGAGAAAAAGATGTCTGAGGCGGTGGCTGGGGAAGGCCTGAATATTCTTGTGGGCGGATTGCCTGCCGATGAAGAAAAGGAAGACAACGGCAAGGAAAAGCATAAAGAGCGCTTTAAGAAGGCCATCTTGGAACTCCTTCACCAGATGTACGGCATGACCGAAGAAGACTTTTTGACCTCCGAATGGCAAGGGGTACCGGCTGGAAGCGCCCGGGATGTCGGTTTTGATCGAGCTTTTGTCGGTGGCTACGGCCAAGATGACCGGGTCTGCTGTTACACTGCGGCGGAGGCTCTCTTCGCTTTGACTGAATCGGAGCAGACAGCGGCGGTGCTGCTCGTCGATAAAGAGGAGACCGGCTCCGATAGCAATACGGGCATGCGTTCTCGATTCTTCGAAAACGCTCTGGCGGAACTGGTCTATGCGTCTTTGCCGCAAGGCGAATTGACACCGCCCGAACTAATCCAGCGCCGCTGTCTCTTTAATACGCGAGCCCTTTCGGCCGATGTGACGGCCGGTATGGATCCCAATTATGAGAATGTGCTCGAAGAGAAAAACGCCACCCGCTTAGGCTACGGTGTAGCCGTATCGAAATACACGGGTAGCCGGGGAAAATACGGCACTTCAGAAGCGAACGCTGAGTTCATGGGAGAAGTGCGTCGGATTTTCCGGGATGCAGGGATTGTGTGGCAAAGCGGCGAATTGGGCAAAGTGGACCAAGGGGGCGGCGGAACGATCGCCCAGTTCCTGGCGGTCTACGGTATGGATGTGCTCGACTGCGGGGTCCCCTTGCTCAGCATGCATGCCCCCTTTGAAGTGGCCCACAAAGCCGATATCTATATGTCCTGTCAAGCCTACAAGGTCTTTTTGGCGTCAGCGAAAAAATAGCGATCCGCAGCGGCGAGGATGGGCGAACCGAGAACCTTTGAACGGAAGGGTTCCCCATCCCTTCGCGGGGTAACACGTTGGAGGTATCTGGAATGACAAAAGAGACGGGTGCGGCAGCCATGCCGGAGCTTTCCGGCACTGCGAACAAAGATTTGACCGGCATTTCCACCTCCTTTGAAATCCGGGAGGGAACGGTGCTGGTGATGGCGGGAGACACCATCGGACGCGGCGATGATCAACTGGGCCGTACGCTGGCCAAATCCTTTCTCTATACGCTCTCCCAAGCGGAAATGCTTCCCGGGACGATCATCTTTTTAAACAGCGGTGTCAAATTGGTCTGCCAAGATTCCGATGCGATCGCCAGCCTGTTGGCGTTAGAGGAGCGGGGCGTCGAGATCCTCTCCTGCGGGACATGCCTCGATTTTTATCACCTAAAAGAACAGGTCGTCGCCGGAAAAGTCAGCAACATGTATGCGATTGTCGATACCCTCACTCGAGCACCGAAAGTGATCCATTTTTAAGCCATGAGTACAGCAGCGAAAGAACCCTTCTGGCGCCGCTGGTGGCCCTGGGGGAAGAAGCAAAAGACGATGGAACCGGACGAACAGATCCGGGAATTTTTACAGAACCTGGTGCAGGGGATCGTGCCGAGCCAGGAACAGTTGGCGGTCATCTTAAAAGAGCCGCCTGAAAAACGCAGCCAGTGGTGGCTCGCTGCCGTGCGGGTAGTGCCCACAGCGACCGGGAAGATGGTCAACGGCATGGGACCCTCGTCGAGCCCGGCATGGCGGTTGGCCCGGATCTTGCGGCTCGAAGTCTATTGGCAAGAGGTCATGAGCAATCTGCCGACGGCACCGAAAGAGCGTGTCATCGAGACGATCGGCCCGATGCCGCTGCCGGAAGTTCTCCCGCTGTTAGAAGCAGCCTTGATCAGCGGTGCCCCCTCGGTCAGCTTAGCTGCTGCCGATTACTTGGCGAAACGACCAGAGCCACGGGTGACCGACTTCTTTATCGAAGTGCTCCATCGCCCTGACGGCGGCCCTTGGACCGACCGGGCTGCACGGGGCTTGGCGATGCGCCGTTCCTTTGATGGTCAATCGGTCTGGTCACAACTGATCGCCATGACGACGCAGGCGGAAGAAGAAATCCGCAGCCGCGCCTGGGAAGTGATGGCTTCCTTCGGACCCCCGGCAGAACAGGAAGAAGTGGGCGATCTCGATGGGGCGCTGAGAAATAGCCTGAGCGATGCCAGTTCCCACGTTCGTGCCCGAGCTGCCGAGTCGGCAGGACTGTTGGCTCGAGGAGCCTTGATTCCTGCCCTGATGGAAGCGATGTCCGATGAAGACGAACGGGTGCGGGCGGAGGCGGCCCGTTCCTTAGGGCGGTTGGCTGCGCTCGATCTGTTAGCGGCAGAAGTGAAAAAAGACGTCCGGAACATATTAACCCAACGCCTGGAAGACCCCGATTATCGCGTCAGTGGTTGCGCCCGGCAGGCGCTGCATTACATAACCGAGAGTTGAGGTGAGCCATGCTCAGTATTTTCGGTCAATATGTGAGTACGCGGATGCAGGCGATCGGCATGGGGGATTGGGCTGAGCCGACAGCCGCCTTCACCGTGGGTACCATCCACGTTGTCTTTGCCCTCTTTTTGGCCTGGTTGGTGCTTCGCTTTGGTAAAAAAGCGATCGACGGCATTTTTTCCCGGGAAAACGGCATGACATTGATCAACGAAAAACGGGGGGCCACCTTGGCCACCCTGTTGAAAAGCTTGCTCTTCTACAGTGTCTTTTTCATCACAGCCATGGAAGTGTTGAACACGGTCTTCGGGGTTCAAACTCAGGCGCTGCTAGCCGGCGCGGGCGTCTTCGGTATCGCTGTCGGCTTCGGTGCCCAGAGCCTCATGCGCGACGTGATTACCGGCTTTTTTATCATCTTTGAAAATCAATACGCCGTTGGTGAGTTTGTCACCATCGGCAAGTATTCCGGCGTTGTCGAAGAAGTGGGATTGCGCGTAACCAAGATTCGAGATATCACGGGAGACCTGCACATCATCCCGAACGGGCAGGTCAAGGAAGTAAGCAACAAAAACCGCGGTCCCATGACGGCGTTGGTCGACATCAGCATCGCCTATGAAGAAAATGTGGATCGGGCCTTAGACATCTTGGAGTCGGCCTCCAAGGAAATGACCCAGGAGATGGCCGAGTGGATTACCGAGGGGCCGCAAGTGCTGGGTGTCGTCAATTTAGGACCGTCGGAAGTGGTCATTCGCGTCATCGCCAAGACGGTACCGATGGAACAATGGCGGATGGAACGGGAGATGCGCCGGCGTTTTAAGTTGGCTTTTGAACAGGCAGGAATCGAGATCCCTTATCCACGACAGGTCCATGTGCCCTATAGCTCTTTGCGAAGCCCCGTACAGGATGGCCTGTTGAAGCAAGAGTCTTCCAAGTAAGAGGTGAATCGGAATGGCCCATTTTTCCGTTGGCGATCGGGTGCGCCTGCGTAAATCCCACCCATGCGGATCTACCGACTGGGAAATCACCCGTGTCGGCATGGATTTTCGCATTCGCTGCCTCGGGTGCAGCCACCAGCTGTTGATCCCGCGGGTTAAGTTTGAAAAAGCGGTGAAAGCGGTCATTTCCCGGTTCGAGGAAGCCGATCCTAAGCAAACATAAAGGGCACATCCCGCCTACTGGGATGTGCCCTTTATGATGATATTCTTAGGATCATGCTCATCGAAGAGATGAACTTTTATAGAAACGGGGAATACTGATCACAAGAGGTGATCTGCAATGACTATTGACCGCCGGGAACTGGCGCTGCTGTTTTTAGAGGCGGCTACCGAAATGCGCTGGGAAATCGCTGAGGGAAAAAGCCAGGCTCGAATCGTCCCGGGAGACGGCGTCTGTCTCGGGACTTCCTCCCTGGAGACGCCGGAAATCATCGAGCCGCCAATCACCGTCCCGGTAGACCAGGCGTACCCATAACACATAATCTTGGCTTTTTTCGAGACGCTGTTTGGATACATGATAGGAACTGAAGGCGCTCACGTCGGCCACCGCTTCGACGGTTTGTTTCTCCGCGTCTACCTTTACATTTCGGACAAGGTAGACCTGGAGGTCATACTCAGGATCTTCAAACTGCGGATAGCGGGAAAAAAACTGGTGCCAGCCGGCGATGGACTGTTTCACTTCCTCTCGCCGGGGCGATTGTTCTGTCAAAGCTTGATCGATCAATTCATCGTTATTTTCTGTGATTGCTTGACTCAACTGTTCAAATTTATTGAGCAGGTGATCTCGGATGACTTTGTCTGCATCAGCGTATTTGGCCAGACGCTCTGGCCCATACGCTTCGGGTGGCACCAGATAATGTTCATAAGCCTTGCCGATTCCCCATACCAGCGGAATCGAAAGGGCGAGAGCCAAAACGAGGCCGAGGGGAATGAGCACCCACCGGCTTTTAGCCAATGCCTTGACTTTGGCCAGGCGATCGACCGGTTCGACTGGCATCGCTGTTGCGGTTCCGTGCCTGGATTCCGATGATGAGGATTCTGACTGTTTTTTTGTGCCTGCCTGTGACGAATCGATGATGATGGGCGGAGAGTCACTCGCGATAGAAGAATTCGATTGCGCCATATCAACTGGAAGCGAACGATGCAAATCAGCTTCCAGATCTTCTAATGAGAAACTATCTAAATTTAAACTCCCGTCTTGTGGAAAAATTAAATCATCAGCCATTGCAGGGCTCCTTGCCATTGATCGAAGTAGGTTGTGTAAATCCATTTTACTATATTTTCAGGGTTAAGATTCTAGAAAATATACATTCTTAGAAAAATCTAAAAGTTGCCCACCCGAACGAGGTGGACAACTTCATCTAATCATCCCGGCCGAAAATGAGAAAGAGCACGACGGCGGCGATGATCAGGAGGACAATCCCCTTATCACCTTGAAAAAAGTCTTTCCAATTATCGATCTCAAAGCCGCCGAACTCGAATCCGTCCCGTGAAGCCATCGCCCCACCTCCCTTGTCACAGGTCTTTCTTCTATAAAATATGTAAAAAGGCAGGGAGTGCTACAAGATGGAGCGAATCTCAGATACGAGGCCTCCCTTGAAATCATAGGTTCCTTCGTCTAAACTTAACTGTGGCTATGGCCAAATCACTGTGGGAGTTGATCGTTGTGCCGGTCCAGGCGGGTATCGTCGGTTTGCCAAACGTCGGCAAATCCACCCTTTTTAATGCGATTACCAAGGCGGGCGCGGAAGCCGCCAATTATCCTTTCTGTACCATTGAACCGAACGTGGGTATGGTGGAAGTCCCCGATCCCCGGTTGGACAAGCTGGCAGAAATGGTCAAACCAAATCGGGTTGTTCCGGCAGTCGTGCGCTTTGTCGACATTGCCGGTCTCGTGCGAGGCGCCTCGAAAGGGGAAGGTCTCGGCAACAAGTTTTTATCCCATATCCGTGAAGTCGACGCTGTCATTCATGTGGTACGGTGCTTTGAAGATTCCGATGTCACCCATGTCGATGGAAAAGTATCTCCCTTGCGGGATATTGACACGATTGAACTGGAACTGATCCTTTCTGATATGGAAGCGGTCGAACGGCGTCTCGATCGGGTCCAGAAAAACCTAAAATCGGGCGACAAAAAAGCCCTTGCCGAAAAAGTGGTGCTGGAGCGTCTCCGTGACGCTTTTGAAGAAGAAAAGCCGGCTCGTGCGATCGACTGGACCCCGGAAGAGGCAGAAATCGTGCGGGGTTTGTTCCTCTTGACGAGCAAACCGGTGCTCTATGTGGCGAACGTATCGGAAGATGAAGTGGGCCAACCGGACAATCCGCTGGTGAAAGAGGTTCGGGCTCGGGCCGATCAAGAAGGCGCTGGCGTCGTCGTCATCTGTGCCAAGATTGAGGCAGAGATTGCCGAACTGACCGACCCAGAAGAGCGAGCCATGTTTTTATCGGACTTGGGCCTCGAAGAATCAGGTCTCGACCGTCTGATCCGGGAGACCTATACGCTGCTGGGCCTAATCACCTACTTTACGGCAGGAGTGCAGGAAGTACGGGCGTGGACGATTACGAAGGGGATGAAAGCACCTCAAGCCGCCGGTGTCATTCACACCGACTTTGAGCGGGGCTTTATCCGTGCCGAGGTCACCGGTTATGATGACCTCATCTCCACCGGGAGCCAGGCAGCTGCCCGAGACAAGGGCCTCATGCGCTTGGAAGGCAAAGAGTATGTGATGCACGATGGGGATGTCGTTCATTTCCGGTTTAACGTATAATTTGAGGAAAAGAGTTGTCGAAGTAAGAATCCTATGCTAGACTTGAAATATATGGAATAAAAAGGGGGAAATTCCATGTTAAACCGGGTGATCCTAATTGGTCGTCTCGGCAGAGATCCGGAACTCAAACACACCACCAACAATACACCACTTTGTACGTTTAGTCTTGCAGTTGACAGACCTCAAGGTTCCAATCAGCGGCAGATGGGTGCTGAAAAGATTACGGATTGGTTCAATATTACCGTCTGGAATCAGCAAGCGATTACCTGTAGTCAGTACCTACATAAAGGTCGACTTGTCGCCGTCGATGGTCGACTGCAGACCCGTTCTTGGACGGACCAACAGACTGGCCAAAAGCGCTCCGCTGTGGATATCGTCGCAGAAACAGTTCGCTTCTTAGAGCGTGGTGATGCTCAACCGGGCGCCGGTGCTGGCGCAGGTGCCTCTGGCTTTGGTGCACCTCCGGCTGGCGGCGGTTACGGTGGACCGGCTGCCGGCGGTGGATATGGCGGTGCAGGCGGATTTGGCGGAGCTTCCGGTGGAGGCTTCGGCGGTCCTGCCGGCGGCGGCAATTATGGCGGTGGCGGAGCCGGCGGGTTTGGCAGCGAAATCAGCTTCCCTGATCCTCCGGAAGAGGACGATCTCCCCTTTTAAAATGGGAAAAGGCCGGTGTGGCATAACCATCTATGGATGCGCCATACCGGCCTTTTGTATTATGGTCTTAATCAAAAAAACCGGTTCCCATTAGAGCTGTGACTACGAACATAAACGGTTCCAAAAAATTCATTTGACAAGAAGTTCATTAGCTGATATCCTTAGTTACTGTTCGGCGCTACATTGAGTGAAAGCTCGATGAGCAATGAATGAAAACGGAGCAGTGGTGTAGAGGCCTAACATGCCAGCCTGTCACGCTGGAGATCGCGGGTTCGAATCCCGTCTGCTCCGCCATTCATCTTTTGTATCCTTTCATCGTATATGCCGAAGTGGCGGAATTGGCAGACGCGCTGGTCTCAAAAACCAGTGAGGGAAACTTCGTGCCGGTTCGACCCCGGCCTTCGGCACCATAGGGGAGTAGCTCAATTGGTAGAGCGGCGGTCTCCAAAACCGTAGGCTGCGGGTTCGATTCCTGTCTCCCCTGCCATCTAAATGCGAGAGTGGCGGAACTG
>NZ_WNKU01000029.1 GCF_009720735.1 Heliobacterium mobile
AGCACCAGAATTTGTTGGCGAAATTCCCATACTGGTTAAGGGTTTAACGCGATTTTTAATCTGCGAAACTTGAGTTAAAAATAGCTAGACTTTACGACACAGTAAACGGCTTATTAGCGTAAAACTCCAATGAAAAATTCAGAGTACTTAACAAACAATCGTTATTTTATGTAAACGTTTAATTCAAAGTAAAATCGTAAAACCTTTGTAATAAAACCATAGTTTTGCGTTTCCAAAATAAAAGCATAGCTTTGCCTTTCGCGCAAAGCTATGCTGTAAGTGACATTACTATTCGTCTTAGTTTGTCATAATTGGCGGGAGTGCGTAGGAATCGAACCTACCGCGCCCGGGTTAGCCGCGCGCCTACCGGGTTTGAAGCCCGTGAAGCCCACCAGGACCCATTCACTCCCGTGTACTGCAAATAAGATCGCTTCTGTTGAGTAGATTAAATGGGGCTAATCACCTTGGAAATGAGAGACTGTGACTTATCTGTTGCTCTATGATAGCATTAATTGTCGAAAAAATAAATATTTGGAGCGGATATATCATGGAGAAAACACTATCCGAACTCAAGCAGAATTACTTAGATGATCAAGAAAAATTCGATTCGGGCAGTGGAAAAGATGTCGAGTGGATTAACGTGGGGGATGCTTTTTTTCATGATTTTCAGATGAAATCCAAAGTGGAATATGAAAAAGCCCTCTCTGAAACTAAAAATTCCTTGCTAAGCACCAAAGACAGGGTGGTGCACCTTGCCCGCTCCCTCGTTCACCAAGCTGTTAAGGAAGATTGTGCATTGCACTTTGACGAGTTAACCCAGGCTGTTCAACGCCTTGACGCCTTAGAAGCAGACCTTAAAGAAGCTGAAAAGTAAAGAACTCGCCTTTATTAAGCGAGTCCTTACATGCTCTGTACTTAAAGAGCGACTCTCCTTATCTTCCCTGTTTTCTATCTACCCCTAGCAAAGGCTTCGCATTCTCTCGCACAATGGAAGCAGATTTGGGCGCACTCTTGCGATTCCCGGTCAGGGAATCGGCAACATTCCTTCCCACAGGCTTCACAGATGCAAGCACAAACATGTGCCAACTGTTGGGCAAAGGGACTCCGACGGGCGACGAATTTTGCGGTAAGCCCGCAAATATCGGCGCAGTCGCGCAGTAGCAACAGTTGCCGTGAGCGCTGACGTACATCATGGAGGCAGGCCACATGAGTAACCATGTGTTCGCAAGTAGCTTCACAGTTTTGGATTGTATCGAGCAACCGGGAATGATGGCCCTGATGGCCCATGTGATCGTACATTCGGATTCCTCCCTGTCTAACTTACGAAATATGCATATTCCTTTGCCCAAACAATTGAAACTTGTCCCATTTCCAAATACATCCTAGTGACTTTTTTCACTGCTTCAGGTAGAATACATCTTGTCGGTGGAACACCGGCGGTACCTGCTGGGTACGTTGCCGATTAATGTTTTCAATCTATAAGTTTAATTTAGGGAGCCGGGTTCGCTTACGGCTGTCATGCCTGCTATGATGGGACGGCAAATGTGAGTGACAAGGCACCCACGTGCGAGAGCATGGTTGGAAAACGTGTCGGTGACGGCCTTTGTGGGCCTTACATAGGTAAAACAACAGTCTGTATTTTTTGAGTAAAAAGAAACCTCCAAGCGATTATTGCTTGGAGGTTTTTTGCTTACCAATATTCTGCTGATTTTTAATCGAATATCCCTAAATACATTGTTTGTTTTGCTCTATTAAAAGTGTTTATTATTTTCCCTGTTTTATTGCGTTTTTTCTTGAATCCAGTCCCAAAGCTTTGAGCGTATTTCCACATTCGCCATCTCCGGTTGGCCTTCATTTACGGTGCTATTCTCTACCGTAGCTGCAGGGACCGTTACCTGAGCGCCAGTTCGATCACTTAAGCACAGGGGCGGGTAGAGTACACACCACCAGTTGGCCCCTTTGCCTTCGCCGATAACGACGCGCAAGGCTTCGTATTCACCGGCTGGGGCGACAAGATGGCCGTAGACCTTTTTGGGGAACTGAAACCGGCCGACTTGCGGTGCTACGCTATAATTGTAGCCTTCTTGTTGAACCCGCTCCTCTGCTTTCTTCTGGATTTCATCCAGATGCTGCAAGACTACTTCCCGGGATTCTTCGACAGAGTGACAATCAGCGAGCAGCGGGTCCACATAGGCAAGGATTTCGTCTCGAACTTTTAACTTCAAGGCTTGGTCGGCCGGATCGTCCGATGGTGCGATCACATGCAACCGAAGCAGGGGTAAAGGTGAAGTCGTGCGGGCCTCCAAGTGCGGCAGGTAGAAGGCCACTCCACCCAATAGGATGATGAGTAAGGTGGAAAAGGTCAGGACCTGGAAGGCAGGAGAGAAGCGGTTGCGGAACAAGATGTTCTCCTCCCTGAAGGTGTTTTCCCTTACAGGAAGTATTCTTGCCTTCGTCAACCGCCCCTTAAACATGAGGTTTCGGATTCTTTACTGGTTGGGAGGAATCACTTCAACCAGACGAAGTTCTGAATCAAGCTTCATAATCGCCATGGGACGCAAAGCATGGCGCTCCCCGTCGATTCGCATCCGTCCACCAGTGACTGGCCAACTAGATATGGCCATCTGTTGCATCAATTTTGACGGATCTCTTTGGACGATCGGCGTAGACAGTGCATTAATCAGGCCCCTTGTCGCTTCGTAAGCCCACAGGGCCATCGGCTGAGGATATTCGTTATACCGTTTTTGATAAACTTGGATAAATTCATCGGCTTGTCCAGTGGGGATAAAATTCGGCGTCGTATAAAGCAACCGCCAGGATTCTCCTGTTTTTTCTTTGTTGGCAAGTTCTTTCGCGGCCGACTCTAGTCCGTCACCGCCGATGATCGGTGTCTCTATTCCTTTTTGCCGAGCTTGTTGTAAAAAGGCCCGTGCTTCTTTGGCGTAGCCGGGCAAATAGATCAGGTCGGCTTTTTCTTTTTGGATTTCCGTTAAGATCGCACCAAAATCCTGTTGCCCTCGTTTGTAGCTAATCTCTTTAACAATTGTAGCGCCTTGTCCTTCGCAAGCTTTTTGAAACGCCTGTGCAAGGGACTGAGCGTAAGCGCTTTTTTCCTCGGTCACCATGAGGGCTTGCCGGTAGCCGCTTTTGACAACGTACTGTGCGGCAGCAGTTCCTTGCTGTTCATCATTGTAGGTTCCCTGTAAGACCTTTTCCCCTAAGGCAGGGATGGACGGGTTAGTCGACAGACTGATGAGCGGAACTGTGAGACCGGCCTTGAGCAGCGCTTCTGCTTTGGACGGAGTGATGGGCCCCAAAACGGCAACGGCGGCATTTTTCTGCACTTGTTCTGGAATTCCAGACAATCCGGTGGTGTCGTTGGCGTCAACCGTGGTGATTTCAAAAGGTCGGCCATTTTTCCCTATTTGGTTTGCCTCTTCGACAGCCATCTTGACCCCTTTCATGGCCGCCTGGCCCCAAGGTGCTACCGGCCCAGTCAGTTCCACGGCTACTTCTATCATAATAGGGGGGCCCTCTAATTTTCCCGGTGCCATCACAGAAACTGCTTTCATCCAGCTGACGTAGAAGAGCCCAGGTAGGAGAAACATCAGTCCAAATACGGTGATCAAAGAACGTTTTGTAATAAAGATCAAAGACAACCCTCCTCTCTATTGAAGAGGGTATGTGAAAAAAAACGAGGCTATGACCATTTTTCCAATTGTTACCTCAATTTATTTCAGACGCTAATGACCAGCTTCTTTTCTAAAGTTCATGTTTTTGCTGAACGCTACCCGTTTGTCCCCTACTCGCCGGGTCACTCGTTCCCGGTCCGACCACTCCAATAAGGGAACGATATACTTGCGGGAACTCCCGGTCAGGTTACGCACATCAGCCACGGTGAGTTCTCCATAGCTCGTAAGACCTTTTTCAACTGTATCGATAAAGTTCTGAAGGGCTTGTCTATGAAAAAGCAATCCGTCAGCGATTTTTTGGAGTCTTCCTGATTCCGTAAGATAATTTAGATATTCTTCTAATTCTGAGAGAGTACGCTGTTCCGCCTCGACCCATTCTTTGGTCACCTCGCTTAAAGTAGGTGGTTGCAGTCCCGTAGACGCAAACTGCTGCTCTAGAGCGTTCAGTCTCCGAGCCACTTCCCCCTCCGGTACCGGTACGTAACCTGAACGCGCCAAGAGGTTTTCGTGCAGGCTGATCCTTCCTTTCTGATGGAGCGTCGCCAGCAGTGCACCATAGGCTTTTTGGTCCCATTGGGGTGTCAGTCGCCCTTTGAGATCTTCTTTCGGTAAGCCTGGACGAAGGGGATATTTTTGATGAAAAGCACCCAGTTCCCTTTCGATGGATTTTACCAGTCCTTCCAATCTTGTCACCGCGAGAAAATAGGGTTCACCATCGCCCTGGAAAACGAAAATATCGAAGGGGGTTTCTGAAGATCTAATTTCCGTCACGATGGATTCGATTTCCGCCTTCGTTACATCGAGTACTTTGGCTGCCTCACTCATAGAAAGGGGATTCCCTGTTTGGGTAAGATGATGGGTCAATCGTTCGATAGGGCTTCCTGTCTCTTTCGTCGCAAGAGCGTACACGATATCTTGACGATTTTTTTTTAGTTTTGCCGCTACGGGTTCAATGATTTGACCACCACCAACGGTCAGGGCTGGCGAATAGGTGCGAAGGACAAAGCGATCTCCCTTTACGGTGACTATGGGATCTTCCAGGATGATTTGCGCATAGGCCTCTTCTCCCGGCGCCAGTTCTTCCCGATCGAGCAAGGAGATCCGTCCTAACGTTTCGCGAGTTCCACTGTGAAAGCGAATCCGTTCCCGATCTTTGAGGGGCTTGTCCCGCCCCGGCAGTGCTTTTAGCCGTACGCTTATTCGGTAAGACGGTGTCAATAAACCAGGCTTGGCCAGCACGTCGCCCCGTTCCACTTGGCTTACTTCCACACCGGTAACATTGACCGCCACCCGCTGCCCGGCTTGGGCAGCGTCGACTTTTTTTCCGTGCACCTGCAGACCTCGCACACGTACTGTCCGTTCTGAAGGCATGATGGAAAGTACATCGCCAGCGCTGATGACACCTGATGCTAAAGTACCGGTAACGACTGTACCAAAACCGGAGACCGTAAAAACCCGGTCGATGGGGAGTCGAACTGCACCGGCAAATGGACGTCGAGGGAGATGGCTCACTTTTTCGACGATACATTGTTTTAGTTCGGGCAATCCAATTCCCGTTGTCGACGAAACGGCAATGATCGGTACCTGGGACAGGCTGGTACCTGATAAAAATTCTTTGACTTCGTCGACCATCAGTTCAAGCCATTCCTCATCCACAAGATCAGCCTTTGTCAATACGACCATCCCCCGGGGCACCTGGAGCAGTTCGATAATATCGAGATGCTCTCGCGTTTGCGGCATGATCCCTTCATCGGCAGCGATTATGAGCATCACCAGGTCCATCCCTGAGACCCCTGCCACCATTTGTTTGATAAAACGTTCATGGCCGGGGACATCGACAAAGCCAGCCTGCAGCCCCCTCGGAAGGACAAAGGGGGCAAATCCAAGTTCAATGGAGATGCCCCGTTCTTTTTCTTCTTTCAGTCGATCTGTATCTACACCGGTTAACGCTTTCACCAATTGGGTTTTGCCATGATCGACATGGCCGGCCGTACCGATGATGATGTGGTGGTCTTCAAGATTTACGACACTCTTCTCCACGATAAGGCCCCCCTCATCTCTCTGCTGTCTCTATATCTATTTTCTAATCTTTTAGCGCCTTTGGGAAGCCCGGTTCGATGGAACCATGCAATGCATAGGATATAGCGTTCAATGATTGGTTTTAAATGGAAATTTTCTTATCGTGAGTGAGCAATAATTCTTTCAGTGCCACCCAGGCGATCGCGATGATCAGGGGAAGTCCCACATACCCGAAAAAGGGATACAAAGTGGCCACTAGCTCGGAAAAAGGCAGTAAGGCGAAGGGGGACACGACGATGATGGAAAACAATAAACTTTTTCGATACTTCGGCCCTTTTTCCATTTTTGAGAGCCGTAAGGCAGCACCAAAGGCGCTGCCAAGAGCGGCCGTAAACATGGCTAACCAGAGCAAAAAAGCGTATATCTCACCTGTCCAAGGGTGTAAGGCACCAGCTAAAAACAGCATCGGCACAGGGTACCCCTCGATGGCAGGCACATAATGCAGCATAGCCAAGGTTAAGACATAGGCGAAAAGCCCTAGCGAGAGCCCGCCTACAGCGGCACCGAAGAATCCCCCTCGATGACGAACTTGAGGTGCTAGAGCCACTAAGACGACGAGAGACATGGTTAGGTTAAAAGAAACATACAAAAAGGCGCTCAGTGCCGGCGATGACGGCAGGAGTCCAACTCCTCCACTCACCTCGGTTGCTTCAAAAGGATTATTCAAGCCGGCCATCGCCGGAATCGCGGCTTCCCCTTGGAGCGACGCGAGGGTACCTGTTTCTATCGGCGGCATCCAAAAAACGACGGCTGTCGCTACTGCTAAGCAGATGATTGACTTTAACGGTACAAGGATGGTATTGACCCAAACTAAAGACTTTAACCCCCACCAAAGACTAGCGGTAACAAGGAACGCTGTTCCAGTTACACCGATCCAAGAAGGCCAACCCCATTGCTGTTCTACCAGTGCTCCTGTACCGGACAACATGACCATGATACCGATGAACAAAGATGAGGCGATGACCACATCCATCACTTGCCCTATCCGACGTCCAAAGAGCATGTGGATGAGGTCCTGATATTGGGCGACCCCTTTTTGACGGCAGACGTAAATGATCGCCGGTCCCAACAGTCCAAAGAGAAGCCCCGCTAAGATGACGGAACCCGACCCAGCGGGTCCATAGCGAACAAAAAATTGCATGATTTCTTGTCCGGAGGCAAAACCTGCACCCAATACAGCGCCAACATAAACAGAGGCAACTTGAGCCTGCCAGAGGAATCCCATCTTTCTTCCCCCATTCCATAGGAGTGATGGTTTAATTTCCCTTTCCCAGGGGCATGATGATAATAAAACTGGATGAAAGGAGTATCGTCATGGCCAATAAACGAGACTGGCAACACCTGCTGGCAGGAGAAAAACATTATTTCACCGGGTCTGATCGGCGGTGCGCTTATGAGATCGGTGAGGCCTTGGCCGAACTCTTTCTCTATTTAGATCCCAGCCTCAGTCGTCCACGGGTTATTGTCTGCATTGGAACCGATCGCTCTACAGGCGATTGCCTCGGTCCACTCGTCGGTACACAGTTGAAACCGCTGGCTTCGGCTTATTATCATATTTACGGGACCTTGGATGATCCCATTCACGCCACAAACCTAGTTGAACGAAAAAAAGCGATCGAAGAAGCTCATCCCGATGCGTTGGTTATAGCTGTAGATGCTTCGCTCGGTCGGGTCGATCAAGTCGGTCAAGTGACCTTGTCTCTCGGCGGGTTACGCCCGGGCGCAGGCGTAAAAAAAGACCTCCCTGTGATAGGAGATCTTCACGTCACCGGCATCGTCAATGTCGGCGGCTTTATGGAATTTATGGTCTTACAAAACACACGCCTATCGGCAGTCGTCAGACTGGCTGATCAAATCAGCCGAGGGATATTATTCGGCTATTATCAAGCAGCCCGTCGGCAACCGGTCACGTCACTTACCTATAACGCGTCCGCTCCGGCTGCCGATTATTTATGGCTCGGACCGAACTGGCCGTAAAAAGCTGAAAAAGAAAAAGGCGGGGTATTACCGCGCCCCTTCCACCTGCAATCCTTCTACCTGGCTTTCTTCTACATCATCGGCAACTTCAGCGATGGTAGACTGGCACCGTTCGGTTCGAGAACTGCCATGAAAGACAGCCCCTTCGTCGATCACCAAACTGGCCGCTTGCAGGTCGCCATAAAGACGTCCTGTCGATGCGATTTCTAATCGGCCACTGGCATCGACATTGCCCCGTAGGGTTCCGGCGATGATCACGTTGCGTCCTTCAATGGCAGCCTCGACCTTTCCCGTTTCACCGATGACGATATCGCCTTTTCCCAGTATTTCTCCGTTTAGCTGACCGTCTATCCGGACACTGCCCATGGCTTTTAAGGTGCCTGTGAACACTGATTCTTTCCCAACGATGGTGTCTACACGCTCGATTGTTGTCATGGTAGATTCTTTTTTACGCCCAAACATCAAATCGCGCCTCCATTTAGTGAATCAGATACGTTTCCGGATTTTGGAGTTGGCCGTCTTTTTTAACCATGAAATGCAAATGGGGGCCAGTGCTTCGTCCACTGTTGCCGACTTTACCGACTTGATCCCCACGTTCCACCGTATCATTTGCTTTCACAGTGATTGCGGATAGATGACAGTACGCAGTTGTGAATCCGTAGCCGTGGTCAACTTCCACAACGTTCCCCAACCCCGGTTTCGAACCCGTAAAAACGACTTTCCCTTTGGCGGCGGAACGGACTGGCGTACCATAGTCGGCGGCCAAATCAAGTCCTGTATGAAATTCCTTATTCACCCCGAAGGGTGATTTTCGTGACCCAAAGGGTGATGTGATTTCCCCTCGTACAGGATAGGTGGATGGAACAGCAGCAAGGTAGTTAAGCCGTTCGCCCACTTCTTTATTGAGTTGATGCAAGTCAGTTGTCTCTTGATCCAGTTCCTCGCAGTATTCATGCAGCAAAGCGGACAAGGTGTTTACGTCATCTAATTCGATCGCTTCTTGGTCCATCGACATCGCTATGGGAACTGTCCCTCCCGACCGAGAGGGCATAGCAAAAGCGTGTAGGCTATGATTCTCGTTTCCGGGTTCCACCAAACTGGAATCTTCTATGACTTCCGAGTCTTTTGCCGGAGGAGCAATTGTTTTTTCTTCTTCTCCGTCTATTCCGACCATTCGACGTATCTGCTTGTCCAATTGTTTAATCTTGGCCAGGCGATCTTGGACGGTCAAGGTGAATTGTTGCAGTTCTTCGATTTTTTGAGCTTGTTCTTCATTGACGCTGCGAAGTCGATGCAGTTCCGACAGTTGGGTCAATGTATAGACGGACAATATCAACAACAGGACTCCCAATGCACCTGCAATGATACCTCCGATCAGCATCTGTCGTGCCCGTTCGGGGGATAAGTTGATACTAAAAGATTTTTCGCCGGTGCCTGGGACAAACATGATCGTCATAGGCTTCTGGCGCTTCCGGCGCGGCGAATCATCTTTGGGTATGGAAATCACCCCCTAGGTATAAATATCCATAAACATGATGATTCGACAACGCCTCAACATTTCCTGCTGTCACAGTAAAATTTCGGAAAATCGCTGTTGTTTTTTTGTTTTATTTGTTTATTGCTTTTTATTTGTTTATTGCTTTTGCCAGGGCTTCTTCTTCTTCTTTGGTCAACAGATATGTTGATTTCCCCTTTTGAATCGGCTTGGCATACACTTGGGATAGTTCGCGTCCGTAGAGACTGCTGATCACCACACCGTTATAGTGGTTGTTCAACAGGGCCACAGAGAAACTTTGATCGGAGCCCACATTTTCAAAAGCGTTGAAACGAACAATCCCGATATGGCGAACCATTTCTTCACTTTCGGTTTCAAGTTTGGTCACTGCCGTCTCCAGTTGAGTTAGACGCTGGGAAGCTTCCATATTTACACGCTGGTTCTCCAGCAAAAGTTCTTCCAGATTGCGTCCTTCTTGGCCCTTCATCAAATCGCCATACATCGCAGTGATTTTGCGAAAGCGCTGATATATAAAGATAAGCAGTACCGTACTGATCAAGGTCAATCCCAGGCTGGTGACGACGAGTCCGTTGATGTTCTCCGTAATCCATGGTAAGTATACTGGCAAGTGCCCTCCCCCTTTCATCCGACTAGTTTAATTCCACATGGTTAGCTCATTTCCTTTGTATTTCGACAAGTTCTCTTACAAACAAGTCTTTTTATGTCACTCGGAAAACAAGCTTTTATCGGCTATAATCGATACGAAAGGGGGCACAAAATGAAACTCCATCGTCATGCTGACTTATCAGACATTCAAACCGAATCCCTTCACAAGTATTCCCAACTGCGAGAAATTCTACTCCAGATTCCATCAGCCTTATTAGCTTTCTCCGGAGGTGTGGACAGCACTTTTTTGTTAGCGGCCTGGCACGATACGTGGGCGAAGTCGAAGTCGAATGAACCTTATCCTTCTGTTATAGTCACTCCTACCTCATCCATTACACCCCGGATGCTAGCCTGTACTGTTGCTTCACCATTGCTTCCGCAAGGCACTCTGGATTTGACACTTAGTCTAACCCAGCAGATTGGAGCAGAATATCGTGTCGTACATATGGATCCTTTGTCGTCCACTTTGGTGTCTTCTAACCCGCCGGATCGCTGTTACCATTGCAAGAAAATGATTTTTCAATCACTGAATGAATTAGCGAGTGCGGAAGGACTTCCGTTAGTACTAAATGGTGAGCAAGTGGATGACCATCTCGATTTCAGGCCTGGTCATCGTGCACTGAAAGAGTTAGGGATCCGCAGTCCCTTAGTGGAAGCAGGTATGGGAAAAAAGCATGTTCGTTGCCTGTCCCAAATGATGGGTCTACCGACATGGGATCATCCCAGTATGGCTTGTTTGGCCTCTCGGATTCCCTACGGTACTCCTTTGGACCAACAAAAATTACTTCAAGTGGACGAAGCGGAAAGATATCTTCGTTCCATAGGATATAACAACATTCGTGTACGCCATCATGGGGAAATCGCACGAATTGAAGCTGGCGATTCTATCGAAAAATTTTTGGACTCTTCTCTGACCTCCTCGATAGTGGCTAAGTTGAAATCGCTCGGATTTCGCTACGTGACGATTGACTTAGAAGGATATCGCACGGGAAGTTTGAATCCTGAAATGGATGAATCAGACCGATAGTTTCTGTTTGACTATCCTGAAAATTAATCATTTTCATTCACCTGATGGTGCCGCTTTATCGGCATGGGCGTCTACTTAAAAAAGGATGAACTGAAAATAAAATTCAGTTCATCCTTTTTGTTTTATATTTTTAATATCAGTTCCCAAAATACCTTTTGTTTTATTATTTAGTCTTTCGCTTGATTTATTTTATCTAATTTTCATCTATTGACTGCAACCTCTGGCATCGACGTACCAAACATCCTTCGGAGTTCCTTGATCGTCTACAAGAACGACCTGGTCAGCTAAATTGATGACGGGGCAGGCATGATTCGGAATGATCGTCATTTGAGCACCCACTGGAATTGACGGGGCCGTTGAATCAACACGTTCTAGAACCCCATGCTCTTCCGATAGTCTTGATAATTTCCAACCGGCGATGGAAGGGATACCATAACCGATATCGGCATGGTTTCCGTGAGCACCTTGATCGAGCGCCAGTACTTTTGCACCAGCATCGATAATACAGCGGTTTTCATTCGGTCGAGAGACAACCGTCGTTACGACCGTTAAGGCGCACCGTTCTTTTGGCACTACACCTAACCGGACTTGTGTCGCATCGTTAAAGACGTAGTTACCCGGTCGGATCTCAGTGACTCCCGGTGTTTGAAGGTTGAATTCCACCGTCGGTGTGGAACCCGTCGAGATTTCTGGAATTTCAATCCCCCCAGCCTTCATTGACTCGGCTATTTGCATTAAAATTCTTCCTTCTTCTCGACCGATCTGTTCCCGTGCAGAGGGAGAATTTGCCCCGTAAGCATGACCAGCATGTGTCAACAGTCCTAAAAACTCTATCTCCTCAGAGGCTGCGACACGCCGTACCAATTCGTTTAGTCGTTCTCCCGGCGGATAACCCACTCGTCCCAATCCACTGTCCACTTTCACATAAGCTCGAATCGGTTGACCCTTTTGTTTGGCTTGTTCAGACCAGGCTTGCAAGGATTCCGTTGAATCTATGATGGTGGAGAGTTTCGCTTGTTTCGATAAGGACCAATAAGTATTCCATTTATCTTCTCCCCAGAGGGGATAGGCGATGAGAATATCTTTGAAACCAGCTTTGATGAGCACTTGAGCTTCCGTCAATTTGGCCACAGTAAAACCTACAGTTCCCCATTCCGCTTGCATTTGGGCAATAGGAATCATTTTATGGGTTTTGAAGTGTGGTCTCAATTTTATCTTTCGTTGGTTACATTCTCCGGCCATACGACGAATGTTCTCTATCAACCGCGTGCGACTGACGGCCACATAAGGTGTTGTATATATACCCAACTGACCATCCCCTTTTATGTAGCTAGCTTACGCCGGCGGAAATAACCCGGCAGCGATTACTGCGACGATAATTCCTGGAAGTAGGTTTCCCACACGCAGTTTAGTTACTCCAAGTATGTTTGTGCCAATCCCAAGGATCAGAAGACCGCCCACAGCCGTCATCTCAGTGACCATCGTCGGTTTAAGCAATGGCTGAATATAGGAGGATAGGAGTGTTATGGCCCCCTGATATAAAAATACAGGGATAGATGAAAGAGCTACTCCAATACCGAGTGTAGATCCCAGTATGATGGATGTGATTCCATCAAGCAGGGATTTAACAAACAATATAGATGAGTCTCCGGTCAGTCCGTCTTGGATCGATCCCATGATCGCCATAGCTCCAACGCAGTAGATAAGGCTGGCCGTAACAAAGGCCTTAGCTACATCTCCTCGGCCCGAACCGATTTTGCTTTCCAAATACTTGCCGATTTTTTCTAGCTGTGCCTCTATGTCGATTGTCTCCCCGGCAATCGCTCCTAGAACGAGGGAAGCGACAACAATTAAAGGGTTTTTCGTCTGCAGTGCCATTTGTATCCCAATCAGTCCTACCGATAGGCCAATTCCTTGCATGATGGTGATTTTGTACTTCTCTGCAATAGCTTTATGAAACAATGTGCCCATGAGGGCACCTCCGATGACGGCGGCGGCATTTACGATTGTACCTATCATATGTTTTTATCTAGCTTCTTCCACCAATGTTTTGATGGCGGCCAGAACCTCCTTCACTTCTGCTTCGCTGTTAAAATAACCTGGACTTAAGCGCACAGTTCCCCTTTCGAGGGTCCCATTTTTCCGGTGTGATACTGGTGCACAATGCAACCCTGTTCGAACAGCGATTTGATAGACCTGATCCAATAAGAAACCCATCTCTGAAGCTTCCATTCCGTCTACATTAAAAGATATGACGGCTGCCCTTGGTTCTTTCACTGGAGGCCCATATACCTTAACTTTTTCTATATCTCCTAATCCGTTCAGAATTAGTTCTGTAAGTTTGGATTCATGCGATTCAATGTTTTCCCGACCTGTTTGGGCGATAAACTCCAATCCCGCAGCCAATCCAGCGATACCAGGTGTATTTGGGGTACCGCTTTCAAAGCGATCCGGAAGAACATCCGGTTGCAGTTCTGACTCGCTTTGACTACCGGTTCCGCCAAATCGTAGGGGCTCTACATCAATACCTTGGGCAATACATAATCCTCCCGTACCTTGAGGTCCTACAAGTCCTTTATGACCTGGGAAAGCTAAAAGGTCGATTCCCCATTCTTCCATATCGATCTGCTGTACACCGGCAGTCTGTGCAGCATCGACAATCACCCGTAAATCTAATTCCTTGGCCGCCTTTGACAGTGACTTCAAGTCTTGTAATGCTCCAGTCACGTTCGAAGCATGGCTGAGAATGAGTGCTTTCGTATTAGCTTTTCGACTTTGACGCAATTCATTGGGAGAAATCCTTCCATACTCGTCCCCGGGCAGATATGTCACTTCCACCCCTTTATCTTGCAAGTATCGCAAAGGTCGAGCGACTGCGTTATGCTCCAATTGAGACGTGAGCACATGATCCCCTGGTTTTATTGATCCGAGAATGGCCAAATTAAGAGCTTCCGTCGCGTTTATGGTGAATACTACACGGAGAGGATCGGATAAATGAAAAAGCCGGGCGATAGCAACACGCGCTTTGTATATCACCCGACCAGCATCAATGGCCATTTGGTGTCCTGCTCTCCCTGGGTTAGCACCGACATTTTTTCCGACTCTCAACACTTCATCCCAAACACTGTCCGGCTTTGGCCAGGACGTAGCGGCGTTGTCCATGTATATCAATAGTTTTTCATCCCCTTGCTCGTAAAAAAATCTAAAAAATGTTCCACGTGGAACATTTTTTAACCCTAATCATTTGCACTAACTTCGATTCAATCGCTTCTCTCAAAGTGTTCCACGTGGAACATTCTTGACTCCTACCCATTCACACTATCTTTACTCCAAGTGTTTATCTCGAAGTGTTCCACGTGGAACATTTTTGACTCCTACCCGTTCGCACTATCTTTACTCAAAGTGCTTATCTCGGAGTGTTCCACGTGGAACATTTTTGACTCCTGCCCGTACGCACTATCTTTAATTCAAGTGCTTATCTCGGAGTGTTCCACGTGGAACATTTTTGACTCCTGCTCATTCGCACTATCTTCAATCCAAGTGCTTGTCTCGAAGTGTTCCACGTGGAACATTTTTAACTCCTGCTCATTCGCACTATCTTCAATCCAAGTGTATCTCGCGGAATGTTCCACGTGGAACATTTTTGACTCCTGCTCATTCGCACTATCTTCAATCCAAGTGTATCTCGCGGAATGTTCCACGTGGAACATTTTTGACTCCTACTCATTCGCACTATCTTTACTCCAAGTGCTTATCTCGAAGTGTTCCACGTGGAACATTTTAGTTACTGATTTCTTGTCCGATTAGATTATCGTAAAGGCGCTGGAGATCCTCGTCGTTATAGTAATAAATCTCGATCACACCTGATGAGCCATTCGAACGAAATCTAACTTGAGTTTGTAACCAAGAACGGAGTCTTTCCTCCATCGCTACTAGTTCGGGGGATCGTTGTGATACGGAGGGAGTAATACAATTCGACTTTAAAACATTCACATTAGTGTTAGGATCAGGATCTGGATTTGTGTAGAGATTCGATTTAGGTACCTCTGAAGACGATGTTGGATAACCGATAGACTCCGTTGGTAGTCCATTCATACCGTTAGAATTCTGATCTAAAACAGAAGGATTTATTTCCGAAGTGAGATATTGCGTTGAGGAATAGGAAACGGGAGGATTTTGAATCTGTAAATTCGTCTTAACTTCATCCTGACCATGGCTAGTATTCCGAATGCGTATCTCTTCTTCGGTTCGACGGACAGACCAGCCCTTTTCAACAATTCGCTCCGCAAGTTCTTTCTGTTCATCAATGTTTTCAATACTTAAAATGACCTTACCGTGACCAGCTGTGAGTTTACCTTCAGCGATAAAAGAACGAATGGGTTCAGCTAGATGAAGAAGGCGTAAAGTGTTAGCGATGTAAGATCGGCTTTTACCGAGCCGTTTGGCTAACTGATCCTGTGTTACATTGTACTCGTCCATCAGAATGCGGTATGCTAGAGCTTCTTCAATGGGGTTCAAATCTTGACGCTGTATATTTTCGATCAATGCCACTTCTGCTATAGTTTGCTCGTCCCACTCTTTAATAATAACGGGGACTTTTTCTATGCCAGCCTGCCGGCAGGCGCGCCAGCGACGCTCACCAACAATCAGTTGATAACGATCCTTCCCGATTTTACGAACGACCATCGGTTGAATGACTCCATGTTCTGAAATGGAACGGGCCAATTCATCCAAGGATTCGCTGTCGAAGTACTTTCGCGGCTGATTCTGATTCGGTTCTATTTGCTCTAATTTTACTTCAATTATGGAACTTCCATCGTCAGTTGTTTCGGCCATCGATGGAATTAAAGCTTCCAATCCCTTGCCGAGCCCGCGACCTAACCCTTTTTTAGACACGCTGTAACACTTCCTTTGCCAGTTCACGGTACACTTCGGCGCCGCGGGATTTTGGATCATAGGCGATGATCGGTTGCCCATGACTGGGTGCCTCGCTAAGCCGTACGTTACGCGGAATAATGGTACGAAAAACTTCATCAGGGAAGTGATTTTTGACCTCATCGACAACTTGAATCGATAAGTTTGTCCGAGCGTCAAACATCGTGAGCAAAACACCGAGGATACTCAATTCATTATTGAGGTGCTTTTGCACTAGTTTTATCGTACTCATCAATTGTCCCAAACCCTCCAGTGCGTAATACTCACACTGGATCGGGATCAACATGTAATCAGCAGCAGTCAACGAGTTTAATGTCAGTAAGCCTAACGACGGTGGGCAATCGATGACGATAAAATCGAAACGGGATCGAAGCGGATCGATGGAACGTTTTAATTTTACTTCTCTAGAGATCGCTGAGACTAACTCAATTTCTGCACCAGCCAGTTGTATCGTCGCGGGAAGAATATGTAAATGTTCCCAATCACTTTGAACGATTACAGAATCGGCCGGGGCGCCGTTGATAAGTACATCATAAATACAATGACGAACACGAACTTTATCAATTCCTAAACCGCTCGAGGCGTTCCCTTGCGGATCCATATCGACAAGTAAAACTTCCTTACCCAACTCAGCGAGACAAGCGCTCAAATTTACTGCAGTTGTTGTCTTAGCTACTCCACCCTTTTGATTCGCAACAGCAATAATGTTTGCCAACGGATGCACCACCCTTACCCACGATTATAAAGAAACTCATTCCTATCATGTTCAACACGGTAAGAGTAAGTCCTGCTCAACTTAATCACCCTTTCCGACAGATTTCACAGTGATGGAAAGCTAAAAAAAGTGACCACCTTTGAGAAATGCATAAAGGGGGCAAGAATGAATTTACCCCCCTTCTAAAGAGAATCACCTTAGTATAATTTTTTTAGTCCCTTAAAAAGGGAAATAAAAGGGGAATATCTATTCGTGTTCCACATGGAACATTTAGGGGGGTAAAAAATTTCGGAACCCCCTAAATGAGGGGGTTCCGACTCGGTGTTCCTGCTTTGCGCGGATATGTTTTCGGTGTGCCTTTTGTTTTTCGCACGACGATAAGCGTTCGCCCATCTTGAGAACTCGGTAATCTCAATTCTTTAACGTGATCGATAACCCCACCCAAAATAGATAATGCTTTTCGAGACTCCTCCACTTCGGCAGGACCGTCGGAACCTTTCAAGGCGATGAAAAAGCCACCTACCTCAACCAACGGTAAACACAACTCTAATAATAGGGGGAGTCGGGCTACTGCTCGACTGAAGACTAAATTAAATTTTTCTCTTCGCTGTGGTTGTTGTCCTATATCCTCAGCACGACCATGAAGGACTTCTACATTTTTTAAGCCCTGTTCCGCTACGATATCCGATAAAAAACGGCATCGTTTCTGCAAAGAATCCATCAGGACGCAATTCCACTGAGGTCTTGCGATAGCTAAAGGCAATCCAGGAAAACCAGCACCTGTTCCTACATCGGCTATTCGTAACGAACCATTCAGTTGAGGTAGTCGTAACAGAAAAGGACTTAAGGAATCTACAAAATGCTTCTCCGCTACACCAGCCGGATCGGTGATGGCTGTTAGGTTCATATGCGCATTCGTTTGAACGAGTTTTATGGCATAAGCCGTATAGATCTGCTCTAATGACGGTGTAAATGGAAGATCCCAAAGGGCCATTCCATTACGTAACTGTTCTTGAAAGAGAGCTATTTGCTCTCCGTTCCAGTCGGTCATTTTACCAGCGCTAATCGATTCGGTCATTCACCGTTTCCTCCGTTATCCCGACGTCGCCGTTGTTCCAAATAAACCAACAGCAAGGAAATATCGGCGGGATTCACCCCGGAGATGCGCGACGCTTGTCCGAGTGATTCGGGACGACGAGCGATGAGTTTCTGCCTCGCTTCGGTCGACAGTCCTCCGATCAGTGCATAATCCAAATCGGGCGGCACGCGGCGACTTTCCAGCTTATTGAATCGTTCCACCTGCGCTTGTTGTTTGACCAGATACCCCTCAAACTTCGCCGAAATTTCTACTTGCTCGGCTACCTCCGGATCAACCGTTTCCCGAGCCTCGTCATATTCCAACAACGAATGAAGATCGTCAAAAGACAATTCAGGTCGGCGAAGCAGATCAAAGAGAGATAAACCTTTGGTCAAAGGAGCACTTCGTTTTTGCTCTAAGATTTCTTGCAGCCGTATATTACCGGGTGTCACAAATGTTTTCGACCATAATTCTTTTTCTTGCTCCACCCGTTCCATTTTACGTTGAAAACGCTCATAACGAACATCATCGACCAACCCAATCGAACAGCCGATTTCAGTTAAACGCTGATCGGCATTATCCTGACGAAGTAACAACCGGTATTCCGCCCGTGAAGTAAGCATCCGGTAGGGTTCATTCGTTCCCTTTGTTACCAAATCGTCGATCAATACACCGATATAAGCATCGGAACGTTTTAGAATTAAAGGTTCTTTTCCTTGTGCCCGGCAAGCTGCATTGATTCCAGCTATGATCCCTTGGGCCGCTGCTTCTTCGTACCCAGATGTGCCGTTGACTTGACCGGCAGTAAATAATCCTTGAATCGTCTGGTGTTCCAGAGAGAGTTTCAGTTGGGTAGGGACCACATAATCGTACTCAATCGCATAACCGGGACGAATAATCTTCACATTTTCCATTCCGATGATGGAGCGAAGCATAGCGAGTTGTATATCTTCGGGGAGACTCGTCGACATCCCTTGCACATACATCTCATGCGTATCGGCACCTTCCGGTTCCACAAAAACCTGATGACTTTTTTTATCAGCAAAGCGGACGACCTTATCTTCGATGGATGGACAATAACGGGGTCCAGTCCCTTCGATGACTCCTGCATAAAGCGGTGAGCGATGCAGATTATCCCGAATGATTTGATGAGTTTCTTCCGTCGTGTACGTAAGCCAGCAGGAGATTTGCTTCCGCTCGAATCGAGAGGATATAAAAGAAAAATTTAACGGGTCCGAATCACCCGGTTGTTCCACCATCTTCGTAAAATCGACGGTGCGCCCGTCGACCCTTGCCGGCGTGCCTGTTTTAAACCGTCCCAGTTGTACACCGACCTCTCGCAAAGAAGCCGCCAGTTCTGTCGATGGAAAATACCCGTTCGGGCCACCTGGATAATGGAGATCGCCGATGATGATCCGGCCTTTCAGATATGTACCTGAAGTAATGACAACATTCGGCGCAGCGAAAAAAGCCCCTGTCTGTGTGAGCACACCTTGGACTTGGCCATCTTCCACCCGTATCGTTTCGACCATGGCTTGGCGTACATCTAAATTTTCCTGATGCTCAAGCACTTGAATCATGTACTGCTGATATTTCTTTTTATCCGCTTGTGCCCGCAGAGCATGGACAGCAGGCCCTTTCCCAGTGTTTAGCATTCGGATTTGGATCGCCGTTGCGTCAATCGTTACACCCATTTGACCGCCTAAAGCGTCTATCTCCCGGACCAAGTGACCTTTGGCCGGGCCTCCGATAGCTGGGTTACAAGGCATTAAGGCTACATTGTCCCAACTGATCGTCAAAATCAAGGTTTTGCATCCCATCCGAGCCGCCGCCAAAGCGGCTTCACAGCCGGCATGACCTGCTCCGATAACAATCACATCATACTGACCGGCTAGATACTCCAACATCGCTACACCCTCGTTTTCCAAAACTCTTATTTACCAATGCAGAAGGAAGAGAAAATCTTGTCCAATATATCTTCACCCACAGTCTCTCCGATGATTTCCCCCAGGGCTTCCCAGGCCGCTTTCAGATCGATCGTCAAAAAATCAGGACTTAAGGCCATCTCTAATCCTGATTGTACACTGCGAATATGACTTTGAGCACGTTCTAACGCTTCCCGATGTCGAGCCTGTGTAATCAAATCAAGACGGCTCTCAGTCGGATCCATGATAGAAAGTGAATTTCCGGCTTCGTCCTTATAGACAAGACGGCGGATTTGCACCGCCAATTCCTCTAAGCCCCATCCCTCTTTCGCAGACATGTAAATAATCAACTTATCTCCGATAACCGCTCGAAGCTGCTGTTCATCGAGACGACGAATAGCTAGATCGCTTTTATTGACTAAAACGACAGAAGGCCGTTCCTGCAGAGAGCGCAAAAGTTCTTCATCATCATTGGATAGCTCATCCGATCCGTCCAGCACATATAGTACCAGATCAGCTTTTTCCATATATTCGCGAGTCTTTTCCACACCGATTTTCTCGACAAGATCTTCCGTCTCTCGGATACCGGCTGTATCGACCAATCGAAGAGGAATACCGCCGATTTCGATGAACTCTTCAATCGCATCGCGTGTTGTTCCGGGAATATCGGTGACGATCGCTCGCTGCTCATCGAGCAAGGCATTGAGCAAACTAGACTTACCCACATTTGGTCGACCGGCAATAACTGTACGCCAACCTTCTTGCAACACACGACCAGTTTGAGACCGATTTAAAAGACGTTGAATTTCCATAAATATGGCTTGAACGTCCTTAGAAAGACGTTCTGGTGTTATATCGGGAAGATCTTCTTCAGGAAAATCAATGAGCGCTTCTAAGTGCGCCAACACCGCGAGGATCTCATTGCGAACCTTGCTGATGCGACGGGAAAGTTGACCCTCAAGCTGAGAAACGGCTGCGCCCAGCCCATCTCGGGTTTTACTTCGAATAATGCCAATGATCGCCTCTGCTTGTGCCAGATCAAGGCGACCTCCTAAAAAAGCACGACGGGCAAACTCACCCGGTTCGGCTAAACGGACACCGGCACGGAGCACCGCATTCAATGTCTCTCGAACGGGAACTGAACCGCCATGACAGTGAAACTCCACCACATCTTCCGTCGTGAACGAATGAGGTCCAGCCATCCATGCACATAACACTTCATCAATCACATGTCCATCATCCGGATGAACGACGTGACCTAAATGAAGCGTATGAGAAGTCCAACTGTCGACGCTGCTGCCGTAGCGAGGAAGGAAGACTTTTTGGATCACTTCTTTAGCGTCGGGACCGCTTACACGGACGATCCCGATTCCGCCTTCACCGATCGCAGTAGCTACTGCAGCTATGGTATCGCCAACCATGAACATCCCTCTTCCAAACAGATAGGAAAAAAAAGCGCCTAGGCGCTTTTTTATTATTTCCTCAATTGTAGATACACATACTAAAGGATTTCTTCATCGTTCCCATTGAGGGGGGTCCGTTTTCCGTAAGAGTTGACCCGTGTCCCCGTCGTATAATTATCCTTATGATCAGTCCGGTAAGGACGAGAAGACCGGCGAGGATCAAACCGATTCGGTGCCGTTGCCTCCGTCCGGGGACGTTTAGACTCATACTTGGGCCCGATCACCACTTTACGAAATGGTTCCTCACCTTCGGAATAAGTGACGACTTTCGGATTTCCCTGTAAGGCTGTATGAATGATCCGTCGTTCCTGCGGGCTCATCGGTTCTAAGACTACCCGGGAACCTGTCCGGATCACTTTTTCAGAAAGTCGTTTAGCCAGCCGCACCAGTGTCTCTTCCCGGCGTTGACGATAATTTTCTACGTCGAGAACAATACGGATCCGTTCCGGCCCTTGCCGGTTGACAGCTAAGTTGACAAGATACTGTAGTGCGTCCAAGGTATCACCGCGGCGGCCGATCAGAATGCCTAGGTCATCGCCTTTGAACCCAATAAACAAATTCGTATCGCGCCATTCGGGTACAATTTCCGCCTCGACGCCCATGGTACGGAATACATCCTTCAAAAAACGGACGGCATCTCGGACTGGATCGGGCTTAACGGTTAAACGCACCCGTGCCGGTCTTGTCCCTATCAACCCCAGAAAACCTTTCGACGGCTCTTCCAGGACGAGAACTTCTACGTCCTTTTCTTCGAGCTGTAATTCAGCCAATCCAGCACGAACTGCTTCTTCTACAGTTTTTGCAGTCTTTTCCAAAGTGATCGGTTCGGTCATTAAGCGGTTCCTTCTCCCTTCCGCACGTTCAGGCTCCGGTTGATGTACAGTTGCTGAAGGATACCGACCGTGTTGAATACCACCCAATAAAGGGACAAGCCGGCGGGAAAATTATGAGCCATCCAGCCAATCATGACCGGCATGACATACAGCATGATCTTTTGCGTTTGCTCGGCTTGGGCATTACCGGTCGAAGTGGCAGGACTAGACACTTTCATTTGTAAGAAGGTTGTTGCAGCTGCTAGTAAGGGGAGAATATAGGGATCTACAAGCGAGAGATTCGGTACCCATAAAAACTGAGCATGGGCTTCGTTTTGAAATTGAAAATTCCTTAAACCGTTGTAAAAAGCGATCAGGATTGGAAACTGAATGATTAAGGGTAAACAACCGCTTAAGGGGTTTACACCGTGTTCTTTGTACAAAGCCATCATGGCTTCTTGGGCTTTTTGAGGATCTTTTTTATATTTTTCTTGAATTGCTTTTTGTTTCGGCGCCAATTCAGACATGGCTTTCATCGATTTCATCTGCTTTGCGCTCAACGGATAAAGCAGCATTTTAATCACGATGGTGATCAATACGATAGCCAGTCCGTAACTCGGTACTCCGGCGGTAACCGTAATGGAGTAAAAGAACTCGATCATATCGGTAAATGACTTAACCAACTGGTCCCACAAGACGCGCATTCCTCCTTACTTATGTACCGCTCGATCGGAGACGGTCATACGGGATCATATCCCCCGGGGTGAAAGGGGTGACAACGGAGCAAACGCCAAATTGCTTTCCCCAAACCTACTATGACGCCGTATTTTTGCAGCGCCTGAATAGCGTATTCCGAGCATGTGGGAACAAACCGACAAGAAGGTCCGCTTAGTGGAGAAATATAACGTTGATAAAACCGGATCGGAGCGATAAACAGATCAACTATCCGCATCTTATCCCCCCGTCCAGAGCTTGGCCCGTTTGAATAATTTGATGACATCTTCTTCGACTAAACGGAAGGGAATTCCTTTTATTTTTGACCGGGCGATTAAAATTATATCACTACCGTCCATCAACTCGGTTCTGTGTCGACGACAGATCTCTCGAAAGATACGTTTAATCTTGTTGCGTACAGTCGCTTTACCTACCTTACTCGACACGGAAAACCCAAATCGACGAGACAGTTTCATTTTAGATAAAGAAGGCGAGGGGGATCGATGCTGGAGTCGATACAAGACGACAAACTTTCCACCGTAGGATTTACCCCGCTGATAGACGGATTGAAAATCTTTGTTTCGACGCAAGCGATAGCGCCGGGCCAGCATTACTCGTCATCCCCCCCGGAAAACAAAAGAAGGCCCCCGAAGCGGCCTTATGCACTAAGTTTTTTCCTTCCTTTTGCACGGCGCCGTTTCAAAACGTTTCGGCCGTTCGGCGTGCTCATACGGCTCAGGAAACCGTGAACGCGCTTGTGTTTACGATTTTTCGGTTGATAGGTGCGTTTCAATTTTTACACCTCCTTAGCTTTTACCATTCTCGACAAATCTATCCGCAATAGACAACACATGCCCTGGCGGCTCGAGACAAACAATTTACATTATAGTGGAGCATCGATAGAAAAGTCAAGATTGAGCCATCGTCCCAAGAGAGGGGAATTTTTTCAAAGTTATCCCCTTGTGGATAACTCTCACGCACGGTACAATTGTGAATGAATATTATCCACAGGTGGATAACTCGACGAACCATGCGGTTTTCCCGAATTTACTCCACAGCGTGTGGATAAAATGTGCGTTTTTCCGTCCCATATTCACAGTTTCGACAGAAATACGATTTATTTTATCTCCTTACCTTTTTCATCCCCCATTTTTTTCGTCCACATGGCCGCACAATGTGGATAATCCGAAATTGAAACCTTTTTATCCTAATATATATAACGCTAGATAGAAAAACGGTCAGAATGGGGATAATCGATCAATCCCTGTGAATAACGTCCGAACTGGGGGTACCTGTGGTGCAATCACAGCTTGCCGGACTATGGCAACAAACGTTGGAAATTTTACGACAAGAACTGAAGCCGGCCAGTTTTGATACCTGGCTGAAAAACACGCAGTTGATCGCGCTTCAAGGCGGGGAAGCGCATGTGGGCGTTCCCAATGACTTGGCCCGAGATTGGTTAGAAAACCGCTACGCCACATTGGTTAAGAATGCCTTGTCCCTGGTATTGGGAGATACGGTGGACGTGCGTTTTTTCTCACCGAACCAGGAACCACGCCGCCCCGCCGATTCGCCCCGGCGAGCGGCACCGGTCGAGGATGTTGACCCGCCGGTCCTAAACCCAAAGTACACCTTCGACACCTTTGTCGTCGGTAACTCAAACCGTTTTGCCCATGCCGCTTCTTTAGCCGTCGCCGAATCGCCAGCCAAAGCGTATAACCCCCTGTTCATTTATGGCGGCGTCGGTTTGGGGAAAACTCATTTAATGCAGGCCATCGGTCACTTCGTCATCGATCAGCGACCGAGCACTCGCGTCGTCTATGTTTCTTCCGAAAAGTTTACCAATGAGCTGATTAATTCCATCCGGGATGATAAGACCGTTGAATTTCGGAACCGCTATCGGAACATCGATGTCCTCCTAATCGACGATATTCAGTTTTTGGCTGGAAAAGAACGCACTCAAGAGGAATTTTTTCACACTTTTAACGCACTTCACGAATCAAGTAAACAGATCATCATCTCCTCTGATCGCCCACCAAAAGAAATCCCCACTCTGGAAGACCGGCTGCGCAGCCGATTCGAGTGGGGCTTGATTACGGACATCAATCCGCCTGATTTAGAGACAAGAATCGCGATTTTACGTAAAAAAGCTATCCTGGAAAACTTAAATGTACCTAACGAAGTCATGGTCTTCATTGCCAATACGATTCAATCGAACATTCGGGAGTTAGAAGGCGCCCTCAACCGGGTGATGGCTTTTGCATCGTTGAGCGGAAAACCGCTCAATGCAGACACAGCGGAAGAAGCGTTGCGCAACATCATCCCGAACCATCGGATTAAAGTGATCACCATCGCCTTGATTCAAGAGGTGGTGGCGGAACACTTTTCGATGAAGGTCGATGATTTTAAAGCGAAAAAGCGTACCCGCGACGTGGCCTTCCCCCGCCAAATCGCCATGTACCTGTCCCGGGAGATGCTTGATGTATCTTTGCCAAAAATCGGCGAAGAATTTGGCGGCCGGGACCATACGACGGTCATTCACGCCCACGAAAAGATCACGAAAGATATTCAAAAAGATCCCCAGTTAGAAATGACTATTCAACTTTTAAAAGAAAAAATCCAAAGAACTTAAAAGTTATCCCCTGAATAGTCCACTTATCCCCAGAGTTATCCACAGCTCCAATTGAAATCTGGCAAGATTTTGGCGGAGTTTTCCACATATCCCGGCTCCCTACGATGACTACGGTTTTTAAAGAGGGAGAAAAGGCCCAAACCAAGGAGGTTCCACGGCATGGAGTTTTCCTGTTCCCGCGGTGAACTGCTCGAAGCGGTGAACGCCGTTTCCCGTGCAGTTTCGTCCCGCGCCACTATTCCTATCCTCAGCGGAATATACATGGAAGCCCTCGACGATGTCTTGCGTTTAGTTGCTACAGATATGGAACTGGGGATTGAGTACACCATTCCTGTCAAGACCGTGCAAACAGGATCGACGGTCGTCAACGCTCGGATTTTTAACGAAATGGCTCGCCGTTTGCCGGAAGGCCCGATCACATTCTATATTTCCGGAGAAACACCGGCCTTAAAGGTGCGCTACCATGGATCCGAATTGACATTAAACACCATGAATCCACAGGAGTTCCCCTTACTTCCGGCGATTTTAGATGGTGACCACCTGATCTTGACCCAAGGACAATTCAAAGAGATGACACGGCTCGTCTGTTTTGCCGCATCGACCGATGAATCACGGCCTTGGTTTACAGGGGTCCTTTGGGACATCTCGCCGGAAGAGGTTCGCTGGGTGGCTACCGATACGCACCGGTTGGCGCTTTTGTCCGGCCAAGCTACCGAGTCGGTGATCCAGCAGAACCGGCAGGTGATCCTGCATGCCAAAACCTTGTCCGATGTAGCACGGTTGCTAAGCGATGATGAAGCCTCTTTACAGATCACCATCACTCGGTCCCAAGCGCTCTTGGAAACGGATCGCATGCGTGTCATCCTGCGCATCATCGAAGGTCAATACCCGAAATATCAACAGGTTATCCCTCGAGATTACAAAACCCGGATGACTGTTTCCGTCAAAGCCTTAGCCGATTCGGTAGACCGGGCTTCTCTCGCAGCTATCGGCAAAGAAGGATCTAACATCATCAAGCTCTCCAGCGATAAAAACACCTTGACGATCCGGGCTAACTCGCCGGAAGTGGGCCATATCTACGAAGAAGTCTTTGTCGATGTGAACGGCGATCCGATTCCCATCGCCTTTAACTACCGTTACCTCCAGGATGCGTTGAAGGTGATCACAACCGACGATGTCTATATGGATTTAACAGCCACCTTAGCTCCCGGTGTACTGCGCCCTGTCGGGGAAGAGCGGTACCTCTATCTCATCGTGCCTGTGCGGACCGTATAAGTTATCCACTGTGGATATCTTTACGAACTAATTCGCTCCCTGGAACGGGATAGGCCGTTGTGAATAACTTTTGGTCATACCGATATTCCGGAACAATGATCCTAAAAGAAAGATCGATCCGCATAGAAAAAACGTTTTGGATATCCCATTAGGCCAGCCGGAGGAAATTTTTTCTTCCGGCTGACTCCTATTGGAGTATATACAGGCTTGTTGGAAAAAATTACATCACTGTAGTAAAATTGGACTATAGTCGATATATTCAATTCAGAATTGATAAAATGGGCGTGGCACATGGAGATCCAACAAATTGAGTTGGTTCATTTTCGTAATTACCAAGAACTGAATAGGACCTTCCAACCGGGGTTAAATATCTTCGTCGGCCCAAACGGTCAAGGGAAGACAAACTTGTTGGAGGCCATCGCCCTCTTGAGCGGCAGCGGCTCTCACCGGGATGCTCGCGATCCCGATATGGTGCAGTGGCAGGAGGAGTTTTATCGCATTAAGGCGACAGGCCTCTCTTCGGCTCACCCGGTGACGTTGGAACTCGCCTACGGCGGCGAACGAAAAAAGCTGGCCCGTATCAACGGCCGCAAGCTTCGCCGGATGGCCGAACTATCTGATGCGATCAACACGGTCGTCTTTTCCCCAGAAGATCTATCCCTGGTCAAGGGATCGCCGGCTCAGCGAAGACGTTTTCTCGATCGGGAACTCGCCCAGGCATCCCCGGCTTATGGGGATGTGCTCTCCCGCTATAGCCGTCTCTTGACGCAGCGCAATGCGATCTTGCGGGGAATTCGCGAGGGAAAAGCAAAACCGGCCGAACTGGAACTGTGGGATGAGCAGATCACCCCGCTCGCCGTGGAAGTTCTCGCTCGTCGCCTTGAAGGAGTGGCACGGATCGCACCTCATGCCCGCCAGATTTACCGGGGCTTGAGCCGGGAGAAGGAAGAACTAGAGCTTACCTATCGTTCCTCCTTTTCGCTGCCGGCCGATCGCGGGAAATGGCCGCAAGTTTACCGGGAAAAGTTGATCGAGCGCCGGGCTGAAGAGATCGCCCGTCATGCTACGTTGACTGGCCCGCATCGAGATGACTTGCAGCTTTATTTGCAGGGGCGTGAAGCTCGTTTATACGCCTCCCAAGGGCAGCAGCGATCGATCGCCTTATCGCTCAAGCTGGCTGAGATCGCCTTTATTCAGCAAAGCCGCGGGGAATATCCCCTCGTGTTGCTCGATGACGTCATGAGTGAACTCGATCCGACCCGTCGGGAGCAGTTGCTCGCTGACTTGGACCGTCGACAAATCCAGGTCTTTATCACGACAACCCACTTGCAGGCGTTTCCGGCAGAACTGCTGGCCAAAGCCGGCATCTATCAAGTTCAAGCGGGACAGGTTTCTCAAAGGGATAGTTAGGAGGTCCACCTATGTTTTTACATCTCGGCGGGGAAATCATCGTCCCGAAAGAGGATGTTATCGCGATCATCGACCTGGAATCGTCGACGCAGGCGGCGACGACGAAAGAGTTTTTATCGACGGTACGGGACGAAGGCTTTGTCAAGCGGATTGCGGAAGAGGGAAAAGAGAAATCTTTTGTCGTCACCACCGATTTTATCTACCTCTCACCCATCTCCTCGATGACCCTGATGAAACGAGGTAATAACATCAAAACGATGTTGAAAGCCTGGGAAGAAGCACAGAAATAGCCAGGATACTGAGAAATTTGTGTAAATCGGTAAAGTATGCTATAATATGCTTTTGGAAGACCGGAAGGGGTTCAGTCCGGTATTTTTGTATTGCCTGATGGGAGGGTTTTCGGGTGGCTGATCAAGAGACCTGGACCGTGAACGGAGAATCGACATACGATGCCAGTCAGATTCAAGTACTTGAAGGCTTAGAGGCGGTTCGTCGCCGGCCGGGGATGTACATCGGATCGACCAGCGCCCGAGGCCTGCATCACTTGGTCTATGAGATTGTAGACAACTCGATTGATGAAGCGCTGGCCGGCTATTGTGACACGATCGAAGTCATTATTCACGAAGATAACAGCATCGAAGTCAGCGATAACGGCCGGGGGATTCCTGTAGATATTCACCCCAAGATGGGAAAACCAGCTGTCGAAGTGGCTTTGACCGTACTGCACGCAGGCGGTAAATTCGGCGGCGAAGGATATAAAGTCTCCGGGGGCTTACACGGTGTCGGTTTATCCGTCGTGAATGCCCTTTCGGAAAAGCTGAAAGTGACGGTCCGCCGTAACGGCAAAGTTCATGAGCAGTACTATGAACGGGGCGTCACCATGACCGATCTGAAGGTCGTTGGGAATGCGGAAAGTACCGGTACGACGATCTATTTTAAACCGGATGGCCTGATTTTCGAAGAATTGGAATACAGCTATGAAACGCTCTCCCACCGGTTGAGGGAACTGTCCTTTTTGAACCGGGGTGTCAAGATCACCCTAAAAGACTTGCGGACTGGGCAAGAAAGTATCTTTGCCCACGAAGGCGGCATCATCGATTTTGTCAAATTTTTAAATCGCAACAAAGACTTAATTCATCCCCATGTGATTTACTTTCAAAACGAAAAAGAGGGCGTCCATGTGGAAATGGCCCTGCAATACAACGACGGCTATTCGGAAACCCTCTTTTCCTACGCCAACAACATCAATACCCAGGAAGGCGGCACCCATGAGTCGGGCTTTAAGACAGCCCTTACCCGGGTGATCAATGACTATGGACGCCGCATCAACCAGATCAAAGAAAATGACAGCAATCTGAGCGGTGAAGATATTCGTGAAGGGATCACCGCCGTCATCTCCGTCAAAGTCCGTGAGCCCCAGTTTGAGGGACAGACGAAAACGAAGCTGGGCAACTCGGAAGTGCGCGGGATCACCGATTCCTGTGTCACTGAAGGATTGAGCACTTACCTCGAGGAGAACCCCTCTGTCGGGAAAAAGGTCATCGAGAAGGCCCTTAGCGCCATGCGGGCACGAGAAGCGGCTCGCAAAGCCCGGGAACTGACCCGTCGCAAGAGCGCTTTGGAGAGTACCTCTCTGCCTGGAAAGCTGGCTGACTGCTCCTTCAAAGATCCCTCCATGTGCGAGCTCTACATCGTCGAAGGAGATTCCGCCGGCGGCAGCGCTAAACAAGGCCGTGACCGGCGGTTTCAAGCCATCTTGCCGCTGCGTGGAAAAATCCTCAACGTGGAAAAATCCCGCTTGGATAAAATCTTGTCCAACGAAGAGATCCGGGCTCTCATTACGGCTTTAGGTACGGGTATCGGTGAGGATTTTGACTTGTCGAAAGCCCGGTACCACCGTGTTTGCCTGATGACCGATGCTGACGTCGACGGCAGTCACATCCGCACCTTGCTGTTGACGTTCTTCTTCCGCCATATGAAGCCGCTCATCGAAAACGGCTATGTCTATATCGCACAGCCCCCCTTGTACCAAGTGAAAAAAGGCCGAGATGTGCGCTATTACTACCACGACAATGAACTAAACCAATATCTCGATAAAAACGGTCGAGACGGTGTCACCATTCAGCGCTACAAAGGTCTCGGAGAGATGAATCCAGAGCAGTTATGGGATACGACGATGGATCCGGAACATCGAACGATCTTGCAGGTATCCATGGAAGATGCTGCGGAAGCGGAAAGTATCTTCACTACCCTCATGGGCGACCGGGTAGAACCGCGGCGCGAATTCATCCAAAGCCACGCCAAGGATGTCCGGAACCTGGATATTTAATCAATGACCTTTACAAAGGCCCTCTTTGTCTTTACAGAGACGAGAGGGTCTTTTTGTTTGTGAAGGCAAAGCTGAAATAATAAGGGTACATAATTCATAAAATATTCTAAATATTTAATCAAGTAAGGAAGGATTTTATACCAAAAACTAGAAAAGTATATGCACTCAGCCGATAAGAGTCTTCAACCTATGACAAGGTACCATTCAGGAATGAAAGTACTTGACCTGTCCCGTTCGGCGCCAGGGCATTTTTGCTTCATGCGTTGGCGGACGTAGCGGCCGATGTGATCTGTTTGTGATTCCTAAAATCAGAACAGGAGTGAACAATAGTATGGACCAATCGGTATACCGTCCCCACTATCACGTTCGTTTTGTGACCGCTACCAGCCTCTTTGACGGCCATGATGCGACGATCAACATCATGCGCCGCCTCCTGCAATCGAGCGGTGTCGAGGTAATCCATCTCGGTCACAACCGCTCCGTCGAAGAAATCGTTAACGCAGCCATTCAAGAAGATGCGCAAGCGATCGCTGTCACCTCTTACCAAGGGGGCCATTTGGAATTCTTCAAGTACATGATCGACCTCTTGAAAGAACGCGGTGCCAGACATATTCGCGTGTTTGGCGGCGGCGGCGGTGTCATCGTTCCCTGGGAGATACGTGAGCTCGAAGCATACGGTGTCTGTAAACTCTTTTCGCCGGAAGATGGGCGGCGCATGGGACTTCAAGGGATGATCAACTACTGTATCGAGCGATCCGATTTCTCCACCATCGCCGAAGGAAACAACTTAGCGGCAAAAGAGATATCTGAGAATACAGACAATTTAACAATAGCCCGCTGGATCACCTGGGCAGAGCAGAATATTGACGATCAGGACAGTCAAGTTACCTCTCTCTTTGCAAAGTTGCGAGAGAACTGCCGCAAAGCGCCTACCATCGGCATCACCGGCACAGGAGGAGCCGGCAAAAGCTCTATCACCGATGAAATCGTCCGGAGATATCTCGAACAGTATCCAGAAAAACGACTGGCCATCCTCTCGGTCGACCCGACAAAGTTAAAAACGGGCGGGGCCTTGCTCGGTGATCGCATCCGGCTAAACAGCATTCATCACCCAAGAGTCTTCATGCGATCCCTGGCGACACGCAAATCCCGCAGTGAAATCAGCCGGGCGATTGAAGATGCCATCACGGTGGTTCGAGCGGCTGGATACGACATGATCATCGTCGAAACATCGGGGATTGGTCAAGGAGACCACGAGATCATCGAAGTGAGCGATATCGCTCTCTACGTGATGACGAGTGAATTCGGCGCCGCTACGCAATTAGAGAAGATTGATATGATCGACTATGCCGATGCCATCGTCATCAACAAGTTTGACCGTCGTGGTGCTGAAGATGCCTTGCGGGCCGTGCGAAAACAATGGCGAAGAAGCCACAACGCCTTTGATAGGTCAGACGATCAGGTCCCTGTTTTCGGCACCATAGCCAGCCAGTTTAACGATCCCGGAACGAATCTTTTCTTTGCGCATTTGATGGACATCGTTGCCAAAAAGGTGGGCCTGCCTTGGTCGGTGGACAGGGAAAAACTCGCGATCGATGAAGAGACCGTTCCCAAAAAATGCGGCCTAATCCCGGTAGATCGGGTCAATTATCTCGCTGAGATCGTCAGCACCGTTCACGAGTATAAAGCCTTTGTCCGAGAACAAACGGCTGTCGCCCGCAAGCTTTATCAACTGCAAGGAGCAAAAGAGGCCTTACTGCAGGGAAATAAAGACCAAGCAGGTTTATGCCATAGAGAGGACGATGTAAATAGCACCATTACCTCGGATAGTTCGACTGCGGCGGCTGTCTTAGAGATCGATGGACAGATCACCTGTTACGAAGAAAAACTGCACCCATACTGCAAAAGAATCATCGACAATTGGTCTTGCCTGAAAGAAACGTACCGAAAAGACCGGCTCGTGAACAAAGTCAGGGATAAGGAGATCGTTACCCAACTGTATACGACGACCCTGTCGGGTAGTCGCATCCCTAAAGTGGCCTTGCCGAATTACGAAGACTGGGGAGAAATCCTGCGCTGGGCTTTAAGGGAAAACGTCCCTGGTGAATTCCCTTATACATCCGGTGTCTTTCCCTTCAAGCGGGAAGGGGAAGATCCCAAACGGCAGTTTGCCGGTGAGGGTTCGCCGGAGCGCACGAACCGACGCTTCCATTACCTTTGCAAAGATGATGCAGCTAAACGGCTGAGCACTGCCTTTGACAGTGTCACCCTCTACGGGGAAGATCCGCACATCCGCCCCGATATTTACGGAAAAATCGGCAACAGCGGTGTCAACGTCTGCACCATCGAAGATATGAACAAGCTCTATGCCGGATTTGATCTTCTAGCACCGAGTACTTCTGTCTCGATGACCATCAACGGTCCGGCTCCCATCTTGTTGGCTATGTATCTGAATACAGCCATTGAGCAGCATATCGACGTATTTATCGAGGCCCAAGGAAAACAACCGAGCGAGGAAGAGCGACTTCGCATGCAGGAAGAGGCGCTTCAAAAAGTTCGCGGGACCGTACAGGCAGACATTCTGAAAGAAGATCAAGGACAGAACACCTGTATCTTCTCGACCGAATTCGCCTTGAAGATGATGGGCGATATTCAAGAGTATTTCATCCAACACCGTGTCCGTAACTATTACTCGGTCAGTATCTCTGGCTACCACATCGCCGAAGCCGGTGCCAATCCCATCACTCAGCTAGCCTTTACCTTAGCGAACGGCTTCACCTATGTTGAATCGTACCTCAGCCGGGGCATGCACATCGATGACTTTGCTCCCAACTTATCCTTCTTCTTCAGCAATGGTCTTGACCCTGAATATACGGTCATGGGCAGAGTGGCTCGCCGCATCTGGTCTGTCGTCATGAAAAACAAATATCATGGCAACGAACGCAGCCAGAAGCTGAAGTATCACATTCAAACGTCGGGACGGTCCCTCCATGCCCAGGAGATGGACTTCAATGACATTCGCACGACCTTACAAGCCTTGATGGCCATTTATGACAACTGCAACTCGTTACACACCAACGCCTATGACGAAGCGATCACTACGCCCACAGAGAACTCCGTTCGCCGGGCGATGGCGATCCAACTCATCATCAACCGGGAATTCGGTTTGGCAAAAAATGAAAATCCGCTACAAGGTGCTTTCATCATCGAAGAGTTGACCGACTTGGTCGAAGAAGCGGTGCTGGCAGAGTTTCTCCGTCTCAGCGAGCGGGGCGGGGTTTTAGGCGCCATGGAAACGCAGTATCAACGCAATAAGATTCAGGAAGAATCGATGCTCTATGAGATGAAAAAACATTCCGGCGAGCTGCCCATCATCGGCGTCAACACTTTTCTCAATCCCAACGCCAGCGAAGAGGAATATGAAATCGAACTGAGCCGGGCGACGGAAGAAGAAAAGCAGCAGCAGATTGAACAATTGCACCAGTTTCATGAAAAACACCGGGGCGTTGCACCAGCGGCACTGGAAAAACTGAAACAGGTCGCTCGGCACGGTGGCAACATCTTCAGCGAACTGATGGAAACCGTCAAAGTGGCCAGCCTCGGTCAGATTACGGCTGCTCTTTACGAAGTGGGCGGCAAGTATCGCAGGAACATGTAGATGGAACTCAAACCCTTATAGGCTGAATTTTTGAGTCCAAATAAACTTTTATAACGAAAACAAAGGACCGTCTTAGGAGTTAGATGCCGAGACGGTCCTTTTATGCCCCTTTTTCTATGTAATTCTACAAACAGATTCATGGGATCACTGTCGCCATACCTTGAACTAGCTGTTAGGTAGGTGCAAATTTCATATTCGTGCCATTGGCGATCTTGATGTTCTATGGGGCGAATATTCCCGAAACTGTTTTTCCGCAGCGAGCGAACTTATTCAAAGCGGCGGGTATTTACCCTTTTAGAGGGAAAATTAATGGGTTTGGCAGGACTTCATCCAAGCGCATAACTTTAACTATGATCAAAGATTGGTTATAATAGTAAAGATGAGCACCTTAATGGTAAGGTGGGTCTAGTGGAAATACTTTGAGGTGAATAAACCCATGGCCGATATTATTGGTAAAGTTGTTCCGATAAAACTCGAAGACGAAATGAAGAAGTCCTTCCTCGATTACTCGATGAGCGTTATCGTATCCCGGGCGCTCCCGGACGTGCGGGATGGACTCAAACCGGTTCACCGGCGCATCATCTACACGCTCCACGAAACGGGACGGACACCGGACAAGCCCTATAGCAAATCTGCCGGTCTTGTCGGTGACGTCATGGGTCGTTATCACCCTCACGGCGATTCGGCGATTTATGACGCCACCGTACGCATGGCCCAAGATTTTTCCACCCGCTATCTCCTGGTCGATGGTCACGGCAACTTCGGTTCCATCGATGGCGACCCTGCAGCGGCCATGCGCTACACAGAGCTGCGCATGTCCAAGATCACCAGCTACCTCTTGGCCGACATCGAGAAAAACACTGTCGATTTTAAACCTAACTACGACGAAAAACGGGAAGAGCCTATCGTTCTCCCGTCAAGAGTCCCCAACCTGCTCCTCAATGGATCATCGGGGATCGCCGTCGGGATGGCGACGAACATCCCGCCCCATAACCTCTCGGAAGTCGTCGATGCCGTCTTCATGATGATCGACAATCCGAATGTGACGACAGAAGACCTGATGAAATCGATCAAAGGACCGGATTTTCCCACAGGCGGGCTGATCATGGGACGGGAAGGGATCCGTCAAGCCTACCTGACCGGCCGCGGTTCTGTGATCATGCGCGCCAAGGCCCGCATTGAGAAAATGAACGGCGGCAAGATGCGCATCTTGGTCCATGAGATCCCCTATCAGGTAAACAAGGCGAAACTGTTGGAGCGCATCGCCGAGCTGGTGCGGGACAAACGGGTCGACGGCATTACGGACCTGCGGGACGAATCAGACCGCAAAGGTATGCAGATCGTCATTGAACTGCGGCGTGATGTAAACCCACAAGTCGTGCTTAACCAGTTGTACAAGCACACGCAGATGCAGGATACTTTTGGTGTGAACATGCTGGCCTTAGTGGATAACGTGCCTAAGGTGTTGAATCTGCGGGACATCATCTACTATTACCTGGAACACCAGAAAGATGTCATCGTCCGGCGAACCCGTTATGACTTGGAAAAAGCCGAAGCTCGTGCCCATATCCTCGAAGGTTTGCGCATCGCTATTGATAACATCGACCGCATCATCGAGATCATCCGTACCTCTGAAACGGAAGATGTGGCTCGCTCCCAGATGATGGGCGAGTTTGGATTTAGCGAAAAACAAGCTCAGGCTATCTTGGATATGCGCCTAAAACGCCTCGTCGGATTGGAGCGGGAAAAGATTGAAGAAGAGTATCAGTCGCTCCTGAACAGCATCGCTTACTTCCGTGCCGTACTGAATTCTGAAAAAATGGTTCTGGACATTATCAAAAAAGAGATCGGCGAAATTAAGGCGAAATTCGCCGATGCCCGCCGCACCGAAATTACCGCGGGTGCCGGCGACTTCGATATCGAAGATCTCATCGCTGAAGAAGACGCGGTCGTCACCATCACCCATAACGGCTATATCAAGCGCCTGCATGTCAATACATACAAGGCCCAGCGCCGGGGTGGCAAAGGGGTCACCGCCATGGGGACCAAAGAAGACGATTTTGTAGAACTCTTATTTATCACGACGACACATCACTATCTCTTGTTCTTCACCGACAAGGGGAAAGTGTATCGCTTGAAAACCCACGAAATTCCGGAGGCGTCCCGGACCGCTAAAGGGACGGCCATCGTCAACCTCCTGAATATCACCGGCGATGATAAAGTGAATGCCGTCATTCCGGTCAAAGAGTTTAGCAAAGATCAGTACCTGTTAACGGCGACCCGGAACGGGATCGTCAAAAAGACCGTATTGCAGCAGTACGATTCGTCCCGGAAAGAGGGACTCATCGCACTGACGCTGGACGACGGTGACGAACTGATCGGCGTAAAACTCACGGACGGCGAGAGCGACATCCTCTTAGCGACTCGTAACGGTATGGCTGTTCGCTTTCCCGAAGGGGATGTGCGGGAGATGGGCCGGACGACCCGTGGCGTCAAAGGGATCGAATTGTCCAAAGACGACTTTGTCGTCGCCATGGAAACCTTCAAAGACGACGATAAGATCGATCTGCTCATGATCACCGAAAGCGGCATGGGTAAACGGACCGCCGTCGAAGAATATCGCAGCCAGCACCGGGGCGGCAAAGGAATAATCTCCATGCGCTTGACCCAAAAAACAGGTCTCATGGCTGGCATCAAAGTGGTCCGTCCTGGCGACGAACTCATGGTCATCTCGGCGGAAGGTGTGATCATTCGACTCAACGTGGACGAGATCAGCCGCTTTAGCCGGGTTACCCAAGGTGTCAGCATCATGAAAATCAACCCCAACGATAAAGTCGTCGCCGTGGCCCGCGTGGCTATGCGCGAGGAAGATGACGAATAAGAAAAGGCAGCCGAGTTATCGCAAAAAGGGGCTAGGGACGTGCGTAAAGCCAAACAGATTTTTCAGGGCGCCGTCGATGTTTTTGCCGAAAAGGGTTTTGACCGAGCGACGATGGATGAAGTGGCCGAACGATCCGGTGTGGCCAAAGGTACTCTTTACTATCATTTCGGCGGTAAGGAAGACCTCATCCGGTTTCTCATGGAGGAAGGTGTCGGTCAACTGACTGAGCACGTGGAGCAGGCGAGAAACCAAAGTGCCGATCCTGTGGAACAACTGCGCCGAGCTATTGAAGCCCAGATCGTATTTTTCGATCAGAACCGGGAATTCTGCCAACTCTTATTAAAGGGTGTCTGGTCTACATCAGACCGGCAGATTCAGTTCCGGGAAATCATGCAGAAATACTTTAATCAGCTCCAGGAAATCATCAACGCTGGCATTGCCCATAAGCAACTGCGAGAAATGCCGGCCGAATGGGCTGCCGTCTCCCTCTTTGGCATGGTCTCCATCGTCTCCCTACGGGTCATCCTCCAGGGGAGACCGATCGACCGGAAAGAACTGACCGAATTTCTATTTCAACAATATCTGTATGGTGCGTCTCTTCCCGAAGAAAAGCAGGGAACGTGTTAATCGAACACGTTCCCTGCTTTTTTTGTTGGTTGACGAAAAAAATTGCTAGAACTATAATCAAAATGAGGAAATAAACTGACCGGTCAGTACATAAAAGGGGTGCAATCACATGGACAAAAAGCGGACGGCCGCCATTGCCATCGGTGTGATTTTGCTGACGGCGATTGGGTTCATCGCTTTTCCCTGGATGTCTCGATCCGGTAACGGCAAAGAACCGATCACAGGGTACGTGGAAGGTACGGAAGTGACGGTCGGTTCAAAAATCGCTGGACGAGTACAGGAAGTCCTCGTCAAAGAAGGCGACTTTGTCGAAGCAGGTCAGGTGATCGCCCGGCTGGAAAGCCGCGAACTGGTGGAACAACTGAACCAAGCGAAAGCGACCTTCGCCCAGGCAGAAGTGGGTCGTACATTGACGGCCGATACGGTAGAAGGGTCGATCTCGCAAGCGCAGGCGGTTCTCAATGCGGCTCGAGCCAATTTGGAAGCTCTGCAAAATGGCGCTCGTCCCCAGGAGATTGAACAGTTACGGGCTGCCGTAACCCAAGCGCAAGTGGCCTATGACAACGCAAAGCTGAATTACAATCGGTCTCAAGCCCTGTTTGACAGTGGTGCCGCACCGGCAAAGACTCGTGATGACGCCAAATCGGCCATGGACGCCGCCCAGGCGACATTGAAAATGGCTCAAGAAAAACTGTCTTTGACCGAGGAGGGCACACGACCGGAACAGATAGACGGCGCCAAAGCCCAAGTTGACCAAGCGGCAGCCACCGTCCAACTGGCTATCGCCAATAAATCACAAGTGCCACTAAAAGAAGCTGCCATCGACCAAGCAAAAGCTGTCGTGGAGGCTGCCCAAGCCATGGTAGACAATACCGTCATCAAGGCACCCCAAAAGGGATATGTAACGGCAAAAATGGTACAGCCCGGGGAAATGATCTCGGCTGGATTGCCGATTGCGACGATTGTCGATACCGATACGGTTTGGGTAAAAGCCAATGTTCCGGAAAACCAGGTGGCTAAGTTAACGATCGGACAGGACGTTTCCGTCCGCATCGAAGGAATCGAACAAAACCTGATCGGCAAGCTCACTTGGATCAGTGCCAGTGCCGATTTTGCGACGAAAAAAGCGAGTCAGGATTCAGGAGACTTTGACCGCAAAACTTTCGGCATCAAGATCGAATTTGCCAACACCGAAGGTCTGATGAAAAACGGCATGTCCGCGCGAATCTATCTTGACAACCCCCCTCCGCAGTAAGGAGGGCAGCAACTATGAATAAAACCGTTCTAGAATTCAAAAAGGTCACTATCGGTCACCCAAACATACCTGTACTAAGGGATATCTCGTTAGAGATCAAAGCAGGAAGCTTAACGGGAATATACTTACCGGATGGCGATGCCCGTTGGATGTTTTTTCAGGTGGCTGCCGGATTGATGCTGCCATTATCCGGTGAAGTACTGAGTTTAGTTCAGCCCATCGGTCTTGTACCGGAACGTTTTTTTCTTTATCCCGATTTAACGGTGGAAGAAAACATTCAGCTTGTCGCTGAGCTCTATACCGTACCGGAGGCATTGCGGGCAGAACGGATCGATCGGTCGATAGAAGCTTGCTATCTTAGCGAATACCGAAAACAACGAGCGGGCCTATTGAGCTTTACGGAAAAGATGTTTTTGCAACTGGCGGCGTCTCTAGTGACCGAATCTGAACTGATATTGCTTGATGAAGCGACCCGGGAAATGGCTTCAAAAGACAAGGAACGATTCTGGAAGGTTATCGAAGGAGAACATGCTGCAGAGGGTGCTTTCCTAAAGGGAATTATTTTTCTCAGCCACAACAAGGAAGAAATATGCCGGTGCACCACGCAGATCGATCTAGGAAAGCGGTTGAAGGAGGTGTCACCATGCAGCTGATTTTGCTGATGGCCACCAAGGAATTCATCCATATCCTACGGGACAAACGGACCATCTTTTTGCTTTTCCTAGCACCACTGGTGACATTCGTCCTCTTCTCCTATATGTATACGGGTCAGCGGGTAACAGACATGACTCTAGTCATTGTGGACCAAGATCATAGTACCTTGAGTCGTGAACTCATCAATGAATTTGGCCAATCGGAACTGTTCTCCTACCAAGGGTTGGTCGATTCCTATGAAGAAGTAGAAAAGCGGCTTCAAGAAGGAAAAACAGACGTGGCCGTCATCATACCGGAACATTTCAACCGCGATGTGAAAGATGGGCGGCCGACGACGGTGATGACGCTCGTTGACGGAACGAATATGCTGATCTCTAACGGCGCTACCAAGGGAGCTACCCAGGTGCTTCAGACGTTATCGGCGGGGGTAAGTCTGCGATTGATGGAAGCAAACGGCATCGTACCAGCGAAGGCCATGTCTATCCTACAACCGATCAACTCGACGATTCGGATTGGCTATAACCCCACTTATAACTATCGCATCTTTCTGCTCTTTGGCCTCGTAGCGACGGTACTGCAGCAAGTGTTGTTGACGACCATGGCCGGTTCCTTTTGCCGGGAAAAAGATAAGGGAACGAACATGATTTTGGTCGCATCACGAATTTCTGCGAACCAGGTCGTCTTGGGAAAAATTATCCCCTATTTCACGATCAGCCTGCTGAATATATTTTTACTGATCCTATTGGCCAACGTTACTGCGGGAATCGGAGTACGGGGAAACGGATTTGACCTTTTTTGTGTTGCTCTTGGATTTGTGTTGGCGTTGGTCGGCATGGCTTCCCTCATATCGGTCTTGGTTCCTGATGAGCTTCGGGCGAACCAAATCTTGCTGCTGATTGCTGCACCGTCTTTTCTTATCTCCGGCTTTACTTGGCCACTAAGCAAAATGCCGGCCTTGATTGTCGGCCTATCCAATTGTCTGCCCCTAACTCAATTTTTAAGTGCCTTCAGAATCGTAGGCATGAAAGGTGCTTCTTTAACGGCAGTACCTAAAGAGATGGCAGCGCTCTATGGCATCGGTCTCATCGGCATTATGCTGAGTATTGAAGTATGGAAGACGCAACGGGAGAAGGGGAAATTGCTAAAATTGAATTGATCCAGAGGAAAAATCAAAAAAACTATTGATCTTTTGAGAAACTAGTGCTAGTATAAGTTTCGCGCCAAAGAGAAACACTGCCAGTGAAACTGGTAGAAAAAAGCTCTTGCCAAAGCGATTCAGTGGTGCTATACTTTATCACTGTCGCCGGTTGTTACGGCGTGAAACTTTGGTCCTTGAAAATCAAACAGTTGTTAAAGCAAAAGCGTGCGAAACCAAAGTCAATTCGGCCCGCGCAAGCGGGACGGACAATGATTTCATTAATGAGAGCTTGACTCAAGCTTATCTACATTATTTGTGGAGAGTTTGATCCTGGCTCAGGACGAACGCTGGCGGCATGCCTAACACATGCAAGTCGAACGGAGAGCTGAAGTTTCGATGGAGGCTCTTAGTGGCGGACGGGTGAGTAACGCGTGGATAACCTGCCTGAGAGTGGGGGATAACAGCCCGAAAGGGCTGCTAAT
>NZ_WNKU01000002.1 GCF_009720735.1 Heliobacterium mobile
AGCCCGGTGGTGGGCTTGATTGGCAAACTCGCTCCCGGCTTTGAGGAAGGATTCCAGCAAATTCGGGCTTCCGTATCCAGTACGGTTTCAGATATCAGCCTCAACATCGAATCGTTGCAAACCACTGCTGAGGAAGCGTCTGCGGCAATTGATCGAGCCAGTGACAATGTTTCGGCGGCCTTTCAATCTTGGGATACGCAGGGGGAGAAAATCGAGGAATCGGCGAACCAAACTGTGGATGCGTCGAGAGCCCTGCAAGATGCCTTACGTTCCATCAAAACCAGCTGGAAAGATGCCGGTTCGGGAATGAGCGATACTTCGGAAAAGGCAAAGCAGCTAAAAACGCATGCCGAGGACGTCAAATTGGCTTGGCAAGCCGCCATCGATACCATGAACTTTAAACTCAGCGTATTGGACGCTGAGGAAGAAAAGGCGATCGCTCAACTCGGAAGCCATGCACAAAAGGCACAAGAAGTCGCGGTCAAAACAGATTTCCTCAATCAAAAGATGAGTGTTCAGGCCGAACTGATTCGAGATCTTCAGGGGGAATACGCCCGGCTCGTTCAGGAAAAAGGGGAAGATGACGAAGCCACCCGGAAGACGTACCTCGATATGGCCAAGGCGGAAGCCGAGATGGCCAAAATGAAGAAAGAAGTCTCCGACCTGACCGACGAACTTACCGAGCAGGAAAAGCAGTTCAGCCAACTCTCCGACAAAGTGGTCGAGTTAGCCAAGAAATATAAAGAAGACCTCACCAAAGCCCAGGAAGATTACCGCTCTAAGGTCACAGAAGTCAATCATAAGCTCCGGGAAGATGAACAAAAAGCCACGGCAGATTTCCAGAAAGAACTTCAAAACCGGGCCGATGCGATCGCCGACTTTGTGGGATTATTTTCTGCGGTGGAACACAAAAGAGTATCTGGTGCAGATCTTTTGAACAACCTCGGAGACCAAGTGTCTACCTTACGCAGTTGGGAAAGTAACTTATCCAGCCTTCGTGGGCGAGGGATAAGCGACGGCCTACTTAGTGAACTTCAAAAACTAGGGCCAAAAGCAGCGGACGAAGTGCAAGCCCTGACCGAGATGACTGACGAACAACTCCACCAGTATGTCTCCCTTTGGCAAGAACGATCATCCCTCGCGAAGTCTGAAGCCGTGAATGAGCTGCAGGATTTGGCGACTCAGACATCACAAAAGATTACCCAACTTCGGGCAGATGCAGCACAACAACTGGAACAATATCGTATGGAATGGCAACAGAAGACGGCCGAAATTAAAGAGAATGCCCTCAAGGATTTAAAAGGGATGGTCGATGATGCCGAAAAGATGGGGGCCTTGATGGTGACCCGATTAGCGGCTGTGATTTCCAAGTCATCCCCGGAACTCGCTTCTGCTTTGAAAGGGTTCGATCCGAGAGTTCCGCAGATGAATAGCGATCCAACGAAGGCGGCCCAAGACCAAAAGAACGGCGTGTTGCAGGCTGCGACTGAGCAAAAAACCGGGGTCATTCAAGCCAACCGGGAGACGGCCGCAACCGTCATTCAAACCTGGTCCGATGCATCTACACAAATGATGAACCAGCAAACGCAGATCAAAGACAACACCCTCACCCTATGGCAAACGGTACAAACGGCCTTATTTTCCGTATGGGCGAAACTCCTCGCTGACGTCACCACGACGTGGGCATCGATGAAAAAGACAGTTTTCGATGTTATCAATGAGGTCTCTCTAAAGTTTGAAGGTCTTGTATCTAAAGCAAATTACTGGGGCGTCAGCCTGATTACCACGTTTATTGCAGGGATTCGTAGTCAATTCGGGCACTTGGAAGATGTCTTGTGGAATATGACCAGCCTAGTGGACTCCTACATGCCCCATTCACCGGCGAAGGTAGGGCCGTTGTCCCGCCTAGGTGAAACAGGGCCGGGGTTAGTAAAAGTGTTTGCCGAAGGCATCTCAAACAGTTTGCCGTATTTGGCGACGGCCTCAGCAAAAATGGCCGGAGTAGCCTCTGTGGCTTTACCGGGAGTTTCAACTAATCCCTTGCTTACAAGCGGTAACTCAATCACAGCGGGGAGCCAAACCTTTCACATTACGATCCACGGCAGCAACGGTGAAGAAATCTGGGAGCAGCTTGAACGGCAGCTGATTCGACGAGGGGTGAAGTTTTAATGGCGGATTCTTTTCGTATCGCCGGCGTCGATCAGACTGCAAATATTCTTATTGACCGTATTTCAATAGAGCAAGTGTTGACTTCGGCAGTGGACACCTGCTCTTTTTCTATTAAAAACCATAAGCCCTCTGAAGGTGACGAAGTGATCGTTGAAATCGACGGTGTGAGGGTCTTTGGTGGGATCGTAGACATCGTCAAATTCTCCAAGACGACCGGAATCCATATTTGGGATGTCGACTGCCAGGACTACACCTATCAACTGGATCGCAAATTGGTCGTAGAAACCTACGAGAATTTGACGGCAGACCAGATTGTAAAGGACATTCTAATAAAATACGGTCAAGGGTTTACCGGAGAACACGTCCGTCCGGGTGCTCCTACGGTACAGTACATCGTGTTCGATTACTTGCGGCCTTCTGAGTGTTTCAAAAAGCTGGCCGATTATTGCGGATGGGACTGGTACGTCGATTACTACCGGGACGTATGGTTTTTAAATCCGGCCACAGATTCCTCCGTTGAGCCGTTGCTGGTAAATTCCTTATTTCCCTTACGAAACCTGAAGCACACCATCGACACCCAAGGGCTTCGGAACCGGGTTTATGTACGAGGCGGGATGATGCTGTCCGACCCTTTTGTCTATGAAATTAAGGCAGACGGTGCGGCTCGGATTTGGACATTACCCCATAAACCGCACAACTTATCGCTCACCACAACAAGTACATCGGCCCGAGTTGGGATTGAAAATGTGGACGAAGAGACTCAGGTAGATTACCTCGTCAATTACCAAGAGAAATATGTGAGAGCCAGTTCACAGACGGCAACATTACCCTCTGGGGCCACCCTTACGTTTACCTATCAATACGACATCGATATCATCACGATGGTGGAAGATCTGCAGTCGCAGCAAGGGATTGCTTCGGTTCAGGGCGGAGACGGTGTTTATGAACACGCCATTACCAACAATAAACTCTTTACCGTTGAGGCCGCTGAAGCCGCCGGATTAGCGGACCTGAAAGCCTTTAGCAATCCCCGAGTCAAAGGCAGTTTGGATACCGAGATGCCGGGCATCACTCCCGGACAATTGTTACACATTCAACTTCCGAATCTGGGGATTACCGGCATTTATATTGCCCAATCGGTCACGTTAACCCCGTTAACGCCAGACCAATGGATCTATCATATCGAATACGGCGGTCGTTTATTAGGGATTCCCGACCTGTTACGAGCGGTGATTAGTGCTCAGGATAACGTAGATGTGAATAATGCGGCTCGATTAAACAAGTTTGTTTACGGGACTGAGTCTGTTATGGTTTCTGATCAACTAGCTACCACCGAGGTTCCACTGCCCTTTAAAGTAGAGACCAGTTACGATATCCTACTTGACGCAGCAACCATATCCAGGGTAACAGTAAACGCCACCTCTGGGTGCGTTTTTTTGTTTATCCCGACAAATCCAAGCGTAGCACTTCCGCAGGTGGTATACCGAGTAAGCACTAATTTCGGTAATCAATATGGCCCCTGGATACCTGCTCCTGTGGGTGGAGCTTTGGAAGTCCCGTCTATTCCGGGAGTATACGTCTCCATCCAATCCAATACGGGGGCTTGCCGAGTCATACAACAGAAAAAGGCCTACGGCCAGTCTTGGGTCGTTTGCGGCGGGGTGGTGATATAGATGAATGTAACGGCAGAAGGAATCTGGTTTATCGAATATGAAGACGGTACCGTGCACGGACCTTTGCATAATCTCATTACTCAGGCGGGGTTGGGGTTGATTGCGTCGAGTATCAGCAATCTCTCCAGCCCTTATTTATTGGTGGGGGACGACAACAGCCCCGGAGAAACCATTACGGAGATTTTCCGCAAACCCGTTTCTTCGGTGACGTGCACAGCCGGGGAGGTCCGGTTTCGGACTCAACTAGTACCCGCAGACTGTAACGGAAATCACAATAAAATGGCGATCGTTATTGGTGGAACGGATGTCGCTGGAACGGGGACTATGCTGAATTTATTGACCCAACCATGGTCAAAGAATGGGAACACGGTACTCACGATTGAAGCTCGGATTACGATCACCGGGAATTGAGGAAGGTGAATTATGGCGTTAAATGCCTTTACGACAGGAACCGTTCTGGATGTAACCACCATGAACAGCTTGATTAGCCTCCAACCCTTTTCCTTGGTCTATGACGGAACACCCTTTGATGGCAAAAGCGGAAGTGGGATTGCAGAGTTTGATTGTGCCAGTTATTCTCACGCGATTCGATTTACGACCACCGGAACCACGGAGTTAGCAAGACTCGAGATGGAACTGGTCAAGCATGGGAATGGCGTCGACCTCACCGTCGAGATTCGTTCTGGGCTGTTGGTCGACGGAACGAATGAGGGAACCTTGCTCAAGTCCATGACCTATCCTAAGGAGTTTATACCCACCAGTCGTTCATTTGTGAGCATTCCCTTTGACTTGACTGGGTTGACGGCCGGGACCGTGTATTGGCTGGTGGTAAAGAAAAATGGAGATGCCACAAACCACGTTCATGTTCACGGGGAAACCACCCAAGATGCGAACTATCCCTGTTATAGCCGCTCGTCATCAAGTGGTGCATGGACCATGGAAAACGCGATTCACTTTCGTGTCTATAGCGGAGACACGGGTGAGCTAAAGCATGGCCTGTATGGTTCCGGCTTTACCACGATGGAGTACAGCAGCGATCAACTCACAAGGGTTTGTCGCTATCTACCACCACTTGGAACGACGGCAGGCGGGATTCGGGATGTGCTCACGTACATCTGGAGTAACGACTACTTGAAACGGGCGGTGTGATCGATGTTTGGAGCCAATGAAGCGGTACTGGCCTATATTCGTCGGCTGGTCGGAGCGAAAACCGATCGGTTAGATATCAACGGAAGCCTTCACTCTAAAATCCGGGGAACCATGCTGTCGGGAGTATTCTTTTTGAATGACGGGTACGATGGACTGGCGACATGGACCACGAATACGACTCTTGAATCGGGAATATATCGGCTTTCTTCAGCTACGGTAAACAGCGGCGTTACCCTGACTCCAACCGGATCTTTCTTGGGATTATTCATACAAGGGACGCTTACGATTAACGGTACCTTATCTGCATCGGGCAAAGGTGCCGCTGGAGGGAGCGGAGCTAATGCCACCAACAATGCGGGACACCTTCCTGGCTACAATGGAGTCGACGGCTTTGGTCCCTGCGGTTCGGGGGGAGGAGCTGGAGGCACTACGTTGGCAAGAGGGGGTGGCGGAGGTAGTACCGATGTCTTCGGTTCCAATGGAGGTTTGAACAACCCAGGAACGACAGGAAACAACTGCACGAAAGGAGGCCGATTTGCCTCTGATCTTCGAGATATCCTGTCCTTTTGTGGAGCCGGAGGCGGGGGAGGTGCCGGATATAGCGGATCTAGCAGTTATTCAGGAAAAGGAGGAAGCGGCGGGGCTGGTGGCGGTTGTATCTTTATCGTCGCCGACACTATTATCGGAACTGGTGCCATTCGAGCAGACGGTTTGAGCGGGGGTACGGCCAACAACGGTACAAGCCTTTCCGCTGCGGGAGGAGGCGGAGGCGGGGGTGGCGGATGTATTTTCTTATTCGCCAAAACCATATCCATCCCGATGCTAACTGTGGCAGGTGGAGCTGCAGGTGCAATGGACACGGCGGGAAACCCAGGTGCGGCAGGCGGAAACGGATCTGTTATTAAAATTCCATTATAGAGGTGATCACTTTTGGCTGAGTTAATTGATCGGAAAGGGAAGCAGTATCTCCGAGAAAAAGATGGAACTGAGTGGGAATATTCGGGACCGGGAAGACCATCTCCACCCCAATCTAGTCCGAATAAGGTGGCACCGGAAGAACAAACCGCCCTTGCCGATTTGGCTGAGGCGGTTGTTGCTTTATATGAAGAACTTCAGACTTTGAAAGGAGGGTTGAAACGTGGCTGATGTGCTGGATTACATGGTGAAGGTGTACGCATTTTTGGTGAAGGTGGGACGGCGTGACTTGAATACTTTACCGGCGGATTACCCAATCCCTGTCGCCGAATACTTGGCATCGCAAGTAGAACCCCAGCCGCAATAAGAATTCAAAACCCCACTGCCTTAGAGGAAGCGGGTTTATTTTGGGGGAGGGGGAACGGTGGAAGAAACGCTACTAACCAAAGCGGTCGAACAAGGAATCTGGGCGTTGCTGTTTGTGTCGTTATATTTGTACCAACTTCAAGATAGTCGGCGACTTCAGTTTGATGCAAAAGAACGTGAAAATAAACTGACCGATTTTCTCCGGGATATCACCCGGCAGTTTGAACTACTGGCAAAACAGTATGAAAGGCTCAGTGACGATGTCCAAGAAATTAAATCTGAAATTCGGGGAAAGGGGCAGTAACAGTTATGACCACCATTACGCAAGATTTCATTCCGAAAGGAGCCAAGAACCGTCCGGGCTACACCATGAAGCCCACGTCCATTACCATTCATAACACTGGTAATGATTCAAAAGGAGCCGACGCAGCGGGTCACTCTGCCTATGTTAAATCGACTGGAGCCGGTTCAACTTCTTGGCATTTTACTGTTGACGACCATCAAATTATCCAACACATTCCCACCAACGAAAACGCATGGCACGCTGGTGATGGGACAAACGGCCCCGGCAACCGGACCAGTATTGGCATCGAGGTGTGCGAAAATGCAGACGGCGATCTGGCAAAGGCAGAATCGAACGCCCAGGATTTAATCTGTAAGCTCATGTTTGACCTTGGAATCCCCTTGGAAAACGTGGTAACTCACAAAAGTTGGACGGGGAAAGAGTGTCCTCGGAAAATCTTACCCCATTGGGATCAATTTATCGCGGGTGTAAAAGAACGGGTGGACACAGAAAATGCTCGCCTTGCTGCAGAAAAAAACAAAACAGAAGCTCAGAAACTCTATGCTCAAATTCCAGATTGGGCAAGGCCCACCATGATTAAGCTCCATGAAAAGAAAATCGTGGCAGATCCGCTAGGAGATTACTCCTTTTACCGGGTGTTGGTGCTGTTGGATCAACAAGGGCTGTTTGAAAAGTTGTGTGCCTAATCTTAACTATTTTCCGGATGGGTTCCCAATAAAAACGCTGAGGTGGAACATTATGTTTGAATCAAGTGTAATTGTTGGAATTATCGTGGCTCTAGGACAGTTGGCGAAGAACTATATCGACGTGAAATATATACCAGCCCTATCCCTAGTATTGGGTATCTTGGGTGGTATTTTTCTCATGCCTGCCGATACGCTTCAAACGGGCATTACTAACGGGTTAATCGCCGGTTTATCCGCCTGCGGTCTCTATGATGTATCAAAGTCCATCCACACCGTACAATAACCAAATAATACATGTACCCGCTGGCCATTTCGGCTGGCGGGTTATTTTTTTGTCACAAATCGGTTTGAAAATCGGCATTAACTTTCTGGAGGTGGATGAAATGGGTAACGAAAAAAACGCAGCTACGGCCAGCATGATTACGATGGAGATTGACAAACGATTTGACATCATCGAGAAAACCTGGGAGGAAGAAATCTATTTTAAGTTTTATAAAACGGCGGTTACAACCGGATTAATCGCACAGCTAGGGCCGGAACGGTGGACCGTCTTGTGCATTATCGCCAGTTATATGGACTTAAACGGGGAGTGTTTTCCCTCTCAGGACACGATCGCAAAGGGGATGGGGTGCAGTCGACAGACGGCCTGTAAATGGGTGAACTCGTTATTGGAGTTCCGTTGGGAGGGGCAACCAATTATCCAACGGGTAAAACGGCAAACGCCGAACTCCCAGGCAACCTATTCTTTCTATACGATTTTACCGGTATCACAGATTGTACCTCCTACCTATGTCAAAGATCCCGACACCCCCGCAACGGTCTTTGACACTAAGTACGGTACTACTATATCTACCGGTAATAACAGTAATAACGGTATAAACAGTAATACACTACCTGATGTCAAAAAGCCCGACGCCCCCGCAACGGAATTTGACATAAAGTATGGTACTTCTATAACTACCAGTAATCACTGTAATAAAGATCTAAACAGTAATACAGGAATCCCCGAAGATGAACCGATGACGGCACAGGGTGTAATTAAATACTTCTGCATGAGATACCGGGAAAAGTATGATGCGAACTGCAACCCCAACTGGCCCAAGGATACCAAGATGGTGAAGCAACGGCTTATGGGACAGTATTCACCGGAACAAATACGGCAGATCGTCGATATCTCGGTGGAAATGTACGAGAAGTGGGGAACCCTTTCGAAATTCCCCCGGCCCTCCATCGCGGCCTTATGTACATGGATGCCGGAAAAAGCCCTGGCGGTTGCCAAAGAGCGAACAGCTCGAATGAATGTGCCAGAACACGGTGGGAGAACGGCGGAAGAGCTGTTAGCCCTGTTAGATCGAATATAAGGGGGTGTGTGGCGTGGTGAAATGCCTGTTAAGGGTAAAGTGCAAGCAAGCCGGGAACCCCGCCTTGTGCGGCCCCCTGTGCTATGCCTTCCTAAAACTGCAAGGAGAAAGCGGTAGCGGAGGTATCTGGGGGTTAGCCGGAATCCCCAAAGCCTATACCGGGGTTTCGGCGCGGGAACTCCCGTTTGAACAAGAAAACCCTGTGGCCTATGCTGCCGTTCAAAAGTATTGTGTGGACGTACTGGGGAAGGTAGCGAAGGGTTGTGGCCTATATCTTTTTTCTATCCCCCAGTCGGATAACGCCAAGGGAACCGGAACGGGAAAGACCACGGCTGCAGTGGCCATCTTAAACGAATTCTTGGTGGCCCGGACGATTGAACACGTAACGAAGCAGCGGAGGATTGAGGAAGTCCCAGCCCTTTTTGTTAACGCATCAAAATACCAAAACAGCTTTAACGCCCAGTTTCGAGGAACCCCTGAAATGCAACAGACGGCCAGTGCTCAGTATTACCGGTTAAAAGAACGAATGCTCAAAGCGGAGTTGCTGGTGCTGGATGATATCGGGGTCAGGGAAGCCACAGAAGCCTATCGTTCGGAGTTCTACGAGGTCATCGACGGGCGGGCAATCGATGAGATGTCAACCATCTATACATCCAATGTGCCTCTGACGGATATTGCTGGATTGTTGGATGACCGAATCGCCAGCCGAATCGAAGGGGCTGCCATCCCCATATCATTCCGGGGCGTGGACCACAGAAAGGCAGGGTTGTATTAATGCTGGAATCCCAACTGCTCTCCAAAGCGATCGACGAAAACAGTTTTCATCAGTTGTTTCTATATAACATTGATGGTGACGACTTTCCCACGTTGGGGAATGTATATCAATTTATCTGCGACTATGTAAAAGATCACGGCCAATCCCCTGATGCCCGGACAGTGGCGGCAGAATTTGAGGAATTCGACTACATGCCGGGTGTGGTCGATACCTTCAAATTCCTTTGTACCCGCTTAAAAGCACAAACCGCCAAACGGCAAGCTTTTGAGTTGTTGCAGAACCAAGCAGGGAAGAAGTTCTCGGAATTATCGGGGGATAAGTTTATTACCTGGCTCAAGGAAGAAACGGCCCGAATTGAAACCGTAACGGCGATGACTTTTTCCTTGGGCACGAACTATGCTGCAAACGGCTCCGAACGGCGGGAGTGGTATGAGGACGCAAAGACGGCCCGAGAATCGGTCTATATTCCCACGCCATACCCTAGTCTAACCGAAGCTCTCGCCGGTGGCTTTGAAACGAGTGACTTTATTCTTTTAATGGCCTTTACAAACCGGGGGAAGTCATGGATTGCCTCTCATATCGGGCTAACGGCATGGGAAAACCGTTTCCCGGTGATTCACTATTCACCGGAGTTATCGAAAAAACAGCAGGTCCTTCGACTGGATACGTTGATGGGAAAGTTCGATAACGTCCGTTTACGGCGCGGGATACTCGATAATGAACAGTCCTATTTCGGATATTTAAACGGCTTTACTCCTGAGGTGGCAGAAGCCCAAGGTGCCTACATCATTAAAACGATGGAAGACCTTCCGGGTGGATTAACGTTGGAAGCGATCGAAGCCGATCTACAGACCTACCCGCATACCAAGATGGTGGTGATCGACGGATTCAACTTGATGATTCACGGAAAAGGAAAAGGGATGCGGGACGCCATGACGATCACATCGCGACGACTACGTCAGCTTTTTGGGCGGTACAATGTGGCTGGCCTTGTTGTGCACCAAACTCCGGGAGCTGCCGAAAAAGAGGGGTTGAAGCAGGACGATGATGGCAACCGGATTGTAAAACCCCCAAGGCTAACTGATTACAGTGAAACCATCGCCGTTATCCAAGATGCAGCAACGGTGCTTACTTTCGATGCCGCTGATGGGATCGGTAAAATCTCCATCGAGAAGTGTCGGGAACCAAATGTGGGAAAAATTGTGGAATTATCGGTGAATTTTAACCTGGGTCATGTCCGGGAAACGGATGTAACCGACCTCTTTTAGAATCATTTGTGAATAAAGCCACAATTTATAGTTTGTACAAACGTTCATCGTAGTTTATTATCTAGCACTGTAAGTTCGTAACCACAAAAAATACAAATTTACAAACATGATCACATCAACGCATTCAACCAGACAAATGAGGAGGAATACAAGAATATGAATTACCTTCAACCGATTGAACATTCAAACCAAAGAGTACTCACAACATCACAATTAGCCGAATCGTATGGAACAGAGCCAAAACGTGTGTCAAGCAATTTTACCGAGAACAAAGAACGTTACACCGAAGGTAAACACTTTTTCCGTATAGAGGGAGATCAACTCACAGATTTGCGATCCCGAAATTCGGGATTGCAAATTGGTACGATGGTCAGGGTCCTTTATTTGTGGACGGAAAAAGGAGCATGGCTCCACGCCAAATCCCTGAATACCGATCGGGCATGGGAAGCTTACGAATTGTTGGTCGATGAGTATTACCGATTAAATCTAAACGAATCACAACAGCCAATGACGCAAGCGGAAATCCTTCTAAAACAGGCGGAACTCATGGTGGAACATGATCGCCGACTGAAAAAAGTCGAAGATGATAGCCAGCGAGCGGAGAGAAAAGCAGCCCTCGCTCATCACCGGATTAATTTGATGGACTCCGTGAACGTTAACGGAACTCCCCGGCAGCAGTTAAACGAAATGGTTAAAAAAATAGCGAGAAAGAATGGTGTGACTTTTTCGGAAGCTCATGTTGAATTTAAGCAAGCCTTTAACCGGGCTTTCGGAACAAACCTTCAAAGACGAATGAACGATTACCAAAAAAATCACGGTCTGAAAAACCTAACCTATCCAGATTATCTAGAAAGAGTGGGGCAAGTGGAAGACGGAATTCGTGTGGCGGACAAAATACTGAGTCTAGTGAGAAGGGATCTCCCAAATCCGAGCTTCAAAAACGGGATGAAAAAAGCGGATTGATTACGGTAAGGGGATTTGAACTACCCGTAAATATTCAGGCTGAAATTGAACAATATGATTGGAAACATCCCAAATGGAATGAAAAAAACTTCATCGCCTGCTCACCCTTTCGGGACGAACGACATCCCAGCTTTGCAGTCCATCTAAAACACGGTGTATGGTTGGACAGTGGAGCGGATAATCCAGATTGGAATAAGGGTAATTTTGTAACGCTTATGGCATATCTCCGCAATGAGACTTACGGCGAAACGGAAGAGTATTTGCTGAATAAGTACGGGACATGCGTCCCCAACCCGGATGATTTGATCTTGTTGGTAGACTTGACGGAAAAGAAAAAGCCCGGTCGATTGGACCAGGCAATTTTAAGAAACTATCTTTTTCGGCACCCTTATCTGGAAAATGTGAGAGGAATCGGGGAGAGGTACCAACGGGTTTTTCAAATAGGATATGACAAAAAGTCCCGTGCAATTACCTTTCCCTGGTTCGATAAAAACGGTCAGTTGGTGAATATAAAGTACCGTAGTATTCACGGGAAAATGTTTTGGTATTATTCTGGCGGTCAGCCTGTGAAAGATCACTTGTACGGACTTAATGCTGTTTATAGATTAAAAACGGCTGAAGCGTTTATTGTAGAAAGTGAGATTGATGCTATAACTCTTTGGCAAGCAGGATGTCCCGCAGTTGCTTTAGGTGGAGCAAATCTCAGTCAGCAGCAGCGTAAACTTCTGATTCAGTCGCCCATTGAACGGCTAATTATTGCGACAGATAACGATAAGGCCGGGGAACGAATCGCACAAAGTATTTCTGAAAATCTCGGGGGTTATTTACTCCTAGAGGCGATTCGCCTACCTGAGAACGTAAAGGATGTGAATGAGTTACCCCCAGATGAATTGCTGAGTGTTATTTCTCGTCCGTTTTCGTTAAAGTATGTTCGTATTTTTTCGTAATCTCGTTAAACGCTTGCAAAGCCTCACTAACAACCTTTTTTTGAATATCTTCGGGATATCCTCTTTTATAAATACTGTTAAAGATTGTTGTCATAAACGGTTGATCCCGTAAGGCTCGTATGACCTCTTCGGGTATTTTACCGAATTGGTTAAATATCTCTTCTTCGGGTATTTCGTAAAATTTAGCTAAGGCTCGTAATACTTCTTCGCTTGGTTCGGAAACCTTTCCCCTCTCCAAAAGCGAGAGATAGTTACTCGACACAGTCCCTCCTAATGCGTCCGATAATTTTGCAAGAGACAGCTTTTTTTCTACCCGCATGTTTTTTAGAAATTCACCCGCCTTCACAAGCCTGTAGATCACATCAATCTTATCGTCCAAATTCACTGATACCAAACCTTTCCCCATCGGTTCACCTCAATCGGTAGCTAGTATTTCCCTCAGATCAGGTAATTAAATATTAGTATATTATTTCCAGGAGAGATTCCCGTTTTTGAAGTCACGAACCGAACTTTATGTCGTTATTAAATAAGTGTAAGGGGGATCAATCTTGAATGTAGATAACGAAGCCATCAACAAAGCCGCCCTTCGATGTGACAACGATCCGTCCGAAGAAAGCCTCTCCGAACTGCTTGACCTCATGGCCCCCTTGATCGACAGGATGGCTTATAAGCTATCTCAGAGAACCGGAATTGAATCTGCCGTGTTTATCAGCGAATTAAGGGAGGCGGTATGGAAAGCATCTGTGGGATATAACGGGGAATCGAATTTTACTCAGCGATTTAATTTCTTCGCCAAAGACAAAATCACCGATATAAAAAAAGCACTGGGTCGTCTAAAACGATCCCTGTGCACAGAAGTTCCGATGGATAACGAGATTCCGGGTGCCTGTGGAGAAACCTTCGCTTCCATCATTGAAGATAAAGAGAATTATGAAGACACCGTGATCGAAACACTCCACTACGAAAAAATGCTCGCTGGTTTTGCAACAACCAACGAGCAACAAGCAAGAATCCTTGAACTGCTACGACTCGGCTTTACCAACGAAGAGATCGCAGCATTTCTCGGAGAAAAAGAGTATTCACAAAAGGCTCGACAGGCGGTTTCACGGGCCAAAAAAGCTTTCCGTGAGTACATCGCCTTCATTGATGCTTTTGCACAACTTCAAGTTAAGATTTTAACAAACTTCGGGGGGTAAAATCAAATGTCCATTATTACCGCTAAAGGGAAAGATGCGAAAGCATCCTTGAATAAAAAGGTAGAAAAAATCGATTTCAAAAAGCTCTATATCCGGCTAAAGGACGGCGAAAGTTGCCGAGTTCGGTTGCTAAGTACAGAGGATTACTGCGAATATCTGGCCCATGCGTCCTATGCAAACGGCATCTATACCCAACCGTGCATTACACCGGTAGGGGAGAAATGTGCTCTTTGTGAAGCATCTAACGTCAAAGCCAAAGGTTTTGACGGGCTTTACGCCAAAAAACGTTACCTTTTCGCCTTTGCCGATATCGATATGGGCCAACTCCGACTCTTTGATGCTACGAAGGGACAAGCCCAGCAACTGATCGCGGCCATTGAACAGTATGCTTACGACTTGGAAACGTACGCATTTCTGTTCAAGAGAACCGGCAATAAAGTTGATACCAACTATTCTCTTTCACCAATCCTTCGACTGAAACCTGAGGATAAAGAAAGGTTTGCTCAATTTGACGGGCTAACCGTGGAATCCAACCTTTTTGAATCAGGACTTCAGGCTCGAACTCGGAACCAGCAAATTGCCCTTCTTATGGATGCAGGGTTCCCGGTAACCCAACTGTTCAGCTCCGAAGAAGTAAACTCCGCCCGAGCACAGATAGACGAATGGGAATCAGTAAAAAGCGGCGGTGGGGATGATGTAAAACCGATTCCCCCGGCCTCCGAAGATGAACCGGACAGTGTGTTTTAGTCAAAAATAACTGGGGAGGGTCAACAGCCCTTCCCGTTTCATTCCTATGAATAAAAAATGCCCACTTGCTGATGGCATTTCTAAGCGAGGGGGTTTTTAAACGTGGAACTTAGCATGGAGTTAAAGCTGAAAAAAGACACCGATAAGGTACAACGGGCGAAAGCGGCTCAAGCGAAAAAAGAAAATGTTCAACAGGAACCCTCGTGGGTAGAGATATGGGAATCAGGCTATCTAACCAAGAACGGCAAGCCCAAACTCGGAATATTGCAGATGAACAATTCTCAGACCGATAAAGCCCGGCTACTAGAGGTCAAAAAAGCGATCGAGGACGGCATTATCGGTACTGGACTAAAGAATAATCAAATCCTCACCAAAACCAAAGCCCTTGATTTATACCGGGTGTTAATGGAACAACGGAAAATCGGCATTCTGCAAGAGATGGTGGCCAAGGCTCCAGCGAATTACCGGTTAATCCAGACCCTATCCCAGCTAGAACAACTCGTAGAAGACCTAGAAAGGGAACCGTTTGTGGCTCTGGATACTGAAACGACTGGGTTAAACGTCTACCGGAATGAAATCGTGGGGATATCCATTAGCTTACCCAACGCCGACTATCACGTGTATATCCCTGTTGCCCACAAGACCGGTAAGCAATTAGACCGGGACTGTGTACTGGACGCTCTGCGGCCAATGCTGACCAACCCCGATATAGGGAAAGTGCTCCACAATGCCAAGTATGACATTCACATGTTCATCCGGCATGGGGTGCGGATGCGAGGACTGTTGTATGATACCCGAATCGCCATGGCCCTGCTCAATGAAAATGAGACCAGCTATGCTCTCAAAAATCTGGCCACGAAGTATGGCAAACACTTCGGTTTCAAAGAAGAAAGCCACACCTTCGAGGAACTGTTCGGCAAAACCAGATTTGATGAAGTGGCACTGGACGTGGCTTTGGTCTATGCGGCGAAGGACACCCATTTAACCCTCGAACTGTACAAATGGCAGTTGGATCACTTACAGAAACGAGAAAAGCTGCTGCAACTACATCGAGATATTGAAAATCCACTGGTAGATGTATGCGTGGATATGGAACAGGCAGGGCTTCTCATCGATCGGAATTTTGCGGTGGAATATGGGGATGAGCTTCGGCATGAAATCGTTGTAACGGAAGGAAAGCTGAAAGACGCTTTCGGCGATATCAACTTCAACTCTCCCACCCAGCTTGCCAAGGTGCTCTATGACCAACTGGAACTCCCCGATCGAAACAAACGGTCCACAGACGTAAAAACCTTAAAATCCCTGCAAGGGGAACACGAAGGAATCGCACATCTTCTGAACTATCGCGGCCTGACAAAACTGTTAGGGACGTATGTCGACGCCCTCCCCGAGCAAATCCAAAGCGATGGGCGGCTGCATGGCTCCTTTAATCAAGTGCAAACCGTTACCGGTCGGTTTTCTAGCAGTGAGCCCAACCTGCAAAACCTGCCCCCGAAGGCCCGAAAGCTGGTCATCGCCCCCGAAGGAAAGCTAATCCTAGGGAGCGACTTTTCCCAGATTGAACCCCGAATTTTAGCCCATTTAAGCGGTGATCCCTTGTTCCGTGAACCATACCTCCGGGGGCAGGATTTATATTCTAACCTAGCGAGCCGGGTCTTTAACGTTCCCATCGAAGATTGTGCAGACGGCTCAATATATAGAAAGAAAATGAAGATCGGATTGCTGGCAGTCATGTACGGCACGAGTATGTTTACGCTGTCTCAGCAGCTAGGAATTACCGCCGAAGAAGCCCAACAGTTCATCCGAGATTTCTTTACTTCCTATCCCGGTGTTCACAAGTTCATTGCATCCGTCCACGAATTCGTAAAAACCAATGAGTATGTAGAGACCATCGACGGCCGAAAGCGGCGTTTCCCTGGATATCGGGAACATGCAAAGGTGTATGATGCATTGGCTGGGCGAATATGCCGACTAGCGAACACAGCCGAGGTCCCCACAAACTTTTGGCGGGTGAAAGAGATTCCCCGCTCGCTGAAAGAAGAGTTCCGAAAGGTGAAAGGTCCGGTGGAATCAGTACGGCGACAAAGTGTCAACGCCATCATCCAAGGGACAGCGGCAGATATCATGAAAAAAGCCCTTCTGAAGCTTCATGCTTACTGTAAGAACAAAGGGTGGGAACTCTTCGCTACTGTGCACGATGAAGCTCTGATGCTGGTAGACGAAAGAATTACTCTGGCTCAAGTGCAGGAAATCGAAGAATGTATGCTGTCAGCGGTGAATCTGGATGTTCCAATGAAAGTCGATACCGAGTTAATGAGACGCTGGGGTGAAGGGTTTAAGAAACAGGATTGGTTCAAAAACGCGGCATAAACAGGAGGCGGAATCGTGGGGTTTACCAATAAGTTGGGGGCAAAAAAACTTCGGGAAGAAGTACTGGAACATCCTGTTTCAGCTCGGGGTACAAAACTATCGGCAGCGATCCTTGGGCATTTTAATCAAATTCATTCGTTGGAACTGCCAAGTGATGTAGAAATAGAACGAACAATTCTGGATTGTGAACAGATAGCTCTTACAGATGACAAAAGCGATCTGCACTTTGATAAGGGTATTGTTACCTTTACTCCTTCGTCGGCCTCTAAGTGCGAACGAGAGCTGTATTTCCGGGCTGACCGGATTCCAAAGGAAGAAGGGGAGATGTGTCCCTATCAGCGGCGATGGGTAAGGAATGGTTCAGCGGTTCATGCGGCCGTTCAACGGGATTTGTTATATGCAGAAAAATATTTGGACCACCCAGCTTTTACAGTGGTGCGAACAAAAAAAGGACTACCCGCATGGGAAAAGAACATTCGGCAGGTTCGGTCCCAGGAATACAACAATGTTAAATTCCAGCTGTACGGCATGATGGATGGTGTTCTTCAATATCGGGATGGAGCCAAAGTGGGTTTTGAGTTTAAGACAAAGTCAACCACTCTAGGGGTGATCGGACAATACAAAATGAAAGACGCCCAAGAAGATCATAAAACCCAGTGTGTAGCCTATTCACTGCTGTTCGGTCTCCGGGAGTTCCTCATCGTTTATGAATCTCTGGCCAAAGACGGCTGGACCAAAGGAGATGAGGCAAAACCGGATATGCGAGCCTTTCACTTTGAAGTCACTGATGAGGACCGGAACCAATTGCTCCATAAATTCGCAACGGTGGCCCAGATGTACTATGCGAAAGTGCTGCCTGAAAAGGTGATCGAAAAGTGTATCTTCTGCCCCTATAAGATGAAGTGCAAGGAGATTGCCTAATGCCCAAACGGACGAATTACCAACGGGGTTATGAGATTGAGAGGAAAATCGTGCAGGACTTAACGTCTCATGGCTACCTAGTGCTTCGTTCGGCAGGCTCCCATTCCAAAATCGATGTACTGGGAATTCGCAAGGATCGGATTTTGGCCGTGCAATCCAAGCGGACAAAAGTTTTTTCTTTAGCGGCGTACCGAAAAGAGATAGCGTCCATTCAAGAGGTTATCCGAGAGTATGACCTCGGTAATACGATGGACTTTGAACTTTGGATATGGATAGACCACAAAGGGTTTCGAAGGTGGAAAGTCACCCAGACTGATTTTTTACCGTTAGATTTAGAGGAGAACTTGCTTACCGGGTAATCAAATAGTCCTCTTATAACTGGGACGGCAAATACGCTGTCCCTTCGTTTTGTCACAAATCGGTCGAATTGTCGGCATTAAAAGGGTAAGGGGGGTGTTCGCAATGATCGTAGGAGGATTCAACGATTTGAATACATCCGATGCCGGAGGCGGTATTGCTTATTCGGTGTTCTTTCAAGGATGTAGCAGGGGTTGCCCTGGATGCCATAATCCCGAACTACAAGACCCCGACGGGGGAATGGATATCAAGCCGGAAGACATTCTGCTCCGAATCCAAAAGTATCGTAACCACTATGATGCCGTGGTGTTTGTCGGTGGCGAACCTCTGGAACAGCCGGACGCCCTGATACACCTGTTAATCGGCATCAACGAAATGGGATTAGAATCTTGGCTCTATACCGGGTTTTCATATGAAGATATTCCGAAAGAAATATCTTGTTGGTGTACGGTTATCGTGGCAGGGGAGTATCGAGAGGAACTGCGTACCGGGGCTTTCCCGGCCAGCAGCAACCAGAGCATCATCGACAAGCGGAGGATATAAACGATGCAACAGACGCTGACTTTTGATAAGAAGTTTGACGCTCTTTATAAGCGTTTCGCTAAAGACCCTCAAGGGCTGCAACTTTTATCCTTGGAAGGAATCAGTCCCGATAAAGTTGACGTGGGCCAGATGTCTCACGATTACTTCACTAAGCGGTTGGCCGATACCACCGTGGACCAAAATGCCAACTCTAATGAAGAGTTGAGTGCGAACAACTACCAAGCGGAAGTAACGAAAGGCATCTTGAAATTAGAAGGATATTACCTGTTGTGGCGTTATTCGATGAAACGATTCGGTGTTCGCCGGGCCAATGAACTCATTTCGGCAATCTGGCGGGGCGAACTGTATTTCCATGACGCCAGTGGACAAGGGATACAGATTCCGTATTGCTTCGCATTTTCCACACAGAATCTTATGCTGCTAGGGCGGCCTTATGGTCAACTCGGGAGCGTATCCCCAAAACGGGCGGATAGTTTCGTCGCTCAAGTAACAGAAACGGTGATGGATTTATCGCAGGAATTTGCGGGAGCTGTGGCCCCAGGCGACTTCATCGTGAACCTATCTTGGTATTTGAAACGAGAAGGCACCAGCCCGGATGACGCCAGTGATCGAGATGCAATAGTGAACCTCTGGCAGAAGTTCATTCATGTAGCCAACAACAAATTCCGTTTCTGTGAAGCGGCATAGGCAGGCGACTGTCTATTGCAAACCCCGTGAATTGCTGGGAAGTCTCCGATTAAAAAAGTGCCCAGGAAGGAGGTGAATGTCAATGCGATTTACAGGATATAACCCTTGCGAAAACCGTAATTGGTTACATCACAGATTTGTTGTAGAAATGAAAAGTCGTGAGGAAATTGCTAAGGAGATTGGATGTAAGTCAGCTTCAGTGAATATTTGGTTATGGCGTCACGGTATTCGTAGAACTAGAAAGTTTACGATTCATGATTTGGTTCGCCTGCATTTTATGAAGCGTATGTCCATTATTGAAATTGCTCGGCACTATGGCGTCAGCACTGATACCGTTGTCTACCATTTCAAGACTCAGGGGATTAAGCATATCCCAAACATCAAACGAGTCGATAAATACGCTACATTCACGAAGAAATGGTTTATCGAAAATTACGTGAACACCGAAACATCAATTATTCAGTTATCCAATTGTTATAACGTTGACTCTGTGATTCTAAGCAATATGCTGAAATCTTATGGATTAACGGTGAAATATCATGACAACGTGTATCCAGAACGGATATACAACCTTTTGCGATGTTACCACAAGCAAAAATACTTCGACCGAACATTAAGGAAATTTGGAGATAAGTGTTCCAAATGCGGTACAGATAAAGACCTACAGATGCACCATAAAGTAAAGATGAAATCTATGGTAATCGATGCGGTGAATCAGAGCGGGATTACTCCTTATACAGAAGATAATCAAAACGCTTTGTACGATTGGATGAAAGCAAACTCTAAAGCCTATAACGACCTCAATAACTTAGAGATTTTATGTGGGCACTGTCATAAAGAACTTCATCGGAGACAATCAGCAGCCAAGCCTCCCATGGAGGAAGGTTCAACGACTATCGAAAAGACATTGGATGTTGGAGTCGCGTAAGACTTCCAATGGAACTGAGTAGAGTAGGGCACAAGCGATGGGTGCTCAAAGTGCGGGGGCACTCACGCCTAACCTAAAGCGATGAGTGTATGAGATAGTCTGACCTATGCGGCGACGTATAGCAGGGGATGTGTAGCGAACATCTTCGTAACACAAGTGACTTCAGGACAAAGCCCCTTCACAAACATCTCTATATTTGACCGAGTAAACCTTGAGAAACTGTTTGCGGAGTATCGTTACCCAGATGGTACTGCAGTAGACATTGAATTTGTAATGAAAGTTCAGAAAATCCTCGCGGAGTTCTTTGCCCAGGGTGATCCGACTACAGGTCTACCATACCGGTTCCCGGTGATGACCGCAAACTTGTCTGTAGATGAAAATCGGCAGCCCCTTGATGATGATTTTATGTCATTTATCAGCCGGGTGAATGCAAAACTAGGATGCTTCAATATTTACGCCAACGAAGGCAGCAAGATCGCAATGTGCTGTCGCTTCGTAAATGATACCGAACGGATGAATTACCGGGCGGATAGTTTTGGCAATGGCGGATTGAATATCGGTTCTCACCGAGTGGTTACCGTGAACTTCCCTCGGATTGCGTTAGAAGCAAAAGATCGAAAAGACTTTTTCCGTCTGCTGGACAAGCGATTAACTATGGCTCGTGATTTGCTTCTGGTACACCGGGAAGAAATTTTGCAGCGACGTGTGGAAAAAGGGTTTTTGAAGTTTTTCAAGCCTCTACGCTGGTTTACTCTGGATATGCTGTTTTCCACTATCGGAATCCATGGTCAATATGAGATGAGCCACTTCTTAGGGATGCCGATGGAATCCCAGGAAGGTCAGGATTTCGTAGAGGAAGTGCTGATTAAAACGGAAGAGTATGCTCTGGCTTTTAGTCAAGAAACAGGTTACTCCTTCAACACAGAGGAAATCCCCGCTGAAAGCACAGCCGTCAGCCTAGCTCGAAAAGACCGGTTGATCTTTGGAGATAAGCAGCCCTTTGAGTTGTATTCTAATCAATACATTCCGTTGATTGCGGATATGGGAACCATGGATCGAATCCGATTAACCGGACGTTTCATGAAGCATGTAAGTGGTGGCGGGATTCTTCACTTGAATGTACAGGAGCGAATTACCGAATCTGTAACGATGGAACGGCTGATTCGCATCGCATTAACCGAAGGGGTAGAGCATTTTGCCATTAACTACGGATTCGGCATCTGTAAGGAAGGACATACGTCCATCGTGGGAACAGGGGAAACCTGCCCTATTTGCGGCTTTCCTATTACAGACTATTTGACGCGGATTATCGGTTACTTTACCAAGGTTTCCAGTTGGAATGCTACCCGGAAAAATTACGAGTACCCAAAACGAAAATTCAACTGATACAACACATGGGGGAGTTTTCCCCCAACTTTTGTGTCACAAAATCGAGGTTCTGTCGGCATTAAGTTATGGAGGTGCGGAAATTGAAACACACAAATACGAAAATTCTGATCCCGACGAAGAAGCTCCATTTACTTGCTACGATCCCCGAACGGGAGACACCGCTTTCCAGTGGTTTCGACCTGAGAGTTTTTGATGTGATAAAGCCATCGGAAGATCCCAGTAAACCTTTACAATCCTGGTTTGAACATTATACCCTGCGTCCCGGCGAACGCTGCATGGTCCGAACAGGGATTGCCGTACAGATGCCTGCTGGAATGGAAGCGGAAGTGCGTCCTCGTAGCGGCCTTGCATGGAAGCATGGAATTACTGTGCTTAATACGCCGGGTACGATTGACGCGGATTATACCGGTGGCATCGGAGTGATTCTGATTAACCTGTCTGATAAGGCGTTCACGATCAACTTTGAAAACAGGATTGCCCAGATGATTTTCCCACAAGCCTTGCATAACACGGAACTTACGGAAGTTGAGTCCTTCACAAAAACAGAACGGGGATGCGGAGGCTTTGGCCACACCGGTTAGTAACAGCGATACAACAAAGAAAGGAGCTTGCAGATGACTTACGCAATGAAAAACCTCGCCCCGGAAGATACCTTTTCGATTAACATGAACGACATCACCGGAAACACCCTAGTGTATATGGACCCCAAACGGAATGAAGATATATCAAATATTGAATACTTCATTAACCGGATATATGCCTCACAGGGATATCAACCTGTTCAAAAGGGCCGGGTTATTGCATTACGGGCAACCGACCGTGATCGGCTCACTTCCGCTTTCGCATCTGCCTTATATCTGGGGAAGTACGACGATATGGATAACACCAATCGCTTCCTTAACGGCATGGTGAAGGCCGGTCATTCTTACGAACCCATCCGTGGTGAATCAGTTTCTTTCCTTTATATAGGTGTCAGTAAGACTACCTACGATCATCTCATCACGTACACGATCCGTAACCGTAGAATTGCCGGTGGCTTTCGGGCAAATAAGCCATGGGGGTTAGTGATTCCCCATGAGGCGAAAAACCCAAACTGGTATTTTATGATGATGGAAAATCAGTTAGCACGCTGTGAAGAGGTCATGAAAGAGCATCCCGAAGAACCGCTTCAAGCCTTGCGTTCCCTTTACCCCATGGGCGTCATGATGCCCCCGTTTATGTTTGATTTCTCTGAAGAAGCACTGGTGAAGAACGTGTTCAAGCAACGTCTCTGGGAGCGGGGTGCTCAAGGAGAAACAAGGGAGATCGTACAAAACATGTTCGATGCCGTTCGAGAACTCGACCCCGAAAAATGGGACTTCCTAAAGGAGTATCATGGGGAGCACATGACAACGCAAAAGCGGGTAATGCGGAAACTTCGGGTTAGGCGGCCTAGGCTGGGTGAACTGTTGGATGACAAAGAAAAAAACCAGGCCACCGACGTATTGGACCTGGACGTTTACAAACTGCTGATGAACAGATTGGGGAAAGCACCGAAAACAATGTGGGATTAAAAGCAGGGCTTCGGCCCTCTTTTTTTGTCACAAATTCGTCCTCTTGTCGGCATTAAGTATTGAAGGGGGTAATCAAACGATGCAATTTATAAATCAAGTGCTGCAAGGGGATAGCCTGGAGATTCTGAAAACACTACCGGATAATAGCGTGGATTCATGCGTGACCGATCCCCCATACGGTCTTTCAAAGGAGCCGGATATTAAGGAAGTTCTTACGAAATGGCTGGCCGGTGAAGATTATGTTCATCGGGGTAGCGGTTTTATGGGGAAGACGTGGGACTCCTTCGTTCCCGGACCGGCTATATGGCGTGAGGTTTTTCGGGTGCTAAAACCCGGTGGACACATCCTCTGCTTCGCCGGAACACGAACCCAAGACTTGATGACAGTGGCTTTGCGGATCGCCGGATTTGAAATCCGTGATGTCATCGAATGGCTGTACACCAGTGGTTTTCCGAAAAACTTAGATGTCAGCAAACAGTTCGATAAAAGAGTAGGTGCTGTAAGGGAAAAGATACGGATTCCATATAACCCGGTGATGATGATAAACGGCCAGAACACTCGGCCATGGATGGAAAAAGCGTTAGAGCAGGGTTTTCATGAGGTGGACGGTGATGAGCCTGTCAGTGAACTGGCGAAGAAATGGGATGGATGGGGTAGTTCAATCAAACCCGCACATGAGCCAGTAATTATGGGCCGAAAGCCTTTAACGGGTAACATCTGTGATACGGTTGAACGATTCGGTACTGGGGCGATCAACGTGGACGGTTGCCGAATTGGAGAAGAAGGTAGATACCCGGCCAACTGTGTTACCGTTGAACCGAACGAATGGTATAGCAAGTTTTTCAACATTACGCCCCAAGAACTATCGAAGAAGTCCACTAAGAAAGACAAGAACAGCGACTGGAAGGGAAACGTCATCGACCTAGAAGAACGGCGAGTGTATCCCGGTAGTGGTCGAGGAGTTCTAAACAGTACTCATACATTAGATGGTCGAGAGAGAAAGCCCGTTTTTAACCGCAACCATCATCCAACGGTAAAACCAACCGGGTTGATGGCGTGGTTGATTCGCCTTGTGACGGCCCCAGAAGGCGTTGTGCTCGATCCGTTTGGGGGTAGCGGTACAACAGGGGCAGCAGCCTTACAAGAGAACAGAAAGTTCATCTTGATTGAACGGGAAGCAGAATATGTAGAAATCGCAAGGGCTCGGGTGGGATAACCCGGCCCCTTTTCTTTGTCACAAAGTCCTCTATTTGTCGGCATTAAATAGTGAACGAACATTTTGGAGGTGAAATACCCGTGAACCAAGTAGCCCGACTGAACTACCGGATGGACGATAGAGATATAAAGGATTTTGCCCGAGACATCGAACACGGCTCTAGGGTGGAACGAGAGATTATCGAACTGTACGTTGATTACTGGCAACGAAAGACGGGTGAGGTGCTTTCCATTCAAAACAACGGTTGCGATAATTCCGGACGGCTCTTGCTGGGGGCCAACGTAAACCTAAAGGCAGATTACTTGCTAAACGGAAGGCCCGTGGAGGTCAAGTTTAACAACTCGAATCTCTCCACATTTCGATTCAAATCGGACCAGTTAAACAGTTACATGAAGCAGGGTGCCTCGGTAATCTGGGTAAATGGGTGGCAGACTTCAATTCCGGTATTTACAGTTCTAAAACCAAAACATCTGCGTTTGATTAAAGAAAGCAAAACACCGTTACCTTTCATTTTTTGGGGCAGTAAACTGTGCTACGAACTATCGGCATCAGATTACACGTGGACGGCATTGAAAGAAGGAGGGAAAGAGTAAAATGGGTATCTTGTTTCGCTATCTCGATGTCCTGAAGCGAACAGAAGAAAAAGTGGAAGAAATCGTAAACCACCAAGGAATCGAACCCGGCGAAATGTTAGGTTATTTGAAATGGCTTGAACGGCGATATGGCCTGTTGCTACGGTGGCAGCGAAAAGATTCGGCGAAGGCGGTTAAAAAATGTACGGTGTAAAAATCGCCATCACCGGAAAAATGCGAAGCGGTAAAGACCTGATCGCGGAGTACCTTGTGCGGAAATACGGATTTAGGCGTTTCGCCTTCGGGGATGGAGTAAGGGCAGTAACGCATCTGATTTACCCCGACATACAAAACAGCGGTACAAAACCCCGTTCCCTATATCAGCAGATCGGACAAGCCTTACGGCAGATAGATCCGGCGGTATGGCTGAACTATACACTGAAAGAAATCAACGCCAGTACCAACCCATTCGACTCCATCGTGATTTCCGACCTTAGACAGCCAAATGAGTATAAGGCTCTCTTGAATAACGGCTTTACCATAGTGCGGGTTCAATCCACAGTTGAAAACCGCCTGGCCCGGATGAACGCCGTAGGAGATGTGTTCACCATGGATGATATCAATCACGAAACGGAATCTCACATAGACAATTTCGTGGTTGATTTCGATATCACAAACGACGATGGTGTTGACCAGCTTTATAAGAGGATAGAATCGATGCTTTCATCTATGAGCGAAGGGGGAACCAGAATTGGGAACTTGCAAGATCGACTTCTCAGGAAAACAAAAAAGGATAGACGTAACGTATCCGCTAGATAAAGAACGTGGGATATATGCTTTACTCGCTAATGTACACAAGCTGCGGGAAATGCGGTTCAGCCGAGGCGATTATGACGCCAGCAACCTTTTAATCGACTTCACAGATGCCGTAGGGGAAGCCGGTCTTACCGCTCGGCAACGGCTCGTACTGTATCTAATCTACATTCGGTGCTTTTCTCAACATGAGGTGGCCCGGATGCTTAACATTACCCAGCAGGGGGTAAGCGATCATATCAATGCTGCTGTAGTCCGTATCGCTTCGGTGAATCGAATGAAAGAGCAGGGGGTTGGGGTAGCGTGAATGATACATTGAAGAATCCGTATTCCGGACGGTTTCAACCGGGGACGAAATTTAAGAAGTCTTTTGAAGATGAAGTTACCCGGTTAAAGAAACAGAATATGCCGTTGGAATGGCGGAATCATGCGGTTGAACAGTTAACTGAAGCTTATATTGAACAGACTAAACAGGTACCAGATGGAGTACAGCTACACCGGCTGGCGAACTACATTCTTCAGGATGATCTTCGAGATCAATGCCCGGATAAGATAACGCGAACTGATTTTCCGTTTTTGAGCAGAGGGCAGATACAAGTACGGATGAAAAGAGAAACACCAACTGGGGATATGGGTTTCTTCTCATCTATCGGTAAACGACAAAGGATTAAGCCGAAAAAATACCGTCATATGCAACGGGAGGGGGCATAATCGCCCTCTCTGTTTTTTATATCTGGAGATGACACATTGCGTTCACGAAACTAACTTAACTTTACTATTGAATAACTCCTAGATAAGCTGTACCTGCCTCGCAACAAAAGCAGGGAGGATTTACAGAATGACAGAGTTTTATCAAACCGGACTGGGCAGGAAGTTCTACGAACGAGACGTTCCAAAAATCGCTGAATCCCTAGCCACCATCGCTGAACAGCTGGCCCGGTTGAACCAGAATATCGAGAAGCTCAACGAGAACATGGGTAAACCCGAAAAAGCCGAATGACGTCAACGCAGTCCCCCGCAACGGGGGCTGTTTCGCTCTTTGACAACAAAAAAAGCCCACGCCAAATAAGCGACGATCAGAAGATTGAAGTACCTTCGCTTGATAAATGGTCGGACGTAGACTCTGGTATGGATAAGCTGACTTCGCTGTTGATCGTGATGAAAAACTGGCCTCCATGCTTAGCGGTCGAGATCGGCTGTCAGTTCTACGAGCTGGTTGGCTTTCAGTAAAATCAGCGAAGTTCACTGTGGACCTCAAAAGAATATGGAATTATCTGGATGATTATTCCTAAAGCAATTAGTCTTTTAATTCAGCTAAATTTCATTTTAATCCATTAAATTAAGAGAATGTAAAGATTAAAACTATGGAGGTCAAATTTGTGCGAAATACTAAAAGGATACTTAGTGGTCTGTTATTGATTTATGGATTATTCTTTTTCTCTGCCATCCCTAACTATGCGTTTGCAGATGACTTGAAAACCAAAAATTACCATTCAACTGAGAGGACAGAAAAAAGGGGAGAGCGAGAAGAGGATAATCCAATTAAAGAACTTGGTGAAGGTTTAGGAGTTTTAGCAGCATGGCTAACAGTAGGTGCCGCAGTGCTCTATCCTTTGCGTCGATTGGGACGAATGGATAAAGCTGTCTCTGTTGCCTCGTCAAATGAAGTATGTGAATCAAATTCTTCAGATTCTAAAACTTCTGAACCACTCACTCAGGGTACTCGCAATACAACCTCCCAGGGTAGCCAGAGTAACATTTCTACAAAAATGACTAACAGTGCGGGTCGATTCTTTGGTCGTATTCATAAAGGTCTAGGACTTGCTGCGATTGCAGCTATCCTAACGCACGGTATGGCTATGTATATTGGAGAGGGTCACTTTGAAGAAGAATTTATTCTTGGGATTTTAGCAAGTATAGTTATGTTCGTAGGAGCTTTGGGGGGGATTGCCCAAATGATCAGGTTTCAAAGACCCGGCTTTACGCGACGGATCCACGTTTCTATGGTTTTGATCGGATGTTTGCTTTCAATTGGACATATCATGACGGCCTAAAAAATAACATATCCTCCAAACTTAATAATGAAGTTCCATTGGCCTCCATAAAAGGGGGCCAATTCGCTTTTATATAAGAAAAAAGAAGTCCTGCAATAAAGTTTTTATGCTATACGGGATAATGAACGATGATAACCCTATTATATCTTGAAAACCCCTCCTAATTAACCGGCCCATCATGCACTGGACCAAGATGTAAGATATCTGAAGCAAATGCTTGTACGTTGATTCAACGATAGAATCATTGCGGAATTATATTTTTTATTTTTATTGGGGCGGCTATTCCACGATATTCGCTCCTCCTTGCTGCTGGCCCATCATGCACTGGGTCGTTGATTGAGATACCTAAAGCAAATGCTTGTCGTTGATTCGACGGTAAAATCTTATGCGGAATTATTTTTCAATTTTTTATTGGAGCCAGTTATTGCTCGATATTCATTCCTCCTTGTGGGCGGTTGCCGCAGTGACATCATCGCTCTTGTAGGCGGGAAAGTCAACGTTATCGTTGTGAATAACAATTACTCTATTTTTCCTACTATCGATAATCGTCCTAACAACGATTGCCCTGTATGGCATGAGTTGTATTCTTGTGTCAAATCCTTACCGGCTAAGAGGCCGAAATGTGAAGCGTTAATCCAACTTGGATTATTAGTCACATCGTACACAATACCATTTATTGCAACATAAGCAGAGAAGCCATTTTTTCCGTTATACTTCGATAATTCTTGCCTTGGAATTACAACTTGGGTGGCCTTAGTGGAACGCGAGGTATTACATTCTTGAACTTGATTTGAAAATGCTTCGTTAAATAGAGTAGGCAGCTTATAAGAAACCCTCTGAATATATTGCTGGAATGACCTTCTTCTAAAAGGGCAGGGTTCATAAGTCATTGCACTTGTATAATAATTTAGTTCCCAAATGCCCTGATAAAACTCCAGAAAAGCTTTTTCTTGTTCATGCATATTATCTCCACCCTTAAACGATATTTATCAATTAAGGGTATTCTCAAGGTATTACTTTAGTTCCAATGGTCCCCAAAAGATGTTGCTAAATATATGTAACCACATTTTCTAATAGGCATAATATGGTCTGAAAAAGGAGGGCGGTTAAATGATTAGTCAAACGATGCAGCAGATTTTCAATCAACTAATTCAGGTAGATCTAAATTCAGCTTATTTTTATCTGGCTATAGCGAACTATTTTGAACGTATGAGCCTAAAAGGTTTTTCCGTCTGGCTTCAGGCACAGCACGATGAAGAACTTACACATGCACATGGTCTTATTCGGTATCTTTTAGACAGGGGTGGAGTGCCAGTAATCCCATCCCTTCCACAACAACCAGTCAACTTCGGCACCCCACTGCAGGCATGGGAAGTAGTTTTACAGCACGAACGATATGTCACAAATATGTACCAGAAAGGTTATAATGTGGCTTTACAACAAGGAGATACACAAAGTCAAGTGATTTTGCAAACTGCTTTGGTTGAACAGGTCGATGAGGAAGCACAAACGACAGACATAATTGGTAAGTTAAAGCTGGTGGAAGGTATGCCCGGCGGCATTCTCATGGTTGACCGGGAAGTCGGAGGACTTCGACAAGTAAAACAACCTGTGGCGGCACCTGCAGGTTAGTTGTAAATGTACTTCATGGATGATAAACCCGAAAGAGAGGGTAACGATGAATATTTCAATCCCCAAGTCACCTTACCCAGGCTATCCCTTTACCACTTATAAATACCATCCTACGTTTATGTACGTACCGATGTTCGCGTATCCAGAAGCGATACAGTTGATTTTACAGTCAGTCAGTGCCGAAAAAGAGGATGATTTATTTTATAGCTTCTTGTTAAAAGTGGCTCCAGAAGGACAAAAAGAGATCGTCGCTTCAATACGGGATGATGAGTTAAAGCACTTCAAGATGCTACGGCAGATTTATTGGGAAGTAACCGGACAAGAGATTCCCCAAGCACCTGAGGTCACCTTCCAAGAACCCGGAAGTTTTTGCGAGGGTATCCAAAAAGCTCTCTTTGGTGAACTATCTGCGGTGGAACGATACCGTAAAATTCTCTTTGGTTTTGAATTTCTACCATATAGGAATATGATCACTGAGATATATACTGACGAATTAAAACATGGAGTTAAGTGGAACTTTTTGTATAGCCTCAATTGTATACCTAGAAGTCGTTGAGAAATAACAAAGAAGCGAGACTCCAAAATGGCTCCCGCTTCTTTTTCTTATCATATTGTCATTAATTTTGTTGCTGTTGTACCCACGCATTATGACGCTCATCTCTACCATCTAACCACTGCTGCCGTTCTTCGGGAGAGAGGTTTTTTCCCGTTCCTTGCCATGGGGGTGCAGTCCCATTTTGTTGTAGGTGCTGCCCGTTTCCTTGACCATTACCCTGGCCGTTACCGCTATTACCGTTGCCTTTACCATTCCCCTGACCCTGATTATTTCTTCCTTGTCCTCGTCCGTTCCCAATTTGATTATTACTAGCGTCTGGCTGTGATTGATTTTCTATCGTTTGTTGTGTTGGTATAGAAGGATTTTGAGCGGAACATCCGATTAGTAATGGGATAATGAGAAGACCCGCAAAACGCTTTAGGGTCACGAACACTGAAACACATCCTCTTGAAAATTTTTTTCGGGACTAATCATTATTCTTGGCTTTGTTGTTGCTGTAATTGTTGTAACCGAGCTGCATGTCGGGCTTCTCTTCCTTCAAACCACGCTTGCCGTTCTTCCGGTGATAGCGTTCTACCCGTGCCTTGCCATGGCGGAGGGGTTATATTTTGAGTTTGACAGAGTCCCATCCCTGGACCACGCCCTTGACCGTTACAAAGACCTTGACCTTGGCAACCTGTTACCGTAGCACCGTTCCCGTTTCCTCGCATACCCATTCTTGCATCTGCAGGACCAGAAAGGCTTACCATGCTGACGAGTAACGTAGCTCCTAGAGCGGTAGCAATAATTTGCTTTTTCATCGTAGATACCACCCTTTCAATTTATTTATCCGTCATCCGTATTATCTCACCACTTCGTTTCAATTGTTTGACAGTTTCGTTACAATTAGGTGACAAATATTAGCTCTTCCTAACTTCCTGCCGCCGAAACTTTAACTTCCCTAACTGCCCCACTAGAGATAACCTATCCTGCCTCCCTCGCAATTAGTCAATCTTGAACATCGAAAGGAGTTATGACTCCACGTGTGTGTCACCTAAAGGTAATAAAAGCGTCCGGCCCCATTGCTTGCCGAACGCTATTTTTCTGCAACAAAAGGCCTAGCTGCGGACCGTAACAGCTAGGCTTTGTCCTGTCTTTGCGACAAGATATTGAGAATTATAACAGGAGACAATTTTATTTTATCCTAATTTACAAGAAATATTATTTAGGCTTCACTACAGCTTTTAGACGGATAAACAAGACCTTCCAGATAAACTGCTTTCGAATGTTTATTCGTAGGGATGATAATACTAATTGAGGATCAATATCAGGATAAAAAAGACCCTCAAGCCAACTGAGGGAGTGGCTGAGGGTGTAAGAGCTAGACGTTATAAATTTACCATTGGGATCACAAGTTTGCAATGTAATATCTGGTATTTTAATCGAGTTATTATCAAGAAAAAGCGACTGGGCCGTGTCGCAGCATGGTCATGCCGTCCGATCGGATGTCGGGTAAGGCCAAACGGGACTACCGACGGCCAGGGCCGTTGATCACTTATTTATAATTTGAGGACTTAGTGCCTTTTGAAGTGTTTGATCGGATGAAGTACGAGCAACATGTTCAACTGCTACTGAAGTGGAGGAAGAAGTATGGTGATGATTATATCTGTCGGCAGTGGAGGCTAGCGGGGTATGGGTTCAAAGTTATTTTGCAAGCGTTGGAATTAAAAAACTAAGCGATATATCAAACACATAGCTATTGGTGACATTAAAACCCAATTATGTTAGAATGAAACTCAACCCAAATAAGGAGGAAGAGTAAAGTGAAATTGAAAGTATTATTTATCGTCCTTACTTTTGGCCTAATATTAACTGGTTGTTCTGAAACAATGGAAGCCACAAAGAAGGAAGAACCGAAAACCGTAGCTGTTCAATCTGAAACTCTAGCACCAAAGACTGAAGCAGCTAAAAAAGAGGAACCTAGTATTAAGACTGGCGTATTTGCATACGCCAAGAAAGTAGATATTACTGATGCCAGAGACATTACTAAACATGTAACAGCTACAGTTTTTATGAGCGACGAACTAACCCCAGCATTGGCGACTCAACACGTTTTAACTCAGTCTTATGACTTTTTACAACAGGATGACCTCAAGGGTGCAAATACAGTTACTATTGGAGTTATGAAAGGTGATATTAGAGTATTTCAATACACAGTGGATATGAAAAAGTTTGTTCCGAAAGATTCTGAACCTATGGCTAATGTGGTTCTAAAGGCTTCAAAGGTTGAAAAAATGTTCCCTCAAGTTGAAGAATATGCTAAGACTGCAGGATGGAACATAATAAAATAACTATAGATATTAAAGACGATTTAACTTCAAAATTGACCTTCAATACCGAAGAAATAATAACGATAAATAACCACTGCGGAAGGGCGACGTGCCTTTCCGCTTTTTCCTCGTTTATGGAACTATGATCGCTATTCAATTCAGGAAGGGGTAGGTAGCAAGCCGTCCTTCCGCTGTTGGTCGCTATTTAATTTGAGGAAAGCCAGGTTCAAAGCGGCGATCCTGGTGGTTGGCGGCCCTTGGGGCCGCAGTGACATCATCGCTCTGGTGGGGGAGGAAGTCAACCGGAGTTAGCTCAACCAAATTTACAAGGATATTTTTACTTGGTAAGGAAGGATTTCTTGACTATGACTAGAAATATAATCCAACCATAATTTTTTGAAAGGGTGTTTTTTTATGAGTGTAGCTCGTAATCATCTTTTGTTAGATAAGGCATTTAAGTTTCACGAAAAAAAAGGAGCCCGTGATCCTCAAGGTTGCACTTATGATTTTTCTAAAGGAGCTTGGATGAAAGAAGAAAATGGACTGTTAATCACCCTAGTGCGTTCCCAAGATCCAAACAAGCCTATTGCGGGTACTAAAAAAGCTGATGTTGAAACTGGAGAAGATCAAAAAGGAGAGTAAGCTTTCTTGGGCAACATAAAACCAAATATTTTAATTGTTTCCAACAGATATGATTTCGCGTCAGATTACATCACAACGGCTTTGTTAGAAAAGGAAGTTTCGTTTTTACGAATAAATAAGGAAGACTTGCCTTTTGTTAACGTTTCTATGGACCCCGTTCGTAATAGCATTATTGTAGAAAATAAAAATGATGTATACGAAGTGTCCTCAAATAACCTTAAGTCAATATATTTCCGTGGACCTACATTTTTGAGAGAAAAGGGAATTACCCTATCTGCTGATGAACAATTATCACGATCTCAGTGGCAAGCATTCATTAGAGCACTTATGATTTTTAACGAAAGTAAGTGGGTAAATAATCCAAAGGCAACATACTATGCCGAAACTAAGCCAGTGCAATTATCTTTAGCTAACCAAATAGGTTTTTCAGTACCGAAAACAATAATATCTAACTCGTCTAAACTAATTGAAAAGTTGGAAGTCACTACCGATAACTATGTTGTTAAAAGCTTAGATGCGGTACTGTTAGATTTAGGAGAAAGACAAGCATTTGTATATACTAATATTATTCACAAAGAGGAATTACTAGATGCTGAACTATCATCGGCCCCCGTTATAATACAAGAATTACTTGAACCTAAGGTGGATTTAAGAGTAACTATCGTTGAGAATGAAGTATTTGCAGTAGAAATATTAGAAGAACAAAAGGGAATTAGGGGTGACTGGAGATTAAGAAAAAATCAGGTAAAGTATATACCAGTAACATTGCCACCAGAAGTCGAGCAAAAGTGTATCAATTTAGTAAACAGATTGGGACTAGTATTTGGTGCGATAGATTTAGTAAGAGTTAATAACTGTTATTACTTTATAGAAATAAACCCAACCGGGGAATGGGCTTGGTTAATTGATCAGGCTGAACAACGTATTGATTTAGCGATAACTAGGTGCCTTATCGAATGACTTTAACTGATAAAGTATGCTCACTCTTTTTAAGTCAAAAAGTAGCATATTTAATAATGCCTAGTTTTAGAGCTTTTTGCCTCAATAGAAATGTAAAAAAAGGAATAGATAAATTAGCAAAGGAAAAAGATGAGTACTTTTATTTAGAAAAAGTTAAATTGGATCGTTTAGAAAAATTATATTCTAAAGAACAAGAACGAAGAAAAACAATTGAAGATAAAGCAAAAGTAAATGTTACTGGAATAACTTTAGCATTGACGTTGTTGTCTAGTTCGATCACCTTTTTGAATGGAACTAAAACCTCAAACATAAAACTTGAACACGGTGTTACTGAAGATATACTATTACTATTGTTTTTATCGACTTTTATTTATCTATTTCTAGGTGCATTAGATGCAATAAAAGCATTACAGCTTGGGTTGGTTTATGATATATACTTAAGTGATGAAATAAAAATGGCGTCTAAGGGTTCGTATTTAAGATGCTTAGAGCTATCCAAGTCTATTCATTTTAATTACAAGTATAATACTATAAAAGAAAACTTTGTGACGTCAAGCTATGATAACATAAAGAATGCTATCATAGCATTATTGTTATTAGTCTTACTTGGCAGTATTATGTATGTAATAAATGGTAATAATGAAAAAATACAAGATAAATACAAGATGTTGATTGCTAATAATAGCCTAATATCAATAAATATTTCTCCTTGCATTTATCGGAATATAAACTGAATTCATAACTATTGACTATCTTTTTAAGCATGGTACTGGACTTACCAGACTTATAACCGAAAAAAAACTAAGCACGCAAAAAAGCCAGGACGTTCATCCTGGCCTTAACTATTCCCTCAATCTTTAACTCTTCCAAACCCCCGTAGGCGTCACTGTAGGCGTCAAATCCTAACTGTAACGACTGCCTAACGTTACAAACCCCCAGAGCTAACTCATGGTCGGGGCGACAGGATTCGAACCTGCGGCCAAACATTTATTTAGATTATATGAGTAACCCACTGAATGATTTTTGCGGATGGCAACAATAACACTTGTGCAAACAATGTGCCGGTGATCCGGCTAAAAGCCATGTACATGACTAACGACTTTACTTCGTCTTCGGATCTTTTTCCACTAATTGCCTCGTCGGTATAAATCGCTGTTACTGGATCGATTAACGTAGCAAGTAAGATAGTTGCCATTCCGTTTATTACTGCCGCCAAATATCCCGCGGTTTGGCGATATTCAGGTGCGAGCACCCCAGCGTACAAAGCGGATAAAACACCTGTCGAAAATATCGCTGTGACAATAATATTAAGGATGAGCGTTTTAGTGGGTATTGTACGTTCTTCTCTCATACGGGCTATGACTTCCAAGTTAGGGAGTTGTACGTTGTTGACCAAGTGCTTAAATCTTCGAAAAGAGAGAGTGGCTAGTAATAACCTTGGAACAGATCCTGCTTTTTCAAGTAACAGAATGCTGTTTGAAAAAATTCTCGTAAAACTGGGAATCAACAGCGTACCACAAATTGTCCCTACTGTCGCCCCTAGGAGAATATATCTTAGTTGTGTATCTACCGATTCTACAAAAACAGAGTATGCATCGGGACTATTAGAACTGATATTTGGAAGCAACGAACTGGCTGCCTCAATTCCTTTAGCCATTAATGGTGCCTGAATAGTATTAGCCGTACTCGCTAAAAGAAATAATACACTAAACAATGAATAGGCCATCGATACCCGCCTTGTACGGACACCAGCCAGTCTTACAGAATAGTTAAACGTTTGAAACATATGGATGAACGCAGTTAGTAAAAAAACTATCGTTAGTCGAAACTCCGTAAGCATAACAATCTTCCTTTTATGTTCGTAGTGGCTAGTCAAACTTGTTTATTCCAGTAATATTATAACTCTAAAGACATAATATTTTCTATTTCATCAAAACAGAAAATCTCATAAATCGGAAATAGAAGGAATATCTATATCCGGTTGAAGTAAAAAGGCCCAGGACATCTCATCCTGGACCTAAACTATACCAACTTCAAACCACCGTAGGCGTCACGTTAGGCGTCAAATCATAACCATAGCCACTGTCAGACTTTATAAACCCCGGATAAACCATGGTCGGGGCGACAGGATTCGAACCTGCGGCCTCTTGGTCCCGAACCAAGCACGCTACCAAACTGCGCCACGCCCCGAACACAAAGGTTATTCTACACAAATACGTAACGGAAGTCAAGCTGAGGATAACTGTTGACCGAAGATAGAATCTGTTTTAGACAGCCTAACAAACCTCCATTTTACTTCCTTCGAGATGCAACAGGTTTGGCGTTTATCCATGCCAAACCTGGCTCAGGCGGACGCCTGCAGGGGTCAAGATTACCGAGAGAATCGCCCAGCTTTGCGGTTTGCTTGTAGGGATCGACCTGTGCAGCCTTAGCCACCATCACGATTGGATGGGAGCCGGCTACTTGGTGCTCAAAATCCTGGAATTGTGGCGGAAGCTTTTCGTTTGGAGAAAGAAATGTCAACTTCCCTCCCGATATGGTATGATAACCGGGAAAAGAGGAGGGAGTACATTGACCCAACATCCGGAATGTTACGTCGCTCTATTTACTGCTGACCCAGTTAAAGTGGAGACCTATACTGATACATACGAAATGGATATCACTGTGGAAGTGTCTGGCCAAGGCTATCAGCGCCAGCCGGTTAAGTTTGAGTTTACCCAAACCGGTGACGGATTCATGGCTCGAAATCTGGATTCTATTCTCTTTCCAGAAGCCTTGACCGACTGGGGCGTCGTCACCCATATGTCCGTCCTGTTTGAAGAAGATCGAGGATTTTGTACCCCTTTGACCCAGGGATTGGAGATTATCGCCGGTGATACCATAGAAATACGCCCCGGAGAGCTGGCATTACTCATTCCCCAGCATACCTGCAAGCATTGCCAACAGAAGGCCTCCCAAGCTAATCAAGAGTGAGGAGTGTCTAGTGGATATAATAGAAGTCACCCTTGTCGATGAACTAAAGGAATGCCTGGCCATCCGCAAAGACGTCTTTATCCTGGAACAAGCCGTCCCAGAAGAATTGGAAGTGGACGATCACGATCGCTCTCCCTCGTCCTGTAAACACCTCTTGATCCGCTTGGACGGGAAAGGTGTCGCCACGGGCCGGCTCTGCCGTTATGACGAGGAAACGGCGAAGTTACAGCGCATAGCCGTTAGGAAGGAACACCGAGGTAAAGGGATGGGAGCGATCATCGTCCAAGCTTTGGAGGAGAACGCTCGACGGGAGGGATACCGCCGGACCCTCCTCGATGCCCAATTACATGCACAAGCTTTTTATGGGAAATTGGGCTACGAAAAAGTGTCCTCTGAGCCCTTCTTAGACGCTGGTATATGGCACGTTCGTATGATGAAGGTCTTGCCTTCTCCAAAGAAATAAAATAAAAGAAAAAGCGGGCTGACCCACTAAGCGGGTCAGCCCCTTTCTAAATCCTCCGTTCGAAAAATGATGTGCTCCAAAATGATCACCGCCAGCACACCGATGACAAAACCGTTGCCCAAAATAGGCCGGACCAAAGCTGGGAAACTGGCTGTGACTGCAGGCGGTAAAAAAGAAACGACTGTCGCCAACATCATCGGCAGGCCTACGATATAACCGTTGTCCATGCTCAAGGGGTCTGTCGACTCGAAGACGATCCTCAATCCCGTCGCTACTTGGGAACACATGATATATAGAAGCAAAGTGCCGATCACAACCGGTGGGATGTTGCCGAGGTATTGAATCAGCTTCGGCGAAAAAGCAATGACGAAGAGGAAAACACCTGCCGGTACGAGTGTGAATCGGGAGGCACAGCTTGTCGAGGCGATGACACCGGGGCTTAGAGAAAAGTTGACTGGACCGATAATGCCTAAAAAACCCGAAAGTAAATTCACCAAACCGGTCACCTTTACACCTCGGGAAATGCGCACCGGCATCCTGTCGGCCAGAACCATCTTGCCAACCGATTGTATAGACCCCAGATCGTTGATCACCAAGGCAACGTAACATAGCAGCATAGATACAATCAAAGCTGGTTCCAGCGAAACATGAAAGGTCACATCGCGAAAGAAAGAAGCCAAGAAGGGTACTTGTGCAGACTCGGAAGGGCCTTGAGGAAACAACAGGTAATAAGTCAAAGATCCGCCGAGCATCGCCCAGATAATGAGCGTCGATTTCCAGAGCCCGGACAGCCTTTGACTCAGAGCCACCACAACCAGCAAAAGCAGCAAAGAAAACAGCAGATGTTGAAGGGGAGAGCCTTCGGCTTCAGGGGCAATGACGAGGTTCATAATGGTGGGGATAAGTGTAAAGGCGATGAGCAACAAGATAACCGCTACGACCCGTGGCGTAAATAGATTCTTTAGATAGGTAAACCAGCCGGTTGCACTGAATATAGTCAGCAGAAATCCACAGACCATCATCGATGAATAGATGGCATCCATGGGACTTCCTGCGTTCGTTATAATGCCTACAAGTAAAATCGCTGCGGGCCCAGTGACCAGTGGTAGTCGATGTCCCCAATAGACCTGAATGAGGAGCATCACTGCAGTGATAAAAAACAACTTTTGCAGATAGGTGATTTGGGCCATAGGATCGGTAAAATGGATTCGGGCAACAATCTTTCCCAGAATGATGATCAGCGGCACCGTAATGGCTAACCACTGAAGGCCATAGATCAGGTTTTGCCAACGGGGAGGACGATCTTCTAATCCATAGCGGTACGATGGTACATTCAATAAGGTCATCTCCAAATCAATTACTTCATGACCGAACATGACTTTTTTATTATACCTTACCTGGGACAAGGATTAAATTACCTGATCATCTGTCCTGTTTAGTTAAATGATTATCCATGTGGAAAAGGGGGAGCGTTAATGGGGATCACTGTACGTACCTACACACTCAATGACTTTGAGGGAATGCTCGATCTGCAGCGGGAAGCCTTTCCGCCGCCATTTCCAGAGGAGTTATGGTGGAAGCGAGAGCAAATCGCCGCCCATGTAGACACATTTCCCGAAGGAGCCATGGTGGCTGAACAGGATGGAAAAATCGTCGGATCGGCTACGTCTTTGCTGATCCGCCATGAAGGCAAACCTCATACCTGGGCAGAAGTCGCTGACGACGGATACATCCGCGGCAGTCATGATCCCTATGGGGACAGCCTCTACGGCATTGACGTCTGTGTTCGTCCCGCCTACCGGGGCCGCGGCGTGGCCCGCGCCCTTTACGAAGCCCGCAAGGAACTGGTCATCCGCCGTGGCCTGAAACGTTTTTTAGCCGGCTGCCGGATCCCGAACTTCCACAAGCATGCCCGTCGAATGTCCTGTGAGGAATATGTTCAGCAGGTGGTGAAGGGGGATATCACTGATTTGGTGCTCACCTTTATGATACGGCAAGGCTTGCGCCCCTTACAGGTGTTAGATGATTACTTAGACGATGAAGAATCGCTGAACAAAGCAGTGTTAGTGGAGTGGGCGAATCCACACCTTCATGATTGAAGCAGGAAAACCTTCGAGAAAAAGAGAATTTTGTAAGCTTATTCTGCAGCCTAAAATCGAAGTAGTTGTATTTACACGGAGGTGACCCCATGCGCTGGGTCTTTCCCAAGCAGCAATCGATGCCCCCTTATCCAGGACTTTCTCCTTTTCAGTCGGCCTTGTTGTGGCGACGGGGTATCAAACCGGATGATGCGGAGGCCTTCATCCGCTCGTCCATTGACGATATGCACGACTCCCTTCTATTAAAAGACGCCGGAAAAGCAGCGCAGCTGATCCGCCAGGCGATCGATAATCAAACGCCTGTTACCGTATATGGCGATTACGATTGTGACGGTGTCACCGGGACCGCCTTGATGGTGGAAAGCTTACGCAAACTCGGCGCTCAGGTGGACTGGTATATCAACAGCCGCTTTGTCGACGGTTTTGGCATGCACCCAAATGGCGTAGAGGAGATCGCCCGGCGGGGAGGGCACCCTCGGCTCATCGTTTCCGTCGATAACGGCATTTCCGCTGTCACAGCGGTCCAGCGGGCAAAAGAGCTCGGCATGCAAGTCGTTGTTACCGATCACCATGAGCCGGGAAGCGAACTTCCTCCGGCTGACGCCATCGTCAATCCCCGGCAAGCCGATTGTCCCTATCCCTATAAAAGTCTCGCCGGCGTCGGTGTCGCCTTTAAGGTGTTGCAAATCTTGTTCAACGAGGCCGGCTGCCCTCGTGAGTTGCTCCGCTCCCTTGATCTGGTCGCTATCGGCACCGTCGCTGATGTCATGCCGGTGACTGGAGAAAACCGGATATTCGTAAAAAACGGGCTGAAGCTGATCAACTGGGGAGAGCGGGCTCGGACGGGCTTGCGGGCTATTAAGGAAGTGGCCGCTTTACACCGGGAAGTCAATGCACACTATCACTTGGGCTTTATCTTCGGCCCGATGCTCAATGCGACGGGTCGGCTTGACGGCGTCCCGGCGACGGCGGTAGACCTGCTGCTCACCCGGGACTATGCACAAGCCCGGGCATTGGCTATGGAGTTAAAGGATGTAAATCAACAGCGGCAGGAAATGACTCGCCGGCAGACAGACAAGGCAACTCGGCTGGTCAATCAGCGGGATTCTTTTCTCGTCGTCTACGATCCGGAATTTCACGAAGGCATCGTGGGCTTAATCGCCTCACGGCTCAAGGAGGAGTATTATCGACCTGTGCTCGTCCTCACCGATAGCGAGGATGCAGGCATATTGAAAGGTTCTGTCCGAAGCGTGAAAGGCTTTTCGGTTAAGGAGCACCTGATCGACGACTGTGCCGACTTGCTGACGAAAGGCGGTGGGCATGAGATGGCAGCCGGCTGTTCATTGCCTCGGGAAAACCTGCCCCTATTGAGGGAGCGCTTAAACCGAGCCGCTGGCAGTGTTTCTCCGGAACTGTTCACACCCCTTCTGGAGATCGATTACCTCCTGCGACCGGAAGATTTAGATATGGTGCTGATTGAAGAGATTGAGCAATTCGCCCCTTATGGCGTTGGATGTCCCCGGCCCAACATCTTGCTGGCCCCCTTTTGGCCTGAACAGGTGCGGTTTATGGGCCGGGAAGGGAATCACTTGCGCTTGAGTGGGGGTGGAGTTCAAGTGATCGGCTTCAACCAAGCCGAAGAATACCGCCAGGCTGGCATTGATGGTCCCTTGGCGATTTTAGGCCTTCCTGAAATCAATGACTACGACGGTGCGATTCAGTTTCGCATGCGCGATGATGGTTGGCAGGCTTATGGGGATGTTTTCGCTGCGAATCAGTGAGCCCTTCACATATAATGACCGCCGATCTTTTCAGCTCGGTCCCGGGCCAGCCCTGCTGCGGTTAAGGAAGAGCCGCGCAGGATGGCCGATGTTCCAAAGGACTCTCGGATCCGGTCGATGACCCGGCTGGCTCGGTCTTCCCGGTCCATATCGCGAAACAGCTCCTGTTGAAGCGGGCCGTCTTCTTTGAGTTCGGAAATGTCTACGGTAAGACTGCGTACAGGCCGGCCGTCCCAATGCTGCCGAAAAAGGGTTTGCACTTTCTCATAAACTTGAGCCGATAAATTGGACGGCGTCGGCATCGTCGTCTGCCGGTAAAATCCACGGGTCAAATCATAGGCCCGCACCCCGACGGAAACAGTCCGGCCTGCTTTGTTCAGCCGCCGCGTCCTCCGGCAGACTTCATCGGTCAATTCCAGCAGGACCAGTTCAATATCGGAACTGTGGTGATAATCCCGAGGAAGAGTCACCGAATGGCCGATGCTTTTCGGTTCTTCCAGGGTTCGCTGAATAATCGGTGAACCATCGATTCCCCAGGCGAGATCATGATAAATGTCACCACGGATGCCAAAGCGCTTGATGAGGTAATGGACCGGATAGTAGGCTAAATCGCCGATAGTGATTAAGCCCATGTTGCGAAAATGGCGCTCCATGCGGGAACCAACCATGAACATTTTTCGGAGCGGCAGGGGGTGAAGTTTCGTTTCGATATCATCGGACGTCCAAAGCGCCACGCCAGAGGGGCTTTTCTTTGCTTCCACGTCGCAAGCCATTTTGGACAAGAACTTGTTCTGGCCGATACCGACAGAGCAGGGGACCTTCACCTCGTCCCAGACTCGTTGCCGAAATCGCCGGGCTGCTTCTACGGCGTCTCCCCAAATGTGTTCCGTGCCCCGCACATCGATAAAGAGTTCATCGACGCTGTAGGGCTCGACAAGGGGGGAGATAGTCCGGGCGATTTGCTGGATCTGCCAGGAAACTTCCATATAAAGACTCATACGAGGGCGGACACATATCGCCTCGGGACAGACAGCCCGGGCTTCCCCTACGGTCATGGCCGTCTTCACGCCGTAGGCTTTGGCTTCCCGGGAAGCGGCCAGAATAATCCCGTGCCGCCGTTCCGGATCACCGCAGACGAGCACCGCTTTTCCTTTCAGAGAGGGATTATGGGCTACCTCCACGCTAGCATAGAAAGAATTCATGTCTGCCAGCAGAACTGTAGGTTTCACAGCTCACTCACACCCATCGTCTCCTCTGTGTACAACTTCACCTTAGAACATATATTCTTAGAACGTCAGTTTCATTATACGAACATTCGTTGGCTTTGTCATGGAAATTTGTTCGATTTTCGATTGCTAAATTATGGTGCATGGGAAAAATAAAAAGGGCGCCGTAAAGGCGCCCGAAAAATCGGAAATTATGAACCTATTGGAAACAGGCTTGTCCTATGCGGGAAGGTAGACGTAATCTTCGTGGTACCGCGGAAAGATGAGCTCTTTACCAGTGAGGCGGCCATCGTTTGCGACAACGAGGACTTTATCCTCCAAGTATTGAAGCACGGTCCAGGTCGTTTCGGTCCAGGGGATGAAAATTCGCATGGGAATCCTCCTTCTAGCTACACATGATGTCAAAGTGTTCCCAGTGGCAACCTGTACATCTATTGTACAAGCTTAGTGTAACACTGATAAAAGCATATGTAAATGATATGATTGGAAGTATTCCTATGAATCGGATATAATGGCTGTAATGGAGGAAGGGAGGAGACGCTGATGTCTCTCTGTGACAAGTGTAACGAATGCCGCCGTGACAAACAGGACGAACTGGAGCGGTTTCGTGAAAAATTCGTCGAGGGCGGTGTCGTCGAAAAGTCGCCTGAATGTAAAGAATGCGACAATGTAGAAGGAGAAAACCTGGAGCGTTGCTTGATTTGCGGCGCACCGATTGACAAAAAGAAACAGTAAAAATCTGAAGGAGGCGGCAGCCTCCTTCATTTATTATTGATTTTCTTGCCATGCCAGGGGTAAGGAATTATAATGGCATGGAATCCTAAGGGCAAGGAGGGTGATGCATGAAAAAACCTACAAATCCCCGATTGACGCTTGGTTTGGGTTTATTTTTGTTGTTTATGTTGACGGCAGGGGTCTCATACGGATTATTTAGCTTACAATCTTCCGAGAATAACGGGGTTACCTCCGACGGCCCGCTGACACAGGCCGAATTAAAAAAGCGCATGAATGTGTTGCTGTTGGCCATCGATAAACGACCCGGTGAGAATACCGGCCGGACCGATACCATGATCCTGGCCAGCATCGACCGTCAGGATAAAAAAGTCTTCCTTTTATCGATCCCACGGGATACACGCGTAAAAATTGACGGGCACGGCTTGGACAAGATCAACTCGGCCCACATGTACGGCGGTGTTCCCTTGGCGGAGAAGACCGTAGAAGACTTGTTGGGCATCCCGGTCGATTACTACGTGAAAACCGATTTTGACGGTTTTCGCGAAATCGTCGAAACGCTCGGCGGTGTAGAAATTGACGTTGAAAAAAACATGTATCATAATGAAGGAGATTCCGAGGATTTAATTAATTTAAAAAAGGGCGTACAGACATTAAACGGCAAAGAAGCCTTGCAGTACGTTCGTTTTCGTTCGGACGAGCTCGGCGATATCAGCCGTACTCAACGGCAGCAAAAGTTTCTACAAGCCTTGGCCAAATCGGCCCTGCAAATGAATACGGTGTGGAAACTGCCAGCTTTGGTGCCGCAACTATCTAAAGTGGTGGAAACCGATCTCGGAGTCGGCGATATGGTTTCTTTGGCCATGATGGCCAAAGACTGGAAGTCTGAGAACATCATCGCGCACACCTTGCCAGGCAACTTTATGACCTTAAACGGGATCAGTTACTGGTATGTTGACCCTTCGAAAGCTAAGCAGGCGGCCCTAGACTTTATGCGCGGCATCATTACGACGAAAGTGATCGATGAAGGGACCGTCGTCTTAGAGGAAAAACCGCGGGTCAAATCGGATGACAGCGAAAAAGCTGACGATAAGAAAGCGGATGAGAAGGCCGACCCATCGACTGCCTCTGACGGCAAAAAGACGACTGGCGAAGGCTCGCTCAAGCCGGGAACGTCCAACGGAAAGACGGACAGTCTCAACGGAAAGGCATCTCCTGAAAACCCGCTGAATCCGAAGAATCCGAAAGCGCCTTCCAGTAACCAATCTACTACGGGGAATCATTCAACAGGTTCTGTCACGAATCCCCAAAACAATAGCTCTGGCTATCCCGATATCAACATACCCTCTACCGGAACTCCTTCCACAAATAATCCTGCTGCTGGTAATTCCGTTGAGCCGACTAACCCCTCCACGGCGGCGCCCAACCGTGTCATCCCTGGTGCTCCCCCCGTTCCGTCAGGCGTTCAGTCTCCTGACAGCGGATTGTAAATGAATAATGACTTCAAGGAGGCTTCTTCTGTGGAATCGATGATTCGCGACATTTCTCTTGCCCCGAAAGGCCAGTTGAAAATCGACTGGGTGGCCCAACACATGCCTATCTTGAACCAGTTGAAAAAGGATTTTGAAAAGCGCAAGCCCTTAGCTGGTAAACGAGTAATCATCTGCCTGCACTTGGAAGCGAAAACGGCCTACCTGGCGCTGACTGTTAAGGCAGCCGGTGCGGAAGTGGCTGTTTGCGGCTCCAACCCGCTGTCCACACAAGACGATGTGGTAGCTGCGCTCGTGCAAAACGGCGTCACCGCCTATGCCTGGTACGGAGCTACAGATGAAGAATATAAAATGCACCTGAATAAGGCCCTCGATTTTCAGCCGGATATTCTCATCGATGACGGCGGTGACTTAGTGGCTACGCTTCACGCGGAACGGCCTGAGCAAGCCAAAAAAATCATCGGCGGAGCCGAAGAAACGACAACCGGTATTTTGCGATTGAAAGCGCTCGCGAAGGAAGGTCACTTAAGCTTCCCCATGATGGCCGTCAATGACGCCCAAATGAAGTACCTCTTTGACAATCGCTACGGAACCGGTCAGTCTGTGTGGGATGCTATCATGCGAACGACTAACCTGGTCGTATGCGGGAAAGTCGTCGTCGTCGGCGGCTACGGCTGGTGCGGGAAAGGCGTTGCCGCCCGGGCTAGAGGCCTCAATGCCCGCATCGTCGTCACTGAAATCGATCCCGTTAAAGCAAACGAAGCTTTGATGGATGGCTTTGAAGTCATGCCGATGGTGGAAGCAGCGAAAATCGGTGATGTCTTTGTCACCGTCACGGGCAACCGGGATATTGTCCGCCGAGAACACCTGGAAGTCATCAAAGACAAAGCGATTCTCTGTAACGCCGGCCACTTTGACGTAGAAGTAAATAAAGAAGATCTTCGCGCCCTTTCCACGAGTGTCCGTATCGCACGGAACAACATCGAAGAGTACACCTTCCGCGACGGACGCAAAGTCTATCTGCTCGGAGAAGGTCGACTGGTGAACTTAGCTTGTGGAGACGGCCACCCTGCTGAGGTGATGGATTTAACCTTTGCCCTGCAAGCGATGTCCTTGGAATACGTCTTCACCAACCGGGAACAGTTGGAACCAAAAGTCTATCCCGTTCCCGAAGAAATCGACCGCAAAGTCGCACAACTTCGTTTGCAAGCTCTCGGTGTATCTATCGACGAATTGACGGAAGTCCAATCGAAGTACCTGAACAGTTGGCAGGAATAACCTCGCTGACGTGGAATAAGAAAAAAGGCCGTCACCTGACGGCCTTTTCGCATGAGTCGAGGGAGAGGAGAACAGCATGCTTGTATTCTTCGATGTGGATGGAACCCTGACGGAAGGGTCGAACGTATGGGAGTATATCTACCGCCGCTTAGGTATATGGAACACAATAGGAATCCCTATTCAAGAACGATTTTTGCGCGGTAAAATCACCTACGAAGAATTTGCCCAAAGGGATGCCGCCCATTTTGCCGACACTCCTGCCCGTCTGCTTCAAGAATGGGTTTCACAAATTCCGATTCGCCCTCAAGTGAAAGAATTGCTGCACACGTTACAGTCACAGGGACACCGAATCATCCTTTTATCGACCGGGTTGACCTTGCTGACAGACCGATTAGCCAAAGAATTCGGGATTTTCGACGCCGTAGCCAATGAACTGGAGATAGTGGAAGAGAAGGCCAGCGGAAAGGTTTTTGTTCATGTCTCTGCCGACGATATTCATCGGGATAAGGGAGCATGGGTTCGTCATTTTTGTAAAAAATATCGAGTGAGTACGGAACAGACCGTAGCTGTTGGTGATTCAGCGGGGGACATTCCGATGTTTCGCCAAGTGGAACTGCCCATATTATTTGCACCTGCTGACAGCAGTGCCGACCCAAAAGCCATTCAAAAAGGGATCCCCGGCATCGTCGTAACGGAAACAATGACGGAAACAGGCCGGGAAATACTTGATTTTGCCCAGCCGAGCCGTTACTGGTTGGGTTGGAGGAGATATGCCCGCTAAGACTCTTTGGCGTCATAAAACCTTTCCCCTGATCACCTTTCGTTCGCCCCAAGAAGCAATGGCTGCCGAAGAAATCCTTAAAGAGGTCACCCTTAGCTGCCTCGTCGTCCCGACGCCCCGCGAACTAGCTGAGGGATGCGGTTTGTCGTTGCGTGTATTTCCACAGGACGTGGAAAAATGCGGTGACGCACTGGCTCAGCGCACCATTCAGGCAAAATTTTACGAATGGAATGAAAAGGAAAACAAATGGCAACCTTTCGTCGGAGCCATAAAGGTGATAGAATAAAGCTAAGTCCGTCGTGCCCCTGGCAAAGCGTTGTACCATGGAGGTTTATTTGATGAATCATAAGGCGGCCATCCCTAATGCCTTCACACTGACGAACTTGCTGCTCGGTATCCTTTCCATCGTCTACACAATGGATCAAAATTACCGCATGTCCGCCATCATGATTCTGTTAGCAGCCATACTGGACGGCATGGACGGCAAGGTTGCCAGAAAACTGGACGTGGCCTCTCCCTTTGGGAAAGAGTTGGACTCGCTCTCTGATCTTGTCTCCTTCGGTGTGGCTCCGGCTATCCTGATCTACGCGGCTCAACTCAATGAGCCATACGGGATCATTGGACTGACTGTCGCTATCCTGTTTGCCTTATGCGGCGCTATCCGCTTGGCTCGGTTCAACATCCTCAACATTACGACCCATTTTCTCGGTATCCCCATCACCGTCGCCGGCCCCTTGATGGCCCTCTTTAGTTTAGCAGGAGATCATTTACCTGATTTGTTTTTCCCAGTGGCTATGTTGCTGTTGGCGGGGCTGATGGTATCCAATCTTAAAGTTCCCAAGTTTTAGTACCATAAAAGCAAAACCCCTGGCCCGACACCAGGGGTTTCTTTTCAAAGTCTATAAAAAGATTAGTGGAAGTCCCTCTTCGCTGGTTAGGCTAGTCGGGAAGGGACCATCTTGCCGACAGGGGACTTCCACACCCATAGTATGACCGTCGATATCATCCTTCATACAGTGAGGTGAAAAAATTTTTCATGCAAATCCCTTATTGCGAACATTGTGGCGCCACGGACACGCAAGGAGCTATCTGTGGCCACTGTGATTCCATGTATTGTTACGACTGCATGGAAAAAAAGCAGATCAACATGTTTGTCTGCAAAAAGTGCGGCCGTTTTATCTGCGCCGCTTGCCGTACCGGTATGGATGATTGTACACAGGTTCCGACGAAAACTGAACGATAGCATAATGAACAAGGCCGTTGCATAGACATTACTACCACATTCTGGGAGGTATTCTATGTTCACGGCCTTGGCGCTTTTTTGTTGCGCCTATCTGATGGGCGCCCTCCCTCTGGCATACTGGGTGGGGCGACTCGGTTACTCTTTGGCAGTGGACGATTACGGACCCGGTTCGGTTGGACCGGTTAAGTTGTTACGACTGGCTGGCGCTGACGCGATGCTATTGGCTTTTCTTTTAGAATCGGCCAAAGGAGTATTTATCGGTTGCCTGGCTACATGGTTTCAAGTTCATGAAACCAATTGCTGGGTGGCCCTTTTGTTTCTTGCGCTCGGTCATGGCTGGTCACCAGTACTGTTCGGCCGGGGAGGAAATGTCTGGGTACCGCTCAACGGCTTATTGCTTTGGCTTGCTCCTGATTTGGGCCGTCTCTCTGTAGCGGTGGCATTGTCTTTTCTTCTATTGACACGCTCACCCAGCTTGAGTGCTAGCGCAGCCATGGCGGCCTTGCTTTTGTTTGGTAGCCATTTGTCGACGACCGTTCTCATGGTACTGTCTGTAACAGCTGCCGCTGTTTTTTTTCAAACTTGGCTGATCCGTTGTCACCAAATGCCCCTGTCCAAAATATGATATGAAAGGAATGGGAGTAGGAGGGACACATTAAAAGGAGTGAACCGACATGCGGGTATATTTTTTACGATTGCCCGGTTTCTTGCGCTCTTTGTTGCTGAAAATCATGGGATAGTCACACATGAAAACGGGGAGAGGCTTGGCCTCTTCCCGTTGGCTTTTTCTTGCCCCTATGATAAGATACGAAGGGGTAGTTCATTCTTTCCAAGCAATTCCGGAAATACCGCCGACGGTTCCACCGATGACCGCATAGGTAAGTTTTTTCCACCATGTCGTTACCGTGTATGCAGGTTCAGGCACAAAATAGCCAATCGCGATGGTGACGAGATAAAAGCTAAGACCCGCGAGCAGACCATAAATCCATCCTTTTGCTCCCGCTCTCCGAGCCGCCGCCCAACCGGCACCAACAGAACAAAGACCATAGGCTGTATGTACAACGGTCATGTTCATGCTATGGTATTCGGATATTTTGGGTAATTGAGTCAACAAGACGAGCAGGATCGATATGCCTAGCGATGCGGCCACTGCATATCCGGTTCCGATAAGCACCGGAACCAAAGACAATGAACCAGACTCGTTCTGATCTGTCATCGAGTCCACCTCCTCGCCTACACTGTATTCATGATTTAGCCGATTTAGGACGAGATTTCCCGTATCGGAGGATTGATTGTGGCAAAACCCTTTTCAACAGCCAACAAAGTCGTCGTCGTTTTTCTCGGTGTTATCGTGCTCACGTCCTTCTATCTGTCTACTCACCGGGTACCGGCACCGCCCCTGGAGCAAGCCGTTGCGATCGACCCCCGGGATGTACATATTACGGTTACCGGTCAAAGTGCTTTGACGGCCTCAGAAGTTCGTTTGATCCTGTCGGTTCAACAGGGAGGACGGACGGCGAACGATGCACAACAGGCCATGAACAAATCCCTGGACAAGCTTACCACTAACCTCACTGATAATGGTATTTCCCAGGAAAACATCCACATCGGCGATAGGCAAATCCAACCTCAATGGTCTGCCCCCGGTTCGTACCGTACCCCGATCATCCAGGGGTATATCGCGACGACGACCGTCGAAGTGAGCGGCATCGTTGCCGACGAGCAGAACAACATCCTCAACGTGGCCTTAGCTAACGGTGCTACTCAGTTGGTAAAATCGGTGGCTCTTCCCGGAACAGAAGCGAAGAAACAGGCTGTAAAAGCGGCTCTCAACGACGCCAGTGAAAAAGCCAAGGTGATCGCCGCCTCCATGGGCAGGGAACTGGGGGAGACGGTCTCTATCGAGCAGACGGAACAGGGAAACACCCTGCAATTGATGGTGCAGTACCGTTTAAAATTTTGAGGTTTGACACACTATTCTCAAGATCAGTATAATGCCATTAAAACCACTTCACTGTGTCAGGGGGCCAATCAATTTGGACCGGTTTCACGATTTGTGCGATAGGCTCCACCAAAAAGAATACAAACTTACGCCACAGAGAAAGATCATTCTTCAAGCCCTGCTCCTTGATGAAGACGGTCACCTTAGCGCCGAAGACCTTTATGGTATTGTGAAACAGAAGCATCCAGAAATCGGGCTAGCCACTGTCTACCGGACTTTAGAACTGCTGGCAGACATGGATATCCTGCAGAAAATGGATTTTGGTGACGGTCGACTCCGCTATGAACTCACCGGCGATGAAGCTCACCATCATCATCATCTCATCTGCACTCAATGCGGCAAGGTCTACGAATTTGAAGATGATCTGCTTGATTCGCTGGAACAGGCGATCCAGAAGCGAAAGAACTTCAAAATCGTCGATCATCAACTGAAGTTTTTTGGCATTTGTCATCACTGTCAAAACCAAGAAACCAGGGATTAATTCCCTGGTTTCTTTCCGTCTTTCATCAATTGAATCAATCGTTCCCTCAATTCGTCTTCATTGGTAAAGCCCTGTACATCTGGAATAACTTCCAAGGCCGCATCTAACAAGGCTCGTAAAACCGTTTCTTTATCCATGAACTCTTTGGCCTCTTTGTAAGGGACAGTGCTGATCTTTTTCAGCCAATCCAATTCGTCTTCATAAAGGGAAACAGTGAATCGGATTTTGGGACCGCTATGTTTTTTTGTTTTCACCACGTTGGGACTAGCGAAAACTGCCTTCTCATTCGTGGACTCTTCGATTTGGACGGCAACTGGAACGACTGGGGAAGAGGAGGGGGGCATTGGAGCATCGTCTCCGCTTCCCCCTTTGGCCTGTTGGCGGGTCAGTTCCCACTGCTGCCGAGCTAACCGCTCTACTTCCGGTTCCTGTTTGACGGCAGGGTTCGTCACCGCCCGAGAAAACCAGCGGATCGCGTCATTGTAATGGCCCACTTGCCGGTGCAGTTCGCCGATCAAATAAGTGATCGTCACTGTATTTGACTTGGTAGAGCGATCATTTTCAAAAGCCTGTTCATAGTAATGCAGGGCTTGCTCCGTGTACATCTGGTCTGTATCATGATCTCCCATGTCCCGGGCGATCCAGGCTGCCCGCAGTGACAAAGCACCTTGAACGCTCTGGGAGTAGCCACAGATCTGTGCTGTTCGAAGAGCTAATTGAAAGGACCGCAGGGCCACCGCTTCCGTGCGACGGCCTTGAAAATCGGGTTCCTGCTCCTGGGCGTCGAGAAGAGAACGGCGAATGGTCACCATGTTTCCGGAGAGGTTATCGAAGCTATTGTCTAAAGCTGCGTAGTTACAGGCTGGACAGACGTATACTTGATAATAGAGCGGATTTACGCCCTCAAAGACCACACGAAAATCGGCTTGCCGCTCTTTAACGCGAATCGAGGAACTGCGAATTCGAGTGACTGAAAAAGTTCTGCCGCAGACTGGGCAGGTTTTCTCTAATGAGAAAAAGGCGTTTTCCCTTGTCATCCAAATACCACCTTTATTCTGCGTAGGTCCCTTCATGGATAGTTCGGGTTATAAGGGACATTTCCTGCCGAAATTATATTTTCCCTCGTCCTTTTTCAATGGTACAATGAAAAGATGAAGTAACGATTGTTACAGGGAAGGAGTCGGAGCGGTGTTAAAAACCTATTTTTTTTCAGAACCCTTAGGCTATGACGGCACACAATTGCGTTCCCTTTGGGCCTACCGCCATTTTCATATCATGGGAGACAGTGTCACAGCATTTCGCGGCCCTTGTAAGGTCGGCCTAGATAAAATGGTTGATTTGGAAGACGTCCTCGTCGGCGATACGATCTATAGTCCAGAGATGTTGCATTTTATTATCGAGCATTTTGATATGGATCTGGAGAAAACGGTCTACCGTCAGCGGCTATTCATGACTATCATCAAAGAAGATCTGGAAGAAGTATGTGGCGGCTCATTGATCCGGCGTGGAGACGACCTGTACTGGCGGGAGAAAAAATTATCCGTGTCCATTGCTACATTGACTCCAGTATCGACGATGATCCACGTCGGATTAAACCTGCGCACCGACGGTACTCCCGTGCCTACGGCTTCCTTGGAACAGATTGGCGAAAAAAATCCAGAGGCTTTTGCGCGACGGTTAATGAACCAGTACGCCGCAGAGGTGGCAGACATCTATATGGCTCGGTGCAAAGTACGAGGAGTTGAATAGATCATTGCAAGCGGCCCACCTCGTTGAACTGATGACTTCTGCCCAAGGGGAAGGCCCCTGGATCGGTTGCCGCCAGATCTTCCTGCGTTTTTTCGGATGCAATTTGGACTGTTCTTATTGTGACACACCGGGAAGTGGGCCGAGACCTACTCACTGCCGGGTAGAGAGAGAACCAGGCAGCGGCCTTTTCGAATACTGGGAAAACCCTTTTTCCTTATCTCGCATCGAGGATTTTCTAGTTCAACAAACGTCAAAACCGGTTCATTCGGTTTGCTTAACCGGAGGTGAACCGCTTCTGCAAGTTGAATTTATCAAGGAATTGATCACTCGATGGAGTTATCTGGGTATCCCTTTCTATCTTGAGACGAACGGAACGCTCCCGGACAAGTTGGCTGTGCTTATCGATCTTGTCGATTATGTCAGTATGGATATAAAAATCCCGGAGTCAGAGGATTCACTTCGTTGGGCTCTCCATCGGGATTTTCTGCGCCTCGCCGCCCGAAAACAGGGCTATGCCAAGATCGTCATTACCGACACTGTGAGCGAAAGGGAACTTTTACGGGCCGGCGAAATGGTTCAGCGGGAAGCCCCGACGTATCCACTCATCTTACAGCCCCTCACGGAAAAAGACGGCAAAATTTCACTTCTGCCTTCCCGACTCTTAGCTTTGCAAGCAGCGGCCTTGCAAGTTCACCATGACGTTCGCCTCATCCCTCAAACCCATAAGTTTTTAGGAATTTTATAAAGAATCGCAGGTGTTTAACAATGGACTTGAAAAAAATTGAAACAGCAGTCCAGATGATCCTCGAAGCGGTAGGGGAAAACCCGCAACGAGAAGGCCTCCTAGACACGCCGAAGCGGGTCGCCCGTATGTACCAAGAAATCCTCGGCGGACTGGAAGAGGACCCGTCCCGGCATTTGGATGTGCTCTTTATGGAAGAGCATGAAGAGATGGTGCTCGTCAAGAACATTCCCGTCTACTCCATGTGTGAACATCATTTGCTGCCTTTTTACGGTCAAGCCCATGTAGCCTATATCCCTCAGTCTGGTCGTGTCACCGGTTTGAGTAAACTGGCCCGGGTCGTCGAGGGTTTTGCCCGTCGCCCTCAGCTTCAGGAGCGGCTCACTTCGCAAATCGCTGATACGATTATGCAAAAACTGGACCCGCAAGGTGTGTTGGTCGTCATCGAGGCGGAGCACATGTGCATGACGATGCGCGGCGTCAAAAAGCCGGGCTCCCGAACGGTTACCTCAGCTGTACGAGGTGTCTTTAAGTCGAGCAAAGCCACAAGAAGCGAAGCTTTTGCCTTGATCCGCGACTCCCGAGATCTCCCCTAAGGAAGGAGGAGCAGGTTATGGATCACGCCCTCTTCGTCTATGGTACCCTCATGGATCGGGAAACGATGGAAGGACTCTTAGACCATAGTGCAGGAGAACCCCTCCCGGCCTTGTTGACTGGCTATAAGCGGTATCCCTCGTCCTACGGCTACCCCTTTATTCTTCCGGTGCAAGAGGCTATCGTAAAAGGAACCCTATGGAGTGGTTTAACAGACGACGACCTGCAGCGAATCGATGAGTACGAAGGATTATTCGATGATGTTCCTATGTATTACCGCGAAAAAGTTACGATTCGGATAGACGATCAACCATCTGAAGCTTGGGTTTATATCGGTAACCGAGAGGTTTTTGCCGATGATATTTCAGATCCGTCGAAGCAAGTGGGTTCTTCCGAGAGGAAGGAATGCCTTTTTACGGTTGAACCGCTTCCGAACATTGAAAACCTTTCCAACTTGAATCCATTTCTCCAGGCCGAAATAGCATCTGAACCGATCGCTGAGGAAACTTTGACAGCTCACCCTGACCTTTATAAACTCGTGGATTTTCTAAATAGCACCCTTTCTGAACGGTCTCTTCGGTTTGGATTGAGAGAAAATGGGGATACGATGACCATTTCCGTATTTGAGATATAATAACGCTCAGAATCACAATGCTATCCTTTGATGTTGCTACAACTTCTTTATTTATTCTTAAATAAGCATCTAAATTCATTAGTATGGGAACAAACTCCGGTTGATGAGGGATAAACTGTAGTAAAACTCTTCCATTTAAATGGCATACTGGAGGTCACAGCTATGATCCCTTTTGAGTTTTGCTTATGTTGTTACCTCGATTTACAACCGGAACAATGGGAAATCATAATGAAGCGGGGTTCGGGGCTGATTCTTCGCTGTCCTCGATGCCGCGCCTACCATTCCTGGGGACCTGGGACTCAACTTTGGGTCTCTCCATGTAATAGGGGTTCTGGAGTGAATCGACTGGAGGAACAGTTTTGCGAATTCTACTGACCAATGACGATGGGATACATGCACCAGGAATCCATGCGTTATGGCACATCTTTGAAGATTGGGCAGAGCTCTTTGTCGTAGCCCCTGATTCAGAGCGGAGCGCTACCGGCCATGGAATTACGGTTCACCAGCCCCTGCGTGTGGAAAAACTCACCTTCGCGAAGCCTCATTTTCACGGTTGGGCCGTCAACGGGACACCGGCAGATTGTGTCAAGCTCGCGCTGGAAGAACTCATGGACGATCCTCCCGATATCATCATCTCGGGAATCAATCGAGGAGCGAACTTGGGAACGGATGTACTCTATTCCGGCACTGTGTCCGCTGCGATGGAGGGAGCCATCTATGGTTTCCCTGCTCTTGCCGTCTCTGTAACCGGGTGGAAGACGACCGACTACGGCCTAGCGGCAGAAACGACCCGTTTTTTATGTGAACAACTCGTTGAAAAAGGCCTAACATCGGAAACGTTTCTCAATGTGAACGTCCCGGATTTGCCTCGCGAGCAAATCCATGGTATCGGGGTGACGAAGTTGGGAAGCCGCCGCTACCAAAACATCTTTGACAAACGTACTGACCCCCGAGGGAGAACCTATTACTGGATGGCTGGTGAGGTGAAAGACGTCGATGCGGGGGAAGGGACCGATATTCGAGCTATCAATGAAGGGATGATCTCGGTAACGCCGATTCATTTTGATTTAACGAACTACACCATTATTCAAGAGGTCGATCAGTGGCTAGGCGAGACCCAGAGGCCCTTTTTGGAATTGATCAAAAAACGGGAAGGCACGTAGCCTTCCCATTAAGTTAAGTCAATTTATTCGCCTGGTCCTGAGCCAGTAAGGCTTCGGCGCGCCGAACCATGGCTTTGACCATGTTGCCGCCGATTTTTCCGCCCACTCGGCCACAATCAGCGGCAGAGAGGGCGCCCCAGTATCCGTCCTGGATTTTCGGCGTCAGCCCTAGTTCATCGGCGATCTCATACTTAAATTCATCGCGAACATTTTCGGGAAATATCTTTTCTCGAGGAAAAAACTGGGCCATCTTTATACCTCCTTTTTCCCAAAAATAGTGTCTACGTCTTTCTAGCCATCTATTACGAGTAAATCATGGGTCAAAGCCCCATTCCTAACATGGAATGGGGCTTTAATTTTTACGAAAAAAGCCAACGAGTAAGGTTCCCCCAGGAAACGTTCGTAAGTCTTCCCTTGTTAGGGATCCCAGCGGGAATAAGAGAAGAAGATACAGCAGCAATGCCAGCAAACCGGAGAGCCCTGACAAAAACGGCGAGGTATAGCCCAAATAGCTTGATACTTGTAAATAGATCTGAAAAGTGCCGATCATCGCCACCGCAGCCAGGGCCGGTCTCAGCAGATGAAGCAAGTCTGATCCGGACATGCCCAATTTTCCGCGGAACCACCAGACATGCAAACAAGCGGTCACCAGATTCGTCACGGTATATCCCAAGGCAATGCCTTTTAAACCGAAGAGAGGAAGAGAAGCCACATAGATAAACAGGAAAATCCGTAAGGCCGATGTAATCACGGTGACCACCAAGGGAAACATGACTTGCCCCATGCCTTGCAGGATGCCGGTCGTCGTGCTGTATATGTACAGGAAAAAGGCGCCTATGGTCAATATGTGCAGCGGGGCGCTCATGCCCTGGATGCCAAATAGGGACGATGCGACATCGTCGCCGACAAGCAGAATCATTCCGACACAAGGCCAGCCGATGACCGCTGTTAGACGCAGTGCTTTTACGGTACGGTACCTGACGGCCTCGGTCTGTCGTAAAGCCCAGCTTTCGGCTATCCCCGAAACGAGACTGGTCGACAGCGGGATAGTGAATACTGTGGGGATCGTGATCAGCGGTGCCAATCCGCCTACGAGGCTGCCGAAGGCAGCAGTCGCTTCAGAAAGGGTCATGCCGGACAATTGCAGACACCGGGGAATCAAGAAGGCATCTAACGTCAGCATCAGGCAGCCGATGATGCGTGAGCTGGCCACAGGATAGGCCAGCGGCCAGAGGGAACGCAGTGCAAAGCGGCGGCCAAAGGTCGCTGGCATCGACTTGTTGTTCCAAAATCGCTTCAGTCGCTGGAAGAGAAAAGGGCCTGACAACCAGAGCAATGCGGCCAATCCGAACAATTCACCGAGTGTAATCCCAAGGGCGATACCAGCGGCGGCATAGGCGATTCCCCGTGGGAGCAGCCACAAGGCCAGCGATAAACCGCTGGCGATCCGGATCACTTGCTCGACCATCGACGCGAGAGAGGGCGGTTCCATTGACTGCATCCCCTGGCAGAAGGCACGGAGGCCTGATGCTAGACAGATAAAAAATATGCTAGGGATAAGAACCCAAAAAGCCGATTCGGCACGGCGGTCAGCCACGAGCCCAGGAAACAAATACTGAGGCAGGATCGCCGCTGCCCCGGTGATGATCACTCCCCCTAAAGCAAGCAAAACCATCGATGTACTGACCATCTGCCGGACATTGCCCCATTGACCGCGAGCTGCTTCTTCGGCGACACGCTTGGTCAAAGCGACAGGTATTCCCGCTGTGGCCACAACGAGCAGCAGGATGTATATCGGATATATCATTTGAAAGAGTCCGACCGTTTCTGGACCGATATATTTCATCATCACGATCTGATTAAAGAAAGCTAAAAAACGATTTAAGAGGGTCGCTCCAAAGAGGATTACTGTACCGTAGGTGAGTGCGGTGGCCATAATCATCCCCCTTAAAAAAATTCCACCTAGGTGAGCCACCGGGAAAGGAGTTTAAAGCTTAACGTATAATTAATAAAATAGTTCGAATTATTGCAAGCAAAGGAGGGTCCAGTTTTGACGACACCGAGGGAAGCCATCCGCAATATAGCTGTACTCGCCCACAATGGAGCAGGAAAAACCTCTTTGGTGGAATCGATGCTGTTCAACGCAGGGCTCATAACTCGCAAGGGCAAGGTGGAAGACGGGAATACAATTACCGATTTTTTGCCCGAAGAGACGAAGCGCAAAGTCAGCATCCAAGCTGCGCTAGCACCAGTAAAATGGAACGGCGCCAAGCTCAACATCATCGATACACCCGGCTACAGCGACTTCTTTGGGGAAGTGGCTGGTGCCATCTCGGTCGTCGAAGGGGTTTTGGTAGTCCTTTGTGCTGTCAGCGGCGTACAAGTACAGACAGAAGTGGCCTGGAAGCAATGCCAAGAAAAAGGTCGAATTCCCCTCATCTTCATCAACAAACTGGATCGAGAAAATGCAAATTTTGATAAAGCCTTAGAGCAGATGCGGGAGCTGGGTGGACCCCAGATCCTGCCGATGCAATGGCCTGTGGGCACTGGACCGCAGTGGCAAGGAATGGTAAGCATCCTCGACGGCGTCTTTATTCCAGCTAATCCTAAATTCAAAGATATGCCTGCCCTTTCTCCAGAAGAATCGGAGTCTCTAGCCCAGTGGCGAGAAAAGTTGGTCGAAGCAGCGGTCGAGATCGACGAAGAATTAATGATGCGCTATCTGGAAGGGGAAGAGCTGACTGTCGAAGAGATTCGCCCTGCTTTGGTCGAATCGATCAAAAACGGAAAAATCATACCTCTTTTAGGTGGTTCCATCCATGCCGACAGCACCGTTAAGGCTTTGCTGGATAAACTGGTGGAACTGCTCCCGTCGCCGCTTGATGATCAAGGAGAAGTGCCTGCCGAGAAAGCGCCCCTAAAAGCACAAGTCTACAAGACCGTCATCGATCCCTATTTAGGCAAAGTCAACTATGTACGGATTTACCAAGGTATCCTAAAAAGCGATACGCCCCTTTATAACATTACGGCACAGAAAGATGAAAAACCGGTTCCACCGTTGAGCATGATGGGAAAAAGCCAGCATTCGCTAGATTCGGCCGGTCCCGGTGAAATCATCGCCCTGGCGAAACTGCAACATACCCACACAGGCGACACCTTGTCCCTTAAAGGGGTATCGATGGAGCCGCTGCCTGCCACTGTTTTTCCCTGTCCCGGCTTGTCCATGGCTTTTCATCCTGCTACCAAAGCCGATGAAGATAAACTGGGCAGCGGATTACAGCGCCTCTTGGAGGAAGATCCTTGTATCAAAATCCACCGAAATACGGAAACTAAAGAGACGATCTTGACTGGAATGGGTACACTTCATTTAGAAGTTTGTGTGGAACGGCTGCAACGAAAATACGGTGTCAATGTGACAACCAGTTGGCCAAAAGTGCCCTACCGGGAGTCTATCCGTAAAATAGCGAAAGCAGAGGGAAAACATAAAAAACAAACGGGCGGTCACGGTCAATACGGCCACGTTTGGCTGGTTATGGAGCCTACGTTAACGGGTGATTTTGAATTTAACGAATCGATTTTCGGTGGAGTTGTCCCTCGTAATTTCATTCCCGCTGTCGAAAAAGGTGTCCGGGAAAGCTTGGTCGAAGGCGTTCTGGCTGGTTATCCTGTCACCAACATCAAAGTAAACCTGGTTGACGGTTCATATCACCCTGTCGATTCGTCAGAGCTGGCCTTTAAAATGGCGGCCCATTTAGCCTTTAAAAAGGGGATGGAGATAGCCGATCCCTATCTGCTCGAACCGGTCATGCAGGTGGAAATCGACGTGCCTGAGTATTATCTCGGCGATATTCTCGGTGACATCAATGGACGGCGCGGCCGAGTTTTAGGCAGCGATATGGTCGGCAACCGACAAGTGATTCAGGCACTCGTCCCCCAGCAAGAACTAGTTCAATTCCCCTTACAACTACAGGCCATTACCCACGGTCGAGGGACTTACCGTGCCAAATTCCACTCTTACCAGGAAGTTCCGGCCCGGCTTGCTCAGACGGTCATAGAGGCTGCCAAGAAACACTAAACGCAGAACTAAGATAAGTTCCCCTTTGGGAAGCCATGGCCTTAGGCCGATAAGGCTTCCTTTTTTTATGGTATTCTTTTTTCCAATCTCCTTTTGCTCGTAGAAAAAGGGTTTTTTAATGCAAACATTGAATACTGTGTAGAAAACTCCGTCATGGGACAGGGGAAAAGGACATGAAAATAGATCTCCATCTCCATACAACGGCCTCTGACGGCCTTCACTCGCCCCTTGAACTGCTCGATATGGCGGCGAAGGCTGGCTTGACTCATATATCCATTACCGATCATGAATCTGTGAACGGTTGTTTTGAAATTGCTGCGGCAGCACAACGTCGAGGAGTCCGTGTTATCCCTGGCGTGGAACTATTGGTCACCTATCAACGAGAAGAGGTTCACCTGCTTGGGTACGGCGTTAATTTGCACTGTGAAGCTTTTAAGACCCGCCTGACAGAACTGCGAGAGGCGCGAACCCGTGTGGCAAAACAGATGGTGCAGAAGTTACAAGAACAAGGAGTCACCCTGTCTTGGCAAGATGTGCTCGATGTAGCCAACCCGGGAGTTGCCGTGAGCAAAGGTCACATCGTCTATGCCTTGTATAAGTGTGGCTTGTTAAACCGCCCCGGTTCGGAATTTATTAAACACTATTTGAATCCCAGGGGTTTGGCCCATGTGGAATATTTATCTCATTCCCTCGCCGAAGGGGTTGAACTCATCCGGTCTGCTGGAGGAGTGGCTGTCATCGCCCATCCAGGTCTTTTATCGAATCAATCGATTCTACCGGACATGATCGAACGCTATCCCGTCGGTTTGGAAGTCTTTTACGGTTATTATGGGCCGAACCGGGAAAAGTGGGTTCAACAATATTACGATTTGGCTGTGGAAAAAGGGCTGCTGATGACTGGAGGAACGGACTACCATGGTCCCTACGCGCCTTTTAAACCAGGAGGCGTCGAAATACCTGATTGGGTAATGGCCGACCTAGAAGCGGCTATAGCTCGGAATCAATCATCACCTGCTTGATTAGAACCGCAGGAGTGTGACCCGCCTTTGGAACTGCGCCAGATTAAATGGGCTATCATATCCATCGTCAGCTTTATGATCTTTGGCACGGTCGGTTTTATGTGGCTCGAAAAAGACTTTACCATGCTCGATGCGGCCTGGCTGACAGAGACAACCTTGTTGACCGTCGGATACGGTGACCGTTTACCCAAAACGGTGAGCGGCCAGATGTTCGCTTTGCTGATCATGCCGCTTGGTGTAGGCATTGTTGCTTATGCTATCGGTATCATCGCCGGTTCGGTGGTAGAAGGTCAGTTGCTAAACTTTTTGGGGAGACGAGCAATGGAGACGAAAATTTCTAAACTGAAAAATCATATTATCGTCTGCGGAGCCGGCCGAGTTGGTTGGCAGGTAGCAGAGCAATTGTCAAAAGACGATGTGCCATTCGTGATCATCGATTCCCATATCGACATACTGCAGCAATATGGTCAACAGAATCTGCTTTTTATTCAAGGTGACGCCCGGGAGGACGACGTACTCCGGCAGGCCGGAATAGACCATGCCCGCGGGGTTGTAGCGGCTTTGCCGACCGACGCGGATAATGTCTATATCGCCTTGACCGCGAAAGGCTTAAACCCGGATATTCTCGTCGTTGCCCGTGCAGACCGCATGGAGTCGGAAGATAAGTTATACCGCGCCGGTGCCGATAAGGTCGTCTCACCGGCCGTTATCGGCGGCAGAAGAATGGCCATGTCCATTCTCAAACCGGCCAGTGTCGAATACGTGGAGACGGTATTGCACGACAAAGAGCACGAGATCGACCTCGAGGAGATCGTGCTCAGAGAGCATTCTCCCTTAACTAACAAAACATTAGCTGAAGCGCAGCTTCGAGAAAAAACGGGGGCCATGGTGGTCGCTATTCGACGAGGGCAGGAGCTGATTTCCAATCCTCGAGCCTCCCAGATGTTACTCCCCGGTGATTTGCTCATCGTCTTCGGCACTCGAAACCAACTGACAGCCTTCGAGCTGTTGGCTTCGGCGCCGAAGAAACCATAATATTAAACAACCTAGTTGAGATTAGAGCGAGGAGAGTGCGAGATGATCTGGAATCGCCCCATGGAATCGATGAAACGAGCAGACTTGGAGAAATTGCAGCTTGAACGACTGAAAAAGACGGTAGAACGGGTGTACCACAATGTGCCCGCCTATCGTGAAAAAATGCAGGCTGCCGGGCTGACCCCGATGGATATGCAAAGTTTGGAAGACCTTCGACGGCTTCCCTTTACGGTAAAACAGGACCTTCGTGACCATTATCCCTTCGGGCTCTTTGCCTCTCCGATGAGAGATATCGTACGGTTACATGCCTCTTCGGGAACCACGGGAAACCCCATCGTGGTCGGTTATACACGGCGCGATTTAGATAATTGGTCTGAATTGATGGCTCGTACATTGACCTGTGCCGGCGCCAACGCCGATTCGGTGGTGCAAGTGGGATACGGCTACGGGCTTTTCACAGGCGGTTTGGGTGCCCACTACGGCGCTGAAAAGGTCGGGGCCACCGTCGTCCCTATCTCTGGCGGCAATACGAAACGGCAGATCAAACTGATGCAAGATTTCGGTACGACGATTTTGGCCTGCACGCCGTCATATGCCTTATTCCTCGCAGAGACTCTGCAAGAGTCCGGAATCCCCCGGGACAAGCTTCGCTTAAAGGCAGGCATCTTCGGTGCCGAACCTTGGACGGAAGAAATGCGCCGGGAATTGGAATACCGACTGCAGATCACCGCCATCGATATATACGGGCTCAGCGAAGTCATGGGACCGGGTGTGGCCAGCGAATGTCCCGTGAAAAACGGATTACATATCTTTGAAGATCACTTCATTCCTGAAATCATTGACCCTGTGACCGAAGAGCCTTTGCCGTATGGGGAGAAAGGTGAACTCGTCTTCACGACGATTACCAAAGAAGGTTTTCCGGTCATTCGTTACCGGACCCGGGACATTTCGGTGTTACATGTGGAACCTTGCGCCTGCGGTCGTACTCATGTCCGCATGTCCAAGGTCAGCGGACGGACGGACGATATGGTCATCATTCGCGGTGTCAACGTTTTCCCGTCGCAGGTAGAAAGCGTCCTGCTCAGCTTAGGGCTCACAGAGCCGCACTATGTGCTTGTCATTGACCGGGTAGGCACGTTGGATACACTGGAAGTATGGGTGGAAGTATCGGAAAAGATGTTCTCCGACGAAATCAGAAGTATGGAACGGATCGAACGTACCATCCAGCGAGAACTGGAGAGCCTCTTAGGACTTACGGCGCGAGTTCGTCTCGTCGAACCCAAATCAATTGAGCGCAGTGAAGGAAAGGCCAAACGAGTCATTGATCGCCGTAAGCTATCATAAGCTGAATATCTGAGTATACTAGAAAGGGGACAATCTTATGAAAGTTCAACAGATTTCTGTCTTCTTGGAAAATAAATCGGGACGTCTCGCCACCTTGACTCGCACACTCGCGAACGAAAACATCAATATTCGGGCTTTATCGATAGCCGATACGACTGATTTTGGTATCCTACGCTTGATCGTCGATAAGCCGGACGCCGCTTACCTTGCCTTGAAACGGTCCGGTTTCACCGTCAGCGAGACGTCGGTCATCGCTGTGGCCATTCCTGACCATCCCGGCGGTTTAGCTGGGATCATGGATGTTTTGGCAGGAGCGAAAATCAATATCGAATACCTTTACGCCTTGCCCGAAAAAACGCCTGATAAAGCATTAGTGATTTTCCGTGTCGAACGCCTCGATGATGCGATTCAAGTGCTGCAATCTCACGGTATCGGCGTCTTGAAAGGCGAAGAAGTTTACGGTTTATAATGGAGTCAGCCCGTCTCTACGGGCTTTCTCTTTTTACTCTCAACCAACAATTCTCTCTGACGATTAGAGAAAGGGGAATATTTAATCTGGTGAACAAGCGGCGATACTTGGGATTCTTAGTATTCTTCGCGGTATTCGTTGTCTTGCCTGTACTCACATCGATATTAAAACTTTATGTAGACTGGCGTTGGTTTAGTTCGGAAGGCTATGCTGGTGTATTTACGACTCGTTTTCTAACGTCCTGGGGATTGTCCCTCGCTATTGGCACACTCGCTTTTCTCTTTACTTACATCAACCTGCGCTTGACCAGGGAAGTGGTCGGCAAAGCTCTTCAATTCGCCCGGAACATGGAATCCCATCCACGGCTTTTTGCCTTGAGCGATTGGCTCAAACCCGAGTACATGAACAAAATCTTTTTGTTCATCAGCTTTCTGGCAGCTCTAACCGTATCGCAGTTGGCTTCCGGCGAGTGGCAAAGCCTGCTGTTAGCGCTGCAAAATGAGAGTTTCGCCATTGCCGATCCCTTGTTTCAGCGGGATGTAGGATTTTATCTTTTCCAGTTACCCTTCTTGGAATTGGTTTACCACATCACCCAAGCGATTTTGCTGCTCACAGCCTTTTTGTTATTCATCGTCTACCAGGTGTCCAATACACACGGCTTTGGCAAAGTGGGGTGGGGTGAACTTCCCCGCGCCCGATACCACCTAGCTGGTATCGGGGCTCTATTTTTCCTCGGTAAGGCTTTAGGCTATCAATTGGATATGTGTAATCTTGTCTATTCGCCCCGAGGGGTTGTCGTCGGCGCTAGCTATACCGATGTGCATGCTCAACTACCCGCTTACCAGATACTGACCGTTGCCGCAGTTGCTACGGCAGCACTACTGCTTTTCGCTGTGATCGGACGGAGGATCCGGTGGGCCCTATACGGTGTCGGTACACTCGTGGCTATTTCTCTCATTGTAGGTCAGATATATCCGGCTTTGGTTCAGCGGTTCAAGGTGGAACCGAATGAATTCGTCATGGAAAAACCCTATATTGATATGAATATCCAGTTCACCAAGTTAGCCTTTGGACTCGATCGCATTCAGCATGTGCCTTTTTCTGTCAAAAACGACTTGAGTGCTACCGGCATCAACGCGAACAATGACACCTTTTCCAGTATCCGCTTATGGGACTGGCGGCCTCTCCAACAGACATACAGCCAGCTCCAAGAGATCCGCCTGTACTATAAGTTCAAAGGCATCGATATCGACCGGTATACGGTAGATGGACAAAAGCGGCAAGTTATGCTGGCGGCTCGGGAACTAGATACTTCAGCACTGCCCGAATCAGCAAAAACCTGGATCAATCAGCGCTTGCTCTACACGCACGGCTATGGAGTGGCGATGAGCCCCGTCAATGAAGCGACCTCCGAGGGACTGCCGAAATTCTTTTTAAAAGACGTTCCGCCAAAAGCGACGTCGGAGAGTCTACAGATCGCTCGCCCGGAGATCTATTTCGGTGAAACAAGTGGCGACTATGTAATCGTCAAAACAGCGACAAAAGAATTCGATTATCCCTCCGGTGACGATAATGTCTATTCGACCTATCAAGCCGATGCCGGTCTGCCAGTAGGATCCTTTTGGCAAAAGCTCGTCTTCGCTGCCTATTTCGGCGACCTGAAACTGCTGCTGTCGTCAGAGGTCTTGCCGGAAAGCCGGGTGCTCATGGAGCGCAACATCGTCGATCGCTTGCAAAAAGTGGCCCCCTTTTTACATTTTGACGATGATCCTTATTTGGTCATTCAGGACGGTCGTCTCGTCTGGGTAGCTGACGCTTATACCACCTCGAACCGCTACCCTTTTGCACAGCCGGCCCCCGGAGCAGGCAATTACATTCGCAACTCCGTAAAAGCCACTGTCGATGCCTACACCGGTAAAATGACCTTTTATTTGATCGATCCGGAAGATCCGATCATTCGCAGCTATATGGCTGTCTTCCCAGGCATGTTCCAGCCGATGGAAAGCATGTCTTTGTCGCTGCGGGAACACATTCGCTACCCGGAAGAGTTGCTCAAGATCCAAAGCCGTGTATACGCCACCTATCACATGGAAGACACTGGCGTATTTTATAACCGGGAGGATGAATGGCATCTCCCGCAAGTTCGGTCCGGAGAAAAGGAACAACGGGAGATGGAACCTTACTACGCCCTGTTAAAACTGCCTGGTGACAATCGTCCGGAATTCATCTTGATGACCCCCTATACACCGTCACGGAAAGACAATATGGTCGCCTGGATGGCTGCTCGTTCTGACGGTGAGAATTATGGAAAACTGCTCGTCTATACCTTCCCCAAACAAGAGTTGATTTACGGACCGGCCCAAATCGAGGCACGGATCGATCAGGACTCAGAGATTTCTCAAAAACTCACCCTTTGGAACCAGCGAGGGTCATCGGTGATCCGCGGTAACTTGATGGTGTTGCCTGTGAACAATTCGCTTCTGTACATTGAACCGCTCTTCCTGCAGTCGGAGCAGGGGAAATTGCCGGCTTTGCGTCGAGTCATCGTCGTCTTCGGCGAACGGGTCGTCATGGAGGAAAACTTAAATACGGCTCTACAACGTATCTTTGGCAAAGGCGTATCTACCGGACCCCCAGGGGAGGTTGTCCCAGGGCAGCAAGCCCAGCCGGGTCCTGACATCGTGGTCCCAGGACAACCGGTGCCACCTCCATCGGCGGATAATCGGACCGTAGCTGAACTGGCGACCCAAGCTCGCCAACTCTATGACGAGGCAAACGAACGACTAAAAGCGGGCGACTGGAACGGGTACGGCGAAAAGCTGCGGGAACTGCGAAACTCTCTGGAGACACTGGAGAAAAAGACTCGGTAGGCTTGGAGGCATATTTTCCATTTCACAATCGTCACTGAGAGTGGTATAATGACGACAAAGCAATGTACCTGCGATGTACGTAAGCCCCTGAATGTTTCTAACCTACATGAAACATTAGGGATTCAAGACCAGACGTAGCTGTCAGGCCAACTTGAGTTTGGAAGGCAAAAGCGACTGTGAGATGCCCACCTGCGAGTAGCAGGTTTAGAAACCACGGCGCGACGGCATAGGCGGGTACATTGCTCTATCACAAATGAAATCAAAAGGAAAAGCAGGTCTGTGGGACCTGCTTTTTTACATTCCGCTCGATATGAATCTAAAAAAGTCCTTGTAATTGAACCATAACCCGGAATAAGGGACATCCTAATCTACGGAGGTGATGGGCTATCTTTGAACAACGGCGGAAGAGTCGGGAGCGGCAGGAGGCAGAAGACCTGGTAACGCTGTGTACCATTCACGAAAGCTACGAACAATCGTCGCGAGACCTCTGGTTATTTTTACGCAGGGTAACTGCCTCGGGCATTCCCATGCCGACAGATGTTCAGGAGCTTTTGGAAGACCGGTTGGAGACAGCGATGGTGGTAGCCGAATCAGCGAGGAACGAGCTCGAACGTCGGAGAACCCATTAACCTTCCTCAGGCGATTTCGTCAGTCGACGAAATCGCCTTTTATGATGAATCGTCAAAATGTATGTTTGGGAGAGATTAAATCTCCAGCCCTGCTTCTAGCTCTACCGGCAGCCAAACGTAAAAGGTAGTACCCTTGCCGATAGTACTTTTTGCTGTGATTATACCGCCCTGAAGTTCTACAAACTCCTTAGCAATCGCCAGACCTAGACCAGAACCGCCAGTTTGACGACTACGGCTTTGGTCTCCCCGGTAGAAACGATCAAAAATATGGGGCATATGCTCCGGAGCAATACCGGTACCTGTATCGGAGACAGCAAGTTCGATGCCGTTTTTGTTCATTTCCCTCTGGAAGCGGACTGTGATTTGGATGGTCCCACCGGCCGGGGTGTAACGGACTGCGTTATGGAGCAAATTCAAAAAGATTTGTACAGTACGGTCTGGATCAATATAGAGAAGGGCCGACCTTTCAGCAAGGGGGAAATCGACCAGGAAATCGAGGTTCGATAGCTTTGCTGTTTTTTGAAACGATTCTTCGATCCTTTCGAGAAGATCGCCCGCATAGATCAATTCTTTTTGGATGGAGAGTTGACGTGTCTCTGCTTTGCTCAAGTCATGAAGGTCTGTAACGAGACGGTTCATCCGGCCAATCTCCTCCTGTAAGGAAGAAAGGGAATTGGAATCCCACGGAATGAATCCGCTCTCCAACGAATCCAGAATTCCTTGACTGACTGCTAAGGGAGTTCGCAATTCATGTACCACATCAGCTTGAAGTTGCCGACGGAGTTGCCTGTCCTTTTGTAGGCGATCGGCCATCGTATTGAAATCAGCAGCCAATTTACCCAGTACTTCTTCTGACCGCACAGGTACGCGGTATTCCAAATTCCCCTGGGCAATGTTATGAGCCGCTTGGGCCAGCGTTTCGATTTTCGATGAGAAGAAACGAGATACCAAATAGGCGAATATGAAAGCGATAACAGAAGAAAGGAATGCCGCTAGAAGGTTATTGCGAGTCACCGGCAACAAGAGAAAACTGTGAGTGATCTCAAGTAAACTGTTTGCTTTGGGAATGAGCCAGAAGGTGCCAAGCTGTTTTCCGTCCGAGGTGATAGGATAGCCTTCATCCATCCTATTGTTTGCCAGTTCTTTTCCTATCAAGATGCGGCCTTGCTCATCGACCAAAACCACATCCCACCAACCATCACCAGCTAAGGTGAAATAATGATTATGGTTGGAGTCAATCGGTGACCATAGGGGACCATGAGCATGGGGTTCTGTAAATACGAGCTGAAGTTCTCGAGGTAAGATCATTGGCTCAGCCACACCTGAAAAAGAGCCCTCTTTTTTGTAATAGTCCTGTAGATTTTTCGTTACCGATTCAGAAAGAGAGTTCTTAAAAGTTGAAGTAAAATGTTCCAATACTTGTTCCGTCGAGTAATGACTGATAACAATATTTAGCAACGACGTCAACAGGATGAAAAGAAAAAAAGACATCAGCATTCGCCGCAGGATCATGATCTTTCTCCAAACCGATAGCCGATGCCGAAAACCGTCTGTATATAACGCGGTTTTCCAGCTTGGGCTTCGATTTTCTTACGTAAGTTAAAAATGTGTGTATCTACGGTGCGCTCGTAATTCTCAAAAGCCTCTCCGATAGCACCTTCAAGTAGCTGTAATCTTGTGAAAGCACGACCAGGCTGACGGGCCATCATCGATAAGAGCTTAAATTCGGTTGGTGTCAACGGGATTTCTTGCCCGTTTTTCTCTAAGCGAACGGCATCCAAGTCGAGTGCTAAGTCACCGTAATGAAGCATGTTTCCGCTGACTGGTGCGGCCCGATGTCGGCGCAAAACAGCTCGTATACGGGCAACCAATTCTCGCATACGAAAAGGCTTAATGATATAATCGTCAGCACCTTGTTCTAGACCTGACAACACATTTTCTTCATCGCCTAAGGCTGTCAGCATGATAACCGGCACAGCGCTTTCCTGACGGACGATTTTGCAGATTTGAATGCCATTTAGCTCGGGCAGCATGATGTCCAACAGCAGAAGGTCTGGGCTTTCTTCCCGTACCATCTTGAGCGCCTCAAGACCGTCGGCAGCGGTGATAACCGAAAATCCTTCACTGGCAAGAAAATGACTGATATTATCGCGCAACTTTACTTCATCTTCGACGACTAACAGTTTCGTCAACTGACTCCCCCCGAACTCATCGTTGTGCCTTTATCTGATATGTATGGGTTTTCTCAATTCTTGCTTGAGCGTTCTAGGTCTGTATAGACAAAGTTTCTAGTATTTTTAGTATAAATCAAATGGCGGAAATATGGGATGGATTTGTTTAACTGCACTTGAATCTTATACCCGAAGGGGTATATAATCGTAATCAAATGGCATCTGCTAATTTTATTGCGTTTTCAACGAAAGATAAGATTATACCCCTGATAACAATTAAGTTTGTCGCCGCCATTTGAAAAAAATATAAAGGAGTAGTACCTATGTCAAAAGATTCTTCATTCGTAGTTACATTGGGTTTTAACAACAACAATGAAAATTACGTCACTGTAGCATTAACGGTGGCCTTAGCCGCCCAGAAAAAAGGAGAACAAGCGTGCCTGTTGTTGCTGGTTGACGGTGTTCATTTAGGGAAAGAAGGATATGTGGACGATATCAATATCGGCGAACCTTTCCGCCCGGTCCGTGATCTTCTCGCAGACTTCCTAGCATCGGGCGGCCAATTAAAAATCTGCGGTGCCTGTTTGCATCACAACAAGATTGCCAATGATGAACTGCTTACGTCCGCTGAAATCATCACCGGCAGTGATATCGTCGACCTACTGAACAATGCTAAGTCGACACTTCAACTGAATTAAGAACATAACTTTCCTGTCATAGTGCGAAAGAAAGGCTGGCCTGAAGCCAGCCTTTTTCCTTTATATATGCTTAGATAAACCTGTATCTGTACGATGTTAGTTTTCTTCCGCTAGGATAGAATCTGTTTGTTTTCTCCCGATTAATTTATATCGCTCCGCCAGCTTACCAAACCAAGCGGCAGCTTGCACCTGCAGAATGAAGGCCAATGTAACGACAAGAGCAGCCTGAGGACCGAAGGCGGTAATTGCTAATCCGAGAGCGATAGAAAGGTTTCTCATTACGGTGCCGTAGATCAAGGCTACGCCATCGCTATAGTTGAAAAACAGCCGGGTTGCTAAGGTGCTCAAGGTAAAGTTAATGATGTAGAACACCACTAGTGCGATAAGAATACCGCCGATCAATTGGGGTTGAGCGAGTACGGCTTTTGATTTCATTGAGATGGAAGAGAAGATGACCGCCAACATGGCCCAGAAGCTGACAGCTGGCAGGTAGGGTTTGATGACTTTTTGGAAATGTTCCCGTCCATAGTGGCTCAGAATTTGTTTGAAGGTAAGATGTCCTAAAATCAATGGGAGAAAGACAACAATTGCGATGGTGATGAAGGTTTTCATCAGATCGACGTGTACATACTTGCCTACCATCAGCAACAAGTAAAAAGGTGCCAGCAATGAGCCAATCACAAGGCTGAGTGCCGTCATTTTTACGGCGGCAGGAACATTGCCTTTAAACATCATCGTCCAGGAAATGGTCATACCACTTGTCGGAAGTAATCCTGCGATGGCCAACCCTGCCATCATGGTAGGATCTGATACAAGAAAAGCCTTTCCTAATCCCCAAGCGAGGAGGGGAATCAACAGGAAGTTTATCACTAAAGAGACCCCTACGACTTTTGCATGGCTGAAATCAAAAGACTCCTTGAGATTCAAGCCAATCATCGTAGGATAAATCATTAAAAAGGTGCAAATCAGAATAAAGTCACTTAGAAAACGGGTATCCACCCATAAGCCCGCAGCAAAACCGAGGCATAATGCAATGGGGATACTCAACACGGGGTTTTTGGAAGGCCAAAATAGCATTTTTTTACCCATTTGAATCTCCCTTTGCTTTAATGAAAATTATTGTCCGATATCCTTACGATATAACTACTTTGTGGGCGATGAAACCGGCAACTACGACAAGGGTTGCTAAACGATGTATCGCAGGTTGTGATTTTTGGAAGCCGGTGTAGGCGACAACAGCGATAGCCATCGCGGCAATCATACCTGTGGCATTTGCGACCGGTTTATCAAAGCCCATTTGCATGAGCGCATAGATGGCGTGTCCGAATACACCTAAACCTGCGATTAATCCGAGACCGCGGTGAAGGCCATAGATAGTGCCGTTCTTACTGAAACGGGCGACGACAGCCAGCAGAAGGGAGACAGCGAGCAGGGGAACGATGATTTTACCGCTTACATCAACCTGCTGAGCGATAGGGTCTTTCAGGGGACCGTCGGCCCAAGCCGCCGTCGGACTGAGCATCAGGATAGAAATGGCGGGAAGAAACGAACGAACGTTCATTTTAAAAACTCCTTTCTAATTCCCATGAGATAAATGGGTTACATCAACTAGGATAAACTAGGAAAAGCCAAAACTAATTGAGGAAATATCAAGAAGTTGTCAAGAATTCGAGCAGAACCTTTCTAGTCTATCGGTTTAACCCCTTGTTGAGTGAGCGCTGCGCCGAGTTGAAACGAAAAAACCCGCATCCCTTAAGTGACAGGGGTGCGGGTTTTTTCATGATGTGACCGAAGCCAAATGCGTTATGATTGCTTTGTGATATTGGAAGTCATAGACTTACCGAGTTCCTTGCCAATTGAATTGAAGTTTGACAGAAATACGTTCAAGAGTTCATCACTTGGTTCTACGATAAACCATTGATCATCGACTTTTGCAAGTTTAATTTCTATCGTTTGATCGGTGAATGATTCCGCGTTGGTTTCCTTTTGCTTCGTTATAGCCGTGACAATCATCTGTTTCGTTTCTTCCTCGGTCATTTTAACGCCTGAGAAGGCACCAGCTAAGGCCTTGGTAAAAACGTTTCCGAGAGTCGCCTTGAGAAGGGGCAAACCATCGATGAATTTAAAGTTAACCGTTACGGTAGCGCTATTGTTCTTTACTTGTGCGTTCGTTATGGTGTATGTAATTTTACCTGCGTTTTCTTTGAAATAATCAAGGAAATAGGTTTGGTACTGATTTTCATTACCGAGTTCCGAAAGCTTTGCTTTGCCGTTTGCATCAGCGTTTGCGACCAACGCAGACATTTTGGTGGTGTCATACTTTTTCCCCGCTTCAATAAAATTAGAGACTGTAGTTTCCGGTTTGGGAGAAAGGGAGCAACCTGCTAGAAAAAACAATCCGACCATGACAAGCAGACTCATGAGTTTTCGCAACTAAACACACTCCTTTTACATAATTTTACAATCGACACTTAGATTATATTCGTTTTGGGAGAGGAATTAAATCCCTTTTTCTAAAAAAATGTATTTTTATGCCAGAACAAACCCTCTAAAGTAGATCGCCAGAGGGGCTTTTTTGGTTTTTTCTTTGTAGTGATGATTCTGGCGGTGCATCTTACCTAGCAAGAAGAAAAGTGATGTTGCTGCATATAGGTTTCTGATTAAAAGGGGCTCAATGAGAAGATTGGTATTGAGTATCCCTTTTTCCTTGCCCTATTATTTGCTACGTAGTAGTATAATCATATACAACTTGGTAGTAAATAAAGGGGGAAGGAATGAATATGCTTACGGTCGTAGAAGCCGTAGCCATACTGACGGAAGCCGGTATCACTAACAGCCCCGAGATTCTTCGACGATGGCTTCGACAGGGTAAAATCAAAGGAGAGTGTCTTCATCGAGCGGCTGGCTGGAAGGTGGATGAGACGGACCTTCACCGTTTTATTGAGGAGCATTCTAATATAACCCGTCTGAAGTTATCAGCGTTAGAAGCGGAGGTCGAACGATTATTGGGAAAACTGGCCGAGGTAACAGCGGAGAGAGATGAACTACGAGCACGACTAACAACAATACTTGAAACTGCCAAACGGAAGCGTTTTCCTTGATAGGTAGCTCGTTCAAGAAGTAAAGCAGGGACGAAAGTCGGGCTTAATGATCCGGCGGTTTGAGTGGAAAAGCCGTCGCGCAACGGATAAAACAAAAAAGAGGGAGGCGATACCCAATGTTCCGTGAACTTGCCGAAGAGGCAACACAATCAAACAGTCATTCCATTACTTAGAAGAGGATGAACAGAAAAAACAAATCGGCGATTGGGTACAGAAGTGTATCGCTGCCACGAGAAAGAGACTGACTAATTCCGCTTTTACAAGTTATTGCCTAAGAGTAGCAGAAGAATCTTAACATATTGACGAGCACACTGGAAAATCTGCTGTTTGTGATGCTGGGGTTGCAAGCTGCGGAAGAATTATATTGGAATTAACATAACGGTTGAACTCAAAGGCGACACGCGGTGAACCGTCATTCACAGCGGGGTCGCTTTTTTGTTGCGCGATAACCGGCGCGAATACGGTGAACTGACGATTACTGTGAATTGACGATAATTATTGCAAAATTAGCAATGAAAGACTTCCTTGCCGAAGCGTATAACATCCTAAAAGCCATTGCACGCGGTAGCCAAAGCGAAAAGTACTAGTTAAAAGCTTTCGAACTGGTCATGAAGAACCAGGACCGCTTGACTGAAGTGCAGAAGGTCGAGGCCGAGTCATAGTAGTCGATAGTTAACCCCATAAACCGTAAAGGAAAGACTCCATACTGGTATTCATACCGGGAAATGCCTTTTACTCTCCTTCGGAAACAATAATCCACATATTACTTTGATTCAATAAAAAGTGGTCAGAATCTGCTGAAACGAGCAATTCGTGAGGTAGCATGGGTAGGTGCGATATGGTTTGTAACGGTAATGAACAAAAAGGATTTTTAAAGTGGGGGTAGGGAGGGTAGGTCTTATAAAAGCTACCGAACTCAAGTTAAATACTTCCAAAAATAGAAACTCTTTAACCTCTTGTAGTTCAAGTTCCAACAAGGTAAAATTAAATGGAAATAATACTCATACAAAATATGGAACTAAATAAAACAAAAACGAAAGGGGGCAATATTAACTACTATCTTTAAAAGGTATTGAGAGGGTGTCTTTTAACGCTACTGAGAAGCAAGTTATTTAGCTTAGTTCTACTGAAACCATAAGTTATCAGAAAAACTATCGCAAATATTAATGTCATATTAAAGAAATTAAAGAAAAAATCCAACAAGTATATAGTGAAGTACAGTCGAAGATAATGAAAACTCTTTGTGCAGTTTTCTTGTTACTATTAATACTGTAAAAACATACGATAGTTAATTTGAGTTATAGGAGGATGTATTATGAATAAAATAACTTCGACATCGCCCACTGATGATCCTGAAAAAGTATATCCACGAGTTCCTGGAATTGATTATAAGTATTTCAAACTATCTCCTGAGGGGGTCCCTGAAGCCTGGAGAAAGATTGCATTACAACAACTCCACGAATATGAACTTGCTCAAAAACAGCACTTTTTAGGATATCAGACAAATCAAAAGTTAAATTTTGACGAAGAACTTCATCAATACTTAAATTATCACCTTAACAATGTTGGCGATCCATTCCAATCTGGCAATTTAACTCTAAACAGCAAATTTATAGAGCGTGCTGTTTTAGATTATTTTGCATCTCTTTGGAATGCCCAGTGGCCTCATAATAATAATAAAAATACGCCTTATGAAGAAAGAAAAGATTCTTATTGGGGCTATGTTCTAACAATGGGTGCGTCTGAAGGGAATGTGTATGCATTATGGAATGCCCGTGATTATCTCTCGGGGAAGTTTTTGATGACAGACGCAGAGGTAGAACATAAAGCAAAGGAAGCCAGCAAGTGCGGCAGAAAAGTATCCATTGAACCACGTACCATGTACTATCAGGCGATTGCACCAGAATGTAATCCCAATAAATATACCCCTGTCGCTTTTTATTCTCAAGATACTCACTATTCCATAATAAAGTTTATGCGTGTACTAAATATACAAACATTTTATGAAATCGCAGTGAATAATAAGCTGAAATGTCCCTTGGAAAAGGACGATTATCCAGACGATTTTTCTAACGAATATATAGATGAAATAAGTGGCTGGCCTTTAGAAGTACCATCAGACAAAGATGGAAACATTCACATTCCTGCTCTTGTAAAGCTTGTCGACTTTTTTGCTGAGAAAGGATATCCTCCTTTAATCAGCTTTAACTATGGAACAACCTTCAAGGGCGCATATGATCGAGTGAAAGATGCAGTCGAAAAGCTTGTACCGGTTTTTAAAAATCGTAATCTTTATGAACGCAAAGTTCACTATGATCCAAATGATAAAAGTAAGTTCGACGTTCGCAATGGCTTCTGGATTCATGTTGATGGTGCTTTAGGAGCAGGTTATATGCCATTTATCGAGATGGCTATTAAACAAAATAAGATAAAATTGCCAGATGGTTATACATTTCCAGAATTTGATTTTCGTATCAAAGAATTGCATTCCCTTGTCTTTAGCGGGCATAAATGGCTTGGGGCTCCATGGCCTACAGGAATATTTATGAGTAAAGTCAAATATCAACTTCAACCACCCGACGATCCTCAATATATCGGTTCACCGGACACAACCTTTGCTGGCTCACGTAATGGTTTTTCTCCAATAATTCTTTGGAACAGTCTTTCCAAAAACTCTTATGACAGCCTAATTGAGATGGCTGTTAACATGGAAGGGTTAGCGGAGTATGCATTCCAAGAGTTTAAAAAGCTGGAACAAAAATTAGGAATTGACCTTTGGGTGGAAAGAAGTCCTTTATCGTTAACAATCAGATTTAAAAAACCTGATGATCATATAGTATTCAAGTATTCCCTGTCAGAAGAGGAATTATATGTAGATGGTAAAAGGAGAAAGTACTGTCATATGTACATTATGGGACATGTAACGGAGAAGCTGATTGATGAGTTCATTTTGGAACTAAGTAAACCTTACGTAATTCCTGATCAGGAAGAGCAAGTGGAACAAGTTGTAAAGTGTGATATAAAACCAAATGCAACGAAATTGCTGCATGTACCTTATATAGGAAGAGGATTTAAATAAAAACTAAAATCAATTAGTCGCTGCTATTTGTAAGCATTCGATGAGTATAAAAGCATAGGAGGATGTTTGGAATGCCTGATCCTAGACAAGTCTCTATGACTTCTAATGATGGGAATTGGCAGCAAGTTATTGTCAGGGATACATCAGAATTGATCAAGCTGGAGACATGGCGAATGTCCGATGGTAGTAACGAAGAGGTCGTTATAGCGAATCTGGTTAAAATTAAAGATTTTTTTATTGAGAAAATGAATGATTTTAATAATAATACACCGCAAGTGAAGATGAGTTCGTTCGAATGGAAGGGACAAGAAGAAGACAAGAAATACTGGGTCTTTGGTTTCCGCGCTGGCACGGGTGAAAGAAAAGTGTCGCTTATCTGCCACTTAGATACAGTACCTCCTGGCAACAGCGGTTGGCAGCCATTCGTACCACGTCAGGAGACCCGTCTCTACAAAGGTGTACCGACCCCTTTCCTGATCGGAAGGGGCTCTATTGACGACAAAGGACCCGCTGTAGTGGCATTCGAGTCGTTTTCGCGTGCGCTGAAAAAGGCTGCTGCAGATCCACAAGTCCTTAATAAGGTAACTCTTGAGGTGCTTTTTGATACCTCAGAAGAGACTGATATGTCTACACCAAAGTATTTTGCCGCCAATCCTAATAAGAAACCTTCGTTAGGTATTGTCTTCGATGCTTTTTGGAGTGTACGAGCTGAAAAGGGTATTGAACGGCCTGTCTTTACTGTTAATGCGTCAGATGTCCTGTCACCGCTTCCGGATAAGCTGACAATTGAAAAATTGAGTACCCCCGATGGTTCTGTCAATATGATCCCGGTTACAGCTGAAGCTCGCATCAAGGGACCAGACGAGTTATTGGATGAATTCTACAAAAAAATAAATGATTGGTATAGAACTTGTCCCTTTGACGATCCAGATTATCACCCAGCCGACATCAATGTGACCTATTGTGGCTCCGAAGTTGTGATTACGACCAAAGTTGCTGGCGCCCAACATGGCTCGGCGCCTCACCAAAATCGGTCCAATGGTGCCAATCCTGTTGTATCGCTCACTAATTTTCTCGCATTTCTGATTGATCGAGATATCCTTGCCAACAACCATAGGGGTGAGATGTGTAGGTTCATTCGCTGGGCTTTTGGAACACGTGCATTCGGTGAACACCATCCCGATCTGCTCAAACGTTTTGATACTGTGTTCGGTGATGGAAATGGTACTACTTATGGTCTAACCCAGCTTACAGACAATGAGTCTGAAGATATCTCTCTGGGAATAGATATTCGTTATGTTATAGGTCACCATGGCAAGGGGTGGGATGGCCGTGAAGGTCAGATAGATGGGGATAGCCTATTTAATTCCGTTTTCGATCAACTCATCAATCGTTACCAATCTGAGACAGGTGGGGCAAGAATATCGTTCAAAACGGAGAGCATCTTCGGTCCAGACATTCGCTCCATCCGAAATGCTGATTTATTCAAAATAAATATGGCCTACCGTTCTATCATGGGAGATAACTGCCCAATGCAGGCCATCGGTGGAGCAACCGATGCCCATGGCCGTCTTGAATTGATCACTGCAGGGGCATTGTTTACCGACAATCTTGGCCCGCCTGTAAACTACCACGGAATTGATGAGGGCGCACCGCTTACCGATCTGGAGAATAGCGGCAAGATATTGCTTTATCTGCTCACTCAGGAGCTAGGTACCAAAGAGGAGCAAGAGTCTTCCTACAGCGGATTTCATCAGTGTCATGGGTGTTGTAACTGATCAAAGATGCAATCGGAAGCGTAAAAAACAACCTCCAGCTAGGTAGCAAACTGGAGGTTGTTTTTTTAGTCGATTATAAAAGAATTGTATGGGAGCTTACTATGACGCATACGTTTTTTTAATACGTAAAATGATTTACGCCGCCAAGGAGGTCCCTACCTAAAATAACTAAATTTTCCGATGCATCGTTGATTTCTGCTACTGAAGCAGCATGTTCTTCAGCGACGGCAGCAGCGCTTTCAGCGTGATTGGCAAATTCAATGGCGATTACTGAGATCTCCCGAGTTGCTGCCAGGATTTCCGCGGTTACGTCCGCCACTTTGTACAGATCATTCTTTATTGTTGTCGTGTTTTCTTCAAGACGTTGCGCCTCCTCAGTGATATGTGTTAGTAAGACGCTTCCGGCATGAATGGAATCAACGAGTGCTGCATAAAGCTTCCGACTGGTTTCCACCGTAGATGAAACTGTATCCGCTTCTTGAAGAATGAGTCTGATTACAGAAGAAACTTGTTTCGCTGCATTTGCCGATTCATCAGCAAGCTTACGTACTTCTTCGGCTACAATAGCGAAACCGCGTCCATGCTCACCTGCATGGGCGGCCTCAATCGCAGCGTTTAATGCCAATAAATTAGTCTGCGCAGCTATTGACCCCACAGTAACCATCAATTTGTCGATATCTACTATGTGATGACCTAAAGATTCAACTGCAGATCCTACATTGGACATACTATCATTAACCACCGATACTTCTTTGATAGTGATGGCAGTATTTTTTAATCCTTCTCTAGCGATTCCTGCGCTTCGCACAGCTTGTGTAAGGCTTTCGGCAGCCCGTTGAGTACTCATATCCACAAGGTGAACCACACGCTCTCCGATGGATAGTATTTGAGCAACCAGTGATGCCTGTCGACGAGCCCCTTCTGCAATCGTACCGATATCCTTTGCCATAGACATGCCGGCTTCTCCAGCTTGATTGGAGGTATTATTAATCTCTTCCCCACAGGCAGTGACCTCTTTGGCGTCACGGGATATGGCAGAAACAATATTTCTCAGACTAGCTAAGAAACGGTTTAAAGCATCAGACACTCGAGCAATTTCATCGTGTCCCCGGATTTCAAATACTCGAGTCAAATCTCCCCCGGACTCTGCAAGCCCGTATAATTCGTTTTCCAACAACGTAAGGGGTTTCACAATACGACGAGTCATCCCCACAATGGTAAGCGCCATAACAACGAGACATATAGACCCTACGATTAAGGACCAGCGCAAAACAGCATAGAAATTTATCAAAGCTTGGGATTTTGGAATCGTTACTTCCAAATACCAAGATCGCTCGCTATCATCCAATTGAATTGGAATAAAAGTGCGCAGTGCCGTACCAGATATTCCTGCTACTGTATCCTCAAATACGAATTCTTCTCTTGTGCCAAACCGTTCGGATACGCGTACCCCTTCTGGAACATCTGTAAGATGTTTGCCAATCACGTCAACCGAGTTTCCATGTGCGGCGTATAATCCACCTGAAGTAATCAGTGACGAATATCCTCCCATTGGTCGAACATTACTTACGATTTCTTGCACATTCGATAAGCTTGTGTCCAACCCAATCATCCCACGAAACTGTCCATTATCCAAGAGTGGATAGCACAAGGTGATCATTAGGACATCGTTGCCGTTGACCGGGTACACATAGGGTTCTGTTATGAATATCTTCTTAGTTTTTTGAGGTTCCAGGTAAAAGGATTCACTTTCGTACCCTACTGACGGAACAAGTTCAATACCGTTATTGGTTTGAGTTGCATAAGGAATAAAACGACCGGTTTGATCATGGTACCCACCTGTACCTGCAAAATCAAGGTCACGTTCATCAAAGGCATTCGGTTCGAATATTGCTCCGACTCCAGTCAATTGCGAGTGAGACTTCATGGTTTGGATAAGTATTGATGATGCCACATCACGGGGTATTTTTTGCTCCCTAGAGACCATCATTGAATCGGCGAGTGTCGATGCGATTGCACGGGAAGACATAAATTCTAACCGGATTTTTTCGGCTTGGTACCTCCCTTCGATCAACGCTTTTTCGGTTGCTTCTTTTAATCCTTCTTTGTAAGCGATCATCAGCAAGATACTCACCAAGGCCGAACCAAAGATGACGACTGATACCAAAGCGACAATACCAACACGTCCAGATAGGCTATGAGTAACCCAACGTCTAACCAACGTCAACCCTCCAATTAAACTGTACTCACCGACACAAAAAAACTCGACTTTTCCGCTTCACTGCGTCACAAGCAGTCTCCTTAGGACTCACTTTGCCAATGATCTCGAATGTTACCTTGTTTAAAATTCTCTTGAGTTTGCCAGTGATAAATTCGCTAAAATACAAGCTTTTCCTTTTAATACATGGGAATTTATTTAAACTTATTACTATGATTTATTGACTATGAAGAAAAAGACAAATATGTGCTCTCATACATTGTTCACGGCACCGTACCGTTGTGCTCATTTGCACAATGCCCTCGATATATCAAGTCGCACCTTGTTCCATAACGGGAGCTGCAACAAGGAAAACATCCCGTGCCTTACTATTTTTCGAGACCAGATATAGGCCGAACGGCGAAACTGTGGTTCCGGGTTAACAAATCACCATATCGAATAAATCCCTTTTCGGCTAATTGATATATCTTGTTTCGGATAAGTTAAGCAAACACAAGAACTTTGTTGATTTGTAGTCTGTTATTTCCAGTGGTAGGGCGAGGCTTTGATTCGGGCGCCTAGGAAGGAGATATTTCCGTCGGTAAGGTCATTAAAAGTACGGTAGGAGGTCGAGAAACAGGGTTAGGTCACATAACCGGCATTTTGGCCCCAGGAACAAAGTAGTAAATCCCGATACCCTTATGGGACAAGGGGTGTGTCGGGTTTTTCGCTTTCATTTACTTTGCATAATTATTATTATTAATAAAGGAATTTTCCCGAACATTGACGAAGAAAAACCCGCACATCAGATGCGGGAAATTTTGAGCTGAGTGGAGAAAGGAAGAGCCAAGGATGAGTCAAAAAGGGTTTTACGGAGAATTTGGCGGGAGTTTTGTGCCCGGCCCATTGCAAGCGGTATTGGATCGCTTAGACGACGCCTTTCAGACGGCGAAAACGGATGCGGAATTCATGAAGGAGTACCGCCATTACTTGCGGGAATATGTGGGACGCGATAACCCATTGACCTTCGCCCAAAATCTGACTGCTAAATGCCAGGGGGCGAAAATCTATTTAAAGCGTGAGGATCTAAACCACACAGGTTCCCACAAAATCAACAACGCCATCGGGCAAATCTTATTAGCCAAGCGGATGGGCGCAAAACGGGTCATCGCCGAAACAGGCGCAGGCCAACACGGCGTGGCCACCGCGACCGCCTGTGCCATGTTCAATATGGAATGCGTCATCTACATGGGAAAAACCGATGTGGCCCGGCAAGCGTTAAACGTCTTTCGAATGGAGCTTCTCGGCGCAAAAGTCGTCGCTGTGGGCAAAGGCCAAGGCCGATTGAAAGAAGCTGTGGACGAAGCGCTCACTGATTTTGTGCAAAATTATCAAGACACCTTTTACTTGCTCGGTTCCGCTGTCGGCCCCCATCCCTTTCCGGAGATGGTCAAGTTTTTTCAAAGTGTGGTCAGTGAAGAATCAAAGCGGCAAATCCTCGACAAAGAAGGACGGCTTCCTGATGCGATACTCGCCTGTGTAGGCGGCGGCAGCAACGCCATCGGAGCCTTCGCACACTACATAGAAGATGCATCCGTTCGGCTGATCGGCGTAGAACCGAAAGAGGCGGCGACACTAACCGAAGGGATCCCCGGCACGATTCATGGCTTTAAGTGCCTGGTCTTGCTCGATGAACAGGGCAACCCCCAGCCGACCTATTCCATCGCTGCGGGATTAGATTACCCCGGCGTTGGACCGGAACACAGCCACTTGCAAGCGAGTGGACGTGCGGAGTACGTCGCGGTGACGCGCCAGGAGGCCTTCGACGCTTTTCTAACGCTCTCCAAGACTGAAGGGATTACCCCGGCATTAGAAAGCGCGCATGCGGTCGCCTACGCACTAAAATTGGCCCCTCAGCTTTCCCCGGACAAGATCATCATCGTCAACCTCTCGGGGCGGGGCGACAAGGACGTAGCTCAGGTCTACGACATGCTGAACGGTTAATCGGAAAAACCCAAATGGTTAAATGGCGTGTCAGTTGCACAATCGGCACGCCATTTTTTTGTTGAACAAAAAACGGCGCTAACCCTAACCGGATAAGGGATAGCGCCGTTTTCGCTTTGAAGTGGTTTGGTTGGACAACAAGAAATGTCAGAAAGCCTTAAGAAATATATGTGATCTTTCTTCATAATCACCTTTTATAATTTATAACAGGGAGAACGGTAGCACAGAGCGTAAATCAGAGAAAACAAGAACAGAAAAGTGACGACGAAATTTTTTTAAGGTGGTGACGGTTATCCAATCCTACAGCGTTTTGGTGGTAGATGATGATCAAGATATTGTGGAAAGTTTGTCCATCTACCTCCGTCACGAGGGCTATGAAGTTTTAAAGGCATACGACGGCTTGCAAGCTCTGGAGATCATCAATACAAAGCCGGTTCATCTGTTGCTCATGGACATTATGATGCCAAAGTTGGATGGCATCAAAGCGACATTGAAAATTCGGGAAGAGAAAAACATTCCGATCATTATCGTGTCGGCTAAATCGGAGGATATGGATAAAATACACGGCCTCACCGTGGGGGCGGACGATTATGTCACTAAACCCTTCAATCCCTTGGAGTTATTGGCAAGAGTCAAGTCTCAATTACGGCGATACACGAGCCTAGGGAATATGGACCAGAGCCACACTGCTTCCAAAATCATCATCAGCGGATTACAAGTGGATCCCGAATGCAAAAGTGTGGCTGTAGACGGAGAATTTGTCAAGCTAACGCCATTGGAATATGGCATATTGGAGCTTTTATGCAAGCATCCCAACCGGGTTTTTTCAGCGGAAGAGATTTACCGCCGGGTGTGGAATGGAGAGGGCTTTGTCAATGACAACACCATCGCCGTCCATGTCCGTAGAATTCGAGAGAAGATCGAAATAAATCCAAAAGAACCGAAATATTTGAAGGTGGTGTGGGGTGTTGGATACCGAATTGAAAAAAATTAAGCGGTCACCCATTGTAACAGTATTTGCTTTTTTGCTAGTGGTGGTCAGTTTTGGCATTGCTGCAACCATTTTCGCGAACCAAATGAAAAACGTGCACAACCTGGAAGTTTTATCGGAGCGGGACTATGTCAAATCAAGCGAATTATCGAGTCACCAGCAGAGTTTTCTTGAAGATCTTAATCATTTGCTTAAGTATGGAAATGAAGAAAATATTAAAGCTGGCAATAGTATCGATAAAACAGATTTCGAAATTCGAAAGCAGCGAATCTTTGACGATTGGTGTGCTGATCTGGATCGCCGGATGGAACTCGCTGATCAACCGAACGACGATAAACCAAGCGCTTCAACGGTGGAAAGCAAGCTGCAGAAATCTCAGGTGATCAAAAATAAATTTGAACAGGAAATGGCCGGAAAACTGGCCGACCTTCGTCAAGAAATGGTTGACAGCGAGTTCCGGGAGTATCGTTCCCTGTTACAGAGAGTGAGCAATCAACCGGGCTTCTATTACTATGCAACCAATGGTGTTGTTACTTATAGCAATACGGAGCAAAGGGACCGAAACTATTTTACCGGATTCCAAGCCTACTATGTAGTGGACAAAAGCGTCTCAAAAATCTACCCGACAAACAAAGACAACACGGGATTTTACGATTCAGCTTTTGATTACGCATCGAATAACACCATTTACTTGGCAGTTAACGATGAGTATTTAGCGCAAAAGCAGGAAGAATGGGATCGACAGTATGAGCATTTGCACTACGGCATGAGGGTCATCGCGGGAGCCGTCTTGTTGATCTGCATTGGTCTCCTTTACCTGATCTGGGGAACAGGAAGAGGGAACGATGGACAAACAATACAGTTTCAACTCATTGACCGGCTGTACACAGATATCGCTCTTTTCGGTATCCTTACTGTGGTGTTCTCATGGGCGATTTTAATGGTCCAACTGATACAAAGCAACTTTTTGGATGCGCCGCTGTTCATCTCGGACTTTCTACGGCCTGATTTCCTGTCCGCTACGCTGTTTAATATGATAAGTTGCAGTCTAGGCTTATGGTTGCTGTTATCTTTGGTTCGGCGCTTGAAAAATAGGAGTTTGCTCAAGGAGAGCTTGACCTATCAGGCGGTCTCAAAAATCTGGACCATGATCAGAACCATTCTAAATTCAGGTCCGCTCTTTATGAAAATAGCCGCAGCCATTGTGCTGCTGGTGGCTTCCGTATTCGTTTTGTCCGCTTTGATGGTTACCGCCGGTTCACGGCTGGCGTTCTTCTTTTTCCTAGTTCTTGGCGCGTTAACGACTTTTGCCGTGTATTACACCATATATGTAGTAAAACCTTTACAAGTGATCATGGACGGGGTGAAAATCATTAAAAAGGGACAACTGGATCATGAGATCGTAATCAACGAAAACAGCCTGTTTGCTGCGTTGGCAAGAGACGTAAATACCTTGGCTGATGGACTGAAGCGTGCCTTGGCCAAAGAGATTAAAGCGGAAAGAATGAAGTCCGAATTGGTAACCAACGTATCCCACGACTTGAAGACCCCTTTAACTTCGATTATTAACTATGCCGATTTACTTTCTAAGGAAAATCTAATTCCAGAGTCGGCTAATGAATATGTGGCTGTCATCAAGAAAAAGAGTGAAAGATTAAAACAGATGACCCAAGATTTGTTCGAAATCTCCCGGGTACAAAGCGGCAACATTACCATGGAAATGGAACGCATCGACATGGCTGTTTTGGTCAATCAGTCCTTGGCCGAGCTGGAAGAACAAATTGAAGGGTCGGAGCTAGAATTCAAAGTGAATGCCCAAGAGGGGCAGGCCCTTGTTATGGCCGACGGAAAACGGCTTTCCCGGGTGCTGGAGAATTTAATTCAGAATGTATTGAAATACGCATTGACCAAGACGAGGGTTTATCTTACCGTATCGGCAGATGAAACCTATGTCTATGTAGAATTTAAAAACATCGCCAACTACGAGATGAATTTCCATGAAGATGAAATTCTGGAGCGCTTCGTTCGGGGAGACCAGGCGAGAACCACCGAGGGAAGCGGGCTCGGGCTTGCCATTGCACAAAGCAATATAGCCGCTTGCGGCGGTGTTTTAAAAGTGACCGTCGACGGAGACCTCTTTAAGGTTATGATCAAAATGAAGAAAGCTTCTTTAGATGGCGATGCTCCCGCGAATCCATGAATCAATGAAACAATTCAGACACACTCAATCAAAGTGGCATATCCGAAACACGTGGAGGCGTTCAATCGATTTGCAGACTGTAGGTTAGGCCTTAGCTGTTCTAAACGACTAAAACAATGTCTTAAAATATAACGTTCATGGCCCATTGGGCCACAGGCTATCATGAAAATGGCTTAAATCAAAGTCAGTGATTAAATCAAAGTCAGTGATCCAGATATAAAATCCGGATCACTGACTTTGTCTTATTATACGGAGAAATAAAGCGGATGGTTATCGTGATTTTATAACTATTTTTGGCTAATTGGAAGCCTGGGTAAAAACCCCGGCGATTTGGCAGTGTATCCCTGCTGTAAGCTCACGTAAGTTTACATAATATCTATTATGCGAAGTAAGAGATTTGAAATTTTGGTATCTAGACCAAACTCACTATATTTAGCTGTTAACTGGCTTTTTTCGTCAGATTCCAATGAGCATATTCGGCGACTGGAACGTTAAGTCATATCTTTACCCATCAAACTATACTTGCTTGGAGCAATTCACTAGAAGAGCGCAAAAGTTAATTTCGCACAAAGCAAAACTCCTTTAATCTTATAACCAGGACAATAGATTTAGCTTTCTGAAATTATTATCACTGATACACGTTCTAGGAACTTTCCGAGTTTTAATTGTACCGTAGATTGCTACCACCATGACCGAACAACTCGATCTTAGTGAATATTCAATGTCTCGGCGTTATGTCAACTAATCAATTCGTTCACACCCTGTTTCTTCAATTTGGCCAAAAACGTCCTTTCATTTAGCTTTTTCCAGGAACATTAATAGGTATATTTGAGAAAATCCTCTTACGAACAATCTGAACTGCAACAAACATGATCCGAAAATAAATAGATGGAAACTTAATGGCCGACTTGATCGTCTATATGGCAGGAAATTAGATTACTTAAAAGGAGTGTATTATTCCATGAACCGCCGTAGCCAACGCATTCTCTCACTCTGTGTATCCGGATGCCTCCTCACCGCTTCGCTCCCCTCTTACGCTTTTGCCGAAGAAACTGCTTTGATTTCCCAACAAACAAAAGTATCTCTAGAACAGGCCATTCGTATCGTAAAAGACAACTTTCAAGTTCCTCAGGAATTGGATGATTTCCGATCTGGATTTAACGAATTCAATGGTCGAAAAGTTTGGAACCTCAGTTGGAATGCAACAAAACCTCCCCATGGTTCTTTTTCCGCTGAAGTTGACGGCACTACTGGTGAACTCTTAAGTATGAATCATTGGGATTGGCAGTCGGAACCGTCCAATACAGCGCTAAACATACCCGATGTGACGATGGAAGCGGCCAAAGAAACGGCAAGTCAATTGGTGCAAAAGCTAAACTCGGAAAAATGGCAAAAGTTACAGCTGGTACTTGATACTAATCGATCTCCCTTTGTTTCGAAAGAGGGAAACCGCCAGTATAATTTTTACTGGCAACGGGTAGAGAACCAAATTCCATTCCCAGGTAACGGAATTTCAGTCGCTGTAGACTCCAAAACCGGGAAAGTTGTCAACTACCAGGTTAACTGGACCTCTGCCGCCTTACCTGATGCAAAGGGTGTCATTTCACCTGAAAAGGCGAAAGAAAGTTTTATCAATGCAAACATGTTGGAGTTGCAATACTATTTTCCCCGTAGAGATAAGGCAGAGAGCAAACCTTTTCTTGTATACCGACTCACCAATCCCTCCGAAGGTGCAATTGATGCATTTACCGGTCAGCCGCTAATGCCTAAAGAACGATGGATTCAAAAGGGTTATGGCAGTTTCGCCGCTGGTATGGGGATGAGTGTAAGTGCAGTGCCGGCAAAAGGAATGGACCAGGCAACAGAACTGCGACCGGAAGAATTAAAAGAAATCGGTCAAGCTGATAAATTCATCAGTCGTGATCAAGCGATTGAATCGATTAAAAAATGGCTTCAAATTCCTAAAGATATCACTCTTAGAAACGCAAGCCTTTCCCGGGAGTGGGATAATCAGTACGTCTGGAACATGTTCTGGGACGGAGCGGAAGGAAAAAACTTATCCTGCCGGGTCAATGCTTTGACCGGTGAGCTAATAGGATACTATCATTGGGACAAGTCCATGGATGATTCCAAAAGCGGAGAGTTGAACCGAGAGAGTGCTCGACAACTGGCGGAATCCTTCTTGAAGAAGATTCAACCGAAACGCTTTCAAGAGGTACAACTGGACAGTCAGCAGGTCCTACCAGAGCCCCGACCACTCATTCAAAATCCAATAGGTCAGACTTTTTCCTATGTACGAAAGGTCAACGGGATTCCCTTCCCTGATAACCGGATTAATGTAACCGTCAACACACTTTCTAAAGAAGTAACGGAGTATAATCTTGATTGGACAGAAAAAGAATTTCCCTCTTCCAGTCAGGTCATGTCCACGGCAAGTATCAACGAGACATTATTTAACAAACGCCCCCTTACCTTAACCTACGCCCAAGCCGATGACTCCAAAGGGAATCAGACGGTAAAACTCATCTATCAACCGCTATCCTCTTCTCCCATGGCTAATTACCCGGTGTTGCTTGAAGCACGGACAGGGCAGAGCCTCGATTGGGAAGGCAATATCGTCGATGAGAATAAGTACGATTTCAAATTCAACGATATTTCAGGAATTCCATTGGAATCGGAGATTCATAAACTCGGTCAGATCAACCTCTTCCGTGAATACGGTTCAGCTTTCCATCCCGATGAATCCGTTTCTATGATTTCCTTGCTCCGGGGCATGGTGATGATCAAATCCCCCCTCTCAGACAATAAGACCATCACTGACCAAGAAGTCCTCGCCTCCGCTAAAGCCTTTGGCTGGATTCAAGGTGAGGTTCAGCCGGGCGACGCCGTCACTCGAGAACAACTGGCCAAATTGATGGTGCGCATGCTGAAGCTGGAGCCAGCAGCAAAAGTCAAAAACATTTACCAACTTCCTTTTGAAGATACGTCATCTCTATCGGACGGTTCTATCGGTTATGTAGCTCTTGCATGGGGGTTAGGCATAATCAAGTCTGATGCGAATGCCTTGGTACCACAGCAAGCGGTGACCCGTGCTGAGGCTGCTTATGCCCTATTACAATCAATGAAAGTGAAGTAAAAGGGCAGCCTTGATCAAAAGCGTAAAAACCGGAGGTTCTCCATGGAAAGAGATCCTCCGGTTTTTTCTGTACTTGAAGCGCTCAATTCTATTGATTGTACGGCGACGGGAAAGGAGATTCTGTTCGATCCATTTCGGGGTGGTGCATGGGCATGGATGTCAAATCCATCTCTTGAGCATCGCGAGTTAGCTCATACATGAGATCAAAATACTCACGGATCATCCGGTGAGACGAGAACTGCCAGCGGGCCATATCGATGCTGGCACGCATCATCTGAATCCAATAATTTCGATTATTATAATAAGTCGGAATGACCTCGTTCAATAGAACGCGATATAGTTCCCGAAGATCTCGTTCGTCCTGTTCCCACTCCTGCAAATGTGCTTCGATATCGGGATTGATCAACCAGCCGCTTACCTGGTGCTGTAAACCTTCACCCACCCATCCATCTACGGTGCTTAAGTTCAACACACCGTTCATGGCGGCTTTCATCCCTGAAGTGCCGCTGGCTTCTAATGGCCTTCTCGGATTGTTCAGCCACACGTCACATCCCCGCACCATGTAGCGGGCGACTTCCATGTTATAGTTCTCTAGGAATACGACACTGTTTCCGTACTTCTCGGACATTCTCACCAGTTGCTGAATAATGTCTTTGCCGATTCCATCGTTTGGATGAGCCTTGCCTGAAAAGACTAACTGCAATTTCCTCTCCTGTAACAAAGGTTCAATCACTTCAGCTGTACGGAAGATTAAATCACTTCGTTTATAAGGTGCCGCCCTGCGAGCAAAACCGACGATGAGATTATCCGGATTTAGCCGGACATTTCTATGACGCTCAATGTAATCGACAAGTCTGTATTTATTATTCAGATGAGCTTCCCAAAGATCTCCTTTGTGTTCAAATGCGTCGGAGATAGAGTGATCTTGCCAAGTTCGGTTATGGACGCCGTTCGTGACGGATATAATACATGCCGCGTTATGGACGTCACTCCACATTTTACAGGCTGTTTGACCATGCAGTTTTGACACGCCATTGGCTATATGAGACAAACGAAGGGCTGCCACCGTCATGTTGAAAGGATCGCCGCCAATGTCCTTAACCTGCTCGTACGTAAGACCGTTATAAGCTTCCATTAGACGAAGCAAATCGTGCCCATGTACCTCATTACCAGCTTCCACTGGTGTATGGGTCGTAAAGATAAGTTCTTTGCGAACATCTTCCCAAGCCTGATGAAAGGTCATGCCATAATGGGTCATCTTTTCGCGAATCAGTTCGAACCCGCAAAAAGTTGCATGGCCTTCATTGAGATGATATAGATCTACTTCGATCCCAAGGGCACGTAAAGCTCGGATCCCACCGATACCTAAAATAATCTCAGCAGCTACCCGATCTTGACCGCTGCCGCCGTAAAGTCGATTGGTCATCCAACCGTGTTCACTACCGGGAAAGTTGGTGTCGAGGAGATAAAGAGGTACGTTCCCATAACTATCCACTTTATGGACTTTGCAAACGACGTCGGCTCCCCGGACTCGAACCTGAACGGTGACCCCCGTATCTTTCACCGAATCGAACCGAATGTTTGGGTAGGTGTCATAAGGTCTTCCCTGTTCTCCGATAAATTGATGAGTATAGTCCTGGTTCCAGAGGATTCCAATAGCGACCATCGGTAAACCTGAATCATGGGCCGCTTTCAGATAATCTCCAGCCAATACGCCGAGGCCGCCAGCGTAAATAGGCAATTCTTCATGGAGCCCATATTCCATACAAAAATAAGCGACGCGAGGCAGCTTGCCATCTGTGGTAGGATATTTCAAATTTTTTCTGGCGGCATAACCACCAGAATTCACCTCCTGGCACAGGTTCGTTTCCTTTTTATCATGCACAAGTCGTCCAAATTCATTCAAAAACCGTGTTCCCAAAATAATCGAAGAACAATCGAAAATCTTTTTAGATACGTTAGTTTATCGATCAACCTGAGAAAATATTATGTTATAATGTGTTGGAAAATGCCGAACCATCGGGAGGAATCCGACTTAATGAACGATCTAAGTGAACGCCAGAAACGAATATTAGAATTCATACGATCAGAAATACGTCGGTGTGGATATCCTCCCTCTGTCCGGGAGATCGGTGACGCAGTAGGTTTGATGTCCAGTTCTACGGTACACGGGCATTTAAATCGTCTGGAAAAGGCGGGACTGATTCGTCGAGATCCTTCTAAACCAAGAGCAATGGAATTGCTGGTACCGGACGACAGCGATCATCCTTCCGATGGCTTGATCGATATTCCCATCCTGGGACGTATCAGTGCTGGGCGACCCATCTTGGCTACGGAAAATCTAGAAGGTACCTTCCCACTGCCGAAAAATTTTGTCCGTTCTGATAAAGTCTTTATGCTTAGCGTTCGCGGTGAAAGCATGATTGAAGCCGGTATTTTTGACGGTGACCTGGTTGTCGTTCGAATGCAAAATACGGCTGAAAATGGCGATATCGTTGTAGCTCTACTGGGCGACGAAGCTACGGTTAAACGTTTTTACAGGGAAACAGATTATTTTAGGCTGCAGCCCGAGAATCCTCACATGGAACCTATTTTGATTAAAGAAGTGCGTGTCCTCGGCAAAGTTATTGCCGTACTCCGGCGTTTGTAACTCGTCGATTCCTATAAATTGAGGATAAACTTAATAAAACCATAAGAAACCAACATAACTAAACCCTAAACGTTAACCCAAAAAAGTTAAGAGCCTGTTCGAAACGTGTTATCACGCACATTCCGAACAGGCTCTTTTATGTTGAATGATAGTAAAAAAGAATCCTCTGGATTAAATTCTTTTTCGATTTGATAAGTCTATAGATGGATGTGCGCTTATCCCTTTGGCAGCCGCTCTGTGGCATTGCGCTGCTTCTCGGCATGCCGGGCTACACCGAGATCGATAATCCGGCTGAGCAGTTCCGAATAGGATATACCTGTTACTGCCCAAAGCTTTGGATACATACTAATAGAGGTAAAACCAGGTAGTGTATTGATTTCATTTAGATAAATCTCACCGGTCTGTTTATCAAATAAAAAATCGACACGAGATAAGCCAGAACCATCAATCGCTTTAAACGCCTGCACCGCCATTTTCCGAAGACGATCTGTGTTCGCTTCGTCCAATTCAGCGGGGATGACCAAGCGAGAATTGTCATCGATATATTTGGCGTCATAATCATAAAAGTCGTTGCAGGGAACGATCTCACCAGGAACAGACGCTGTCACCTCGTCATTGCCAAGAACACTGACTTCGATCTCTCGGGGATCGATCCCCTTTTCTACGACTAGTTTACGATCGTATCGGCAAGCTTCCGTAAAGGCATCGATTAGTTCCTCCCGATCGGAAGCTTTCGAAATACCTACGCTGGAACCCATATTGGCCGGTTTGACAAACACCGGGTAACCTAACTTCGTTTCTACCTCTTCTATCACTGGTTCCCGGTTTGTTTCCCACTGGCTGCGCAGAACTACACTATAGGGGACTTGAGGCAGATCCGCTTGGGCGAACAGGGCCTTCATGACCGCTTTATCCATACCACAAGCCGATGCCAACACGCCGCATCCTACATAGGGAACATTGGCTGTTTCGAATAGCCCTTGGATCGTTCCGTCTTCACCATTAGGTCCGTGCAGCACGGGAAAAAAGACGTCAATGGGTACGGGGCGAAGGCCCGCATGGGTAATCAGAAAAATACCCGGTTGAGCCGGATCGGCAAGAAAACAAACCCGCTCGCCATAAGGCGATCTTCCAGACTGTAGATGCTCAATCACGTCAGGACCCATCCACCAGCTTCCCGATCGATCGATACCAATGACCTGCACATCAAAACGAGAACTATCCAAAGCCGCAGCGATTGACTTCGCTGAGACGAGAGAAACCTCGTGCTCCCCGGAACGTCCTCCACAAATAACGGCGATTCTCTGTTTCATTCGTCGGGTCCCCCCTTATCCGATTTCAAAAACCACTGCTTAATTGTATATTCACCATACCCGCCAAATGAACGCAATGACCATAGAAAGGGCAAAAACAAACCGAACTGCTGACGCTCCAGCTAACCCCAACATGGTTCCAACGCCTGCTTCCAAGGCGGAGTCTAATGATCGACCATTCCATAGTTCACCAGCCACAGCGCCAATAAAGGGGCCGGCAATCAATCCGATTGGCCCGAGTACTATCAGTCCGAGAACGCCGCCGGCCGCCGCACCCCAGGTGCCTGAAGAAGAAGCACCAAAACGCCGGGCACCCCAAGCCGTACCTAAGTAATCCAGTACCGTCGCCAAAATCACCACGACAAGGTTGATGCCCAAAAAGAGAGGCGTCATCAAATGAAATCCTTCCGCAAAACCATAGCCGATCATGGCGATAAAGATCAAAGGGATACCTGGAATTACCGGTAAAAACGTTCCTAAGACACCGATGAACATGACGACAATGGCACCGATTAACCAGTAATCGTACATTTTCGTCTTCTCCCCTACTACGTTGTTCAGGATTTAACCGTCAGGGTACATCAGGGTAACAAGTTGCGTTCAAACAAGGTCTGAGCTGCTGACAAAGCGCCAATGCGGACAAATGTTTGAGACAAACCTCCTTGAAAATAGACAGCGAAGGGCGAACGGATCGGCGCATCGACACTTAATTCACTGGTGGATCCTTGAATAAAGGTCCCACCGGCCATGATGACCGGGTCGGCATAACCGGGCATCGGTGCCGGTTGGGGAACGACATGACCGTCGACAGGGCAAGCTTTTTGTAGGCCTTGACAAAAAGCGACGACGCGTTCGGCGTTATCGAGTGTGATGGCTTGTATGATATCGCTGCGCGGACTATCAAAAGAAGGCGTTACTTCAAAGCCAAGTAGCTCGAAGAGCCTGGCGGCGAAAACAGCGCCAGAGAGGGCCTCGAAGACGACCTGTGGGGCTAAGAATAACCCTTGGAAATAGAGCCTTCGGCCCCCGGGGCTGCTTCCTACGTGTGCGCCAATGCCAGGTGCCGTTAAGCGCGTAGCTGCCAGTTGTACTAAATCGTCCCGACCGGCGATATAACCGCCCGTCGGAGCGAGTCCGCCGCCTAAGTTCTTGATCAACGAACCAGCCATCAGATCGGCACCAAGGGCTGTCGGTTCCTCATCTTCCACCAGTTCACCGTAACAGTTGTCGACAAAGCAAACCACATCGGGACGAAGCTTATGTATCGCTTGACAGACTTGTCCGAGCGCCTGAGCTGAAAGGGAGGGGCGGAGACTGTAACCACGGGAACGTTGGAACGATACCAGCCTCGTATTGGGTCGCAAATTTTCTAAGATGGCTTCAGGATTTAGTTCACCTGATTCTGTCAATTCAACTTGACGATAAGCGACACCAAACTCACGTAAACTGCCAGCCGACGGTCTATCGCCTAGTCCGATCACTTCCCATAGGGTGTCATAGGGTGTTCCAGTGGCCGAGAGCATCTCATCACCGGGACGTAAAATCCCAAAGAGGGCTGTAGCAATCGCATGAGTACCCGATACGAACTGTTCCCGAAGGAGTGCGCTTTCCGCAAAGAGAATTCGCCCTGCGATGGCATCGAGAGTCTCTCGAGCTGAGTCACCGTAGCCATACCCTGTCGTAATTCCTAGATGATAATCGGAAACCCTTTCTTCATGAAAGGCCTCCAGAATGCGCATTTGATGGCGATCGCGCCGGTTGGACAGTTGTCGGATGATCGGAGCGGCATCGGAGATCGCCTGGTATGCCAACCGGGCGATCCCTGGTGCTAGACGGCCTTTTTGCTGTAAGTATTCGATTAATCCATCCTGATCTATGGTCATTCCATCGCTCATCTTATTCCCTATTTCCTCCATCAGTGAATGTCCATCCTTCTTTCTGCCAAACCCCAGCCAGCGCCTGTGGTATCTCAGCACCAATCAAAATCCCATCGGTCTGATATTTTACGCAATGCACTTTTCCAAGACGGTGGGCTTGATCTATCATTTTTCCCTGTTCATAGGGGATTAATGCATCTACAGTGACGAGTTGTCTGGGGAGAAGTGAGGTCACCATCGTCAGAAGCTTTTCCAGACCCTCTCCTGTGTGGGCTGAAACGGCAACCCAAGGCCCCTTCGGAACCAGCAAGGGATCGATGGTGTCACTTTGCAATTTATCGATTTTATTTAAGACTGTTATGACGGGTTTATCCTCAGCGCCGATTTCGGCGAGCACTTTTTCGACCGTATTCATCTGTTCTACGCCATCGGAATGCGCTGCATCGACCACATGCAGGAGCAAGTCAGCGGCGACGATTTCTTCTAAGGTGGCCCGGAAAGCCCGTACTAGCCCATGGGGAAGTTTTCGGATAAAGCCGACCGTGTCAGAGAGTAAAAAATCAAATTGTCCAGGCATCCGGATCCGCCGCGTCGTCGGATCTAGGGTCGCAAAAAGCTTGTCCTCACCACCAGGGCTGGGGCCGCCTTGAGGACCGTACATATCGACGAGACGGCTGCTCAACGTGGATTTACCGGCATTCGTATATCCCACCATCGACAAGAGTGGCATATCAAAGCGCTGCCGCGACTGGCGGAGGCGCTCCCGGTGTTTGCGTACTTGGGAAAGTTCCGCTTCGATTTCCGAAATGCGCCGTCGTAAGTGGCGGCGATCAGTTTCCAGCTTTGTTTCCCCGGGCCCACGAGTGCCGATGCCTCCACCGAGGCGGGACAAGGCAATTCCTTGGCCCATGAGCCGTGGCAGCAGGTATTGCAATTGGGCGAGTTCCACCTGTAGCTGGCCTTCGCGAGTCCGGGCGCGACTCGCAAAGATATCTAAAATTAAGGCAGTTCGGTCAACCACAGGGGCCCCGGTGAGATTTTCTAAACGGCGCTGTTGCGCCGGCGAGACCTCATCATCGACGATCAGCAGATCGGCATGGGTGACTTGAACGGCTAAGGATAATTCTCGAACTTTCCCAGAACCGAGATAGGTGGCCGGATCGGGCTTGTCCAACCGTTGGGTTATGGCGCCGACGACGAGGGCGCCCGCTGTTTCTGCCAACTGAGCTAGTTCAGCTAAAGGCTCTTCTTCGCCGGAGACAGTCAAACCGATGAGAAAAGCTTTTTCAGGCTCTTCCTTGTTTGTCCATGCGGGCGATGCGGTGCGACTTTTTTCAAAAAAATCAACGGGCTCTTTCCAAGCAAAGGAGCAGAGCCGTTCATAGTTCATCGGGCCGGCCACTTCAACAGTAGGCTCGCCCAAATCATTAGGAGCTAGATAAGCAAGAGAACCTCGGTGAGGTTCTGCGGCGGCAATCACAGCCATGCAATCCAGACGAAGTTGGCGAAGAGCAGACAAATCGACAGAACTCAACTGGTCGCTGTTTCCCGGATGGGTGTGAATACACCGAGCGCCAGCTAAGCGATGGCTGCCCCGTCTGAGGTCGTGATCGCTTAACCCAACTGTCGATGCATCGCCGACAGCTACATCGATGAGACGGCCCCTCCGGTCGACAAAGAGGGCCACCTCCCGGCCCGTTTCGGACGTAAACGAAACAAGCTCCTTCCCGATTTCCGGGTCAAGGAGCAAAGTAGCATCCATCTGCACTTGTAACAGGGCTTCCAGTCGCTCCAAACGACTGCGCGAAACCCCTTCCACATTTCCACGAATTTTATTATTACTCATACCTATAATGTTACCATAAGGCCCGGAATTTGCCTAGGCGCGAACATCAACGACTTGTTGGCAACCTTCCATGACGTCTTGCGCTTCGAGAATCATCAAGGCATCACGAGAGATTTTCTGCTTTTCGTGTACATTGATGATGCGGACAGCTTGCCGGCGGATAGCTTTCTCAACAATGTTTCGTACCATGCGGGCATTGCCCCGGTGCTGGTGGCCCACCTTCTCCTGGTCCAGCAAAAAGTTACGCAAGGCCAGCTTTGCCTCACTCGATAGGATGTACTGGCGACTCGAAATCATCACTTCGGCAATGGCCAAAAGCTCAGCTGTTGTGTAATCAGGAAATTCCAGTTGGATGGGAAAACGAGAGCGAATACCGGGATTGCTGCGGAGGAAATAATCCATTTCATCTTTATATCCGGAAAGGATCAGAATCAAATTGTCCCTGTGATCCTCCATCGCTTTGATTAAACTGTCCACAGCCTCTTTGCCGAAGTCTTTTTCCCCGCCTCGGGCCAGCGAATAAGCCTCATCTATAAAAAGCACTCCGCCTAAAGCCTTTTTGACTTGCTCCCGAGCTTTGATCGCCGTATGTCCAATATATTCCCCCACGAGGTCAGCTCGCTCCACTTCGACGAGGTGGCCCTTGGGGAGAATATTTAATTCCTTAAACAGTTTTCCGACGATACGAGCTACTGTTGTTTTTCCAGTTCCCGGATTTCCTTTGTAAATCATGTGGAGAGCCATGGGATCATTGACAAGGGTTTCTTTTTCTCTCAGGTTACGAACATCTACATAAGCGCGTATTTCATAAATTAGATCTTTGACTCGTTGCAGTCCGATCATATCGTTTAATTCTTCTAGAATGGCGTCCAGTCGATTGTTCTGGCGAGACTTTTCTTTCACCTTACCGATGGCGCCGTTTTTATCGATGATCAGATCATCTTGTCTATTGGAAGAGCCTCCTCGAATCAATGGATTCGGGAGGGCCGACGTCAGCCAAGAGGGTTTCGGAATATGTAACGGGTTGGACTCAGAGTTTATGTTCACGCGGATCTTCAAAGAATTCACCTCCCGGACTTCCCGATATAATTATTACGCAAGCACGGGAAATAGAATAAGGAAAAAGCCAAGCAAATGACTGCTTGGCTTCTACAAGGTATGTGTCGATTCCCGATTGAGGGGAAATAAACCTTGACCGGTCTGGGGCAACTGAGTCGGTGGCGCCGAGTAAAGGGTATGCACCTGGGAACCGTTGTGAAATAAGACATGGCGGGCTTTTAATCTCTTTTCCGTCAAAGCCGCCACCAGTCGGTTCACTTCGCTGATCTCTTCTTCCAGAGGCAACCGCCGGTCTTCTTCGGTCCGAAACCAAACAGCTACAGAATGTCCTCCCTCAAGGGCAACCCAGGAAGTTAGCTGAAAGGGTTCTTGCGGATCAAAATGGAGACTGTGAGAGCGCCGGACACCTAATGAAACAACTTCACCATCGCTGTTCATGACGGCCAACGATAAGCGCCCTCTTCCGAGACGGCTGTTCAGCGAGCACAATTCCGGGATGGATCCACCCATCCACACCTGTTCATCAAGATATTCGTCAAATTCAAAATCCCACTTGAACAAGACCTTGTGAACTAATACTTCTCGCTGTAACGAAACGAGTCGTGCTGTTGCAATCAGGAGCATCGCTCCAAATGCCATAACGCCTGCAGCCGTCATCCTCCCCGTAAAGGTCAAAGGTATTTCAGCCAATCCTGTCGCTTCCCCGACAAGAAGGTCTGAGCCTAAATAAAAGATGGGGAAGCAGCCGACGGCGAGGCTGACGGCGCCGTAACGAAGCCACCAAGCATTTTGGCGAGTAAACCCTTGTTGCAACATGGAGGCTGACAGTTGGTCGCTGTAATTCCATAACCCAGAAAAGAGGGCAAACCATGCGACCATTTCCAATTGGCTTTGCCAGGGAAATAAACTCATCCTCTACCATCTCCCAATTCGAAGAGATGCCCCTTTATTCAGGATATTTCGACATAACTTTTAAATTCCCTGGTCAGACCGCCGAAAATATTTTAATTTTTCCACTCAAATCGCCCACATAGAGTTTCCCTTCTTCACTTAAAGCGACCGATGCACATCCACCGTCGACGGTAAAGCCAAAAACGAACTCGCCAGAACTTTTCCATATTTCCACTCGATCGCCAGCGCCTACAAAGACGTAACCTTTTGGATCGACAGCTAAGCTCTTAATGGCCGCTTTTTCACCGGCTTTGCTGGGGCCGATTTTGTTTTCGATCAAACCTTCCTTATTGATGATATATAATAGCCCGTCGACGTTAGCCATGAGCAAACGTCCCTGTGCCATTGGAACGGCAGCCGTGGGAGAAAAGCGGGTTTTCGGGAAGGTGATTTTCCCTTTAACAGTTCCCCAAGAATCCAATATGTCGCAACCTTGTTCATTCCAAGTTAAGTTTACATAATAATTATCGGCACTGATCGTCAAAGGAAGCTTTGTACGCGCTGGCGGCAGAGGCCGTTCTTCATCAGGCTGTTGGGCACTGCTCCACCAGATGGCCGATTCAACGCCTTTGGTAAAAGTGACGGCTCTCCCGTCAGAAGCTCGCACCAGTCCATCCCAGCTTCGTTGTACTCGCTGTTTCCCAGACACCCCCCAAGGTTCCGGTTGTTTTGTCCAAAGAACCTTACCCTCTTTGTCCAACGCCGAGAGCGTACCTTCTTCGGGGATGTTGACCAAGAACTCTCCACTCTGTAGCGGTAGGACACGTACAGAACGTTGTTTGATCCCTTTCTTCTCAACTTCTTGAGGAACGACCCAAGCACCTTCGAATAATACACCCTTTTCCCAAGAGCCTGCTTCAGCAACGGGCGGGGTCGTGACGACAGTACTCTCTTGTTGATGCTCTTCCACCGGTTTCGACGGAAAGGAGCTATCCTCTATCGGCTCACCGACGACGCCAGTTGTTACTTCTCGATCAAATATATGAGAGATGGGCCCCAGGTAAGACGGGGTTTTCAATATTCCCGTATACCACGCACCAGCCAATGCCCCGACGAGCAACAGGGATAGCGCTGTGGCGCTAAAGATGACCTGTTTGCGAGAACGATTTTTTCTTCGTTTATATTTGTACGGAGGCAACGAAGGCGCGATCGTTCCATCAGCCTCTTGCTGAAAACCAGTTGCCAAAATTTTCCCTCTTCTTTTGCTTCTAGATTCATCCTCTTTCAGCGGGGTCTGTTCGGAAAAGGGCAGGTTAGATTCGTGTTCCATAAAAAATCCACCTCGTAGGAATATTATGGAAGATGTATTCGCTGCATAATTTACATATCCTGCCATTATACGTGAGTTTCTCTAAAAAAATTGACAAAAAAAAAGCACCTACAATCAGGTGCTTTTTCTCTCTGCGTGATTACGCTTTATTAGCGTCCATGGACAAAGATACCGGTCGAAGGGGCATAATCGTGGAAATGGCATGTTTGTATACCATCTGTTGTTTGCCTTCAACATCAAGGAACACTGTAAAGCTATCAAATCCTTTGACCATACCTTTGATTTGAAAACCGTTGACCAAAAAGATGGTAACAGGAAGATTTTCTTTGCGGACCTGATTCAGGAAAGCATCCTGAAGGTTCAGCTGTTTCGTCATTGAAGCGACCCTCCAAAATTTATGTTCTCTATGTGCCCTCCAAGAGCCTTCCTGATGCTATCGTAGATGTTTTCAAGCAAAAAATCCCGCTCCATCACATCTACTGCAAACCAGTTCAACCGGGGATCACGTCGAAACCAGGTATATTGTCGCTTGGCAAAGTGTCGTGTATCCCTTTGGATCAGATAGAGGGCGTGGGAAAGGTTATATTCACCCCGGAGATAATTGACGATTTCCTTGTACCCCAAGCCTTGCATGGAAGGAAGTGCCGGATCATATCCCCGTTCCAACAACCCTTTCACCTCTTCTACTAGTCCCAATTCTATCATGATTTGGGCACGTTGGTCAATGCGACGATACAGTTCCTGGCGGTCCATCGTCAAGGCGATCGGGGCCAGACGGTATTTGGGCTTTTGTACGGAAGCAGCGTAATGAAATTCGCCTTGCCGTTTGCCTGTTAGGTGATAGACTTCCATCGCCCGGATGATTCGTTTGCGGTCATTGAAATGTATCCGCTTTGCAGCATCAGGATCGATCTCCGCCAAGAGTCGATGAAAAGCTTCAGGACCTAACTCAGCGGCCTTTGTCTCCAATCGTGCCCTCAGTTCCAGATCTTTTGCCTCTTCGCTAAATTTGTAATGGTCAGTGATGGAACGGACATAGAGTCCTGTTCCGCCGACCATGATGGGCAGACGTCCTCGGGCAACGATTTGTGGGATGAGGTCAGTGACACGCCGCTGAAAGTCAGCCACGCTGAAAGGTTCATCAGGATCGATGATGTCGATCATGTGATGGGGAATACCTCCCCGTTGCTCAGGCGGTATTTTGGCCGAACCAATGTCCATTCCTCGGTACACTTGCATGGAATCACCGGAGATGATTTCCCCGTTAAAGTGCTGCGCGATGGCGATGCCGATATCTGATTTACCGACGGCGGTTGGACCGACGACGAGCACCAACGGAAGCAGCGCTTCCGATAGGGCAGCTTCCGAAAGAACATTTTCTGGTAGGTGACTGGGGGGCTTATCCACGGTCCTCACCTCCTACATACCAAATTCCGTAGCCTACAGAGGCATATTTCCCCGCTAAGACTTGGTCTGGTTGTAGTCGATACCATTCGTCGCTGTTGCTGCGTTCTTTCATAACCACCCGGCGGCGAGCGACACGACAAGCTTCCTCAATCACCGCAGGCTCCAAGGGTTTTAAATCGGCGAGACTGCGAATTCCGGCAATGCCGTCAGAGTTTTTTTGGGGGTTACGGAACATGGGATCGAAATAGACGCTGTCAAAGCTGTTGTCAGGAAATTCTCGAAGTATGTGACGATGATCTCCCTGGACTACTTCAATTCGTCCCATTGCTGCTATCACATCTGGTTCTAGTTTTTCTTTTGTCGAACGGAGACCTTCCCTTACGATCAAAGCGATCAACGAACTATGCTCTATGCCAGTTACTTTACCCGTCGTTCCGGCAGCGCAGGCGGCAACAATCGCGTCAGATCCTAAGCCGATCGTACAATCCAAAATGTAATCGCCTGAGCGAATATCTAGCGCTTCCACAAGCGGAACTGCTTGCCTTCTTTTTAAGGCACGAACTCGATGCACCGCCATATTTGGGTGAAAGAAAAATTCTTCATCGCCCATTCTAAGGACAAGGCGATTTTTTTTGACAATCAGAAATTGGTCTCGATCGTACTCACGGCGTAAGGTATCTAAAGATTTTTGTTCTCGCAGTGCGAAAGGGGCTTCTAGCTGGGCAGCAATTGCTTTTGCTCGTTCTATCAGTTCGCCGCTCGCTTCTAGCGCAGTCGTCACGATTACCAAAACGTCAACTCCTAGGAGCGGTGAAATCTGTGTTCCAACTCGCTGCGGTCAATACGTAACAAGTAAGGACGGCCATGGGGGCATGTGTCCATGCCTTCCAACCGGGCCACTTGTTGCAATAGAGCAACCATCTCAGGATGGCTCATCGTTTGTCCCGCTTTGACTGCCCCCCGGCAAGCCAGGCTGCTTAAGGCCTCTCTACAGAGATCCTCCTTTTTTAGCTTGGCTCCCCCTTGGATGCGATCGATGATATCGCGAAGCAACCCTTCTTCCTCACCAGGCGGAAGACCGAGGGGGACGGCTCGGATGAGTAACGTATTCCCACCGAAATGCTCCATGATAATGCCTGCATCGCGCAGGTCTGAAATCCGTTCGATCACGGCATCAAACTCTGCTGGTGTCAATGTGACTGTTACGGGAATCAACAGTTGCTGGCATGACTGTTCGACATCAATGGCTTGTTCGAGTTTTTCTTTCAAGGCATAGTAGAGAACCCGCTCGTGAGCGGCATGTTGATCGATCAGGTATAAAGCACCTTGTCCTTCGGCAAGAATGTACGATCGTTGAAATTGTCCAATAGGGATCCACTCGGCGACCATAGCAGCCTTCAGTGGCACATCATAGAGCGGACTTTTCGGCAAATCCTCAGAGCAGGGCAGACTTTCCGCGACAATGGTATTTCCGGGATACTTCTCCGGGGACTCTGTTTCGACGCAGTACTGGGGACTTGGGTAACTTGTTTTGTCGAAAAGTCCCTTGCTGATTTCTTTTGAGTCTGTCTTCGTAATATCATTTATTGTATTTGTGGCAGCTTCTAATCCATTATGGTCAGTACTCTTTTCCGGGGAGTCTCCGGTGTTTTTTTGAACTCTTTCTCCAATGATTGCGTCGCTTCTCCCCCTGTTGGGTTCCTGGTACACACCAGAAGTTTCCGGCTTTGGGCTAGGTTCAATGGAATCTGTCCACAGAGGTGTCATCTTGGCGACGTTGTTTAAAGACGGTCGGTCTTTGATCGTTTTATCCGGCGTTAAAGAGGATTGACTGTTGTACGCAGATGATAGGGCTGGCTGGGAGGAACCTTCCCGGGTCCACAGCGGTCGGGACAAAGCCCGGCTTCGTAAGGTCTCCTTTAAAACCGATTGAATAAACTCACAAATGTCCCGTTCTTGATCGATTTTTATCTCTTGTTTCGTAGGATGGGCGTTTACATCGACCTTATGGGGAGGGAGGAGCAAGTTGAGCACGAAAAAAGGAAAACGGTGTACCGGTAACAAGCCTTGATAGACTTCTTCTACGGCCAGGGAGAGGCTGCGGCTGCGCACCCAGCGCTGGTTGATAAACCAGGTCTGATGGTTGCGGTTAGCTCGGTTCAGGGAGGGCTCACCGATGAAGCCGTTCAATTCCCATCCCTCCGAGGATTTGTGGGAAAGTGCCAACAGGTGAGGAATGACTTCCCTCCCGTATACGGCCGACAAAGTTTCTAGAGTTTTATTATTCCCTGGGGAACGAAAGGTAACCTGCCGCCCCTGTGTCAACGATACGGCTACGTGGGGATGGGCCAAGGCGAGGCGCCAGATGACCTCGGCACAGGCAGACCCTTCTGCCGTAGACGATCGAAGAAACTTTCGCCGAGCCGGTGTATTGTAAAAGAGGTCTTCCACTTGAATCGTCGTTCCCGGCGGGGCACCCACCGTTTCTACAGGCTGTCTTTCACCGCCTTCTACGCGCAATCGTGTACCTTGGCTGTCGCAGTGGCGGCGAGTGGTGAATTCCATCCGTGATACCGAGGCAATCGAAGGAAGAGCTTCGCCGCGAAAACCGAGGGTTTCAATCGCCATCAAATCTTCAGCACTGCCGATTTTACTCGTAGCATGACGTTCAATACATAGAGCAGCATCTTCTGGCGACATGCCGCATCCGTTATCGACGATCCGGATGAGTTGACGGCCGCCGTCCGTCAAATGTACATCAATACGGGTAGCGCCGGCGTCAAGAGCATTTTCCATCAGTTCTTTCACGATGGACGCTGGCCGCTCCACTACTTCCCCGGCGGCGATTTGGTTGACCGTATGGGTATCTAGGAGTCGAATTACACCCAACGTTCATTCCTCCCCCGCCGCAGCTTCTTTTGTTGCTTAGCGAGCCAGTTCATCGCATCAAGCGGTGTCATGCGGTTGATATCAAGCTTAGCAAGTTCCTCTGCTAAAGCCTTGCCAATTTGAGCATTTTTCGGTGACTGAACCCCTTCTTCAACGGTACCAGAGAACAGTTGCATCTGGCTTGCTTCGGATTCGCTGTTATCATGGCTGACTTGAAACTCTAATCGATTAATCGATTCTGTTTCAACGCTCGCCCCCGGATAATTTACTTGGTTTAAATCATTTATTCCCATGGCTGAAACGTTAAAGGTACCCAATACTTCGGCTTCTGTTAAATGATTTATTTTGGTTACAGAACCCTCGCTAGTAAAAGCTGCAGGTGAAATGTTGTGCGATTCCTGCCGCACCAAAGACCTTTGAAGTGACGGTTGCTCGTCCCTTTCCGCTGGTATAGGAATAGCTTTTTTCCCATCTTTTTGCTCCAATCCGCTCAGGATCTCTTTGGCTCGGTTGATGACCATTGACGGCAATCCAGCCAAACGGGCCACCTGAATGCCGTAGCTCTTGTTTACCCCACCCAAGCGGATCTGGTGCAGGAATGCGATATCATCGCCTGATTCCCGTACAGCGATGTTGTAACAGCGAACGCCTGATAGCGTCTCTTTAAGGTGGACTAATTCGTGATAGTGGGTCGCGAACAGAGATTTGGCGCCTAGACGCTGGATGGCCTCTGCAACTGCCCATGCGATGGCCATTCCATCATACGTGCTGGTCCCCCGTCCAACCTCATCAAGAACGACGAGACTGCGGGAACTGGCATGGTGTAAGATGTGAGCGACTTCGGTCATTTCCACCATAAACGTGCTCTGCCCGGTTGCAAGGTCATCGGAAGCACCTACCCGGGTAAAAATGCGATCAACCACCCCTATGGAAGCTGAGGCAGCAGGAACAAAAGCTCCCACTTGAGCCAACAGGACGATCAGGGCCACTTGACGCATGTACGTACTCTTTCCGGCCATATTCGGTCCGGTGATGAGCAACAACGTCTGGTCGTCGCTAAAAGCTGTATCATTGGGGACAAACAGGCCCGGTCCCAGATGAGCTTCGACGACAGGATGACGACCGCCCTGAATAGAAATCTCAATGTTGTCATGAATCTCTGGACAAATGTACCCCTGTTCTACAGCCACCTGGGCAAAAGAGGCCCATACATCCAACTGGGCGACCTGGTCAGCCGTCACTTGCAGTTGCGGTAATACTTCCTCGATGGAACTGCGTAACTCTGTAAACAGCCTGTATTCCAATTGAGTCAGTTTTTCTTCTGCACCAAGAATCTTCTCTTCATAATTTTTCAGTTCGGGAGTGATATACCGCTCCCCGTTGGCCAGGGTTTGTTTGCGTATGTAATCTTCAGGTACACTGGCCATGTGAGCCCGGGTTACTTCGATATAATAGCCAAAAACCTTATTAAAGCCGACTTTCAAAGATCGAATTCCGGTCCGTTCCCGTTCCCGCTGTTCCAGGTGAGCGAGCCACTCCTTGCCAGAACCGGCTGCCTCCCGCAATTCATCGACTTCCTCGTGAAAACCGGGCCGGATGATTCCACCATCCCGTACGGATACAGGCGGTTCATCGACTATTGTTTCTCGGATCCGGCTCGCAATCGCTGTAAGCGGGTCAATTTGAGCAGCTACTTCGGCTAAGATGGGAGGTCCCTGCCGAAGCTTGTCCAGAATCTCTGGAAGGGCTTGAAGAGAGGTGGCTAAGGCTAACAAGTCCCGGCCGTTCGCTGAACCATAGGCTACTTTACCAGCCAACCGTTCCAGATCGTACACACTGCGCAAACCAGCACGTACATCCTGCCTTAGCAACCCTTCATCGACGAGTGCCGAAACGATCCGTTGGCGGTGATGAATTTCAGTCACCTGGGTTAGGGGTTGTTCAATCCACCGTTTGATCAGCCGTCCGCCCATGGCTGTGACTGTCTTATCGATAACCCCCAGGAGCGAACCTTTTCGGCTACCTTCTCGCATCGTCTGCGTCAGTTCCAGATTTCGTCTTGTCGCTGGATCGAGTCGCATAAACTGTTCCGTCGTATAGGACGTTAACCGCGAAATATGCCTTAAATTCGCTTTCTGAGTCTCCTGTACATAGCGTAGTGCGATAGCTGAAGCGACGATAGCCCCTGGCCAGTGGGCACAGCCAAAAGCATCCAAACTGGATACGGTGAAGTGCCGTTTGAGGACCGTCACCGCTTGCTCCAAAGTGAGTCCTTCCCGTGGGTATTCACTCACCAGTATGCCTTGTTTTTTCCATCCGGAAACGAGTTCAGGATAAGCATTGGCTAATGATGGATGCAGAAGCAACTCTTTTGGAGCCAGGCGCATGATTTCAGCCTGAAAAGCAGCCATCTCTCGGCCGTTCCAACGCGCCGTTTGAAAATCACCGGTAAACACGTCTAAGGCGGCAAGTCCCCACTCGTCGGCGTTTAAGGCTGCACAGACGAGAAAGTTATTGCTCTTTTCCTCGATCAAATTCATATCCATGATCGTGCCAGGTGTAACGACACGGACGACTTCCCGTCGGACAATCCCCTTCGCTGCCGCCGGATCTTCCACCTGCTCGCAAATGGCCACTTTATACCCTTTTTCCACTAACCGAGAAATATAGCCCTGAGCGGAATGAAAGGGGACACCACACATAGGTATCCGTTCCTCTAATCCGGCGTCCCGCCCAGTCAAGGTAATCTCTAGCTCCCGTGATGCCAGGATAGCGTCAGGCCCGAACATCTCATAAAAATCGCCCAACCGAAAGAAGAGAATCGCCTCTGGGTTTTGATTTTTGATTTCCTGATATTGTCGCATCATCGGTGTTACCGCTTTCAGATCTGCCACCTCCACGTGGAAAATAGAAGAGCCTCGGGTGTTCCCGAAGCCCTATCATCGTTGCCTGTCTACATCAGATTTCTTTGCCGATCAACGTCCATGTGCGGGCCTCTTCAATCTTGACATTGATCAAACGGCCAATCATCTCTTCTGAACCTGGAAAGACGACAATTTTGTTTCCTCGCGTTCGGCCTGACATCATTTCCTTGTTATTTTTGCTGGGGCCTTCCACGAGGATTTCCTGCGTCGTTCCTAGCAGCGCCCGGTTGTGTTCTAGGCTGATGACATTCTGCAACTTGAGCAACCGTTGGAAACGGCTCTTTTTCACCTCATCGGAAATCTGTCCGTCCATTTCCGCCGCCGGTGTACCTGAACGTTTGGAGTATAAGAAGGTAAAGGCGTTGTCATAACGGACCTTTTCCAGAAGATCTAACGTGTCCTCAAAGTCGTCATCGCTCTCTCCGGGGAATCCGACGATTAAATCCGTCGTGAGAGCTACATTCGGCATGGCTTCGCGGATCTTGGCGATGAGATCGATATAATACTCCCGTTTGTAACCGCGATTCATTTCTTCTAAAATTCGATTACTTCCGGCCTGTACCGGAAGGTGAATGTGTTCGCACACTTTATCTGCTTTAGCCATGGCCTGAATCAGTTCGAGATCAAAATCTTTAGGGTGAGATGTAGTAAAACGGATGCGCTGCAACCCTTCGACTTTATTGACTTCCAATAACAAGCCAGCAAAATTGATCGCTGGCTCGAGGTCTTTTCCATAGGAGTTTACATTCTGGCCCAACAAGGTGACTTCTTTTACTCCTTGAGCCACCAAATTCGTCACTTCTCGGACGATGTCTTTCGGTGTTCGGCTTCGCTCTCGCCCGCGAACGTAGGGAACGATGCAGTAGCTGCAGAAGTTATTGCAACCATACATGATGGTCACATGAGCCTTGATACCGTCTACTTTGCGATCTGGCAGGTCTTCGACGACTTCACCTTCACTGTTCCAGACGTCCACGACCTGTCCAGAGCGGCATTGTTCAATCATCACCGGAAGTTGGTGCAGGTTGTGGGTACCATAGACTAGATCGACATAGGGGTATTCTTTCTGAATCCGTTCGCTCATGCCCGGTTGTTGAACCATACAGCCGCCGATACCGATGATCACATCGGGGTCAGCAAGCTTGTATTTGCGAAGTTCACCGAGTTTGCCTAAGATTTTTCGCTCTGCTGATTCACGGACACAGCAAGTATTGATCAAAAGGATAGTCGCCTCATCAGGACTGGCCGCTTCATCGTAGCCCATCTGTCTCAAAAAACCAGCCAGGGACTCAGAGTCCCGTTCATTCATCTGGCAACCGTATGTCAAAATCAGATATTTGTTGTTCTTATCGCTCACAAGTCTACTCCTCGACAATCTTTTCAGTTAGATTATTATACCCCGTGAGTTGACTATTGAAAAGCAGCGAGAGCAATTAGATAATTATTCGTTTCTATAAGAGATCGTTCGTCTAAAGACTTATTAAAATAGTGCAATTCATAGAAATATTTAGTTAAACTCAGTAAAATCACTATAATTAGCGTTTTTTAATAATTTTCAACCTATATCACAAAAAATACGGTTGATTTGTGTTCACATCTGATCTAAAATACATCTTGCATTTTAGATTTGGCCCGTTGGTCAAGCGGTCTAAGACACCGCCCTTTCACGGCGGTTACAGGGGTTCGAATCCCCTACGGGTCACCATAACGCCTCGGTAGCTCAGTCGGTAGAGCAGAGGACTGAAAATCCTCGTGTCGGTGGTTCGATTCCGCCCCGAGGCACCATCCTCTGGAGGGATTCCCGAGTGGCCAAAGGGAGCAGACTGTAAATCTGCCGGCTCTGCCTTCGAAGGTTCGAATCCTTCTCCCTCCACCATTTCATTGGGGTGTAGCCAAGCGGTAAGGCAGCGGACTTTGACTCCGCCATTCGTTGGTTCGAATCCAGCCTCCCCAGCCATTTCTAAAATGTTTAACCCGCAAACTATGCTTCGCGGGTTTATTGAAGTATATTTAATCAAAACAAAAAGGAGTTAACCGTTACAAATGTATTGGTTAACTCCTTTTCTGTTTTGCTGAAAACCTTTACATATTCCCCTATAAGTATTCCCCTAGAAGCTAGGCAAAAAGTCCAGATAACCGCTGATTTGGCCCATCTGATCGGTCAAAATGAGAAAACCGATCGCCACCATAACGGCGCCGCTCGCCATAGAGATTTTCGATGAATATTGGACGAACCGTTTCATCCACTTTTCCACTCTAGCCAGCGATAAAGCTGTTATCAAGAAAGGAACTGCAAGTCCGGCAGAAAAGGCGCCTAACAAGGCGATGCCTTGCTTCATCGTCTCACCGGTCGCCGCGTAGATGTAGATGGCAGAAAGAACTGGGCCGACACAAGGAGACCAACCGGCGACGAAGGCCATCCCCAGTAAAAAGGCACCTACTAAACCACCGCTCTTCGGTTTTCCCCCGAAACGAACTTCTCGATAGAGTCCTGGAATCGGCATGAGGCCTGTAAGATGAAGGCCAAAAACGATGATGATTGACCCCGCCACGATACGAAATGTATCTTGATACATAAGCAGTAATTGTCCCACGACCGTCGCCGACGCACCGAGAGCGATGAAAACCGTGGAAAAGCCAAAGACGAAAGCTAAAGCTTTTTGAAAAGTGCCAACATCAAAAGACGTACCCCCTGACTCATCTGACGGTAACTCGGCCACCCTTGTCCCCGTTAGGTAGGTGATATAGGCTGGTACGAGCGGTAAGATGCAGGGAGATAAAAAAGACGCAATGCCAGCCATAAAAGCTACACCGATTGAAACCGAGTCCATGGATACCCCTCCCCCCTATTCTTGTAACAGTTTACCGCAGGAGGGCATCCGTTTCAAGCCACGTTGCACTTCTATTCGTCTATTCAAGATAATGGCTCGTATAGTGTTCAATCAACCCGTCTTTTTCATCACGAGCTACGGCGGGTGCCAGCGTCTGGGCTAAGAGCCGTGCATCTTCAAAGCTGGCGCAGGGAATTCCCCCCAATACAAAAGGCCGGTTTACCTGAAACCGCGGCACTTCCACCCGCAGAGGCTCTGCCGGCAGACGGGTTACCACCGTCAGATAAGGCACTTTGGCCAGTTTGGCATATTTTCGTAATACATGCTGCAGTTTGCTCTCGAATTGGTCCCCCATCGGACCTAAGAGGAGCGTTTGGTCGTATAAATCTTTCCCTGATTTTTGCCATCTCCGTCCCAATGCCTCAAAGCTTTCAAAGCCAGCCTTGGTGGCGAAGTTGGCCGATTCAGTGCGTGCCGCATTTGCCAAAAGCTTTAAGTATTCCTTACGAGGACGCTCCATGTCGAGAACGACAAAAGGCTGTAAGTTCCGGGCCACTGCGCCAGAAGCCAATCGACGATCGTCAGCCAGTTGAAAGGTCATCTTGATGATGATCAAGGACAGGTTGATATCCCGCAAGATGCGGCGTTCTTCTTCATCATAGAGAAAAGGTTCCTCTGGTCCTGGCGGACGCAGATTCGTCCGTTTAGAAAAACCGCTTTGCGGTGCCGTCATCGTCTGGGACGTTCTTTGCTCCCCCACATTGGAATTACCCCAACTGTTACCGCGACGTTGAAACAATTTAACCAGCATACCCATTATGCAAACCCACCCCCGGCGCCTATTACCATTTTATTCCATATATTCTTGAATCACGCCGGGATTCCTCTATCAATATTTATATAGTTTTGTCGAAATAGACGAAGGAACGTCAAATGACTCATCTTCCATATATTGGTTTTAAGTGGCATTTGAATCAAGAAGGTGAGCGAATGAAAACGGTCCATGGCAAAACCCAAATTTTCCCTTATGTTATTCATCGTATTTATAATCGTGTGCCCGGTCAAGTCATCGATTACGGTGTACAGTTGATCAACGCACCCATTGTATGGAAGGAAACCCGCGGTGAAGGTGTCAAGGTAGCTGTGTTAGATACAGGTGTCGATATTGCTCATCCAGATTTAGCCCCCAACATCAAAGGCGGTTATAATTTTTTGGACCGCAACGATAATTACGCCGACAACCACGGTCATGGCACCCACGTCACCGGGATTATTGCCGGAACGGACAATGGTGTTGGCGTCGTCGGCGTGGCACCCCGCACAGACATTTACGCGCTAAAAGTGCTCGACGAAAATGGTGAAGGCAGCGAAAGCCATGTGATTGAAGCGATCGATTGGGCTGTCGATAACCGAGTGCAAGTATTAAATCTCTCCTTTGGCAGTCAGAAGCCGAATGGAAAGCTGCGGAGCGTTATTGAAAAAGCAACCCAGGCAGGTATAGTTTTTGTTGCCGCTGCCGGAAATGACGCGACAAAAACAGTATCCCTCGATTCGATCGACTACCCGGCGCGCTGGTCTGATTTAGTGATCACCGTAGCCGCCGTAGATCGCAACATCAAACGGGCACCTTTCTCTAGTCAAGGACCGGAGCTATACCTCGCGGCTCCAGGTGTAGACATTCTCAGTACCTACCCGAGGAACCGTTACGTCCGCCTCTCCGGCACCAGTATGGCAGCACCACACATCAGCGGTGCCGTTGCACTGATCCTAGCGGCAGCGCGGAAAAAGTCCATACCTAACGTCAAACCGAGCGATGTTCGAAAAGTTCTCGTCAAAAATGCCATCCAGTTAGGTGACCATAACGACTACGGCTACGGGTTCTTTCGTTTTTAAGTTCCCAACGCTCTGATTGCCCTGCTAACTGAGAGAATGAAAAAAAGACGCTGCTATCAAACAGCGTCTTTTTATTACAACCGATCAGAAAGCTCATACCCATTTCTTCCGTTTGAACCAGTAGATCATCGCCACAGAAAGAAATAACATGCTGACCCATATGAGATAGAACATAAACTTATCTTCTTGAAAAGGAATCGGCACATTCATACCAAAGGCACCGGTGATCACCGTCAACGGCATAAAAATGGTCGACATGATCGTCAAAACCCGCATGATTTCGTTCGTTTTGTTCGAGATGATAGAAAAGTACGTGTCCATAGCACTGTTCACCAAGTCCCGATAGGTGTCAATGGTGTCAGTAATCCGCTCCATGTGGTCGACCAAGTCAAGATAATAGGGCCGATTATCTTCGCGAACTTCAAAAGAATAGCGTCCGTTAATATTCGAGAAAATCCGTTTTTGCGGTAAAATCGCCTTGCGTAAAAGCAGCAACGTTCGTTTTAAAGCTAAAATTTCGTCCGTTGTTTCCCGCGCCGGGTTGATATATAACTCATCTTCCAGTTCGTCAATACGAACGCCTAAGCGATCGACAATAGGGAAATATTCATCAATGATACCGTCTACAATAGCATAGAGAAGGTAATCGGGACCTCTGTTCATAAACTTAGGTCCTCTGAGGCAGTGGTAAGCTACCCGCCCTACCGCCGGAAGGGCATTTCGGTGAAGGGTGACGATGTAGTTCTCCCCTAAAAATACGTGGAGATCAAATAGTGTCAGTTCATCGTCGCTCTCTTCATCATAACGCAAGGCATGAAAGACAAAGAAGTAATACCGATCATACCGGTCTACCTTCGGACGGGGACTGCCATGCAGTACGTCCTCAATGGCCAAGGGGTGAAAGTCGAAGACTTGTCCGATATAATTAACCTCTTTGGCGTTGTAATCGTAAAGATCAATCCAAAGCAAATTATCGGGATGTGACAGCCATTGATTAGTCTGTCCCAGTTCGATATCATGAAGTACTTGATCCGCTTGGGCATTGTACAAGTACGTCTTGATCAACCGTTAGCCCTCCCTTAGGGGCTCCGCCGACTCCATTGCAGGGCGTTCCGCGGTAACCCGCACATTTTGTTGTCTTTTTTCTGCATCTGTCTACCAGGTAAACTGTCCACGGAATCACCACCTCCTCGTTGTCAAGCAGTAAAAAGGCTGAACGGAAAAAGCTTCCCCGAAAAAGGGAAGCTTATACGCAGAATAATCCTAATGAACTCCCCTTCGTCCAGTTTTAGCACTGTACAGCTTAGAGCCATGCTCAGCTACATTAAGCTAGACCTTAATTCGGTACAAGCCTGTTCAACCCATCGGCGTCTCTCGACATTTCTGGGCAGTAGCCTATGTCTGTACAGGAGCCTCACCTAACGAGAACTCCTTTATGCGATTATTGACATGATCCTCATTTAATTTACTCCTTACCGAAAGACCTGTCAACCCTGCAATTCCTAGTTCCGACAAAAAAGCAAGAGCAGCGAAGGCTGCTCTCACATCGGTTTAGGGACTTTTTGGTTTTCATTGGCTTCATAGTTTACTTTGGCGGTACAACGTAAACAGATATAAGCGGAGATTTTCGTTTTGCCCTCAAAATCGGTCCATTTCGGGTGATCTGGTCCGATGACTTCTTTTCTTCCGCAAAGCATGCAGCGAGCCTCCACAATATCCCCCCTGCCTTTTGATCTAAATTATAGCAAACTTCCCACTTTCGCGGCTAGATCAAGTACACGGCAGGAGTAGCCCCATTCATTATCATACCAAGCGACTACTTTGGCCATTTTTCCGCTCTTGGTTCCCATCGTGGACATGGCATCGACGATCGAGGAGAAATGACTTCCGTTAAAATCACTCGACACAAGCGGATCGTCACAAACGGCCAGAATACCCTTTAGTTCCCCTGCGGCAGCGTTCCGGAGCGCCCCATTGATCTCTTCTTTGCTGGCGTTACGTTCTAAATTGACGACCAAATCGACGACAGATACGTTAGGAACGGGAACGCGCAGGGAGAAGCCGTTCAATTTCCCTTCTAGTTCCGGAAGCACTAACGATACGGCTTTCGCAGCACCGGTCGTCGTCGGAATGATAGATAGATCCAAGGCACGAGCTCGCCGTAAATCCTTATGTACATCGTCGAGAATGCGTTGGTCGTTGGTAAAGGCGTGGACGGTTGTCATCAGCCCTTCCACAATGCCGAACTCTTTATTGATCACTTTCGCCACCGGAGCTAAACAGTTAGTGGTACAAGATGCGTTGGATAGGATATGGTGTTTGGCTGGATCGTAAATATGATCGTTGACCCCCATGACGATGGTAGCATCTTCATCTTTGGCTGGTGCCGTGATGATAACCTTTTTAGCACCGCCTTCGAGGTGTTTCGCCGCCCCATCGCGCTTGTTGAATTTTCCGGTCGATTCGATGACAATATCAACACCAAGCTCACCCCAGGGAAGCTGGGCAGGATCGCGATTAGAAACGATAGGTATTTCTTGGCCATTTACAATCAGGCACTTATCTCCCGGCTGCACATCGGCATCAAAAACGCCATGAACGGAGTCGTATTTGAGTAAATAGGCTACAGTTTCTGGATCAGAAGTTACATTGACAGCTGCAATTTTCACGTCATCACGATTTACGGCCGCACGAAATACGTTCCGCCCGATACGACCAAAACCGTTAATCCCCAGTGTTACGGACAACGGGTATGCGCCTCCTTATGTACCAAATCTGGATACTAATTCTACTCATTTGGCAAATTTCCTGCCTAATTACGAAGAAATTAGGCAAATAGTATGGCATATTTATTTTTGTGGTCATTCTATTCAACCAACTTTTGATTATTCCCTTTAACGAGGTAATGTCATGAAAATTAAAAACAAAAACCTGTCCGGGATAGACCCAAACAGGAGTCAGCGCATGACGTTGCCAGTGATCCATGAAAAGTTATGTCGAGGTCGCGGTACATAGCGGTATCGCTGCAAGCCGACGGGCAATCTCCAAGTCTCTCGAAGGTCTACTTCTTCACGCATTCCTTGACCCTTTTCATAGAGGGACCAAAAGGTTTGGGTCAGTTTTTTGGTCTCTTCGCTAGGTTCTACCGCGTTTAGTTCCAATAGGGCTGTTTTTAGCAGTGGCAGAAGCTCCTCTACTCTTCCTTTATAAAAAGCTTCTTGAACTTCGAACTGATAAAAGTCCCAGTGGCATAAATATTTATAGCATCTCCCTACGAGCGAAGCGAGAGATAATGCAACCCAAGCCAGTTCGGGAGAAGTGAGCCAAGAACTAGGGGTACGATATTCAAAGCCATGAGGCTTAAGGCGGTAATCTCCCAGTGAACCGTAAAACTGTCTTCTCCGAGCAGCCGTCTCCCCATTTTCCAAAAATAACAGAGGCATCGCCAGATATTGATCCAATGCTCGGATCAACTGGCTATTTGGCCGCAATCCACCGAAGTGGATATGACCTCCGATCGGGTAACCTGGATAAGGTTCTGAGCCGGCGTACCAAGCTACATTTGAATAGGGACAGAGACGGTTCGCTTCGTGTAAGGCACTTCGGAGTTGCTTCATCGCGTCGGTGACAGTTTTGGCCGGCTCGGGACGGACCTCTGCGAGGGGGAGATCATCGGAAGCGCCAAAGGCTCGCCGGTTATCACAACCAATGACCCCTGTGCGAGGAAAGAATCGGGAAGCTGGCACCATCCGCTGGCCCGGGGTAAGAAAAAGCATAAATTCTGGGTCTGATCCAAGGGAAAAGACCGCTTCTCGCTTCCATTCCTCCATTGAGTTGACAATAGCATCTGCATACAACTGTGCTAGACGCTTGTGTACCGTCGGCGATCTCTCTATACCGAGAAGAATCGGCCCTCGAGATCGATTGATGCCTAAATGAACCTTTCCGAAGTCCAAACCTAAGCAATGAAGTGCCCGCATGGCTATAGCCGCCAATCGCTCTTCTTCCCAAGGAGACAGTTGATCTACCCATTGAAAGGAGGGAATAAAAGCTTTATTCGAAGTGAGATCCCGTAACTGCTGCGTCAACAGTATCTTTCGCTGTACCCCTACGACTTTAGAATCCCATAAGTATAACAGATATTCCTTGGGCCAGACTGATACAGGCCAATCGGTGCCGTCATCTCCCAAAAACGCCTGCAGATGATTGAGGCTTAAGATAGCTTCCATTTGGGATTTGCCGGTACGCCTTTGTTCCCAAGGAACGTTGAAATAGCGCTCGGCAGCTTCAAGATCGATTTTTTTTCCCTCACCCCATTCGATCCACCAATCGACAGGCTCTTCCGGGGCACCTCGACCAGCCGAAACATCAATTCCTTTAGCAGAGATCTTCCGGACCAGCTCTGAAACGGTCGACGGGTGGTCATAGTGAATGAATATTTTCATCTTTCATCCCCCTTTGCACCCATAAATGCCGCAAATAGGCTGCTAACAGATCGTAGCTTTTCCGCTGGATGTGAGGCTCATCAAACCGTCCCGGCTTAGAATTAATCTCCAGAATCCATAACTTTTTCTCCTTGCTTTGCCACCCAACATCGAGAGTTAAGATGCCAAAGGTCCCACCGTGTCTTTCTTCCAATACCTTTGCTGCTGAAACAGACATCTGGGAGATTTCCTTTACAAATGGTTTCCATTTGTGCGGACCAAAGCGCCTGTTGAACATCTTCTCGGGAAATACGATTTGCCCCCCGTTCGGACGGTGAGTGACCACCTGTCCTCGACCAGCTAAACGTATCCCCGTGTTTACAAAGGTCCATTCTCCCGCTTCGTTTTTTTGCACGAGTACTCGAAAATCATAGGGTCGATTCCGGTAGCGGTCCAGAAGTATACCCTGTTGAGCCAGGTACTTTTTCCGTCGGAAGAGTTTCTCCATCCATAAGCACAAGGTGCGGTCATCTTGAAAAGAAAAGTTTATCGGTCTTTTGTTCCGGATTCCTATTACCTGCCACCGGCCGTTTCCCTTATGCAACCGGTAAATGCCTTTTCCGGCACAGCTGTTAAGTGGCTTGAGGTAGATCGTTTTCCACTGAGGAACCGTTTCCGCCACTTGCTCCGGCGATGGTTGCAATAGGGTCTCCGGGAGGTAGCTGCAAACGTCAGAATCGACAAGCGAGTTATAGACCAATTCTTTCGAGAGATAACCTGGGTTAAAGAGAATCTTGCCCTGTTCCTGAAGTGAACGAAGCGTTTTTTGCACCGTTGGACTTTGTTCTCTCCGACGACTTAAAATACGATTATAAAAGATATCCGGTACCGGTTGCTTTTCCGCATGCCATAGTCGATCCGTTCCTTGACGCCAAAAAGAAATCTTTTGTCCCTGGGAAAGATCTTGAATGGATACGGCACCGGCATTGATTCCTCTTTGGCGCAGCGCATTGACGACTTCGGCGATGGAATAGGACCACCGGCCGAAGGGGGCTTTCGAAGATTTTGTGCCCCAAGCAATAACCCCAACTCTGGGTCCGAGCAACATCGTTGCCCCCTTTGAATTCAATTAAAACCCGTCGAGATGGCGACCGAATGCCATAGGCCTTTCCAAGGACAATCGTACTTGTTTAGGATCTCCCTCTTCCGTAAACAACCGTTTAAAAGGCTTTGAATTTATCTCTAGAAGCCATATCTTTCCATTTCTATCCAAAGCTATATCTAACCCCAGTTCGCCGAATATCATCCCTGTACTTTCTTCCAGTAATTCGGGAATCATAATTCCCCATTTGTTTAATTCTTTAAGAATAGCGGAACGTCTGCGTTTACGAGTAGTCGAAGCAGCCCGTAACGTATTGAGAATCCCCATCGCCTTTCCGCCTTGACTCAAGTTAGATGTGAATTTTCCTGGCGGTGCAACTCGGCCAAAAGATTTAGTGATCTGCCACACACCCTGACCGTCTTTTTGTGCTAACAGGCGTATGTCAAAGGGTGATCCATTGATAAGAGCCATTCGCAACCCCCGCTGGGCGATGTACTCCTTTTTTTCTATGAGTCCTCTTATCTTCGATTCCAAAACTTGTTTGCCGTAAGCTCGTAATGAATTCATCGATGAGCGCCGTTTTTGAAAGGTAAAACCGCCCGTCGGGTGCACCGCCACACGGTAGATTCCGTATCCTTTGGTTCCATTCACTGGCTTCAAATAGATAACTCGATATTTTTTTAGCATCGGCCAGATTTCGTCGGGTTGCCTTAAGAGGCGAGTTTCAGGGAGTATGGTTTGAACACTCTCATCCTTATAGAGATGTTCGTGCGTTTCCCATTTGTTCAAATAAGATGGGTTAAACAGTATCAAACCAGGAATATCCATCAACCGTTTTTTACATTCGACGACGGTGGAGGTGTTCTCAAACTTTCGGGAGGGAATACGATTATAAATGACCTTCGGCAAGGGAAAAGTTTTGCGAACCCATCGCTGAGCGCTGAGAATTACTCCGGATATGGTCAACTCTTTCCAATTAACATCTTCAGCACTGAAAACAACGGCTACTATCCCTAATCGTCGAGCGTGGCGCTGTGTTTCCATAAGGTGGGCTTTCCATACATAAGATTTTTTGCTCTGATAGGTGAGAATTCCGATCAGCGGTCCAATAGAAAAAGACCGTTCTATTTCCGAGTATTTGAGCCGATAAGCCACATCGCTTGGCCAGCCTATTTGTTCTAATACTTCAGCCTGTAAAGACTTTTCTCGAGATAGATTGGTTCGTATATGCACCGTTCCGTCGACTTTTCTGAGGCCCGCCTGAAAGGAGACGAGAGCGCCATCGTCAAGGTTGTATTCTTTTGCCTGGTGAACGGTCAAATAAATTTGCCCCACATTTCTCACCTAGCTTTTCGCTTTGCAGCTAAAAATAGGGCGTACTCTATCGGTCTTCGGACAGATGTTCGGCGAACGGCATGTTCGCCTATCCGTTGAAACACGATTCGTCCTGGACGGGAGTTGGCTTCTAAAAACCACAGTCGACTGTCCCGATCGATCAAAAAGTCTAAGCCCAGTTCCCCGAGTCTCGGATAAAGCTTGGTTAGAGCTTTGGCGATTTGCAGGCTCACATCGTAAACTTCTTCTAAAGATGTTTTTACTTCACTTTCTTCAAAGGCCTTATCTAAGGGAATCGCCTGCGCCCCTGTACATATATTGCAGGTGATACCGTTGTTGGCCACACGAGCGCTGCCACCAGTTACTTGCCAGGTTCCTTCCGAATCCCTTTGAACGAGGATCCGCAGATCAAAGATACGATCATCCAACTGAGCCGGTTGTAAACCTTGTTGTGCGATATATCTCTGTCCACGGGTCACCTGTTTCAGCCAGCCTCTGAGTTTCAGCGTATCCATCCAGCGACCTTGCTTATTTCCAACTTCCGTGACAAAAGTTAACCTGCTTTTTCCCTGAGTTAATCGAATGATTCCTCGTCCTTTGGAACCGGCGTCTGGTTTAAGATAAACCTGTTTCCACTTATTCAATTTGACTAAGAATTCTCGCTCGTTGCGAAAAAGGATCGTTTCGGGAAGATATGATACCAGCCCTTTCTCCCGGGCAAGTTTTCGGTACATGTCATACTTCTTTCCGATGATTGGGTTGAATAGAGGAATACCTCTGCGGACAAAGGCTCGACGGCACTGGGCGACTCCCGAATAGTTGGATATCGTAAAGAAACGATCGTAGACAACAGTCGGTAAAGGGAGTCTATGTCGTACCCATTGGCAGTCTTTTTGCATGACATAACCGTTCACCTTGCTGAGACGCCAATTAACGTCAAGCGGAGTAAATACCGTAAGGGTAATATCCAGTTCCATGGACAATAGCGCTAACTGATCCAAAAAAAACCTATTTTTATTTCTCCGGTTGGGGGTAGCGACTGGATGAACGAGTACTCCAAGAATGATGGCGGAACACCCCCCGTAAGTCTATTGCACTATATGTAGAAGGATCTGACTCGGTGAAAATAAAAATGCCGCAACCATTTCGAGTTGCGGCAGGAACAAAATTATATATTATTCAGCAAGGGTAGATGGGATTAAGTCAGGACTAAATCAGGACTTTACCGGGGTTCATGATGCCGTTAGGGTCCAGTGCCTTCTTGATGGTCACCAGCACCTTGCGTTGGGCATCGGTCAAGTGTTTATCCATGGCTTTGGCCCGTTTGGCACCAATGCCGTGTTCGCCGGAGAGGTTGCCGCCAAGGGTGTAGACTTCTTCGTAGAGTTCTTCCAGGACGGCATCTTTCAATTCATGCCATTCATGGTCGTCTCGGTTCTCCCGAAGAATGGTACAGTGAATGTTGCCGTCTCCTGCATGGCCGGCGCTAGGGATTTTACATTCATATTTTGCAGAAATCCGTTCGATCGCTTCAATCGCTTTGGGAATGTTAGATACGGGAACGACGATATCTTCCATACAGTATACAGGGCTGATCATGCGGATAGCTTCGGCATAGCATTTCCGGGCTTTCCAGATCCGTTCCTGGGTGGACATGTTATCGGCGACGAAAACTTCAAGAGCGCCGTTTTCCATGGCCAGTTTACCAATGGTTTCATAATCATCTTGAACTTGCGTCTCCGAGGTACCGTCCACTTCACAGATGATATAAGCGCCGGCGTCGCCATAGGGAAGTTTCTTATTCAGATACATTTCGGCCGACTTGATCGATAGGCTGTCCATAAATTCTAAGCAAGTGGGGATGATCCCGGCAGTCATGATCTTCGGTACTACTTTGATGGCTGTTTGCATATCGGCAAAGGGAATGAGCAGATCGGCCACGTATTTCGGCAGTGGCATGAGTTTCAGCCACACTTTAGTCACGATGCCGAGGGTTCCTTCGGAACCGACCATGAGGTGGACGATGTCATAGCCGGTAACATCTTTCACGTTTTTTCCACCGAAGGTGACAATTTCACCGTCAGGCATGACGATTTCTAGACCGTAAATATGACGGGAAGTGACACCGTACTTGACAGCTTTGTTGCCGCCTGCATTGGTGGCTACGTTGCCAGCGATGAAAGAACTGTCGGCCGAGCAGGGATCACCAGCGTAGAGCAGTCCCTGTTCTTTTGCTGTTTTTTGAACTTCACCGGTAGTAACCCCCGGTTCGCAGACCATGAACAGGTTTTCCGTATCTACATCGAGAATCTTGTTCATCTTCTCCAAGGACAGAACCATACCTCCTTGAAGAGGAACGGCGCCTGCGGCGAGACCGGATCCAGCGCCTCGGGGAGTAATGGGAATCAGTTCTCGGTTGGCCAGTTTGACGATTTCCGATACCTGCTGAGCGTTTTCCGGTTTGACCACAACTTCAGGCATCTTTTCCCAAAGACGATCAGAGACCTCGTCCTTGGCGTACATTTCCATCTTTTCTTCTTCCACAATAACGTTGGCTTGACCTAAGATGGCGATCAATTCGGCGACGACTTTATCGGTCACTTTATTAAAATGCATCACTCAACACCCCCTGCGATTAGGCATTGGCCTTCAGTTTTTTGAAGGCTTCAATCAACATGGGAACGACTTCAAAGACGTCTCCCACGATACCGTAGTCAGCCACTCTAAAGATTAGGGCTTCCGGATCTTTATCAACAGCGACGATGACTTCCGAAGTCTGCATGCCGGCCAAGTGTTGGATTTTGCCGGAGATACCAAAGGCAAAGTATAGTTTCGGAGAAACAGTCTTGCCGGAAAGACCGATTTGGTGCGGGTATGTGGTCCAACCCAGTTCGACAGCGTCACGAGTGGCACCAACACCAGCGCCCAAAATGCGAGCCAGTTCTTCTACCATCTTGAAGCCGTCAGCGTTTTTCATGCCTTTTCCGCCGGCTACGATGATGTCCGCTTCCTCAATGCTGACTTCCTGAGTGGTGTCTTTGATGTACTCGAGGAACTTCTCAGGGGTGAAGAAGGTGGCGCCTTCGAATTCCTTAACGATAACTTCACCAGTCCGGGAAGGATCGATAGGAGCTGGTTTAGCAGATTTGGGACGGACAGTGGCCATCTGCGGCCGGTGGTTCGGAGTTTTAATCGTCGCCATGATATTACCGCCGATAGCAGGACGGGTTTGAAGGAGGATTTTCGTTTCCGGGTCGATGGTCAGTTCGGTACAGTCAGCAGTAAGGCCTGTTTCCAGTTTAGACGTTACCAGAGGCATCACCGTCCGTCCGGTGGTGGTGGCTGCGGCAACGATAACGTCCGGCTTAAGTTCCTGGCAAAGTCTCACAATGGCATTGCTATAGGGACGAGGCAGAAAATTCTTTAGACTTGCGTCTTTAATAAAATAAACTTTGTCTGCCCCGCGTTTGATGACCTCTTCCAAGTTATCAATTTGATCTCCCAGCAGGACACAAGACAGTTCGCAGCCCAGGTCGTTAGCCAAGGCACGACCTCGAGTCAACAGTTCGTAAGTGACTGTAAGAATTTTGCCATCCCGTTGTTCACCTAGGACGAGGACGCCTTTATATTGAGAAAGATTATTTTCATGTTGAACACTTGCGTTTACGTACGTCGACATGCTTATCCTCCCCCTACCTAAATGACATCCTTACCAGCGAGGAACTGCATCAGTTCATCGACAGGTTCAGTGGTGCCATTCGCTTTTTTCATAATCGTGTCCCGGGAAAGTTTAGGACTGAATACCTTCACAACGCGGGTGGGGGAGCCTTTGAGTCCAAGTTCTGCAGGTTCGAGTCCAAGTTCTCCCGGACCATAGACAGGAATGGTCTTTTGTTTCGCTTGCAGTTTACCTTTCAGTGTGGGGAAACCGGGCTCATTGATGTCTTTGTTGACCGTAGCCATTACCGGGTAAGGGACTTCAATTCGTTCGAAGCCACCCTCCACAGTCCGTTTTAATACAGCGCTCGTTTCTTTTACTTCGATGGCTGAAACATACGTCTCTACGGGAATATCCAGGTAATGAGCAATCATCGCCCCTGTTTGTCCAGTTTCACCGTCTGTCGCCCGTTCACCGCAAACAATGAGATCGACCGAATCAAGTTTTTTGATGGCAGCAGCGATCGCTTTGGCAGTAGCGATCGTATCCGATCCGGCGAAAGCCCGTCCCGAAATCAGCACGCCTTCGTCGGCACCCATAGCGATCGCTTCTTTTAACGCTTTGATCGCTGAATCAGGACCCATACTGATTGCGGTAACTTTCACATTTTCATGTGAATTTTTAATCCGGATGGCTTCGGCTAGAGCGTTTTCATCGAGCGGATTGATAATGGTATCCTTACCGCTACGGATCATTACGCCTGTCTCTGGATCCATTTTGACGTTGTCTGTGCCAGGAACTTGTTTAACGAGCACAACAATGTTCAACCCTTGCACCCCCTGCAATATTCCCCAATTTGGGTGGGTTGCAGTAAAACCCATTCCACAAAAGGTCTAGTGGTATAGTGGTCAGACCAAGAATATCGTAAACCTATCCACTTCAAAAAGCATTACCATACTACCCTTGTGAAAGAGGTGCTTACCGCAGTTCGCGACAACTTTTGGCGCTTGACACTATTATAAGCGAAATATTGTATACATTAAATATTTTCTATAAGAAAAATATTCTGAACAGTTGAAAAAACTGCAGCCCTTTGGAACGCAGAGCTGCAATTACGTATTCATCAGATTTTTATAATCTTTACCCAACCATCGTTGGAGCATTTCACTGATTTGTGTCATGGTCGCTGGCTTGTCAATGCAGTCATCGATCCCCATAGAAATACATTTTTCCCGGTCGCCTTGGGACTCTGACGTAATCATCGCCACAATCGGCCTGTGGTCTCCGTTGATATCTTCAAGTCTTCGAATAGATTTGACTGATTTAGCTCCTTCGGTCTCCGACATCTGATAATCCAGAAGGATCATGCTATAACGTTGTTTTTTTAGTGCCTGAATAGCCTCTTCTACATCGTTGACAGTATGTACAGAGAGACCAAACTTTTTCAATTGAAGTGCTGTCAATCTCTGGTTGACCGGATTGTTTTCTATAAGCAGTACCGGTAAGTCTACACGAATTGAGTGAACGAGGGTAGAAATATCCCCTACCTTTTCCGTTGCTTTCTCCAAGGGGACCGTAAACCAGAAGCTAGAACCTACCCCTGTTTTGCTTTGAAATCCAATATGACCACCTAATAATTGTACCAAGCGTTTGGCGATGGAGAGTCCTAAGCCCGTTCCGCCATATTTTCGGGTTGTGGAGCTGTCGGCCTGTGTAAAGGGGAAAAATAGTTGCCTCTGAATATCGTCGGGTATACCTATTCCCGTATCGGTCACTTCAAAACGGACTTGTAACGATCTTAGGTCTTCTTTTTCAATTGCCGCTTTAACCAAGACATGACCAGTCTCTGTAAATTTAATCGCGTTTCCGACCAGGTTAAACAGAACTTGGCGCAACCGAACCGAATCTCCTATAACCATACAGGTTGCACCAATGCGTATATCACCTTTTAAGAGCAAACCTTTTTCGCGGGATTTTCCTGCAAAAAAGTGTAACGTTTCCTCGATAAATTCATAAAGGTTAAAGTTCGTCTTTTCAAGTTCCAGCTTTCCGGCCTCGATCTTCGAAAAGTCGAGAATATCATTGATGATGCTCAACAGTGAACCGGCCGAACTGAGAACAACTGAAGCAAAATCAAGCTGTTCAGCATTCAATGGGGACTGAAGCAACATTTCTGTCATTCCGATGATGCCGTTCATAGGGGTGCGAATCTCGTGACTCATCGTAGCCAGAAACTCACTTTTTGCCCGATTGGCCGCATCGGCAGCCTCTTTGGCAAACTTCAATTCTACGTTCAGACGCTGAACCTCACTCAACTGTCTTTTAAGCTCAGATTCCTGTTGTTGGAGCAGCTCCAGAGCTTGCGTAAGTTCCCGGTTTTGTTGCTTAATTTCGTCAAGAGCCGACTGTGGCTTTTCTTTTTCTAATACTTGTACCCATCGAGAGACATTCTGTTCAGTTACGGGCGAAAATTGAGCCGGTATGGCTTTGCAAAGAAGAACCACCATACCTCTTCCCGGCTCGTTACGAATAGCGAATTCGTCTACCAGGTTTTCGTAATGAACCCCCTGCCATTGATGTTCATTTCGGCTTGTTGGGTGTGAAAAGAAATCTTTCTGACCCCGGACGAGGACCTGAAGATATTGTTTGGACTCTTTTTCGACAACAGCAAACTCCACCGACCCACCACCAGTTATTAGAACGTTCCGAACGATATCGGAAACAGCACTGATGAGGCGAGTTCGATCATGGTCTGTCAATCCAGCCATAGAAGCGATATCACGAGCTCGTTGGCGAATCATCAAGATGTCTTGTTCGAACTTAACGAGTAAGTTCGAAATCAAATAAACGTTCATATTATCACCTTTGCTGAACGACGACAACGGTTGCGTCATCAGTTTCACGAGCATGATCGCGGTAAAGTAGCGCTGCCAAAAGGGTTGGATGATGGGTGATGATGCCCGGGTATTGGTTAATATCCCAACGGGAAGATATACCGTCGGAATGTAAGATCAAGTATCCCTTGCAGGGCCAAGCATAATCGATTTCTTGAAAACGGTTGCCGTTCATGCCTACAATCCCATTGTAGGATAAGCATCCAATGACATCTTCCGATGAGATGATCCGCCCGCTGATATTGCCTACGGCAGCATAAGCGATTTTTTGTCGGATTAAATCTATCGAGGTAATCGCCACAGCCGCTCCCCGGGTATGCCGTAAGGCCGTATTCATCTTTTGAATGTACTCCCTCGGAGACGCTTCCACAGAATGAAAGAGTCGAAGCGCTTCTTGGGAAGCTATGGCCGCTTCTGTACCATGGCCAAGTCCGTCGGAAAGTATGATCTTTAGTCCCTCTTTCTGGTGCAGGAAAGACCACCCGTCACCACAGGCGTATTCACCCGGCTTCGCCCGCATGATTGAGCCTACCTGGAAATAGCTCTTTTCTTCGTTCCAAGGTCGTTCAAATAACTGTGCGAGGACAATCGTACCCTTCTGAAGCATCGTATACAGATCGAAGACCTGAGAGAGTCGTCGAACAGCGCCTAAGCCGTTCCCTCCCGTGCCTGCTGTAGATACGCCGTCAAGGATCATATAGCTTGGATTTTCAATTCCCGGACCACGATCGACGCTGATGATCTCCAACCCAGATGATTTATAATGGCCGAGTTGCCTTATTAGTATTTCACCGCCATTATTGGCGTGTTTTACTAAATTTGAAGCGAGTTCTGTTGCTACGATTGCAGCTCTCCCTGCCAATTCTTCGAAGGAACCCATGGAAAAAGCCATCTCATTTACAGCACGACGTACCTCTCCGATTTGACTTGGCTCGTAAACAGAAAAGATTCGGTGTTGAATCATTGGCCTAACATCCTTTTTCTCTTTAAAGCTCGATTACCCGCTTTAAACCCACCGGACAAGGGAAACCCGCGTACCGACTCCTATTTTCGAATCGATTTCAAATTCATTCACTAGACGTTTTGCACCAGGTAAACCGTGACCCAATCCGTTTCCGGTAGTAAAGCCATCCTGCATAGCCATTTCCAAATCAGCGATGCCAGGGCCTTGATCTTCAAAAGTCACCCGCAAACCCCTATGTTCTCGAACGTAGATGAGTTCAATGACCACGATACCACCGCCGCCGTATTCCACCATGTTACGAGCTAGCTCACTAGTAGCTGTGATTAACTTAGTTTGATCAACTAGATTAAAGCCGAGCAAACGAGCATATTCTCGTACTTTTTGTCTTGCTAAGATGATTTCTTGAGGATTTTTTACGACCAAGGTATCACTCTTCACGGTCGATTCCATGGTCTTGGTCCGGTGAAATCATTAATGTTGCCCGCAACAAGTCCATTCCTTTTTCAACATTTAGCGCCGTCATGACTCCCTGCAACGAGATTCCTAACTCTACCATTGTAATCGCCACGGCAGGCTGCATCCCGACGACAACCGTATAAGCGTTCATTAAACTGGTTATTGAAGCAATTCCGCCTAACATGCGGCCGATATAGGAGTCGACCATGTCCAAACTAGAGATATCGATCAAGACGCCGCGAGCACCAGTAGCGCTGACCAGCTCTGTCAAGTCCTCTTGCAAGGCCATGACCAAACGATCGTGCATGTCCACTTGAATCGTCACCAGGAGAAAAGGACCCATTTTTATGATGGGAATTCGCTCCACATCTCTTCCCCCTATGCCTTCCCAATTTGAACAATCGTTAATTTGCGCATATCTAAAGCTAATTTTAAGGCACCTGCCAAGGTGGCTCTCGTCTTAACCATCGACAGATCGACACCTAACTGTACGATCGTTTGCGCAATTTCAGGCCGGATGCCGCTGATGATACATTCGGCCCCCATCAACCGGGCAGCACTGACCGTTTTGATGATATGTTGGGCCACCAGAGTATCGACGGTAGGTACACCGGAGATATCAAGAATCGCCACATCAGAGTTGGTGGACAGGATCCCCCGCAACAAATTCTCCATGACCACTTGCGTGCGTCCGCTGTCGAGTGTACCGATGAGGGGTAAGGCAAGGATGCCGTCCCAAAGACGGATTACCGGTGTGGACAATTCTAACATTTCTTGCTGCTGACGATAGATGACCTCTTCTCGGGCTTTTGAATACGTCTCAAAGGTATAGAGCCCTAATTTATCTAATATTTTTGATATGGTTAACGTTTCTTGGATGAGTATATCCGGTTGTAAGCCGTATTCTTTTTGCAGCAACCGAAATAGCGCTTCTTTTAGCGTAAAAACATAGCTAGCCGTTTCGGAAGGAGAATAGCCTTGCCGGGAACGATTCGTTGAGATCTCTGCTAAGATTTTACGTACGGAAGTCCATTCAACTCTGTTAATATCTTCTAAATCAGCTCCATCGGCCGCTTGAACAAAGGCTTCGATAAAATCCTTCGATTGTCGGTACAGGTTTTCGTTTCCGATCATGTCCTTGCGTAAAGATAGATTCGTCAAATGCAATTCAATCCAGTGTTGCAGCAATTCGTCCATTTTCTCCGACATCAGACGAATCGTATTCGCTTTTGCCATTTCCAAATCTAACGCCTCCATTCTATCTATCACGTTTTTCCCGAGATACAAACGATTAGTGTTCACATTCTACAAAGACTATCTGTTTCCTCTAAAGAAAAAGGATTTATGTTTTAGGAAGTATCAGAATAATACACTCCTCTTTGCTCTAGTATCGAAATCGTGCTACCTTATATCCTATATAGAAATTATCTGTCTATGAAAGGGTAGGATCACCATGACTCGAAAAACAAACGTAGCTCGGCTGCTTGATCAACTAAAGATTCCATACGAGTTAAAAGAGTATACCGTAGACGAATCTGATTTGTCGGCAGGCACGGTAGCCGAAAAAATTGGTTATCCGATTCGTCGGGTCTACAAAACGCTCGTCGCCAAAGGGGATAAAACTGGCGTTATCTTAGCTTGTATCCCTGGAGACCGGGAATTGGATTTAAAATCGCTGGCCACCTTAAGTGGCAATAAAAAAGTGGAGATGGCAGCACTAAAAGAAGTACAGCCCCTCACTGGTTATATCCGAGGCGGAGTTTCTCCACTAGGTACGAAAAAAAAGTACCCCCTGTACGTGGAAGGTGAGATCGAACAACTGGACAAAGTATCGATCAGTGCTGGAATACGGGGCTGCCAAATCATCCTCTCCCCTGCCGATTTGATTCGAGCCGCTGAGGCACAGTTAGGTCTGATCTCTAAAGACGAATAAAAGAACCGTCCCATAGGGCTTTTTCAGCCAATTGGGACGGTTCTTTTCTGTTTTATTACGCTCTGAAATAGTTGACACCAGATTCGAAAATGGGTTGATCCTTTTCGCCCGGTACGTTGAGAGCTAGGTGATTGGTCATGCGTTCCGAATGGCCCATTTTACCGAGAATACGTCCGTCGGGGCTTGTGATGCCCTCGATGGCCTCAAAAGAGCCATTGGGATTGAATCGGATATCGTTAACAGGTTTACCCTTAAGGTCAACGTACTGCGTAGCCACCTGACCGTTGCGGAACAAGCGGTCAAGGACTTCTGGAGGAGCCACAAATCTTCCTTCGCCGTGGGAAAGGGCAACCGTGTGAATGTCGCCAGCTTGCATCGAGGCAAACCAGGGAGAAAGGGTGGACACGACTTTTGTCCGGGTCATACAGGAAATGTGACGTCCGATTTGGTTGTAAGTCAAAGTTGGGCAGTCTTCGGCGATGTCGACAATCTCACCGTAAGGTACCAGACCGAGTTTGATCAGTGCCTGGAATCCATTACAGATGCCGAGCATCAGACCGTCACGTTGTTTGAGTAGCTCCATGACCGCTTCTTTCACTCGAGGGTTTCGGAACATTGTGGCGATGAATTTCCCCGAACCGTCCGGCTCGTCGCCAGCGCTAAAGCCACCGGGAATCATTACGATTTGGGCGGACTCAATCGCCTTGACCATGGATTGAATCGATTCTTCCACGTCACCAGGTGTCAAGTTCCGAATGACTAACGTATCCGTCAAGGCGCCCGCTTTCTCGAAAGACCGAGCCGTGTCGTATTCGCAGTTTGTTCCCGGGAAGACAGGGATAAATACTCGCGGTTTTGCGATTTTCACGGCCGGGCGGCGAGAGTTCCGTTCCCCATAGATGATCTGTTTCACTTCTTGGGGAGCAGTTTTTACCGACGTTCGGAAGATTTTTTCGAGAGGTCGTTCCCAGGTTTGGCAAGCTTCTTCGAGGCCGATTGCGCAGCCCTTATATTCAATCGCTTCTCTTTCCCAGGTATGGCCTAGTTGAACAAAAGGCACCGAGCCGAAGGCTTCAGATAGGTTTGTACCGGCTTCCATCTCAAGAATGATAGAACCGTAGTCAGTTCGGAAAAGATCCGTCGTCTTAATGGCATCGTCGAAAGCCATACCAATGCGGTTGCCAAAAGCCATCTTGCTGACTGCTGCAGCAATTCCTCCGAATCCAACTGTGTGGGAGGCCCGCACTTTTCCCGTGCCGATGAGTTCAGAAATTTTATCATAGTTTTTCATTAGAGCGTTAAAGTTGGGAATTTCCTGTTCATCCCGTACTGCTGGAATAATCACAACCGGATTGCCGGCTTGTTTAAATTCCTGAGAAACAGTCTGGTTCGCCTTCAAGATACCGACAGCGAAAGCGACCAGGGTCGGTGGTACATGCAGGTCTAAGAAGGTACCGGACATGCTGTCCTTGCCGCCAATAGCCGGGATTCCTAATTGTTTCTGGGCATAGAAGGCTCCCAGGAGGGCGCTAAAGGGCTTGCCCCAGCGAGTCGCATCTTTACCAAGCTTTTCGAAGTACTCCTGCAGGGTCAAGCGAACACGGCGATAGTCGCCGCCTAAAGCGACCACTTTTGAGACCGCTTCCACAACAGCGTATAAGGCTCCGTGAAAAGGGCTCCATTTGGCCAACTGCGGGTTATAACCATAGGACATCACTGTAGCCGTTGTCGTTTCTCCCTGCACCAGCGGGATCTTTGCCACCATGCCTAAGGATGGTGTGGCTTGATGTTTTCCTCCTAAAGGCATGAGCACAGTTCCGCTGCCGATGGTGCTGTCAAAGCGTTCGACTAAACCTTTTTGACTGCAAACGTTCAAGTCTTCCAGGTTCACAAGCCAGGCTTTGCGTAGGTCTGGCAGTACTTTTTGTACCGCCTCTGGCAGGCTGCAAAAATAGTTTGCTTCCCCTTCTGGTGCTTTGACATGGACATTCGTATGCTGTTTGACACCGTTCGTGTCTAGAAAATCACGACTCAGATCGACGATCGGCTGATTCCGCCAGAACATTTTCATGCGGCGATCCCCAGTGACCTTGGCCACAAGAGTTACTTCCAGGTTTTCTTCATGGGCCAATTGGGAGAAGCGTTCTGCATCTTCTGCCGATACGACCACAGCCATACGCTCCTGTGATTCGGAGATGGCCAACTCAGTGCCGTCAAGTCCTTCATATTTTTTAGGGACTGCATCCAGATTGATTTCTAATCCCTCTGTTAGTTCACCAATGGCAACAGAGACACCACCGGCGCCAAAATCATTGCATCGTTTGATCATCCGGCTTACTTCAGCATTTCGGAAAAGACGCTGAATCTTACGTTCTGTAGGAGGATTACCTTTTTGCACCTCGGCGCCGCAAGTTAAGAGGGAATCAGCCGTGTGTTCTTTCGAAGATCCCGTGGCACCTCCGCAACCATCCCTTCCTGTTCTCCCCCCGACGAGGAGAACTACATCACCTGGCTCGGGATGTTTCCGTACCACATTGTCTTTCGGCGCTGCCGCAATGACGGCGCCGATCTCCATCCGTTTGGCCACGAAACCTTCGTCATAGACTTCGGCTACTTGGCCTGTCGCTAATCCAATCTGGTTACCATAGGAACTGTAACCGGCGGCGGCGCCGATCGTGATTTTCCGCTGAGGCAATTTGCCAGGCAGCGTTTTTTCCACGGGCGTCCGTGGATCGCCGCTACCGGTGACACGCATCGCTTGATAGACATAGGACCGTCCCGAGAGGGGATCGCGGATCGCCCCACCAAGGCAGGTAGCAGCTCCTCCAAAAGGTTCTATCTCTGTCGGGTGATTGTGGGTCTCGTTTTTAAACATGACGAGCCATTCTTCATTATTGCCGTCGACATCCACATCAACAACGATGCTGCAAGCGTTCACCTCGTCCGATTCATCAAGATCGTTCAGAAGCCCCCGCTTTTTCAGCTCCTTCATGCCCATGACTGCGATATCCATGAGGCAGATATCGCGTTCTTTATCTCCATAAACATATTGGCGAGAACGAAGATATTCTTGATAGGCACCTTCTATCGGTTGGCTGTAGTGAGCTCTTTCGATCGTCACCTCTTCCACTTTCGTCAGGAATGTGGTGTGACGACAGTGGTCGGACCAATAGGTGTCGATGACCCGAATTTCGGTGATGGTGGGGTTGCGATTTTCCTTATCCCGGAAATAGGCCTGGCAAAACTGTAAGTCTTCAAAGCTCATAGCCAAGCCGAGATCGCTCATGAACACCTTTAATTCGTCTACGGAAGCATCAACGAACCCTAACAAGGTTTTTACATCGTCGGGAACTTCCGACGTCATCGCCAAAGTGACCGGCTTTTCCATAGCCGCTTCCCGCGATTCGACCGGGTTGATGCAGTAGGCTTTGATTCGTGCAAAGTCATCGTCTCCTAAAAGACCTTGGAGAAGGATAACCTTCGACGATAAGATGGTCGGCCGTTCTTTCTGGGTCAAAATCTGGACGCACTGCGCAGCAGAATCAGCCCGTTGGTCGTACTGACCGGGCAGGTACTCCATAGCAAACAAGCGGATTCCTGGCTCAAGAGGAAGTTCTTCGTCATAAACAAGATCAGCATTAGGTTCAGAGAAAATGGTTGTACGAGCCTGTTGGTACTCTTCGTCTGTTATTCCGGAAATATCGTAGCGGTTTAGGATACGGACATTCTCTAACCCTCGTATACCGAGATTATCCCTTAAATCACTGCACAAATGCTGTGCTTCCACATCAAAACCTTTGCGCTTTTCCACATAAATTCGACGGACCCGGCTGTTCATATATCTTGTACCCCCTGTGTCAGTTATGGGTTGATTCGTGCTTCTTTGTCTAATTAGCGATTAACATTATAACATGTGATTCATAACCTGCGTGATCAAACATGACAATTTGTAACTGGAAAGCTCTCTTTCATGGGATGGAAAATGGATATTTTGTTCGAACATATCGAATATCAGGAGGACTTGTCGATTGAGATGGAGAATTTTGATTCATCAAAGGACAAGGAGATTCATCGATGAAAGACAAAGTTCTCCTCACCCTGGCTGTTGTAGGGCTAGTGGGCACTTTTGCAGCCGGAATGTTTTCGATGGAACAAACTAGGGCTGGTGAGAAAGTTCCTTCACCAACAGTTCAAGAAGAGAAGCAGCTGTCACCGGCCCCAACAGCAGCGACAGCCTCTACAGAAAAACTAAACGATGAAAAGCCCGCGGAAAACGCAGCTTCTGAAGAAGCTGCAAAAAAGCCTGTAAACACTTTAAAAGCGACTGTTGTACCTTCGGCAGCAAAGGATTGGTGGATCCCTCGCCACGATACAGGTGTAGCTCCCCAATGGCCCCGTTCCATGACCGAAGCGATTGAACCTTTTGAACCGATCTATCGGATACAGACGCAGGAAAAAGTCCTCTACCTCACCTTTGACGAAGGGTATGAAAATGGATATACTCCCAAAATACTAGCTACGTTGTCGAAAGAAAAGGTCCCTGCCATTTTCTTCGTCACAGGCCAGTTTGTCAAGTCAAATCCGGAACTCGTCAAAGAAATAAACCGGTTAGGATTCGGCATCGGCAATCATACCCAAAACCATCCTGACATGACTTCACTCAGCCCGGCAAAGCAGAAAGAGGAATTGGACAAGCTTAGCGCTTCGGTTCGGCAATTGACTAACCGCACACTGAAATACTATCGACCGCCCATGGGCCGTTACGATTCTATCTCAGCTGCAACAGCTAGCGATCTGGGCATGCGAACTGTTTTCTGGAGCATTGCCTACAAAGACTGGGAAGCGGACAATCAGGTAGGAACAGAGGCTGCCCTGCCGAAGGTGCTCAGCCAGATTCACCCCGGCGCGATCATTCTGCTCCACGCGGTATCAAAAGATAACGCAGAGATGCTGTCCCAGTTTATTCAGCAGTGCCGGGACCAAGGGTACATATTTAAATCTCTCCCGGGAGAGCCGTTACCAAAGTAACTTACATAACGACAAAGCCTTCACCCTACTGCTGTGGGGTGAAGGCTTTGTGATTTAATCAGCGCTTAGATTTTTGTCGGCCGCCATGAGTGGGTTGCGATTCAAATACCAGTACATCGGCAGTCCTACGACAGTGATAGCAAGAGCCATCAACGTATCCAAAGGATTATTCATAATCGTGCTCACGATGATAAATCCGGAGCCCAAAATGGCCACAAGTGGGATCAAGGGATAAGCGGGGACACTATAGCTACGCGATAGGGATCTATTTCTTTTGCGAAGGATAAAGACAGCTGCGAAGGCTTGAATATAAAAGAGATAAATGGCGAATATGGCGATATCGGAGAGTCGATCGGGGTCGCCGACAAAGATCATGATTACGGCGAGAATGACTTGAGACAAAGTGGCAAAGATCGGCGTACCGAATCCTGCATGAACTTTGGACAACAGACCGGAAAGAGGTAACTGTCCCCGTTCTGCCATCGCCAGAGGTACTCGGGGGAAGGTCAAAATTTTGCCGTTCAAACAGCCAAAAATAGACACCATAATGCCAACACTGATGATCTTTCCTCCGATGCCGCCGAAGAGATTAGTAGCAACGGTACCTGCGGCATTTTCACCGAGTTTAGCGATATCCGCAGCAGGAAGCACATGCATCATGGCAAGGTTCACCGATAGATAGGCCACAGTAACGACTGACAATCCGATGATGATCGCCCTTGGGAGAATTTTAGCCGGGTTTTTCATCTCACCAGCCACAAAACCGACTAGAGCCCAACCATCATAAGCCCACAGGGTTGCCAAGATAGCTGCACCCATTCCAGAGCGCTCTGTTACCCCGCTCGCCATACCCAGGATCTGGCCGTTTCCTTTCCAGATGCCAAAAACCGCAATTGCCGCAATGGGTATTAGTTTTCCTGCTGTAGAGACTGATTGAACAAAACCGCCGTACTTCGTCCCCAAACTGTTTACCAGAGCCAAAAAGGCGATCGTGCTCAAACCAATCCAGATCTTCCAGGTGGCAGGCAAATCGAAAAAATATGCAACCAGAGAGCCAAAAAAGAGCCCCAGGGCGGCGATAACAGCCGGTCCATAAATCAGTGTCTGAACCCACCCGCAAAGGTATCCCCAAACTTTGCCATAGACTTCTTCCAGGTATACGTAGAGACCACCCGTTTTAGGAATCTGAACACTCAATTCCACGATGGTCAACCCGCTGGCCAGGGTGATGATTCCCCCGATAATCCACGCCCATAGAGCCATCGAAGAATCACCAGCTGCGGTAATGACCTTACCCGGTTTCATAAAGATCCCTGAGCCGATAACGGAACCAATGACGATCGACATCGCTACGATCAGGCCGATGTCTTTTTTTAGCAAAGCTTCTGTGTTTTGCTGCAACGTATAATCCTCCCATAGTTTCCGTCTAAAAAAGTCCCTTTTGTTTGTACCTCGCGGACACTTGTACATTATACAAGGAATTAATCCGCTCGTCAGCAATATTTTTTTGTTTTTCACACTATACAGAAGAATAACTTTAGAAATTAAATATATCGTTAGAAATTAACGAACATTCACAACAGTTCGATATTGGCTCCACATTACGCCGAAATAATGCTCGAAATTGTCTGGCGTTGATTCATAAAATAGAAGGCGACTTTTAAAATAAAAGAAGAGCTGCCACAGTTCTTTATGACAGCTCCCACCATTTGTTTATGATCCCTCTTTTGAGTTCAACCATCGTTATAGAAGGAGACCTCAAAAGGTCATGATCTTTGAAAGAAATCAATAGGTTTTATAATAAAGAGTTACTTCTCTTCGATACTGATAGATTCGATCAAGACTTCTTCCATAGGTTTGCTGCGTTCTCCGCCGGAACCCCAACCGACAGGTGTATCGGAGATTTTCAGGACTACATCCATTCCTTCGATCACTTTGCCAAAGACGGTGTAGTTGGGATGTTGATTCAGGAACTTTGAATCATCGCCATTACAGATGAAGAATTGACTGCCGTTAGTGTTAGGGCCTGCGTTCGCCATGGCCACAACTCCAGGACCGTAAGGAAGGGCCGGAGGTAGTTCATCGGCGAAACGGTATCCCGGTCCGCCAGTGCCGTTGCCGTCAGGGTCACCCGTTTGGATCATGAAGTTTTTGATGATTCGGTGGAAACGAACGCCTTCATAAAAGTTATCCTTTGCGAGAAAGACGAAATTGTTGACGGTGATCGGGGCTTTATCGGCTAACAGTTCGATTTTAATCTGGCCTTTTGTAGTATTAACCGTAGCCATGTATTTCTTGTTGGAATCGATCGTCATTTCCGGCGGTTTGGAATACTTGTTGTTTTTCATCTTTGTACCGTTCCCTTCTTTTGAAAAAAACTTAACAGTTAAGGTGTTACCATTCCACGTTGGGGTTATGTCGAAGAATGTACCGATAACACCCAACGGCACCATTACACGCCCATCTGAATTAACTGCTTTCGTAGGCATGTTAACCTGAATACCGTCAACATATACCCACTGCTGACCGATGGGAATCTCGATGATCTTATCTTTATGTTTAATCATGACTTCTTGCTTCAGGTCATCCCAGGTAACAGGGTCACCAAATTGGTCTGAAATAAAACGAACCGGAACCATAAGTCGATCATCTTCATTTATGTAGGGCTTTACATCAGGAAAATCAATCGACTTTCCGTCAAGGTAGACCTTTATATCGCTGGCGCTTGCACTTGTCGCGAATATTCCCGCAAAGATTAAACCGAGAAAAAGGCTCTTTAGATATCTTTTCAAGCAAATCACCTCCAGTCTTTTCGACAATATATATCATATTACTTTAAGCGGAAAAAGCAAATCCTTTTGATAAACCAATCTAGGAGCGAGGAGGTATGGATATGTCCCTTCTTCAACCCTTTTCTATCGTTTTCAGACGATATGATGTCCATGTAATTTTTTTTCTTAAAAATCATAGCCACTACGACGCTATCGAAGCAATGATTCAACATCGGGAAAATCAGATTCCCTTGATAAGGATCATTGTCACCCATAACGACCAAAGTCAAGCCGATATCATCAACGATGCCGCTATCGTTGAAGCGTTGCAGCGGACGACGATAAACCGGCCTGTCCTTTATTCCCCGATTCGTTATGAACGATCGACCCACTTAGGGAAACCGGAAGTTCATATCGAGTTTCGGTCCCTGCGAGACGAAGAGATCGTCCTCCATTTCACCGCTGCCCTTAAAACTTCCCAAAGGTATGCCGGACTGATCGATCCCTTACGGCATGCAGAAAAGGATTCCCTCCCTGTCATGTACCGCGAACGGAGCACCCTCGCCGGTCCGAAAAGTTATGTCATGATCAACAACAAACGCTGCCGGATACCTCGAAAAGTTTGGGTACCCCTTTTCTTCACTGGACTCAAAGCCTTTTATTCGGAGGTCTTTAGCATCGGAGTCCTACGGTGTGACACTCGTCATTTGATGCTGCTCCGTTCTCCAGCAAAATTGCTCGCCGGTGAACAATGGATTTACCGCTGTAATGGGAAGGAAATCTGTTATAGATCGCTGGAAGTGACTACACAAGAATTACGAATAGCATCTGCAAATGAACGCATCACAATATCGAACTGTGCAAAAGGATTCAAGCTCACCCGCATTTGTGTAGAATCAAATAGTGGAGACAAAGGAACTGGTCAGTTTCTCATCACCTTCTCCCCCCCCTTACCGATAAGTCAGGCTTTCGAAACGTTGAAATCAAATCCACCATATGTGAACTTTTCCATTTCCATCGATCATCATCGTGACCTAGTGAATGGAAAAGTTTTTTCAACCTTCATAGAGGATACGCAAAAACTCTTACTCGTCCCTCAACAGCCCCAATGGGCCTTTAAACGCCCTCTATTACTATTGATACAAAAAGAAGGGAATCAATTCACTATATCTACTGAACTGATTCCCCAGATTGCACTGCAAGAAGAATTGTCTAAAATCAAAAGTCCGGAACAATGACCTATCAGCGATCATCCTGCGAGTGCTTGTCCTGCCTTTTTACCGAAAAACTACTTGCGTTTTTTCTTATTCTTCGGTGGCGCCGTATAAATGCCCAGTTTTTTCTGAGCCTCTTCATCTCCTTGTTCAGCCGCTTTGCCATACCACAAACGTGATTCTTCTTTGTTCTCATCAACCCCTTGCCCTTCTTCGTACATAAAGGCGAGGTTGAATTGAGCATCAACATGTCCTTGCTCAGCCGCTTTATGGAACCAAAGAACAGCCAGGGAGTCGTCTTTATCTAAACCTTGCCCTAATACGTACATCATGGCGAGTTCAAACTGTCCGTCGGGATCACCCTGTTCGGCCGCCTTACGATACCAATGGACCGCCTCCGTATCGTTCCTTTCCACGCCTCTGCCTTCTGTATACATGTCAGCCAAGTTGAGTTGAGCCTCAATCAGCCCCTGTTCGGCCGCCTTTTTATACCAAAGGGCGGCTTCTGCCTCATCTTTCGTCACACCTTGACCGTTTTCCAACTTCTCAGCTAAACGGAATTGTCCCTCTACATCACCTTGTTCAGCCAGTGCTCGTAATGTCTCGATCGTCAACGTTATCTCCACCTTTCTATTTGCAATGAAACAGACTTTTGGGCATTGTGCATATCACAATGCCCATCTTTTAAAACTGCCAAAATCGATTTATTTATTGCTTACCAGCTTGTGTTCTTCCCACATATCATAATGTTTTTTCAACATGTCCGGAATGGGCAGGTCATAAGGACAGCGTTTGATACAAGCACCGCAGTCTACACACTTTGTCACCGATTCCATGGGGCTTCGTAAAAACTCTACCGCTACCGATGGCGACATGCGCATAGCCAGTACCTTATATCCCATGGCCGGCGTGATCATAACGCCGCTCGGGCAAGGTTGGCAGTATTCACAACGACGGCAAAACTGCTGCCCCAGTTCCTGTTTATATTGCTCCATTCCAACCAGATCTTCCTCAGTGATGTGGTTCGGCTGTTCATAAATGGACAGGATTTCGTCAACAGACTTAACCGAATCAAATCCTGGTATGGCGAGGATATCTGGAAACTGTCGTAGAAACTTAAAAGCCAGCCGAGCATTATCGATCATCCCGCCTGCAAAAGGCTTCATCGCCAAAATGCCCAGGCCCAGCTCCCCTGCAGCCGGGAATAGGTCCTCTTTCGCTGCATCTTCGATGAAATTAAAAGGGAACTGAACCGTTGCGAACAATCCTGTTTTCACCAGCTTAACGGCCATGGTCCGACTGTGAGAGGTTACGCCTAGGAGGCGTATCTTTCCTTGCTCCTTTGCTTTCTGTAAAACTTCCAGGGCGCCGCCAGGCGCTGTCAAGGCATCCCAATCTCGTTCCTGAGAGACCTGGTGTAGTTGATAGAGATCAATATAATCGGTACGCAGCATTTTCAGGCTGTTTTCGAGATGTTCTACAGCACCCTTAGCATCCCGCCGCCCAGTTTTTGTGGCGATAATCACCTTATCCCGTATACCCGCAAAAGCGAATCCGATTTTTTCTTCACTGTCTCTGTAGGCGTTGGCCGTATCGTAAAAGTTGATCCCCTTATCATAAGCGCGGTGAAGAACCTTCGTCGCTTCGTCTACACCCAAACGAATGATGGGAATTCCACCAAAACCGACTTCGGAAACTTTTAACCCTGTTCTTCCCCATTCTAGATATCTCATCAAACCTTCTCCTTTGCGTGAACTCAAATACCTCTCTAGTTCCGTCCTTATGTTGTTAACTGTAACAGTTCTTTTTCCAATAGACAAATCCTTCAGAGAGCCTTATTTTTCTCGCTGATGCAAGGTTCTTATAATTTTAACGAGAACCACCTTTTACTGGACCATGGACATCTTTACCTTTTTCCTGGTATAGTTTGAGAAGATTATCCCACAAAAATTCCTTTGGCACGAGGTACTCATGATGAACGATTACATAATGAATAATGGGACTATGCATCACCAAGTGGTCATTGAATTTCGTCCTATTTCCACCTTAGACTCCCTAGGGATGTGGAAATTTACCCGCCAATACCCTATGATTACGAAATCGAAAAATGAAACCGGCGGATGTTACCGTGCTGCTTTTTCCAGTCGTTCCAAGGAATTAAGCCAATTATGTACCCTATGGAAACAAATTCGCAATTGGGCTATTTTGCGTATCTCGAAGGGCGAGCATCAGATCGATCCCGCAGGGATGGACGCCATCGTCGTTTGTTTGGAACAGCGACTGCACGCTAAAGATCCCCATTTTTATTGTGACGGCCGGACACCCGGCATCACAGCTCGGGACGAAAACGAATTGTTCTTTCCTGGATGTCGGTATCTCATTGTCGATGACCAGGATTACAGCGACCCCGCTGGATTTCGCTGGTATCATATGGGTACTCTCGACGCAGAAGGGCTTTTTCACGTCGACAAAAACGGAATTATGGAAAAGTTGCAGGAAATATCCCGTCAACGATTCTCCCTGGGCTGCCCCTTGTTGGATTGGGAACAAATTCGCCTGCGTGTAAATGCCTTGCCGGACACCATCAATCCTCGACGTGACGGTGCTTGGGAATATCGCTGGGAAGAGGAACAAATCGTCGGGATCTGCCGGACTCCACTAGTCCGAGCCGGCCATGGACGCAAAGATATGGATCGATCTGTCACAAGTCAGCGCGTCGACGAGACCCGTTCCATCGAAGATACTAGCCCATCGGAAGTACCCAAAGAAGTCTCTCGTGCTGCCAATCGTCCTGATGCTGCTGAAGCCAATTCCACAAACAGGATACCTGGTACTCAAGAAGAGATCTTCCAGCCTGTCCAACCGGGCCAGCTCACCTATAAAGATATCGGTGGGATGAAAGAACAACTGCGCCTAATTCGTGAAGCCGTAGAACTCCCCCTTCGCTACCCCGACTTGATTCGCACTTTAAATATCACGCCGCCGAAAGGGGTCTTACTATACGGACCGCCAGGCTGTGGGAAAACCCTTTTAGCTCAGGTTGTCGCCAACGAGGTGCAAGCCAGCTTTTTTGCGGTAAAAGGACCTGAATTCCTCTCCTCTTTGCACGGACAGAGCGAAAAACGCTTGCGCGACCTCTTCGCCCAGGCAGAGCAAAAAGCCCCTAGCATCATCTTCTTCGATGAAATCGACGCCTTTGCTTTTGACCGCAGCCGAACGACCACTTCTTTTGAGGCTACTCTAGTGGCACAATTTCTCTCCCTCATGGATGGTTTTGACCGGCGGTCACAGATCGTCGTCATCGCCACGACCAACCGCCTCGATATATTGGACAAGGCTTTGCTCCGACCCGGCCGATTTGATTACCGTATCCGCATCACTGTTCCTTCAAAAGAAGATCGCGAACAGATTCTAAAACTCCACACTTCTAAAATGCCATTGGAACCGGGCGTCGATATGACCCATTTGATCGAAGCCACCGAGGGCTTCACAGGCGCCGATATTGCCGCACTCTGTGCCAAGGCCGCTTTGATGGCCGCAAGTCGCGCACTCGGACCCAACATGGATCATTGGCCCGGGACCTTATCGGTAGAGGTTATGCAGTCCATCCGGGTTACTCAGGAAGACTTTACCTTTGCTCTAAGCCAGGTGCAGCCGTCAGTGACTGATGACTCGGAGGAATAATATTTCTTCATTGGTTGAATAAGGGTGTTCGAATAATAAGGGACTCTTTCATAAGCATTCCATTGTCTTTGACAATATGGGTATGCCTTAGAAAGAGTCCCTTTTCTTGCTCTTTAAAACTGTCCTTAATCGTACAGCCTAATTTACGACAATGAAACAAAATAGGTAAAGTAGTTTGATTAAAAGATACTCGCCTGGAGTCCTTTATGGGGCGCAGGAATGACGATTTGATCGACCAAAAAGCCGCTTTCTTTAATGACATGGCTGCCGGCCTGAATCGCTGCGCTAACGGCGCCCACATCTCCCGTGAGAGAAATGATCGATTTCCCGCCTAGACCTCTCGCCAGGCGAATCTCGATCAGTTCGACGCCGGCTGCTTTCACAGCCGTATCGGCGGCTACCACGGCTGAGGCGACGGAGTAAGTTTCAATGACCCCTAAGGCCCTGATCTGCTTTACCTCGGAACAGCCGTTTAATGCCGGAAAGATGGAAGGGTGTACGTTCGGCAGGACAAAGTCATTGACGACAGATTCCTTTGCCACAGCTTGACCGCTGCGAACAGCGCTCTGCACAGCACCCACATCGCCGGACACAAGCACGATATATTTTCCCGGACACATGGGCTGAGCCACGACCAATTCTACATTGCCTGATTTCAGCATGGTGTCGGCAGCTAAGATACCTTTCGTGACGTTTTCAATTTCCAGTAAACCGATAGCATGTTTCATCGTTCTCCCACCCCTTTCAACGGTCGGTCCGGATGCCGATGTAGTTCTCTGTCGCAAAGACGGTTCCGCTGATGCTGGCATGGATATTCGCGCCGACAGCAGCTCCTTCTGGAATGGCGGCCACCAATTGACCTGCCTGAACGGAATCGCCGATGCTGACACAAGGCTGGGATGGGGCTCCGATATGCTGACGCAAAGGAAGTTGAACTTCGCTGATCGAGAGTTCACGATCCTCCAGTGGCGCCGCTACATCATAAGCGGATAAGTTCAACCGGGCAATGAGCCGTTTAATCGGAATTCGGCGGTTTTCCCGGTGTGATACGGTCCGAAAAGGTTGATTATGATAGGGATTCTTGATGCCAGCCGCTGAAAGCTGCCGCTTCAGTTCCATGTTTACCCTGCGTGGCGATAAGCCCATGGAGCATCCGAAAGTATCGCAGGCACCACACTCGGAACAGAGAAAAGCCCGCGTAATCGCATCGCCTTGGTAGGAAGTGCCGTTACCGATAGCCTGCATGATCCGGTGCGGTTCTAAGCTGTGGCCGAGCAAGTGACGTGGACAGCAGTCGGTACAAGCCCGGCATGCACAACAGACCGATTTAGAGCGGTTGGCAATGGCTGACCAAGGGAGTGTTTTCCCGGCGATCAAGGAGTGGTCCTTCGGCAGCACGATGATACCACCGGTGGTCTTTGTCACTGGCGAATCAACTTCGACGATGCGGCCCATCATGGGACCTCCATCGATCAAGGCATAGTCATTGACAATGGCACCGCCAGCTGCCTCGATCAGCAACCGGATAGGAATCCCGATCGGGACTTTCAATGTCACCGGCTGACGGACTGCCCCGGTGACTGTCACATACTTGGTCATGACTGGGACACCGTCTAAGGCTTTGGTAATATTGACAAGAGTCTCCACGTTGATGACAACAACGCCCACGTGCAGGGGAATTCCGCCTTCGGGAATGATCTTACCAGTTACTTCGTAGACGAGAACCTGTTCATCGCCAGCCGGATAAAAGTCGGGCAGGATGAACAGTTCCACCCGCCCTTTGGCATGGCGCTCAATCGATTGTTCTAATGCCTCAATCGCCACAGAGTACTTTTTCTTTAGCCCGATATAGCTTTTTTGCGCGCCCGTTGCCAACATGACGGCGATAAGACCGAGGACGACCCTATCACTCTCAGCGGCCATCAAGTGCTGGTGGGAACGAAGAAGGGGTTCACATTCAGCGCCGTTAGCAATGATGATATCTGCACTCGCATTCATTTTGATGTGAGTGGGGAAACCGGCGCCACCTGCTCCGACGACGCCGGCCTCTTTCACTGCCTTGACGATTTTTTCACGCATTTTTTCACCCGCTTTTATGAACGGTACTTCGCGCTAGTTCTTATTTATACAATCTTAAACCCGTCAACAAGCACGCATCGGCGCTGACGAGTGAACGTACGGGCAGATGTGAGCCCTTCTCCCGTCGGCCCAGCGATCGTAAAGGTGTTGTAACCTTCCCCGCCGACACCGATGCCGGCATAAGAGGGCCCATTCTTGACAAAAATCGTCGTCTGGACAGCACGGGCAAAGCGAGTCAAGTTATCAACATTTTTAGAGTGCATGATTGCCGTGTGGCGGTTGCCATGCTCGACCTTGACACCCAATGCGATGGCAGCATCGATATTTTTCACTTGGACGATCGGCAGGATCGGCATCATCAACTCTTCAACGACGAAGGGATGGTCCTCTTCCACTTCACAGATGACGGCACGAACATCGCTAGGTACGTCAATGCCAATCGCTTTGAGGATAATCTGCGCATCTTTTCCCACCCAGGCTTTGTTGATGCCGTATGACTTTTTAGGTTTTACCGTACATCCTTCGGCGATCTTTTCCTCTTTTTCCGTCATAACAACCTTCAGAAGGTCATCAATTTCCTTGCCTTTGATCAGATAAGCCCCGCTTCGACGCATATGGGTAATCAGTTCATCGGCTACAGAACCGACGACGATGCATTCCTTTTCAGCGATGCAGGGTAAATTGTTATCGAAGGAACATCCTGCGATGATATCCCGAGCTGCCTTGGGGATATCGGCCGTTTCATCGACGATCACAGGTGGATTACCGGCACCGGCACCGATGGCTTTTTTACCAGACGAAAGGACTGCTTTCACAACGCCCGGTCCGCCTGTAGCCACCAACATAATAATGCCGGGATGCCGCATCATTTCATTAGCCGCTTCGATAGAGGGCTCTGCTACCATGGTGAGCAAGTTGGCCGGACCGCCGGCGGCGACAATCGCTTCATTGAGGATCTTCAACGTTAAGAAAGAAGTTTCTTTCGCTGTCGGGTGCGGACTGAAAACCACAGAGTTACCTGCGGCGATCATACCGATTCCGTTACAAATGATGGTCTCGGAGGGGTTGGTCGTAGGGGTAATGGCGCCGATTACGCCATAAGCGCCCATCTCGACCAATGTGAGACCATCATCACCTGTCCAAGATTCTGTTTTCAGGTCTTCTGTGCCTGGTGTTTTCCGAGCTGCCAGTTGATTTTTCAAAATTTTATCGCTGACGCGGCCCATTCCCGTCTCGCGAACGGCGATTTCGGCTAATTCTCGAGCGTTAGCGAAAGCGGCCTCTCGCATAGCTTGGATGAGTTCTTCCCGTTTGGCCATAGACAAGGTACGCAGTTGCAGGTAGGCATATTTTGCTGCTTCGACAGCCTGGTTAACGTTCGAGAAAACTCCCGGAATCAATGGGGTGGACTTTTTCTCTTGTTGCGGCTGTAGGTTCGCCATCACCTGTGACACAATTTGCGAGATCACTTCGTTCGGTATATTCATGGTTATTATCACTCCCGTGATTGGCTCCGTTTACCAGGCTGCAAGACCAGCCTCGGCAACAGACACGTCTTGTTCTACTGAGCCACCGCTTACACCGATGGCACCGATAATCCGTCCGTTATCCACGATCGGCAAACCGCCTCCAAAGACGACCAGACGGCTCCCATCAGTTGTGTTTAATCCATAAAGCATCTCGCCAGGTTGGGCCAATTTGGAGGCTGTTTCTGTAGTCATCTTCAAGGCGACTGATGTATAAGCCTTATCCCGGGAGATAGCAATGCTTGCGAGCAAAGCGCCGTCCATCCGGTGCTGGGCCACCAAGTTTCCCCCTTCATCGACGACCGTGATGACCATGGGAACTCCAATAGCATCGGCTTTCGCTTCAGCCGCTGCAATCATCTTTTTGGCTTTTTCCAACATAGTTCCATCCTCCTGGCCTTGCATCGCCTTTACCACTTCTCTCGTTACCCGCGATACCATTTCTTCTTGGTCGACATAACGAGCCAGTACAAAAAGCAAGTCTGATAACCGGTTGAGATAGATCATGACGGGCGGATGCACATCGGAAAACTTTGCCAGCGATACGGCAGCTCGTTCGGCTCTCCTGACAATCGTCCGAGCCAAATCGAGGGCAGCTCCAGCCTGAGAAGCACCAGGGATGACAAAGCCCTTTTGGGGGATACGCTTTGCCTCCAAATCATCGATGATCTGCTCTAAAGCCTGCAGATGTCCATCGTTGATACGATACCGAGGTTCGCCCCCCTTGACGTCTGCCTTTGGCTCTGTGGCAAAATCAGCGTTCACATCAAATATTTCTTGTTGCAGCCGGTGTATGAGTGACAGGGCTGTTTCATTGTTTGTGAGTGATTTAGCCAAGCCCATCGCAGCGGAGGCTTCATCCATCGTTCCATAAACGTCGACCCGGGCATGATCTTTCGGCACCCTCTGGCCGCTGTATAGGCTGGTAACGCCCCGGTCTCCTGTTTTTGTATATACTTTCATTCTCATTACCCCTCGCCGGTTAATCGTCGCAGGCGAGTAATCGTTCATCCATTTCCATCGAGTCGATGATTCCAACGATCGCAGCATCTACAGCGCTATTCTTATTCGGCAGGATGAGCCGGGCCGAAGCGCCCTGCAGGACGAGAACCCTTTCCCCGTTCCCGGCTCCCACCGTATCTACGGCGACGTGCAAACCCGGACGGCTCACGCCGCTGCTAGATAAGGGCTTAATGATTAACAACTTGCTGCCAACTAAACTTGGATCTTTGCTCGTTGCTACCACGTTACCCACAACGGTACCGATCCACATGGAAAAACTCCCCCCTTTTCAGGTGCGCTCCGGTCACTTTCATTCCACCGCAAGCGCCGCTTGTTCAGGATGTAATGATTTCAACACCGAAGTCTCGAGCGATGTCCCGAGCTAACGGTGTGATCACATCGTTCGTCGACGCGTTGAAAGTCCGGCCGCCATTTAATGCGACAGAACGGATCATCTCAGCGGTGACGAGTCCCTTTTTCACGGCTGTTTTTGCTGGTGCCCGATCGCTGTCGGAGGAAAGCTGTAGGTCTAACATTTGGCCTGCTTCTGAAGCCAATCTGTTTACGTCGACCAGTTGAACACCATAATCCCTGACTCTTTGCAGGTTTTCTTGAAAGGCTCGGACAAGCACGATCGGTGCTTTATCCATCGCCGCACCTGTTCGCCAGCAATCTTTCGGATCAGCCGCATTCTGGGCGGCAATCACCGGTTTGCCAAGCATAAGTGCCTGAAAAACCAGCGTCGTCGGTAACGTATCTGATAAAGTGTGCGCCAGTTTCGCCATCGTATTTTGGGTCAACACCGGTACCATAACCAAATCGGCTTGACGAAGAAGTTTTCCCGGATAGGGGTCAGAGGGAGTGATAATCTCCACGTCAGCGCCTAACCGTTCTTTGATTCGCTTTACACCGACTATCTGTTCCGCTGCATGGGAAAGAACTATGGTCATCTCACAGGAACGTTGCTCTAATTCCTGAAGGGACTGTAAGCCCTCTTCTAGACCGATGGAGCCGCCGGTAAAAATAGCCATCACCCTAAACCGGGGCCGGGTAGGGGGTTCATTCCCTATCCCGGCCTGGTTTAAGCGTCGCATGACCTCGGCGGTAACGAGGCGAACTAGATTGTCATCCATCGCTCCGCCTCCTTTCAGGACTGCCGGACCAGTTGCACCGCATCATTGTTATTCAGTTCGGCCGCATTAGCTTCATCTACATCGAGATGCATCTCTAAGCGAAACTTGGGATGGACGCGAATCAGTACGTTCTTGAAAACGATTCCTCGTGTGCCCGTCGTCTCGATCGAAACTCGATCCTGATCTTTCACGCCAAAAAAAGCGGCGTCATCGGGGTGCATGTGGATATGCCGAGCAGCCATGATGACGCCTTCCTTTAGGGTAATCGACCCGCAGGGACCCACAATAGTGATCCCTGCAGAGCCTTCGATCTGTCCAGAATCTCGGACAGGTGCTTTGATTCCCAAGCTGAAAGCGTCTGTTCGAGATATTTCAACCTGAGTCGTTTTACGCAAAGGTCCGAGCACACGAACACCACGGATAACGCCTTTCGGGCCGACCAAGGTAACCGTCTCTTCGGCGGCGAATTCCCCTTCTTGAGCCAGGTCTTTCAACTTTTTCAGCTGGTATCCAACTCCAAAGAGGATTTCCACATGCTCATTGGAAAGGTGGATGTGGCGGTTAGAAATGCCTACCCGAATCGTTCGGGAAGCCGATTCCAATTCAGGCAGCCTGTCTTTTAGTGCGATCAGTACTTGGGCGACAACTTGTTCGATCAATTTGGGTTCCAAGGAATTCACCCACTTTACCTAAGACGCCTTAGCCCTCGAGCTTCGGCAGAATTTTTTCCACGTCCATATGGGGACGGGGAATGACATGAACCGAAATCAGTTCACCGACTTTTTGAGCGGCTGCAGCGCCAGAGTCAGTAGCCGCTTTCACAGCGCCCACATCGCCACGGACAAGAACGGTCACCAAACCAGAACCAATCTTTTCATAACCGATCAAATTTACGTTGGCCGCTTTCACCATGGCATCGGCAGCTTCGATAGCGCCGACGAGGCCTTTGCATTCGACCATTCCTAATGCTTCTCCTCGCATCGTTCATACCTCCTTAGAGTTTTCGGTGATGAATACATTGGGAACGAGGTTCCCCTTTTTTTCGAGGACATTTGGGATCGCCGCAGAGATTGCAAGTTTCTTCTCGGAGTGTCTCTGCGTCTTGAATTATCTCTGAAAAAGTTGTAGTTGTCGTCTCCAGGGGACTTTCTAGTTCGGTCGGGTTATCCGTTACGTCAATGGTGGATTCATCGACGATCGGCTCTTGGGAAGAGGGAATCTCCAGAAGTGGTTTTTCTGAAGCTTCCGCTACAACAGCAGTTTCAGAGAGAACGGATTCCTCTGCAGCTTTTTCTTCCGGGTCCGGTTCTGAGGAAGCCTCTTCCCGATTTTCCGCAGGATCTTTCACGGTTTTCGACGTGGCTCTACCGGAGTTCTCCTTGGAGAAAATCATCCCTGACAGTTCCTGATGAGGACGGGCGATGACATGGGTAGAAACGACCTTATTGACTGAACGGGCTGCCACTTCACCGGCAGCAACTGCAGCCTTGATAGCACCCACATCGCCGGTCATCTTTACGACGATCATGCCGCCACCTTTAGCCATCTCATAGCCAACGAGTTGGATGTTAGCCGCTTTTACTGCAGCGTCAGCAGCTTCTAAAGCCGCCGCTAAGCCAACCACTTCAATCAACCCCAAGGCATTCTGGACCATACATTCACCCCCTCATCGGCAGGACGTACCGGTTGTGACGATTGTTCTGCAAGAACTCTTTTGACGATTTCTGCAATCGTTGCTTTGAGCACATCCAAATTCATATCATCGCCGCTGTTTTGAAAGGGCTGCTCTTCTTTGTCCTTGAATGGGGTACCCTTCACCAATCGTGCCGCATTGTAGCCAAAACGGCGCCATTCAGCCCGTTCACCGGGCCCCTCTAAGATAAAGAGGGGCCGTTCTTCGGGCAAACGTGTATGGTGTATGCAGATAGATCCATCTTTTCCAACGCCGATACCTACGCCTAGGTGGGACGCGCCAGCCGCTTGATAACCTAAGCGTTGGCTATCGGGGTCTGATTGGGAATGAATCACTGCCGGGATTCCTTCCTCTTCGAGGCCTGCTTGCAACTCCCGCAGCTTGCACGCACAAGTTTCATGGGGATGGTAGTAGACCATCACGGTCGGTTTGACAGGCATCCGATCCAGCATGGCAATCACGCTCCTCCACCGGAATAGGATAAAACCAAACCGGTTGCAACAGCGTTTCGAGGTCCTTCTGTCCCGCGAATGTTACCACGACCGCATACAATGCCGTACTCAGCCAAAGCATCGGCGACCATATCAGCCACCTCAAAATCAAGGGCCGAACCGCCGACCATGACGACAAATTCGATATGGCGAACGTTTCCCGTCGGAGCGACTCGAGCGAGTGCCCGCAAGGCGTTGGTGACAAATACTTTTTTCTTTGCCTCTCGACGGACATGGCGAATCTTTTCTAAGGAATACTCCGATGGAATGGGCACCATGCCGCTTTCTTTGAGTATGACGACCCGGGCAAAGACCTGGGGCGGTAAATGCTCTTCATAAAAGCGGACCGTTCCATCTTCAAGTCGAACATGGTAGAGACTTTCCACTTTGGCCAGAGGGAACTTCTTGATGTCTTCAGCCAAATCCAAATCATTGAGCCCTAGTTCGGAGTTGATGAGCATAGTCACCATGTCACCAGCACCGGCGAGGTGAATGGAGTGGACTTTTTCATCGCGAGTCACGATGGCCGCGTCAGTGGAGCCTCCGCCCATATCGAGGATGGCCAGCGGTTTATCTGTTCCCGGTGTCGTCAGCGCTCCAAGGACAGCCATGTTGGCTTCCACACCGGCGATGACGACAGGGATTCCTAGCTGAGATATCAGCTGGTCAGCGATCTGCTGCATCGGCAGGCGGCTCGTCTTGACCATAGCCGCCAAAGCGACAGCATTTTCTAGGGCGAACTCGCCGGCCAAACCGCCGCGAACTTGCTGGGGAATAAAAGTGTCTACACTGAGCAGATCTTGAATGTTCATTCGCTCAAGAGACTGACCGGTCAAGTCGCTCATGACTTGTCGAACCCGTTCGATCATTCCGCCAGCGTTCGTACCGGGCTCGCCTTTGACATCGACGACGGGCTGTACCCGCTCTACCGCTTGCATGATCTTCGATGAACCAGATTCTACGTCTACCTCTTCCCGGTTTCGCTGCCCAAAGATTGTGAGGACACCAGCCGGAATCGTGCGGGCCTTCACATCGCCTTGGGGCGTTCTGACGACAACGGCTGAACGGTTCCCGATCAATGCCCGGGCGATGGGCACGACCATTTTCGTCTCTTCCGGCGTCAGATTAAACACGGTAGCGATTCCGTAAGGGTTGGACAAGGTCTGAATCGTTCTCCCAGGTTCAGTCACTTCTACAGCAGCCAGCATGCCAATCGGCACTTTTTCGATAAAAGTCACTTCATCGACGATGGGGATCCTTTTATCGAGACGATTGGCGATCAATACAGCATCGTCCTGACAGGCAATAGCGCCTACCACATCGACACCCCGGTCAAAAGCCCAGTTGATGGCTTGAGAGGCATCTTCAAAGTCAATGCGGGCCGGGATGACGACGATGACTTTTTCACCGGATTGAATCCGATCCAATTCGGCAAAAGTGACTGTTTTTCCGACGCCTAGGCCGATGCCGCCCGGTGTACCTGGGTTGTGACCGATCATGGTCGATTCAGTGATGATCGTCTCTGTGATCGTCTCCATGGCCAAGTCGCCGATAACCGGTGTGGCTTCATTGAAACGAATCTGAACGAGTTCGTTCATGTCGACGCCGGCATGCCGTAAGGCGTCATCTAGTGCTGTCCGGATTCCAGGTAAGTTCGCTGTCGTCCCTTTGATCCCTGTGGTTTTGACAATGCTGCTGCTCAGATATTCTTTTTCTCCTCGGGCATTTACCCGAGCGAGGCAAACTTCAGTCGTGGAATTACCGATGTCTACTCCCGCCACAATGGCCATGAAAGCTCACATCCCTATTCTGCTTTCAGTCGGCCCCGGCGTTCATACACTCCCGCAGCTTCACGAACAAAAGCAGCGTTGATTTTGGCTCCGTATTTGCTTTCCATCTCTTCGGCGATATCGAGCAGTTCCTGCTTGGAGGAACGATAAGGCCGTAAGGCATTATAGATCTCGAGGATGCGCTGGTCGGGAATCGCTGTCAGTTCAGCGGCCCGGCGCAGGTTGTTGCCAAATTGGACACGGCCAACGCCATCAGCGATCTCAGCTTGCATCCGCAACGTTTCGGGAGTGATGCGAACGTCTTCGGCTTTTACATCACCATTCAGAACTTTTTCCAGGGTGATGTCGCTCAGTTTTTTGCCAGTTGGCGATTTCAGCAATTCAGGCCGCTTGCTGGCTAAGGGGTAGTCTTTTTTCGGATCGAGCTTGCATTCCTTCGCCGGGGCAGGGCAAGAAGCGGAAGCGGCGGCTGGAGATTGCATCGATTGCATTACCTGGCGTACCAGCTCTTCGATCATTTTTTCTTGAATCATTCCCGTCACCTCCTTTTAGAACTGCACTTCGAGTTCGACCGGCTTGGAGCCGGGAACGACGTGCTCGGTTTCTTTAATATGCAACACGGCTGCTTTGGCTTGGAACTTAGGACGAGCCATCTGATCGTTTTTCGTGGGAACAGGAGTCGGCGATTCGCCTTTGGCATACCGAGCGGCGTTACGTCCGATAGCGCGGTATGTTTCCAGTTCCAGCAGTGGCGATTGCGGGAACAGTTCCAGATTGCTCAAGGGGGGCAAATCTTTTTGGTGGATGACTGTGGTACCCCGAGACTGGATACCGATGGCGATGCCGGAACCGCTCAGCTTGGTAGCGTCATGAGCGACGAAGGCTACGTCAGAACTACGAGTTACACGAATCACACGTGCCCGGATCCCTTCTTCTTCGATACCAGCGATCAATTCCCGCAGTACATCACTGTGGGGGATATTGACGATGGTCTTGTTTTGATATTTGGCAAAAGCCGGTGCCAGGGAGATGATGACCTCATCACTCTTGGTACCCGGACGGGCTTCTCCTTTTTCTACAATCGTCATGGGACGGCCGCTGACGGCTTTTTTCACCGGAGCTGCTTCAGGCATTTCCATACCTTGAAGAACTTGCATGACGATTTCTTTCAAAATTTGCTCGTTCAATTGCATTTGCGTTCCACCTCTTTTCTAAATCAAACGTCAAAGTCGGACGGTTTGATAGCCCTGCTGATGTTCGATATTTCATTCCAGCGCTCTTTGCTCAGACGATAGCCCGTTCCAGGTCCGGCATAGTCGTTGCAGTTGTTGACGGCGCTGACCACGTTGAAGTCTTTGTCCAAGATGGCCGAGGTGTGCAAGTAGTCACCGGAGATACGCTGTTTTAGCATATTCAGGACGTTTTCAGCGATATCGACAAAGCCGTTTTTCGCCAATGCCTTTACAATATCAATACCGGTAATACCCCGCTGCATCATCTCTTCGGCAGCTTTCAAGTCCTCTACGACGTTACGGGGAGGCATGTCTTTGCTGCCGTGAGCATAAGTGGCTGCTTCCACTTCTTCGTCGGTGATGGCCGGGAAGCCCAGTTCACGGAAGACCGCTTGCAGAGCCCGGGCAGCTTTGTTACGAACAGCGACGACTTCTTCTTCAGAGACAGGACGGAGACCGCCGTCGATCATCAGGTCGCGCTGGATGATGTTAAAGTCATCGAAATCTTCGGCATCGACGTTCGAGCCGGCGAACATGTTGTCATAGTTGGGGGTGGCGCTGTAACCGGAGGTGATGAAGTCGGTGCCCGGCAGCATTTGCATCAGCAGGCGGGCAGTCCGGCGCATATCGGAGTGGGAGAAGGTCTGGTCGTTACCGGAGGCAACTTCCAGGTCGAGCATGGTGGTGCAAAGGTTTTCAGCGAGAACGGCACGGATACCGCCAGGTACAGCGCCAGGGACGCCGATACAGCTGATGGAACCGTTTTGCAGACCTTGCACGCCGGCACCTTTGGTGACCATGATGCAGCGGATCTCTAAGTAAAGCATGGATTTGCCTTCGGCATAACCCATCTGTACTTCGGAACCGGTACCGGAGGTGAAGCGCATTTTCAGGCCCCGGGAAGCGTAGGCAGAAGCCAAGAAGCCCTTAGACCAGGGGGTGTCATCGCCGTCGACGAAGACGTTTTCAGTGCCGTAGACGGAGATCGTTTCGGCGTAGGCGGTGATGCCGCGCATACCGAGGAGAAGTTCTGTCGCTTCTTCCAGAGCGCACTGGATCAAGACACCGCCGCGGCCGACTTGACCGCCCACTTGCAACGACAAGGCGTTAAAAGGAGCGTAACGGACAACACCGACTGTTGTTTCCATTTCGTCGAAACCGCGGAGAGCCGCTTCCGCAGCATCCGCAGCGATTTGGACAGGGTTGTCTTGCAGGTTGGTGACGTGACACTGGTTCGAAGGGGTTTTACGGGCACGCATTTTCTGGACGGCCATCATCATTTCAACGACGTTCATCGTGTTGAAAACGGCAACCAGTTTAGCAGGTGTAAGACCACGGGCAACTTTGACGACTTCGTCACGAGAGACATTGACGTCGACGAGCATTTTGGCGATAGCGTAATCATCCATGGCCATGGCTTTTTCGGCGACGTTCACATCGATAGCGTAATCAGCGATAAATTGATCGATAAAATCGAAATCGTCACGTTGTTTGCCGTCTAATTCGACGACTTTTCCGTTCATTATTTTAATGCTGGGCACCGGGTCGTTGGGGCTGTTCATGGCGATGAGGCCAACTTCCGGCCAATCGACCACAAAGCCGTCCTGGTTGACCGGACGAGCGGCCAGCACTTCGAAGCGCTTAGAGCGTTTCACTCGCTATCCCTCCCTGTTGCTTTTCTGATGATTTAGATGTAAGACTTGGTTACGGATGGAGCCGGACCAGCCATAGCTTCTAGGAGTTTTTTGCCGAGTTCACGAGCGGCGATGACAGACTGGCGAACGGCTCCGGAATCACCGGTAACCATGAGGATGACTTCGTTCGAGTAACTAGTGCCGCCGGCAGGGCTGGCATAGCCAACGATGTCGACATTGGCCGTTTTAATAGCTGTATCGGCCATGAGGACACCGATGGCGGCAGGAGCACCAACGATGAGGCCGAAAGCTTTGCCCACAGGCGCATTAAAGGCTTTTTGGATCGCCAGGCTGGCGCGAGCGGTATATTGCAGTTCGAGATGGCCGGCATCGTTGGCATAGACATCGCCAAAGGTGCGATCCAGCTCTTTTAAGGCAACTTCGACGGCGCGGCGGGCGTCAGAAACTTCTTCGGCGCCAAAGATGATCAAGCAGCCGTGTCCGGCTCCGCCTTTTGTATCACGAGCCAATTCAATGGCAACGATTTCAGTGTTAGTGGCTTTGACGGCTTCGTCAGCAGCCATGATGTGCGGGCCCGCTCCGGTACGCGCTCCAAGGATACCGATGGAACGGTACTTCGGATCAAGCTTCATGTAGGAATGCAGAATCGGGTCAACATTCGCGATAACCAGACCGATCGTGTCACCGATGGCGGTGCCGACAAATTCGGTAATGCCAGGGTTTTTGCATTCCACTTTCGGGGCTTCCGCTTTGGGCGCTTCTACAGCAGCGGAATCCATGCGCTTTTTGATTTCTTCCATAACTTTGTCCATTAACTGCTCATGCACGACCAAGACACCTCCGTACTTTTTTTATCTTTTTATTTAATCTTAGGGAGCATTTTTTCTACATCCACATGGGGACGTGGGATAACATGGATAGAGACGACTTCGCCCACTTTACGGGCAGCTGCTGCGCCGGCGTCGGTAGCCGCTTTAATCGCGCCAACATCGCCCCGGACGAGCACGGTGACGAGACCGGAACCGATTTTTTCGTATCCAACCAACTCAACGTTTGCTGCTTTGACCATCGCATCGGCTGCTTCTATGGCGCCAACGAGGCCTTTCGTTTCGACCATTCCTAAAGCTTCACTCATGGTTGCACCCCCTTTCAGCGAGGTATGTATGTAATTCCCCCAGCCCCTCCCCAGTCATCGCAGAGACAAAGAACAGAATTTCTTTGATGCCTGCAGCCTGTAGGCGGACTGTTGCCGTCTGCTGATCAGCCGCCGGGTGGTCTACTTTTGTGACGACACCGATGACGGGACAAGAGAACAAACCGGCGAAACCCGGGGGAACAGACACGCTTAATTTTGTTGCATCTTGAATGAGAAGAATGACGGCTGCGTCCATCGCGGTAACTTGTAGGGCTGAGTAGAATCGAGGTGATTGGGCGTATTCACCGGGGGTATCGATCATCCCGCTGTCATAGCGGATCATTTGGGTTTTTGCGGCTTTTTCCGTTTCCTTCCCTTGTAACGCTTGCAAGAGAGTGGTCTTTCCTGCTCCAACGGCGCCGACCATCATGACCTTTTTCATGGTTCACCTTAGGAACGGCTTAAGCCGGCGGTGGTAAATTGCAGTTGGTTACAGAGCATATTGGTCACCTGTTGCAGCGCCGCCTCTACCGCCGATACGTTTCCGCTGATCACCAAGGAGCCAGTGAAACGGTCTAGAAAGCCAATTTGAACGGCTGCCGTCTTTGTAGCCACATCGGCGGCGATGATGGCTGCTTCACAAGGGGTGATCGTTAAAATGCCGACGGCAGAGCATTGATCGAGTCCCAACCGCTCACAGAGCTCTTTTTTGGGATTGGCAATCAAATGGGCCAAGGTGACTTGTTTACCGGGTACGTATTCTTGAATGACCCGTTGTTTCTCTTGACTCAAGGATCACCACAACCTTTCCTGGGTTTCTCGAATACCTCAAAACCCATTTGCGCTTGTACTCTCATTATCTTGCATGCCTAATATAATTGGCTTTCCTTCGTTCTTTTCCTATGAGTAACTTTGCGCTCATCATGGACTATCTTGTTCCCAGAGGAACAAACATTTTGACAATTAATTACGAACGATATGACTTTTCTGCAAATATAGGATTGTTTTGCGCAAGGAAGCAAGAAATAAAACGTTCATAGCCCATTGGGCCACAGGCTATCATGAAAATGGCTTTTTCATAAAAAAAAAGACTGAAGATTTCAGTCTTTTGAAGCATTGTTCCCGTTTTTCTGTTTTGCTCATCCCTGATTTAGGGCGGAACGCTTGATTTGTTGGCGATACTGATTCGGGGTCATACCGGTTGATTTGCGAAAAACTCGGCAAAAATAGCTGGAATCCTGGTAGCCCACTTGACCGGCAATTTGTACAAGGTTCATATCGGAGTCACTTAAACATTTTTTAGCCTTTTCCAGACGAACCTCTGTTAAAAAGTCGACGAAGTTACATCCCTTCTCTTGCTTAAAGATGCGGCTGAAGTAATAAGGCGATAGATGGACAAACCGGGCCACCTCTTCTAAGGTTACATTGCGCTGGCAATTGGCGGTAATGAACTCACAAGCTTTATTGATGAGCCGCTGATTCGTACCGGAACGGTTTACCGTCATGTTTTCAAAGAGACGATCCACCGTGTGGCGCATAGATTGGGATATTTCCAGTTTCGTGCGACATTTCATCAATCGATGGATATGGGCCTGATTGGCTAAAGTCAACTGTTCCAAGTTCGCTCCGCCTTCAACAGCCGCTCGGGAAAGAAGAATCAGCAATTCCAATAGATAGGTTTTCACAGATCCTTCGTTCGACACCTTGTCAAATACATTCTCTAGTAGCGCTGTTAATGCCGCGTAAGCATCATCTCGTTCCCCGCAGCGAACTTTTTCCAACAATACTCGTTCTCCTTGAAAGGGGAACACAACCGTGTCGGGTTTTAAATGAGGCACATCCTCGATATGAATGACCTGATTCTGCCCCAGAAAATAGCTTTGTCGAGAGGCCGATAGTGCTTCTTGATACGATTTCCCCACTTCCGCCATATTGCCGTATCCACGGCCGATGCCAATCGTCACAGTGACATCCATCGATTGACTGATCCGTTTGCGAATTTTCTCGGCCACACGACGACTATAGTTGTAGGCACAACTGATGACAGAAGCATCCCACCCTAAAAGGACGACAAAACTATCCTGTTCAAAAGGGACAATAAGAGCTTCTTCTCCGATAAGTGAGACCAAATTCTCCAAAAGCTGTTGTTTGAAATACTGTTTTTCTAGTTCTGTCTTGTTGGACATCATTTCTGAAAAACGATCCACGTCGATGACCATGGCGATGGCTGCATGGAAATTGAAATTCAAAAAAGCTGCTCGTTCATGAATCTCTTCCAGTGTCTTTATTTTTCCACTCACCAGATCGGTGACAAAAGACATTTGAACGAACGGTTTTGCCTTGAGCAACTGTTGCTGCATCAGTTCTTCTTGGCGTATTTTCTCTTTTTCTGAGCGAACTTGTTCTATGACCGATGAGAGGACCTTCACCAAATCAGCCGGACGGATCGGTTTGAGCAGGTATTCAACAGCACCCCATTTAATCGCTTCATGGGCGTAACGAAACTCGTCAAAAGCGGTGAGAATGACTATTTTCACTTGAGGCAACTGCTGGCGTATACACTGCATTGCCTTCAAACCGTCCATTCCGGGCATTTGGATATCCATCAAAATGATGTCAGGCCGAACAGCAAAAGCCACCGTACAGGCATCTTCACCGTTATCAGCCTCAGCAATCACATCAATCGATGGGCATTGCACCGATAAAATCTGCCGGATGGCTTGCCGTTCTAACGATTCATCATCGACAACCAGTAACTTGCACATTTCTTGTCTCCTTTACGACGGATACTCTGTTTTCCGGGAAACGGGCAGATAAATGCAAACCGTCGTCCCTTTTCCGGGTTCCCCGGAGATTTCAATCCCGTATTCCTTGCCAAAATAGTGTTGAATCCGGTTGTGCACATTCATGATCCCAAGACCTGTCGTATGGCTCTGTCCATGTTTATGGTTCCGTTTTTTCCCGTCATCAAAGATGAGGGAAACCTGATTGGCTGCTATGCCTATCCCAGTATCGGCAATGGTAATTAATAGCCGATTTTGATCTTCGGCGGCAGAGATCGAGATTTGTCCTGCCCCTCTTTTAGGTTCCAAGCCATGAATGATGGCGTTTTCCACCAAAGGTTGTAAAGTCATCGTAGGAATCTGTAAATCCAGCAATTCTTCCGGTATATCGACAGTAGCACCGATCCGGTCACCAAAACGAGCTGACTGGATCGATAGATAACTTTGAATATAATTGATTTCACTCCGAAGGATGCTCATAGGGCGATTATTGCGTAGATTATGGCGCAGTAAGTCTGATAAGGCATATACAATCTCCTCCGTCTGTGTGGCTCCTTCAAGGAGAGCAAGTCGAGCGATGGTGTTTAAGGTATTGAATAAGAAATGCGGGTTTATCTGAGACTGTAGAGCCTTGATTTCGGCTTCCCGCAACATCTTCTCTAAATCAGCCTTATCTTTCATCTGGACCATGAGTTGACGTTGTATGATATTGACCATACCGATCTCTACGATGTAATTGGTCATGATATATAACAAATCGGCAGCAGCTTTGACTTTGTTTTCCGGTACAACTTCTAATTGCGTGAATGTTTCTTTTACTTTTTCCCTGTCTAGACCTAAATCACGAGTTTTTTCAACGGCCTCCGCATAAACGTCATAATCCTGATCGGCACAGACGACTTGTCCAGCTAAAAAAGCACCCATATATTGCCCGTTGACGATGATCGGAGCAGCCACATCGGTCAATCCGCTGTGACAGCGAAACACATGAGCCCCCTGAAAGGTAACGGCCTTTCTGCCGCCGAGATCATCAGAACACATACATCTGGATAGTCCTTCGGAAGTAGAACGAACATAAAGGCAAAAGGAGGTAAAATTGCTCGGTTCGGTTACGGGCCGCCCATCACGATCGACGATGACCGCTGCCAATCCCGTGGCTTCGGCAAATTTATTTTGTATTTCTTGTAACTTTCCTACATCTACAATATCATTTAACAGATGATCCTGGTATTTTTCCATGGGTACCTCCGTTTAGAAAAACAATAAAATCGACTATTACACAAAGAGATCTCGTCTGAACCAAAAGCGCGCTAATTCGAATTAGTATTCTACATTTATCTCCGGTCCCCTGCTTGTTATTGTTTTCCTCTCCACAATCTCGACAAAAAAGAACCGGCACCTTAGTGCCGATGGTCAGAGTGATTAGGGCTCATAAAAAGCAGCGACTTCCTCCCCCGAAAGAAATTCCGGTGATTGACCAATCCTTGCCAAGTCTTTCAGATAGCTGGGGTCCATGCAGATATTCTCGATACCATTGCGAAGGCGATTAATGATTTCCGGGTTCGTGCCTTTCGGCACAACTAGTACTTTTCGGATCCCTGCGTTGAAATCGACTCCTTGTTCTTTAAAGGTAGCTATATCCTTGACAAGTGGATCACGCTGCTCAGCTGCGATGGCGACAAGGCGAAACTGATCGGCGTCACGCATAGCCACAAAGAGACTAGAAAGAGCTGCATCCACAGTTCCTTTTGCTAAAGACTCATTCAGTTCCTCTGAACTTGCGAATAGGAGTGGAGTCACTTTAATCCCTAGAAATTCTTGCAATGAAGAGAGAGCCACAGGGCAACCATCGGGGGTATTCAATAAGCCGACGGTCAAATTTCCCTTCTTTTTTTTCGCTTCCACACAAAAGAGATCAACCGTTTTGATCGAGCTTGACTGATTGACGTAAAGCACCAGGGGATAATAAGCCACCTGACCTAGATGAAGCCAGTCATTATTTCCTTTCTGTCTCAGTCCTTGAAGGACGATCTCAGGGGTACTTACTAGGCTGATAGAATAGCCTTCGGGCTTGACTTGAGTAATATCGTGAACTCCCTTCTCGCCATTGAAGATAGTTCTGTAATCTATCGATAAGGGTTGCTCATTGAAATACCTTTTCCAATATTTCTGTATAATCCGGATTTGAAGATCACTTAGACTCCCGACCTCTTCAGTCATGATCAGGCTAACCGGTTTTTCCGGGAAATTGGCATAGAGGGGATCCGTTACCGGTTCAACTTTGCGGATACACCCTGTTAGCAGAATTGTAAAGATAGCGATAACCCCCAAAAAGAGAAATACATAGATTGGCATTTTCCGATTCAAAAAGAACCCTCCCACTATTCAGGTTTATTGGTTAAGATCACCTTTGTATCAAGCGGTATTACATCGTACGCATGACTATCTCAATCATTCCGCCCATAAAAAAACGCCCCGAAGGACGTTTAGTGGTGCTCTAAAATAATGGTTTCGGTGTTACCTGGGCATATCAATAATATCGTACATCGGCAAAAGTGCGCTTCAATGCCCGTTGATAGGTAAGCGTTGGATAGCCAAGGATAACTACGATACCCGATTGATATTTCATAGGTAAGCCGTACTTTCTCTTTAAGAAATCACTGTATTTGACCACAGGAGCAACGGAGCCAATCATGCAGCTTCCCAAACCTAATGACTCGGCAGCCACCATGGCATAAGTTGCGGCAATATAGGGATCAGCCGGATCAGCATAAGGCGAACTGGTAAAGAACAGTGCTAGCGGAGCATTATAAAGCAACCAGTCCTCTCCTTTTTTCTTCCCATCAATAAACATATTCAAGGCAGGAACGACAAAACTCTTCATGAGTTCATGTTCTTCCTCCCCCATGAAGGGTCTCTCCAACATCAGCATTGGCGGAGAGAGGAGCCACTTTTTGCTGCAGGCAAAATCAACAAGATCATCGCTGAATCCTTTCACCTTGTCTCGACCGGCTAGAACCATGATATATACATCTGAAGGGGGAATGCCCATTGGCGCCATGGACGCGGCATCTATAATTTTTTCTATGTATTCTTGTTCCACTTCCTTTGAAGAAAACTCTCTGACACTTCTTCTCGCTAAGAGCAGAGACGTCAGTTGTTCGTAGGAGGCCCGAAGGGTTTCCTCAGATAGTGTTTTCCGATCATCTGGTGAGAGGCACCGTCCATGCACACGGATACAGTCTCTGGGACATACAGCCATGCAATGTCCACAACCGATACATCCGAAGACACGGCTTTGGTCTACATGGACCTTACCTTGTTCTATGTATAATGGTGCCCCTTTACATACACGAACACATAATCCGCAGCCAATACAACTTTCATGGTCGATCACCACTTCTGCCGTGCCTGCTGCCCGACTGGTTTTAATAGACATAACCACCCCTCCCCACAATAGTGATGTCGGTTCTATAAAAACGCCTGGATCCCTCGATCCAGGCGTTTTTCGCTAATTATCCTTCCCGCTGGTTACCCTCTGTTGTTGATTTTTCATAGGCTTCCATAATCGAATCGGTAATCATCTGCCAAGCCTGTGTTGTCAGCGGATGGGCAATGTACTTGTTTACATCGTTCATGGGTCTCCGTCTAGGCATCTCTACTATCTTGCCTTTTGGTCCTTCTATAATGCGAATGTCGTTAACAGTAAGTGCGTCATCAAAAGTGATTGATACAATCGCTTTTATTTTATCGAGGTTGACTTGCGATATTTGTACGTTGGTAATCATCATTGCCCAATCCCCCCTAGCACCAACCTCTCTTTAAAGCAATTGTAATATTTTTCTCTTGCTATGTCAATTATATACATCGTTGACCAAACCTACCTGATTATATTTATTGTTAATATATAGTAGTAATTGATTTAAAAACAAAAAACCAAGCCGACTTGGGCCTGGTTTCAATATCCCCTTATATCCCCACTGAACTCAATAAGGATGATTTTGCGCGCTCGTACGTTTCCAAGACAATACCAGTCACCAGTGCACGCGCTTCCGGAGAGACGGGGTGAGCAATATCACGGTATTTCCCGTCGGCGGTTCTCCGGCTCGGCATGGCCACAAAAATGCCATTCGGACCTTCCACCACTTTTACTTCATGAATGACAAACTCATTGTCGATGGTGACCGATGCGATCGCCTTGACGGGTCCTATTGTGTTCATCTTTCTAATTTTCACATCCGTGACATTCATCCCTCATACCTCCCTAAAGTAAAATCGTTCATCTCTGCTAGTTTTATTTTATAACGAATCATCAGATAGTCAATTGATGTATAAGGATTTTACAACCCCAATAATTATTTTTTTGTGTTAAAGTTGAGTTAATCTAGGATTAGGTTGGATGAATGCCATTTCCCTGGGAGGAGAATTGCCTTTTGTCTCTATCTGTTTTTCTTGGCGGGGATGAAAATCGTATAGCTTACCCTGCCGCTTATGCTATACTCGACGAATGTGCAGTTAAGGCGGGTCTTCGGCAGAGAATTCGCTTGCGTATAATACCAGGTTCTGGTTTAGACGGAACCGTTTCTTCCCCTTTTTCTATTTATCTTACAGAACCGGTGTTAAAGCTCAAAAACCCTCAGGTTATCCGTTACTTCATCGCTCATGAATTGATCCACATCAAATATTGGGACTACTTGAAAAATATCTATCTACATATTGATTATGATAAGTTCTGCGCACTCCGAATATTGTGCGAATTCCGAGCCGATATGGAAGGGTTACAGTTGGCTTCGATCACCGGAAATGACATAAAAACAGTCCATGATATAGCCGAAAACCCCTTGGAACGAGCTGATAAGATCACCTGTTATGAATCGGGATATCCCGAACGAAGTCAACGCATCTACTATTCTCAAAAATACAAGGATTTCGACGTGAATTTATTTGACGATGTGTTATTCGATTTTTGTTTTGAGATGAAGATCGGAAAACCTTCAGTATTTTTACGTTCAGTTAAGCGATCATTCCGATAACTTCTTGACGGTAAACAGTCTCTTTTAAAATAAAAGCAGCCCCTATCTCCTGATGGGGCTGCTTTTATTTAGTCAAAAAAATCATCAATAGTGTTGTCTATCCGAAAAAGGAGCAAAAACGAGGCGATCAAGGTAACGAAGCCCACAAAAATGGTAAATAACTCGTAATGAATTCCATCGAACCCGTCAATACTCTTTTTCCGCTGAGCCGCATAGATACCGCTAAGAACAAAGAAAACACAGAGGAGAGCCATATTGACGTCCATGAGACGGATTCCGCCGAAGACTGTACAATTCGGCTCAAAAAGGGAATAGAGCGATACGGTAATGATGACTACACCTAAAATATAACGTGAGATGACTACCGACCAGTGAGATTCTTGAAACGTTTTCGTCGTGCTCATAGGCACCATTCCTATTCTTGTGATTCTCAAGGTATTATAACAAAAATCCAAGGATACTAAAAGCATTTCACAAGGACTAACTGCCAAGCCGTTCTAATATCATTGCGAGTGACTGTACTATCGTCTGTTCATGGGTGAACAAGTACTCCAGTTTTTCCTTAAGCGCTTCATTAGCTCCTTGCTGTATTTTGTTCAACAAGGGCAACAACGTGGTGATCTCACGTTCCAGCGCTTCGACCCCATGAATGACGCTGTCCAACTGCTGAGAGACAAAAGGCTCAGTGCCAGATTCGTCGACAAGAAGCAGCTTCTCTTTGATTTCGTCAAGACTGTATTTTTGTTCTTGCATATCCTTAATCCATTGAATCCGTTCTACTGTCGATTCATCGTAAAGTCGATAGTTCCCATCGGTTCTCTCCGTAGAAACGACCAGCCCCATTGATGTATAAAAATCAACCGTCCGGCGGTTGACATTACAACGCTTAGCCAACTCACCGATTTTCAAGTGTTTTTTCTTTTCCAAGCATGCCACCCCTTTCGAAATAAACAGAATACAGTTATTGTGTACGGTTGATTGTTAAAAAATATGACGCCATAGCTTAATCATGCTCTCTAATACGCCCGTTTTCTCCATTTGCCATATCTATACCCGTCCATTATACTTAAGCCAAGTTTGGTTCCACCATCGTAAAAAGGTGTTTCAAAGGGGAGTAGCTTATTACTGATCGGTCAACAACCGGCTGAAAAGCCTGGCCGTCAGGGTGTTTAACGCCAGCAAGACCTTTGATTCAAGGTTGATTAACTTTGGATCAGGGGTCTTTTTATATATATTATAAGGAAAGGGTGAGTATCGATTGGAATTCTTAAGCAAAATTAGCGGAATTCATCTGAGCGACTTTGGAGACCCTGTATTTTGGATGGCCGTCGGGAGCATCATACTGATTGACTTAATACTGAGCGGAGACAACGCCATCCTCATCGCGATGGCTTGCCGGAATTTGCCCCCCGAACTGCGCACCAAGGGTGTGATCTGGGGAACGGCTGGTGCAATTGGTTTACGGATGATTTTAGGAGCAGCCATTATCTATCTGCTTAAAATTCCTTTGTTACAGGCCGCTGGTGCCTGCTTGCTGGCATGGATCGCGATTAAACTATTGGTTCAAGAGGAAGAACATGAAACGGTCGATGCACCTGATCGTTTGTGGCAAGCCGTAAAAACCATTATCGTGGCCGACGCCGTTATGTCTTTAGATAACGTCATGGCAGTAGCCGGTGTGTCCCATGGCAAACCAGGGTTGCTATGGTTTGGACTGCTGGTCAGCATCCCCCTCGTAGTCTACGGAAGCCGCCTTTTCCTTACCTTGATCGATCGGTTCTCGATCATCTTATACGGAGGTTCAGCGATCCTCGGTTGGGCAGCCGGGAACATGTTAGCCCACGACCCCCTTCTGATGTCTTTCTTAAAAGACATCGGTTTCTCCTCTTATCTACTCGGAGAAAAAATCCTAGGAATCTTTTTTGCCGTCTTGGTCTTATTGATCGGCTGGTTCATGAACGCTCGCCAAAAACAAAAAACTACGACCATGGAAGTATAGCCATGAATATACAATCGACACAAGAGTTCTGGGAATTTGTCGAAAGCAGGCCACCATCACTAGAGGTGAGAGATCCGTTCATCATTCGTTCGATACTCTGCAGACACTATATATGCAAGAGTACCTGAATCCTGTTCTTCCTCTCGGCCTTGGCCTACACCTTTTCCATCTTTTATGGGCTCTTGGATATGCGTTTACTCGCCGTCGATCTGCTGATGTCCCTTACGGAATCTAGTCTAGACATAACCTTGTACTCAAGTGATTCCCCCTATTTGCAACAAGCGAAAGCAGGAACTTGGGTTGACTCTTTGAAAGATACTTTCAAATATATCGGTTATATCTCCATAAGTTTTCTATTGAGCATTGTCGGGAAGATATTTTTAGATAGGACTATACCTGGGGTATTGCAGGTTAGCCCGGACTTCCAAAAACTGACCGTTACGTTCCCACGCTGTTCCTACCACTCCCGTATAACAGGGATGATATTCAAATAGTTAGGCTGTAAAGAAAACCCGGTTTAAACAATCAAAGTTCAAACCGGGTTTTTTATTGAATTCTAATATAATTATGTTATTCTGTCAATAGCCTAAGGAGGTGTTTGTTTTAACCGACAAAAGCAAACAACTCTTCCGCCAAAGCCAGGCTTTGAATGATAAATAACAGTTTTTCCAGCTTAACGATACTAAAATCCTCTTCATCTGAGGCGACGATAAGGAAGCTGTGCAGTGTCTCCGATTGGGGGCATCGATGCTTTAATAAACGCATACATTTTTTGACCCAAGCTTCGAAGGGCAAAATCCGACAGGCCACATTAGCTGATAATGGTGTCGTGATGCTTAACTTGATCATTTCGCCCTCATCGGCTAGTTCCTTAAATGTCATTCCTAATCCCCCTACGGTGATGTTTTATCATATGTTTATCATACTGATTTGGGACAGACCGTAAAGATGATATTAATTTATAAATACATTCTAAATAAACTATACAAGAATAATCTAAGAACTCTAACCGTCTTAGCTTAAATGATTGCTTTCGAAGGCCGTCTTTTCCATTAAATATATAATCGTTTTGATAAGCAATAAAAATCACTTATGTTGCTAAATCCACTGATTGTACAATGTTTCAGTCAATAATCTGTAGTCATAATAATAATTTATATTTTCAGACTAGACAACAACAGTACGTAAGCCTTCCAGAATAGAAAATTCTCCGTCGAGAAAGAAAGAAGTCCGGCACAGGTCCGGACAATTCCTTTGTCTACAATCTAGACATCCCCTTCATCCCAGGACAATTTCGTGACTTTGGTAAGATCGCCCTTCTGTTCTTCATGTCGACTAGCACGGGCATTTAGCGCTGCATCTTCATCTCCCGGTGCAATGGTGGGCTTATTACTTTCTGCCATTCAGAACACCTCCTAATGGTCATTATCTTAAGCATTAAGAAATTTATTCTACAAAATTTTAGATAAACATGGGACATAATAAAAAATAGTCTCTCTTACCGTGTTCACAGCTAATAATGTAAGAAGGCTGATCCAAACATTTTTGGATCAGCCTTCTTATTAACTCACTTCACTACGATATTGACGAGCTTATTCGGAACTGTAATGACCTTTACCACATTCTTTCCGGCGATCAGTTCCTGAACCCGGTTGTTCTCGAGAGCTTTCGCTTTCAGTGTCTCCCCGTCAAGACCGTTTGTCAGTTGTAGTTTCTCACGTACTTTGCCATTGATCTGGACGACTACTTCCACTTCGTCGCGAACAAGCGCATTTTCGTCAAAGGCAGGCCATGCCTGCTTATAGACAGAATCGCTGCCACCTAACTCTTGCCATAGTTCTTCACAGATGTGTGGGGCGAAAGGCGCCAGGATGAGGACTAGTCGGGCCAGGGCATCCTTGACCAGCGGCAGGTTCTGCTGGTCAAGGGAAACTTTATCTTTGTATTGGTAGAGGGCATTGACCATCTCCATGATGGTCGATACAGCCGTGTTAAAGTTAAAGCGCTGGCCGATATCCTCGCCAACCTTTTTCACGGAGTAGTGGGAAATACGGACCAGTTCGCGGTCATCTCCGCTCAGACCCTGCAGGTCTGGGCTGTCGATGATGAGATTTGGCACGTTGTCAAATTGGTCTCCATAGGTTTGAACAAGACGCCAAACACGGTGCAGGAAGCGGTGAGCCCCTTCGACGCCGCGATCGCTCCATTCCAGATCTCGTTCCGGAGGTGCCGCGAAGAGGATGAACAGGCGGGCCGTGTCAGCGCCATACTTAGCGATGATCTCTTCGGGGCTGACGGTGTTCCCTTTTGATTTGGACATCTTCGAACCGCCCATGAGAACCATACCCTGAGTGAGCAGGTTTTCGAAGGGTTCTTCCACGCTGACGATCTTCAAGTCATAAAGGACTTTGGTGAAGAAACGAGCGTACATCAGGTGTAAAATGGCATGTTCAACGCCGCCAATATACTGATCGACGTTCATCCAGTAGTCAGCGTCTTCTTTCCGGACGGCGAATTCACTGTCTTTAGGTGAACAGTAACGCAGGAAATACCAGCTTGAGCAGACAAAGGTGTCCATCGTATCGGTCTCACGACGGCCTTTGCCTCCGCATTGGGGACAGGTGCACTCGTGGAAGTCAGGTCGAGTGGTTAATGGAGATTCTCCAGAAGGTGAAAACTTCACATCTGTCGGCAGCATAACCGGCAGTTGCTCATCCGGTACGGGAACCTCGCCGCATTTTTCACAGTATACGATGGGGATGGGTGCTCCCCAATAGCGCTGCCGCGAGATAAGCCAGTCACGCAAACGGTAGTTGACCTTGCGCTTGCCCTTCCCTTCCGCCTCCATCTTATCAGCGATGACATTCAGTGCTTTCGTATTGATAAATCCGTTAAACTCACCGGAATTGACCAATCGTCCTTCTTCCTCGAAAGCGTGATCCATCTCTTCGGCGACTAAATCGTCCACGCCTTCCGGCTGGATGACTACTTTCATGGGGATGTTGTATTTGGTAGCTAATTCAAAATCTCGTTGGTCGTGAGCAGGCACACCCATAACAGCACCAGTTCCGTAATCGACCAGTACATAGTTGGCCAGCCAGATAGCGACCTTCTCGCCTGTCAATGGGTTGATACAGTAATGACCGGTAAAGATGCCTTCTTTTTCAGCATCTGTCGCTGTGCGATCGATTTCACTCTGGCTGAGGACCTTTTTAATAAAATTCCGTAGGTTCTCTTCGTCGGGGTTGCCGGCGACAAGGGATTCTACCAAGGGATGTTCCGGAGCCAATACGAGATAGGTGACGCCGAAGATGGTATCTTGACGGGTGGTGTACACAGTGATCTTGTCAAAATCGCCCTTCTGTTCTACTAACGGGAAGTCCGCCTCGACCCCTTCGGAGCGGCCGATCCAATTCTCTTGCATGGTCTTTACCTTATCGGGCCAACCGGGCAGCTTATTCAGATCATCCAAAAGGCGCTGCGCATAGTCAGTGATGCGAAAAAACCACTGGGCTAAGGCTTTTTTTTCAACTTGGCTGTCGCAGCGCTCACAAAGACCATCAACGACCTGTTCATTGGCCAGAACGGTAGCGCAGGAAGGGCACCAGTTCACATGGGCCTTTTTCTTATAGGCCAGTCCGGCTTTATAGAGTTGTAAGAAAAGCCATTGAGTCCATTTGTAATAATCGGGATGACAGGTGGCCACTTCACGGTCCCAGTCGTAGGAAATGCCCATGGTCTGCAATTGCCGACGCATGTTAGCGATGTTGCTCCAGGTCCAGTCGGACGGAGGCACGTTATGCTTGATGGCAGCGTTTTCTGCAGGCAGTCCAAAGGCATCCCAGCCCATGGGATGCAGCACGTTAAAGCCTTCCATGGTCTTAAAACGGGCGATGACATCACCGATGGAATAGACTCTCACATGGCCCATATGCAAGTTTCCTGAGGGATAAGGGAACATTTCCAAGCAGTAGTACTTAGGCTTGTCCCCCTCTTGTTTCAGTTTGAACATATCCCTTTCGGCCCATTGTTTTTGCCATTTCGTCTCAATCTGCTGGTAATCGTATCTCTCTTGCATCCTGACTGTAATCCTCCTAAAAACCAAGTAAACCTTTCCGCCCGCTATGGGACGAAAAGGTTATTTCCGCGATACCACCCAAGTTGACGCACCAAACAAATCAGGGTAACGTCCTCTCATCAGGGATAACGGACCTTCCGGCAAAGCTTGACAGGTAAAGACCTTTTCGCTTTGCAACTCCCGGGCGAGATTCAACCGCCTCTTCCCTGCCTCGCACCGTCCGGCAGGTCTCTGAAGGAAGAGTCTCGATCTACTGCTCCCGTTCTTCGCTGTTACCATAATAAACAGATGTATATGTTACATATTATATACATTTTCCGCGAAAATGCAATTTGTTCATTACTTTTGAGTTCGTTCTGCCTTGCCGTCTTTAAATTTGTGCCAGAGCCACCAGACGCCTAAGGCTGCGATGATGGCGATGATGACAATATCCAGATCATGTCCATACTTACGGATAGACTGCCAGTTTTCTCCCAGCGCAAAGCCGATATAGGCTAAAGCATAACACCAGGGAAAAGAACCGACGATGGTGTAGACAGTGAATTTCTTGATGTCCACCTTAGCGATACCTGCTGGCAGTGAGATAAAAGTACGGATAACCGGCAAGATACGGCTAAAAAAGATGGCCGCTTCACCATGACGCTGAAACCACCGTTGAGCCATGTCAAATTCCTTGCGGGAGATGAACCAGCCGAAATATTTGAATAAAAACTCTTCTCCTAAAGCCCGGCCGGCATAGTAAGCAGCCCAGGAACCGATGACGTTGCCCACAGTGCCAGCGACAGCCGCCCCAAAGAGGGTGATAGATCCCTGATAAGCCATGAAGCCAGCCATGGGCATGATGATTTCCGACGGCAAGGGGATGCAGGCACTCTCTACAGCCATACCGATGACGATACCAGGGTAACCAAAACCATTTAAGTAAGTGACAATCTGAGTTAAAAAAACCTCGATGACCTTGATTAGTTCACTCAACAGCGACTCTCCTTGTTTGCTTGTGCTGATTTTCGTTATTATTCCAGGGGCTTTCGAGCGATCAGATAGTAACGCTCACTGTTCACTAGGGGCGGATTACCGTTCACATCGCCATAGAGTCCGACTAGTTCCAATTGAGCATCTTTGACGGCTGACTCGATCTCTTCTGTCGTATACCACACCTGCCGGTGCGATTCTTCAAAACGCTCGTAAAGACCGTCGGGGCGAGCGACGAAAAAGACTAGATCCATCTCTACAGCCCGCTCGTTCAAAACATAATTATTTGACCAAAAATAGGCCAGATCCTGCTGAATTTCTGTAAAACTTTCATTGCCTAAAACCTGGGCCAATTTATGCTCGCTATGCAGATCCGCCACAAAGAGCCCTCCAGGGTTCAGCACCTGAGCGACACGGGTCATGACCCAGTTGAGATCATTCGCTGATTCAAGATAGTTCAAACTGTCGAGAAAACAGACGATAGCATCGACTTTCCGGGGATACTCCAGTTGACGCATGTCCTGACAGAGAAGCAGCAGTTGGGATGTTTCCAAATACTCTTCCAGCCGGTCTGCACAAAGGGCGAGCATGTCTGGAGACATGTCGATGCCTACCGTTTTGTAGCCCCGCTTGAGCAATCGCTCTGTAATGGCTCCGGTACCACAAGCTAGATCGATAACCGTCTTCGGTTGTAAGCCAAATCGCCGAAAGGCTTTTTCCGTGAATTCGATCCAATCTTCATAATTTACATCGGCCATGAGCCGATCGTAGACGCCGGCCATCAGTTCATACATATAGCTTCAACTCCGTTGAAAACTTTACCCATCCCTATTAGCGAGGTTAGTCGACACGCCTTTATACTAAACCATTTCGACCGTTTTCGCATCCCTTCAGTAAAAAAAGCTTCAGCTTCCTGTAACTTGTCCCTTTCTTCCATAAAGAAAAACCTCGAGACAGTAAATCCCGAGGTTCTTCCCCATATTTTACTTGCTCTTATGCGCGCAGGACCAAAAGTTCTATGCGCATGTGTTTCTACCGTTCTTCCCGGTTATAGGGAATGCTTAAGGCTTCCGGCGACGCCACCCGCCGGGTCTTCGTCTCCCGGGTTACTACGATGAGAACGGCGATGGTAAATATGTAAGGCAACATCTTTAAGAAGAACGATGGAATTTGTATCCCTATCGTCTGCATAGTAAAGCCCATTACATCGATGGTTCCGAAAAAGAAGCTGCCTAGAAAGGCGCGTAAAGGATTCCATGTACCGAAGATGACTAGGGCAACGGCGATCCAGCCGCGGCCGGCGGTCATGTTTTCCAACCAAGAGGGAGCGTAGGCTAATGAAAGGTATGCTCCAGCTGCCCCGGCCAGCATGCCTCCGGCGATGACACAGGCATAACGGATAGCGAATACGTTGATTCCCGCCGCGTCGGCGGCTGCCGGGTTTTCTCCGACAGCCCGGAGTTCTAAACCGGTCTTGGTACGGTACAAAAAGAACCAGAGGATAAAGATGAGCCCGTAACTGATATAGACAAGTGCGTCATGTTTGAATAGGATATCGCCAATCCAAGGGATCTCGCTCAGCCCGGCGATCGGGATGGGTTTAAAGGTGTCTGTCAATGGTACGCCGATCAGGTCTTTACCGAGAAAGCCGCTGAGGCCAGTGCCAAAGATGGTCAAAGCCAGGCCGCTCACAACCTGATTGGCCCGCAAGGTGATGCTCAAAAAAGCGTGGATCAAAGCCATCAAGCCACCTGCCACAATGGCCATTAGCAGCCCCATCCACTGGTTATGCGTACTCATAGTAACCATAAAGCCTGTCACCGCACCGACGAGCATCATCCCTTCCACACCCAGGTTCAAAATACCCGCCCGTTCCGTCAGAATCTCTCCTAATGCGGCAAAGAGAATGGGCGTGCCGGCGACGACGCCGGTGCTTAACAGCGCGAGCCATATGGATTGTTCCATCTATTTGCCTCCCTTTTCTCCCCGTACTAGGCGGTAGTTGACAAAAATTTCGCCTCCGACGACGAAAAACAGGATAGCACCTTGAAGCATGGAGACCGTCGTCGATGAAAAGCCGCTCGTTTGAATGCTGTAGCCGCCGACGAGCATACCGCCAAAGATCACCGAAACGAGCACGATAGCCGCCGGGTGCAAGCGAGCCAACCAAGCGATGATGATGGCCGAATAGCCGTAGCCGGGAGAGATGCCATGCTGCAGGCGCTGGGTGATAGCCGAAACCTCGGTCATGCCGGCGAGGCCCGCTAAACCGCCGCTGATAAACATGACCAGCAAAATATTTTTGACGTAATTCATACCGGCGTAACGGGCAGCTGCCGGACTTTCCCCGCTGACCCGGATTTCAAAGCCCCATCGGGTGTAGTTTAAGACGATGTAAAGGAGCAGTGCCACTACCACACCGAAGACCAGACCCATGTGAATGCGGCTTGTTCCTAAGGTGGGCAAGATAGCTCCTTCGGTGAACTGAGGGGAGATGGGGAAGTTGAAGGATTTGGGATCTTTCCAGGGTCCTACCACGAGGTAATCAACCCATAAGATAGCGATGTAGTTCATCAACAATGTGGTGATCGTCTCATTGACTTTGAAATAAGCCCGGGGAATAGCGGGCAGCAGCCCCCAAAGACCACCGGCCAAAAAGCCCGCTACCATCATCACTGGCAGGAGCTGATAAGCCGGCCAGTCTGGGAATGTCAAGGCCGCCCAAGTAGCTCCAAAGGCGCCCATATACAATTGTCCCTCAGCACCGATGTTCCAAAGCTGCATGCGAAAGGCGATCGACAAGCCCAGTGCACAGATCAGCAAGGGGATCGATTTGACGATCGTCTCGGAAATTCCGTAAGCAGAACCAAAAGCCCCATCGAACATTAACAGATAGACCTCCAGTGGGTCTTTCCCGGTCAATGCGATAAATAGGCCTGTGAAGATCAATCCGATGACGACGGAGAGGACAGGGACCATTACCAAGACTAGATTCGACGTGGTCTCTCGCTTTTCAAAATGCCAACGGCTAAACCAACTATTACCCATGGGCAGCCATCCTTTTCCCGGCCATCATCAAGCCGACATCTTCGAAGGTTGTCTTATGGGGATCGACCACACCCATGACCTCGCCGCCGTGGAGCACAGCAAGCCGATCTGACAAAGCAAAGAGTTCTTCTAATTCTTCAGAAATGAGCAAGACAGCAGCTCCCCGATCGCGCTCCTGCAGCAGCAGGCTTCGAATCGTCTCCATGGCGCCCACATCCAATCCTCTCATGGGATACATAGTGACAATCAGCCGTGGTTTACCCGATATTTCCCGCCCCAAAAGGAGCTTCTGCAAGTTGCCTCCAGAAAGCATTTTGACCGGGTTTTTCGGATTCGGTACTTTTATATCGTATTTTTTAATGACCTCTGCCGTCTCTTGGGCCACTTGTTTCCAATTGATAAACCCGCTAGGCATCCTTTGGACACCTTTCAGCAGATAATTTTCCATGGCATTTAAATTGGGGACCAGGCCTGTTCCCAAGCGATCTTCTGGAACATAACTGACACCGGCCTGGATCATTTGTTTGGGCGAAGCTAGGGTCAAGTCATTTCCGTCAACTTTCTTTTGGCCTCTTTCAATAGCCCGGAGGCCCGCCACTACTTCGGCCAATTCCCGCTGACCGTTTCCCGCTACACCGGCAATCCCTACGATTTCGCCGCCGTAGATATCCAAGTTGATCTCTTTTAAAGCGAATTGGCCACGGTTTCCCAGAGCCGATAGGTTATGTAATTCCAACACTTTCGAGCTGCGGTTGACTGGATTTTTCACAGTCTCAAGCATCACTGGTCGACCGACCATCATGCGGGTCAGTTCCATTTCGCTTGTTTCTTTAGTGCGAACCGTTCCGACGGAGCGTCCACCCCGCAGGACTGTGATCGCATCAGTGTGAGCCAAGACCTCACTCAGTTTGTGAGAGATGACGATGATGGCTTTTCCGAGGTCAGCCATTTTTCGCAGTGTCTTATAGAGGTCTTTGGCCTCTTGCGGCGTTAGTACCGCCGTGGGCTCATCGAGAATGAGAATCTCGGCGCCCCGAAAAAGGATTTTGACGATCTCCGCCCGCTGCTGCTCGCCCACCGATAGTTGCCAGATCGGGGAATCGGGTTGAATATGCAGACCATATTCCCGGCTGAGTTGGGCTACGCTCTCATCGATCGATTTAAGATTGTAAACTTCTTTGATTCCCTTCAGCCCAAGAATGATGTTCTCGGCCACCGTAAAAGGTTTGACTAATTTAAAGTGCTGGTGAACCATGCCGATGCCATGGGCCACCGCATCTCGAGGAGATTGTAAATCTACGGGAGTGCCTTGGATCCGTATCTCCCCTTCATCAGGCCGGTAAAGCCCGGTGAGAATGCTCATCAAGGTGCTTTTGCCAGCTCCGTTTTCACCGAGTAAGGCGTGGATTTCTCCGGCTTTGACGGAAAAACTGACCCGATCATTGGCGAGAATCCCCGGAAACCGTTTTGTGATGTTGATCATTTCTACCATGTAGTCCATTCCTTGCCACCCTACCCTTACGGTTCAGTTTACGGGACAGAAGCCTTTTTTGAAAAAGCCTCCAGATGGGAAGACCGCCTTGCCAGAAGGAAGGCGGCCTGCGGTCACTCTAGTACTTATTGTTTGGCGCTGGGAATGGTTCCGTCTACACCTTGTACAAACCAATCAAATCCGAGCATTTCTTTGTCGGTCATCTTCTGACCTTCCTGAACTTTCACTTGTCCTTGTTGGTCTTTGATGGGACCGGTAAAGACGTCCCATTGACCTTTAAGGATAGTATCTTTTTTCTTCGCTACGAGCGCTTTGGTATCTTCGCCGACCATAGGACCAAAAGGCGCCAAGTCAATGATATTATCGCTCATCGGGCCCCAGTATTGTTCAGATTTCCAGGTCTTGTCCATGACGGCTTTCACCGTTTTTACATAGTAGGGACCCCAGTTCCAAACGGGGCTGGTTAAAACAGCTTTCGGTGCGAACTTGCTCATGTCTGTGTTGTAGCCGATGCCAAACTTGCCTCTTTCCTCGGCAGCCTGCATCGGAGCCGGTGTATCCTGGTGTTGGGCGATGACGTCGCAGTTTGCATCAAGGAGGCTCTTGGCGGCGTCTTTTTCTTTGGCCGGATCATACCAAGTATTCGTCCAGACAACTTTCACCGTGGCTTTGGGATTGACTTCTTTTACACCCAAGGTGAAGGCGTTAATACCACGGATGACTTCGGGGATAGGCATAGCGGCTACATAACCGATCAGGTTGGTCTGGGTTTGTTTGCCGGCTACGAGACCAGAAAGATAACGGGCTTGGTATTCTCTGCCGAAGTATGTACCTACGTTACTGGCAGTTTTAAAGCCGGTTGCATGGAGGAAAACGACATCGGGAAACTTCTTGGCCACTTTTTCTACATAGTCCATGTAACCAAAGCTGGTGGCAAAGATGACCTTGTTGCCTTTAGAGGCCAGTTCGGTTAATACCCGTTCAGCGTCGGCACCTTCCGGAACCGATTCGACGACCGTCGTCTCTACGTTAGGCATTTCTTTGACCAGATACTGGCGACCTTGGTCGTGAGAGTAAGACCAACCGGCGTCACCAACAGGTCCCACATAGACAAAAGCCACTTTGATTTTATCTCCGCTGCCAGCTGCCGGTGCATTACTGGCTTGTTTCCCGCCGCCGCAGCCGACAACGGCGACAGACAGGATCAGCAGAATGCTGAGGAACATAAATAAATACTTGCGCGTCAGTTTCATTCCTCTGAATTCCTCCTTAATTTTTTCCTATTTCTTTTATCACCTGAGTCGCTCAAACTTTCCTGCCTCTACGCCCACCCCCTCGGTTTGTTCTTTGTGTAACATTCAAAACGCCCTTCACCACGGAGCTAATATCCCTTCGCGGTGAAGGGCGTCCTTTGCCCTCCGAAGATCAACTTAAGAAAAAGGATCTTCCAATTACACTTGTAATTTTATTCTCAGTATTGGGGAAAAGCAATATTTTTTCGATAAATAATACCTATATTCGACAAAAAACGCCACGATGAAGTCTTGCCGTCATCGTGGCGTTAGGAGCTTGTCAGCCTATTCCTCTATATGTCCAAAGAGTTTCTTCGACCATGCCCTTCCCGTGGGTGTAGCGGCTAGCCCGCCTAAAGCAGTTTCCCGAAGGCTCTTTGGCAAGGAGCCGCCAACATTTCCCATCGCATCGATAACCTCGTCGACAGGTATGGCGCTTTTGATACCAGCTAAAGCCATCTCAGCCGCGACGATTGCCTGAGCAGCAGCGCCCGCATTTCGTTTCACACAGGGGACTTCCACGAGTCCAGCCACTGGGTCACAGACAAGGCCGAGCATGTTTTTTAAGACCATAGCCACCGCTTCCCCGACTTGAGAAGGCGTACCGGAACAAAGATCTACCGCGGCACCAGCGGCCATCGCGGCTGCAGAACCGCATTCCGCTTGACAGCCTCCAGTCGCCCCTGACAAGGAGGCCCGTGAGGCAATCACCATGCCGATGGCACCGGCCACGACAAGCCCTTTCGCCAGTTCTCGATCAGTAAGATGGTAAGATTCAGCTATGGTAAACAGCACCGAAGGCAAGACGCCGCTTGCACCTGCCGTCGGTGCTGCAACGATCCGCCCCATAGATGCATTGGCTTCTCCAACAGCCAAAGCCATGGTGATTGCTTTGGAAAGCACTGTCCCGCCGATAGCTTTTTCAGGCTTTGACTTCAGGTATTCGTCGAGTTTACTAGCGTCTCCCCCAACGAGTCCACCGACGGATCGAACACCTTGTAATCCCGTCTGAACAGCTTCGCGCATGACTGCAAGCATCGATTCCATACGTTCAAGAATCTCTTCTGCTGTCAATTCCAACGCTTCGACTTGATTTTGGATACAATAGTTTGCAAATGTGGTGTTTTTCTCTTCTGCTTGTGCGATCCAATATTGCAACGATAATTTTTCGGTCAACGCCGATCCCGCCTCTTCCAGTCTACAACCGTCCAAGTAGCTTTACAGGAAAAAGAAAAACTACATGGCTTGTATCCGTCGTACCGCTTCCACTTGTGGAAGAGAACTGATGGCTCGAATCGTTCCGTCTCCAACGGGTTGATCCGTCTCAAGGACCATAAGGGCTAAGGCCCCTTTTTGTTTGCGTGACACCCGCATTTGAGCGATGTTGATCCCTTGGGAAGATAATATTCCCGTTACCAAGGTGATCGCACCGGGACGGTCATGATGCATTACCAACAACGTGGCAAAGTCACCGGTAAATTCCAAAGGAAAGTCGTCCACGTCTGTAACCAGTACTCGGCCGCCACCGATGGAAGCACCGGTGATGACAGAAGCCCCACCTTGTCTTCCCTTCAGCCGAAATCGGACTGTATTGGGATGGGCCAATTCTCCCAGATTTTCCTTATGAAAGGTGACCGACAGTCCAGCCTCCCGAGCATGGTCGAAAGAGGAAGGAATACGGGCGTCATCGGTGGCCCAACCCAAAAGGCCGGCCACCAGAGCCAGGTCAGAACCATGGCCCTGGTAGGTTTGAGCGAAAGAGCCGTGCAGGCCGATGCTCGCTTCGAGAACAGGTTCGCCAAGGATGGACCGCGCCACATTTCCCAAGCGAACCGCCCCGGCTGTATGTGAGCTAGACGGGCCGATCATCACCGGCCCGATGACATCAAAGATGTTCATGACCGCTGCTATTGCACGAAATCGGAAAAGTTCGGTTCCACAGCCCTTGGGGCGTCTCCCCAGAGACGTTCTAAGTTATAAAAGTCTCTCGTCTCAGGCTGGAATATGTGAACCACTACAGCGCCGTAATCCATCAGTATCCAACGACCTTCCCGGTACCCTTCCGTCCTCAGCACTTGTATGCCCATATCTTTCATTTTGTCTTCGATGTTTTGGCAGATCGCTTGTAGTTGCGGCGTCGAGTTGCCGTTACAAATAACAAAGTAATCCGTTACGCTGGAGCGCCCTTGCAGATCCAGTATCATGATGTCAAAGGCTTTTTTATCCGAAGCGGCTTCGGCGATCTCTATGGCGAGATGTTTACTATTGTGTCCCAATTCGTCGATTCCCTCCTGAGTCTCTATTGATTTTTTCGTTCCATAGGAGTTGATTGCGAGCACTGATCGTCAAGGGATGAAGCATGCGCCCTTTGCGAAGGACATGGTAGATGCTCTGTTCGAGAGCGACGATCATAGCCTTGTCCAATGATTTTACAGCCGTATCCCGGATTTTTTCGACACCCGGGTAAGAACGGTTTGGCTCCATTTTGTCAGCTAAGTAGACGATTTTCTCTAAGCTTCCCATCTGGGGATGACCGACAGTGTGGCAGCCTATGGCGTTTAATACGTCGAAATCTTGAACGCCGTACTTTTCTTGGGCCACATGGACACCTACATAGGCATGAAGAAGTTCCGGCTGCTCCCATTCCCACGGTTCCAGTGCAATCTGTGCCTGTTCGCAACGTCTGCGTTGCTTCTCTGCCGGCCACTCCCGGGCGATGTCGTGAAGCAATGCCGCAGCCATCGCTTTCACCGGATCAAGGCCATGACACTTCGCCAGTTGGGAAGCCGTCTGTCCCGCGCCAACGATGTGCCCATAGCGACGGCTGCTCATCTCCCGGGCCATATCCTCCTTCACGCGTCCGATGATGGCTTCCCAATCTTCCAATAAGATCATCCTTTCCCTTCATAACAATAATAAACCCCCTATACCAAAAAGGTCTAGGAGGTGAGCATAAAAAACTCTTATTCACCCTGTCTGGGTTTGGCCTCATTGACGGTCAACTGTCTACCTTCAAACTCTGCGCCGTTCATTGATTCAATCATGCGTTCGGCGTCTTCGTCGTTGACCTCTACAAATCCGAAACCTCTGGAGCGACCGGTCTCCCTGTCTGTGATGATCCGAGAGCTGATGACCTCACCATAGGGAGAAAATAGTTCTGTTAGGTTTTCGGGCTTTGTTGCCCAAGGAAGGTTACCTACATAAAGAGTCCGTGTCAAATTTGTTCACCTCACCATAAAGCCAGATCTCTAGTGCAATTTTTGTCGCGGCTTTTGACCGCTCCTTGCGCTCGCGACTTAGTATGACCAGATGCATCAGCCTTATTCGTGAGTCCCACTACCGACATAAAGACCCCGTTCGGCAATACGATGGATCACAGGCTCTGGGAGAAGGTATTTGATGGTGCGCCCTTCTTGTAAACGCCTTCGGATGTCAGTGGAAGAAATGGCCAAAGCCGGAACTTCGATTAAATGGATCCGTTGGGAAAAATCCCTGGACATCTGCTCCACCGCATCCCTCAAGTGTTCCCGGTCATATCCGGGTCGGTAGGCGGCGATGAAGTGACATTCTTTCATCAGTTCGTCGATACGGTGCCAGGTCATGATTTCCAAGATGGCATCGGCACCGGTGATAAAATACAATTCCGCTTCTTCGCCATAGGCTGTTCGAAAGGCACGGACTGTGTCGATGGTGTAGGAGTACCCCGGGCGACAGACCTCGATATCACACATACGGAAACGCAGATTGGAGCAGGTAGCTAATTCAGTCATACCGTATCGTTCCCAGGGGTCGGTGACAGAGAAGGCTCGCTTATGAGGCGGACGTCCTGAAGGAACAAAGATGACTGTCGACAAGCTAAAAAGGTCCGACGCCGCTTCCGCCGTCACCAGGTGACCGTAGTGGACCGGATCGAATGTCCCACCCATAATGCCAATTTTTAATGGCTTTTGGGTTGAACAATATATCCTCGTTTTGGGCATTTTAATCCCAAGGGAGCTGTCCACCCATTCATAGTCCGCCGCATCTGGAGGAATGGGAATGACAACGCCATGGGGACCTATGATAAACCCTTTTTGTTCTTCGCTGTTACTGCCGGATTTGGCCATCGCCGTAGCAGACGTATTTAATCGTCGTCATTTCGTTCAGACCCATCGGTCCACGAGCATGCAGCTTCTGGGTAGAGATACCGATTTCAGCGCCCATGCCAAACTGGAATCCATCGGTGAAGCGTGTCGAGGCATTCACATAGACGGCAGCAGCGTCGACACAGCGGGTAAATTCCCGGGCTCGAAGGTAGTCATTGGTGACGATGGCTTCCGAATGACCGGTGCTGTAGCGGCGGATATGGGCGAGAGCTTCTTCAAAGCTGTCGACGACGCGGACAGCTAATATAAGGTCTAAATACTCCGTTTGATAATCTTCTTCTGTCGCTTCTTTGGCGCCTTCAATCAGCGCTAAGGTACGGGGGCAACCGCGCAGTTCCACGTTCATTTCTTGCAGCCTTTTGCCGACATGGGGTAAGAATTTGCGTGCCACATCCTGATGGACGAGCAACGTTTCCATGGCATTGCAGACACCAGGGCGGTGGGTTTTCGCATTGATGACGATGTTTTCCGCCATATCCAGATCGGCATGGGAGTCCACATAGACGTGGCAGTTGCCCACACCCGTTTCGATGACCGGTACAGTGGCATTTTTGACGACTGTTTGAATTAGGCCAGCACCACCCCGGGGAATGAGCACGTCTAGGTATTTGTTCATGGTCATCATCTGCTGGGCTACTTCACGGCTTGTATCTTCTACGAGTTGAATCGATCCTGACGGCAAACCTGCTTCTTCGGCAGCTGCAGCGATGACTTTGACGATGGCCATGTTGGAACGGATCGCTTCCGAACCGCCTCGCAACAGCACCGCGTTTCCTGTTTTCAGACAAAGTCCAGCCGCATCAACCGTCACGTTGGGCCGTGCTTCATAGATAATTCCCACGACGCCCAAGGGGACCCGGACCTGGCCGATTTCCAGTCCATTCGGCCGGCGCCATTGGCGGACTACTTCACCGATGGGATCGGGCAAGCTGACCAAGGCGTAGAGACCCTCAGCCATCTCTTCGATCCGTTTCTTGTTGAGCATCAGTCGATCAAGTAGGGCATTGGACATGCCTTTGTTACGGCCTGCCTCCACATCGAGGGCGTTTGCCGCTAAAATCTCTTCTTCCTGAGCCACAAGGGCGTAGGCCATCGCTTCCAGGGCTTTATCCTTAATCTGCGATGATATGGACGCCAGTTTATAGGCGGCGTCTTTCGCTTGTTTACCTTTGAGGGCTAATTCGGAAACGAGATTCATATGTTTTCCCCCTCTTTGCCACAGCATTGATTTCTTTTTGGTCTAGTCTACCGGGACGCCATGACAGTAAGATTATCCCTGTGAATGACCTCATCAAACCCCTTAATTCCTAAAAGAGGCTCAATATCCTGGCATTGTTTTCCCATGATACGCTGCACCTGATCTGCAGAATAGTGAGTGACCCCGCGCGCTACCTCGTATCCTTCGGGAGCGATGATACTGACCATGTCGCCGCTCTGGTAGTCGCCTTCTGTCATGACGATACCACAAGGCAGCAGGCTCTTTCCGCCCGTGATGAGCGCAGCGACCGCTCCTTGATCGATGGTGATGCGTCCGCTGCAGGCGGAGCCAAAGGCAAGCCAGCGCTTGTACCCGGGCAGCGGTTTTTCGGCAGGAATAAACAACGTTCCTACATCGTCACCAGCCATGATTTCCCGGAGCACATTCGGGCGGTTACCTGGTGCGATCACCATGGCTACACCAGAGTCTACACTGATCCGTGCCGCCTGGAGTTTCGTCGTCATCCCTCCGGTTCCCAGATTCGATCCAGCACCAGCCGCCATGGATTCAATCTCCGGAGTGATCTCTGCCACCTCGTGGATGAGGACTGCCGAGGGATCGACACGAGGATTGGCCGTGTAAAGCCCGTCGATGTCCGTCAACAATACTAATACGTCGCTATGTACGAGACTCGCCACCATAGCAGACAAGGTGTCGTTGTCTCCAAAACGAAGGCGAATCTCGTCGACAGCGACGGTGTCATTTTCATTGATGATTGGAATGACGCCCATCCGCAGAAGAGATTCCAGCGTATTGCCGGCGTTGATATACCGTTTTCGGAAGGCGAGGTCATCACGGGTGAGCAATACCTGGGCAACCACTTGACCGTATTCGGCAAACAGTTTTTCGTACATATGCATCAGGATTCCCTGACCGACGGCGGCACAAGCCTGCTTTTCAGGGACTGTTTTCGGTCGCTTCTGTAGTCCCAGTCGTCCCATCCCTGCGCCGACAGCCCCCGATGAAACAAGCAGAAGCTCATAGCCTTGATTTGCCAGATCAGCCAACTGACGGACCAGCTTTTCTATCTGCTCCAGGTTTAGTTTGCCGGTTCCATGGGTCAAGGTGCTGGTACCGACCTTGACGACGATCCGGCGCGCCTTGGGCAGATCTCGGCGAGATAACAAAAGGCGCACCTCCCAATGTTGGCGAATGAACAGAACAAGTCGTCAACATCGATTTTCCTTATAAGTTCTCGGTTCCAAAAAGCTTTCCTGCCGCAGATCACACTGACAGAATAGCCTTATCTTTATAACTATTCGAGTTTTTTTCTACTTGCCTCTTTACTGTGATTAACGTCTATTCTTCGTTATCCGCATCATCAGGATCAGGGGCATAATCTCCGCCAAACTCGACGAAATCAAACTCTAATTCTCTAATTCGAACCTGGTCACCATGTTTCGCCCCAGCATCTCGCAAGGCCTGATCGACGCCCATCCTGTCGAGGATCCGTTGCAAACGAGTCACCGATTCTTCATTTTCGAAGTTGGTCATGGCCACATGCCGCTCCACTTCTGCACCGGAGACGACAAAGGTACCCTCTTCGTCACGGTCAATATGGAAACGTTCCGCTTTCTTGCCAGTGACGCGAACGTCCATATGTTTTTCGGCAGTCACCGTTTCGAAGACAACCGGTCCCATGGCTTCTAAACCATGATAGACGTGCCACAGTAGTGGTTCCAACCCTTCAGTCGTTGCCGCTGAAACAGGGAATATCAGATATTCTTCACCGAGTTTTTCTCGAAGGCGTTCCAAATTCCCTTCTGCCCCAGGCAGATCCATCTTGTTCGCTGCCACCACCATAGGCTTTTCAGCTAAGTCTGGTTTATACAAGGCTAGTTCCTTGTTAATCCCGTCGAAGTCCTCTAAAGGATCGCGGCCTTCACTACCGGAGATATCGAGCACATGAATCAAAAAGCGGGTCCGCTCTGTGTGACGCAGAAAATCATGGCCTAGTCCGGCACCGGCGTGAGCCCCTTCGATCAGTCCTGGGATGTCGGCCATGACAAAGCTCTGACCTTCACCCAACCGGACTACACCAAGGTTCGGCTCAAGGGTCGTAAAGTGGTAGTTGGCGATCTTCGGCTTAGCCGCCGAGACAGCGGAGATGATCGTCGATTTCCCAACATTAGGAAAACCGACTAACCCTACGTCAGCTAGGACTTTCAACTCGAGTTCTAACCAACGCTCCGCACCGGGCTCACCGTTTTCAGAGATGGTTGGAGCACGGTTGACTGAACTGACAAACTTCGCGTTTCCCCGTCCACCCCGTCCACCTTTGGCCACGATCACTTTTTGATTGTGACTCGTGATATCGGCAATCAGGGCGTTCGTTTCGGCATCTTTGACAACGGTACCGATAGGGACTTTAACGGTCATGTCCTCGCCATTACGGCCATGCATATTTTTACCCATGCCATGCTCGCCGCGTTCCGCTTTGTAGTGCCGTTGATAGCGAAAATCGACCAGGGTTCGAAGTCCCTCGTCACCAATAAAGATGACGTTACCTCCGCTGCCGCCGTCACCACCGTTAGGACCGCCTTCAGGGACATATTTTTCCCGGCGAAAGGATGCTACTCCGTTACCGCCGTCGCCGCCTTTAACGAAGATTTTTGCCTGATCGTAAAACAAAAAAGCAACCTCCTAGATGATGTGCTGCGATTATTTGGGGCTGTTCTGCCAATAGGCATCCATAAGTTGAGGTTGTCCACGGAAATAAAGGACGAGGATGTCCCCATCGTCTTGACCGGGCCTCCCTGTGAGCATGCTATCGATCGCTTCCAATGCTTCCTCGGCCAGTTGGCGAGCTTGCCTGTCACCTTGCCATAAAGAAGGGTTCCACTGGGGAGATACCCGGACTTGCAGTTCCACCGATATCTGCCGAAGCTCTTGTGCTTTCAGAATCAGGCAGGCAATGACCGGCATTACCCCTAACGCCAAAATGCCCCCTGCCGCTTGAAGTCCGGAAGCCACTTCTTTCATGTATTCGACAGCTCGATCTTGACGGTTGATCTGTACATAGCCCATGATGGTTTGAATGTGGTTGACGAAGTCATGGCGCAGGTGACGCCACAAATCGATCCAAGCCTCTGTTCCCGGCGAGAAGGACCGCTCCAGTATCGCTTCTTTTGCTTCCATCGTTCTCTCCCATTGAACTAAATCAAGAACAGCCCCTGCTAATAATATTGACAAAAAACCCCCGGATTTCTCCGGGGGTGCTGTGATTTAGACTGCGTATACGCTAACCTGTTTTTTGTCCCGGCCTTTTCGTTCGAACTTGACTACACCGTTCACCATGGCGAACAAGGTGTCGTCACTGCCGATACCCACGTTATTTCCGGGATGGATTTTGGTGCCACGTTGGCGAACAAGAATATTGCCAGCAATAACTTGTTGCCCGTCGCTGCGTTTTACGCCCAGCCGTTTGGCTTCAGAGTCGCGTCCGTTACGGGAGCTGCCGACCCCTTTTTTATGGGCGAAATATTGCAGATTCATGACTAACACGGGAGACACCTCCTTTTTTCCATTTTCAAGTAACGCGGATAAGTCTCCGCGGTTTTTTCTAAACCGAGTACCATTGTTTCCAGGATAATCTGGGCTGTCCGCGCATCGTCAGTCATCAGAGGGTCCATTAGCATGCAACGCAAATTCCCTGGTCCCGGTGCATCTACTTCCAGGGCTTTATCGCCGAGAAAGTGTTCCAGCCCGTTGACAGCCGTTAGCGTCAACGCTGACACGCCCGCACAGACCACATCTTGGCCGTGGGGTGCTGCTCCTGCGTGACCTGTCGCTTCAAAACCCAAGATTCGCCCGTTGTCGTCGACATAAACTTTTACTTTTACCATGGTTCAGCCCAATTAGGCTTCGATAGCTTCCACACGGACTTGGGTAAAAGCTTGACGATGACCTTGTTTTTTGCGATAGTTCTTTTTCGACTTATACTTGAAGATGATGATCTTCTTGCCTTTGCCGTGCTCTTCGACTTTGAGCAGAACTTTTGCGCCAGCGACGGTGGGAGCACCCACTTTCAGGTCGCCTTCGGAGCCGACGGCGAAAACGCGATCGATCGTGATCACATCACCGGGGTTGGCTTCCAGCTTTTCTACGTTCAGCACATCGCCCTGTTGGACTTTGTACTGCTTGCCGCCAGTTTCAATAATTGCGTACATGATGACACCTCCTACATCTAGACTCGCCAAGTGCAAGGCGCGGCTTACGCCAACTTCATCCAGCCCGACCTGAGCGGTTGTGACCAGGGGACAGATACCTACAAATCAATATAATATCGACATAATTCACTTTTGTCAACTGTTCACTACGAGAATATCGCGCTTTAGGGCAGCAGGTAAGTAAGCGGACTCGAAGCCCGCGGCGAACTGGGTCCATACAACCCGCTCCGCTTTAGTACGAGTATCGCACTCATTTATTACACCCCGTACCCTCGGACGCAACAAGCGGTCTTGTGAAAAGGACCGGTCGCCTATGTGATCGGCGATTTCCGGTACACCCTCCCCCTCCCGTCGCAGCAACTACAAGGCTCCGTCAACATAGACGAGAGACTGTCCCGAACCTTCTTACGGGTCATCTCGACCAAGCCTAACGGCGTAATTCCCAGCACGTTCGTAGGGGCTTTATCTCTTTGCAAGCTTTCTCGCAGCACATCAAGCACCTCTTGCCGGTGGCTGTCTACTGTCATGTCGATAAAATCGATGACAATGATGCCGCCGATGCTGCGCAGTCGAAGTTGGCGGGCGATTTCCCGGGCCGCTTCTAAGTTCGTCTTGCGAACGGTATCTTCCAAGTCATGTGTACCTGTATACTTGCCTGTATTGACATCGATCACCGTGAGAGCTTCTGTCTCCTGAATGACGAGATACCCTCCCGATTTTAACCACGTTTTGGGACGCAGGGCCTTCTCGATTTCCACTTGCAAGTTGAACTCTGTCCAATAATCGCGGCCGTCTTGCAAATGGAGGCGACTGCGCAAAAGAGGGTAGTTTTCCTCTGCCCACTCCCACATTTGATTATAGGTGGTGCAATCGTTCACCCGGATTTGTTGTACCTCATCATCGATCATGTCCCGCAAGATCCGCTCTACTAGAGTCCCGCCTTGGTAGACAAGACTTCGCGATGGGCGGCGATTAATTTTCTCTTTAATTTTTTGCCACCGTTCTTGGAGACGTCTGATGTCTGCAGCTAATTCATTTTCATCGGCACCGACAGCTGTCGTCCGAATGATGATCCCCATCCCAGGGATCTGGACGCGTTCTGCCACTTCTATCAGCCGCCGTCGTTCCCGCTCATCTTCAATGCGTTTGGATACGCCTACGTGATCCACCATGGGCATCAGGACGACCCAGTGGCCTGGCAGAGTTACGTTGCGAGTAACACGGGGCCCTTTGGTTCCAATCCCCTCTTTGAGGATCTGTACGAGCACTTCCTGTCCCGGCTTGAGAATGTCTCCGATGGAGGGGTTGATCCCTTCCTCCTTCAGAACGGTTGGAATCGCTTCTTTTACGTATAAAAAAGCGTTCCGCTCAAGGCCGATATCGATAAAGGCCGCCTGCATACCGGGCAGAACATTTTCTACGTTGCCTTTATAAATGTTGCCGACGATCGAGCCTTGTTCGTTTTTTTCCCAATGTAATTCAGCCAGGTGGTCATCTTCCAAGAGAGCGATTTTCGTATAACTCTCTTCCACCTGAACGAGGACCACTTTATTCATATCACTTCTAAGGGCGTCATGAGCCGATCCCCTTTGGCTACGAACAAGCCGAGCCGTAGGATGCGGATCCGCTCTATATCGACAGGCAAGCTGCCTGTGCGCACCACGATTTCCAGAACTTCTTCGGGCCGAACGTTCCCCTCACTGCCGGTCTGCACAACCATTTCCAGAACGAGGTGGCCTTCGACAATATGACCTGACAACTGATAGATCCCGCCGCGAATATCCTTTGTAGACCGGCCTTTTTTGCCTTCCCGTTCTACCAGCCAAGCTTCCTCTGCGAGGCTTTTATCGAGAGCGGCTTTTACCATTCCATCTTCAATCTCTTTCGTCAAGGGGACCCGTACCCGGTACTGGGCCCGGTTGACAGCGGCCATCAGTGCCTGCGTTCCTTGGGGAACTTTTTTTACGGCTCGCACACCGAATCCTTCCGGCATTGCCTGTTGGAGCTTTTCTTTCACCGTTTCAGGCGCCATGTCCTCAGCCAGTTCAATATCTGCATATTCGCCGAGGGAGACGATACCGACGGCTAAAGCCGAGGCAAAGGCGATTTTGGGGTGAGGATTAAAACCCTCTGAAAAGGCCAAGGGAATCTCAGCCCGGCGCAAGGCCCGCTCAAAGGCTTTTTGGGTATCTAGATGGGAAAGCCAGCGGACTGGATCTTGTTTGCTAAATGCGATTCGAATTCGGTACATGCTTTTCACCCCGCAAATCCAGACTTACGCCTAGGGTAGGACAAACGCCGCAACCGGAACATGAATCGAGGCGGCAGTCATGGGTTAATGATTCTTCTAAGGCTTTTTTATGTTCCCGGACTAAATATTGGCGTTGCACACCGAAATCGAGATGATCCCATGGCAATGGTTCATCGTAACGGATGGTGCGGTAGGCGTAATATTCGGGATCAATATTCGCTTCGGCAAAAGCTTCCTGCCAGCGATCAAAGTGGAAGTATTCGGACCATCCGTCGAAAGTACAACCTTTTTGCCAAGCCCGGTAAAGAACATCTCCGATTCGGCGATCCCCTTTGGCCAAAACAGCCTCCATAAAACTTACCTTTGCATCGTGCCAATTGTAGTTGATGCGGCGATCTTTGAGGCGCTTTTTTAAGTAAGCTTGTTTTTCTTCAAGCTCTTCAATGCGAGCCTGCGGTTCCCATTGAAAGGGTGTTTGAGGCTTCGGCACAAAGGATGAGGTGCTGACGGTCACTTTGACACTCTTTTTGATGCCTTTTTCTCGCAGGATACCGGTACCGCGATAGACGACCCGTTCGGCCAGTTGAGCGATGCCTTCTAAGTCTTCCTCTATTTCGGTCGGCAAGCCGATCATGAAATAGAGCTTCAGGCCGGTCCAACCGTTAGCAAAGGCGCTTTCTACGGTTTCCATGAGGTTTTTCTCAGTGACTCCCTTATTGATCACATCGCGTAGGCGCTGAGTCCCTGCTTCCGGTGCAAAGGTCAACCCGGTTTTGCGCACTTTTTGCACTTCCTTGGCCAAGTTCACCGAGAAAGCGTCGACCCGAAGGGACGGCAAGGATACACCTACTTTTTGCTCCTGGTGTGTAGCGATCAACGATTGGATCAGCGGTTCCACACAAGTATAATCGGCTGTACTCAACGAGGTCAGAGCGATCTCGTCATAGCCTGTCGTCTTCACCAGTTCAGCAGCCTGTTTTTTTAATGTTTCCATCGATCGTTCTCGAACGGGCCGATAGATACTTCCGGCTTGACAAAATCGGCAGGAACGGGAACATCCCCGAAGGACTTCTAACATTACCCGATCATGGACGACATCCATGAAGGGCACAAGCGATTTTGTCGGGAAATAGGCCTTGTCCAAATCAGCGACAATCTGCTTGGAAATACGGGCAGGCACATCAGGGCGGTTTGGTTTTGTACCCCTGAAAAGTCCTTTTTCATCGTATTCAGATTGATAGAAGGCGGGCACGTAGACACCGGGGATTTGAGCTAGGGTGACGAGCAACTCTTCCCGGCCTCTCGTTCCCGATCCAGTCCGCCAACGGCCTGCTTGTTTAAATTGAGCGATGGTTTGGAGGATTCGAGGCAGTACTTCCTCCCCTTCCCCCAAAACGACCAAATCGACAAAATCTGCCAGCGGTTCTGGATTGACCGCACAAGGACCACCGGCCATGATCAATGGCGCATCATCGCTTCTGTCGATCGACTTGAGCGGAATCCCTGCCAGATCGAGCATATTCAAGATGTTCGTGTAGGACATTTCATACTGAAGCGTAAATCCCACCACATCAAAGTCTGTCAAGGGCCGGCGGCTTTCCAAGGAGAACAGCGGCAGTTCACGGGCACGCATCTCTTTCTCCATGTCTACCCAAGGTGCAAAGACCCGTTCCATGACCATCCGAGGTTGTTCGTTAATTAGATGATACAAAATGCGCAGACCTAAGTGGGACATCCCCACTTCGTAGACATCGGGAAACCCAAACGCCATCGATACATCGACGTCAGCCCAGTCTTTTTTTACTTGGTTATACTCCCCGCCGGTGTATCGCGTCGGTTTCGTCACCTTGGTGAGCAGTCCCTCTTCTAATGCCTTGTTTATCGATTCATGAGTGTGCTGCAATTTGATCCTCCGCTCAGTCTCTTTATGATCTATCGCCCCGTTGGTACGATGTTCCTTTAACTCATGAATAGATTATCCCCTTTATCTGTTAAAGACAACCCTTTTTACACTTAAGCTTTTTGGATCAAATCTCCGACCGGCATATCTTCTTTCCCTTGCATCATATGACTCAGCAAATCGCTTTCACTCACCTGTCCAACGATACGTCCTCCTTTATCGATGACGGTGACCAACAAACAGCGATCAGGTACAATTTGCGGTAGCAGGTTGGAAATATGTACATCCTCTCGGGCTACGACCACATCTCCGCTCCAAGTCTTTTTCGTACCTAAGTTTTGCCGCTTCGCTTTAAGCAAGCGCCAGAATATCATAGGCCCAATCGTCCTTTCTTTATGGGCTCCGAGAAACAAAAAACCGGCGATGAGCGGCAAGTCTAGCCCGCACTTTTGCCAGTAAAGTCCTAAAATAGATAAAAACCCGAACAACAGCGCCATTCCTTCCCCCCAAAGGGCAGCCTGCTGTGATGCTTTCATTGCCCCCCAGAGGGTCGTTAAGAGCGAGCGGAATACTCGCCCTCCATCGAGAGGTAAAATGGGCAGGAGATTAAAAGCACCTAAAGTAAAATTGACATTGCGAAGATATTCAACGGAATCATTCCACCCCATGCCGAGCATAAGCCCAGCATCGAGGGCGATTACCAGGATAAATGAAAAAACCGGTCCGGCCAAAGCAACCATGATTTCGTCTCGAGGGCTCTGCTCTAGTCCCGGCGAGATTCGAGCCACTCCCCCGAAAGGGAAAAACTCGATCTCCTGTACGGAAAAACCGGCGCGACGAGCGGCTACACTGTGACCCAGTTCATGCCAAGCGACACAGAGAAAGGCCAATGCCACCTGAGGTCCGACACCGGCCCAGACGTACAGAGCAGACATCAGCACCAGCCATTGATTAATGCGGATATCCACTCCCGCTAGGCGGGCGATCTTCAACAGTTCCGCCTCCCTTCTCTTTGTTTCGTTCCAGCGGATCCACACTTTGCCCGCCGCGCCGCACTTCCAGGTAGAGTTGAGCTTGTCGATCCTCTTTATTTCGGGCTAAACGACCGACGATCGTATCCGATTCAACAGGTTGTCCGGCTTTTAGATCTACTTTTTCCAAAGGCCCCATTAAACGAATGCTTCCGTCAGAAGCAGCAATCTGCACGTAGGTTCCGCCGTTCTCCTCCCAACTGTTGATGATTTTGCCGTCTGTCCCTGCCATGACTGGCGAGCCTTCCCGTGCGGCGATCCGTATGCCCGGATTAAACTCATTCCCCTGTTGTCCAAAAGTCTGAACGATGACGCCTTTAACCGGTTCATTGACAGGCAGTCCAAACTGAACTCCCCCGTCGGTGGGCGCTAAAACGGGCACTGTAGTTCCCTCTTCAGCCCAAAGACCTAACCGCGTGACGGCTTGATGAAGAGGTTCTAAGTTCATACTCTCCGTGGCCAATTGACGTATTTGCGCCTGCAATGTTTTTGCCCAGGGCTGTTCAAACTGAAAGACTTCCCAGACCAGAGCGAATATGGCTACGGCGATAACCGTTTGCCATAACCAACGGCGCAGCATCGATCCCGGTTCCGGCTCGTCGGGAGGTTCTCGCCAGGAGGGATCGCCCCATTTCGAATCATCCTTAGAAAACCAACGGCGACCCGAATCGAGGTGAGAACTTGACCACGGATGATTGGCAGAGCTTGTCCCTTTCTCTTTTTCTTCTGAAGTGCCCGGCGTGGATGTATTTTCGCTAGAAAGCTTTTTCCGTCGCCGGTTCGTAATCCATTCGCCTGATTCGGGCGGTATAAACTTTTTCAAAACCTTTTCCTCCTTGGCCGTTCTTTAGTCTACTTTATGCGAATGAATGGAAAAAATAGGACAAGGTTTTGATTCGTTTCGGCAGGGCATACTACTTTCGAAGGAAAACTGAAGATAAGTGGAGGATATCATGGCGGACATCATACCGATTCCTCGCCCCCACCGTGACGGAAAATGTTCTGAATGCGTCATGGCATCGTGGTGCTTTTCAAACCCCTCAGACCGAGAGTACATAAATCCTGTACATACGCGAGCGATGAACAGAGCCTTTGCAGAATGTCACCAGCGAAGCATGCATAAGTAATTTACGCACTGGTCCAGATCATAGTTTTATTCTGGACTTTTTTTCTTTCTGTATTGTGCTTAAATTCACTTACCTCTATAATATGTCATTGTGTGATTGTCCTTTTATTCTCAGAGCAAGATGTTTACATACCCTAAAACGGGGAAAACTTGCACAGAATAGAGGTTAACCGATCACTGTAGATACTTGAGCAAAGAGAGAAAGGAGTCCTTAATAAGCATGAATCTTTGGCGCAAGAAGTCACTGGATCAACTGATCCAGTTCTCTCAAGGGAAAAGCGGCTTGAAAAAAACCTTGGGAGCTTACGATCTCACCTTGCTCGGTATCGGTGCGATTATCGGAACGGGAATTTTTGTTCTCACCGGTATTGCTGCTGCCGAACATGCCGGACCGGCACTGATGCTTTCATTTATCGTTGCCGGTTTGGCTTGCGGTTTTGCCGCCTTGGCCTATGCTGAATTTGCCGCCCTCTGTCCCGTCTCTGGCAGCGCCTATACCTATTCTTATACGACATTGGGAGAGTTTGTGGCTTGGTTAATCGGATGGGCCTTAGTTCTCGAATACGGCTTGGCTTCCTCTACCGTTGCCATCGGTTGGTCTGCCTATTTTGTGAAGCTCATAGAGGGATTAGGGTTCAACTTGCCAGCGGCGCTAACGAGTCCTCCTGCTGCTGGCGGCGTTATTAACCTGCCGGCTATCATTATTTGCTTATTGGTAACCACACTGTTATCGCTCGGTATCCGGGAAAGCGCTAAGGTAAACAACGTGATGGTCGCGATAAAGCTGACCGTAGTGGCCTTATTCATTGGTGTCGGTGTGTGGTATGTAAAGCCGGCGAACTGGGTTCCCTTCATGCCTTTTGGGATTTCCGGCATCTGGTCTGGAGCGGCGATCGTCTTCTTCGCTTATATCGGATTTGACGCCGTTTCCACAGCGGCAGAAGAAGTCAAGAACCCTCAACGAGACCTCCCTATTGGAATCATCGCTTCCCTAGCCATCTGTACAGTTCTCTATATCATTGTTTCTGCGATTATGACGGGGATTGTACCTTATTCTCAGTTTGCCGGCGTATCAGCACCAGTTGCTTTAGCCATGCAGGTGGCGGGACAAAACTGGGTAGCGGGACTCGTCTCTATTGGTGCAATATCCGGTATCACTACAGTGCTGTTGGTGATGATGTTCGGGCAGACCCGAGTCTTTTATGCCATGAGTCGCGACGGTCTGTTACCTCCTCTTTTCTCCAAGATCCATCCCAAACATGCGACACCCTTTATCTCCACATGGATTACAGGGATTACCGTTGCCGTCATTTCTGGGTTTGTACCGATTCAAGTCGTCGCTGAAATGGTCAATTTGGGAACCCTGTCTGCCTTTGTCATGGTTTCCTTGGGCGTTGTCTTACTCCGTTACCAAAGACCTGATTTACAACGACCTTTTCGCTGCCCTGGCGTTCCCTATACTCCCCTTTTAGCCATTGTCTTTTGCACATTTTTAATGTTCTCTTTACCCTATACGACATGGATGCTTTTCTTAAAATGGATGGGCCTCGGCGTCATCATTTATTTCGGCTATGGTTATCGTCACAGTTTGTTGGCTCAACCTTCGTCAAATCCACAAGGGACAAATACTGAGAAATAGTTAGATTATACGAATGAAAAAGAACCCGCTATGCTGGCAAAAGCGAACATAGCGGGTTCTTTTTTTACAATCATGATTATGATTCCACTGAGTGTCCATGAAAAGGATTTTGGCGGGATGGGATGATGCGATCTCTGCTGTTGTTTTGACCGACCAAGCGGCGAACTGCGACAGGGTCGAGGCCGCTCGGTTTTCGATAGGTCTTATTTTCCCGGAGTTCAGCCATGATTACAACCCCAATGAAAAGCATTAACGCAATAGTCGCGTAAATCAACCGCGTTGCCTCCTTTCGATGCCTTCAGCCCGACAGCTCTGATATGAATGTGTAGAATATTTTCGAGGTCTATTTTCCTTTTCCTGCCATGTTCAGGTAAGAATCGTTCGACAAAGTATGACTGATATAGTCATTTATTGCTTATTCAAATAGCTTGTTAAGGTGTCACAAAGAGTCTGTGCGAGACGTGTTTGAAAATTCCGGTCGAAAAGCAGTTTTTCTTCGTCCGGGTTAGAGATGAAAGCCATTTCCAAAAGAGCGGCCGGAACGGGTGATGAACGGAGTACATAAAAACCAGCTTGTTTGATTCCTCGGTCGTTTCGTCCAGTTATCGGAAGAACATTTTGCTGGAGCAAGGAGGCTAGTTGCTTACCTTGTTCATCGTAATACCAGGTTTCTGTTCCGCCCACGTCGGAACGTGCAAAGGAATTGGCGTGAATGCTCAAGAAAAGGTCGGGTCGGACCCGGTCATTAATGGTTCCCCGATCAGCCAGTGATACATACATGTCCTCCGTTCGTGTCATCAGAACGGCAATTCCTTTTTTCTGTAGCAGTTCACGGAGGATCAAAGCCACCTGGAGTGTAACATCTTTTTCCCGAGTCTGATTCGGTCCTAGTGCCCCTGGATCGATTCCACCGTGACCAGGATCAAGCAGTACCAAAGGCGTTTCTTCGGTTGGACGGATTGGTTGAAGAGCAAAGCGGACCTCTAGGCCGGCGGCAGCCTTAACGATCTGGGGCTCCACCTTGGCGGTCAGATCGATTACGGCTCGGGCGATATCTGCTTGATATTGACCAAAACGTATCTGTTTTACCGGCAACAAGTTGACGACAGTGCTTCGAGGGAGGTCATCACCTAGACGCAGATTTGGGAAGTCAATGATCAATCGATCCGGGGAAGAAAGCCTAGTAACTTTATAATCTCCTGAAGGCGCATCGAGATGGATCAGGATAGTAGACCCATTTTCTATTTTCCAGTCTATTCCGACTACCTTTTCCACCGGGGCTTCTCCCGCCGGTTGTGATGGTATCTGTGTAGGCTGAACCTGCGGTGGTTGCGATGGTGGCGAAGATGATGATGTGGGTAAAGGAGTTATCACAGGCGGAGTTGTTGGGGGAGCGATCGCCGTAGGAGGGTTTTGGCTTGGTGATGGGTTAGAAGTCGTCAAAATGGTAACAGTACGGGATTCAGCGATCCATTTCACCTCTGCGCCCAAGACGGTACTGACAAACCGCAACGGCACCATAGTTCGATTGTCTTTGATCACTGGAGCCACATCAAGATCGACCTTTTTGTCATTCACCTGTGCCGTTTTCACATCCGGCTTAAGTAGGATCAATAATCCCGGTTTTCCAAGACGAACCTCCCTGAGTTCCTCGATCCAAGTGGGGTTCAATTTCAGATACTCCGAAACTACCCGTAGGGGAACGAGAACACGGTCATCTTTGATGATCGGTGCGACGTCCGAATTTACTCGTTCCCCGTCAATGATTAATTCAATAGAATTTACGGAAGGATTTATCGGCTCAATTGCATAGCCTGTTGAGGGAAATCCAAATATACCAACTAGGTAAAAGCAACTGCTGATCAGCAGGAGGAACAGGGAGCCCTTTATATGTTTCGTGAGCTGTTTCCATTGATAATTCCACTTATGTCTCATCTTTTCATCATACATACCAGATTAATGCTCCTTGAAAAAACAACTGCCTCCGATGAATTCTCGAAGAATGGAGTTGTTGGGGATTTCATCATGGTTGACAGGTAGGAAATAATCGAGCAGCGTAAGCAAACGTTGGGCCTCGCCGTAGACTTCTTCGTCAGAATTTACTTGTTGCAATAAGGGTATGGCATAGCGAGACAAGACGGCCAATTCGTAGACCAAAGCGGAATTAAACATCACATCGGCTTCTTCTTGGAAGGGAAAAATCCACCGTCCTTCGCCCCGGCGAACGGACGGCCACATTTCTAATGTTCTTTGAGGACTGTGGGAACGGAACTGGAAGTCTCGAACGATACGACGAATACAGCGAGCATCAGTTGTCTTGATATGATTCATCGGATTTAGATTCAGTTCGACGAGTGCGCTTACATAAATCTTGAATTTGTTGGAACGATCCACGGCTTGGGTGAGTTTTTCATTAAGACCGTGGATTCCTTCAATGATAATGGGTTGATTCAGATCAATGGTCAAGTATTTTCCCCTGTACTCCCGTTCTCCCGTATGAAAATTATAGTAAGGAATTTCTACGTCTTCGCCTTGAATCAATTGGCTTAAGTGCTTATTGATCAGATCACAATCAACAGCATGGATAGACTCATAGTCTGGTTTTCCGAATTCATCGTGAGGTGTCTCTGTCCTCGGAAAGAAATAATCATCTGTCGATAACGTTACCGGGTTCATCCCGTTCACACGCAACTGGATCTTTAACCGCTGGGCGAAGGTGGTCTTTCCGGACGATGACGGTCCAGCGATTAGAATCAACCTGTGTTTTTCCGGTTCTGCAGCAATTTGATCGGCAATCTGGGCAATTTTCTTTTCGTGGAGTGCCTCGGCAATACGAATAAGTTCGCCTGTTTCCTCTGTCTCGATGTAACGATTGAGATCACAGACGTCAGATACTTTGACGATTTTTGACCACTTGTCTGATTCACGAAAGATAAAACTTAATTTCTTTTGTTCTACGTTATCAGGGATACGAAAAGGATCGGATTGATCGGGAAACCGCAACAAAAAACCAGATACGTGATGGACTAGCTGATAGGTCGTGATCAGACCCGTGTGGGGAACCAGGATCTCGTCACTAAAATCGATAAATTCTCCACAACTATAGATGTTGACTAAATCCTGTTTGCGATAACGCAGGATCTTCGCTTGCCCCATCCGATCGGCTTCCGTAAGGAGCCTGATAGCTTCTTCCGGTTTGACGACTCTCCGTTCGATCGGTTCTGCAGCCCGCACAATATCCCACATACGCTCTCGCAGTCTATCGACCATCTCTGGAGTCAACGTCTGATCGCCGAGCATTTCACCATAAAATCCTTTGTTTAAGGAGAACTGAATCTCCAACTGCTGATCTGGAAATAGCTCTTTGGCTGCACGCATTAAAATAAAGGTCAAACTCTTCGCATAGACGCGTAGTCCAATCTCGGAAGACATATCTACCATTTCCACTTGGCAATCCCGAGACGGAACAAACTCGAGGTCTTCTAAGACATTATTGACTCGTACAGCCACAATCGGAGCCGGGTGCTCTGATTGCAACTCCCAAGCCAAAACTTGTAGGGGTAACCGTCGGTTCCACCAGCGGCAAAAGTCTCCTGTTTTCGGAGTCCGAATCGTCAAACCCAAATAGGTTGAACAAGCCATCGCCAATGAAATCCACTCCTTTAGTTCGACAAAGGAATACCATTTTCATTATAAATGTTTAAGTTTCAATTCGATAGGTACTTCGGTCCTAAAAAAATCAGCCCCGCCGGCATAACCGGCAGGGCTTTAGCGCAATCCTTGGTTCCGCTGTTCCCGTTGTCGCGTAAAAATATACTGAATGATTTGCTCCTGCTGGCCACGGGAGGGCTGAAGAAATTCCACTCCCAGCAAAAACTGTGCATCCTTACCTTCTCCATCAATAGTGACTCGCTTTACCTGACCTCCTAGACGCAATGCTTCTCTCCCGATCGGAAGATCGACAAGCACCTTTTCACCGACTTTGATCGGCTCTTTGGAAGCGATACATACACCGCCGCCGGAGATATTGCGAATCCACATTTTATTCCAAGGCCAGTCTTTTGGGTCTGTTTCAGGCAGCTGTAAGGCGAATTGGCTCTCCAAAAAAACAGGGAATCGATAAAAGTTTCGCCGCTGCACTTTGTCTGCCCTGATTGGCTTGGATACGATGATGACGGGCAAAGGTTGGGAACGCCGAGATTGAATTACCGATTGATAGACCCAAACGCCATTCTCCGTCGAAAGATAAAATATGACCTGCTCACCTACGTGCAGGGGAATCAATTGACCATCTTTGAACGGAAGAGCGAGAGTCAATGTGTCCTTATCCATATCTTCGACTCTGCTTTTGTAATGGCCTGAGTAGATGCTGCCGGAAGGAATAAGAATCTGGATCAGATCGTTAACTTTAAGCTGACTCACGCCTCGTCCACCTCTAAAACGTTATAGACTGCCTGCGCAAACAGACGTTGAGAAGCAATCCTATACAAGTCATGTTTGTTATCATGGCGGAGCCGCCATAGCTGACAAAGGGCAAGGGGATTCCGGTAACGGGCATAATCCCCGTTGTCATTCCTACGTTTACAAGCACTTGGAAGAGCCACATGGAAACAATACCGGTAACAACAAGCGTTCCGTAGGTATCACGGGCGTCCAAGGCAATTTTGATGCCCCGAAGAATCATCATTAGAAAGAGAGCCAACAGGCTGACAGAACCGATAAAGCCCAATTCCTCACCAATGACAGAGAAGATGAAGTCGGTGTGGTGTTCTGGCAAAAAGTTTAACTGGGCTTGACTCCCTTGGAACAACCCCTTACCGAACAGACCACCGGAACCAATCGCAATGAGCGATTGCCGTATATGGTATCCGCTTTTTAAGGGATCGATATCGGGATCTAAGAAGATGATCAACCGTTTGATCTGGTAATCTTGTAAGGGTAACCACCAGCCCCAGGTCATATGGCCGTAAATGGCAAATATGGCCACAGCCAGACTGCCGAAAGTCAACAAGCCCATAATCTTTTTATTGGCACCTGCGATCATCATCATCCCTAGCATGATGGCGAGAAAGACAAGAGAAGTACCTAAGTCAGGTTGTTTTAGGATCAGCAACATCGGAACAGCGATGTAAATAAAACAAGGAAGCAAATCCTTCAGAGTATCTAGTCTTCCTTGCCGTGTTGTCAAAAAATCGGCAAATCCAACAATGATAAACAACTTGGCAAATTCGGAAGGCTGAAACTGAAAACCGGCGACGTTAATCCAACGGTGGGCTCCGTTTACGTTTACACCGACTAGAATAACGCTCAATAAGATGACCAGATTAAACCCGTAGATGTACCAGGAATAGCGTGCAAAAGTCTGATAGCGAAAAAACAAGGAGATGCCGATAATCACTAATCCCGTAAAAATCCAGAGGGTCTGTTTGATTACGAAATCTAACGGTTCGGCTCCTACATTCGCAGATGCACTTCTCATGACGACCAGACTGAATGCCAACAGGAGAACCACGACTGCTGCCAAGGTATAGTCCAAATTTCGGATGAGTTTTCGGTGCAACGGTGTTCCTCCTAACCTCCTTTGAATTGGCATACCTTAATCAATTATAGGGGATCCTAGAAAAGATGAAAAGCCCCTCATTCATAGAGGGGCCAGAACCATCAAAACTAAACATTATCGAGGAACGTTTCGACGCTTCAATCCCAGAACAGGAATGTTGGCAACTAAAGCAACGGAACTATCCTCATTGTTCAAATTAACTTCCAGTGATCTTTCATCGATTTCCATATAATTCGAGATGACCCGGATGAGGTCTTCTTTGAGGGCTTCAATGATCTCGGGAGAAACACTGCTGCGGTCATGTACCAGAACTAATCGCAGGCGTTCTTTTGCTATGTTCTTGCTATTATTGGAGTTTTCCCGGCTAAACATGCGGTTGAGAAAGTCCAGCACCGCCATGGGCCCTCTGCCCCCTTTCCTTTCAAAACCCTATTATCGGCCCATGCCAAAGATCTTGCGCACTTTGTCAAATAGCCCTTCAGAGACTTCCAGGTTCATCAAAGGCACATCAGCACCGGTAAGACGGCGGGTGATGTTGCGATAAGCTTGACCTGCCCGTGAGTTATCATCGAGGACTGCTGGTTCACCCTTGTTCGTCGATATGACGATGGTATCATCTTCCGGCACTACACCGATTACGTCGATGGCAAGGATGTCGACCATATCCTCAATCGACATCATATCACCTTGTTTCACCATGGCCGGACGGAGGCGGTTGATGATTAAACGGGGATTGCGTAGTCCACCTGCTTCCAATAAGCCGATGATCCGGTCAGCATCTCGAATCGCCGAAACTTCTGGAGTCGTTACGACGATGGCTTTTTCCGCACCGGCGATGGCATTTTTAAATCCTTGTTCGATGCCAGCCGGACAGTCTATCAAAACAAAGTCAAACTCTTTTCTCAAATCTTCACAGAGTTTTTGCATCTGAGCCTGGTTGACGGCGGTCTTATCTTTCGTCTGTGCTGCCGGCAGTAGGTTCAGCCGTCCGTCGGGAAACCGCTTGTCCTTGATCAACGCTTTTGAATAAGAGACTTGTCCGCTAGTCACATCGACGATGTCATAGACAATTCGGTTTTCAAGACCCATGACCACATCGAGGTTGCGTAACCCGATATCCGTGTCGACTAAAACGACCTTATATCCGAGGGAAGCCAATCCGGTTCCAATGTTCGCCGTTGTCGTAGTTTTACCGACGCCGCCTTTGCCCGAGGTGATGACCATTACTTCACCCATTTGAGTTCCTCCCTTATGCGTCTTTGCCAAAAGATTTGCTACCATAGTGATATCGCTCAATTGTCACCATGCCGTCCCGGATGCGGCCGATTTCCGGATGGTCCGGTCCGTCATCGTCTTCATCGGGCGGACGGGTAATATGGTTGGCGATGCGCAGTTGAGTGGGACGAAGCCGATAGGCGGTCACCACTGCATCCAAGCTGCCCAAGGCACCAGCATGCGCTACACCTCGAAAAACACCCATGACAATAATGTTTCCACCGGCGATCACTTCGGCCCCCGGATTGACATCCCCTAAAATAACTACGTTTCCAGGGTAACGCACCGTTTGCCCCGAACGCAAAGTCCGTTGGATCAGCAAGGTTTGTTCATCACCGCCGAGTGTGATGATAGGCGCTTCATTTTCGGCCCCGTCATCGGTTGCTGCCGTCGATAAGGAAGATGGAGGCGCTTCGGTAGTTGCAGGCTCGAAGGAAACGATAGATTCTTTGGGTTCGAACTTGCTGCTTTCACCAGCGGGTTCGGGACGTTCGCTTGATTCGTAGAGGTGATTCGCAATTTGATAGATGCGTTCTCGATTTCCTTTCATAGTTGCCCCCTCCCCCTCGTCATTGTTTCCTTCGGAATCAGACCAGGATGTAATGCCTCGCAATATAAGCCCGTATGACGGGAAGAGGATTCGAAGTCGTTCGATTTGTTCCTCTGACAATTTGCGTGAACCCACGTCTACATTCACATGAGCGCCGACGAGAAAACAATCGGCTGACGCAAGCTTCTGCTCGATGGCAACAACCAAGTCGGAAAAATCGCACTGCGAGTCCAGATAAAAGGTAAGCCCGTCTTTTGAACCTTTAATCACGATATCTGCTTTCTTCATTGCGTCATCCTCAGCCCTTCAGCCGATTTCCATAACTTTACCATTTTAATTCAACAATAAATTCTACGCTTCGCGGGGAATTCCTTCAAAGAAAAACAAAAAAACGAGGAGAAGCTCCTCGTTTCTTATTCTTCGACATGTCCGGCAGGCACCAGAGCGCCAGAAGCAGACGGCTTTAAACCGAAGTACTGTTCAAAAGCGGCCCGGGCGACAACACCCGCTGAGGATCCGCCATGATAACCATACTCGATGACGCCGGCAAAGGCGATTTCCGGGTTGTCAAAAGGTGCGAAGGCGACGAAGACGCCGTGATAATCTTTTTCTTTATTGTCCCCGGCTCGGCCCGTCTCGGCAGTTCCGGTTTTGGCGGCCACTTGGAAAGGGAAGTCCTGGAACAAGTAGTTGGCTGTTCCTCCTTCGTCAGCAACAGCATGCATGGCCTTTCGGACCAAAGCAATATTCTCCGGACTGACAGAGACTTGATTGATGACGGTAGGATTGAACTGTTGAACGATCTGTTTGTCAGGCGACTCAATGTGATCGACCAAGTAAGGCTGATAGCGTGTACCACCGTTGGCTAACGTGGCGATGTAGTTGCCCAATTGCAGTATGGTGTACTGGTTTCGTCCCTGTCCAATTGAGGTGTTGTACGTTTCGTAAGCTTGCCAGTAGGGCCAATAATTCATATCACTCTTATAGTCCCGTTCAATGGTCTTCCGCATCTGGCTGTCTTTTTTCTGTATTTTTTGCTTTTCTTCTTCAGTCTGGGCATTGTTTAATTGTTCCTGTGTTTGCTTTTCTAATTCCCGGATACGAGCTTGATAGCGGTTATTCGCATAGGAGCTTCCCCAGGCTCTTTTCCAGTCTCTTCCTGGAAGCAATCCTTCTTCTTCGCCCGGAAGAGCGATGCCCGTCTCCTGACCAAGACCAAATTCTCGTGCAACCTGATTGATATAGTCGATACCGGCCCGTCGTCCCATCTCCTGAAAATAGACGTTACAGGACTTCGCTAAGGCATCGTTTAAATCGACCGATCCATGGACCTGCCAGCATTTGATATTCGGCTTTTCCCAATAAGCGCCTGTACAGGTGATGTGTTCATGAGGGTCAAGCTTCCCCGCTTCAAGTGCAGCCATGGCTGTGATCGGTTTAAAGGTGGAGCCCGGCGGATAAGCGGCTTGAATCGTCCGATTGATATGGGCGGGAGGGTCAGAGCGGAAATAATAATCGGCCATGGACTGATCCATGACGCCAATGAAATCATTTGGGTCGAGATTAGGTCGGGAAACCATACCCAGGATGGCCCCAGTCTTCACGTTGATGGCTACGGCGGCGCCTGCCTTCGCTTTTGGATTTTCCCGTTGCAACTGGGTAAGCGTCTTGTCCATGCTATCTTCCATAGCTTTTTGGACTTTCGCATCGATCGTCAAGACGAGCCGGTTTCCGGGAATCGGGTCTTGCGTGAACAAGTTCCGGATAGGCCGGTTAGTCCGGTTAACTTCCACCTGCTGGTAGCCATCCTCGCCTCTCAGATAGGACTCATAGGCTTTCTCTAAACCGAATTTACCAATCATATCGTTCAGATCGTATTTCTGGTCCGTTTTTTGTTCTGATAAGCGTTTTAGTTCGTCTTCGCTGATCTCCCGAACATACCCCAGCATGTGACCAGCGATTCGGGTGCCTTCATAGGGCGGATAAGAACGAACTGGGCCTTTTTCCACAACGAGACCTGGAAGGTCAGCCCGTCGCTCCTCCAACATAGCCACCTCGGTCTCGCTCAAACCAGACTTGATTAAAATGGGTTCGTAGAGTCGAAACTTTTGGTTATTGATCAGGTTCTTAATGTAATCGGGCGTAATCTTCGGATCGTTGGCACCCAGAATCTGAGCGATCCTTTCGATGACGCCATTCATATCAGTATTTTGTAAACCCAAATAAGTAACATAAGCATTGTATACCGGTATAGAAGTAGCTAAGGTGATACCGTTTCGATCGACAATATCGCCCCGCATTGCCGGAATCGGCAGCAGTTTGATCCGGTTTTCCTCGGACGTAGTGGTGTACTGATCGGATGCGATAAATTGAAGGTAGACTAAGCGAGATGCAAGCACCACGAAAACAAGGACAGTCAATATAGAAAAAAAACGAAAGATCGATTCCAGGTCTTTTCTGCGTTTTGCCGCAGGCGGATCGTTATTTAAGTCGCTCCCAAATTTCCCTGTTAAATCGCCTAATTCGACGCTCATGATCCCACCTCTTCCTTGGGCAGCCATCCTTGATCAGCGGCCCGGTAAAAGAGGCCGTATAACAAGGGGACTGCTGCTGTGTTGTATAGAGTCTGGATCAAAAGGGTCATAAAAAAATTGACCACCGTCAAGCGCAATCCTGCAAATGTCCCCAACAGAAAGGCCAAACCGTTGAAAAGTAGCGTGCCCACGAGAACACTTCCCAAGGGGACAATCAAATTGTCCTTGTAGAGACGGCCTTCAATCAAACCGGCGGCGAATCCGATGGCTGCCATGGAAAGCCCATTGAGTCCAATGTATCTTCCTGCCATTAGATCCAGTAACAGTCCAGCCAGCACGCCAAAAAGGCCACCAAAACGGGAGCCGTTCATGATACCCACGAAGATCACCTGGATCAGCACCAAATGAAGAACAACGCCGCCGATGGACAGGTGATTTAACAAGGTGGTCTGAAGAACAACATTGATCACCGTCAGGAGAGCTAAGATTACAAATCGCACCTAATCTCCCTCCTGGTGAATGACCTTTTGAATGATGAAGACCTCTTCGAGCCGTTGAAAATCAACAGCCGTTCGCAAACTGGCCCGTTTCGTCAATCCATTCGGTTCCGGTTCAATGCCGACTACATATCCAACGGGAAGTCCTTTCGGATATAATGTGCCCAATCCCGAGGTGAGAACCAGTTGTCCTTCTTGGACTGCAGAATCACGACGTAAGTGAACCATCTGGAGCAATCCCGAGCCATCGGCCTTCGTTTCCACAATACCCGGTTCGCGACTTGTCTGCAACATGCCGGGGACAGGACCTTCCCGGTCGATGATCAGCAAAACCTGACAGGAATGGGATGTAACCGATGTGACATGACCGATCAACCCATCATTGTTGATGACGACCATATCTTTAGTGATGCCGTCGGCAGAGCCCCGATCCAGCGTCAACGAATGGAACCAAGTATTGGGATCCCGGGCAATCACCCGGGCAGAGAGCAGTTGATAATTCCCCTGTTTCTCTTCTTTAAACTGTAACAACTCTTTTAGCCTTAGGTTCTCCAGTTGATACTGCCGGAGGAGTCCCTTTTCCCGCTGAAGATCGCCGTTTTCGCGGAGAAGTTTTTCGTTTTCCTCCTGGACTTGCTTATAGTTGACGACTGCCTGGCCGATGGAACCGGTTTCCCGGGTAACGAATGAAACACTCGCTTGTAAGGGCGCCAAAATGGCTTGAATCGAACGCTCCGCCCATGTCGTATCTCCCCGGTCGCCACTCGTTATGCGAAGAAGTCCCAGGCCGGCCGCTACGCCTAAACCGATCACAAGAAGGGTACTCCTAAATCTTGTTCGGGCCAACGGGCTTCCTCCTTAATCTGTCTCTCTACACTAACTTAATCTTTTTTGCGGTAATAACACTCGTTTTAAAGCAGGGATGTTTTCCAAGACGCGGCCCGTACCCAGAGCTACCGCCGATAGCGGTTCATCAGCCAGGTATACAGGCATTCCCGTCTGCAAACTCACCAAACGGTCAAGGCCGCGCAACAAGGAACCGCCTCCGGCCATGACAATACCATGTTCCATCAGATCAGCAGCCAATTCGGGTGGTGTTTTTTCTAAACAAACCTTAATGGCATCAACGATGGCCGTCACCGGTTCAGAGAGGGCATGTTGAACCTCTTCAGCCGTAACGTGAATCGTTTTCGGTAGTCCAGAAACCAGGTCGCGACCTCGCACATCCATCGTTTGTTTCAGTTCTTCGGACCGGTCGAGATAAGCTGAACCGAGGGTGATTTTGATCTCTTCAGCCGTTCGCTCACCGATAGCCAAGTTATATTGGCGTTTGATGTAAGCCGTTATGGCATCATCCATCTCGTCCCCAGCGATACGAATAGACTTAGAAGTCACGATGCCTCCTAGAGAGATGACAGCGACTTCCGTCGTACCTCCGCCGATATCGACGATCATATTGCCGGTCGGTTCATGAACGGGAAGACCCGCGCCGATAGCTGCAGCCATCGGTTCCTCGATGAGATAAGCTTCTCTAGCGCCAGCCTGCAAAGCCGCTTCCTTAACGGCCCGTTCTTCTACAGCAGTGACACCGCAGGGGACGCAGACGACGACACGGACTCGAGTCAAAAAGTTCGTCGATTGCAGGGCTTTGCGGATAAAGTATTTGAGCATGGCCATAGTGACGTCAAAATCGGCGATGACACCGTCCTTCATCGGTCGAATCGCAGTAATATTGCCCGGCGTCCGGCCAATCATCTGTTTAGCCTCTTCCCCGACAGCCATTACCGAACTCGTATCACGCTGAATCGCCACTACCGACGGTTCCCGCAAGATAATACCCCGGCCCTTCAAATGGACGAGGGTGTTCGCGGTTCCCAGGTCGATACCCAAATCTTTTGTAAACAACATGTTTCGCTCCTTATTCCAGTCGTCCTTCAGATATATCCGAGTTCTTTTAAACTTGAGTAACGATTATCACCGACGATGACATGATCAAGGACTTCGATACCCAATATTCTACCTGCTTCAACAATTCGCCGCGTTATTTCTCGATCCTCCCGAGACGGCGTCGGATCTCCGCTCGGGTGGTTATGTAATAGCACCACGGCGGCCGCACTTTTGCGAATCAAGGCTTTGAAAAGTTCTCTCGGATGAACAATCGATGAGGAAAGACTGCCTACAGAAATATCTTCGATGCTCAGCACCTGATTCTTGGTGTTGAGGGCGATAGCACGAAAAAACTCTTTATCCATAAATCGCATTTCTTCCATGACCAAACGGCTTACGTCTTCCGGCGAGCGGATCGATGGTCGCGATTCGGGTGATGTGGAAGCGATCCGGCGGCCCAGTTCCACTGCTGCTTTGACTTGAGCCGATTTGGCCAAGCCTAGCCCTTTGAGAGAACTCAATTCTTCCGCTGTTGCTTCGGCCAGAAAACGCAAGCCCCCTTGGCGTAATATACGGTGGGCCAAATCGATAGCCGTCTCGCGGGTTGTTCCCGTTCGCAGCAAAATGGCCAGCAATTCGGCGTTCGTCAATGCTTGCGGCCCTGCCGACAAGAGTCGTTCCCGCGGTCGAAGGTCTTCAGGCATGTCTTTGATGGTCAAGCGATACGCTTCTTCCATGGTTAATCCCCCTTTTTTTCAGGGGAACCGTCGAAACCAATGCCGGAAATAGAATGCGTTATGAACCGCCTTTGTTCCCTTTCGTTCCTAGACGCAACAAGGAAAATCCCCAATCACGAAGGAGCTTGTCCAGCCGTACCAAGGGTAAGCCAACTACATTGAAATAGTCTCCATCCAATCCTTCGACGAGCAGAGAGGCCAGTCCTTGAATGCCGTAAGCTCCAGCTTTATCCATGCAGTCTCCCGTAGAGACATATAGATCGACATCTTCAACAGTCAATCTTCGAAAATAAACTGTTGTTTCTTCGTATCCGGTCCTTTCTCCAACTATTTGCCCTTTTTCAACGCGAAAGAGAGCTAGACCAGTGATCACCTTGTGGGCTCGACCAGACAGGCGGAGCAGCATCTCTTTCGCCTGCTCTAGTGACTTCGGTTTTCCAAGTACTTCGCCTTCAATCAGAACGATGGTATCGGCACCGAGCACGACCCCTTCTTGTACTTGTTCAGCTACAGAATGAGCTTTTCCCCGAGCTAATGTTAGGGCTTGTTGTTCCGGAGGCAGTTCTTCTACTCCTGCCTCAGGAAAATTGCTTGGACAAACTTCAAAAGCGATCCCCAGTTCAGAAAGTAACTGGCGTCGGCGAGGCGACGCCGAAGCCAAGATCAAATTCAATGCAAACCACTCCTGGTAAAATCGGTTAGAGCCGTCGATAGACGAAGATACCGGCAATCATTCCGAGGGCACCAGCTAAATTCAACTTTATGCCTAATCCCAATGTGACACTAAAGGATACTAAGTTGAAATTGGCTGGTCCTAAATCTACGTTTTTACTGTATTTAAGTACAGGGACGACAGGGCTTAGTGCTTCACCAATTAAACTGCCAACGATGGCTCCGGCGATCAATAGGATGATGAGCATCCCAGCCTGACCGGCGCCTCCACGGAAACCTTTCAAAGGCCTGACCCCCTGTGCTCGGAAAAAGGAAAGCCGGGAACACTCCCGGTCTTCCCGGATAACTTGAATCTATTTCGTCAGAATGCCTGAAATTCCTCCTCTTAAATTTGTTTTCTTACTTTAGAACCCAATTGTTTTTCTCCAGAGCGATCGCGCGCCTTTTCGTTTGACATCCATCACGGGAATTCGAATTTTCCGGCCGATTCTCCCTTCAAGCAATCCTGCCTGTAGAAAGCGAGCTTGATAGGTCTGGCTGCCCGGATCATATTCCGGATAGAAGGGGTTCACCGTTACCATCAGAAGCGGAACGTTTTTCCGTACAAAGGGACGTAAGCCCAATGATTTCAACTGTTCCAACATGAAATAGGTCTCTTCCGGTAAGTCACTCAGCAATAGGCTAATGGCGTCTCGGAAATAAATGGGCCATTGCTTCAATCTTGTTCCCACTGCAGTCAGCAATGAGCGAATCGCTTTGGTAGTCACTAAAGGCGGCATCTGGATCGTGCCTTCCACATGCTCTTGGGGAAGAAAATCAATCAGTTCTTTGGCCAGACTTTCTCCATCTTCCGATGTGAGCAATTGGGTACCTGAAAAAGGCAAAGAGACCCATCCCTCTCCTCGTCGCCATGCCACACCGCCCTTATCGCCAAATAAGGCCGGAGAGCGATACGGAAGTTCAAAAATGTGGGCGATACTTTCCGTCTCCCGGGCCAATCGTTGAGGATCGACGATGCGAGCTGCGCCGGTTGCCAAGATCAGACCGTCCACTTCGACCATGGGAGCAATCCGGTTGAGGGCACCGTCGACCATGAGAAGGTCTGGTCGATAGCGAGTCAAGGCCTTTTTCACACGGCCCACCTCAACCGATTTGTTTGGCCCAGCGATCACTACTAATCCTGGATCGATGACTTCGCCAATCACAATTGAGCCTAAGGCACTCCTTATGAATGTATCTTCGAGGATACGGATATTGGCGCTGGAGACGGTTAGACATTTGCGGGCTGTGGCAACAATCGTACCCCTTTGTACGGGAAGGCGTGGTTTTGGCAAACCAGTGATATTGTCCCATTCTTCCCCGTCATAACCGATGGAAGTGATGGCGATTCGGCGATGACGGCGATAAGCTTCTCGCAACAGTGCCGAAGCGGTCGTCGTTTTTCCGGTGTTTTTGGCAGTCCCGGCGATACCGATCGTTTTCATTTCTCCGTAACGGTACCTCTCCCTCCACGACCAGGGTAGGCTCCTTCTTCCTTACTGCCCAGCAGGCCAGCGTATAGAGCTTCCACAAAAGTGGGGGATTGAGCCACTTCTTTTAGAACAGCTTCTATTTTATCTACCATTTCGTCTGCCCATTGCTGTGCATGGACTGTGGGCGTTATGCGGCCTTCTCCGAAAAAGCGAAACCCTTCAGCTACAGCCTGAAGTGTGTCCACTCGAGAGGCAGCGATGATCGGGCCTCCCGAATAGGCTTCGTCAGAGGAAGCGATGGAAATTGCATCGACGCGCAAGGATGCGGCCAAGGCTGCATGGAGAGAGGTGGTCATAGAGGACTGGACTCGGTCTTCCGTCTGTGTCAGGAAACCGATCGGCGCCCCAGGCCAAAGTGGTGCGTCGATGATGCTACGCAGAGCTTCTATCTTGGCAGCGTTAAAATCGATATAGTTGTTGATCATTTGACCGCCGATCATCACTTCAGGGCTGTAGGAGAACAGCGGTTGCAAGATCGGTCTTGCACCGAGGCGACGCCCTAAGGCTGTGACGATTAGCATGCCGGCAAAGGCTTTATGGGCAGGAACACCGGCCAACTCTTCATTGGTCACTACATCAAAAGGAAGTTTATATTTCACAGCCATGCGTATGGCTTCGATTCCGTCAACAGTGAGACGAGCCGGATCGGTCCCGGCAGCTAAGGAGCCATAGGCGATATTGATTTTCGTCAAGTCAGCGCCGAGTTTTCCCGCCAATACGACCGTCTCAGCCGTGTTCAGTCCCCGGTGAGCTCGTACCTGCCAGAGTGTGGAAGCTTCCAAGGCCGCCTTGATCCAGGATAAATTTTCTGGAGTGACGACTGAACCGTCTTCTTGATGGGTTAAGAAACCGCCGATAAAGCCCTCCGTCCGAGCGCCCCAAGAAGGATCAAAGTGGACGACACCGTCAGCTCCCCATGCTTCACAGACTTTGATATGGGCGATATCCATAAAAGGACAGCCTGTGCCGTATTGGATGAAGACTTTAGGTTGTCCTTCTACATGCTGCACCTTGCTTACGGTCATGCGGCTCTTCGTCTTGGTTAGATAATCTTCTAATCGAGCGATTTCCTGGTCTGTCTGACGCCTTGTTTTCGGGTGGACTTCTCCTTTTCGATGAAATGCCTGGGGCACGGGATCACACAGTTGTGCATAGGCTTCCGAGAATTCACGACTCACCTTGCCTTGACGGAAGCTCTCTACATCCCAGCTTTCATCACGAAGGCGTGAACGCAAAATTCCCGGAGAAATTTTCCCCTCGCTCCAGGTGAGGATGTTAGTGACGATCTTTTCGAGCAGGTTTCCGATGCCTGCGTGGCGATATTCATAAGCATAACCGGCTGTGATATCCTTTTTTTGTTTTTTCGCACCAGCCAAGTCTGGTTGATAGGGCCGCCCCTCTACAAAGGCTACCACCTCTTCCACAGAAGTACCTGGCCCAAAACCGGCATCAAAACCCAGTTCTGCTGCCAACTCAGGACGTACCGCCATGCCTCCCACAACTAAAGCCGTCTTATCCCGGAGCCCAGCAGCGTCAGCTAGATCGACAAAACGACCGAGCACTTCGCCTACACCATAGCCCAAGGTTCGGCTGATCATCACGTGGTCCGGATGTTCTTTCCCCATGATGGAGACGATCTCTTCCGGCGGCAGGTCCGGTGGAAGCAACATTGTTTGATGCCCAGCTTGCTCCAGCCCACGGCGGATCATTTTTAAGCCGATGTCATGAACCGGGTCGAGAGGAACTAAGAGTATTTTTCTGCGTTCAAAGGCCATCGTCCTTAACCTCGCTTTTCCCCGTCATCGATTTGGCGCACCCAGGCATAATCCTGTCCAGGTCGATAAATATAGGCCCGGACACGGATCCTAGCACCAGGACCGCCAAAACGGATAAAAACCAAGTCCACATCTTGAAAGCCCAGCGACTTCATCAAACGGATCGCCAACTCTTTTCCTTCCTCTTCACTGGAGCAGACCAGAAAAGTCTCCAGATCGAGAGCATCCATGACGCGGGAAAGAACTCCCTGTGCCACCATATTTCCTCCTTTAGATCTCATCCATGGCATGAGCAGATCTTCTCGGATAAGTTGGGATTATTTTCTCCCTAGGAGGCTGTTTTTATTTCCCGGTAATAAAAAAGGAAAGACTCGCCGTAGAGATCGGCGAGTAGTTCCATCTTAAAACTTGTTGCCTTTTACATCAGGAAGATAGCAACCAATGTTGTCGCGGCGAGGCCAGCTATGACAGGGACAAAGTTGCGTCGTGCCAATTCGATGGGGTTTACTCCGGCAATAGCTGCCACGGGGATTAGACCCCAGGGAATGATGGTCCCACCGCCTGTCCATACCCCGGCAATTTGGCCAAGGGCTGCTAAAGTCGCTACATTTAATTCAACGGCCTTACCAAAAGTGGCTGCGATGGAGCCAACCAGCGGCAATGGAGAGAATCCAGAACCATCGAGACCGACGATCATTCCTGCCGCTAATTCGATGATGGCAATGAAGGCTTTGTTTAGCGGTACCGCAGAAGACAAAGCGAGTCCCACGTCTTCCAAAAAACCAGGGGCACCTTTTCCGAGGATTTGTGCTGATAGCTCTCCTTTGCCCAAGAAGAAGAATCCACCGATGATGATGACGGGAGCGAAGATTTTTATCCCAAACATGAACCCGTCTCGGACGAAATCGGTAATTTTCTCCAAAGACTCAACGCCATATTTGAGGATCGAACCTAATGCCAACAGCAGAGCTGCAGTGCCCCCGACTAGAGCCGTAGCATCACCGCCCTTAAGATCAAAGGCGAGCATGGCCCATACATCTGCGATGAAGGCTAAGGGTACTAGAACAGCAAAGACATAGGAAAGGTTTGTGATTTCCACTTGTTTTTGCTCTTTCTCAAAAGCCAGCCTCTCTTGGTCATGTTTGGCACGATTAGTATTAATGTCTCGCTTCACCTGAATATAGGCGATGATCGTCGTAACTAAAGCCATAACGATAATCAGCGGAACCGACGCACGGATCAAAGCCGACGGATCCAGGCCAGCCGCTTTAGCGGTAATCGTTGGTGCCCCTTGAATCACATAGTCTGTGGAAAGCCCGATACCGTGGCCAAAGAGGTTCATGGCCATCGCCGCTCCCATGGTCGGTAAACCGGCCCGGACGGCAATGGGAAGCATGATTCCACCGATGAGAGCCACTGCCGGTGAGGGCCAGACAAACCAGGAGACGATGAGCATGGCGATCCCCAGAATCCAAAAGGCGATATCGGCATTCACCATCAACTTGGCAGCGGGACGCATGATCAGGTAGTCAGCACCTAACTCTGTGAGTACTTTAGACATGGCTACGATTAGGGAGATGACCACGATAATCCCCAGAAACTCGGTACCTGCAACGACCAGAGCGTTAAAGACCGATTGGATCGCCCCAACCAGTTTCCCCGAATACATCCAACCGATGTGTAAAATACCGATGATACAGGGAATCAACGGATCTCGTCGCAAGCCCATGACGACGATCACGACGAGTACGTAAAAGAGAAAGATCCAGTGTAATGTTGTTAAGGTAACCATGCTTCACCTCCTAGGAGACCGGCTTGGCAAAGACATCAGAGAGACCCGCCGCACCTACTCGTTGACGAATAGCGTTGACATCCGTCGTATAAAGGCCTTTTTCCTGCATCCGTTGGAAATAAACAGAGCCGGAGAAGGTGTACTTTTTCGTGAGTCCCTCGTCAGTCTGCATCTGTTCGTTCACGTGAGCGATAGCATCTCCGACAGCAAGCGAAGGAGAAATTTCCAACAGCGGTTTGTTCAAGGTAAGGCGAACGGCGTTATGCCCAGCCAGTGTTCCTGTGACAATAGCCTCCGTGTGTCCCACCAGAAGACCCGCTTTCTCTCCGGCACAGAAGAGATTCTGTACGTCCCCTTTTACTTTGAGATGATTGTCGCGAGGACACATACCGATGTAACGCATAGAGTTACCGATACCGCCGGAATAGGGATCTTCAAAGCGAGCGTTTTCGAAGCCGGGAATATGACGAAGCTTGTCCAAAGGATAGTAAGGAGTCATCAGCTTCGCATGACCTGTATCCAAAAGGATCACGTTCTCGGCAAACTCTTTGAGCGCATATTGTTGGCATGCCTTTTTGGAGAGGGCGTCTTCCTTGCGCAGTTCTTCTGGAATCGGTACAACAGCCACGCCGGTTTTATTCAGGGTATCAATGATATCATCGCGAATGGAATCTTTGTGCAATTTACAAGAACCGGACATGGCACCGAAACTGCCATCTCCTTTTTTCCCGATGATCTCTTTAATTCCAGCTTTACCGGCGATAGATACGCGTCCGCCAAAGGTGGGACAACGATAGATACACATGGCGCAACCGTTGCCGTACTTGCCGCAGTTGCCTTGCGGTCCGGCAGTTCCGCTGGCGTCGATAAATACATCACCAGCGATCGCGTCGGTCTCGTCGATGACTACAGCGGTGATTTTAGAACCTTCCATGTGTATGTCCCGTACTCTTGCCAAGGTCCGAAATTCGATATTTTTATACTGGGACAAACGGTTGCGAACAGCTGGTTCTACCTTCGCTACGTCGTAGAGATTGGCATGTTTATGGCCTGGGAATTCGATGTTTTTATGGCGGGAGACCTGATCGCAAACTTCGAACAGGTCTCCACCACCCATGGCAAACATCTCTTCCGTAGCCGTAAAGCGGCCGTTGTTGCGCATGATACCGCCGACTAGACCAGTGCCCAGCAACATGTCAGTCCGTTCAAGCATAACAACATCGGCGCCAGCCTTTGCCGCTGCGATCGCTGCGGCACATCCAGCCCATCCTCCGCCGACAACTACTACTTTTGCCACGGCTTGACCTCCTTAAATCATTCCGGCGTGGCGTCCCACGATTTCCATCAATTTTACCAACGCGCGGACCCCATAGCGCATGTTATCTTCAATCAACTGGCCATTATCATCGCTGGTGCCGAGACCCGGCGAGATGAAAATGTTGGCATCGTAGGCGATCGTCGGAATGACACCCATCTGGGCTAGACCAGTCTGGAGGATGTTGCTGCCGGCATACATGTCTTCGATGGCGAAGATGGGTAAGCCCAAACCACCATCTTTCCATGTCCCTTCGTAGTTGACTTCCACAGTCTGGGAGTTGTACGATTTGCTGATCAAGAGACCTTTTTTAATGTTGGGATGGATCTGTTCGAATTCTTCCCGGACGATTCGCTCCAAGTCATCGACAGGCTTAGTCATCAGTTTCGGGTTATCTCGAAGGACTCGGAGGGCCTGGATCTGGCTGAGCAAAGCTTCTTTCCCCGGATCGAAGGTAACATACGCGGCTTTACCATAGGACGCCGTCGTGCCCCAGCGGTCACCATGTAAGCCCATGGCCCGGCGAATATGGGTCATCACATCTTCACGACCGATGACGAGTCCAGAAGTAGCCGCACCAGATGCCTTGTCCATCGCGTAAACAATCAAGTCTGCGTTGACTTTGCGCGGATCGGTGCCAACGAAGGGTATGCCCCAGGCGTTGTCGATCAGGTAAGGAACGTTGTATTCGTGAGCCAGTTCCCCGATACGCTTCATGAGTAAGGGCGCACCGTCGTCTTCTTTTATGCCGTATCCGTAACCAGGGGTGTCATAACCGAGCGATGCAAATCCCGTCAAGAAGGGAGCATGAACTTCGGCAGCCAAAGCCATTTGCTCAATGGACGCTTCAGGGTCTACTTCGGTCAACAAGGGAACGGGATGGGCTTTGACACCGTGAACAGGGTACTTCGCTCCGACGAGCGGCACGATGACTGTATCAAAATTGTTCTGCCGTTTGCCGTAGAAACCCATCTCACCGGCAGTTGTCCCGCGGTCGGCATAGAGGTCTTTGTATTTTGCCGGGAACGGGCGACCGTAAGCGCCCTGATGGTGCATGTGCTTTTCATAAGGGCAGATGTACCGAGCACGGTAGTTGTCACCGCGGCCCAGATTGGGTGGAGTCATCAAAGTATCAAAGCATAGCCACAGAGCCGCTTCACAAGTGCTGGTCGGAACAGGCTCCCACTCGTCGCCATAGACATCCTTGACGATCTCCCGAAGCTCATCGATCAGTTTGGCCAAGGGAATGACTTCTTTCCCGCCTTTTTCTGTAGCTTCGGCAATATCTCGACGAAGCGGGGCCGGGCATCCAGAGATCGCCCCAGTGAGGCCGAATTTACCTCTCAGTTGCGGGGGGATACCGATTTCATCGGCTGCCTTTTTCGCTTCCGCATAAATTTGCGGGATGCTAGCCTGCAGGTGTCTGTATAGTTGATACTTATATTTTAAGTTCGACATTGAGAGCCTCCTCGTTACCCTTTATGATTCGTTCTAGACTCATCAGGAGCCCACTTGTACGATCATTTCCACTTCTACAGCCGCATCTAAGGGGAGCTCGTTCACACCCACAGCCGATCGAGCATGCTGTCCTTTATCCCCAAATACACGGCCAAGCAGTTCGGAGGCGCCATTGACTACCCCCGGTTGACCTTGAAATCCCGGTGCGCTGTTGACAAAGCCGACAACTTTAACGATTTGTTTAATCTGATCGAGATTTCCAATCTGCCCTTTGATCACACTTAAACAGTTGAGGCAGCAAATCTTCGCAGCTTCGTACGCTTGTTCCGGGGTAACATCTTTTCCGACCTTGCCTTTATGCTTCAATTCCCCGTTGACAAAGGGTATCTGACCGGACGTATAGACATAGTCACCGACTTTGATGGCCGGCACATAAGCAGCGACCGGTTTCGGTGCATCCGGTATGGTCAGGCCCATTTCTTGCAGTTTCGCTTCAATGGACATGATTTTTCACCTCCTGATTTTTACTGGGCGGGACTCATCGATAGTTTCACCGCCTCCGGAAAAAACATGTGTATTTGGTTACCTTTAATCGGGGCTTTTGATCAATAGCTGTTGACCGATTTCAGCACCTAAGGACACCCCAGACAACCGATCTTCCGACTTAATGACGATATTGATATGATTGGGCATATGTGTTTCGTCAAATCCGGCAATGTGACCGAGCAGCTTTCCTTTTAAAAAAACGGGATCACCTGTCACGATGACACCACCACCCTTGACCTCAAAAAAAGCCAGGTAAGCGATACGGTCTACCTTCTTTCCAGGTCCGGCTTCCACTTCATCGGTCATAATGATCTCATGGATCTCGTCTTCTGCCAGTGCACGCGATATGGGCTTGATCAACTGAAGGCCGCGGTTCTCCAACTTGCCTTCTAAAATCGCCACCAGTTCCCCGACAACATCCTTTTTCTTCGCATAGGGATGGACCCGCAACATTCCCTGTGCATACGGATCAGACACCATAAAATCCCCCTTTGGGTAGGTATTTGCCCATGTTTTAGTCTTCCTGAATAAAAGGATTTAATGAGTTAAACACCGACCGGGAGAAGTAACTATCTAAAAGTCCGGGTAAAATAAAGAAAGCCTCTAACCAGCCAGCAAGGCCGGTTAGAGGCTTTCTTCCCTTGAGTAGGAGATGTTAAAATTTTCTCCTCGAACCTAAATTAAAGGTAAGGACTTCTAAGTTCACCGATAAATCAACGTTTCGAAGTTCCACATGGGGAGGAAGGGTAAGTACACAAGGCGCAAAGTTTAGTATGGCACTGACACCAGCTGCTACAAGCTTGTCCGCTACTTGTTGGGCTTCCGTAGCCGGAACGGTGATGATGCCAATCCCTACTTGTTTTTCTCGAATTATACTTTCCAGTTCCTCCAGAGGACGAACGGTGAGTCCGCTCAGTTCCCGCCCCACTTTCGCTGCGTCAGCATCAAAGATACCAACGATGTCAAAACCGCGTTCTCTAAATCCGCGGTACATCGTCAGGGCCGAACCTAAATAGCCAATTCCGACGATGACCACACGCCATTCCCGGTTTAGTCGTAATATGTTGAGAATATGACTCTGCAATTCACCAACATTATAACCGACTCCGCGGGTTCCAAATTCTCCGAAATAGGCCAGGTCCTTACGAACGTGAGCCGGGCTGACTCCAACACCTTCGGCAATCTCTCCCGAGGAGATCATCTCCACTCCCCGCTCCTCCACTTGGCTCAGATACCGAGAGTACATAGATAAGCGGATAATGGTGGCTTCGGGGATTTTCAGGGTTTTCACGCCTAATTCCCTTCTTTCTTTAACTAGACACCTAAGAGGAAATGAATCACTGTATATGATAATGCAGCCACTGCGGCGGAGGCGGGAATCGTTAAAATCCAGGCAGATACGATCTGCTTAGCCACACCCCAGCGAACAGCAGAAACCCGTTTGGCTGATCCTACTCCCATAATACAAGATGAGACAACGTGAGTGGTACTCACAGGCATCCCAAACATGGAAGCACCATAAATTACGAAAGAGGAGCTTAAATCAGCTGCAAATCCATTGACAGGTTCCAACTTGACGATACGCCCGCCCATGGTGCGGATGATCTTCCATCCTCCTACGGCAGTTCCCAAGGCCATGGCCATGGCGCAAGCGATGATTGTCCACTTCGGAACTTCAAAAACGGGGATCATGCCGGCACTGAAGAGGGCCATCGTGATGATCCCCATTGATTTTTGGGCATCATTCGAACCATGGGAAAAAGCTGCTGCCGTGGCGGCGAGCACCTGTAATCGTAAGAATCGACGATTGACTCGCCCAGGTGTCGAGTTCCTTGATATCCACCAAAGGGCAGTCATGACAAAGTAGCCGACAATCAAGCCTGCAATAGGCGATGCAATCAAAACGAAAATGATCTTCTGAATGCCAGCCAGTTTTAGACTTGAGAATCCCTGACCAGCTACGACAGCGCCAATGACTCCACCAATCAAGGCGTGAGAACTTGAAGACGGAATCCCATAGTACCACGTCAGAAGGTTCCATAAGATAGCAGAAACCAAAGCAGCCAAGATTACTGATTGGGTAATTCCGGAAGGATTCGCGATATCAGATCCGATCGTTTTCGCGACAGCCGTACCGGAAAGGGCACCGATAAAGTTCATGGTAGCCGCCAGAATCACTGCATGGTTAGGTGCGATAGCGCGAGTCGACACTGATGTAGCTACCGCATTCGCCGTATCGTGAAATCCGTTGATATAATCAAAGGCGAGAGCTGTAAAGACGATGACAAAGACGATGATTTCAAAACTAGGCATTCTTCATGGCTACCCCTTTGACGATTTTTGCCACGTGCTCACAAACATCAGTCGCATCTTCTACCCGTTCTAATATCTCTTTCCATTTTATAAGCTCAATGGGATCTTTAAGTTCGTTAAAAAGATGGGCAACACCGCGACGATAGAGGCGGTCTCCCTCACTTTCGCATTGTTTGATTTTGGCACATCCCTCGAGAATCGCTTCTTGGTTCTTGCGAATATTACGTAAGGCAGCAATAACTTCCGCTAACTTTTCCGTCGCTTGAGATAGTACGCCAGCCAATTTGATAAAATCTTCCGAAGGTTGTGACGTTTGGTAGAGGTACATCCGTTCTATCGTGCCATGGATGTTATCTAAAATATCGTCGAGACGGTTACCGAGAAGGTAGATATCTTCACGGTCAATTGGAGTGATGAAGGTTTGGTTGAGTTGCTCGGTGATGCTGGCGGTAATATCATCGCCTTGATGTTCCACCTCAGTGATCTCAGCCATTTTTACAGAGAGTTGCTGGTAATCGTTCAACAATGATAGTAGTACTTTGGCCCCTTTATCGACAGTCCGGGCGCTTTGTTCCAAGAGATCAAAGAACTTGTCTTCACGGGGTTTCAGTGAAAGCAACATAGTAGTTCTTTACCTTCTTCCTCGTAATTTAAGCATTTTTTAACAATTATAATGGATTCATCACAGATACCTCAACTATTATAACAGCAGAAAATGAGATGGTGAAGGTACCATCTCATTTTCTGTCACTTTTCGACGTTTTTAGTTTTTAGCACTTTTGCCTGATGTATTCTCTGGCTTCGGCAACCATATAAAGGGAGCCTGTAACAACGATCAAAGTTTTATCGGAATATCCCTTTAACTGCTGCGCTTCCGACCACGCTTGATCCACAGCGTCCCGCACATCGGGCATAACTTGTACCTGAGAACAATAGCGGGAAACGTTCGCAGCCAACTGCTCCCAATCGCCGGAGCGGGGGTTGTTCGGACGGGTAACGATGACGGTTTGGGCTAAGGGCGCGAGCAGTTCCACCACTTTTTCACGCTCTTTATCAGCTAACATCCCGATCAGCAGCACTTTGTTCCAGTCGGGATAGTCTTCCTTAAGGGTCTGGGCAAGCGTCTGCGCTCCGGCCACGTTGTGTGCACCATCGAGCAGGAATTGTCCGAATCGTTCCTGCCGACCAGGCCAAGTTACTCGCCCTAAGCCCTCCTGAAGATGCTTTTCCTCCCAAAGGAATCCCTTTTGTAGAACCGTTTCTAAGAGTGCCACTGCCGTCGCCAGATTGGCTTGTTGATGTTTCCCTGCCAGCGGGGGCATCAACGGTCCATAGTGGCCGATTCGGCCATGGATGACCATTTCCTTGCCGCCTTCGACAGGCTCCCAAATCACTTTATGACATTGATTCATCAAAGTATGGGAAAGGTCCCTCTCTTGGGCTGCTACCTGAACGAGGGGGGCTCCTACAGCTTCTGCCGTCGAAGACAGTACTTGTAAAACATCACTGTTTTCAGAGGCAGTAATTAGTGGAACGCCCGGTTTGATAATCCCGGCTTTCACGGCGGCGATATCTCGCAAAGTATGACCAAGATAATCCATGTGGTCCATAGAAACGTTGGTGATACAGGTTACGATGGGGTTGACCACGTTGGTTGAATCGATCGATCCACCGAGACCCACTTCCAGAACGACGATATCCGCTGCTTGGTGAGCAAAATACATAAAAGAAAGGGCCGTCCACACTTCAAATTCGGTGGGATGTTCATATCCTTCGGCTACCATGGCGTCCAGGTGTGGCCGGAACTGATCGATCAGTTGGGCCACATCCCCTTGCGTGATTGATTTTCCGTTGATTTGGGTCCGTTCTGTGTAGCAGTGCATATGAGGAGAGGTAAAGAGGCCGACACGGTATCCAGCCGCCTCAAGTACCCGGGCGACCATCACAGAGGTAGACCCTTTGCCGTTCGTACCACCGATGTGGATATAGGCCGGCCGCTCTTTTACGTGAGGATCGTCAAGCCGGTGCAGCAGTTCGGTGATTCGTTCCAGCCCGAGATTAAAACCGAATTTTGTCAAATCCTTTAAATAGGCTAGTGCTTCCTCGAAGGTTGTCATGTCTATCCCAAGGCGGTTAGACCGCGAAGGCGTTCTTCCAGGGCAGTTTTTTTCTTGAGAGCTTCCCTTTCCTTTTCCCGCTCTTTCGCTACAACGTCGGCAGGGGCTTTCGCCACAAAGCCGGGATTGTTCAGTTTGTTACCTAGACGGCGAATCTCTTCTTCGGTGGCACGCAGTTCTTTCGTCAGGCGGTCGATCTCTTTCGTCAGATCGATGAGATCTTTTAAAGGCACATAGACAGTCACATCACCGACGATGGCCGTAACGGCCCCTTCCGGCTGCCCATAAGTGACCCCTTCGATCTTCACTTCCGAAGCGTTGGCCAGATTCGCCACAAGCGCTGAGCCTTGGGCGAGCAGACGGCGGTTCTCTTCGTTAGAGGATACCAAGATGATCTCAGCCCGTTTTCCAGGAGCCACATTCATCTCCGCACGGATATTGCGAACAGCCCGGATCACTTCCATCAAAAGGCCCATTTCGTTTTCCACCGAGTCGTCGATGAATTCGGCCTGGGCTGCAGGCCACGAGGAGACCATGATGGACTGACCGTGGTGGGGAAGCTGCTGCCAAATCTCTTCCGTCAAGAAGGGCATGAAGGGATGTAAGAGTTGCATGGTGCCTCGGAGGACATGAGAAAGCACTTTCTGAGCTGTCTGTCGCGATTTGACGGCATCCTTCACAGAAGCGTCTTTTCCGTAGAGTCTAGGTTTGACCAGTTCGATGTACCAGTCGCAGTATTCGCTCCAGAGGAAGTCATAAATCGCCCGGGCCCCTTCACCAATGTCGTAGGTTTCCAAGGCTTTGTTAACATCGCCGATGAGTCGGTTATAGCGGGAAAGAATCCACCGATCAGCCAGGGTTAATTCCCCCCAGCTCTCATGGGGATCAAATCCCTCCAGGTTCATCAGGACAAAGCGAGAAGCGTTCCATATCTTATTGGCGAAATTGCGAGTCGCTTCCAGCCGCTCAAAATGGAAGCGGATGTCATTGCCGGGCGTATTACCGGTGACCAACATAAAGCGCAGTGTATCCGCACCATACTGTTCGATCACTTCAATGGGATCGACACCGTTGCCTAGGGATTTCGACATCTTGCGGCCTTGCGAATCTAGAATCAACCCATGGATGAAGACTTCCCGGAAGGGGACTTCATGCATAAATTCAAGGCCCATAAAGACCATCCGGGCGACCCAGAAGAAGATGATGTCCCGGCCAGTGACCAATACGGAAGTGGGGTAGTACTTCTTCACTTCAGCCGTCTCATTAGGCCAACCCATCGTCGAGAAGGGCCAGAGACCGGAAGAGAACCATGTATCGAGAACATCGGAATCTTGCTCAAAATGGACAGCACCGCATTTGGGACAAACTTCCGGCAAACCTTCTTCTTTGCCGCAATAGATATAGTCACAATCTTGACAGTACCAGACGGGAATGCGATGGCCCCACCAGAGCTGCCGGGAGATACACCAGTCGCGGATATTTTCCAGCCAGCCGAGGTAAATCTTCGTGAACCGTTCCGGTATAAAGGTCATCCGGCCGTCCTTGACGACCTCCATGGCTGGTTCAGCGAGCGGTTTCATGCGGACAAACCACTGAGGCGAAACCATGGGCTCAACGACAGTGTCACAACGATAGCATTGGCCGACAGCATGAACATGCTCATCCACTTTAACGAGATAGCCTTGGCTTTCCAAGTCTTTGACGATCTGTTTCCGGCATTCATACCGTTCCATACCGCTGTAGGGACCAGCCTCTTCGTTCATCATAGCCTCTTTGGTCATCACCGAGATTTGCGGTAAGTGGTGGCGCAAACCTACCTCAAAATCGTTCGGATCATGAGCCGGCGTGATCTTGACTACACCCGTTCCAAAAGAGGGATCTACATATTCGTCAGCGACAACAGGAATCTCACGGTTCAAAATCGGCAAGATGACTTTTTTGCCGATAAGACTCTTGTACCGTTCGTCATCTGGATGAACGGCTACGGCCGTATCACCGAGCATCGTCTCCGGACGGGTGGTGGCGACCACTATTTCCCCATCACCGTCTTTTACAGGATAGCGGATGTGCCAAAGATGGCCGCCTTTTTCTGCATGCTCCACCTCAATGTCGGAGATGGTCGTTTGACACTTGGGGCACCAGTTGATGATCCGGTTTCCCCGATAAATAAGCCCCTTCTCAAAAAGACGGACGAAGACCTCCTGAACGGCTTGGGAACAACCCTCGTCCATGGTGAAGCGTTCTCGGCTCCAATCACAGGAAGTTCCCAGGTAGCGAAGCTGAGAAGTGATACGATTGCCGTATTGATGTTTCCAATCCCAGACTCGTTCAAGGAACTTTTCGCGCCCCAAGTCGTATTTCGACTGGCCTTCAGATGCTAAAGACTCTTCTACTTTCGCTTGTGTGGCGATACCGGCATGGTCGGTGCCGGGAACCCAGAGCGTGTTGAATCCTTGCATCCGTTTCCAGCGAACGAGAATATCTTGCAAGGTGTTGTCGAGAGCGTGGCCGAGATGTAAGCTTCCCGTCACGTTTGGCGGCGGCATGACGACAGAAAAAGGCTCTCCGTCAGCATTTACATCAGCCCGGAATAAGTTATTTTCTGTCCAATACTGGTACCATTTTCCTTCAACCTGCTTCGGTTCGTAGATCTTTGGCAAACCCTCTTTGTTGGCTTCAGTCATGTTCTCTCTGTTACCCTCCTTAGATCATCAAAAAAGAGCATTCCATCCTCAAAGGACGGAATGCTCCGTGGTACCACCTTTGTTCTTTCATTCCACTCTCAGAGGGATGAAAAAGCACTCTACGGGCGATAACGGACCCATACCGGCCGCATAACGGCACTCCGGGGCGACTTTCCACCGGATCACCCAGCAACCTTTCAGCCGAGGGTTGCCTCTCTGCAGGGTTTAAGCGGTGTACTCCTCCCCATCTTCGATTTGTCGGAGATGGTTTTATCATATCATAGTGAGCCATCAAGATTTTGTCAAGTTATTCCTGACGGACCAGGCCTTTATCAACGATATCTATCGCTGCCGAATGGGGGTCGATCGTCCGCTCTAAGACCTGTTCTAACAGCTTATCCCAAAGTCCGCTTTTTACTACCTTGTTCCGAATGAGGTCTTTGATGTGGTGCTCAATAATTTCGCTCAGTTCTAACTTCACTCGGTTTTTGCGTTCCTCGTTCAATTGACCCGATGCTTCCAGATGATTGCGGTGAGCCAGAATCGCATCGAGCAAGTCCTCGATACCTGCGGAACGCATGGCTACGGTACGAACGACTGGCGGTCTCCATGTTTGCGAACCGCCTGAGCGAGAACGCTGACTCAGATCTAACATGACTTCCACTTCCGTTACGACCCGGTCTGCACCTTCCAAATCAGCCTTATTGACAGCGAACACATCGGCGATTTCCATGATACCCGCTTTGATCGCTTGGATAGAATCACCGGCACCAGGCGTTAAGACCACGACAGTCGTATCAGCCGCCGTCATAATCTCCAGTTCAGACTGGCCCACACCGACCGTCTCAACGAGAATGAAATCACAGCCAAAAGCGTCAAGAACTTTCAATACTTCTTTCGTCGACCGGGCAAGCCCGCCGAGACTGCCTCGAGTGCCCATGGAACGAATAAAGACACCTTTATCATTATAATGATCGTTCATGCGGATACGGTCGCCTAATATGGCACCGCCCGTGAAAGGGCTCGTCGGATCGACAGCTACAACACCGACTTTTTTCCCCCGTTTGCGCAGGGCCGAGATGATTTGGTCAGTTAAGCTTGATTTACCGGCTCCGGGAGATCCCGTAATCCCGATGATATAGGCATTTCCCGTATGTGGATGAAGAGCCTTGAGCACTTCTTGTTTTTCAGGACCGTCATTTTCGATCAATGTGATCATTTTAGCGGCAACACGCCGTTCACCAGCGAGCAAGGCAGGTACTTGATCCAGCATAAATGCACCACCTGTATTTATTAAATGGGCCATTTTTCTTTCAGAACGATTGCACATGATCGCAGTATCTGAGGTGTAATGACGGAGTGAGCGTTTTGGGCGGAACGGCGTCGCGAGCGATGGTTGCGAGAGGAAAAGCGCGCCACGGTTCACATGCAGAATAGCCCAGAGGTTTGGCGCGCCCGCGTAGCAACCGAGCGAACAGCCCTGGAGCCCTTAGCGAGCGGAGTCATTACACCCAGATCTTCCACAAATGCAACGCTAAGTGCAAGACTTCTGTTATTTATTCATGAAAAACGTGTATACACCTACGGTAACCAGGGCAGCACCAATGAATACAAGCAGGCCGAGCCCAAGGGTGACAAGCATTCGTTTCCACGGTCGTTCTTCCCGGTAGGATGTCTGCCGGATTTGACGAGCCTGGATAGGTGGTTCCTTCATCGGATCCTTCTGAGGCCGTGGAGTTCCTTTTTGGGCATTATCTTCGGAAAGATTCACCTTTTGGGGAGTGGACAAAGCCGGTTGCGGATTCGGCAGACGAACCGTCTCCTCGAGACCTTCATCGATAATCGTGACCACCGGTGGTTGCTTCTTGATCTGATTCGATGCCTCCCATTTTATTGAGGGAGATCCGCTAGCAGGGGCAGGATTTTGCAAAGGCTGCGAAGAACGAATGGAAGCGGTAACAGACTGGCTGCGGGCTGTCCGTACAACCCGGAGGACTTGCCAGTCCTCGGTAGCCACCATGGTTCCCTGTTTCCATCGGAAAATGCCTTGTTTATCCGTATGCGTATCCATAACCCAAGCAATATGCCAAGGCTTAGGAAAGAATGACTCCTGGTTCGTCAAATCCTGTCCGGAAAAGAAGATTCCACATCCTTGGTGGCTGTGAACCCAACCGACCACTTGAAGTTTCGGGAATTGTTTTCGCATCTGTTCCCAAGTTTCCCAGGTAGCTTCAGTCAACTTCAAACTGGTATGTACCGGTTCGGCGTGGTGAGCTGGTAGAAAGGCTTCCACCCGAACTAACGCGCCAAGACGCCCGTTCTTTTCCTGAAAAAAAACATTCCCCAGTAAGAGACCTCCAGCCTCAGAGCCACTGCGCTTTAGGGCTTCGGTCGTCTCTCCAAAAGCTTTTTCCAGGATCTCTACTTTGACGCTATCGACGCGAATCTCTTCGCTCATCCTTAATCTTACCCCTTTCCCCATAGCGCTACCATTATATCCCCAGAATAATGTTAGATTCAATTGTTTTTGGCAGAAGCAAAAAAAGAAAGAAAAAATGAGGTGATTTTATGGAATCTATACTGCCATTTTTCGAGTTTTTAGTCATTATTCTTTTAGCTTTCGTCTTTGCCCGCTATATGTTCGACCTGGGAGTCGACGGCGTATCTTATTCAGATGCGGTAAAAATCCTTCAGGATGAGGACTCTTCTTTGCTGCTCGATGTACGAACGAAAAAAGAGTTTGCAACCGGTCACCCTCCCGGGGCAGTGAATATTCCCGTGCAAGAACTAAAAAACCGTCTCGATCTGTTAATGCCCCATAAAGACAAAAGGATCATCGTCATCTGTGCCAGCGGAATGCGAAGTCGGATGGCATTGCGGTTACTTCGTAAGGCAGGTTTTCCGGCTGTGAAAAATTTTCAGGGCGGAATGTCCTCCTGGAAAGGGAAAGTCGAAAGGCCTATGGCAAGGTAAAAATCAGTCTTGTTCGATTTTTTTCGGGATTTTTCCTAATGGATATTTCCCTGGTCATCACAGATTGGTTACACTATCTGTAACCGACACAGGAGGGATACAAATTGAAGAAAAAGATCACCTTACCTCAGTTTAAGGTACGAAAAGAACAAGGAAAAAAGTTCCGCATGGTCACCGCCTATGATTATCCCTTTGCCCAGTTAGTCGATGAGAGCGAAGTGGAAGTCATCCTTGTTGGTGACTCTCTCGGCATGGTTGTTTTAGGCTATGACAGCACAGTACCTGTTACCTTGGAGGAAATGATCCATCACTGCCGACCTGTGGTGAAAGGAGCCCCCCATACTCTCGTCGTGGCGGACATGCCCTTTGGCACCTACAATATATCTAAGGAAGATGCGATCCGTAACGCCAACCGGATGCTGAAGGAGAGCGGTATCGAAGCGGTAAAACTGGAAGGTGGCAAAAAGGTTGCCCCTATTGTAGAAGCTATCGTCGATGCCGGTATTCCTGTGATGGGACATATTGGACTGACACCTCAAACGGCAGCTCAACTCGGCGGCTTTAAAGTACAGGGAAAAACTGAAGAGGCTGCGCAACAGTTGTTGGAAGATGCCTTAGCCCTGGAAAAAGCCGGCGCTTTTAGTCTCGTTATCGAATGCGTACCTGCCGATGTGGCCAGAAGGATCACAGAAGCTTTGTCCATCCCGACAATCGGCATCGGCGCAGGACCGTACTGTGACGGTCAGGTGCTCGTCATTCAAGATATGCTGGGTATGTTTGATCGCTTTACTCCGAAGTTCGTCAAGAAATACGCCAATATCGGACCGACTATCAAGGAAGCTCTTAACACTTATGCCCAGGAAGTATCCGATGGAACCTTCCCCGGGCCGGAATATAGCTTTGGCATGGATTCGAACGAATTGAAGCGTTTATATTGATGAGGTGACATATGAGATTCGCCGTATACGGTGCCGGGGCCATGGGCTGCCTGTACGGCGGCCTCTTGGCCAAATCAGGTGTAGATGTGTTTCTGATTAACCGCTGGGAAGACCATGTACAAGCGCTCAGTGAGCGAGGTCTGGTCATTGAAGCTGTTGAGGGTACAGAGGTTATCCCTGTACAGACGACGACTCGGCCGGAAGAGGTAGGACCAGTCGATGTGATTCTTTTTATGGTCAAGTCTAACGATACAGCCTCTGCAGCCTTATCAGCAGCGCCCCTCGTCAAGGCAGGAACTTGTTTTTTGACTTTGCAAAACGGCCTGGGAAACCATGAAGTACTCGCCGACCAGTGGGGTCCCGAACGAATTCTCGCGGGGACGACTTCATTCGGCGTTTCCCTGACAGGGCCCGGCCGTATACGTTTGGCTGGCCGAGGTCACACCCTTTTCGGCGAATTGGACGGTCGAATGACTCCTCGGTTGCTTTCCCTTGTCGAGATTTTTGCCAGAGCGGGACTCGCGCCGGAGGCAAGTCAAAATGTTCTGGGCCTCATCTGGGACAAGTTGTTGATCAATGTGGGCATCAATGCCTTGACCGCCATTGCCGATGTACCTAATGGAAAGCTCTTGGAAGTGCCTCCATTAACATCTCTGTTGGAAGCCGCTGTCCAAGAAGCGGAGGCGGTAGCCCAGGCAGCCCATATCACGATCAGTCCCCAACCTGTGAACCGAACAAAGGCTGTCGCCTTGTCCACAGGGAAAAACATATCCTCCATGCGCCAAGATCTCCGCAGAGGCCGTATGACCGAAATTGACGTCATGAACGGCGCGATTGTCCGGTTAGGCCAAAAATATAACATACCAACACCCGTCAATGCGACCCTAACTCGTCTAGTAGAAGCCTTGACGCTAATATCAAGGGCAAGGCAAAGTTTTCGGTAAGCGGGCATACTAGGGGACGAGGTGAATGATTGGTGGATGTACGAATTTCCATTATAGGAACTGGACTCGTAGGATCGTCGACCGCCTTTGCCCTCCTAAGCGCAGGAACCGCATCCGAACTCGTCCTCGTCGATATTGACCGGCAAAAAGCCGAAGGCGACGCGATGGATTTAAATCATGGCGTCTCCTTTGTCAGCCCTGTTCAGGTGCGAGCCGGTGATTTTTCTGATTGCAAAGGCTCACGTATCGTCATCTATGCAGCCGGGGCTAACCAAAAACCGGGCGAAACCCGCTTGGACTTAGCAGCGCGAAATGTATCCATCTTAAAAGACACGATTCCAAAACTTCAAAAAGCTTGTCCTGATGCCATCTTTTTGATCGTAGCTAACCCGGTTGATATCCTGACCTATGCCGCGTTGAAGGAAAGTGGCCTTCCGCCTCATCAGATCATCGGTTCAGGAACCGTTTTAGACAGTTCTCGTTTCCGTTTTCTCCTCAGCCAGCATTTCGGTGTGGACGCCCGTAACGTCCATGCTTACATCGTCGGTGAACACGGCGATACGGAGGTCCCCCTCTGGAGTTTAGCTAATATTGGCGGTGCCGATCTGCACCACATCGATTTCTTTGGTAAAGCGCCACTCGATCGTCAAGCCATTTTCAATGATGTGAAAAATGCTGCCTATCAAATTATCGAACGCAAAGGGGCCACTTTTTACGGCATCGCTCTAGCTGTTCGCCGCATCTGCGAAACCATCTTGCGAGACGAGCATTCCGTATTGACCGTCTCAAGCCGAGTCAACGGTTTGTACGGGATTAACGATGTCTGCTTAAGCCTCCCTTGCTTAGTTACCGCTACAGGGCGGGAAACGATCCTCGATTTGCCTCTATCTTTTGAAGAAGAAAGATCTCTCCGTGATAGTGCCTCCAGCTTGCGTGCTGTCTTAAACGATTTAGGCTATTAAAAATAGAGGTTGCTTCCGAGTGGAAGCAACCTCTATTTTTGCTATCTTTCAGCTAGCGCCATGTCACGGGTACGCTTTCCGATAAGAACAACGGCAGCGGTAATGACGATAGGCACAATCAGTTCGCCATAGGGAATACGGTGTAAGAAGGGACTGACCGCATTGTCTTCGATAATCATCTTGCCTGCTGTCCAAGCCAAGATCCCGGAGCCGACATAAACGAGCCAAGGATATCTGGCTAACAGGTTCGTAAGCACGGAGCTGCCGACGAGTACGATGGGAATGCTAAAAGCGAGACCGAAAATCAGCAGGTAAATGTTTCCTTGGGAAGCTCCAGCGACCGCCAAGACGTTGTCGAGGCTCATCAGGAGATCGGCCCAGAGGATGGTCAGGATCACTTTGCGAAAGTCGGTGCTTGCGTTCTCAGCTACATCCTGTTCCTTCTCCGGATAAAGCAGTTTCAGCGCGATCCAAGCCAGCAAAAGACCGCCGATCAGTTGGATCAAGGGAATCTTGAGCAATTGAGCCGCCAAAAAGGTCAAGATAATCCGCAAGACGACGGCCAGCGTTGCTCCCCAAAAGATGGCCTTCTTTTGTAAATCTTTAGGAAGTGCCATGCTAGCCATGGCGATGACGACCGCATTGTCCCCACTGAGAACGAGATTGATAATGATGATGTTGATAATCCCTGTGACGACAGACAAATCCATAGAAAGCCTCCTGCCACCAAATGGTCTTTCCATGGCTTAGAATGCGTCGATGAAGATTATCCTATACCCGGCCCCATTGGCCCCGTCTCCCACTGGGGAGCCGCCTTTTAGCCTGGCGGTAAACGCCAACTATGCCTCCCATCAAGCCAAACCCTAAAAGAGACAGGAGATCACTGACTGCTTCGACAACGGGATATGTCCCCGCTAATGACCAAAAACCGACACTGAAAAAACCTAGTAAAGTGCCTACCATCAACCCTTGGAGCCATCCATGACGTCTTGACGCTTTCGCAGCTTTATGACCGCCGGCGAAAGCTGCTAAGACCAACAGTCCGTAGATCCAGGGACTTAAATAGTAAACAGGACCCGATAAACGATAGATCAGCAGGATGGTGATCAAAATTCCACCGGCGATGACAACAGCCGATTGCAGCATCCCCATCCACACCGGTTTCCAAAACCAGACGGATGCCATTTTTCAAACCCTCCCCGATAGCCGATTCCGTAACCTTTTCTCATTATCATTATGTCAGGATCGGCAAAAAGAGGACGAGCACCTATTGTTTTCTTACTACGGCCAAAGCTTGCAGCGCCATCAGGTTATCAAAAGAGTAACAATCACCCGTACGAGGATCTCCAAATCCGCCAAAAAAGGGAGACTGAATATTGCTGATGCGATGCAGGAGCAGGTGATCGACGGCCCTGTTGGCCCAGTCAGGTTCACCGGCATGCCATAAAAAAAGGGCGGCCAAGGCATAGACAGCCGGCGACTCGACCTGCGTCATCGGAATGGCTTTCTTTTGCTGGTTTCGGTGATAGCTGGCATAGATATGTCCCTTTTTTAACTCTTTCTTTAGAAACTCCACCGTCGGTTTCGATACGTATCCGCCCCGGGCACCATTCCATGCGGTAAGCAGTGAGTCGATCATGTTTACCTCAAGTTTTTCCTGAAATGGGCCGTTTGCCGGGTCAACATCGGTGGCGAAAAGGCCGTTCTGCAGATCGGCTGCCTTGATGACTTCGGTAGCTTGTGGAACAAGATCGGCAAAACGCTCGTCCACTGTCGCCGCAATCGCGATGTAATCAGGTGCCAGATAACGCACGGGAAGCACCGACGCACCGTTAGGCATTAAGTTTTCATGCCAACTTTTCCAGCTCTTCTCTACACCAGACCAGTCGTACCAGGGTCTCCAAGAGCCATTCAATTGTTCAAACCGGTAGACCCCCTCCAAAATTCCCCGGGCGAGCATCAGATCTTGACGATTCTGCCAACGCTCACAGCCTTGAATCAAGGCTGCAGCGATGCGAAGGTCATCAATTAAGGCGCTCGACGGTTGAGAGATCCCATCAGCATCTCTCACTTTCCAGGAAAGAACACCGCAGGGACTAGAAAGGTATTTTCGAGTGTAAGCGACCTGTTGTCGGTACAATTCTTGATCATTCGTCTGCAACGCGTATTCCATGAGCAACCCAGTCGATTCGGACAAGATGTCGTGATTGCGGGCTTCATCTTGCTTTTCTGGGCGATCGTCATGGAAATTGGTATAGACGCCTCCTTGATCATTCATCAAGGTTCCCGTGACAAAACGGGCCAACTGTCCCTCCTGTCGCGGGGCCGTCTCTTGAGCGCTGACAGGAAGTACCCGTTGCGGATCATCGAAGGAACCGAAAATCTGCTGCTCTAGTTCCTTCGTGACAGCGTCTCCTGGAATGCATAAATACCAACTGGGACCATCGGAGAGATCGGTCCCCCAAACTTTACGATACACATACCCGTCGTCCATGGCCTGGTAATAGATCCATCTATTTCCAGATCGCAAGGTAACTACCCATAGAGGTTCGCCGAGAGTTCCCGCATATTTTAGTGTCGGTGTGGCCCCAACCAGAAGAGAAAAGATATCTTTTATGAGATCTCGATCCTCTTTTGCATTCAACGTGACTACAGCATATCCGCCCGATTGCCGTTGAATCGTTGCCAGGTCCACTTTTGTCCAGGCAAAAGGAATCACGATCCAAAGGTAAGCTCCTAGCAGCATAGGGAGAAGGCTCATCAGAAAGAATTTGCGAATCCCCTTGTACCGTGTAAAATAAGTTAATATCAATTATTTCAATCCTCCCTCCCACAAGTTTACTCATCGGCGTAAAATTATCAAGATTACAAGTTTTATGGGACGAGCAGGAATCCGAAAGCTTTTGTCAAATTATCACTAGTCAACCACAATGGAAAAGCCGGCATTTCATCATAGGAGGTCAACATGAAACGACTTTTACCGGGTATCCCCTTTATTGCCGCTCTGCTCATCGTATCCGTCGCTGCCTATCACCTAGCTACAGCACAACGGTTTCCCATAACTATGGCCGACAGTATTCCACCTGCTCAGGACACCCAATGGGGAGAAGTTAAAAACCTTCCCTCTGTCAACGTATCTACAACACCGATCAGCGGCATCCAGCTCATCGACTTGCGTGAGATCTGCGAGCAAGCTGTTGCCCAAAATGGGCGCACTGGCGCCGTAACGGATTTGAAAAACCCACCTGCCGGAACGAACAGTTCTACCGAAAACATCCAATGGTCCAGCATCACCTTTAGCAATAAAAAAGACCGCATCGCCTTTTACAGCCAACGGGGTCTTTATGTCGTCAATTTAAAGACGCAACAATCGGTTCGTGTTTTCTCGATCCCCGACGAAGATAAAAAGAGCGAGTTTTATCGAGCTATCTCTTGGAATCCCGATGATACCATCTTAACTTTCGGCCAAGTTCAGCCAGGAAGCCAGCCCGATGCCGGGACCATGTACAGCCTTAGCCTGGTGAAATTGAGCAGCGGAGAAGTGAAAAACATTCATCAAACCAACCGCCCGCCCAACATTCCCCTTTGGTCACCGGACGGTCAATATATTGTGTTGGACAATCCCCTCTTTGTCTATGAGCTGAAGACGGAAAATCGCGTGCCCGTAGGGATGGGTAACGATAACCGATTCCCCCACTGGTCGCCCGACAGCCGGTACCTCATCTTCAGCCAATTCACTTCACCAGACCGCTGTGAAGTATACCGTTATTCTCTAGATACTCGTGAAATACTGCAGATCACCAGCCTCGGCAAAGCAGCAGCTCCTTTAGCTTGGTTAAAATACCCTTCCACGATCGTTATCGAAACCGAGGCCAATGCCAACGATGTCGACTCAGGACGTCATCATGTGGGCGAAATTCGTCCTCATTCCGAAAGCAGCATCCATTGGCTCACTGATTTCGATCGTTCTGAATCAAACCGCTTGATTTGTGCCTCACCGAATGAGCGTTTTGCCTTATTGAAACATATTGACCCTTCCGGGCAAAATGGTGCCAACAGCTTTGATTTGATTGCCGTCAACCGGGAACTAGGTTTCTTCTCTTGGCGAATGGCTAAATTGCAGACACTTCCCCTTAGCGTTCCCTTTACTTATCAATGGGGTAAAGATGGCAAATTGCTGTTTATGGTTGAACAGCCTGCAGCAGGCGGAGAAAAACCTAAATATGAAATGTATACTTTCGACCTTGATCAACTAACTCGGCAAAAAATATGGGAGTCTACCACGGCAACACGCTTATCCGGTGTGGACGGTAGCAAGGTTTATATCTCCCCATTCTAAACATTTAACCCTAGCGGATAGGCCAAATTATAATTGCTCCTTATTATTAGCGACGGCATGCGAGCTGTCGCTCTTTTTTGTCTCTATCATCCATGAATACAATGTATAATTCAAAAAACTATTGTACCGCTTACGTTCCTATGCTATATATATCGTTGAATCTTTTTTCGACCTTTTTATAAAGGTCGCACATGCCTGAACAAAGGCGACGGAGCATCCCACAAAAGAGGACGACTGGCGTTCTCGACACGAGTATGATTTGACACTCGTGGGGTACGTCTTTTTTTATGCTCCACCATGGGGTTTATATCAAAAGAGGGAGGTCACCTACGTGCAGTTTCGAGAAGGCCAAGTACGGATTCCTTCCGGTTGTGCCATCAGCGGGATCATGAACCGCAAAGGCAATCTATTTTCCGGAAACGACATCATTAAATCGATCGCCTTGATGCATGATCGATCGAACGGCCTAGGCGGTGGATTCGCCGCTTATGGCATCTATCCTGAGTATGCTGATTTTTATGCGATTCACATGTTTTATGAAAGCGGTGCCTGCCGCGAGACCACCGAAACATTCCTCAATGAACATTTTGAGATTGAGATTGGCGGGAAAATCCCCACTCGCAAAGTTGCCTCTGTAACGAACGCTCCCATCATCTGGCGATACTTCGTCCAGCCAAAACCGGACCGTCTGCTGCAATCGGGATTAGAAGTCGATGAGTACGTGGCGCAATGTGTGATGCGCATCAATTCCGAGTACAGCGGTGCTTTTGTCGTTTCTTCCGGTAAAAACATGGGCGCCTTTAAAGGGGTCGGTTATCCGGAAGACATGGGTGAATTCTACAAGCTCGATACATACAAAGGATACCTCTGGACAGCTCATGGCCGTTTCCCAACCAATACACCCGGCTGGTGGGGCGGGGCCCATCCCTTTACCCTACTCGACTGGTCGATCGTCCATAACGGTGAGATTTCCTCTTACGATGCCAACCGTCGGTATTTAGAGATGTTTGGTTATAAATGTTCCCTGCAAACAGACACCGAAGCGATCACCTACATCTTTGACCTGCTGCTTCGCAAGCACAATCTTCCCTTGGATGTCGTCGTCACGGCCATGGCAGCACCCTTCTGGAGTGCTATCGAACGGATGGAACCGGAGAAGCGTGAACTAGTCAAATCTATCCGCACCGTCTTCGGACCCCTGCTGGTCAACGGCCCCTTCTCGATCATTCTCGGCAGCCGTAAAGGCTTTGTTGCCCTCAATGACCGCATCAAACTGCGCGCCCTCGTCGCTGCCGAAAAAGGTGACTACGTCTATGTAGCCAGTGAAGAATCGGCCATCCGCGAAGTGTGCCCACAGCCCGATAAGGTCTGGGCTGTCGCTGGTGGAGAGCCAGTCATCGCTATGTTGGAAGGGGTGGATCAACTGTGAATATCGATTTCCGCACACCAGAATATACCATCCATCGTGCAGGGGAACGGTGTACAAACTGCCGGATCTGTGTACGCCAGTGTGCCAACGAAGCTCACCTTTGGGATGAAAAACAGAAAAAAGTCCTAGCCGATGACATTAAATGTGTGAACTGCCATCGCTGTGTACTGACCTGCCCTACCCGGGCTCTGTCCATCAGCAGCTATCCACTTGAATTTAAGCCGAATGCCCACTGGACACCTCATTACATCACATCCATTTTCAAGCAAGCCTCGAGCGGTGCTATGCTCTTAGCTGGCATGGGCACTGATAAACCTTATCCGGTGTACTGGGATCATCTGCTGATCAACGCTTCGCAAGTGACCAACCCGTCCATCGACCCTTTGCGGGAACCGATGGAACTAAAGACGTTCCTCGGACGCAAACCGGACAGTCTGAAAATCGAGAATGGCGAATTAGCAGAAAAACTGCCGCCCCAACTGGAACTGGAGACACCGATCATGTTTGCGGCCATGTCTTTCGGCGCCATTTCCTTAAACGCCATGACATCGTTAGCGATCGCCGCAGAAAAGATGGGAACCTTCTACAATACCGGTGAAGGCGGTCTCCACAGCAGCCTCTATAAATACGGTAAAAACACTATCGTCCAGGTGGCTTCCGGTCGCTTTGGCGTGCATACCGATTATCTTTGGGCCGGTTCTGCCATCGAGATTAAAATCGGACAAGGGGCCAAGCCGGGTATCGGCGGTCACCTTCCCGGTGAAAAAGTGGGACTCGATGTATCCCTCACCCGGATGATCCCTGAGGGGAGTGACGCCATCTCTCCGGCTCCTCATCATGACATTTATTCGATCGAAGACCTTCGCCAACTTATTTACTCCTTAAAAGAAGCTACCGATTACAGCAAGCCTGTCGCTGTGAAGATCGCAGCCGTTCACAATATTGCCGCCATCGCCTCTGGAGCCGCTAGGGCTGGTGCCGACATCATCGTCATCGACGGATTCCGCGGCGGTACCGGCGCTGCTCCTCTGCGGACCCGCGATAACGTCGGCATTCCGATTGAATTGGCTCTAGCTGCTGTCGATTCCCGTTTACGTTCAGAAAGTATCCGCCACCAAGTTTCTTTAGTGGTAGCTGGTTCCATTCGCTGCTCTTCAGACGTGATCAAAGCCATCGCACTCGGCGCTGATGCCTGTTACATCGGCTCTGCCGCCCTTATGGCTCTCGGCTGTCATATGTGTCAAAAGTGCTACACAGGCAAGTGCAACTGGGGTATAGCCACCCAAAACCCCAGCCTGACTAAACGACTAGATCCGGTTGTGGGCGCAGAACGAGCTGCCAACTTACTGAAAGCTTGGTCCCATGAAATCAAAGAGATGCTCGGCGGAATGGGCATTAACGCCTTAGAAAGCCTCCGTGGCAACCGTTTGATGCTGCGCGGGATTGGGCTGACCGAGAAAGAACTGTCGATTCTTGGCGTCAAACACGCCGGTGAGTAAAAAGCGTAAAGGGAAAGCAGGTGTATACCGTGTCTCGTAGGATTGACGCCCAAGGGCTCTATTATAAAGAACTGAACCAACTGGTCCGGCAAGCCTTTTCCGAAGGCGTTACCGAGGTCGTATTGGATAACGTCAATGGACAACGCTATCTCGGCGACGGTATTTCCAGCGACGGATCGATCATCATTCATGGCACACCTGGCAATGACATGGCCGCCTATATGAATGGTCTTCAGATCGTTGTTCGCGGCAACGCACAAGATGCTACCGGAAATACGATGAACGAAGGAACTATCGTCGTCCACGGCGATGCCGGCGATACGGTCGGTTATGCCATGCGCGGCGGCGAGATTTTTATCAAGGGCTCTGTCGGTTACCGCGTAGGCATTCACATGAAAGAGTACTTGAAGAAAAACCCGGTCATCGTCGTCGGTGGAAAAGCCGGTGCCTTCTTCGGTGAGTACATGGCCGGTGGTATCTTGATTCTGCTCGGTCTTTCCGGGCGGGAAGGCTATCCAATCGTAGGGGATTATTGCGGCACCGGCATGCATGGCGGTGTCATGTATATCCGCGGTCAGGTGGAAGAATACAAGCTCGGTAAAGAGGTCAAAATCGTCGATATGACTGCTGAAGATGAATCCGTCTTAGAACGCTATGTAAGCCGTTATGCCGACTATTTCGGCTGCGACAAAGAGGCAATCCTTGCGCAACCATTCAGCAAACTGATTCCTTTTAACAAGAGACCCTATGGAAACCTATATACGGGGGTATAACAAAACCGCCAGGAGTCATTCTCCTGGCGGTTTCTTCTTAGCAAGATTTTATGGACTAGGGGCACTCTATTCGAAGGAGGTGGTTCCATGTATGACAACCGTGGCTTTCGAGAGACTCATGCCAACGTGGCCCATTTCGCCTTCGTAGCCTATATTGGTCTTGTCGCCTGGTTTATTCGGGAACTGCGGACGATCTCAGAGGCTGTTGTCGATATCCGCGACAGCCTCAAAGGTCGCTAGCCTCCGAGCCACTCCTTCAGGAGTGGCTTTTTATGCGGCACTAACAGCAGATTTTATCGCCTGGAACCCGGCAGCCAAGGCCTTTTTATTCATTTCCTCGGTACCTTTCGGCACGCGGGCAAGGATGGCCTTTTCCAAAGCTTCCCGAGAAACGACACCGGTTAGACCGACAATCACACCTAAGGCGACGATGTTGGCGACTACTTCTCTGCCCACATCTTGCCGGGCGATCCGGCTGATGTCCACTTTATAGACTTTACCTTTTTTCGGCTCACAGTCTTTTACATAGGTGCTGTCAAGGATGATGATGCCCTCTTCTTTGACATCATCCACATATTTCTTAGCAGCTTCCGGGCTCATCACCAAGAGCAAGTCGGCTGCACGGACTTTCATGTAGTCGATACTCTCTTTGGATATGATGACCTCAGCTTTCGAGGAACCACCACGGGATTCTGGTCCATAACTTTGGGATTGAACGGCCTGTTTCCCTTCCAGGATGGCCGCTTCGGCCAAGATGATGCCTCCGGTGATCAGACCTTGCCCTCCGGAACCACCTAGGCGAATTTCCCAACTATCCCTCACGATTCCTCGCCTCCTTGGAATTTATCGATAATTTTTTGGTATTCCGTCGTATACTCGGGTGCCGGTTCATGGTGAAGAATACCTGTCACGATTTTACCCTGTTTCTTCTCAGGCGGTAAGCGGTCGGCAGCTTCCTTCGTGATGCAATTGTCACGCTGCCATTTGAGCATATCAGCGGCATTGCCCAATTTGTTTTTGCGCCCATAGTATACAGGGCAGGAAGCGATCGCTTCTACGAAAGAGAATCCTTTGTTGGCAATGCCGTTATAGATGATATCAGTCAATTGACGAGTATTAAAGGAGTTGCCACGGGCTACATAGGTAGCGCCAGAAGCGATGGCCAAGTTACAAATATCAAAAGGCCGTTCGATATTGCCATAGGGAGCTGTTGTCGCTTTTGCACCACTGGGACTCATGGGCGAATATTGACCACCAGTCATACCATAGATGTTATTGTTGAAAAGAATGACGTTTAGATCCATATTCCGGCGTGCAGAATGGATGAAATGGTTGCCGCCAATGGATGTGCAGTCACCGTCGCCGGTAATAACAAAGACATTTAACTCGGGGTTGGCCAGTTTCACACCGGTAGCAAAAGCTAATGCCCGACCATGGGTGGTATGAAGCGTATTAAAATTCAAGTATCCGGTAGCGCGGGAAGAGCAACCGATACCCGATACGATCACTGTCTTATCCTGATCCAGACCTGCTTTTTGAATGGCTTCGACAATTGATTTGACGATAATGCCGTTGGTACAGCCCGGACACCAGATATGGGGCAGTCTTTCAGTGCGAAAATATTGCTCGATTTCGGCAAACACTTAGAGAACCTCCTCTATCTTTTCCAGTATCCGTTCCGGTGGGATGATTTCCCCATCAGCCTGACAGATCCCGTAGACGGGAACCTTTCCCTCAACGGCACTTTTGACGACATCGACCACTTGGCCCAGGTTCATCTCGGGAACGATAATGGCTTTTACTTTTTCGGCTAATTGACGGAGAGCTTCTTCGGGAAAAGGCCAGATGGTGATGAGGCGAAGCATGCCCACCTTCTGCCCTTTCGCACGGGCTTCCTTGACGGCTCGGGCAGCCGAACGGGCCATGCAGCCAAAGGCGACCAGCAGGACGTCAGCGTCTTCCGTCTCTGCTTCTTCCACCATGATGATCTCGTTCAAGCCTCGACGAATTTTTTCATGGAGACGATCCTGGTGAGCTCCCATCACAGCAGGACTGTTGGAGGGAAAACCGGTGTCGTCGTGAAGCAAACCGGTCACATGGTAACGGTAGCCCTCACCAAAATTGGCCATGGGAGGAACGAGTGAATCATCTTGCGGTTCATACGGAACGTACTGGGAGGGAGCAACCTCTGGTGTTTTCCGTTCGAAGATATCCAGTTCTCCAGGAGCCGGAATGACGATACGCTCCCTCATATGTCCGATGACTTCGTCAAGCATCATGAGAACGGGAATTCGGAATCGTTCCGAAAGATTAAATGCTTTTACAGTCAGTTCAAAACACTCTTGCACAGAGCTGGGGCTAACGGCGATGATAGGGTGATCGCCATGTGTCCCCCAGCGAGCTTGCATAATATCCCCTTGAGAGGGAGCTGTAGGCCCCCCAGTCGACGGGCCAAGACGTTGTACGTTTACGACGACGCAAGGTACTTCGGAAAGGACGGCATAACCGAGGTTTTCCTGTTTCAGAGAAAAACCCGGCCCAGAAGTGGCAGTCATCGACTTGGCCCCCGTCAGGGAAGCTCCGACGATGGCGGCCATACTAGCGATTTCATCTTCCATTTGGATAAACTTACCGCCTACCTGAGGCAAGCGTTCTGCCAAGACTTCGGCGATCTCCGTCGATGGGGTGATCGGATATCCGGCATAGAAACGGGCTCCCGCATAGATGGCGCCTTCGGCGCAAGCTTGGTTTCCCTGCATCAGACGAGCGTTGATGGATGTGACGTTCAACTCTTTTTCCCCCCAACAACGGAAATGGCATAATCGGGACAATGATTTTCACAAATCTTGCAGTGAGTGCACTTATTCGCCTGAATAACCGTGACCTTACCCAACTCGTCAGGACCAAGCACTTTGACCGGACAGAGGGCGTAACATATCCCACAGGCTTTGCACCAGCTTAGATTGATTGCTATCGGCGTTTGTTGTGTCGTTTCGGCAACAGCAGACATCTTTTTATCACCTCAATATAACAGTTCGGTAGGGTGTGAATTTTGTAATTTGGTCTGATTATTCAGACTATTTTCCTACCCAACAAACTTTATAGTAGACTACGTCTACAGTTTCTGTCAATATTTTAATCACTCATGATCGCCTTGTTAAAAATATCTTTTTAAGATGTAGAAGAAAAGATAGTTTGGGAATGGAAAAAGCTATGGTACACTTAAATTCACAGGATTTTTTTTGAATTTCTAATTGTCTTCTGGGAGTTGATTCGATGCCTCGTCTGGAGTTAGGCAAACTACGGCCTGGGTTCATCGTCGCGAAAGACGTATATATTGAAGATGGACGTGTTCTGCTGGCCCGAGGAGTAACACTAACCCCCATGTTCATTGAACGTTTGAAACAATTCGGCATTGATTCAGTCTATGTGATGGACCAATACTCCAGAGTCGACGTATATGAAACGATAATCGACTCGACAATGCTTTTGGTCAACCGGACGCTGCGCAAGTACGTTCGACCGAACGGACTCAATAAAGGTTTTGAAGACGCCATGTTCACTGTCGAGTCCATCTTTACTGAAATCCTGCAGGATCGAACTGTACTGAATTTGTTAACGGATTTACGCAGCATAGAGGATCACACCTATACTCATTGTGTGCACGTAACCGTCTTATCCCTCATCGTGGGCATAAGTATGAACTTATCGGCAACTCAGCTCCTTGTTCTGGGGACCGGCGGCCTGCTTCACGATATAGGGAAAACGTCGATTCCTCCTGAAATATTGTTGAAAAAAGAACCTTTAACACCTGAGGAGTTTAAGCTGATTCGCAATCATGTAAGTTTTGGCGCTAACATTCTTCGATCTATACCAAACTTACACCCTGACGTGATTGAAATCGCTTATCAACATCACGAGCGCTATAACGGCAGCGGTTATCCCCAAGGTCTTACTTTTCATAACGTCAACGAATTGGCCAAAATTGTCGCTGTAGCCGACGTTTTTGATGCGCTCACAGAAAATCGAGCCTACCGAAAGCAGCATTCACCCCATGAGGCATTGGAATTTTTGCTCGGTTCAGGAAATTATTTTTTCGACGCCAAAACAGTCCGTCATTTTGTTGAGAATATTTCGATCTACCGACTAGGCAGCCTTGTAAAAGTGTCCGATGGGCAGATCGGGATGGTCACAAACATATCAAAATACATATCAGCAAGACCTATCATTCTTATACTTTATGACAAAAATCGTAATCGAGTCACTCAAGAACTGGAAATCGATCTGGGTGACCCGATGAACGCTACACTTCATATCATAAAAGTATTAGACTGATCATGACTTTACGCAAGCCAGCGCTCTAACAAGCGGCTCAGTTTATCGGGACTGATCGGCTTGCTCATATAATCATCCATACCCGCGAGTAAGCACAATTCTTGATCGCCAGGCATCGCATTGGCTGTCATGGCGATGATCGGCACATGCCCTCCCGTCTCTGCCTCGATGTTGCGAATTGCCCTGGTCGTTTCAAAACCGTCCATTACAGGCATCTGGCAATCCATGAGAATGAGATCATATTTGTTTTGCTCCAGCTTTTGCAACGCCTCTTGACCGTTGTTGACGATGTGGCTTTGATAAGCTGCTCGTTGCAACAGTATAGTGATCAGCTTTTGGTTCGCCTTGTTGTCTTCGACGATTAATACGAGCCGATCTTTCGCAGGCTCCAACGATGTCTCTTTAGATATGGGTTGCTTTTGTCGGCTTCGGATGGCAGATTCCCGGCTTTTTTCTGCGATAATCGGTTCCGTCCAGTTTCCTTTAGCCGTTTCCAAAAAGCAATGCAGGATTTGAATTCGTTTCAGCGGTTTTATCAAAACGTCAGAGAAACCACTTTTACTGCTTTCTTCTGTTTTACCGGGTAAACCAAAGCCAGCCAACAGGATAAAACGAGCCGTCCCCTTCGTCGGGAACTCACTGTGATTCACTTTGGATACATCCATAAAGACGAGTGCATAGGGGGCCTTTTCCCTTTCTGCGTTTTGCAGCAAGCGAAAGGCCTCTTTTTCGTCTTCTTGGGACGTACAGTCAACGCCCCAGGCTTCTCCATAGCGACACAGTACCTCCCTTGTAAAGGGACATCCATCAACAATCAAGACACGTAACCCCTGAATCTCCTTAGGGCCTACGAAGGTCCTTGGGGGATCAGATACTTTGCTAGAGAAGGTAAACCAGAAGGAAGATCCCTCTCCCCTTTGACTTTCAACGCCGATTTGCCCACCCATCATCTCCACGATTCGTTTCGATATCGTCAGTCCGAGACCGGTACCACCGTATTTGCGTGTCGTTGTTCCATCGGCTTGCGTAAAAGGTTGAAAAAGACGTTTCCGTGCCGCATCCGTTAAACCAATACCTGTATCCTTGACTTCCACTTTCAGATGTACGATGCCTGTCTTAGTCGGTCCCGCTGTCACAAAGATCCCGACTCCCCCACGGTCGGTAAACTTAATCGCGTTGCTCACTAAGTTAAGCAGAACTTGTCTTAGCCGTAAGGGATCCCCGAACAATTTGTCGGGAGTCAAAGGGTCTATAAATGTGTCTAAAGATAGTCCTTTTTCTAAGGCCTTTGGTGCTAACAACTCGGCAACGCTTTCGATCACTTTAAGCGGTTCGTACTCAATCTCTTCTAATTCCATTTTTCCGGCTTCGATTTTGGAAAAGTCTAGGATATCGTCGATGATTCGCATCAAGCCCTCGGCCGAGTCCCGAACGATGAGTGCATATTCTTGCTGCTGTTCGTCGAGGGAAGTATCCAGCAACAGTTGGTTCATACCTATAATACCGTTCATAGGCGTGCGTATTTCATGGCTCATGTTAGCCACAAATTCGGATTTTACGCGAGACGCTTCTAGGGCTTCATCCCTTGCCAAGGCTAGTTGCTCTTCAGCTCTTTTTCGCTCTATCGCACCGCCGATACTGGCGGCGACAGCCTGTAGTATTGTCCTTTCATCATCACTCCATTGCCGTTCAGGCTGTGACTCCCCAAAGCCGACAAAACCCCAGAATCGGTCCCTCGTCTGAATAGGGACGAGAAGAATCGAATTAATCCTTAAATAACGAAAAAACTTCTGCTCCAACGTCGGGAATTCGTCGATGGAACCACCGATGGGATCTCCATGGGAGAGGGTTTCATACCAACGGATCAAGCCCCAGTCCTGATAGGAAACATTTTGTAAATCAAGCTTTGCACCAAGCTCCTCCCTGGCTCCATTTATCCATTCGGAGCGCTGGCTAAAGGACATTTTCCCTGATTCAGGATGGCGATGGTTTTCAAATATGTACACCCGATCGACTTTTGCCGCTTCTCCGAGCATGCCGATAGCCTCTTTGGTCGCCTGCTCATAATCAGTGACCGTCAGCAATCGATAGGCCGTGTCAGCCGAACCTTGAAGCAGGCTTCCCTGCCGGCGGAGCCGTTCGGCCGATTCCCGCGATGACTGCAGGGCAACATAAAAAATGATTACAATTATGCAGACGACGAGTGTGGCACTAAGACCGATAAAACGGTAGGTGGCTATCATTAAATTCCATTGCTTGGCGTCAATATCCAAACCGAATATGGCTAGAATGCGGTGGCTTTGAGGGTCCCGAATAGCGGCCAATCCGGAGACCCATGTTCCCCAATCATCAGTTACCGGCCCTTCCACGAATGACTGACCGGTAGAAAAGGAGGAAATCAACTCCTCTGTTGCCTCGGAAAATTCATCGCCTGGCGGGCTGTAGCCCTCAGAAGTTTCCGGTTCGCTATCTAAGAAAAAAAACACTTGCCCTTCTCTCATTCCTAACAGATAGACAAAACGGCAGTCCGGGTTTGCCTCATGCAAAGCCGTCAACTGGCTTCGAAGATAACGGTAGCTCTCTGTTCCCACATCTTCCGAGGAGCCAGTTAAACTGGATACATGATGCCAGTCTATGGCTGCTGCTGCCGTTGCTGCTCGAGAAAGAAGATGATTTCTCGCGATAGCCTCACCGTGCTCCTCCAGCATTTCCGTAATAGTCCAGCCTAGAAGTAAAAGTCCTGTAAGGAAGAACAGGGGCATTGATTCGCTGAGGGAATAGGGCCTATTTTTGAAGCGGCTGCGGTGCCACAGGTAAACAGTGCCGACAAAAACAAAGGGGATTTGTAAGGCTATCGTCAACGCCCCTAAATATCCGAACACAGAGCTTCCGACTATACATAGAAGTAAAAAATAGCCGATCCGTTCATGCCTTTTTCCGCTACAAGATGCCCAACTTCGACGTCCAAATTCAGCCAAGCACAAAAATGCGAGACCATGTAATCCTGTACAGACTATGCCCAGAAAAGTCCCCGACCCAAATTCCCATGCGATTAAGTCGAGCCAGGCTGCCGAAGCATGGAAGGTCCCGACATATTTTAGCCAAAGCCAGGGCAGCTCCTCATCTGAGCTACGCCGCAAAAGGAGGCATACGTAAGTGAACAGTGTAAATCCTATTGCGTAGATGAACAGAATATAATCGGTTTGTTCAGAGAGGTAACTCACTAAGGCACCACGCCTTTCTAGCGTTTAATGACTCGTAAAAACCCCCTATTCAATTTATCTTTTCTCGTCGTTTCGACGACGAATCGCCCAACCGATGCCTATTCCTGTCAACAAGACCGCCAGTGTAGATTCCACCGTATCTTTGACTGCCGGGGCAAGTCCTGATCCCGATTCCGACCGAAAAGAACCCTGTAGTAAAGGATCCCAAAAAAGGTCTTGTCCAGTTAACTTGCTTGGATCTGCATTAACTTCTTGGACCGGCAAAGAGCGCACGTCTAAGAAGGCAAAACCTTGCTCCTTCAAGCCATCGACGAGCTTGGCGAGGGAAGTCGGTTCCAAAAAGGAATGAAAAAAAGCTCCAGCTGCGCATTCTCGAACAAGTGCAATATCTCGGGCTTCTTCCAACATCGGCGTAACTGGGTCGGCAAGGTTCATGTCTACCATACCGAGATTCTCCGGCACAACAAGGTAGCCATATTGGTCTTTTTTCAAAATGTAAGGAATTTTTTGCGTTTGACGAGACTGATCAGAGATCTGCGGACTGCCAGCCAGCAATGTCACCTGTCGTCTCATGGCCTTGTAGGTTTCACTCCCCATAGCATAGTGTGGGACAGTCATTCCAAAGGGGTGCAAACCGAGGGAGCGTAAATCAAAAATTCCCTGACTTAGCCGCTCTTCCGCCCATTGAGGCCGCTCTGGAGGAACGATGGCACGTTCATGGGCAGCGTCCCAGAATTCAAAACCTAAGGCGGTTTCGTCATTTCCCACTTGATGGGTAAAACCGTGAATAAGAATTGTCCCCCCACAAGCTTCCATGTATCGGAGGGCTTCGATCAGTTCAGGTTTCTCCGCTAGGAGAACACGGCTGTTCGTCTGTGGGTTTACATAGACAGGGATCACGGTAACCATAAAGGGGATTTGACGGGCTTTTAACACATCGGCGATCTCCCGCAACGTTTCTGGAGATCGCAGCGGATGAACATCTTCGATCCGAAGGGTGGCCCATTTTTCTGTCTGTGCTTGTTTCCCCATGAAATCGAAAAGCTGGTCGGCAACGAGGAGGTACGTTTTACTATGTAGATCCGTATTGGCTACATACCAGAAATTTTGCCTCTGCAACCCGAATGGGTGCCGTCCCTGCGGTGAATCCACCCAAGCCCATATTTGGCTGTCTTGGGGATATTTTTCGATCAGATTCAAAGTAACTTCTTTGGGGTTCGTCAGACTTTTTCCTTTGTATTCGTAGTTGCTCTTTTGTCGTGCCATCAGCTTCGTTACAAAGCGAGGACCGCCGGCGTCTCCCAGTTCATCGATATTCTTCCCTAACCACATGACTGGCTTTGCAGTCTGAGCGATGTCTTGGAGCAATCGCGGCGAAACTTTTTCTTCAAAAGTCCCTAGATATATCAGGCCGTCAAAGGATTCCAGCTGACCCTCATGATAATCAGCAGTGGTGCAGAGGGAAATATTTACCTCGAAGTGACCAAGCAGGTTTTGCATCATTTGTGCCCAATCCTGCTCTTGGCGGGCCGTCGTTCCCCGGAATGCGCGTCCGTCAGGGTAAACAATCAAGACACTTTTGACTAGTTTTTTTTCAGGAATCGGGGTTGCTCCAGCTGTAAGAGCTAGAGGCGACAGTGTTGATCCCAGAAAAATCGAGATGAGCATGAGGAAAATTATAGAGCTTTGTCGTCTGCAGCCTATGTTGTTGTTCAACCTTTTCACCCGACATCTTCCAAATCGATCGTTCTTCCTAAAGTAAAGAACTTCTACACTATTATACCTTTTCTCTTTTCATAAAAAAAACCTTCCCCTTAGAAATTGAAAAGAATAGTCTTTTTGCATGGTCATACCCACTTCAGACCATACTAGCCATGTACATGAAGAAGTCTGAACAAAAGGGGGTATTACATGCGGAAACGAGGAAAAAGGGGCCTCATCTTACTGCTCATTACCTTGCTCATCTTCCCTTGGCCCATCGCTGAACCCACATTGCCGATGACCTTTGATCAGTTCAAGGTGAAATTTGCGACGGAAATCGCTGAAGCGCAAGCAATTGGAGTGGGCTGGCCCCGTGAATACGACCTTTGGATGCTTGCTCGTACTATTACAGGAGAAGCTCGTGGCGAACCTTATGTGGGTCAGGTGGCTGTAGGGGCTGTCGTGCTCAACCGCGTCCGCCATCCCTCTTTCCCCAATACGGTATCTGGCGTCATCTTCCAACCGGGTGCCTTTACCGCTGTTGATGACGGGCAAATCTGGATGGAAATCAATCCGACCTGTTTGAAAGCAGCACGGGATGCATTGGCTGGCTGGGATCCGAGCGGCGGTGCTCTCTATTACTTTAATCCGGCTACGGCGACGAGCGCCTGGATCTGGGGTCGACCACAGATCCTCACCATTGGAAAGCACATCTTTACACGCTGATTGTCACGGTGATTATTTAAGCGCCTCAGGCTATAGAGGCGCTTATTCCCACTACCCTTTTGGGATTTTTACATCCCTTTCCCCGCCCCCAACTCTTTAATCAGCTTTTGAACAGCTCGTTTTTCAATCCGGCTTACATAACTCCTAGATATCCCCATCTTATCGGCAACCTCCTGCTGCGTCCAAGGTTTACCGCCGTGGAGACCATAGCGGAGGACCATGATGTACTTTTCCTTATCATTGAGAACCGTCTGAACTTTCTTCCGCAACTCACTTCTCTCAAAGGCTTTCTCTACCATTTCGGTGATCTCTTCCGAGTCTGTACCTAAGACCTCAAGATAGGTCATCACATTCCCGTCTTTGTCAACTCCTACGGGTTCATCAAAAGACACGACCCTTGATTCCTTTTTCTTATCTCGGTAGTGCATCAGAATCTCATTTTCAACGCATCGAGATACATAGGTACTCAGCTTCACCTGCTTTTCCACCTTGAAGGTATTGATCGCCTTAATCAGACCAATTGTTCCGATACTGATCAGTTCTTCATTCTCTTCTTGATTATGATTATTATATTTTTTGCATATATGAGCGACCAACCTAAGATTGTGTAACACTAGTTTATCGCGAGCATTCTCATCTCCCTTAGCCATCCGGGCCAAGCACTCCGATTCCTCACGGGAAGGCAGAGGTTTCGGGAATGAGTTGTTGTTCAGAGCGCCGGTGAGAAAAGTAAGTCCTTTTAGGAAGGGAACGAATAAAGCCGTACCTAAAGAGAACAAGTCGCACACCTCCTCTAGCTGATTTCCATTTTATGGAATGAAAGCAGGAGGTGTGCCACAATGAATAAAGCTGCTCCAGCTAAGCTGGAGCAGCAAATATTCTATAGATTCTTTTTTGCACGATGCCAAATGAACGAATGTTCTTAGGGCTTTTCGATCGCTTGACGAATCTCGTCAGCGAGACCTGGGAACTGTTCGAGCCACTGGCGACGTTCAGCCCGCAGCTTCTCCACCTTTTCTTGGTATACCTCTTCTGAATAGAACCCTTTTGGCATGATCTCTTGGATATCCAAACCGGGAACCGATTTGGGAACCTCATAACCCCAATCGGGATCAACGGTCCATTCGATGCTGTCGCGAGCGATTTCTTTCATCAGCGTCGTTGAGACTTTGATGGAGAGCTTCACGCCAGCATCGCCCTCTTTGGCGCCGATAGAACCTGTGTTTAACAGATAACATTGCATATCGGGATTATTCCGAAGGATGTCAAGCAGTCGCTGTCCCTCATCTTCCTCAGGACCGACGATAAATGGGTTGGTGCCCACTTCCCGCTTGGACTGACCCGCTTTGGTCGGATCGCCAGCAGAGGTTTCGATGGACTCGCCAAGCATGAAGTAAGCGGCACCCTGCACCGGGCTCAGCCGGGCGAGAGGAGGAACGATATCGTTTCGGCGGGTGATGAAAATAAGCTTGTTCGCTTTCGGCAGGTCGATGGAATCATCGGAACCAGCTACTTCAGAACGTAGCACGATGCCGCGCCCGTTTGAGGTGAGTTCCTGATTGAAAAAGTCGATCTTTCCGCCTTCAAATACTTTAATATTTTCAAAGATGGCGTTCGGTGAAACAGCAGCATCATAGAGTACTTTTTGTGATTTGTCGAGTCCGTCTGTTTTGATGTAGAAGCCATCTTCGGTGCCAGCACAAAAACCGTCGGCGTCCATCAGCACAACATCGTCCTGACGGATAATGACTCGCTCATCGCCGGTAAGGCCATGATCATGAATCGTCAAGGTAGTCTTTCCGGTTCCGCTTAATCCGAAGAGTATAAAGCCCACATCAGTCAGTTTGTCTTCTTTGCTCCGGATACGCAGCACTTTGGATCCTGCATGCAATCCGAGGCCGCCTTTTTGCTTCGTCCGGAACATAGCCTTACGAAGGAAGGATTTTTTACACTCACCGAAGTAGTCTGTGCCGAGGATGTAGGTTACGCCAGCGAGAGGATGGCAAAAGATAACTCGTTCCGGCCACTCAGGAACGTAGACACTGATAAAATCAGGTTCTTTATCCTTATCCTTTGGAGCAAACAAAGAGTGAATCCACATGGCTGGAATTCGGGCATAAGGTTCAGTGATATAAACACGGCAGTGATATGTATGGCTCTCATTCATGCCCATCTGGCGATCTAAACGGATGACTGTTTTGTCAGCAAGGTAACGGTGCACTTCTTTGACTAGTTCATTGGCTCTTTCCAAAGAAATCCCCTGCTGGTGTACGCCTAACTTGACTCCGTCTTCTACAACGTATGTTTTTTTAGCGCTTCGGTTGCGAGCTCCCGAAATGTAGCAGGCGCTGCTAAACTCGGTTGTGTGTTCTTCCCCCTTGGCCATTTGACGTAACTCTTCCGCAGAAGGGTTATCGATAACCCGGCCAGGCGTTAGGAGCTGACGAAATGGATGCATAATGACACCTCCGTATATGGTTGCAGCAAAGCCGGTTTATTAGATGGCACGTTCCAGCAGAAACTGAGCACGTAAACCTGAACCGGTCTTGGAGAATCTAAGGCAACACCGTTGTGTATTTGTTATATCTTTTTATAAGTTTTGCCTATTCTCCTAGTTCGACATTATACAACGAGCCTTACTTTTTCGGAAGATTTGAATAATATTACCTAATTAGCCCTTTTGGCTGGCGAAAAACAACCAATTGCCCATTCGTTCCTACTTTATGACACTACAATAGCGAATTATGCCATACAATTTTAAAAAGGAGCTAAAAAAAGCCTGAGTAAATTTTACTCAGGCTTTAAATAATTTTCTGCGCAATCATTTCTCCCATTTTCAACGTAGTTCCCGTCGTCAGATCTTCCCGCCAACGAATCGCTCCTGGCTCAAAAAGCAAAATTACGGTGGAACCGAATTGGAAAAAGCCTACTTCTTCTCCTTTCTCCAACTCGGGGCCTTTTTCCAGTGAAACAAGTTGTGCAGGCTTACGACGATTCGAAACAACGTTGGAATAGGTCACCCGGACACTTCCGACCATCATAGCGCCCACTTTAACAACGGCAACTTGTCCCACATCAGTTTGCAGATAAGTAATCAACCGTTCATTCCGAGCAAAAAGACCGGGAACACCGTGTACTCCTAAGTCATTCACCGGATAGAGACGTCCCGGCCAATAGGCGTAACCGCTGACACGCCCTTTCAAGGGGGCATGTATGCGATGATAGTCCCGAGGACTGAGATATAAGGTGACAAATTCGCCGCCAGCAAAGGACTCCGCCTTCGTCCGATCTCCCAGAAGCTGTTCAAGTGAGTAATTAATCCCCTTTGCTTGAATCAGACGACCGGCAGAGGCGGTTCCCATTTGAGAGACTTGAGCATCAACGGGACTGGCGATCGCTTCAGAATCTACGCATATGGGGCGTAGACCTGGTTTTAGACGACGACAAAAAAAGTCGGCTAATGACCCGTATTCCTGCCAAGTTTTTTCGGCTTCCTCTACAGCGACATTGTAACGCCGGATGAACCAGGGGATGGCTCTTCGACTCCACTTAGAGGCCGCCCAACGCCCACTCTGACGTGATAGCCATCTTTGAGGAAGCATATGTAGAATGGCCAGTTTTACACGACGCAACCTATTCCCTCCTGGTTATCTCTCGTGATAAAAGAATACCTGTGTCAAGTCAATCTGTCAAATAGCATACAATTGAAATTACTCGTAGTTTATGTAAAAAAAGAACCTCACAAACATTGTCTGCGAGGTCGCCGCTATGGCCTTTTTCCTATTCCATCGTTACTGCATCCGATGTCGTAGTCGGTTGCAGTTCAATCTCAATGTTTATCGAACGATCGGTTCCCACGTTTGTCGCTGTCAACAAATACCGCCCAGGGTAACGAACAGTTTGACCCGTATTGCTTGATTGGTCCCAGGTTTCTTGAAAGGCCTGGATCTGAGCCGGTTGTAAGGTGACCTGGGCTGTGGCCGGGTTAAAGGATCGACCTCGAGACCACCGCCACACTTCAATGCCGCTTTGACCAAGTTCAATGAAAAAATCAAAACGCTGTGTCGTCGTATAACTAATCGTAATCGGTTCGTCGGAGACATTGCGTTTGATAAAGGTCATGATTACCGGTTCCCCTTGCCGATAAACGGCCTTATCGGTATAAAAGGTGTACCGTAAGCCTTCAAAGACCCGGGTAATGCGATGCCGAGGCGGTCGCGGTAAATCACCACAAGGTTCGCCCAATGCCAGCCATGTCTCAAGATCAGCTCTTCCTGTTGGATTGATGCCCACTTCCGATTGAAACGTCCTCAAGGCATTCAAAGTGGCCTGATCAAAGACACCTGTCACCGTCACCGGATACCCAGCCGCATCGAGCAACCGTTGTAAACGTCGTACATCTTCGCCGGTAGCCCCTTCGGCCAGCTCCGGACATTGGGGAGGTGCTGGCGGAGGCGGGGTAGGTGGCGTTGGCGGAGTTGGCGGAGTTGGCTTCGGAAGAGGTTTCTGTTGACTTTGAGATTCAGTCGGGGTCGGAGGTTGAGTTTGGAGTTGAGGCAGGGGTTGAGGCTGCGGCAGAGGCTGGGTACTTGGCGGAATCTGAATTGGCTGGCGGGGACGGGACGGGGACGGCTGGCGAGGTTCCGCCGGTCTTGGAAAAGGTGGTAAGAGCGGGCGACAGTTCACTCCTAAAGCCTGCCACTCAGCAGTCCCCACATTTCCTGTTTGAGGAAGATTCGAACGGCGCTGTAGAAGAACCACGGCATTTCGGGTTTGAGTGCCGAAAATTCCGTCAATCGGACCAGGGTTAAGACCTGCTCGAGTCAACAACTGTTGCAGGCGGCTGACAGAAGGACCGCGGGTGCCTTCTGTCAAAGTCGGACAAGGTCCCACGGATTCTCTGCTGGGGACAGGGAGCCATAAGCTCTGCCCCACTTGCAGGCCGTTGGGATCAGGCAACGGATTGACGGCTAAGATCTGTTCCATCGTTAGCCCGTACCTTTGAGCGATGGTATAGACTGTATCGCCTGGGCGGACATAATAGATGACCAAAAAGTATCACTCCTTTCTGCTCCCAACATATTCCACTAGCACTCCTTTGGTCCGCAAAAAAAGAAACAGGTCTTCGTGACCTGTTTCAAAAGATGTTTTAGAAGGTTCCCTGTCGAAACTGCTCTTTAATAAAATCTGCTGTGCGCCAAGCTAAGGCCATGGCTGTCAATGTGGGGTTCGAAGCCCCAGAAGTGACAAAAAGGGATGTATCGGCGATAAACAGATTGGGGTGATCATGGCTTCTTCCCCATTTATCCACTACAGATTGGCGAGAATCATTCCCCATCCGGCAACCACCGAGCATGTGAGATGTATCTTCGCTGACAAATTCCACTCGGCCACCGGCCGCCTCTAAAATCCGTTTACTCATCTCGACGCCGGCGGCAATGACCTTGTGATCGTTGTCTTCAAAGGAAAATGTGACTAGCGGTGCCGGCAAACCCGTTTCGTCTTTCTGATCCGATAGAGATACGCTGTTGTTCAGGCTCGGCAAGGTTTCTCCAACAATGGTCAACCGGGCGAAGTAGTTGTAGTCTCTTCCGATTTCCCGTAAGTTCTTACCCCAACTACCCGTCGCTTTCCGGACAATGTTCATAAATGCCAGCGGCCGGGCACCATTCGCGTGGATAGAAAAGCCTCGTGCCCGCGAGCCGTCTGCGGGAGTCTCATAGAATTCCTGTGTAGTGGAAAGAATCGGCGTTCCTTTGTAAGGAAGAACTTCTTCGGAAAAACGGGCGACCGTCTCATGACCAGAGTGCAGCATAAAACATTTACCTACCATGCCGCTGCTGTTTGATAACCCCTGCGGATGACGACCATCGGACGACATCAGCAATAGGCGAGGTGTTTCAATGGCTGAGGCGCAAAGAATCACCACACGTGCTTTCTGCCGATATTCTTGACCGTCAAATAGGAAGGTGATCCCTTCGATCTGATCGTCCGTACGGCATAAGATCCGGTTGACCATACATCCATGTCGCAGATCTACTCCGGCGTCCAAAGCCTGTGGGATATGATGAATCAACGTGGAGAACTTGGAGTTCGGCAGGCAACCTTGCCCGCAAAAACCCCGATTAATACAAGGCGGACGCCCCCGATACGGGGCGGACAAGATGGCCAAGGGAGCGACAGAGCTGCGAATACCTAGTTTCTCACAACCGATACGCAATATCTGGTGGTTCGCCGCGATCGGTTCCCGCTCCGGATAGGGATAAGGACCCTTAAAAGCTCCCCAGGGATAATGTTTAGGACCTGAAACAGGTATTTCCTCTTCCAACTTACGATAATAGGGTTCAATGTCATGATACTCTATGGGCCAGTCTTCACCCACTCCGTCTATGGAACGAGTGCGGAAATCAGACGGAAAAAATCGCGGCACCACTGCCGTGAAGTGTAACGTCGTTCCACCCACACCGGACGCAGAAACGTTATGGCCCAGTTCAGGCGGATTGGTCCCTGCCGTCAAGCGCTTGAAGCGCCAAGCCGTTCGGCGCATGTGCAATTCATCGCTGACAAAATCGCGGCTCACTTCCCAATAGGGACCGGCCTCCATAAGAACGATCCGCAGCCCTGCCTGCGCCAATTCCCTCGCCACCACAGCACCAGTTGCACCGGCACCGATGATAACTGCGTCAACCTCCTCATTCACCCATTTCCAAGGAATCCCGGTAGAGTGATTCATCGGTCAACCCTCCGCACAGGTCCAGGACCCAAACCGGCTTCGGCCCTTTTTTCCACTAATTCCTTGTCCAACCGCGGTTCCCAGGGATCTTTCAACCCATATTCGATACGATAATATCCTCGGGGGTAGGCTGGACCGCCGTAACCTATTTCCGACCAGATTTCCGGTTGTGAATAGAAAAAATCGACAGCCGTTTTTAAGATCTCAGTAAAAAAGTCTTTCGAAGCTAACCCTGTCCATGTCACTTCCCCTCGCTGCACTTTTCCGAGAATATCGTCCATCTCCCAGGAAGACAGTTGAATAAATGCACGCTGATAGAACTGCAGCGCTGTAGCATCGAGCCAAGATAGACCTTGACGAAGCAATTGTTCCCCGGGCAGCACACCGGCTTTATGGTAGCCTTGGCCCTGCCGTTGAAGTAAATGCTCATCGATTTGTCCAGACACACGAGCCAACAGTTCTTCATTATCTTCGTCAACGAGACGCCCGACCACGACTTTTAGGATGGAAAACTCTAGGGCCGTAAAAAAATGCGGCGTCGACGGAGGCTGAAGCCGGCTTTCCACGAGCCTGCGCGTATTCTCATCCCAGTGCTCTGACAATTCCATCACGTTGTAATCAGGGTAAATCGTTCGAACGGTCATATTTCCCCCTCCATGGTTATAGGTAAAGGGCAAGCAGGCCCAAGAGGGATAAGGCAGAAACCACGACCGGCAGGATTGGCGGCGGTCCGACCATGATATTGTGTACTTCCCATCCGCCCACACGCTGGCTGATGCCCCTGCTGTGGTAGTAAAAACCCATCAGCCCTGATGCCAACTCACCGATCAAAGCAAAAAGAAATAACCATCGCAAAAGCACCGAATCCCATACGGTCAAAGCGATTCCAATTGCCGCCGCGAGAGGTAAACCCAAAACGGGCCCCCACATGGCCCAGTGACGAAAATTTTGACGATAATGATACAAGGTAACCTGAACAGCGACTAAAACAAAGGCAACAGAGGTAAAAAAGATTAACACACGATCGATGGGCCATCCCAGCCAACGATCCATACTTGGGTCCTCCTCACGCTTCTGTATAGCCGCCATGAGCGGACAGCAGTTGTTTCGCTTCGTCATATTTACTTTCATCACAGACGACAGTGACCAGATAATTTCTTCCGGAAATAAAAGAGGCATTATCGGCCATTCCCGATGCGGTAGGCATCGCCGCCATCATGACTCGACTGTCGTCGCCGGTCTCAACTCCCTCGATCAGGGAGGTGAGGCTTCGCCGCTCATCACCGGTCAATGGGTTAAAGTACCGTTCCGCCGACTCGGGGCCAGGAAAATGACTGAAGTTATCCACTTGAACTGTTTCATACCCTTGATTGACCAACTGTTCCTTCGCTTTTTGTGCTTCATCAGGTCCATGAAAATAGGCAAGAATCGTCTTTTCACCCATAAAAAAACCTCCTCTTGCGGTTATTCTTCCGAGAAGGAGGTTTTTTTATTAGTATTTATCGTATCAGCGAATCGACAAACTGGCGAGCAGTCCGTCCCGATCGGCCGTTGTGCCGTTGCTCCCATTGTAGGGCTTGTCGACGGAGGGTCTCCCTTTCCATCTCGATACCTCGCTGCTCAGCCAAGGTTTCTACGATTTCTAAATAGGCTTCTTGACCGGGCGCTAAAAAAGTAACGGTGATACCAAAACGGTCTGCCAGGGACATCTTTTCCTGATATGTATCTCCGGGATGTAGTTCGTCGGCTTCGTTAAGGGTGACTTGCCGGTCAGCAAAAGTTTCTTTGATCAGATGTCGGCGATTGGAGGTTGCATAGATGACCACGTTGTCGGGACGGACGGCCACGCCCCCTTCCAAAAGGGCCTTCATTTCTTTATAGGACTCTTCGCCATCCTCGAAGGACAGATCGTCGATAAAGAGGATGAACTTTTGAGGCCGGTCTTTGAGCAGATCGATCATGGCCGGAAAATCAGCCAACCGGCTCTTGGGAACCTCGATCAACCGCAGACCCTCGAGGCCGAAACGATGAATAAGCGCCTTGACTGTTGAGGACTTCCCTGTTCCCCGATCGCCATAGAGCAACACATTATTGGCTCGCAAGCCTGACAAGAGTCGTTTTGTATTGTCGACCACTTCGTTTCTTTGCCGCCCGTAGCCGACCAGGTCTTCCAAGCGGATCGGATCAGGCTGTTCAACGCCGCGCAGGCATCCTTCCCAACGAAACGCTAAATACCGAGCAAAGAGACCGGAGCCGAATTGCCGGTGAAAGCCGATGAGGGAGTCGGCCTCATCGCGCCAGTCGGTACAGGCGGCCATCAATCTTTTTAACCCCAGCTGTGCCTTAGCCAAGGGATTGCTCGTCTCTTCCGTCATCGGTTGAATATCGTTCCAAGCTGGAAAAGTCCGCCCTGTGATCCTTTGGGCCTGCCCTTGCCACCAGGCAGCTGGTAGATCGTAGAGAACCTGCAGATTGGCCAACTCTATCGCCACCCCGGTCCTTATCGAGGACCCCATAGGAACATCGCTAAACTGGGCTTTCAAAGATACTGCCGTTTCTATTTCAATCATTCGATCAAGAAAGTAGTTTTGCCAACCGTCACCGATCACTGGGGCACAGCTTAATTCACCATACCGAACTAATCGCTCGAAAAGTGACCAATAATCACTGCTAACTTTTCCTTTGTCGGCCTGACCAGAGTGAAAAGCTTGGCAAAGCTCTTTAGCCAATTGAATGGTTTCGTCTTGAAGCAAAGCACTGTAAAATCCAAAGGAACTCCATGCGTGATTAACGTCTTCTAAAACAGGTGGAAAAATCTTCATTTGATTCATCGCAGTCACCTTTCTTTTTTCGTCATCTATATTGTACAGCAAAAGAAAAGAAATGATCAGCTTTCCCTGTCATGATCCTCTCGTTCCTTCCATAGTCATTTTTGGAGGAACGAGGTGGTCCCGTTGAATGAATTGCTCACCGGCGTCTGTTTAGGCATCGCCATCTCCGCCGCTCCCGACCTACCCAACTTATGCATCCTAGAGTCGGGACTAAGCTACTCTCGCAAAGAAGCGGCCAAACTGGCCTTGGCGACACTTCTGACAGACAACTTGATCTTTTTGGCACTCAGCTTCATCACTTGGTACATCAATGTGGAATGGAACCCGGGAACAGTACTCAAACAGTTCTCTGGCCTTTTTTTGATTCTCTTTGGTATCTCATCGATGTTAAATCTTAAAATCGTCGCTTTTGACTCGGGAGGCTTTTGGCTGGGAGTGATCGGCTCTATCTTAAATCCACTCGGTTACTTTCCCATTCTACTGTATATGTCATCCTTAATAGCCATCCAAGATAAAGCTGTGGCCTATCTGGGGAACTTGCTCGGAACCCTTATCTGGTTCGTCTTTTTAATTGCTTTTCTCTTCTTTTTCTCCCGGAAAATCACCTTAACTACTCGGAAGAACCTCTCCAAGGTTCTCTCTGGCGTTATCGTGTTCGTCGGGGTTTTGTTCACTCTTCAGTCATAGAGTTTCCATGAATAATTATTTTTTGCGTTCCCTACTCCTGTTATACTTAACCTGTACAAGTACGAGAGGGGGTTCGCTATGTCGTTTCTACACGCTTGCCTACGATTGTTATTTTTGAAACTTTTTCAACTTCGTTTGATCCACCTTGACCGGATAAAAACAGACACCCCCGCTATCATTATGCCAAACCATGTTTCCTTTCTCGACGCTGTCATCTTGGCGCTCTTTCTACCAAAAGACATCGTCTTCGTCATCAACAGCGAGATGGCCGAGAAAATCCGGCCCGTTCTAAAACTACGCCAATCCATCGCTATCGATCCACTAAACCCCTATTCAGTTCGTGAAATAATTGCCGCTATTAAAGAAGGTATGAGTGTCGTCATCTTTCCGGAGGGACGACTGACAAAGACTAACGGCATCATGAAGATCTATGACGGCATCGGTTTTATCGCTTTGAAGACGGGAGCCACCGTTTACCCTGTTGGGATTGACGGCGCCGAGTACTCAAAATTCACCCGGCTCCAAGATAAAATGCCGTCCCGGTGGTTTTCTCCGATCACCCTGTATGTAGATGAACCTTTTCAAATCCTCCCTTCACGAAAACAAAGCGCCAAAGACCAAAAGGCAGCAGCGACCCGCAAGATATTGCAAGCGTTGCAAAGGGCCGTCTTCCGTAGCCGCCATCGTAAAGGGATCAACTTGTTTAATGAGCTGCTCCGTATCGGCAAGATCGTCGGATGGAACCGGGAAATCGTCGAAGATCTAAATCAGAAATCCACCTATAAACAGTTGATCCTGGGGACCTATGGCCTAGGCGGCCAGCTTAAGACCCTTCTCGTCAATGAAAGCAGGGTGGGCGTCCTGCTGCCTAATTCCATCGCTCATGTGGTGACCTTATTTGCGTTTTTTCGTATCAATGTAGCCCCAGCGATTCTCAACTTCACTACAGGCCCGCAAGGGTTGCTCGACTGTTGTGAAACGGCAGAACTGAAGACCGTACTCACATCTCGTCTCTTTATCGAAAAGGCTGGATTAGAAGCCTCGGTAAAAGGTCTAACGACAAAGGTGCGCATCATCTACTTGGAGGATGTAAAAGCGTCCATCAGCTTCTCCAATAAAATCCAGGCTTTAAGCGCTTATATGCGCAAAGAGCGGGCCGTCGAAAAGAAGGATACCCTCATTCTCTTTACATCAGGTAGTGAGAGCAAACCCAAAGGGGTCATACTGCGTCATGAGAACATCCGGGCCAATATTCTACAGGCTGTTGGTGCCGTTGACCTGACCTACAAAGACAAACTGCTCAATGCCTTGCCCATGTTTCATAGTTTCGGTCTCCAAGGGGCCTTGATTCCACTGCTGTACGGGTTTCAGTCCTATTTGTATCCTTCGCCGTTGCATTACAAGATCATTCCGGAAATCGCTTATGACCGCAGCGCTACCTTGTTATTTGCCACGGCCACGTTCCTCCACGGCTACGGTCAAAACGCCCATCCCTTCGATTTTTATTCGATTCGCTACCTCATCGTGGGCGGTGAAAAACTGAAAGAAGAAACTCGCCGCCTTTGCTTGGATAAATTCGGTTTGCGTCCTTTGGAAGGGTATGGATGTACCGAGGCGTCTCCCTTTATCAGCATCGTCACACCACTGAACTACAAAACTGGTACGGTAGGGCTGTTCTTGCCTGATATCGAATACCGTCTCGAGCCGGTTGAAGGTATCGACAAGGGTGGGAAGCTGCTGATCAAGGGTCCAAACATCATGGAAGGCTACCTCATCCATCACCAAGGATTTATTCCGGCGGAAGAATGGTATGATTGCGGTGACCTCGTCGACGTGGATGAGCAGGGCTTTATCACGGTCCTCTCCCGGATCAAGCGGTTTGCCAAGCTCGGCGGTGAAATGATCTCATTAAACTTAGTCGAAGAACTGGCCGCCAAGTGTTTTCAAAGCACCGAAATGGCTGCTGTTTCTCTAGGAGGCGGTCGGAAAGGCGAACAGATCATCTTATTCACCACTTTAGAGCATACCTCCAAATCGGTCCTCCGTGATTTTATTGTCCAAGCAGGTCATTCGCCCTTGATGGTTCCTTCCCGGATCTGCCACCTAGACAAACTTCCCCTGTTGGGCAATGGAAAGACGGACTATGTATCCTTGAGAACCAACTATGGGGAAGTCATAGGGACCTCCGAACCGGACGAAGACGAACTCTTTGAGGAGAAGGAGGCCGAATTCAGTGCCTAACCCTCCCCGATTCCTTCGTCCCCTTACAGCGCTGCTGACAGCCCAGTTTTTCTCAGCTTTCGCGGACAATATGATTCTGTTTATCACCGTCGCCATCATTAATACGCAGGGACTCCCTGACTATTACCTGCCTTTGGTACAGGGAGCTTTCCTTTTTGCTTATGTCGTCCTCGCTCCCTGGGTGGGCTCTTTTGCCGACAAAAATGCGAAATCCCAGGTACTGCTCATCGGCAATGTGATCAAGATGGCTGGTATCGGGCTGCTGCTGGCTGGTATGAATCCAGCCTTCAGTTACGCTGTCGTCGGCGTTGGTGCTGTGATTTACTCACCGGCCAAATACGGCATCCTGCCTGAAATGACCGACGGTGAAGAAGAGTTGTTGCGGGCCAACTCGAAGATAGAAAGCTTTACCATCCTGGCGATTTTAACGGGATCTGTCGCCGGCGGAATACTGTCGGATCGTTCCATCCCCTTGTCCCTCATCGCCTGCGCCGTCCTCTACGGGTTATCGATGGCACTGGTCCTGTTTATCCCTCGAAAACCTGGAAATCGCCAGATCATTTATGGCAGGGCGGTAAGTGAGTTTTTCTCTGACATCTCCACCTTATGGGGTATCCCATCGTGCCGATTTTCGCTGCTGGGTACGGGGGCCTTCTGGTTCTCGTCGGCAGTGCTGCGCTTAGTGATCATCGCCTGGATCCCCGTCACCTTAGGAATCACCTTCAATAGAGATGTATCGCTGCTCGTTTCCGTCACAGCCGTAGGCATCGTAGCGGGAGCCTTGATCACACCTATGCTCATTCGTTTTCAAGATTACCCAAAATGCCGTTGGTACGGCTTGTCTATGGCGGCGATGATTTTGACCTTCACCTTTATCCACAGCTTATATGCAACAGTAGCTGCCTTGCTTCTGATCGGTTTTTTGGGAGGTATTTTTATCGTCCCGATGAATACGGTCCTCCAACATCGAGGTCATGAAACGATCGGTACGGGCAAGACTGTGGCCATTCAAAATTTTGTGGAGAACCTGCTCATGTTCTCGGGAGTCGCTTTTTTGACTATGGCTACGAAAAAGCAGATTCCCATTACCATCATGATTACAACGACCGCTTTCGTGATGGCTGGTTTTATCAGCTATCTTTTTATGGTGAAAGAAACTAATTCAACAGAGTCAGTTCTTCCGGACTAAGATCTTGTCCCCTGAGGATTCGACATAAAAAGAGACATTCCTGAGCAAAACTCAGGAATGTCTCTTTTTATCGACTTCGATTACTTCACGATAATGGCTTGTTGCGGGCATACCTTTACGCATTTGTTGCAGCCAATACATTTTTGCTCATCGAATTCCCAACGCTCCACTTTCCAAGGTAAAAAACCTTTGCCTACCGGTATCATGGCCTCTACAGGACAAGCTTTGGCCGCAGAACAACCTCTCAGCCGGTCACATTTATTGTAATCTATCTCCAACACTTCTTCATACCCCCTAAGGGTAGTATACGACCAAAAGTATGTGGAGGTCAATATACCCTTCTAATGTAGTTAAAGGGCGGTAAATCCGGGTATAACGACGTCACTACAGCTAAATATGGGATTAAACTATCGAACTCCTTTGTAAGTTTACGCAAGACTGGGAACAATACTTTGACAGCCTCTTGATGAAGGCGACTCGAACCCATAAAAGGAATGCTTTTAGAGATGAAGCGCCTAAAATGGCTCTGGTTGTTGATCGTACTGATCGCCGCTTTTCTACTCGTCGTTCCCGATTATCCACCTACCCTTCGTATGCTGGCCCTAAATTTAAGCTACGAGCTTGTTCACCCCATGGCTCCAGCACCACGGAAACTTCAACTCCCCCTAGGCGGAGAAGATGAGATTTCTTTTGGTTGGGTCGGTCATTCCACTTGGATTATCGAATTTCAAGGTTTTCGCTTCATTACTGATCCGATTTTTTCGAACCGGGCCTTTATCCCCAGACGCCTCGTCGCTCCATCCATCCATCCTCATGAGATCACAACCCTCGATGGGATCTTGCTTACCCATGCTCATTATGACCATCTTGATGTAGATAGTTTGCGAGCGCTGCCCTTTCGGACGCCCTTATTACTCCCGTCAGGTGACCTGCCTGCGGTAAAAGAGTTGCCTCAACCCAAAGTCCCTTTACAGGGGTCTCAAAGCTATCGAATCGGCGATATCGTAATCAAAGTCTTCCCGACGAGACACCAGGGAAAAAGCAATCCAGATAAGACGACCAATGAAACCCTTGTATATCTCCTGCAAAAAAACAACCGCACCATCGTCTTTTTCAGCGATAGTGCATACGCTCCCGCCGTAGTCGACGAGATTCGTCAGAACTGCCCAGGCGGTGTGGACGCCGCTTTCATTCCCATCGCCGCATATAAACCCGAGTTGTTTCACCAGGACCATGGTACACCGGAGGAAATGCTGCAGATGGCCCTTGTTTTGGAGGCAAAAAAAATCTTCCCTATGCATTACGAAACATTCATTCTCTCGCTCGAACCGGTCGATGAACCGCTGAAACGGCTGATGAGAGCAGCCGAAGCTAAAGGCGTTTCCGATCGTATCGTTCCCGTACCGATCGGCGGCGTTTATCACTTGTCGACTCGCTAACGCCGTTTCTCTTTCTCCAAGATGGAAGCCAAAACTCCACTCTCCAGATCTTCCTCCGAGTACACTTGAATCCCATGTTGCTTAAGCAAGGCAGTTGTGACGCCCTGCCCGGTTATCTTTCGGCTGGTAAATGAACCGTCATATATGTAGTGAACGCCGCAAGAGGGGCTGCGCTCTTTCAGAATCGCAATGTTTGCGTCATAGAGTTGGGCGATGCGCAGGACCTGAGCAGCCCCTTCGATAAAGATCGCGGTGACATCATCGCCGGCGTCAGTATTGGCCTGGGCTTTTTCAGATAAGACAGCTTGCCCGCCTCCATCACCGATCAATTCGACAGGCGGTCTTGGTGTCGGTGAACCGCCTAACTGCTCCGGGCATACAGGAATTACCTTACCTTCCCTACATAGATCGAGCAACTTCTCTACCGTATTGACTGAGCCATCGTACTTTGATCGAATCCCTAAGAGGCAAGAACTAACTAGAATCACGAGTTACACCTTCCTTGTTATATCCAAGTCTAATCCAAGTTATATCCATTTGCGGCGACGAAAAACTAGCAGCAAACCGACGGCAATGACCGTCATGATGACAAGAACTAAGAAATATCCGGCAGACCATTCTAACTCGGGCATGACTTTGAAGTTCATTCCATAAATGCCGGCGATCAGAGTCAAAGGCATGAAGATCGACGTGACCACAGTCAACTTCTGCATGATTTGGTTCGTTTTCTGCCCCTGCAGGGACAGGCGAATCTCTAACAGACCGTGTAGGGCTTCCCGGAGGCCTTGAATTTCCAAGGTGAGTTCGCTAATATCTTCTAAGAGATCCCGTAAACCGATGATCATCTCAGCCTGCTCTTGCCCATGCAGGTGGAGGTATTCGATCAGCTTATTGATCAGCCTGCGTTTGGCAAAAGTGTCGCGGTGCAAGCTGAGCAGCCTCTTCCGCAGTTCAAACAACAGGGTAACGGAAATAGACGTTTCCTGGAGGACGATCCTCTCTTCCAGTTTCTCAATTTCTCGTTCCAGCCGGGCGAAGGCATGAAAGTTCAGATCAAACAACTCGGTAAGAAAAAAGAAGACGATTCGGTGGGTATGTTGAAAATCACCTTGATCAGCTACGACCATGTGCCGTTCAATAACCTGCACCGGCCTCTGGGAATAAAGGATGACTTGTTCCCTATCCCAGCCGATATATACAGGCAGCATCGTCCCGTCGTGGCTCGGGCAAAGAACCGTGATGAGCAACTCCCCTCCGGCGAGGACCCGTAAACGGTTTAGGGAGCGACTTTTTTGCACCACCTGAACAAATGGTGATGGCAACTCCTCTAGGCTGGTCGTATAGGAAATAGGGATACCGCCGGAATCCACCTGCTGCAGCTCTTATCCCTCCCTTTTTGCCTTTAATGTTAAGCACCTATCAACGGATATTTCCAGACTACCCATTTAAAATATATCGTTATTTTCTACTTTTCCCTTCCAAACGTAGTATATAAACTGGTCTGGAGGCCTACTGCTATGTCACTTCTCGCTAACCGTCCCGTCCGTTCGAGACCAGTCGGTCGATATGCACCGAGTCCCACGGGAAAACTGCATTTAGGCAACGCTCGTACCGCCTTGTTGGCTTGGTTACAGATTCGTCAATTGAAGGGCATCTTTATTCTGCGCATGGAAGATCTAGACCCTGCCCGTTCTGTACCTGAATATGCCCTGCAAATCCTGGAGGACCTACATTGGCTGGGGATCGATTGGGATGAGGGCCCCGACGTAGGCGGTCCCTGTTTTCCTTACGTCCAAAGTCTCCGTAATCACTTATATGAGCAAGTCTTAGCTACATGGTTAGCACAGGAACGTATCTATCCCTGTGCTTGCAGCCGTAAAGATTTGGCAAACCTGGCCCGAGCCCCCCATGGACCCGCAGAAGAAGGGCCTCCCTATCCCGGTCTCTGCCGCCAGCTCTCACCAGAAGCCTGGCGGGAGAAATATCAAAAAAAAGGACAAGCCTCCTACCGTTTTCTAGCACCAGAAGGTCTTCTTACATACACCGATGGCGTCTACGGAACGGTCTGCCAAGATGTGAAAGCGGTTGTGGGCGATTTTGTCATCCGAAGGGCAGACAAGGTAACGGCGTATCAACTCGCCGTCGTTGTCGACGATGCGCTCATGGGTGTTACCCATGTTCTACGCGGTGATGATCTGCTTTCATCGACGCCGAGACAGATCTTGCTGTATCAAGCCCTTGAAGCGTCAGTCCCTCGCTTTTACCATGTCCCCCTCGTCTTAGGTCCTGACGGAGTCAGGCTTTCAAAGCGGCATGACGGTACATCTCTCGAAAGCCTCCGTGCCAAAGGTATCTCATCGGAAGCGGTGACTGGTTTTCTGGCGGCTACAGCCGGACTTCTGCCCTCGCCTGAGCCACTTGCACCGAAAGATCTCATTCAATTATTTTCTATCGATAAACTGCCACGAGAGCCCTTTCGAGTCACCGAAAAAGACTTGAAACTGCTGGGCCTGTGAAAAAAGACTGCCATGACTTTCGGGCAGTCTTTTTTATCAGGCTGAAATGTCTTTTCGGGATCAATACCCTTTTTCCGGATCGACAACACCGAGGGGCATCGGACGTTCTTCCAAAAAGGCCTGTAGATTAGCCTCAAAAATTTCCAGGGCTCGCTCCATATAGCGTGGGGATCGACCGGCCACGTGCGGGGTGATGATCACGTTATGCATCTTCCACAAGGGGCTGTTAGCGGGCAGCGGTTCATCGACAAAAACGTCCAAAGCAGCACCAGCGATCTGTCCGTGCTTCAACGCTTGAATGAGTGCCTTTTCATCGAGTACTTTTCCTCGGGCAATGTTGATCAGAACAGCCGATTTTTTCATTGCCGACAATTCGGCTTGGCCAAAGCCTTGTTCCGTAACCTTTGTCAAGGGCATGGCCAAGACGATGAAATCGGCCTCGCTGACGGCACGGTGCACTTGATCTCTCGGATAGACCTTATGTACACCAGGTACATCACGGCCGTCAGAGTTTACACCGATAACCCGCATCCCGAAAACATTGGCCCGGGCGGCGATCTCCAAGCCCATGGCACCTAAGCCGATGATACAGACGGTTTTCTCATAAAGTTCATCAAGCTTAACATGATCTTCCCACTGTCGCTTTTCCTGCATGCGGAGAAAGAAAGGCAATTGGCGGACAAAAGCGAGCATGACACCGAGGGTGTGTTCAGCCGCCTGAATGCCATGGATCCCCTTCACATTGGTCAGAATAATTTCACGTTCTTTTAAGACCTCGATCGGTATCTGCTCCAATCCTCCGGTCATACATTGAATCCACCGTAGTTTGCCAGCTCTCCGAAGCAGATCCGGTGTCAATCCATCGCCAAAGGTGACGAGGCAATCGGCACCAGGCAGGTATTGCAAGGCCTCTCCCGTCGAACGGCAAATACGCCACTGGACAGCAGGGTAAAGTCGTTCTAACCGCTCTCGATGCCACTCCGGAATCAGCATAGTTGTGAGAACTTTCATTTCGCTTCCCCCTCCTCATCATAATCATTTCCAGTATGATGCCGACAATATGCTGTCAAAGCACAATCACCGCAAGCTGGTTTACGGGCATGACAAACTTGTCTTCCATGAATGATCAGCCAATGATGGGCGATCCGCCACTGGTCCATGGGAATGTTTTTCATCAGATCTTCTTCCGTCTTGACTACGTCTTTTCCCTGGGCAAGCCCTAAGCGATTGGAAACGCGAAAGACATGGGTATCAACAGCAATTGCAGGTATCTGAAAAGCTTCAGCGAGCACCACAGAAGCCGTTTTCCTCCCTACTCCAGGAAGGGATTCTAAATCTACCCTAACGCTAGGAACCTGTCCGCCGTATTTTTCCACCAATAGTCGACAGGTAGCTAGTATATTTCGTGCTTTATTCTTATAGAGTCCGATGCTTTTGATTTCCTGCTCCAATTCTTCCTGCGTCAACGAGAGCATGCTTTCAGGCGTGGGAAAGCGGGAAAAAAGGCCCGGCGTGATTTTATTGACCGATTTATCGGTCGCCTGGGCGGCTAAGATGGTCGCGATTAACAGTTCAAAGGGATTGCGAAAAATAAGGGCGCATTTTGCATCGGGATACATTTCTGCTAACGTCGTCAAAATCGATTCGTTGCGGTTCAGCCGTCCCACCTCCGGGAGTTATCGTGAAAAATTTAATATTCAGATTCTTAGTTTACCACATCCTTAAAATTTGAGAAAGAAGATCCTGATAGGGCTTATGATTTCCTCTTCATCCAAGACTTTTACCATGTATTTCGCCGTTTTTGTTTGTATTCCTCATGGCTGTAACCCATACTAAGACCGTCTCAGCGTAAAAGAGGAGGTTGATAGCGATGAAACAATATGCTTTTGGGAACCAGACTCAAGCTTTCACCCCTGCGATGACCAGTTCCAGAAGCCATGGCATCAAGATCCGTCCCCTCTTGGATGACGGTCGCGATGTAACGATTGTCTACAACGGCCTCTTGGCTCAAGCGGGTGCCCAGACGATTTATCTTCATGCCGGTTATGGCGGCAATTGGCAGAAGGTCTATGACCATCGGATGGAAAAGACGAGTGAAGGTTGGCAATGTACCATAAACATGGAGCAAGAGGATCTTTTCTTCTGCTTTAAAGATTCGGCCAATAACTGGGACAACAACAACGGAAAGAATTGGAACTATCGTTCGAAGGGGACGAATAATCGGACTCATTAAACTTTAATCCGATAAAAAACGGCCCGGTTACTGTCGCCAGTGCCGGTGCCGTTTTTGTTTAGATATATGCTGTATAAACGACATTGCTGGTACTAGAGAAGTAACTGTATCCTTCTTGGATGCCCATTACATAAGCCTTGTCGTCGGGTTTTTCCGCGATTTCATGAATAGCTTCTACGGCATAACGTTTCTTGCCCATATTTTTGACCCGATGAAAAACCACTTTTTTCACATCACCTTGGGTAAGTTCGGCGTTCATCTTTTGAAGCCCGTCGTCTATGGTGTCATCGCCTTCTAGAATCATGTAGAAAAGCTCTTTGCGATACACCTCTTCATCTCCTATTTTTTAATTTAAGATACCATGGACAGGGAGTAATCGGTTAGACTTGGAATTGCTCCACTCTTTTCTTTTTTTGCTCGTTCTATCATTTACCCTAAAGAAGGTCCACCACTACCGAGGTTTCAGGGGACAAAAAAATCCTATTTTCGCAAAAGGATCCCCATCCCTACGACGAGAAAGCCTAAATTCTACAAAAAAAGACCTGCCTGATTAGGGCAGGTTTATGATAGAGGAGGAACTTATTAATATGTATTAATTTTCCAGTATTTTATGATAGGATTATTTCTTTTCCGAGCAGATTTTTCAGGAAGTTCTCACCCCGTATGCTGGGTCATCGTCAGGACGCACTCACGGCAGATGTTCTTTCCGCGATAGCTTTCGACATGACTTGAATTTCCACACAAGATACAGGCCATATGATATTTCTTGAAGATGATTTTTTCTTCGTCAACGTATATTTCCAATGGGTCTCTCTCATCGATTCCTAAGACCCGACGCAGTTCAATCGGGATCACGACACGCCCCAGTTCGTCCACTTTACGAATAATTCCTGTAGATTTCATTTCACCCCTCCTAACTACAGTAATCCACCGATGCTGTTATGTTCAGATAAAGAAAAGTTTTACACACCTCTGACACACTTTCGTAGACTCGTTTTACTTGACAATATCCCAGGTCCCATTAAAGTAGGGCTCAAAACTGGCTGAGCGTTTCGCCGCTTTGCGCTTTTCCGTTTCCTCTAGCATTTTCAATTGTCGAACCCTTTTAAACCGTATCCAGACTTCACAGATCGCTTTGACCATCGACCCACCTCCATACCTGATAAATATGGCAAGGTTGTCCTTTATATTAGCTTGGATTGAAAAAAAACAGGGACATGCTATGATAAAGAGCACAGTAAAAACTGGGAGGCGTATACTTTGTCCATCGACAAGTCGCTCATCGATCGCATCAATTATCTTTCCCGTAAAAGCCGTACAGAAGGACTTACGGAAGCCGAGAAAGAGGAACAGGCCCGTGTTCGCCGGCAGTACCTCGACGCCATCAAAGCACGAGTGAAGGACACACTGGATCGCGTCGAATTTGTAGATGATCCGAATGAAGCCGATGGGGAAACTCGGCCGACTAGCCCCTGTTCCTGTCCAGGGCACCACTCCGGTAAGCCCCACACCCATTAGTCTTTATTGACCAATTGCCCATAAAAAAGCCGTCTCTTCCCGTTAAACCGGTTAGAGACGGCTTTCGTTTCCCTTTAGAAAAACGTCGGCAGGCAAAAACCCACCGGGGATTAGTGAAGGGCTTGCTTCCCGTAACGCAGGAGAATGCTGGCCAAGGTCTTTTTTTCTTCTTCCGTACTGATTTCCCATAATTCCTTCATCAACTTTTCTTCCGGTCGGTCGGCTTTGAAGAAATGCATGGCAATATCTCCGAGGTTTACAATGCCCTCCCTCATCACCTCGTCTGAAATACCATGGTCCTTGCCTTCTTCAATCCGGGCGGCCAGACGTTCTCTAAATCCTTGAATATCGACCATCGCAGAATACCCCCTAACGCAAAAATAGTTATCCCCGGCTAGGATAAAAGCAAATTCAGTCCTTTTTGTCCTGCAAGTTCAAGCGAGCCTTACGGTCTCCCTCTTCCTGTAGGGCTGCTTCGGCAAACTCAACCATCTGCTCGCGCAGATTGGTTTCACAACCGTCCCGGCGAACGCCCACTTCCACACTGTTGTCTAAAGGACTGTTGACACCCATCTCTTTGGCGGTTTCCCATTTCAACCGGCTGATCTGGCGATGAGTCCGAAGATGGTCGTTCTCTTTTTTATGGCTCACAAGTCTCACCTCATGCAATAGCTTGCCTCGACAACCGGAGAATATGTAAAAAAACACCCCTCGGCGACGATAGTTCACCGAGGGGTGCGATTTAACTATATTTGGGATCAGCCCCATTTACCTTTGCCGATGTGGCCTTGCAATTCGGCCTTGATGGACTGGCGGTACTCGACAGCCAATGTGCGCAGGCCGTCAAAGAGCTTATTGCAGCCAGGGTCCAAATCCTCTTCCCGTCCCTCTTCAGCTAAGAACTGGACGTTTTCCAGCAAACTCAGCAATTGAACATGAATGTCATTGGTAATCCGCGACCGTTCGATCAAATTCATGGCATCTTCTGACAATTGAGTGAACTTTTCTTGAGGAGCTCCGCATTTGGGGCACTTTTCCGGAGCATTTTCCCCTTCATGGATGTAACCGCAAACACCGCATTTGAACATGGAATATCAACCACCTTTCCCAAATGTCATTACTAGATCAATCTATTCGATGCTTGTTCTTATTTATCCTGCAAGAGGCCGGGATCTTCCATGTGCACATGGGCTTCTTTCAACATTTCCCGGATCGGCAGGTCATAAGGGCAACGGGATTCACAGACGCCGCATTCGATGCAAGCATCGGCTCGCACGGGCATAGCCATGTACCGTTCGACAGCCCAGCCCTGCAGATTGTACCGGCTCCAATACCCGTCGAGTAAAAAAGCGAGAGGAATGTTTATCTTGCTCGGACAAGGCATGCAGTATTCGCAGCGTCGGCAAAACTGTTCGCCCAGTTCCTGAAGGGATGTTTGCAGTTCTTCTTTTTCCGCCGCCGTCAACAAGCGTTCTTCCCGGCCGACGCGGCAATTCTCCTCCACCTGGGCCAGCGAATCCATACCGGGGATGACGACGGACACAGGATACTCCAGGAAAAAGCGCAACGCTTTTTCGGCCCGTTCCGGTCCAAAAGCACCGCCGGCTAAGGGTTTCATTACAATGATGCCCAAATCCTGCTCGACACAAGCAGGCAGCAAACGATCGAGCACCCTCGTTTCCAAAGCATTAAAGGGAAACTGGCACGTGGAAAAGCGGCCCGTCGCAATCGCCTTTTCTAAAATAGCGGTGACGTGGCCGGTGATCCCCACCGATCGAATCCATCCCCGCTTGATGGCTTCTTCGGCCCCTTCCATGGCTCCTCCCGGTCCAAGGACCTGAGCCAGGCTCTGTTCATCTTTTACGTTATGGAGTTGATAGAGATCGATCGTTTCGACACCAAAATTCGACCGGCTTTTGGCGATATCCGCCAAAAAACCTACTGCCGTCCGGTCCATTGTTTTCGAAGCGAGATAGACCTTGTCCCGGGGAAAACCCTTTAAGCCTTTGCCGATTTTTACTTCACTATCGGTGTAGCCCCTGGCTGAATCGATGAAGTTTACCCCAGAATCCAGTGCTGCTCGTACGACAACAGCGGCCTCTTCTTCCGTAAGACGTTGTACAGCGATGCCGCCAAAGCCAATAAAAGAGACGGGCCAGCCGAGCCGGCCCAATTTGCGTGTGATCATGATCGTTACCTCTCCTTTGCTGCTTCATCTTCACTGTCGAGGGGTACAGGTAGGTCTGATCTAATATTTCGCGGCCATGGGCATCCTGCGGCCGATGCCAAAAGCTTTGGAGGTAACCTTCAATCCTGGCGCCGCCTGGCGCCGTTTATATTCATTCCGGTTCACTGTTCGAATCACCCATTGGACGGTTTCCGGTTCAAAGCCCTGCTTGATGATTTGTTCCGCCGATAACCCTTCTTCGATGTAATAGTAGAGAATTTTATCGAGTACCGGATAAGGCGGCAGTGTATCTTGGTCCTTCTGATTCGGCCGCAGTTCTGCCGAGGGTGCTTTATCGATGATGGCTTGAGGAATGATTTCCCGCTCCCGGTTGATATAGTCGGCCAATTGGTAGACTAGTGTTTTGGGCACGTCAGCGAGCACGCTCAACCCTCCGCTCATATCGCCATAGAGGGTGCAATAGCCTGTAGCCAGTTCGCTTTTGTTACCCGTAGACAACAGGAGATAACCGTATTTATTGGAGAAAGCCATCAAGATATTGCCCCGAATCCGGGCCTGCAGGTTTTCCTCGGTCAGATCCGGTTTCGTTTGACCAAATTGTTTGGATAGCGTGAAAAGATAAGAGTGATAAATGTCAGATATCGGGATAACCCGAAAAGGCGCTTGTAGATTTTCTGCCAAAATGCGAGAATCTTCCACACTGCCAAAAGAGGAGTACGGTGACGGCATAGAGATTCCCAGAATGTTCTCCGTGCCCAAGGCAGCCGCGGCGAGGCAATAGGTGACAGCAGAGTCAATCCCCCCGGAGAGACCGAGGACAGCCTTTTTAAAGCCGCACTTGGACAGGTAGTCCCGAATCCCCAAAACAAGCGCCTCATAGACGGTGGACACTGGCTCCTCGGCGGCAAAGAGGCCCTCGGTCCCTAAGGAAGTCGTATCAATAGTCTCATGATGTTCCCGGAAAGAGGGACAGATCGTCAGCGGCCGGCCCAGACGATCGATGGCCATACTGCGGCCGTCAAATACTAATTCATCATTGCCGCCAACTTGGTTTACATAAATCATCGGCACTCCATGTTTGCCGGCATGATTCCGAATGATCTGGTAGCGGATCTCTTCTTTTCCCATGGTAAATGGCGATGCCGATATGTTCAGGAGAATCGTAGCACCTTGCTTGACCAGTTCTTCGATAGGGTCACGATCATAAAACCGCTTCTGGGGCCAGAAGGAAGCATCGTTCCAGGCGTCTTCACAAACAGAGATACCTAGTTGTTCCCCTTTGAAGGAAACGACCTTTACTTCCTCTGCTCCATCAAAATAGCGATCTTCATCAAAGACGTCATAGGTGGGTAAGAGCGATTTAGCTTGCCGCTGCAGAATCTCTCCGCGATAGATCAGTAAGGCCGCATTGTGTAAACCTTTACCTGCAGATAAGCCGGAAGGAAGAGGAGCACCAAGCAGAATCGCTGTAGCAGGATATTCAACGGATTGACGGATCAGCTTCGTCACTGCTTCTTCGACACGTTCGATAAACCAGGGAAACTCAAGCAAATCTTTCGGCGGATATCCAGTGAGAAACAGTTCTGGGAGAACGACCAGGTCTGATCCTTCCTGGCTCGCTTGGTCCCAGGCCGCTAGCACTTTCGCATAGTTTCCGTCGATATCTCCAACGATGGGATCCAACTGGGCGATGGTGATTTTCACGTATTTCCACTCCTAGAGACAACGTTGTGTCTTATGATTTTGCTATTCATTGCAATCGTCCTATCATTTAAAACGATTGAATAGTTTTCTTCGCAAGTTCCGATATTAATTTACCATTCATCGCCACAGCAGTGCAAACATTTATAACCACTCTTCGATTAAAACTGACATTCCGCTACCCACGGCGGCTAGGAGTATGGCCCAGGGAATGATGGCGATGGCTGAACACCAAAGAAACCGGTAAAAAGGAACTCGGTATACAGGAGCCATATATTTTACGATGTCGCCGCCGACAAATGGGATCAGACGGACACCGATAAGAAACAACGGAGAAGCAACGGGGATGTTCCGAATCCAGCGGGGCAGCTTATCGAGATACTCAGGCAAACTCACTTCTTCGGTCCCCCAGTAGATAAGCCAGTAACCAACGATGGAACCGCCTAAAGAGCCTATCCAATTCGCAACGGAACCAAGGGTTAAACCGTATATGAAGCCGTTGGTTATCGCTACGGGATCAGAACTCATCGGGGATATACTCAGCAGGATATGTGCGGGGATCGTAAATAAAAAGGCCCGGGAGCCCTGCGCACGCATCCAGTCGACTGCCCCTTTGAAATCGAAACCTAAGGAGGTCGCTGCCAGCGGCAAAAGCATGAGCAAAATTAAAAGGAGCAGCGCTTTATATTTTTTCAAAAGTCCCCACAATGTCAGCCCCTCCCCTGATTCGCCTATTACACTTTAAAACATATTACTACGAAGACTACAATCGGTGTAAAAAGTCCCGCCATCGGGTCTGTAAAGGGCTTCCGGACATTTCCCAAGGTATATTGCGGATCACTTCTTCGGCCGGTTTTCCAACAGGGTAATAGGCCGACTCAGGCATATGCACTTGAAACACCGATGCCCCTAAAAACCACGGTTGGTGCCAAAAAACTTTATAAAAAGCGGAAAAACAATCCCGTTGCTCTTGTGGGCTTGCTTCGTCGGAAGGATTCACGCTCCAGGGCATACAATTGGTGCCTACAAAGTCTACGTAACCTAATTCACCAAAAAAAATCATCTTCTTCCAACGTTGATGGATCTGAACGATCTGATCGACAATCGGCTGCCGGCGCATGTAGCGTGTTGAACGGTGCCAAGCTCGAATCAGATCTTTTTCCGTCGGTTCCGGAGAGTTGGTCAATTCAAAATAGGCCGATATGGAAATGAAATCCACCTGACCAAAAAGCGGATTTTCCAGTTTCTTTTGAAATTTGCGGTCCAGGGGATTGATTAAAGATGTGTACCACCACTGAGTCCGGTATGTGATTTTGCCGTCATAAATTCGGCGAATCTCTTTGATCAACTGGATCCATTGGTCGGGATATGGTTCAAGATGGACGATGCCATCGGAGATCACGAGAGTGCCGATGCGCTCTTCTTGGGCGAACTTGGCCGCTTGCAGGCAAATGGTGCCCCACCTTTGGAACCACTCTGTTACGTCTGTTGGTTTCCAAGCGGTTTCAGCCAGCCCGCCTTGCTGCACCCAAGGAAAAGGCTCTAAAAAAGCATCCAGACCGGCCTGCCGGATCTGTACCATGGCCTCCGCAGCCCATGCAAAAGCCTGCCGATGCAGCATCATTTCTGCCGACTGGGGATTAGGCACATCAACTCGCAGCGGGACGTTAAGGGTATTTAAATTTAGTCGCCGCGCATTCTCCATAGGAAGACTTACATCATCCATCCGATCAGGCAAAAGATTTCCTGATTTGATTTTCTTCACTTTCCCCACCGGATCACATCCCTTGACTTTTTTTGATAAACATCATCTATTTTTGATCTTACTCATCCCTACCCCGCTCAAGCACAATTATGGTATTCTCTTGATAGAACATTGGACAGCTTCTAAGGAAAAAATCACGACTACATATAGGGAGGATACAGGTATGGCCAAGCAAAAGAATATCCAGGTTTCCTCACAACCGGAAAAGGAATCTCTTCTTCGCAAGATACCAGGGTTCCGTACGGAAACGCCCTGGAAAATGGGGGCTGCTTTAGCATTTTATATGTCTATCGTCTTTGCGCTACTCATTGGTTCCGGAGTTTTCTACAACCCACAGCCGTAAGCTGAACATAACCAAACATGGAAAAAGGGAAGCCTATGATTTACTGGCTTCCCTTTCCATGTCAAGGGTTCTATATGTCGGCCATGAGCCACCAAAGCATTAAATTCATTCCCCCGTAGAGCAACAAGAGATAGACGAGCACACCAGCCATATAGAAGACGCTCTGGCGCATAAGGCTCACTCCCTGAATCGTTCTCAGGTATAGTGTACCCACCACCAGGCTTTAACCCCGTATATCTGGCGGAAGATCGCCTTTCGCGGCCGCTGATGTAGCCAAAACGTCACAGCGCTCATTTTCCGGGTGGCCTGCATGGCCTTTCACCCACTGAAAGTCAACGTCATGCTTATCGAGCAAATCCAGCAGTTTTTTCCATAAATCCACATTGAGTGCCGGATCTTTTTTGTTGCGCATCCAGTTGTTCGCTTTCCACCGCCGTGCCCAGCCTTGTTTAACAGCATCAACGAGGTAGCGCGAATCGCTGTACAAGGTCACTCGGCAAGGTTCTTTCAACGCTTCCAGTCCGCGAATGGCCGCTAACATTTCCATCCGGTTGTTCGTGGTGTCCTGATAACCGCCGGACATCTCTTTCCGATGTTCGCCGTAGATTAACACAACGCCGTACCCACCGGGCCCGGGATTTCCGCTGCAGGCACCATCGGTATAAAGGACCACTTCTTTTTTTGTCATTATGGAATCACGACCTCATTTCTCAGTTCCCGCCATTTTCAGAGGTATGACAGAAAAATTCATACGTTATCTTTACCAGAAGCGATATTTTTCCCCTGCTCTACCTGCTATAGGTTGGGCAGGGCTTTTCTTTTTAGGTTAGGCAGCCAGTCGGTATGCATCCCTTTCCCTGTTTGAAAATACGCTTATAATGCTCCAAAATAATTTCCAACACCTGAATACGGGCCCATTTTTTTTGTTCGCCCGAAATCAAGTACCAAGGCGCATAGTCTTTATGGGTCTTTTCCAGCATCTCTTCGATAGCCACTTTGTAGTCGTCCCATCTCTCCCGGTTACGCCAGTCTTCCTTGGTAATCTTCCAGCGTTTATAGGGATTGGATTCGCGGTCTTTGAATCTTCGCAACTGCTCCTCCTTAGTAATGTGCAAGAAGAATTTTATGAGCAGCGTACCATCATTGACAAGCATTTTTTCGAAATCGTTGATTTCACCGTAAGCTCGTTTCCAGGCTTCCTTCGGACAGAGTTTCTCTACCCGCTCGACCAGTACACGACCATACCAACTTCGATCAAATATACCCATCTCACCGGCTCGAGGCAAGCGCAGCCAGAAACGACGCAGATAATGATGGCGCATTTCGTCAGGACTGGGAGCGCCGATGGGGTGCACATGGTATGTACGCGGGTCAAACTGTTCAGTTATACGACGAATGACCCCGCCTTTGCCGGCAGCGTCCCATCCTTCAAAAAGGAGGATAATGGGGACTTTCTCCTCGATCATCTGGAACTGGTATTCGAGTAATTCCAACTGGAGTTTAAGCAGTTTTTGTTGATATTCCCGCTCGGGTATTCGGGCCGTCAAGTCCACATCGGCTAGACCCATGGCGAAGACCTCCTCGTCCAGTTTTTTCTAGTATATCATGACAAGGCGATGAGAAAGACCCTTCTTTCCAAATCCAGCATGGGTACGAGCAATACCTTTCCTGTTAATAACATTTTTTCAAGAAAACACTCATTTTTTCTTAATTTTGGAGTATATATTCAGAGACAAATATTCAAAGGAGGGTTTCAGTGTGCGCGGGACAATGAAACGGGCCTTATTGGCAATCCTCATGATCGTCCTCTGTGCCTCAGTCCTGGTCGGATGTGCCCAGACCGACATCCAAGTCAAAGTGAACCCCGATGGCAGTGGTGACCTCAAGTATGCAGTCCTGGTCGACAAATCTTTGATCACCCAGAACGAGTCCGATCCCCTCAGTGACTTAAAACAAGGGGCCGAAAGCTCCGGTTTTACAGTCAATCCCTTGGAGCAAGAAGGTTACATCGGTTTTGAAGCTTCCAAAAAAGTCAAGAACATCGCCAAAGAAACATCCAATGACGTATTCCTTGGCAAAATCGGTGAAGGGTTTACGCTGCAAAAGTCTTTCTTAAAGACTACATACAAACTGAACACCGATATCGACCTCTCAGACCTGAACTTTGTGGCTAATGAAAAACTCAATCCCTTCGTCCAAGCGGCGATGAAGCAAGTGAAACTGAAGCTCACCGTCGATCTCCCCGTAGCCGCCATGAGCAGCAACGCCACCAGTGCTTCAAACAATGGTAAATCTTTGACCTGGGATCTCAAAGCCGGTGAAACAAACCATATTGCCATCAATGCAGAACAATACAGCCCCATGACCATCTCCCTGTTGGGCATTATCTTACTGTTAATCATTGCGGGCGCTGGAATGGTTGTTACGCAAAGACCGGAACTCCTCGAACTCGAAAACATCAAAGCGGCATTAGGGCTTGACAAAAAAGAAGAACAAGCGACATCTGAAGTTGAACAAAGCCAAGTAGCGGAAGGCACCGAGCAAGCTGCAGTAACGGAAGTCGTCTCCGAAAGCAACGAAACCCCTTCTGTAGTTGCAGTCGAAGAACCTGCTTCTGAAGCAACTGTAGAAACGGTTGCCGAGGTTCCGGCAGAATCATCAGGAAGTGCCGATCAAGAAGAAAACAAAGAAGGATAATTAAACCCGTTTACAAAAAAACCCTTCACCAAACAGCCTTGATTGGGCTGGGTGAAGGGTTTTTTCTCATAGGTTTATTGCGTTGCCGAAGAGTAGTTTACTCCGATACGTTTCGTTTCCGATTCATAGAGCGCGTTGACGACGGGACGCAGTTTATTCAGCCCCTCGGCAATCTTCCGTTCCGTCACTTCCTGGTACTTTTTTTCGGCGTACGTGTACGCTGCGGCACCGGAAAGCAAAGTGAGCATCAAACGACCCACCATATATATACACCTCACATAGCATCCATTTCCTCTTAGTTCTATTTTATGGCTTTGTGAATAATATTACAATCTCTACGCACCTTAAATAAAGATTATACAATGGCCACTTACGGTGTTTCTACCAAATGGAGGGCAACTTTCTTCGGAAAGTCGGTCATTGTAACAAAACTGTCACCCATTTGTCACTTGCTTGTCATCTGTTGCAGCTAGAATAGCGGAAACTGGCCTTCCGCTTCCTTCAATGCCCTTGCAGTTCAACGGTGGCAAAAAAGAAAAATGCCCGGGCAAAGAGGCCGGGCATTTTTGAGAAATCATAGTTTAGATTAATTTGTGTAAGGCGATTGCTCTAACGTCGCCTGATAACTGACCGTCTCCCCATTCCGGTAGACCGTCAAATTCATGGTATCACCGACGGCGTGATTATTAATGACATTCGTAAACTGCTGCATAGTGGTGATGTCGTTATCATCCACTTTTGTGATGATATCGCCACGTTGCAAACCGCATTTGGCGGCGGGACTATTGGCCACGACCTGCTTTATGTAAAATCCACGAGGAAGATCATAATAATTGGCAGCTGCTTCAGTCACGATCAGACCGGATACACCCAACCACGGACGGGCCACGTGACCTTGTTCAATCAATTGCTGAACAATCGGTTTCGCCACATTGATGGGAATGGCAAAACCCATGCCTTCGACGCCGGATGAGGCAATTTTCGCGCTGTTGATGCCGATGAGTTCACCGCGCATATTGAAGAGGCCTCCGCCTGAATTACCGGGGTTGATGGCCGCATCCGTCTGGAGCACCTTTAAGCGAGTCTCACCAACATCTAATGTCCGGTCGGTAGCGCTGATGATCCCATGGGTAACGGTCCGGGCGAATTCTTTCCCTAGTGGGTTGCCAATGGCCACTACCAGTTCTCCCACTTCGACGGCGTCTGAATCTCCCAAGGGAGCCGACGTGAGACCTTCCGAGTCTATCTTTACAACAGCCAGGTCTGTGCGAGGATCTCGCCCGATGATCCGGCCTTGGGTCGTCCGCCCATCGGCCAAACCGACTTGCAGCGCCTTCGCCCCTTCTACCACATGGTTGTTCGTAACGATATAGCCATTCTGTGCGTCGATGATCACTCCGGAGCCGGAAGAGCTCTCAACCAATTGGTCTGACCAAAAATCGCTCTCCAGATTGGCTATAGAAACTACAGCCGGACCGGCTGATTTTGCGATTTGCGGTACCGGCCAGTAGTTGATTCCCGGATAAGGTGACCCGATATCGGCCCATGCGGCAGGTAATGGTAACAACGTGAAAAAAGTCATGAAGAGAACAAATCTTTTGATCCATTGGGGAGGCCTTTTCATGTGATGTATCTCCTTTCAGTTGTTTTACAAAGAAAATTATAATACTTTCTCCAAGAATGTATCAAGAATATGAAATAGTTCTATAATTTCTTTATGTTATGTAAATAGGGGTAACATTTAACAACTCTATCATTTCCGTTACAATGGAGATACAGGGGGGTGTGTTTGGAGATGAGCTTCTCAGACATGAACTCTGAAGCGACGATTCTCATCGTAGAAGATGAAGCCAAAATCCGGCGGATGCTCCGTTTGTTTTTGGAACAGGAAGGTCTTGTCGTCATCGAAGCGGAAGAGGGTCAACCGGCTTTGGAACTTTTGAAGGAGCAACCGGTCGATCTGGTGATTCTCGATTTGATGATGCCGGGACTGGACGGCTGGACAACATGCCGCAAGATCCGGGAAAGATCAGACCTTCCCATCTTGATGCTGACCGCTCGAGGCGAGGAATCGGACCGGGTTCTTGGCTTTGAACTGGGGGCTGACGATTATGTCGTTAAACCTTTCAGTCCCCGGGAAATTGTTCTGCGGGTAAAGGCCCTGCTTCGCCGACGGGGAACAGGCGCAGCAGGAAATGGGGCAATAGCCTCTCTGCGCCCCTCAGAGGCCGCTCTTCAATTCCCTGGACTTATCCTCTACCCGGAGGGTCGAAAAGTGGTTGTAGAGGGTCACAGCCTCTCCCTTACACCCTTGGAATACGATCTATTGCTCTTCCTAGTTCAAAATGCCGGCCGTGTCCTCACTAGAGATCTTCTGCTCGACCGAGTCTGGGGGTATGACTATGGCGGTGACAGCCGGACTGTCGATACCCATGTGCGCCGGCTCCGAGACAAGTTATCGCGCCTTTCTCCCCAAGTAGCCGCTTATGTGAGCACCGTCCGTGGTCTAGGCTATAAATTTGAGGTGGAACCATGATTGGGGGCCGGAGCATCGTACTTAAAATCTGGCTGACCCTCGTCGGTTTTTCTCTGGCCCTTTTGCTTCCGGTGGGCTGGTTTTTCTCCACCATGTTTAGTGACTTCTACATGCAGCGCGAGATAGATGATCTGGTGAATAAGGCGAGTCTAATCGCAGTGGAAGAGGATACGGCCACAGCAAGGCGGTTGGCCTTATCCCTCACCAGCGAATCAGCAGCCATGGCAGCCTTCGGTGACAGCGACGGTAATATTACAGAGGTATTGAGTCGCTCCGGTAACCCCCAATGTGCAGACGATGCCACCAATGAGAATACCACAGGTCGCTGGGGCCGCGGTCCCAGCGGAAACGGAATGGGCCCCCGTGGGGGGAACGGTCTCGGTCCTCGAATGGGTCCGATGATGGGACAAGGCCCCTGGTGGGCAGGAAATGGTAATGCTTCATCAACGGCGAAGGTTGATCTTTCTTCCTCCGAACTGACGCAACTGAAACAAGGAGAAATCATCACCCGGCAAGGGAATATGTCAATCCTAAATATACCCTCGCTCATGGTAGCCGTACCGGCCCGACAAGATGGGCAAGTGTTGAGGGTCCTCTATGTTTTTGCTGCTTTAGAACCACTGGATGAAACGGTCAGCCATATCCGCTCATGGGTTTTCGGGGCTAGTGCCCTGGCGCTGCTCTTATCCACCTTGGCAGCTTATTTGCTTTCCAAAAAAGTGGCCCGCCCTTTGACAATTCTCCATGGCGCAGCCGAAAAAATGCGCCAAGGTGATTTCGAACAAAAGATCCCTCTTGAATCGGATGATGAAATCGGCCGTCTCGGCCAGACCTTGAATACCTTGTCATCAGAGCTCTCTAAAAGCTTGGCCGAGTTGGAATCAAAAAATATCCAGTTAGCTCGCGGGATGCAAAGCATGCAAGATCTCGCGGCAAACGTCTCTCATGACCTGCGCACTCCCCTTTTTCTGGTCCAAGGATATGCGGAAGCTCTCCGAGACGATATGCCAAAGACTCCAGAGGAGCGACGGGAGATGGCTGCAATCATTTTGGAAGAGTCGGAACGGATGCAGCGTCTCGTTCAGGACCTGCTCCAATTAGCCCAGTTGGAGTCCGGTTATATGCCTGTAGATTTGGAACCTTTGGATCCAGAAGAGCTGACCCGTCGAGTCCTGCGCAAAATGAAGACCCTTGCGGAAGAAAAGTCTGTTCAACTGATCGTTCATACACCCGAGCATCTACCGATGGTCATGGGAAACGGTGATCGCTTGACCCAAGCCCTGATCAATCTCGTTGACAATGCGCTGCGCTATACGCCCACAGGCGGACAAGTCACCTTGGAGGTGGAACAAGGATTATCTTCTCTCCGGTTTATCGTCAGCGATAGGGGCTCTGGTCTGGCTGAAGAAGATATTGCCCGGGTCTGGGAACGGTTTTACCGTGGCGAGAAATCGCGCAGCCGAAAAATCCCTGGTACCGGTTTGGGGTTGGCTATCGTCAAGGCTATTGTAGAAAGTCATGGCGGTCAGGTCGGTGCTTCGAACAATGCCGGTCCCGGCGCCAGATTTTTTTTCACCCTGCCTTATAACAGATCGGGAGCCTAGGTTTCGTCGATCTCCGAAGACAAAAAAAGACCCTGGAGCATGACTCCAGGGTAGGCAGATGGATATTTGAAAAGAAGGCAATTTAAGTATAATGTAAGTTTTTGCTTCTCGCTTCAGACGTTAGACCTGTTTAAATTGGGACTTAAGTCACATTTACAAAGGTTAAGACCATAAAAAACCCACAACATGAAAATCTTTTTCCCACTCTGAAAAAATACTCAAATCGAATCGCCTTTTCATTGAATGGTCAGCCAAGTCCCGTTCATATAAAAAACCAAAGGAGGTTCAAGCTTTGGATTTTTTGTATGAATTGAGCGGCATTCAACCTTCGGACCTATTGACTCCGTCTTTTTGGTTGGCTGTGGCGACGATCATCTTTATCGATCTTATATTAAGCGGAGATAATGCTATTCTCATCGCCCTCGCCTGCCGGAACCTTCCGGCGAACCAGCAACGTAAAGGGATTATCTGGGGAACAGCAGGGGCTGTCTCCTTACGGCTCATCCTGGGCAGTATGACGATTTTCCTGTTAAAAGTACCGCTCTTGCAAGCCCTCGGGGCACTTTTTCTCGGCTGGATAGCTGTCAAGCTGATCATTCCGGGTGACCCCCATGAAAAAGTGGAAGCGCCAACGCGTCTCTGGCAAGCCGTTCGAACGATTATCGTCGCTGACGCCGTCATGTCTTTGGATAACGTCATCGCCTTAGCTGGTACAGCACATGGAAGACCAGGCTTGCTCTGGTTCGGGTTGATCGTCAGCATTCCCCTCGTTGTCTATGGCAGTCGACTGCTATTATTGCTGATGCTCCGCTGGCCCTGGCTTCCCTATGCCGGCTCAGCCATCCTCGGTTGGACAGCCGGAGAGATGTTATGCAAGGATCCCCTGTTGAACGAACTGAGCGGTAATTTTCTCATCTCTCCATTCCTGCTCGGCGGTAGAGTCGTCGGAGTTTTCTTTGCCGGTATGGTCCTTACCATCGGATGGTTCATTCAACGAAAAAAAACGAGCTATTTTTTCTTTTAAAAATCATCATCGGTTCAGAGGGTTACTTTAGCAACCTTACTTTAGCAATTTGCAGTCTGTTGCGTAAGGATATTTGGCAGACATCTGTTACATACTTATGCCAAAAGCATAAGGAGGAAAAGTTCATGCCGATAAGCCGACGCAACCTGTACCGCGCTCTAGGGTTTTTCAGCCTCTTTCTGGCCCTTTTGAGCTCCTTTAGTATACTACAGCCACTAATGACACCTGAGCATATCGCCCAATCGGCTATATCACCAGTCAATGGCCCTTCCTGGTACGACGGTTGGACTGATATGATTACTGTCTTCTCTGAACAAGCGCTCTTTTTAATCGCCGTCATCGTCTTCAGCATTGCTGCCCGTGTCTGCTTTTACCGAAGCAACATCGAAAGTTTGGAAGAGCTGCAGGACTTAGAATAGTTCCAAATCGGTGAGCAGCTGCCTGATTGAAGGATAACGGCGGTTGGGATCTTTTTCGAGGCACCGTAATATGGCTGCCTCCATTTTTTCAGAGATTTCCCGGTTGAGCGCTCTCGGCGGAAGAGCCACCCGTCCAGAACCGTGAAGATCGCGCAGACGGGAAAGATCTCCAGGACGCTCCGGATCCAATTCCAACTCGGCAGGGTCGATAAAATTAGTTTCAATGACACGATCCATGAGCGCTTGAATGTTCTCTTCACTGTCATGACCCGTCGTAAAGGGCAGATAACCGGTGGCGATTTCGTAAAGGGTGACGCCGAGGGAAAAAATATCGGCCCGTTGATCCAGCCGGCTGTTGGCCCATCCTTTGGGGCTCTTAAGCACCTCAGGTGCCGTATAAGTGGGCGTACCCAGATTGCCAAAGGTTTCAATTAAGGTGTAATCAGTAGCCCATCGTGCCTCTTTTGGGCTAATCTCCCCGCGTTCAAAGGTGACCTTATTTTGCAGCAATTGTTTCGGCACACGCAGTGTACCTAGATCAGCGAGGCGTATCCGTTCCAGATCCCGGTCCACAAGGATATTGTCAGGTTTGATATCGCGATGGATAAATTCACGACCGAATCCGTGTAAGTAGATCAGTGCTTCACCGACAGCGCTCAAAACCCGAAGGACTTCTGCTTCGGGCAGAGGAGATCGCCGAACGATGTTTCCTTGATGGTCATATTGATAGATGCGGTCTTTTAAGGAACCGTCGAGCAGTTCCATCACAAAGGTGAAACGGCTAAAATCAACACTTTCGGGGTACCCCTGAATAAGGTTGTGAGCGCCGCCGAAGGCCATCGTCAAGGCAGCTTCGTTTTTAAACCGTTTGCGTCCTTTTTCGGAATTGAGACAATTAGGTTTGAGGACTTTCATGGCACCCATCTGACCGCTCTTGCGATGGCGGACCTGCCAGACTTCGGCGAATCCCCCTTGGCCGAGTTTCAGCAACTGCTCCCATTCCCCTCGCAGATATCCTCCGACAGCCGGATCCCAGGTTAAGGCCTGCCGCTGAAACTGATCGGCTTGAAAGAGGTCTTCCTGCCGACGGAAGAGTTCACCCAAATAAAACAAAGCCCTGGCAAGATGGATTCGGTTTTCTTCATTGTCCGGTACGAGTGTGGCCGCCGCCTTCGTCAGCAGTTGGCCTGCTTGATCCATTTCTCCGCCGCGAAAACATAACAATCCCCATCGAACCATGGCCCGCCCCTGCAAGCTCCAGGCTGCATCGTTCTTTCCGTTCATACTATCTACGGCAGCTAAGACTTGGCGATAAAATTCCCTGGCTTCCTTGAACCGACCGTCTTCCTCGGCCATCTCGCCTAACTCCAATAACGCTTCTCCTTGGAACGGTTCTACTTGGAGCACTTTATTCCAGGCAGCCCGGGCATCATGGCGGACCTTGCGGTACTCTAAGTTGGAAGGCTGTTCATGTTGCCACGCCGACAAGGCTTGTGCGTATAGTAGCTGCCATTCCAATTGACCCTTTTGTCGTAATGTAACACGCTGCAGCCAATATACGGCTTTATCCCAAAACTGCCGGTCGTAGTAGCTTTTCCCGAGATGCTCTTCCGCACGAATTTTATCCCGAAGAACCAGATACCGGGTCGACTCCTCGAGAAAAGCCAAGGCGCCTTGATCGGTTCGCTGATGTTTTAACAACCAATTGGAAAGATAGCGGTAAATGCGGACGACTTCGTCGGTGACGGTCGCGTACCTGGCTAGCGTCTGTTCCAAGTAATCTTTCAGCCATCGTACATCTTCGAGATCAGGCTCGTCCTTGCGCAGGCGCCCTGTCACCAGCCGCTCCTCCCAAGTACGGTAGAGTTCCTGCTGAGGTGGAAACCGGTTCGCCTCCCAGAGGTCTTTCCCTAAAAGCTGCCTCAATTGGGTGCAGATTTTCGGGAAAGATGTGAAGACAGGGTCTTGTTCCAGCAGGGGCAACGGATCGTATTGGACCAGTCTGATTTCGTCGATCCGTAAAGCCTGTTCATAAAGATTCATAGCTTCCTCGTCTAACCGATTCCGGTCTGAGCAGGCTACAGCAGCGGCCCAGACGGCAAAAGGGTCTTCCGGTATCGCCGCGGCAGCAGCCAAGAAGATTGGCATCGACCGGGGGTGAAGACCCTTATAACCGATGTCCCCATGACAGCGGAGCAACAACCATAGTGGGTCATGGTTTTCCTCGAAAAACTTGTCCCACCGTTCTGCCACATCATAAAAAGTTTGATAATCACCGGATAGTGAACATAGGGCTAAGACCAGTTTCCCCTCTTCCGGATCTTCTTCCGGCAATAAGCTGTTGATGGCAGCCTGGTAGCGGCCAGCTGTTATCAACAGTTTCAAATAGGTCAGTTTTTTACCGGAAAACACGCCCCGGTTCACCCCTAACACGCAAAAAATAGAGAAAACCGGGCCTACCCGGTTTTCTATGTATTCCTGCTTATAAGTGTACTGATTAGCCTACGCTTTGGCAAGTCGACAGGCGCACCATGATTTCCCGTTGTTGTGCTGCAAATTGGTCTGCTTGTTCTTGCGTCATGATTCCATCGTTAACCATTTGAAGGGTCAACTCTTCTGCAGAGAGTTGGCGATAGTTTTGAACCTTGAACCGGTCGATATAACCAGCCTTCAATAAATTCATCAGCATCAGTGCAGTCAAAGGATCTTCGCCAAATTCTCCGTTGACGAGTTCCTCGGGAATCCGAGTACCGCCCGGTCCTGGAGAATCGAGAATTTTTTCAGAGAGTCTTCCCTTGAAGATAAAATAACCGATCCCTGCAGCTATGATTGCCATTACCAGATAAGCTTCCATTGGTCTTCTCCTTTCGGACAATGTAATTATCTTGGCTCTCTTTAACAATTCTTATTATATCATTGGAAAAATTCTTGTCGATGAAGATTTTATCTGTGAGCTTGTTACATCTTTCTCCCACCGATGGCGTTTTTATGCTTGAACCCTCATCCTCTTACTGGTACAATCTTTATGTAATTACTCCTAATTCCAGGAGGTTTATGATGATCACTGAACAAATCGACCTACTCTTCTCTATTGATCCCGATGCGAAAGAGTATATCGTGGAACGTGGCGGCATTGTCCACATCGGCGTAGCCGGTCCTAACCTGACCAAAGCGGTGGCCAAAGTGATTCCGATTGTCGACATCGGGATTCCTCGCGGTGCCACCACTAAATATCTGGAGCATCGACAGGAGGGGATCACAATTTACCTGTCGAAAAACCTAACTGTAAAGGGCCCCATTCGGATTTTTCTAGATACGCTTTGGCGTCTGAAAAAGTTATCTATCGAGATGAATCTGGACTGACAACCGGGATGGTATGTTACATCAGGGGCGATAAAAGCCAGCGCGAAAGGTGCTGGCTTTTTAATTTGCTACCTTTCAGTGCCATTTGACAACTCTATTTTTTGGTCTTTTTTCAAATCTTCCGATTTATCTATCGATAAAATTCACTTTTGCATCGGACTGATTTATGGACCCCTGTTTCCTATTCACGTCCTTATTCAAAGGTTTTCTACTAATAGTTTCCATGTGGATTTCATTTCTCCTTCTCCAAATAACGAAAAGACCGATCCTTTTTTACCGGATCGGCCTCTTATTATTCTTTTAGCTGACGAGGGTTATTTGGATGTCTTCGGCCATCTTTCGTCCGATGGCCAACTCCTGGTGCTTTTTCCGTACGATCACGGGGCCTGCCGGGATGATTTCCTGGATCATTACGGTCTCCCCTTCCGAGATGCCAAAGCGGATCGCCTGGGCACGGACCATGGGATGCTTAATGGCTGCGATACAGACGGTTTGTCCTTTTACCGAGTTTGCTAATGTCATGGTAACCCCTCCCGTAAGACCTCAGTTTGTGCAAGCTATTTCGAACAACTCCCGCAGTTGCCACAGCCTCCGCAGCCCATCGGGGGCCGCAACAAGGCATTGCATCGAGGGCAGCGATCAGGGATCGCCTCTCCCCCTTTACCGCTGAACCAGGCTTTCACATCTAGCCCGCAGTCGGGACACTCATTGAAATGAATTCCGGGAACGCCGCAGTATTCCGGAGTTTTTTGTTTTTTGTTGAACCATCCCAATCCAAGGACCCCCTTATCCTGAAACCACGATATTATTGTTCAGAGTGACAGCAGGGAGCCGATTGGGCGGTCACATCGGCTTTACGACGAGAAAAGAGCATCGATGCGCCTACCAATAAAGCCATCAAACCGGTAAATGCGGCCACCGTAAGATAGACTTGCTCAAGGCGGGCATAAAGCTGGGCGACTACACCGCCCACCAAGAAGGCGATCACCCAGGTAGAAAACCACATAACCAGGGCTTCTTTTTTTGAGCGTTCTTTGAAGATGACTAAGACCGAAGCGACACAAGGCACAAAGAGGGTGATCGTGGCTAAAGCAACTACGGCTTGATAAGGGGCCAAGGTCATGTCGGCCAGACCAGCGGCTCCGAAGTCGCGCCGTACCAATCCCATAATAAAGACATTAGCCGATTCCTTCGGAAGGCCCAACCAGCCTACTGTCAGAGGTGCAAGGGCCTCTTGAAGCACATCTAGAGCGCCTGAGACCTGAAGAACACTGATGAGGAGTGAACCTAATGCGAACAGGGGGAAGGCTTCTTTGACAAAGGCAAAGGATTTAATACCCGTTTTTTTCAACACGTTAGTAAGGCGAGGCAAGCGAATCGGCGGCAGTTCAATCAACAGATCGGAAGACCGTCCGGGAATGACTCGGTCCATGATCATACCGACAGCGATGAGAATGGACAAGATGATGAGCACATACATGAGCACAAAACCAGGTTCAATCGAGGCCAATATGCCTGTAATGACGCCCAACTGAGCCGAACAGGGGATGGTCAAACCGAGGAGGAAGATAGCGATGCGTTTTTCCCGTTCTGAAGCGAGCAGCCGAGTCGTAATCGTGGCCAAGGTGACGCAGCCAAAACCAAGGATCAGCGGGATGATAGCTCTTCCGTTTAATCCGACATAGTTAAGCACCCGATCAGTCAGCGCGGCCACCCGTGGCAGATAACCCGAGTCTTCCAGTGTGGACAGGAAGAAATAAAAAGCCACTACCAGGGGCAGCAAGAGCCCCAACACGTAAGTCACCGTCATCGTGACCAGTCCAAATTCTCCGTAGAGGATTTGCCCAACGATGGAGTCGGGTGCGATGAAACCGGTCAGTATGCCTCGGACAAAAGGTTCATAGTATCCCTGGAAGATGGTCTCTTCTGTAAATCCGACCACGTCGCCAGCGACCCACACCCCGATCAATTGGTACATGAAGTACAGGACAGCCGCCAAGATGGGAATGCCGGTGATGGGTCGAACCATCCAATAGCCCAGCTTTGTTGAGAAGTTAGCCCCTTGGGTCGTTTCCGTGACGACAGCTTGAAAGATTTCGTTGACACATTCCCGCCGATTTAAGTAAATCTCTTCCCGTTTATCTTTCTGAGAGATGCCGTAAGCAGCCCGAATCCCTTCGTCTCCTTCCAAAGCCAGCAGAGCCTCTCCCCGGTTGGCTATGGCCTGAGACAATTTATCGATCTCCGCCGCCAGTTCAGTATTGACTCGGCCTATGCAGGCTTGAGGCAGTGCAGCTTCCACTTCTTTTAAGCCTTTTCCCTTGACCGCTACCGAAGGAATGACCGGTACGCCCAGTTCCTCTTGAAGACGGTCAAAGTTGATTTGAATCCCCCGCCGTTTCGCTTCATCGACCATGTTCACAGCCACCACCACCGGTACGCCTGTATCGATGATCTGCCGTGTCAAGAACAAGTCCCGCTCCAAATGGAGCGCATTGACGATGTTCAGCACTTTGTCGGCTTGCAAGATTACATCTCGGGCGATGCGTTCTTCGTCGTTAAAGGAAGAAAGTCCGTAAATCCCCGGCGTGTCCATGACTACCCAATCTTTATAGCGGCCATGAGATATGTCTAGAGTCGTGCCGGGGTAGTTCGAAACGTCTACATACATCCCTGTCAAGTGGTTAAAGAAGACCGACTTCCCCACGTTCGGGTTACCGGCGAGTACCAGCTTCTTTTCCCCTTTGCCGATGTCCAATTTGATTGGAGCGCCGTGACATGTTGTCATGCTGCTCCCTCCCTCTGTCTACGCAAATTTACTTGGTTCTTTATATTGGTTCGGCAAAAGACTCCGTTGAAAATGACTCTCTTTTGCGTTATGGCTTTATTCTAATTGATTTTAATTCTCAGTGTCAATAGGTTTATTTCTTTTTTCTGTCCCTTTACGGAAACTGATTCTATGATAAAATCAGTAACAATAGTGGAATTCTTTTCTTACTTTCTTATATGAGGAGTTTCGAAGCATGATCGTCCTTGAATCACTGACCAAACGCTTTGATAACCGTACCGTTGTCGATAACCTTTCCTTACATATTCGCCCTGGGGAGTTCTTCGGTCTGCTCGGCCCGAATGGCGCCGGCAAGACCACCACGATTCGCATGCTCATGACCTTGGCCCGGGCAACCTCTGGCCGCATTATTATTGGAGGCCAGGATATGACCCGAAACGCTATGGCTTTGAAATCAAAGATCGGCCTCGTTCCCCAGCACATTAATTTAGACGGTGAATTGACGGCTCGGGAGAACCTGGACATGCATGGACGGCTCTTCGGCCTTCGTCCGGAAGAACGGAAATCTCGCATCACAGAACTGCTGGAATTCGTAGAAATGCCCGACCGGGCCAATGAACCGGTACGCAAGTTTTCCGGCGGTATGAAGCGGCGCATCCTCATCGCGCGAGCGCTTATGCATCGACCGCAAATCCTCCTGCTCGATGAGCCGACGATCGGCCTCGACCCGATGACCCGCCGGCGCATGTGGGACTTGGTTCGTAAATTGAATACGGGTGGGCAGACCATTTTACTGACTACACACTACCTTGAGGAAGCGGAAGCCTTGTGTAACCGAGTCGCTCTGATGAATAAAGGAAAACTGGTGGAGTTAGGCACACCGGAAGAGTTAAAAACCAAAGTCGGTCCTTTTGTCGTGGAAACGGACGATGGGGGCTTGCGGCGAAGTCACTTCTTCCCGACTCGAGAAGCGGGGTCCCTGTTTATTCAGGACCTTCAGCAGGACGGGAAAGGCAGTTCCGTCTCCCTGCGGGCTTCCAATTTAGAAGATGTCTTTATCCATTTGACTTCCGGTGATTCCCTTTCCATGGAAGAGGGGACGTCGAAAAGGGATTCCAAGACGATTAACCATCGAGCGAAAGACTTTTAAAAAACGAAAACCGCCGGGCGTGGCGGTGAAAATATCGTAGGTGATTTCATTGATGGAACAACAGGCAGCAAAGAACCCATCTATTTCCCCTCTGTGGGCAGGTATCAGCACGATTCTCTGGCAGGAATATCTCATCTTTTCCCGCCGTTTTTGGAAGAACACTGCTTCCACGATGGTGACACCGATTCTCTACCTTTTTGCCTTTGGCTTCGGTTTAGGCCGGGGAATTCGGTTTGAAGGCGTCTCATACCTTGAATTCGTTATTCCCGGCATCGTCGCCTTATCAACGATGACCTCATCCTTTAACGCCGTGGCGACTCCTTTGAACATATCGAGACTTTATGATAAGACTTTCGAGGAGTATTTAACGGCCCCGATTCCGATGATCTCCCTGACCATCGGCCGGATTCTTGCGGGGGCCTTTCGCGGTATGTTTTCCGGCCTGGTCATGCTTGCCTTGACGATGGTCTTCGGGGTTCATCTCCATATAGGCGGGCTCTTTTTGCTCCTGCTCTTTTTGAACTGCCTCGTCTTTTCGGGGTTCGGTTTTTGGGCAGCTCTGACCATTCAGTCTCACTCGGAGATCAACAAATTTAACGCCTTCGTCATCAGCCCCATGTCCTTTCTCTGCGGGACCTTTTTCTCCCTACAGAACATTCCCCAGTTCCTGTCTGCCTTCCTATATATCCTTCCTCTCACCCACACGACGAACGGCTTGAGGACCCTATCCTTAACCCAAACATTCCCCCTGGACAGTTTTATCGCACTGACTTTATATGCTTTGCTCTTTTTTGGCTTAGGGTTGAGGGCTTGTTATCAGGTTGAAGAATGAGCACTTACTTTAGGCACGAAAAGAGACAAGGCTGAAGGCCGAACTTGGACTTTCCAGGGGAGCGGCGGTCCCACTTCCCCGTCCATGTCGGTCTCTAGCGACTCAGGACCACGAATGATGTAAGCCGACGCCTGATGATAGGTCACCAAGGGGGAGTTTAGATGCTCCCCTTGGAGCACGCGAACAAAGAGACTGATGAAATCGTGAATACGGCAGGACCGAAAAACGAGCAGATCTAGGATCCCGTCATCGAGGCAGGCATGAGGCGAAAGGACAGGAAAACTACCGGCTCCCGTCCCGTTTAGAATCAGGTACAATAAAGTTTCACCGGAATAGACAGTCTCGCCGGAAGTGGTTTCGATCGTCAGCGAAAAAGGCCGGAACTCGGGAAGCTGTTCCAAGGCTTTTAGGTAATAGGCCAATTTCCCGATGTTGTTTTTCAGGGACTGGTTCACCTTGTGGGACACGTCTGTCATCAGACCGCCGCTGGCCACGTTGAGGAAATGACGGTCGCCGATTTGACCAACGTCGATCTCTCGGGTATGGCCTTCGACGATAATCCGACAACAGGCCTCCACGTTTCTGGGGATGCGCAGGGTCGTCGCCAAGTCATTGGCCGTCCCCGCTGGGATGATCCCTAATGCAGGTGGTGTCTCCCCGCGATCGGCCAAGCGCATGAGTCCGTTCATCACCTGATGCAAAGTGCCGTCTCCGCCGACAGCCACCACGGCCGAACAACCGTCCTGCAAGGCCTTTTCGGCTTCCTTCGAGGTCTCGCCTGGGATACCTTCCGTTCGGTATGTGAGGACTTGCCATTGGCCAGACTGCAAAATGGCGATAGCCTCGTCAAGGGATCGCTTAAAGGCACCGGCCCCGGCTTCAGGGTTGTAGATTAACTTCAAGCGCTTGGACAAGCTCCATCCCTCTTTTCGACACCCTACGGAGTGCTCCCCTAGAGCACTCCGTACTTTTTTAATATTTTCAGGGTTAGGTTGTTCATGGGCAACCGCGACAACGCTTCTCTGTCACACCACGACCTTTGCCCGCTGTCACTGCCGTATTGGGAAGATTCTTCAGCAACACGACCTCTGCTTTCTAGGGGGTTTGTTTTCTCCAAATCGATCCGGGCAGGCGTGACATCGACGATCCATGTCAAATGGCTAAAAACATGCCGAAACTGTTCGCTCCGTTCCGGTTCATATTTTACCTGCTCCAAGCTGTGAAATCCCTGTTCAAAGGTCGGCAGTTCCCACATGTTCGCCAGCAATCCCTTATCGGGGCGCTGTGTCAAGAGGACCCGGCCATTTTCATCGGTCAGGAGCAAGGCTTTTCGATACACTTCTTGATTCTCTTTGCGGGGTTTGCGTACCGGAAGCATTTCTACTTTTCCCTGGGCGCGAGCAGTACAACCATCAGCTAGGGGACATTCTCCACAGCGGGCGCTTCGAGGTATGCAGACCAGGGCGCCGAGTTCCATCAACCCTTGAGTCCAATCGGGGACCCGCTCATCGGGCAGCCAGGCCAACTGATCCAATGAAGCCTGCCATGCCTTTTTTAAGAGTACCGTACTCCCGATAGGATCGTCCCAGCCAAAAAAACGGGCGAAGACGCGACAGACATTTCCGTCGACAGCCGGTTCCCGAATTTGAAAGGCGATGGATAAGACGGCCCCACATATGTATGCCCCGACCCCTTTTAAACTTCGAAAAGCTTTTGGTTCGGGAGGGACTTGCCCTGCAAAGCGTTCCATCACCTGCCGGGCTGCTTCTTGCAGGTTCCGAACCCGTGAGTAGTAGCCTAAACCCTCCCACGCTTTCAACACCGGTTCTTCCGGTGCGCCAGCCAGCGTCTTCAGATCGGGAAACTGGTTCATAAATCGTTCGTAATAGGGAATGACCGTTTCTACACGGGTCTGTTGCAGCATAACCTCGGAGACCCAAATGGCGTAGGGGTTTTTTGTCCTCCGCCAAGGTAAATCACGTTTGTTTACGTCATACCAGGAAAGCAGCTTCAGCACCCAGTCTTTTTCGGGTACAGCATAAACCTCATCGTCATGGTGTTGTTTTGAGTTACTTGTAGAGTTCAAAATGTTGTCATGAATTCGGCTGCTTATCGTGAGCACCGTCCTTTAGCGATTTGAATAGAACAAATCCGATGATCAGCGCGATGAAAATCCCCAAACTGTCGATACCGACATCCATGAGCCGGCCGTCTCGAAAACCGGTTAGCTCCTGGTGAATTTCATCGCTTATGGCGTAGGCCAAGGAAAAGAAAAAGGCTGTCCAGAGATGTCTCCGCCGAGACCACAACCAGGTTGACTTGGCTGCTTGCAGCCACAGCCCGGTGAGTATAGCGTACTCAGTCACGTGGGCTGTCTTGCGAAGGAGAAACTCAAGAGCAAATCCGCTGGTTTTTAGCACCGGCCAAGGGATGTCAAGCCAAGCGACGATAAGATAAAGCACCGGAAGGACCCGGAGATTTGGAATCGACGAGAGCCAGAACATGATCCCCATCCAAAGGAGCAACAGGCTCCAGCACATGAGCTTTTTCAAGATGCATATCACTCCTGAATCATGGAAACTCCGATATATGCCAATAGAATAGCATGCCCCGGAGGTCTACCAAAAGCGCAAAAAACTTTTTGCCTTTTTTTACTTGAGTACGTATAATAAAACCAACCATGGGTTCGTTGCGTCTGCCTTCCACAAAAAGTTCAAACCGTTCTTCTTTCGGATCTAGTCCGGGGAAATGGTTGGTTTTGGGGGATGAGGTTATGACCCGGACCGGGGAATTCATTTTGTCCGAGGAAAGGACGGGATACTTGGTGTTCGAAGATCGTACCCTTGTCTGTAAAGAGTGTGGCGTAGAGTTCGTGTTCTCCGCTCGGGAACAGGCCTTTTATGCTGAAAAGGGCTTTCAAAACGACCCGAGCCGCTGCCCTGACTGCCGGGCTGCCCGGAAACGCCGTATGGGTGAACAAAGCGGGGAAAGCCGCCCTCAACGGGAAATGTATGAAGTCATCTGCTCTGACTGCGGCGTTACCACGACGGTGCCCTTCAAGCCTTCTGGCGCACGTCCGGTCTATTGCCGTGACTGCTTCCAAAACCACCGCTCTTATTAATTGAATTATCTTCAGGTACCGGTTCTACCGGTACCTTTTATGTTTTTAAAGGAAACCGTTATAATCTCACTGTCAGGTGGTGGTAAACATCGATAAGTCCGTAGAACCCGTACTCGAATGGCAGAATATCTCCTTATCCATCATGGTACAGACTGCAGAGGCGCAGGCGGAACGGCGTCTGCTTCATCACGTGAGCGGTAAGGTCTCTCCTGGGGAGATCCTCTGCCTATTAGGCCCTTCCGGCTCGGGGAAAAGCACCTTGTTAACAGCGCTAAACCGTCTCCAACGCCTATCGGAAGGGGAGATTCGCTTTCAGGGACAGCCCGTCGAAATGTACCCGGTCACCGAACTGCGTCGACGCGTCGCCTATGTGGCGCAGCGGCCCGCCTTTTTTCCGGGAACGGTGGAAGAAAATCTGGGCTTCGGGGCACGACTCTGGGGTATGACCATCAACCCGCCTCTATGGCTGGAGAAGGTTCACCTGGACCGTTCCCTTTTATCCCAACCGGCCGATACCTTATCTGGCGGGCAACAGCAGCGCCTATCTTTAGCCCGCTCCCTAGCCGTAAAACCCGATGTGCTACTTTTGGACGAACCTACTTCGGCCTTGGACATCCATGGGGCAAGAGAGCTGGAAGAAATCGTTCTCACCGTGGTAGCGCAAGAGAATATAGCAGTCCTCTGGGTCACCCATGATCCAGAACAAGCCCGGCGCGTCAGTCATCAAGTCCTTTTATTAACGGAAGGCCGGATCTCTGCTTGCCTGCCGACAGAAGTCTTCTTTTCCGATGAAGCCCCTGCGGTCGTGCGAACTTTTTTGGAGATAAAGGGGGATGGACCATGAGCTTATTGACCCTTTCCTTCAGTCTCAGCTTTATCGGCATCGCCCTATTCCTCTCCTACCGTGAACAGCTAGCTCTGGAAAAGGACATGCTGGTTGGTACGGTGCGGGCCATCATTCAGCTATTTATCATCGGCTATATCTTGCAGTATGTCTTTGACCTTCGATCGCTGCCGGGTCTTCTGTCCATCTTAACGGTTATGGTCGTTGTGGCCGTACAGAACGCTTCCAAACGTGCCACAGCACTCCCCCGTTCCCAGTCGATTCTCTATATCGCCGGAGCCTTGATCCTTTCGGAAGTGCTCACTTTAGGACTGCTGCTTGGCTTAGGCATCGTGCCTGCGGAACCGCGCTTCATCATTCCCTTTAGCGGCATGATCATCGGTAATTCCATGATCGCAGCCGGACTCACCGTGAGCCGACTGCAAGCGGAATTGCTGAATCAAAAGCCACTGGTACTGACGGCCCTTACCTTAGGCGCCACGTCCAGGCAGGCGGCTTCGAGAGCCATCAAGGCGGCGGTCAAAGCCGGCATGAGCCCGACCATCGACGGGATGAAGACGGTAGGGCTCGTACAGCTTCCCGGCATGATGACCGGTCAAATCATCGCTGGGGCCAACCCGGTCGAAGCAGTGAAGTATCAGCTTCTTATCCAACTCGTTTTGACAGCGGCCACAGCCATCGCCAGTATGGCTGTCGGCCTGTGGTCCTACCGTCCTTTTTTCACTGCCGATCATCAACTATCCCCCTGTTATCCAAACAAAACATAACCAGTCTTCGCATTTTTGAAATGGTCTTTTCGAAAAAGCCAATACTATCGATATGAACGAGCATGACCATTTGCGCAATTCGATGACAGACGAAGAACTCTACCTTTGGGTGCGGCAGTTTCAACAAAAACTGCTGCCTGCCCCCTCGCCTTCGACTTACATCGATTTGAATGAAGGCCCTCCCTCATCGGAACAACTCTCCGCCTTAGAGCAAGATCGTCCGCCCATTTCCGGGGAGTTGATCGCCTTTGAGCATCTGCTGCAAGCGATGGCAGAACATCGTTGGCTCCGGGTGCGCTTCGGGATCAACGAGCTGCTGAAGCATTATTTGCGGAGCATTACAGGAATCTTCAATGTGAGCAATGGAATCGATCCCGGTGACGTTACCCGGCGTTATATGGAAATGATCCAGTGGGTCTTTGAGTATGGTCATTCCCCCAGTTTCCCCTTCTCCGAAAGCCTTTGGACCTATTTGAGCGCCTGTCTGGAATCGGTCGGCATCACCTTGGCCGGACAGAACCAATGGGAATCGCTACAGGTATTGATTGTGGAAACGGCGACCATGGGGCGGCAGGCGGCGCGCAGCGGCTTGCAAACGGCGCCGCTGCAGCACTTTCTGCGGCGTTTGGAAAATACATGCCGAGATAAAGGAGAAGGCGGACGTGAAATCGCCCGCCTTGCTCGAAATTTGCGTTTTAACCTCGAAGTATAATCGTCAGTCTGATTCGTCTTTAATGATCATCACAGGGCACTTGGCCAGGTGGAAGACGCGGTCACTGACACTGCCGGCAAGAAAACTGCGGAATTCTCCCATACCCCGGGAACCCATGATAATCAGATCCACACCCCGTTCTTCCGCCGTGTCCACAACAACAAAGGCAGGGTGACCAAAGGTCGCCTCCGGTTGACAGACAAGGCCCTGTTCGGAGAAAACTTCCATGGTTTTATCCAAGACCGTTTTACCGACCTCGTCCATCTTTTCCCGGGCCGCATCAATGTCAAAGAAAACGGCTCCGTCAGCACCGAGCAGGTATTGATGGGATAGATCATAGACATACAAGACCGTTGTTTCAATTTCCGGATCTAACTTCATAAGATGACAAGCATAGCGGGCAGCTTTTAGGGCATGGTCAGATCCATCGGTAGCCAAGAGGACTTTTTTAATCATTAATATTCCCTCCCTATAGAACTAATCCCTGCTTGGCTATATTTTACCATAGTTTTGTAACTAAAGGTACAATAATAGATAGAAACTTCTGTTTTCAATGGTTAAGTAAATATCTTAGACGCGGAGATTTTTTCTGTAATGTATGTAGACTAGATTTCTTACCGATTTATTCTTCGTTCCCTCCTATTCTATTTCCGCATTTGTCATTTAGCTATATTTAACAAAAGAGAAACGGCAAATGCCGCTTCTCAGATATGGTAATGTTTACGGTACTACATTCCGGTTTTGTTATTTGGGTCGGCTGCTTGTGTAGCAGTATTTACGGCACTTTGTGCTTTGTTCGCCATATCGGCGGTCGTTCTTGCATATTTTGCCGCAGATTGTACGTTATTGGCGCCCTGCTTCGGTCATGTCATTATCACTCCGAACTTGTCCCTATATTCAACTGCTTAATTATCGTAAAAACAATTACCGACGGAAAAATTTTCTTCGGCAAAGGGTAGGAAAACGATTATTTCAAGCGTTAAGAACCTCGAAACCCTTGATTTACTTGGATAAAAGACAGACAGTTTCCACATGACCCGTCTGCGGGAACATGTCAACAGGGATAGCCTGCTCAATTTGCCACCCTCGCTCTACAAGCCGTGATGTATCACGGGCCAATGAAGCGGGATCACAGCTTACATATACGATCCGGCTTGGTCGAGCATCGACAATCGCATCCAAAACCCGCTCATGGCAGCCTTTTCGTGGAGGATCCAGCACCACTACATTAACAGGGTTACCATCTTTCAAATAGGCTGGCAAAATATCTTCCACTGTACCGGCGAGAAATTCAGCATTCTCGATCCCGTTTAAGGCAGCGTTTTGACGGGCATCTTCTACCGCCATTTCCACTTCCTCAACCCCGACCACTTTTTTACACTGCTTGGCCAAGAACAAACTGATCGAACCGACACCGCAATAAGCATCTATAACCGTCTCCAACCCTGTTAGAGCACAGGCTTCAGCAGTCAATCGGTACAATTCCTCCGTTTGGCGAGGATTGACTTGCAAGAAACTAGCCGGTCCGATTTGGAGTCTTAAGCCTCCTGCCATCTGTTCTTCGAGTCGTTCTTTTCCGAAATACAAAGGGTACTCCCTGCCTAGTACTTCCCCTTCTTCTTTCTGATTGATATTGATATATACCGAGACAAGCTTTTTTTCTTTATCTATCAACTGGCAAGCTAGAGACTTTATCTTAGAATGGTATTGGGACCGCCATTCAGCCAAAACGAAGATGAGCATTATTTCCTCCGAGGGATTAGCCCTCTTCAGGACGAGATGGCGAAAAGGCAGTTCTCCTTCTCGGTCAATATCTTGAATCAAAGAGCGCACTGCTTTTAAAACTGGCGGAAAAGATTTCGGCAAAAGTGGGCAATCATCATGCTCGATCAGTTCCCGGGAATTATAGCGGTAATAACCCATTCCCAGCGAGCCAGCACTTCGGCGTTGCAAGTGCATTTGGACCCGGTTCCGGTAACGCCAGGGGTGGTCTGTCCCTAATGCAGGACCAACCGGAGCGTCTTTAATGCGTCCAAGCCGGTGAAGCGCGTCTTTTACCCCTTCTTCTTTTACAGACAACTGAAGAGGGTAATCCATCATCTGCAATTGGCATCCGCCACAGACGCCAAAAACCGGGCAGGGTGCGTCTACACGCCCTTTTGCTGGTGTAACCACCTTCAGTAATTCCCCGCGGGAATAATTCTTTTTCACCTGTGTGACTTTGGCCTGCACATCTTCTCCTGGAAGGCACGCAGGAATAAACATCACTTTTCCTTCTGGACGAGCCACACCCTCCCCTTGAAGGGTTACCCGTTCAATATGGTAATTGCCAATATCTCCAACTTTCACGTATACTCGTCCTCTCTTTAACCACGTCTAAAATTTCAAAGATACATAAATTAATGTTTTATAGTCCTACTGCTTCTATGATTGAGTAGCAACCGAGCCGAACAGCCGTGGAGCCCATAGCAAATGGATTCATTACACCCCGATTAGCCACAATGTAACCTTAACTGAAAACTCATTTGGTTTGTCCGTTAAACACAGGCAACTTTCATAGTATTTTACCACGCCCCTCCGGGCTTAATAAGAAAAAGCCCGGAGGTCAACGCATGTTCTCCCCCGAACTCTTTTTAGCCTTGCTCTGGTCTGTCACCGGCGGCTTGCTCACCTTGCTCGGCTCGACGGGAATCTTCGTCTCTCTCGTCGTCCAGCGGCGCATGGAACGGCTGCAGGATATCCTGGAAGAGTTTTTGGAACTACCTTACCAGGAAAACCGCAACTTAGCTGGCCCTATGGTCAACCTGGTTCGCAAATACCAAACCCATTATCTGTTTCCCGATCGTCCGGGCAGGACCATCCTCTTTTACCTGGATTTTACCCTTTTGTTGATCGGCTTGATCTGGGTCTTCGTTCTCTACGTGGCCCTGCAACAACCGATCAGTGCCGCTTTTTGGGTTCAACTCGCCTTGGTGGCGATCATCGCCGGAAACTTCTTCATTTTCCGCCAGTTGCTCCAGCAGACCATCAACCCGACAGGAAACCCTCTCTTTAACCCGATCATCCCACCGCCTCACCGGCTACGCAGCGTCTCCTACCTCTCCCGCTATGTGAACGTATCGGTCAAGTCGATCCTCCAGCAAGCCCGCTTCGCCCTGGTGATCACCCCGGAAGGCGAAATTCGGCTTAAGCAGGAGCTATCCTTTGACGACTTTTTCTACCTTTTTCACTGCCCCGATGTGGGATGTATGGCATGGGGAGAGTTGCGGCTCACCTTTCCCCCCGATGCGATTACGAGAAAGCCTGTCCCTTTGCTGCGCAACATAGAAATTCCGCTGGGCTGTCTCTGTGAAAACAGCCCGATTTCCCAAAACTTGCGTCAAAAATGTACCGACGCGCTGCCTCCCCTGGTGCATGCCATCATGTACGTGTTTCCCCAGGGGGAAAAGCATCCCATTCAATACGATTTCGAGCTCGAAAGAGAAGATGACGGTTACCACTCTCGCCCTTATCCGGAGATGACTGTACAATCATCCATCCTTTTTCAGGTCATCGAGGGACGGCTCCATATCCTGCAAGGAAATCCTCTGTTATCGCCATTTAAACAATACCAGGACTATTTCTGCTGGGATGGCGAACGCTATTACTGCTCCAACGCTTCGGGTCTGCCGCAACAATGTACGGCAGACCCGGAGGTTCGGTAACCGTTAGAACGTTAGTTCCGTTACTCCTCTTCCTCATCGTCCGTGCTAGGCACTGGGGTGGTTTGGGGCTCTTGAACCGGTTCTGGCATGAGAGGCTTACTCTTGAAGCGAAGCAGTTGGCCTTTACCTTGCCCTTCCGAGGGCATCTTCCCTTGAGAAAAGACCATAGCGCCGTTGACAAAGACATGACGGATACCGCTTTTTTTGACTTGGCTTCTCGGCGATAGAAGCACCGGATCGATCACTACCAGATCGGCCCAGTTGCCGGTTTTAATCGAACCCCGGTCTTCAATGCCTAGAATCGCACAGGGTCTTGCCGATAATTTCATGGCTGCCTCTTCCCAGGAAAAAAGGTTTTGATCTTGCACATAGCGGCCTAAAAAGTCTTTTACAGCATCAGTACTATACTCCGATCCGCTGCCTTGACCAGAATCGACGGTGAGGGCCACAAAGGGATCCGACGCCAGCCGCTGGATCCGTTCTTGATTGGAAGATCGGATCGTCACTTGGACCAGCCCGGCTGATGTCAGCTCCTTGGCGGCTCCATCGGGGGTGAGCGATCGCTCCTGGGCGATTTCAGCCAACGTCTTGCCGACGAGTGTTTTGGGATTCTCTCCGCCGACTTCAAGAATTTCTATCTGTTCAGCCGGGTAATGGGCCATAGCCCGCTGTAGTGTCTGCTTGACACCAGCCGATTGCCGAGTGCTGGGGTATAGACAGGTGTAGATCTCTTTGGTCGATAGGTAAGCTCCCCGCAAATCCTGTTCCATCGCGGTGAGCCTATCGTCGGAAGCGTTGCCAAAATAGCCCCAAGGCGACAACAGTGTACGCACTTTTGTCTCTTTATGTAACGATATGACCCGTTGAAGCAACACGTCTGGATTAGCCGACGCCGGCGGCAACGTTAAGGCGAGCACAGCCCCTTTTTCCTGCAGCGCCTTTGCCAGCTTCGTCATTTCTTCGAAGGTGAGCTGCCGTCCCAGTTGGTCATCAAAATCGATGGTCAACCCGAAGGCTCCCTGCTCTAATGACGTGGACAATTCTTGCAGCAAATCGTCCACATTCGGTTTCGGCTGCCCTGATGTCGTCAGCGGCGGCGGGACTTGTCCATACTCAAGAGCCGGCTCTTCCACCATTTTCTCCGACTTCTCTTGCTGATCCTTTAGCAAGTTAAAGAGGCCCTGATGGCCGGCGAGGACAGCGTAGTTAATCGGCAATCCTGATCGAGCTGCCTGTTCCAGGTGTTTCGTCACATCTTCCTGGGCGAGGGCGCCGTAACCAGATAGCGTTGTCGTATAGCCTTGTTTGACCAGACCGTCAAAGGCCGTCGATCCGTCCGCCGTGCCATCGAGACGGGAATAGAGGTTCACAAAGCCAGGAAGGATCAGCAATCCTGATGCGTCGATGACTTTGACATCCTCTGGAGGCTGAATGATCCCGATAAAGGTCACCTTGCCTTTTTTGATGCCGATATCGGCTTTGTACCGGCCTTTCCCGGTCCCGTCCACAATCGTCCCATTTTTTAAGACATAATCATAATGGAGCGGGCGGTCGACCAATTCAATTCCTTTTTTCTCCAAGTAGTGATTTCCGAAATACAACCCGACAAAAGTGGCGATAAATAAGAAAAGCAAAGCACCGATGATTTCTATGAGGCGTTTCACCGTATCCCTCCCCATGAGCTAATCCATATGAGAATAAACCCTGTCAAGTTCCAAAGGGCATGGGCGACCACAGCAGGAACAATACTGCCGGTTCGCAAAGCGCCCCGATTGAGCATGTATCCGGCCGCATAGAGCGGAACAAACCGGTACGGATCGAGATGCATGGCCGCAAACAAAAGGGCCGCTAGGTGGGACGCGATTCCCTCTCCCCAGCGCTGGTCCATGGCGGGCAAAAGAAAGCCCCGGAAAAAGCACTCTTCCGTAACCGGTGCCACGACGGCCACAGCTAGAAAAAGCAAGACCAGTTGAACAGAGTTGACGGCGCCCTCTCGAAAGAGATGTTGGATCGGATGTTCCGGACCGGGAAAGATCCAGAAGATCAGCGCACCTAAAAAGGTGACCGTTCCGTAAATCCCCACCCCAAGGACGATACCCTGTCCGACCATGTCGGTACTCCAGCGCCAAGGGATGAGCAGCCCTTCGGGGTAACCCTTTGCCGGCCGAAATCGATGAAACAAGGCGCTGCCCCCATAGGCCAATCCCATGAACAGCAGACTCGCCGCCATGCTTTTCAGTAAATTTAGTTCTATGCTTCCCCATGTTATGTCCATAATAAATTCATTCGGGGTACCGGGGAAAAATCCCTGCTGGCTTCACTAAATATGAAACGGGTACACGGGAATACTAGGGAAGCAATTAGACCTAGGAGGTGCTTTCGATTGGCGCCGTGGTTTAACTTCGGCCTCTTTTTGCTGATCATCTTCGTCATCGCCATGACCATACTCCTGATCATATCTTGGATTAAGCGGGAGAGCCGCCGTCAACCGGTTCCTCTGAAAAAAGTCATGCCAGAGTTTTCGGAAGAGTTGGCTCCCCTCAACCTTCGCCCACGTTTTGATAGCGGTCTTTCATTTCTGCCCCCCCGGTATGGCCAAGATATCATGGGGTTATTGCCCCGCAGTCCCTTTTCATTATATGCCTACTGGGAAGTTTCGGCAGAGACAGAGTTGGCGGCCGCCTCCGCCTTTGATCCGCTAGAGTGGGAGAAATCGCCTTGGAAATTGCGTCTCTTTGATGTGACCGATCAGGCTGATTTTGCAGAAGCTCCTTATGTGGACATATCCATTCCGGACGGCGCCGACCACTGGTACATTCATGGCGTCAACCCCTCCCATCGATACCGGTTAGCTGTCGGCCGGTTAACGCGGGAAGGTTTTGTCCCACTGCTTTTGTCGGAAGCGGTCTTAACCCCTGCAGCGGCTCCTTCTCCCATCATCGACCCCGAATGGCCACCTATCGCGGCTCTTCAAGGCAAACCGTACCAAAGACAAAATCCCTTAACCTCACCGGCCGGTGCTTGGAGCGCTCTTTCCTGGAATAAGGCATCTTCTGGAGGCACAACCAAATGAGTAAAGGCTTGATCGCCTTTGTTTTGCACGCCCACCTTCCCTACATCCGCCATAATGATCGAGAGGACTATTTGGAGGAGCGCTGGTTCTTCGAAGCGATTACCGAATGTTATCTCCCTTTGCTGCAAGTCTTTGAAGGCTGGGATCGAGATGATTTACAGGGTTCGCTGACGTTGACCATGAGTCCCACCTTGCTCTCCATGCTCGCCGATCCGCTCATGCAGGAACGCTATGTGAACCATATGTCCAATCTGACTTTGCTGGCTGAGTTGGAGATCGAGCGAACTCAGGAAGATCCCGCCTTCTCCGCCTTAGCTCACTTGTACCGGCACCGTTTTTCCGAAGCTCTCCATTCCTTTAATGACCGCTACTATCGTGATCTCATCGGAGCTTTTCGTCGTTTGATGGACCGGGGTATAGTGGAGATCATCCCTTGCCCAGCCACTCATGGTTACCTTCCATTTATGCGTTTTTACCGGGAAGCACAGCGAGTGCAAATTGCCACCGCCGTGAATACGTATGAAGGATTTTTTCACCGGCCACCGCAAGGGATCTGGCTCTCCGAGTGTGCCTACCACCCCGGTCTGGAGAATATTTTGGCAGAATTTCACCTAAAATATTTTATCACCGACGCTCACGGCGTCCAATTTGCCACCCCTCAACCGCGTTACGGCACCTACGCTCCGATTATGACTCCAGCCGGTGTGGCTGCTTTTGGTAGAGATCTGGAGTCTTCCAAACAAGTCTGGAGCAAAGATGAAGGATATCCCGGCGATAGTGATTACCGGGAATATTATCGCGACATCGGCTTTGATCTCGATTTTGAGTATGTGCGCCCCTTTATCCATCCCGAGGGAATCCGGTTGCATACAGGCTTTAAGTACCACCGGATCACCGATCGAGAAGGAGCCCATAAAGAACCTTACGTACCCACCTGGGCTGAGTCCAAAGCGGCCCAGCACGCTGGTAATTTCCTTTTTAACCGTTCTAAACAGCTCGAATACTTAAATGGCTTTATGCCAGAACGTGAACCGCTGATCCTCTGCCCGTACGATGCCGAATTGTTCGGTCACTGGTGGTATGAGGGTCCCCGATTTTTGGATCAAGTCATTCGCCGTCGTGCCCAAGTCGACCCAGGGATTGAATTCATCACCCCCTCACGGTACCTGCAGAGGTATCCTCGCATTCAACCGGCCACGCCTTCCGAGTCAAGTTGGGGTGCTGAGGGGTATCACGAAGTCTGGCTCGAAGCAAGCAATCACTGGCTTTACCGCCACCTGCACCAAGCTGCGGACCGAATGAATGAGCTGTCCCGGGAACAGTACCATGCCGACGGCTTATCTCAGCGAGCCCTGAACCAGATGGCTCGGGAACTGTTGCTGGCTCAAAGCAGCGACTGGGCCTTTATCATGAAAACGGATACGGCAGTTAACTACGCCGTAAATCGTTCGGTGTACCATTTGAATAATTGTCTCGCTTTATCAGATATGATCTCCGGGAAAAAACCGATGGACGAGAACCTTGTGAACGATCTGGAAGATCGAAACCCTGTTTTTCCCCGTGTCGATTTTCGGGAGTATAGTCGATCAGTGCCCTAAAGACAACTCGAAATGCTTGATGAAAAAAGCCCGCCGTTTACAATATAACCGGAGGGTTTTTTTATCGTTAGTAACAATTATTTTTTGGCAGCTGAATTAAATAGGTTAGAATCTGTTGTAATAAATGGACACCAAGAAGGTAAAAGGCGGTAAAAGCCTGGAGTGAAGTGGACAGAGTCGATTCATCAATAGGATATCGCTAGGATTTATAATTAGGAGGCTTTTGACATGTCACGATATAAGGGGAAACGACAGTTAAGCGATATTTATAAAGAAATCCCATCGGACAGCCCGGTGGGATTGGTACGTTTGCAGGAACCGCAAAAAGCGTCCCTATTTTTGCGCATTATGGAAGGATACAGCCACCTGGCGATGATTGTGTCTTTTTACCCCGATATAGGTTGGTACAGCATCTATACGACACCAGACAATCGACAAGAGGTTGAATCCATCCTGTCGACACTACCGGTTCGGTTGACAACGATGCAGTTCGTTAGTGCCGGACAGCTACCTGTAATAGTTCTGCAAGGCGATTGACGGGACGACGCCGTTCTGGAACGGCTCGCACCGTTTCCACCGAATTGTACACATCGACTGTTCTCGCGGCGATAGCGTCCCAAGAATAGATTTCCCGCACTTCCCGAGCGCCTGTTTTGGTCATGGACTTGCCGAGCAGTTCATCGCCTAAGGCCGTTTTAATCTGTTCAGCCAGAGACCCTGGATTGTTCGGGTAGGCCTTCAACCCGTTATGGCGATGCTTGACGATTTCGGTGAGCCCGCCCGTTTCAGAGACGACACATGGTGTTTCGGCCGCCATCGCTTCCAAAGCGACGATGCCAAAAGGTTCGTAGAGACTCGGGAAAACGGCTACGTCAGCCCCTCGTAAAAGACCCACTTTGGTAGATCCTTGAATATACCCGGCAAAGTGAACTTTATGAGAGATTCCCCGGCGTTCTGCCAGATGTTTTAAGTAATTCATCTGGGTGCCTGTTCCGCCGATGACCAATTTGGCATCATAGTGGCGCAGCACTTCCGGCATCGCGTCAATCAGGACTTGAACACCTTTTTCCCAGACGAGCCGGCCCACATAAAGGATGATCCGTTCGTGGTCGGTCGCATAGTGGCTGCGTTCAAAGCCTTGGGCCTTTTCGGCGGAAAAATCGTCAGGATGAACCCCATTGGGGATGACGGCCATTTTGTCTCCGGGAATTTGGAAGATCCGGCTCAGTTCCCGCTCCATATGTTGGCTGCAAACGATGACCCGCCACGCTTCATATCCGAGCCACCACTCAACCTGGCTGATATAGCGCTGCAGGTCATTGTGCAAACCGTTATGGCGCCCCCACTCGGTGGCGTGGATGGTGGCGATCAACGGTTTTTTCCATCCATGTTTTAAAGCTCGTCCTGCATAGGCGACGAGCCAGTCATGGGCATGAATGATATCGAAGTCGCCTACTTCGGAGGCAACTTTTTGCGCTTTTTCCATGAAGGCGAAGTTTAGATGATGAATGTGACCAGCGAAATCGAGCGACCATAAGGAATAGGGTTGAATACGGTGGACATGAACGCCGCGGTCCCTTTCGTCGCTGGGCAGCCCATCTCCACCTTGGGTGATCACATGGACTTGATGGCCTTGTTTGACGAGGGCACCGGCCAAACCATGGACGTGCGGAGCTAAGCCGCCGACCACGTTGGGCGGGTATTCCCAAGAGAGCATGAGGATTCTCAAATCAACACCTCCATAGGTTCACCGAAAAGGTTTAGGAGGGGCCCTAAAGGCCCCTTACCCGTTGTGCACCTGAATCGTCCAGTTAACGCCGCTGTTGTTGTCCCAGTTTTGGGCCGAATCATGGAAGCAGAAGTTCATGGTGCCCAAGTCGTGAGCGGGAAGAACTTTGACCCATCCGTAGCCAGTCTTATCCATCTCCACATCCTGTACCTTTTGCCACCGGTTTGCATCGCCATAACCGACATGGAGATAGACCTGATCGGCTCCGCTGTTGGCGAGCAAGCCCGAGTAAAGGATACAGACTTCCTGGCCAGCCGTGGCGGGCAGGGGGTCAATCCGAACGCCACCGGGGTAGATGTTTTTTGACATCTCTTCTAGACGGTTGTCCACGCTGAAGTTACTATACTTTTTGTCTCCCAAATAAATCACCTCCGTTGGATTTCGGGGCCATCGTTATTCGGGACCACTTCAGGGGACAGTGAATCTTGATGCCGCTCTTAGTATGCGACTCTTTTCTGCGGCCTATGAACGGGACAGAGGGTAAATAAAAGCATTCGGGGAACCATTTGTGTCTAGATGAAAAGGTTTCGAGAAAAAGCAAAAAGGCCCGGAAGGGAGCAATTCCTTCCAGGCCTTTCAATAGATTACATTAACTCACGGGAAAATATGTTTTTAGTGTTCAGGATACCCGTAGAGCTCTTCATAGATGTACATGATTTCCTTTTCAAAGAGGGGACGCTTCAATTGGACAGCCGTTTCACGGACGCGGGCCAGAACTTCGGCAGCCTGTACTTCCGTCATATCGATTTCAAACTCACGGAATTTGGCTTTGATGGAAGCCGTGCCGGAGTGCTTACCGATAACGATCTGACGAGCAAGACCCACTTCTTCAGGAGAAATGACTTCGTAGGTTTTCGGGTTTTTCAGAACGCCGTCGCCATGGATCCCTGATTCATGGGCAAACATGTTGGAGCCGACGATCGATTTCCAAGAAGGCAAGAAGCGACCGGAAGCCCGAGAAACATACTCACAAACTTCATGGAATTTATCGGTTTTGAAATTCAGATCGATGTTCTCGAGATATTTAAGAGCCATAACCACTTCTTCCAGAGCCGAGTTCCCGGCCCGTTCGCCGAGACCGTTGACGGTCACGCCGACATGGGACGCGCCGGCTTTCACGCCGGCTAGGGCGTTGGCAGTAGCCATACCGAAGTCGTCATGGGTGTGCATTTCAATATCGATATCGACTGCTTCGCGAAGTGTCTTGATTCTATCGTAAATGATAAAGGGTTCCATGATTCCGACGGTATCACAATAACGAATCCGGTCGGCGCCCACTTTTTTCGCTTCACGGGCAAACTGAATCAGGAAATCCATATCCGAGCGAGACGCATCTTCTGCGTTGACGGAGACATAGACGCCTTGCGATTTCGCAAATTCGCAGGCTTTCATCATCGATTCGAGAACCCACTCCCGAGAGGTCCGCAGCTTTTCTTGTATATGAATGTCCGATGTAGAGATGGAGATAGCTACCGCGTCACAGCCGCAATCAATGGAGTGTTGGATGTCAGAGATAACAGCACGGTTCCAACCCATGATGCTGGCTTTGAGACCCATCTTGCAGATTTGCTTGATGGCTTCTTTTTCATCGCCGCCCATGACGGGAATCCCTGCCTCGATCTGGTGAACCCCTAACTCATCCAGCATACGTGCAATCCGTAATTTTTCTTTGTTGGCAAATACAACGCCTGCTGTTTGCTCACCATCACGTAACGTTGTGTCTACGATAAATACCTGCTTATTGGTCAACACCCTCACACTCCTCATGCATATTTATGTTATTTTACGTAAAGACTATTATATTTTATCATAAATACATGCTAACGCAAGAATAGCGGAGCTCATATACTGTATACAGGAAAAACCGCCTATTTTACGGGTTTTTTGCTAATTTGACGACATCGTTTGACACTTGACTAGGCCCATTCGACAGCAACAATCTTTTCAATCAATAGCGGACGCTGCTGCGGCTCGGCCAAATCAACGGGAAGTACATAGGCCAAGGGTGGAGCTATGTCTACAACTTGATATCGCTTGACCGTACCGTCAGAAAAATAGACATAGACCTGTCGTTCCGAGGTCTTCGCTTGTTCTAACATGTTATAAACGTGGCTCCGGTGCAAGCCCATGTTGCACACCCCCTTGACCTGCATTCGGTTTCCTTTTTAGCCGATGGAATCGAGCACTTTGGCAGCGTGTCCTGCCGCTTTTACCTTACGAAAAATATGGGTAATGACCCCGTCGGGATCGATGATAAAAGTGGACCGCTCAATCCCGATGGACTTTTTCCCATACATGTTCTTTTCTTTCAGCACCTGATAGAGGTTACAAAGGGTGCTGTCGCCGTCACTGAGCAGGAGAAAGGGCAGTTCCTGTTTCGTTATAAATTTACCATGAGATGTGACGCTGTCCCGGCTCACACCTAAGACCACCGTGTTTTTGTCCAGAAATTGACCATGTAGATCTCGAAATTCCTGAGCTTCGGTGGTACAGCCAGCTGTGTTGTCTTTGGGATAAAAATATAGGACCACATAGCTGCCTCGAAACTGGCTCAGGCTAACTTCTTCCCCATTCGATGCCGGAAGGGTAAAGTCGGGAGCGATTTGACCTGCAATTAATTCTGCCATGGAATTGAACCTCCTTGGAATGTCTGTATCACTATGCTACCTGCTTATAGGGAATTTATTAAATGCGAAGTAATGTCGTTCCGTTCCTACCGGCTAACTCCAAAGCTAGGATTACTTTTTTCGGAAAACCATCCGGCAGCAGGCGTCTCCAGCGCCGATGCGCTTCTCCGGGATGAATTCGAAATCAGGGAAGCAGGCCATAATCCCACGGTCCCCTTGAACAGCCCAGTCACAGAGAACATCGGTCTGTTCAACGGTGCAGCCGTGTCGTTCCTGCCAAGCGACTACCAAGGGGCAATGATGAAATTCAATGACCGCCTCTTCCGGGGTGACTTTGGCGATATTCATTTCGAAAACCGCTTGTGATACGGGCTTGGCGAACTGTTTAACCAGTTCTTCCATGTCCGACGTCGGTTCCATGGCTTGCCCCTTCATCTGACCGTAACGGAAAATCGATTTTTTCGCTATGGCCTCTGCATCAAAACCTAGGTTTTTTGCTTCTTCTAACATCAGATAGAACCAAGTGGCTCGGTCTTGAAAGGCTTGGCGGACCGTTTCAAGGGAAAAGGATTTTTCTTGGGTCACAAGGTTACACCTCCGCAGTTTTTTATAGAGCCAATTCCTGACCGGTGGAGATCATGTACAGGTATCGATCTTTCACCGTCGTACCCATGATTTTCTCGATGGCTCGATGATAAAGGTTGATTTGCCCTCGGTATCTTTGGAAAAGGTCTTCGATCCAGTCATCCTTACTTCGACTGGCCGGGCGGTGGTCTGTCTTGTAGTCCAGCAGTACCCAACCGTCAAGTTCTTCAAAGAGGCAGTCGATGACCCCTTGCACGACAACGAATTCTCCGGGAGGGCTCTTCGGCTCTACCTCTTGCGCAGAAAGGGCCAAACTAAAAGGAACTTCCCGGAGGATCTGTTTGGACTGACCTAATCGTTGACCCAGGGGACTCTCAACGAAACGCAAAATCTCGCTTAGTTCAATTACATCCCGCTGCTCCCCTGTTAATATTTCGCGCTCTACCAGGCTGTCTACCTGCTTTTGAATCGCTTCTTTTGTTAAGTTTTCTGCGTAATTTAAGTGCTGCATGACCAAATGAACAGCCGAACCCCGTTCAACCGCCGATAGACGGGTTTGCTGCTGGAGAAAACGGGGACGGATGTCGATGAGACGGTCAGACGATTTTTGGGGAACGTCCCGACATTCTACCTGTGATGATTCGGGCCATCGATCGGCCCCAGGGAGTTCATCGCTTTCTAGATTCATCTGGTCAAAGCGGTCTTTCACTTTGCTCACAGCTACCTTGGCCGGAATAGCTGCGGCGTCCCGATGGGGATACTGCCAGGACAAGTAAGAGTCAACGAGGTCAGTGCCGGTAACCGGTTCGATTCGGTGCAGTTTTTCTATCCATTCCGGGTTTAGGGGCCTATGAGCCATCTCTAACTCTTCTTGCCGGAGAAGACTTGCTTTGGGCCAATATTGAATCTTCCATCGAGACAGACCGCTCTTGTCGAGTACCTTCTCCGTTTCAGTCCCTGCCTGCTCTTGAACGGCAAGGTCTGCCTCGCTAAGCGAACCCTTCGGTGCTGAATCGTCGGAGTTCTCAGCGGTCAAAAAACCGGCAGCCCATTTAACGAAGATTTTACCGTCACGGTGGCGAGACAATGATGGACCGATCCAATCGATGTAGCTTTTCGCTCGTAAAAGCACTTCATCCGGGAGCGGTCCGATTCCTGTAGATTCTGCTTTGCTTCCTTCGAGGGTCGCCGAAGCATCCTGCACCCACTGGCGGGCCGAATCCTCCATGTTGCGGACAGTACCAACCAGGATGAGTTTTTCTTTGGCCCGCGTCAAGGCTACATAGAGAATCCGCATCTCTTCCGCCAAGGTTTCCCGGTAGAGGCGGCGCTGTATGGCGAGTTTCGCCACTGTGGGGTAGCGAAAACGCAGCTTCGTATCGACTACGATGGGACCAAGGCCCAGGTTTTTATGGATGAGCAGATCTTTATAGAGGTCCTTTTTGTTGAATTGAGTCCCCAAGGCTGTCACAAAGACGACAGGAAATTCAAGACCTTTGCTCTTGTGGATGCTCATGATGCGGACTACGTTTTCCTTTTCTCCTAAGGCACGAGCCGTTCCCAAGTCGCCTCCTTGATCCTGAAGACGTTCAATAAAGCGGAGGAAACGGAAGAGCCCTCGAAAACTGGTCGCTTCATATTGACGAGCCCGGAAGTGAAGTGCCCTCAGGTTGGCTTGACGCTGGCCACCGCCAGGCATGGCACCGGCATAGTCGTAGTAGCCGGTCTCCTGGTAAATCTGCCAGATGAGTTGGGAAAGAGGATTTCGCCGGGCCAAGGTCCGCCAGTCTTCAACCTGTTTAAAAAAGCGGGAAAGCCGTTGCGCAAGGGTACTGTCACTGGGATTCGAATCTGTCGGTCCAGCCCCCTCGACTCTCTCGATAAATGCCCGCGCCGCTTCATAATAGCTCCCTCGGCTGTCGGCCAGACGGATTTGCGCCAGTTCTTCTGCTGTAAATTGGAACAGAGGCGATCGCAAGGTAGCGACCAAAGGGATGTCCTGACGAGGATTGTCGATAACCCGCAGCAAAGAGAGCATGACTGAGATCTCTGTCGCTTCAAAATAGCCTGTGCCCACTTCAGCGTATGCTGGTACACCAGCAGCCCGGAATTCTTCGAGAAAGGTGTCGGCACGGCCTCGCGTCCCCCGCATCAAGATGACGATATCGCGGTAGGCGATGGGGCGATAACCGCCTTGGTCCTTGTCAAAGACAGGCATTGCGCTGTCTACGAGTTCTTGAATGCGTTTCGCCACGATCCGCGCCTCATATTGAGCGGCTTCGAGCACTTGCAAATCCGATTCTTCGGCGCCTTCTACACTATCCATAGCACTGTTGTTTGCATCAGTCTTATCGCCGACCTGTGCCCCACTATCGTCGGTTCCGCCTTCCTTAGCCAGGGCTGCCTCATCATTTTCGTCAGGCTGACGTTGGATCAGATGCAGTTCGATCGTCCGGTCTATGTCCCGCTTCTCTTCATCGGGCAAGGCCGGAAAAATAGCGCCGTGAACCAGTTCGGCCTTCGCGTCGTAATCCATCTCTCCCGCTTGCTCCGTCATGATTTGGCGGAAGATAAAGTTGACACCGTGGATTACGTTGCTCCGGCTGCGGAAGTTTTTTGCCAGATCGATTCTTTGTCCGACCAGACCGCTGTCTCGTTCGCCTGTACTCTCCCCATAGGTACTGTAGCTTCGGTACTTTTCTAAAAACAGCCCCGGTTCAGCTAAACGGAAGCGATAAATGCTCTGCTTCACATCGCCTACCATAAAACGGTTCTGATTCGCGAGGAGTCGCAACATGGTTTCTTGCACCATGTTCGTGTCTTGGTATTCGTCGGTCAAGACTTCATGAAAATGGTCTTTGAGATCGAATGCCAAGGAAGAGGCAGATGGATTGGACCGTTCCGATGCCGGCTCCAGCAGAAGGCGCAGGCAAAAATGTTCCAAGTCGTTAAAGTCCACCAGGCGCTTTTCTAGCTTTGCTTTTCTAAACTCCTGTTGAAAGGTGAGCACCACCTCAACGAGTGCCTCCATCGCCGGCAAAGCCAGTTGCAAGTCAGCAAGCAGATCTTGAGGACTGCGGTTAAAGTATTTCTCTGTGATCGCAGTCAGTTTTTTCTTGGCTTGATTGCGACGGCGTGTCACTTCTTCCTTCAAACCTTCGTCAACGGGGCCCCGTACAGCTTTAGCCCGGGCGAAGGCCATGTCCTTAAAGAGCTCATGTAGCCGGCCCCAAGAGTGTTTGGCCGCCATCATCATGTCCTGCACCATCTGAATGTCGGCATTCAGTCCGTCGGCATAAGGAGCCGGACCGCCAGGTAGCCGACACAAGGCCAAGGCCCGGATCAGCATTCCTTCTACTTCGGCCAGATCGATGGACAATTCCCGGCGCAAAGCGGCAAACCAGGGCAAGTCTTCCCAGGCTGGGCTTTGAACCGCTTCCCGGAGCACTTGCAGGATGTCCTGAAGCCACTGTTCCGGCCAGGGCTGGCTCATCGCTTTGTCGTAAAGTTGGAGGACCATCTCCTGCAGGGCCATGTCGTCCCGATCACCGCCATAGGCGTCCGCCAGGACCGTAAAGGCTTTTTTGGCAGTTCCATCGTTGCCTGACGCCTCTATGGTAAGGCTGTTTTCGCTAGACATTTCGCCAGCCTGCTCATAGAGGCTTTCAAAGACATCGTCGAGCACGTCTTGCCGGAGCAAGGCGATTTCCGTCTCGTCGGCTACTCGGAAAGCCGGATCGATGTCGAGGCGGTAATAATGACGGCGCACCAGATCGAGGCAGAAGGAATGCAGTGTCGTGATGGGCGCTCGATTTAAGAGAACCAGTTGATGGCGCAAGTGCTTCTGCTCAGGATGAGCCGCCAGTTCTTTGGTGAGGGCGGCTCCAATGCGCTCACGCATCTCCGCAGCTGCTGCATTGGTGAAGGTGACGACGAGCAGCCGGTCCACGTCGACGCCTTCTTTGAGGATGCCGATGATCCGCTCTACGAGTACAGCCGTCTTGCCGGAGCCGGCCGCCGCTGCCACTAGGAGGTCACTGCCCCGGGCTGTCACGGCCTGCCACTGTTCATCAGTCCATTTGGGATCGCGTATCACCGGATCACCCCCTGTAGAATCGGAATGGAGCCGTCGCCGACTTTTTGCCAGAGGATCTCCGGCGCCTCATCGATGAGTGTGCGATAGCCGTTATCTTGCAAAAGCCGGTCAAACTGGCAGACCGGTTTATAGGGGCAAAAACTGCAAGCGAGGCGGTCATCCCGTCGGTAAGGCTCGATAGCGACAAAACCCTCCATGATGGCATCGCCGACCCGCGAAAAGACTTTTTGTAAATATCCTCTAAGCATGCTGAACTGTTCCAAAGTGAGCACCGAAGAGGCGCTGTAGAAAGAACCGTCTTTTTTCAATCCTACTGGAATGAGCGGCGAGTACCCGCTGGACGTTTCCTTATCCATGAGGGCGACCAATTCGGGATCGGCTAGGACATGGCCGCGCATTTTCAGTTCTTTTAATAGAGCCTGAGCCGCTTCGTCCGGTCCGAGGGGACCTCCTGACGATAGGAGGGGATTGCGCACGCCAAAATAGAGCATCCCGCCTGGCTGGCAGGGCGTAAGGGGTGATGGCCGTCCACTCATTAACGGTTGAATGAGCTTATTTCCGTGCTGCAGGGCTACGTCAAGGTAAGTGAGCAGTTGCAGCTTTAATCCATGGACCATATCGGCAAGCTTCACATCAGCTCGGCTGGATTTGTAGTCGATCACTCGCAGCCAAGGCTTTTCCTGGGCGATCACCCCGTCAATGCGGTCAATGCGGCCGACCAGATCCATGTAATGGCCCCCGGTCAAGGGAACTCGTACCGGTGGCAACAGTTCACCGGGACCGAAACCGATCTCCAACCCTAGCGGTTGAAAGTCTCCTCGCCGGGCATGCTCACCGAGCACATGGACGGCTTGAGATAGGGTTTGCTGAAGCCGTCCCGTCAAATAGCGGTAGCGGGCCGTACTGAGGAGGATCTCGTTTTGCAGCTGCGGTGCCAGCGCAGAGACGACCTCTTTTGTCATCTTCACCATCTGATCCTGTGACAGGGCGCCCCAATGAAGATTCTCCTGGCGAAGGCGGTCTCCAAACTGTTTTAAGGCCGCATGGAAAAATTGGCCTAAATCGGGCGCTTGAAGACGAAAAACAGGGCGCTCTTTCAAGCGCAATCCATAGGAGACGAAGTGCGCGAAGGGACAGGCCAGGAAATTCTCCACTCGGGAGACGCTGGCTTTTAATGGTGCACCATATAAACGGCGGCTGACGGGCTTTGGCAAAAAGTGCTCCTGGTTTTTATGCCAAAGGCCGCTGAGCACTGGACCCATCCGTTCGCGCCATTCCGAGCGTGCCGCCATCCAGGAATAGGTCTCCCACCAGACTAGGGGGATCGCTCGGCCCGTCAAGGCTTCCCGGAATTGGGGGATTAGATAGGAAAGGCTTCGTCCGCTATGGCAGATGTATTCCCAGGCCAGTTCCTCTTCAAAGCTGCGCAATTCCTGTGTCCCGGCTGTAGAAACCAGTCCGGGTTCAAGGCTCCAAGCTTTTTCCTGAAGGTTAGGGAAAATCTCCCGCACCCGGGCGATGACCGGCGACGGCAGTTGGGCACGGCCCTCCTCATCGGCTAAGGGAAAAGAGAGATAACACCGTTCCTGCGCTCGTGTCATAGCTACATAGACATGATATTCCTCGTCGAAAAGGCGGCGGCGGCTCCCTGGAGCAAGTTCCAGTCCCGTCTGTTCCTGGATACGTTCCCGTTCCCGATCGTCAAAGATGCCGTCATCTTTGGGCCGAGCCGGAAGCACTCCCTCGGAGACGCCCAGGACAAAGGCGGCTTTCACTTCTGGGCTGCGAGATCGATCGAGCGTGCCGATGAGCACCTGATCGAGTTCCGGCGGGATAAGGCCGAGGCGCAAACTGTCGAGGCCAGCCTCCATGACGACGGCGTAGGTGGCTAGATCGATCGGCTTTTCTCCCAGCGATTCGACGATTTGATCAAAAAGGTCCATAATCGCCGACCAGACCTGACGATGGGCCCGAGCCTCCTCCAGTCGTCCCTCTTCTTCACAAGCTGTTATCCACTGGCCCAGTTGCTCCGGCACGTTCAGTTCCACCAGCAACTGGTAAAGACTCGCCGTAACAGACCGTACCTCTGCTAAACCTTGGACAGCTTTTTGGAAGTTCAATAACCCTTTCCGAGCCCGATCTCGAGCGTCGTTGATGGCGGCCAATTGAGCCAATTCGGCATCGTTGAATTCCCTGTCATCGTCCCCTAAGGTGAGCCGGCGGCGAAACATCCATGGTTGACTGTCCCACCAGCGCCAACTGCGGATGCCATGGGAAAGTACGTAGTTTTCCAACTGGTCCACTTCATCCCGGCTAATTGGCACCAGATCAGTCTTCAAATAGCGAAAAACGGGCTCATAGGACCAGTCTTTGATCACCGTTTCTAGGGCCGAGCGAACGAGCTCTACCAAAGGATGATGAGCTACAGGTCGTTTTCGGTCCATGAAAAAGGGGATGCCGAAGTCCTGAAAGACGGAGGCAAGCAGTTCCTGATAAGACTCCAAATCACGAAGGAAGAGAGCCATGTCCCGCCAGCGATAGCCTTGATCCCGGCAAAGACGGATCATCTCTCTCGCTGCCCCTTCCACTTCGCTGCGGCGATTGACGGCGGCACAGATTTGCAGGCCCGGTGAATCAACCGCCCAGAGGACACCCGGCCGGCGGAAGTAACAGGATTCTAGATGCTGCAGCTCCGGCGCCTGCCGAAAACGTGGCGCTACGTCCGGTGTAAGATGGAGCGCCTTTTCTATCGAAACTTGGTGGTCCTTCGCTAATTGCAGGAGTTTTTCCTGAGTCTCACGAGTGCGAAAAAAAGGATCGGTCAGATCACACGGAAGATCCAACTGAGTCGGATCCAGGCAGAGAGCCATGTGGACCCGGCGGCAGGTCTTCATGAGAGCCCCGACGACAGACAATTCCTGCGGGGTAAAACCGGAAAAACCGTCGATCCAGATCTCCGCCTCCGAGAGCATCGCTGACTGGGGAATCCGTTCTGCCAGCAAGTGCAAATAGTCATCAGGATCGGTATACTTGCCTTCTAAAAACGCATTTAAGGCTTTATTGAGCAATGCCAAGTCGTGAAGCTTGTCTGTCAACAAGCTCCCGCCCTGCCCTGCCGTCAACTCGGACTGACAACGTTCCAGATGGTCGATGTCAATATTATATATTTTTAACTCGGACAGGGCTCCTGCTAAGGCATCGGCAAACCCGGGCTGGCCGGCAGAGCGATGAAAAAGACGCAATTCATCTTTATGTGACTCTAACAACTGGCGCAAAATCATGCGCTTGCCTAGTTCACCGATGGGAATGCGCGCACTCCCCCCTACCTCTTGGAGAACCCGGTAGGCGAGGCGGCGAAAGCTGAACACCTGTGCGCGGATCATGCCGCCCAGTTCCGGCATCGCCGAAAGGGATCGCTCCGTTTGAAAGGTGGCCTGTTCCGGCACTAAAAAAATAAGGGGTGAACCTTGGGGAGATCCTTTGATTTCTCGAGTGATTTCCTGCAAGCAGGTCTCCGTTTTACCGACGCCAGCCCTGCCCAGGATGAAGCGAAGGCTCACCGCTCGTCGCCTCCCTCTCCGATATAAAATCGGCGCTCCAAACTCTTGAGATAAGGGGTCCAGCCATCTTTAGCCTCGGCTAGGGCTTGCCGTATCTTAAACATGTCAGCGTCAAAGCGATCCGCATAGTGTAGAATGACGGCTTCCACCATTTGAGGACGCTTCGGCGACTGCCACTCATACTCGCCATGGTGACTGGCGATGAGATGTTCAATTTTTATGCGCAACGCTTTGGGGAATCCTTCGACCTCTTCCATCCAGCGGTCTAATAAATTGATACCGATGACGATATGACCGAGGAGGTTTCCTTCTGTCGTATAACCGATGACCGTATCGTATTGAAGTTCGGCAATCTTGCCGATGTCATGGAGGATGGCCCCAGCAGTGAGCAAGTCTCGGTTGGCTTCGGGCACATTATCAGCCAAGTGAAGGGCCGTTTTTAACACGCCCAGCGAATGTTCCAACAAACCGCCAATGTACGCTTGGTGGTGACTCATCGCTGCCGGCGCTGTCACATAGGCGCGGCGAATCTGGCCATCGGCGAACAGGGTGGTTAAGAGCGTACGTATATAGGGATTCTCGATCCGAGAAACAGCTTGGTCCAGTTCCTGTTCCAAGGCACTTCGGTCCATCGGCGTCACAGGTAGAAAGGCTTCCCAATCGACATCCTGCGGATGGACCGGCTCCACGGCATGGATATGTAACTGGACGACTCCCTGATACTCGGTAGCCTGCCCTCGGATGCGAAAGACCGTCTCTTCCTTTAGTACTTGAGCAAACTGCTCTCCCCGATCCCAGGCACGGGCTTCCATCTTACCGGTACGGTCTTCCAGCACAGCCGTCAAGTAATGACCTTTCGAGGGATCCCGGTAAGGCATCAGCGAAAAACGTCGAACGACAAAAAAATCGTCTATTCCCTGGCCCGCTTTCAGGTCTTTTAACCAGATACGAGGTTTTTGGGGCTTGATAGGTTGCACGGAGTCAACTCCTTCACTTTTTCCCAAGAGGTCCAAGGTCCCGGTGATTAAAGAACTAATTCTGCAACTGTGCGAGAAATTCCTTTGGCATCAAATAGCCTTTCAACTTATTTCCAGAATAAGAAAACAGCCCAAGACATATCATCCGGGCTGTTCTCTTCTTTAATTGTTTTTCATTTGCTCAGCTTAGCATGATTTTTAATTCGCTCACCGAAGGGATTCGGCCCGACACTTTCACCGTCCCATCTACGACCAGTGCGGGCGTTGACATGACACCGTAGGACATAATCGTCGGAAAATCGGTGACCTTGTCCACCTTCACCTCTTTTCCGAGTTCTTGGAGCGTTTGTTTGACGAGCGTTTCCAGTTGATTGCATTTGGCACATCCGGCGCCAAGAACCTTGACTTCCATTTCGTCACCTCCCTTCACCGCTTTACATAGACCGAAATCAGCAGATTCGGTTATAAAATAGCGTTGAATAAGTAGCCGACAAAGGTGATCGTCAATGCGTTAATTCCCACGAAAAGTCCGATGAGTTTCGGTTTCAACACTTGTTTTAAGATGATGATCTCTGGCAATGACAAGGCTGTTACGGCCATCATAAAAGCTAACACCGTTCCCATAGCCATCCCTTTTTCCATCAGGGCATGGACGATGGGTATCGTTCCAGCGGCGTTAGAGTATAAAGGGATGCCGATCAGAACGGCCAAAGGAACCGCAAAAAGGTTGTCCTTGCCGGCATAGCGCACGAGAAAGTCTTCCGGAGCGTATCCATGGATCAGACCGCCGATTCCGATGGCCACAATCACATAGATCCAGACTTTCTTGATGATGTCCTGGGTATATTGCCAGGCATAGTCATGACGTTGCCGCCACGATAGAGAGGCGATCTCCACCTCAGGCATCTTGATCTGATAGACATAGTCGGCCACCTGATCTTCCATCTTCGCCCGGCCGATCATCATCCCCCCGGCGACGGCGACAGCCAAACCTGTGCCCATATAGATGGCGGCGATCTTCCAACCAAAAAGACCGAAGAGCAGCACTAAGGCTACTTCGTTGACCATAGGCGAAGCGATCAAGAACGAAAAGGTTACGCCCAAGGGTACTCCCGATTCAACAAAACCGATGAACAGGGGAACGGCGGAACAGGAGCAAAAGGGAGTTACCACACCTAACAAAGCAGCGACGATATTCCCGATGAATTCCCGTTTATGGGAGAGCATCTTCTTTGTCCGCTCCGGTGGAAAAAAACTGCGGATAAAAGAAACGGCATAGATGATGACCGCAAGCAAGAAAAGAATCTTCTGTACATCATAAATGAAAAAATGCAGTGCTTCCGTCAGGTGTTCTCCATGAGATAGATTCATCCAACGATAGACGATCATATCGGCGATCCAGGCAAACACTACGATCATCCCCCTTTTCCTATGTAACGACGATTAGCAGGCATTATAATCAACTTTTTTTGATATAAGAGACTAAAAAAATATTATAGCTGGAAAGCTTGTTGAACCGAGCACAGATAGCTCCGTAAGGTATCTCGGTTCACAGAGTAATAGTTCCATTTTCCTTCAGCCACTTCAGAGATCAAGCCGGCTTCCTTCAATTCTTTGATATGGTAGGAGACTTTCGATTGCAGCAAGCCCATCCCTTCCACGAGATCACAGACACAGACCCCTGGTTTATGGGTTTCTAAAAAATACTGTTCTCGATTGGCGATGCGCAAAAGGATCTGCCAGCGCAATGGATCTGAGAGAGCCTTCGCCACTTTGACAGTGTCCATAAGTGATCAACTCCTAAATCTAATATATCAAATTAATTTGATTTGTTCAAGTCTTCAAGCAATCCTGACTATCATCGCATCAGAACAAGTAAACGACGGAAAGCATTATCGCTACCCTTTTATTTTCCGTCTGATAAAATAAGCGATATTTGTGATGACATAAAAAAACCCCCTTGGCAGACGGTACGGTCTCTCCTGCCAAGGAGGGGCGAGAAGGACGATATTCAATGGGATTAAAAAGGTGTTTGCCTAGTCATGTTCGGAATCGGTTCTCTGACACTTATTTTACTAAATTTTCTGCTCTTTTGGCAAAGAGGAATATGTTATAGGAGCTATTCGATCTTTTTATAGATCACGAAAGCGTATACCTGCTACAAATATACGCTTTTGTTCTTACTATACAATTGCCTATGAATTAACTTATTGTATCGTAAATACTTCGTTCAGGCGGGTAATCTTAAATACTTGAAGCACGAATCGATTAGGGTTGTTCAAATACAACTGTCCTCCATATTCGTGGGTACGCTTTAACAGGGCAATCAAGGCACTGATGGCCATACTATCAATTAAGTCAACACTGCTCAAATCGATATGCACATTAAATTTTCCCTGATCAATAAATTCCAAGATCACTTCTTTGAATTTTCTGGCTTTGATCAATGTGATATTCCCGACAAGTTTTACATATACGTCATTGCCATCAAAAGTTATTTTATGGGACAACTGCATCACCTGGTCCGTATATACTACGTTCTATACCAAAAGAATAGTTTATACCATATTACCATGACACCTATGTCGAAAAGAGTCGTATTCTGTCTACAGATACCATCTTTTATTTAATAGGGACCATCGATCAGTCGGTCCCAATGACCGTATATCAGAAGATTATGTAATTGCTGGATCATCTTTTCCCACTTATTTTTTTCCGGTTCTCGAAACATAGACCAATAGGCTTCCTCTGTATAATTCTCCTTGATTTCTTGAATCAGACTGTTAAGCTGGTCTTGGCAAATCATTACCTGAGCTGCAGCAATTTCCCGGTACCGTTCACCAGCATGTTCAAGACGTTCAACAGCAAGATTATACTCTTTTTTGGCTTCTTCCATCTGTTCAAAAAGCAGTTGGAAATCCTTTTTCACCTTAAAGCGGGGCTGCAAGCTTGCTATGACCATAATCCTTTCCTCCTTTTTACCCCTGGTCTGCCTGTCCCTTGTTACCTCATGTATATGAATCGGCTCCTCCTTTACTACCCTTTTTCAAAAAAATAACGATCCCGCAAAAGGCGAGATCGTTGACGATATTTTTCTTTTAAAAATGCAAGGGCGAGGCAACATATCCTCGCCCTTGCTGTCGGAGGTCACTGAAAGCTGACTTGAACCATGGCTTTTGAATCACCCATATCGGCAGCTGCTATCTGATGGACTTCAATGGGGACATCGAACCCGGAGATGATGACGCGATCCAATAAATCACAAAACTCTTTGGGCGAATTCCCTATTGACTTGGTTTCGCGTTGTTCCCGAGGTTTCCGCCATCGTTCAAAAAAAGCTACCACCCCCTAAGGGGTAGCATATCCAGTTTTTCAGACTTGAAAAATACAGTTAGCCGGACAAGCGTCTACACAAGAACCGCAGTCGGTACAGGCAGGTTCGTCGATGATTCGAATACCGCCATCTACCTCAGAAACACATGATGCAGGGCAGACAAATTGACAAGCGCCACAAGCGACACAACCATCGGCGTTGACTTGGTATGCCATTAGATCGGTACTCCTTTCGGATAGCAATGAAATTTGTAAATAAGAATTATTTCGCCAATTACAGTTATTTTCCTTCCTTTTCACCGCTTTTCCATGGTGGTCGATGTTCTTCTTGTATGGTAGGAACAAGACCCTTTGTCTTCGTTCGGTAATATTCGTTTAACAACCGGTCGACTTCGCGAGATATGGCCACAGCCTTCTGGGGTCGTCGAGCCAACATGTGGCGAAGTGCTTCCTTGCGTTTTACCTGGATTTGTCGAAGTATATCGTTGTCGTCGGCATTCACGATTAATTACCTCCGTTTTCCAGTTACTGGTTATTATTTATTCGATAAACTAAGATATTATCCCATATTTTCCCTTTTTATTTTTCTAGTAACTACCTGCAGAGAAACCGGAACAGAACGAAAAAAACGCCCGGATATACCGGGCGCCATAAAGGGCAGTCTCTATTTTCGCCGTTCCGAGATAATTCTCGCCACATGGACACCGCTCGCACTCGCTTGGGAGAGACCGCGAGTGACACCAGCGCCATCACCGACAGCAAACATGTTCGGAATTTCTGTCTCCAGTTGTTTCGTCAATTTTAACCGGGAACTATAAAATTTCACTTCTACCCCGTACAACAGTGTGTCGTTGTTGGCCACGCCTGGGGCAATTTTATCGAGGGCGTAGATCATCTCTACGATGTTGTCCAAGTGCCGTTTCGGCAGTACCAAGCTCAAATCTCCTGGAGTCGCTTTTAAGGTTGGCTTGGTAAAGCTTTGGGACAGGCGGTGTTCATTCGTTCTTCGTCCTTTGACTAGATCGCCGAAGCGTTGGACCAAAACGCCACCGCTGAGCAGATTCGAGAAGGAAGCGATTCGCTTGCCATACTGATGCGGCTCATTGAAGGGTTCGGTAAAGCGGTTGCTCACTAACAAGGCAAAGTTTGTGTTCTTGCTGTGCAGCTTTTCGTCACGGTAACTATGGCCGTTGACGGTAACAATGCCGTCGGTGTTCTCGGCTACGACATATCCTTTGGGGTTCATGCAGAAGGTGCGGACCAAGTCCCCATACTGTTTTGTACGGTAGACAAGTTTGGCTTCATATACCTCATCGGTGATATGCTGGAACACTTCTGCCGGAATTTCTACGCGGACACCTACATCAACCTGATTATTGTAAAGCCCGAGGCCCAACTCTTTACATTGGTTTGCAAACAATTCAGAACCAGCCCGTCCCGGGGCGGCGATGAGGTAATCACAGTCGATCCATTCGGGTTGTCCGATATCGAGGCGGAATCGGTCTCCCTCTTTACGGATCTTCTGAACACGAGTATTGAATATAATCTTGACTTTCTCTTTCAGAAATTCATAGATGCTTTTTAAAATCTCAAGATTATTTTCTGTTCCCAGGTGGCGCACTTGCGCGTCCAGCAGATGCAAGTCGTAGGCCAGGGCTTGTTTGCGGAGGCCGCTGTTTTTTGTGCTAAAGAGTTCCGACGGTGCTCCGTAGCTCATATTAATCTGATCTACATATGCGATCAGTTCGAGCACTTCTTGGTCAGCAATGTAGTCACTGAGCCAACCGCCAAATTCAGTCGTAAAATTATATTTTCCATCGGAAAATGCACCGGCTCCACCGAAACCGCGCATAATTCCGCAAGGATTGCATTTTATGCAGTGATTTACTTTTTTTTCAGCGATGGGGCATTTTCGAGTGTAAATGTCTCTACCTTCTTCGATCATCACGACATTGACGTTCTCGTTTTTGGAAATCAACTCGTAGGCTGCAAAAATACCGGAAGGTCCACTTCCTATAATGGCTACATCAAACTTGGTTGTCATATGAATCCCCTCGCTCCCTACTATCTTGGTAACAAACCTTACGTATTTTACTCGATAGTTCAGCAAAAGTAAATAAAAATCTTTATCTCTATTTCCCTTGTTTACAGGGGAAATAAAAAATCCCACCGTATCCATCAAAGGAACCGGCGGGATTAGAGGTATCTTTCGGTTTCAAGTCAGCCTTCCATATTGAACTTTGGAAAACACCCACTTTGGCTAGTTTAGCTGACCCTTGCCTCTTTTTTGGAAGATCCACCATGCGTAAATGGCCGGCACCAATAGAAGAGACAGAATTACCGTCAAGAATAAGGCCATACCCAGCGTTTCAGAAATAAATGGGGTCAGCATACCGATGGCGATCATCCCAAAACCACTGGCTACGAAAATACGGCCGCCTAGATGATGGGTTTTTGCCCAGATGTCACGGTCTGCCAATGTCCAAGGCAAACGAGTTCCCATGAAATAGTTCTGTCTCATCCGAGTGGTGACGTTTTTACAAGATTTATTCATGGCAAATTTTGTTAACCTTTGCCGAGGTTCACGCATAGTCTATGGCAAACCATTTAATCTAAGGTAGATGAAGGAGAGTGTGTCCCCTCATGTATGAAGACGACTATTATGTGACACAAGTCCCCCCTCCAGGACCGGACCTATTTGGTCAAGGGGGAACTGTTCCTTTGTACCGCTACTATAATCCAACCATCACCGATCATTTCTATACGACCAACTTCGGCGAACTCGGTCGCGGACGGAACGGTTATAACTTCGAAGGAATCGCCTGCTATGTCCTAGCTAGGCAACGGGGCGGAACGGTACCGCTCTACCGTTACTGGAACCCTACAATCGGCGACCATTTTTATACGACCAACTACGGAGAGCTCGGTGCTGGCGGATCTGGCTATATCTTCGAGGGAATCCAATGTTATGTGTACCCGACGCAGAGACCTCGAACGGTCCCTCTTTACCGCTATTGGAATGCCGCTTTAGGCGATCACTTCTATACGACGAACTACAATGAACTCGGCCCCGGACGTTCCGGCTATGTCTTTGAAGGAATTCAGTGTTATGTCTTTCCTACGTTCCCTTTCGGCGGTAGACGATAGTCCCCGTCAAGAAAAAAGGCTGCTCAAAAACATTTTTGAGCAGCCTTTCCAGACTTCAGTCAACATGGGTTTATAGCGAAAAAATCGATGCTTCATTCGATTCTTCACCCTTTTTCTCTTTTTGTTTTTGAAAGGCCAAGGTGTTTCTCTCCCAGAAGACCCCGTCAGTATAACCTTGAATGCTTTTGTCTGTTTCGGCCATCTCTAGTCGTTTCAGAGCTAGGCATCCGTATCCTTCGTTACAGTCGACGGCAATGAAGTTCCGGTTGAGTTTTTTAGCTACCACGGCTGTTGTGCCGGAACCGACAAAGGGATCGAAGACCACATCCCCTTCATTCGTGCTGGCTAAAATGATTTTGGCCACCAGTTTCTCCGGTTTCTGGGTGGGATGGTCCGTATTTTCAGGCATCGACCAGAAAGGAACGCTGATATCGGTCCAAAGGTTCGACGGATAAGTCTCCCTAAAATTGCCGCCCTTGGTCTCTTCCCAATCCTTTGGTTTTCCATCTTCACGGTAGGGAGCGATGACGCGCCGTTTTAGCTTTACAGCATCCGGATTAAAGGTGTACTGTTTGCTCTTTGTGGCAAACCAGATATCTTCACAGGAATTCTTCCAGTTCGCCTTGGCACCTCGTCCTTTTTCCCGCTCCCAGGTAATTCGATTTTGGATGATCAGATATTTTGATAAAACAGTGTGAATCGATATTGACGTCTTCCAGTCGCCGCAGACATAGACCGAGGCATTTGGTTTTAATGTGGGCATTAAACGACCAAACCATGAATCAAACCATAGGGTATAGGAATCCACGTCAGTGCCGTTAAAGGTCAAACCATGAAAGTCTTTGCTCAGGTTATAGGGTGGATCGAGAAAAAGTAAATCGACCGAATTCCGGGGAACAGTGTCGATGACATCGATGATATCTCCATGGACGATTCTATTCAATAAAACGCTTTCGCTGTTGAAGGGTGCCCTTACCAACCGGCTGGCGTACTGTATGTATTCCGCTTCTGATAATGTAACTGTGCGGTTACGTCCGGCTCGTTGTTTTTCTGTAGATAGGACCATATTGTCTCCTCCTTCATTCCATCATTATAACAAAAACAGGTCCAGAGGAGACTGCCTCATCTTTTAAACAAAAGGTTCATGACCCATTGGATCACAGGCTATGACGTAATAGACTTTTCACAAAAAGGGAATAACAACTGGCAGCCTATGAACATTCCTATTGAAAACAGGAGTTCGCGGGTACAATGGAGGTTATATCTCTTTCGAAACCGTTTGTATCGTCTCAGCTGCCGTAGCCAGTTGTTCCATCGCTTCAGAAATCTGTTGCGTCGCCAGGGCTTGGGCAGAACTAAGCCCCTCAGCGTGGTTGATCTTATCGACCATATGGAGAATTTCACCGGCAATTGTCTGTAGAATATCTTTGATTTCTTTGACTGATTTCTCGCTGTCGAGTGACATTTTCCGGATTTCACCAGCCACGACGGAAAATCCTCGACCATGTTCACCAGCCCGCGCTGATTCAATGGACGCGTTTAATCCTAGTAAGTTGGTTCTTGAGGCGATGCCGGTAATAAACTTTAAGATATCATCGGTTTTCTTGAGATGCTGCAATACAGTTTGGCTGGAACCTTTCAAATCAGATAACTGTTTAGCCAGATTCCCGGCATTGGCAGCCACTTCCTGCGTCGTCGCGGTGACTTCCTCTGTCGATGAAGCCACCGTTTGCGATACATCCTGCATTTCTAGATTATTGGCTAAGTTTTGAGCGAAGGCGATCGCGCCGATGACTTGACCCTGCTCGTCTGATATGGGCCAAGTGACCAGTTTGACTGGAAATCCGTACTCTTCTTTCGTCAATACTTTCGTCATCGGTTGTCCAGAAGACATCGTTTGCTCAAGGGGATCGCCTGGTTTGATCGGGTCACCTGGATGGATTCGAGTATGGATCGATGTGCTCGCTTCACAACTGAGATACTTATGTCTATCGGTCACCATGATGACGCAATCATATGGCAAAATCGATTTCATAATGGATGCATAATGAGCTAACTGAGCCATCTCTTCCCGTATACCCATCATTTCCACTCCTTAAATTATTAAAAATGTTTAATTCTGTTTAAAAGTTAATTCGCCGTAGACAAATATTTTCCTCTTTAAAAAATTCTAAATTATGTAATCGAATAAAAAAACCTGCCGGAAGCTCAGCTCCAGGGCAGGTTTTTTCGATTTACTTTGACAATGGTTTTAGTTGCTCATAGACCTTTTCATGGGCTGGCGTCGGCACCCCTAATCCTCTTCCCGTTCGGACAATATAGCCCGAGAAGGCTTCCAGTTCTGTTCTCGATCCTTTTTCAAAATCTCGTTGCATCGATGTGGTGCTCTCGGGAGCGAATGTATCTACCGACGCCATCGTCTTTTTCACAATGGCCTCATCAAGTTGGACTCCTTTAGCCTTGGCGACAGCGTAGACTTCCTCCATCGTAGTCAAAAGCATGGCCCGTTGTTCCGGGTTCGACGCAACGGCTCCTACCGGTTTTTGAAAGAAGGACGTAATCCCGCCTAAGGAGCAGATCAAGAGATACTTCGACCATACTGCCACTTCCGCATCAGCTACAAATTTTGCTGAAATATCAGCTTCTCGAAAAAGATTAGCGAGCAAGTCCAGTTGATCTTGGGAGATTTCCGGAAGGCCGACACCTTTATCAGCCCCGAAAACGATGCGAGGTACTCCTCCCCCTTGGCTGATTACACCAGGTGATTCGATTTTCGAGAAAATATAACAACAACCGTTGAGAACTTTTCCTTGCGGCAATAACGCTCGTAGTCGTTCTGCATGGTCAACGCCATTGAGAAGCGGAAGTACCAGTGTTTCCCGCTTCAATAGCGGGACGATTTGTTGGGCTGCTGTCTCCAAATCATAGGTCTTCACACAAAAGAGAACGAAGTCGACCATTCCAATTTCGCTAGGGTCTTGAACCGCCTCTGTTGGATAAGCGACAAACTTTTCTTCACTGCTTTTCACGGTCAGCCCTTGCTCTTGCATCGCTTTTAAATGATCACCCCGGGCAATAAAAAACACGTCATTTTCTTTCGAATCAGCAAAGGCGTAAGCCAATTTCCCACCAAAAAACCCTCCAACGCCACCCATTCCAATGACTGCGATGCGCATAGACAGCCTCCTTTATTTGATTCTATGATTGCTTTTGTCAGATAGAAATTCACCGATAGCTTTGGCAAAATTCCTAGGCTCTTCAAAATGGGGCATATGGCCACTATTTTGAAATAGCACCAGTTTGGAACCAGGAATTCGTTGTTGCATTTCCTCGGCGTACTTGACGGGACAGACGAAATCCTTAACACCAGTGAGAATCAATGTGGGAACTCCGATCAAAGAGAGGCGATCACGGGTATCAAAGACGCCCATGTTCTGATAGAAACCTTTATTTGGCCCTAGTGAGAAATGTATCTGTTTCAAGACCGGGTCGATTTCGCCTTTATGGTTATCATAATCGGCAAAATAGAATCCTACACATTTTTGAAAAGCTGAAGCCGCTTGCTCATCAGTAGTCGCCAATGTAGATTCCCGGAACCCCATCAAAGCCTGCCAGAACCAGGGTCGATCGATGAACCAGAAGAGATTCGCGGAAACATCACGCTTATAGGCGTCATCTGTAGTCGGCGTCGTCCCGTACAAGATGAGACCGTTGAGATGAGCAGAATATTGAATCGCATACAATTGGGCCACCATTCCCCCGTGGGAGTGGCCAAGCAAATAAAACTTGTCCAACTGAAGGTACTGTCGAAGCTTTTCCATATCGTCCACATACCGGGAGAAATTGTAGTCGGCTAAATTCTTCAGTCGTTCCGATTTTCCGGTTCCTACCGGATCAAGGTAGACCATAGTGAATTCTTTTTCTACTTCCGGCATCTTCAAATAGGCCCCCCCGAATCCGGGACCGCCCGGATGGGCGAGACAGACAGGCCCGTTCCCAGATACATAATAGGTGAGGGTCGCACCGTTGATGGTCACCCGGTGCTCTCCCTGAATTAGTTTTTCTGTAGGTTTCTCTACAGAAGTTGTCTCATTGTTCGAAGCCAAATATGTACTGGAGTTTGCCAGTGCCATTAAGGATAAGTTGCACCACAAGCACAAAGCAATGATCGGAATAAATACTCCTCTAATATATCTCATGAGATCAGTATCTGCGCCTCCCCTTGCTTCTGATCGTATTCAATTTCATTTTATCAGCTTTTATGATATTTCGCATAAAAAAAGCGTCGGCCAAGTGGGCGACGCTTTTCTATCCAGGGATTATTATCGATATTTTCTAGTACATGAGAAGAACTTTTATACTCGATATCCCGCTAGGGTCTGCTGCAATTCCTCTGATGTCTTTGCCAGCATCGCTGCAGAATTCGCGATATCCTCCATCGAAGCAACTTGTTGTTCCGTTGCTGCAGCGATGGTCTCCGAGTTATCTACACTACGCATCGAACCCTGACGGACAACGTGAATCCCACTCTTCAAGTTCTTCCACTCTTGAGCTAACAATTGATTCTGATCGATAATCGTCTCGATGCTGACCACCACTTGCCTGCTGGCTGTCGTAATTTCATTAAAGACTTTATCGACGAGATTAAAGGCGTTCATACCGGCTTGCAGACCTTGATTATGCTGCTCCCGGTTGGAGACGACATTTTGTATTTCTGCTTTGATGCTATCGACAATCGCAGAAATATCTTTGGCCGCTTGTACCGAGTTTTCAGCAAGCTTGCGGATCTCTCCAGCCACAACGGCAAAACCTCTCCCGGCTTCGCCGGCTCTCGCAGCTTCAATAGCCGCGTTAAGAGATAATAGATTCGTCTGGTTTGCAATCTGATCTATCATCTGCAAGATCTGCTCGATCTGTTGAGACTTCATCGCTAGTTGGTCGATGATTTGATTGTTCGAGTCGGTCGTGGTCTGAATCTCAAGCATCTTTTCTCTCGCACCGTCGACGACCTTCCGTCCGTCATCAACGGTTCGAGAAGCAACCTCGGTCGAACGGGCCGATTCTTGGGCTGAACTAGTCATCTCTTCGATGGACGCCGCGATCTCTGCCACTAATTGCTCCATTCGCTCTAACTGTTGATCCGATTCTCGTGCTTCTTGAGAGACTTTTTGAGTCTCTTCTGAGACTTGATGATTTGCTACGGTCAGTTGCGCCGTTATTTCCTTTAATCCAAAAGAAGCCTTCTGGAATCGTTCAACGGCTTCATCCACCTTCGTAATGGTCTGTTGTAACGACTCCAACATGCCGTTCGCCGCTTTGGATAGGCTTCCGATCTCATCGTCCGATGAAACAGGAATGCGTTGGGTCAAGTCGCCTTCACCGCGGCTGATGGTCATCAAGGCATGTTCAAGATCATTGAGCCGGCTCATCTGTCGGTTGACCACATAAGGGAGCACGAAAGCAGTCACGACAAAGCCAAGCAATGCAGCGGCAACAGTGATGTTACGGATGTTCGTCAAGATGTGATTCGATAAAGTCAATACCAAATATCTTCCGTTTGACAAGGGTGCAATGTAATGAGTCGCTTTAATGCTTCCAAAGCTGCCGCTTTGAAATGTGATCTCGTCTAATTTTATCGCATTAGCCAGACCGAGTTTCATTTCAGGGTAGAGTGTATCGATATTAGCATCGCTGCCTACGAGAATTTGTCCATTCGAATCAACCAGAGCCGTAAAGAGAACCTCCTCACGCAATTGACCGCTCATCTGTCGAATAAAGGACGGAGCTCCCAACTGTTCATCCAGTTCAACCAGTTTTTTTCCGTTCCGTCCGATTTGGACGATCCGTGGACTGTCCCATCCTGACACACCGACATATTTATACACTTCAGGATCAATTGTCCGCTTTTGCGCCGGTTGGGCGACGACCTGACGTTTTCCGGTGATCAAGTCCATAAATTCATAAGCCTGTCCCTTTGGATCGCTGCCAAAGTTAAAATTTACATTTGTCCCAATACTCGTCAATTGCACTTGTCCCTGACTGTCGGTCACCCAAAACTCATCGAGTCCAGAGCGTTTGGATAATTCAACCAGTTGTTCGTAGTTGGTGCCTTTGCTTAGCAACAAGGATAATATACTGGCTTGCCCGACCATCTCCTTCTCCAACACTTCTTCGGTTATCTTACGGGCTGCTGTGGCGTTTTCGATGCCTAAACGGACCGTCTCCGTCATGGCCAATCCTTGCATATGCAAGTTGCGTGCCGTCTGGTTGTAGATAAAAGTGGCCATAGCTACGATGACTACACCGAATACGATCATGATTGGCCATATAATTTTGTGTTTTAACGAGTTTAAGCGCATGAGGTTACCCCCTACGTATTCGCACGTATATACTTAATAAAGCATTTTAACCCATCTCTTTCCTTCTATATATAATAATTCCAAACCCCAATAATATCAACATTTTTATTTTTATTACTTATATCGATTGAGTATATAAACTCAGTGTAAATAGTTTTATTCTTTGATATATGGGGTAAGGAAATTTTTTCAGCTCTATGTAATACAATATCCTTCTTTTTTAAAGAAAAAAGGCGCCGTACTTCTCAGTATACGGTCGCCTTCGCTTGATTTTGATTACAGTTTTTCCAGTTCCTCTTTCAGCAGCTTGTTGACGAGTCCGGGATTGGCTTTTCCTTTCGTCGCCTTCATGGCCTGACCGACGAGGAAGCCCATAGCTTTTTCCTTGCCAGCCTTGAAATCAGCGACTACGCTTGGGTTCGCTGTCAAGATGTCTCTAACGATGGATGCGATAGCCCCTTCATCAGAAATCTGGACAAGACCTTTTTCTTCAACGATCGCCTTCGCCGGTTTGCCTGTCGCAAACATGTCCTCAAAAACCGTTTTGGCGATTTTTGTGGAGATCGTTCCTGCTTCGAGCAATTGCAGGAGTCCGACGAGGTTTTCCGGCGTGACGGGACTGTTCAAGTAGCCAAATTCGGAAGCGTTGAGCAGACGGGTGAGCTCGCCCATCATATAGTTGGAAATCTGCTTAGCTCGCTCTTTCGCCTTATCATCGGCTTCGACTCCAGAAGGAGTATCTACCCCAAAGGCCTTACAGGCGCTGTCAAAGTAATCAGCCATCGCCTTGGAACCGGTAATGATTCCTGCATCGTAGGCAGGTAATCCGTAGGTGTGAACGAGGCGCTCCTTGCGGACATGAGGCATTTCGGGCAAGGTAGCTTTTACCCGGTCAACCCATTCGCGGGAGATGACCAGTGGTACCAAATCCGGTTCAGGGAAGTACCGATAGTCATGAGCTTCTTCCTTGCTGCGCAGGGAGATTGTCATGCCTTTCGCTTCGTCCCACATTCGTGTCTCCTGGAGGATCTTACCGCCATCGCGGAGGATCTCGGCTTGACGTTCTACCTCATATTCCAAAGCCCGTTGTAACGCTTTGAAGGAGTTCATATTTTTCAGTTCGGCCTTCGTGCCAAACTCTTTTTGACCCCAAGGACGCAAGGACACGTTGGCATCACAGCGCAAGCTCCCTTGCTCCATCTTACAGTCGGACACTTCCGTATATTCCAGAATCGCTTTCAACCGTTCCAAATAGGCAACAGCCTCTTCAATCGAACGGATGTCCGGTTCTGAAACGATCTCAATTAAAGGAACACCGGTGCGGTTGTAGTCGGCCATAGAGTATTCAGCGCCAGCCAGGTTCGCCGCACCGCCGTGGACCAGTTTGCCGGCGTCTTCCTCCATGTGTACACGGGTGATGCCAATACGTTTTGGGTTTCCGCCCACTTCGATGTCGAGATAGCCATCCTTAGCGATAGGAAGATCGTATTGGGAAACCTGATATGCCTTAGGCAAATCGGGATAGAAATAGTTCTTGCGATCGAACTTGGAGAATTCAGCGATTTCACAGTTCAAGGCCAAGCCAGCCTTCATGGCGTAATCGACGACTTGCTTGTTCAAGACCGGCAGCACCCCTGGCAAGCCTAAGCAGACGGGACAGACATGCGTATTCTGGTCACCGCCGAACTCGGTCGTGCAGCCGCAAAAAATCTTGCTCTTCGTATGCAGTTCCACATGGACTTCTAAGCCCATGACGATTTCAAAGTCAAAATCACGTTCCATTTGCATGGTCTCATTGTTCATTTGTTACACCCCCAGATCCGGCGTCTGACTGTGGCATCCGGTAGCCTGCTCATAGGCATAGGCCAACTGCAGCAGCTTGGCCTCGTCGAAGGCTTTGCCCATCAACTGCAGACCTACGGGCAAGCCATTGGCAAAACCGGCGTTGATATTCAGGGCCGGGATACCTGCCAGGTTCACCGACAAGGTACAGATGTCCGATAAGTACATTTGCAGGGGGTTGTCCGTGCGATCGCCAAATTTAAAGGCTACTGTCGGTGATGTCGGCGAAAGGAGCACATCAAATTTTTCATAAGCTTGATCAAAGTCACCTTTGATCAGGGTGCGGACCTTTTGGGCTTTTAGGTAGTAAGCGTCATAATAGCCGGAGCTGAGGGCGTAAGTTCCCAGCATGATGCGCCGTTTCACTTCTTCCCCAAAGCCTTCGGCACGAGTCTTTTTAAACATGGTGATCAAATCAGGCGCTTCTTCGGAACGGTAGCCGTAACGAACTCCGTCATAGCGGGCTAAGTTGGAGGAGGCTTCCGCCGGAGCGATCAGATAATAGACCGGAAGGGCGTATTCAGTATGAGGCAGGGAACACTCGCCGATCTCTGCGCCGAGGCCTTCTAACACTTTCACAGCTTTTTCGATGACTGCTTTCACTTCTGGATCAATGCCTTCGCCAAAGTACTCCTTTGGCAGACCGATCCGCCAGCCTTTGACCGATTGTCCGAGGAGAGCCTCATAGTCAGGATAATCGACCGGGGCGGAAGTGGAGTCTTTCAGGTCATAACCGGCGATAGCGTTCATGACCCGGGCGTTGTCACGAACGTCACGGGTAAAGGGTCCGATTTGATCCAACGACGACGCAAAGGCGACGAGTCCGAAACGCGATACAGCGCCATAGGTCGGCTTCATGCCGACAACACCGCAAAAAGCGGCCGGCTGCCGGATCGACCCGCCCGTATCAGAGCCTAAGGTAAAGACCGCTTGTCCAGCGGCCACAGCGGCGGCCGAACCGCCGGAGGACCCGCCGGGTACCCGTTCGATATCCCAGGGGTTGCGCGTCGCGAAGAAGCGGGAGTTTTCCGTCGACGAGCCCATGGCGAATTCATCCATATTGCATTTTCCCATGAGAATGGCGCCGGCTTCTTTCAGCTTCGTCACCACCGTAGCGTCATAGGGCGGTACGAAATTGTGCAGAATCTTTGATGCACAGGTGGTGCGTACCCCATCAGTGCACATGTTGTCTTTTAAAGCCATAGGGATCCCTTCCAGGGGACCGATCGCTTCGCCGGCGGCGATTTTGGCATCTACCTTCGCCGCTTGAGCCATGGCATCATCTAAAGTCCGGGTGATGAAGGCTTGCACTTTCGGCTCGGCAGCTTCAATTCGCTCAGCCTGGGCCCGGACCAGTTCGGCAGCGCTGATCTCTTTGTTCACCAACAGGTCATGCAGTTCATGAGCCTTTTTTGTATACAGCTTCACAGGGATCCTCCATTCGGGTCGAAATACTAGACAATCTTAGGAACGCGGAAGAAACCATCTTCCTCATCGGGGGCATTAGCCAGGATCTTCTCCCGAGCCATGGACGGATCGACACAATCGTCGCGCATGACGTTCTGAAGGGGAAAGACATGAGCTGTCGGAGGTACATTCGCGGTGTCCAGGGCTTGCAGCCGTTGGGCGTAACCGAGGATGTCGTTCAGCTGGGTCGTATATTTTTCGACCTCTTTGTCGGACAGTTCGAGGCGAGCCAGCATGGCTACGTGTTGGACTTCGTCTTTTGTAAGAGACATCTTTTGTTCACCTGCCTTGTTGGAATCAAGATTTCTTTGCCGTATTCGGAATTAAATTCTCTGGTTCTTCAAAAATGTCCTCTTCGTGGGTGATGAAGAAACCACAGTATTTGACGAAAACGCGTTTTAAGACATCAAGGCGCTCTTTGGAGATGGTGTCGATGACGGTGTATTGCCGGGTGATGGTCAAGTTGCCGATCTGGCGCAGGTTTTCGCCTCGCTGGGTCTCATGGAAGATGTCTGTCAGAGGAATCCCCTCCGCGACAACTTCCAATTCACCGGATCGCAAGGCGTCCATGAGTTGACCTGTTAAGGCATCTTCCATCCAAAGATACCGGATGATCTCTCCTTGGCCTTTACGCTTTTCGCGATCGGTGATCTCCAATTCGGGGAGCTTTTCGATGGCGCTTGTGAGCCCAAGAAAATCATTGACCTTGTAGACGGCACGGCAGACACCGGCCCGGTGGCCTTCGGCAGTGACCAGCTTCGGTTGGATCAGCTTTTTGCGAAGTTCCATGATGAAATTGACGATCAGGCGGGACTTCCGTGTCCACAGATCGAGCCAATCGAGAGGGATTTCGCTGCCCGAGTTCAGTCCAAGCTCTCGAACATAGGTAACGATGTCGGAGCGGTACCAGGGCGGGAAAAAAAAGGCGATGCCGCCGTAGCGGTAGGCCCCTTCCCAGGGCATGAGCCGGCAAAAGAGAATATATCCCACCTCATAAGGGGGCTTTTCTGGATTATACTCAGGATCGCGAATAAAAAAAATGTTATCTCCAAAGAGATCCCGCACCGAGTAACCTTTTTCTTCTAGAGAGTGGATCACATAAAAACCAGGACGGTTTTCCATCCATCGCTTGATGCCTTCGCGCAGGGACGGCGGCAAGTGACTCGATACTTCCTGTTCGAAAGCTTCTAGTGTCGTCGTTCCCCCTCGCAGGCGGCGGTCAAAAACGAACCACTCCCAGAAAAGTGAGCTCATCGGGTGATCGGTAAAGGGAGTATCCGGCTCGTCGGTGTGGCGGGCAAAGTGGCTCCATTCCCGCTTCCATTGCTCCGCAAAACGCCAATGGATAAATTGGGTGAGCAGCGAACCGATCTGGGATGTCTCGGCAACAGTCCGCGCGACAGGGTCATCTTCCGTGTCTTGCCCCCATCCCTCCGGTCCGAGGAGCGGATTTTCCAACTTTACTTCCCAGGCGTCTAATAGCTCCTCAAAGTTCGCGTAGGTTCCTTCCCTGAAAGCGTAATTGGCGATTTCAGGAAGCCGGTAAGGGCCGCGCCCCGGATTATGGCCGATGAGTTTGTTGCGGCGCAGTTCTCGAACCAGTTGGACGAGCCGTTCTTCACTGACTGTCCCCACGACGATTTCCCGGCGGCCGACCCAGACTTGCCCACGGGCATCCCGTGCGATATCGAGACCCATTTCGATGGAGTCGTTGACATGGCTCAAGTAGACGATAGCCGTTCCGCGCTCACCGTCTTCGACATGGCATCCCTCTTCTTGGCGCAACGTCTCTAGGATCAAATCGGTATTGCGGGTCGGAAAGACGCGCCAGTACCAAAAGCCTTGAAAAAAGGGATCCTGACCAAAGGGGACTTTCGACGACGACTCCTGCCGGATGCTGGTGATCACCCACCGGTCATCTTCTTCCACCAGATAAAAATGAGAGCGATAGGTCAGCAGATACTGTTCCTCGCCGAGCAACACCTCTGCGATTAAGTGAACCCCTCTTTTATTCAGGATTTCTTCGACGACGACACCTCGGAGCAGGCTTTCTCCTTGGTGTTTTTTCTTCATCCGCTGCCCATAGTCTTCCCCATCGACGTACCGCTCCTGAGCCTTGTGTGGAAGAAGCAGGTAGACGAGGGACCAATCTTCGACAGCCCTGGCTTGGAAATAGGCATGGACCACTTCCCTCGGTTTGAGAGGGCGATCGAAGAGTCGAATCATCATCGAGTTCCACTCATGGCGATTTAACGGATCCGGTTTTTGAAACAACTGAATCTGACTGACAATCTCAGGGGCCACTTCCACTTCGGCCCGTTCCAATTCCTTAAGTATAAAATCAAATAAGTAAAAAGCTTCACGGTAAGAGAGTTCTATGTCATGGTCGGGCAGTCCATTCAGAAGGCGATCCCCTTGGCCGAAAGGAGCACCATCGAGCCAGTCGATTTGAGATTCCACTGGATTGGCCACAACGAAGTGGACGTAAAGGCCTTGTGCGCCGATACGCCGTGTCTCCCAAATGAGGATCAGGGAGATGACTCCTTGCAGGCGAAATGGTGCCGCTTTTGCGTGAAACCGAAACATTGGAACAACCTTCACGTTGAAGGCCTACCTTTCTTTCTTAAACATCATTTATTTCCATGATATGGGTTTAGCAAAAAAGGTGTATCTTTATTCTTTTCGCCGCCGGTAGACTCGTCCCTGCTAGTGATGGTCGATGAGTTTTAAAAAATCTTCCTCCCTGAGAACAGGAACCTTTAATTCTAGCGCTTTTTCTAATTTTGAGCCCGCTTCCTCACCGGCAATGACCATGCTCGTTTTCTTACTGACAGAGGAGGATATCTTGGCACCTCGCGCTTCTAAAAGCCGCTGGGCTTCCCGGCGATCCATGGACTGCAACGTTCCTGTGAGGACGATCATCTTACCGGCTAAGGTTTGAGGCGAATCGACTGTACTTTGCTGGGCATTCATTTGTACCCCTTTTTCAACCAGCCGGAGGATCATTTCAACGTTGGCAGGGATGGAAAAATAGTTTTTTAGGGAATCGGCCATCTTCGGACCGATTTCTGGGATCGCTTGTAGCTCCTCCTGGGTCGCTGCCATCAATTTTTCCATGGATCCAAAATGACTGGCCAAGGTCTTGGCTGCCGTCTGACCGACCAAGCGTAAGCCCAAGGCAAAGGTGAAGGCCGCCAGTCCCCTGGATTTGCTCTGTTCGATAGCGGCGATCAGGTTTGCCGCCGATTTTTTCCCCATTCGTTCCAGCGGGGCCACCTGGTCGACCGTTAGATCGTAAAGGTCTGCCGGATTGTGGACGAGACCGGTGTCCCAGAGCAAGTTGACGATGGCCGGGCCGAGTCCTTCAATGTTCATCGCGTCCCGAGAGGCGTAATGAATCAGTCCTTCTTTCGCCTGGGCGGGGCAGGTCGATGAGGTGCAGCGCAGGGCAACTTCTCCCTCAAGCCGGCTTGCCGGGCTGCCGCATTCGGGACAGGCTTGGGGCATGCTAAAGGGCTGCTCTTCCCCAGTGCGTCGCTCCTTGAGCACGGAAACGACCTCTGGAATGATGTCGCCGGCTTTTTGGATAATCACATAATCGCCGACATGGATGTCCTTTTCACGGATGATGTCTTCATTGTGTAAGGTAGCCCTGCTGACAGTCGTACCAGCCACGCGGACCGGTTCCAATTCGGCCGTGGGCGTGATGACACCGGTGCGCCCCACTTTTACGGTGATGCTCCGTACCTGAGTGACGGCCTGCTCTGCCGGGAATTTAAATGCGATGGCATAACGGGGGCTTTTCGAAGTAACTCCCAGCCGCTCATACTCATCCAGTTCGTTGACCTTGACGACCATGCCGTCGATCTCAAAAGGAAGATCGTGACGGTGTTCCGTCCAATAGCGGCAATAGGCGATCACTTCTTCAATGGAAAGACAGAACTTCCGCTCTTTGTTGACAGGCAGCCCCCACTGCTCGATCAGTTCCAAGGCTTGCCGTTGCTCCTGAGCTTCTGCACCTTCCAGAAGAAGAATGTTATAGAAAAAGGCCCGTAAGGGACGAGAAGCTGTCACTTTGGGATCCAATTGACGAAGGGAGCCGGCGGCAGCGTTACGGGGATTGGCGAAGACAGGCTCTCCCCGCTCTTCTCGTTCTTCATTGAGAGTCGCAAAGGCTCCTTTGGGCAGATAGGCCTCGCCTCGAACGTCTAAGACCGGGAGGTCTGTCTTCAAGCGAAGGGGGATAGTCCGGATCGTCTTCAAGTTCTCCGTGATGTCTTCACCGGTTTCACCGTCACCTCGTGTTGCGCCGCGGACGAATCGCCCTTGTTCATAGGTCAAGACGACCGTCAGCCCGTCGATCTTCGGTTCCACCACATATGTAAGGTCGCGGCCGGCCCGTTCCCGGGCCCGCCGGTCAAATTCACGCAGATCATGCTCGTCAAAGGCGTTCGCGAGAGACAGTAAGGGAACCCGGTGCCGCACCGAATTGAAGGCAGCCAACGGCTGTCCACCGACTCGCCGAGTCGGCGAATCGGCTTCGACCAGTTCAGGATAGGTATCTTCAATCGCTTGCAGTTCCCTCATCAGGGCATCATAGTCTGCATCGGTGATTTCGGGCGCATCCAGGACATAATAACGGTACTCGTGATGGCGGATGATCTCGCGCAGTTCCTTGACACGCACTTCCGCCTCGACCCGGTTTTTCGGCAGATCCGGCGATACCATGAGGGCAGACACCTCCTAGATTCTTTTCAACGGTGCAAACTTACGGAGCAATTTTTTAATTCCCTGCTGGGGAAAGGCTACGTGAACTTCTTGGTTCTCCCCTTCCCCACTGACCTTTACAACGACACCGGTGCCAAACTTGCCGTGCTGAACTTTGTCACCGACGGTAAAGTGTCCACCAGTCGCCTCTGTGTCTGAAGGTGCCGACTTCCTTTGGGACGGTGTAAAGAAGCTTTTGTTTAGGTCGAAACTATCAGCATTTGCCGCGTCTCCCTGCGATGAAGAGGTAGAAAAAGCGCTTTGAAGGGACGACCCATCTGAGCCTCGATCATACCTGTTTCTGGTAGCAAAACCAGTTGAAGGACGCCGATCATCCTCTTCGAGAAGAAGTTCTGTCGGAATCTCCTCTAAAAAGCGAGAAGGCTGATTATATACAGTATTGCCGAAAATTGTTCGCTGCCATGCGCGCGTCAGGAAGAGCCGTTCCCGTGCCCGGGTAATAGCGACATAACAGAGGCGGCGTTCTTCTTCCACTTCCGATTGTTCAAACTGAACACGGCTGTGGGGAAATACGCCTTCTTCCATTCCAGCGACAAAGACGACGGGGAATTCGAGCCCTTTGGCGGCGTGCATGGTCATAAGAACGACAGCATCTTCCGCTTCGTTGTAGTTGTCCATATCTGAGATGAGCGAGACTCCGGCTAAGAACTCCTCTAATGTCTTTTCATCGGCGTTGCGATCAAACTCCTGTGTGACCGAGAGGAATTCTTTGATGTTTTCAATGCGGCTCTTCGCTTCTTCACTATGCTCCGACTCTAATTCCCGCACGTAGCCAGTCAAATCGATGACTTGCTCCACAATGCTGGTGACCAGTGATTTGGCCACATCCCGGCGCAGTTCCTCGATCAAAAGGGCAAAGCTTTTTAAAGCTTTGATTCCCCGCGAGATGCCTGGCACTTCGGAGACCCGTTCGAGGCATTCTTGAGCCGTCAAACCCTTCTCCGCACCGTAATCAAGGAGCTTTTGTACAGTGGCGTCGCCGATACCCCGCTTCGGCGTGTTGACGATACGGCGAAAACTGATCTCATCAGCCGGATTGGAGATGAAGCGCAGGTACGCGACGATGTCTTTGATCTCTTTACGCTCGTAGAAGCGCAGACCTCCGAAGATGCGGTAGGGAATACCGGCGTACATAAAATGTTCTTCCAATACTCGCGATTGAGCGTTCGTACGGTAGAGAACGGCAAAATCCCGGTAGGGACGACCATCGGTCTCAGAAAGGTTACGGACATTATGGATGATATAGCGAGCTTCGTCGTGTTCCGTATCTCCTTGAAAGGAAACGAGCGGCTGCCCGTCCTGGTTTTCCGTCCAAAGGCGTTTGGTTTTTCTCCCCCGGTTATTGCCGACAACGCTGTTGGCCGCCTCTAAGATCTTGGCGGTGGAGCGGTAGTTTTGCTCCAACTTGAGGACCATTGCTTCCGGGTAATCGCGCTCGAAGTCAAGGATGTTTTGTATATCGGCCCCGCGCCAGCCGTAGATGCTCTGATCATCGTCCCCGACGACGCAGAGGTTGCGATACTTTTCGGCCAACAATTTCACCCAAGTGTACTGAGCATGGTTCGTATCTTGATACTCATCGACATGAATGTATTGAAAACGATCCTGATAATAATCAAGAACCTGGGGATACTCTCGAAACAGGCGAACCGTCAGCATGAGTAAATCGTCAAAATCGACGGCCATGTTTGATTTTAATTTTCTTTGGTAAACATGGTACACTTTGGCAGTGATTTGCGCAAAATAATCATAAGCCTGTCGTTCATATCCGATGGGATCCATAAGGATGTTCTTGGCCGAACTAATCCCGGCGCTGATGGCTTGAGGTTTAAATCGCTTATCGTCCAGATTCAATTCTTTCAAGCATTCCTTGATCAGTCGCTGCTGATCATCGCTGTCATAGATGACGAAGTTGCGATCATAGCCGATCTTTTCCCCTTCCCGCCGCAAAATACGCATGCATGCAGAATGAAAAGTGGACATCCACACATCTTTGGCCCGCGGCCCGATCAGATGACCGAGACGCTCTTTCATCTCTCCGGCCGCCTTGTTAGTAAAGGTGATCGCCAGTATATGAAACGGGCTAATGCGCGATTGTTCAATCATATGGGCGATGCGGTGGGTCAGCACCCGGGTCTTTCCGGAACCAGCGCCGGCGAGGATCAAAAGAGGCCCCTCCTGATGCAGGACGGCCTCACGCTGTACGGGATTCAAGGATCCCAAAAAGTCTTTAGGCAAACGGTAGTCCCCCTTTATCGACGCCATCCAACATAATCTTTATTGTACCAAAGGGGCGGGTGTGAGAAAAGGCGTCATGCGGTGACGGTTTAAAAAGATGGTCCCGTAGGGAAAACTAGGCTCACAGAGCCAACGCACCAGAAGGAGAGAATGGGAATGCGCTACAACCCGGTATATTCGGCCTTTGAAAAAATTCAAGCCATGAACAGTATGAAGAACTACCAACGGATGCTCGATGAAGAGATTCGGAAACCGGATCCCAATCTTGAGGTCATCAAGTATTATCGCCACCGGCTGACTCGCTGCCGTCAAATCCTCGGTGGACGTGCCTGAGCTACAAAAAAAACGCCCTGACCGATGTACGGGCAAGGGCGATCTTTTTTGTGTTTTTATTTATACCGGTCTTTATTTCCCATCCCATCGACAGTGATGCGGTTGTGAAAGCCTTCTTCGGTCTCATGGTTCTTGACGGTGGCGTTAAAGGTCTCCAAGTCGCTTTTTTGAGCCGGTATCTTTTCCAGATTCGCTCGTGCTTTACCGAGAGAATCATGGCGCAGATCTTCCCCTGCCCGAGCTTCCAGGTTTGATAGGGCTTGGTCCGTCGTCGGTCCTTCCCCATCCTGCCCGGGTATGGCTCCATTGATGCCCGGGATGCCGACACCGAAGTTCCCCTCACCGCTAAAACCGACTGTTCCCGACGAGATGAGCCCCGGCGTCTGACCGTCCCGCACACCAGGCAGCTTATTTAACTCCTTGCTCGGTGCTTCATAGCGATCGACATCTTTAATCAAATCAGGACACCTCCCGGAATTAGTATCCGGGGAGGATCTCTGCCTTATGCATCCTTTTTGGTTAGGACTTTTTTCCCGATTATTTGATCGTGAGCGTCCCCTGGTCTTTTAAATCGACAATAGCATTGGCTTTGATCTTATTGTTCGACAGGGTATAGAGTGTATCGCCTACGTAGAGGATCCGTTGAATATCGTTATCGCTGTTATACCAGTACATACCGGCTTTATCGTAATCCTCTTGGGTTAAATGAGTGATCTTCCCTTTCAACTCAAAGCCCTTTTCCAAGTCGACGCGGTACACATAAGCGCCTTGGAAAGTAAAGGTGCCGTATTCCGGGATTCCACTCTGTTCTTGATGATTGCTGTCCACGACCATCACCCGAACTGGGAAAGCCAGCAGATTTTTCTGCTTATCAAAGAGCATGGCTTTATGGTTGTGCAGCAAATCCGAGTCTGTGCCGCGATCTCCGATGTTGGCGGTGAATTGCTCCACAGGGTGATTGACATCGGTCACGTCAAAAATGGCCATTTTCATGCCGAGATAAAAAGCACTGACACCTACCTCGTTCCCCTGGCTATCTTTTTGCACCTGCTCGACCGTGTCTTTGCCAAATCCGATGATGTGATTTTCATCATAGGGGTGAAGATAGTTGCTGTAGCCGGGGATCTTCAAAGCTCCGAGAATTTTCGGTGTCTGGGGAACTTTCAGATCGATGACGAATAGAGGATCGACCGTGCGGAAAGTGACCACATAGGCCCGTTCTCCCATGAAACGAACGGAATAAATCTGTTCGCCTGGGGCTATTCCTTCCAATTTACCGACTTGCGTCAAATGGCTATTGAGGATATACAAGTTGTTTTTCGATGTCCCTTCGCCCTGTTCCCAGGGGCTGCCGACAGTTGTAGCCACCCGGAAGTAATCGCCCGATTCATCCATGGAAAACTGATTGAGAATCCGTCCGGGCACTTCTCCCTGCTCTTGATAGCTAATGTTGGCTTGATTAAGCCGGAACTTGTAGAGTCGGGTTTTTTCTGCTGCCTGACCCCCATAAGGTACGGTAATGCCGCTGTGTGCCTGCCTTTGGTAGTGTGTCACAGCGACATACAAGTTCTGAAGTGACGCATAGACCTCTTGACCTGAACCTAAATAAGTGGAGACGTTAACCTTTCTGCTAGTATCCGTCACATCGAATCCGGCTACTAAGAGGTAATTCGGTTGAACAAAATCGGGAAAACAACGGATTTTGTCATAGCTCATGAGGATCTTTTCGGTTCCGCTCACCGAATCCTTATACCAAGGCAAAATGGTCGGATCTTCCGTCTCCGGTAAGTAGTACCCCAGTTGACGGTCGGTCACCAGATATAAGGAAGCATCGATCTTCCGGGACGATACATAATTCCCTTCCAATTCAACCTCCCGTGTCTTACGAATATTTCCCTTATCTCGAATATCGTAGATGAGAGCTTTCACAGAGCCATAAAGGGGATAGGGATGATATGGCGGCCTTCTCCATCCGGGGAGCATTTTCGATTGGGCTCCTATTTCTGGAACAAGCACCGGTGTATCGTAACGGCTGTCCCCAATGACAACGAGATAATCCTTATCCACGTAAATTTCTCGTGGTGAAAGGGGTTGATCTTCCAGATTGATTGTGGCAGCCAGCTTCATCTCTTCCGGGGGATAGGCTTCGGCGATTACAACGCGCTGCTTATTGACCTGGTAAATATATCGTCCGTCCGTTTTAACAATATCCGCTTCGTCGACGCCGTCCACCTGAACGTTGGTCTTGGAATAATCGCCTGAAGCCAAAGCTGAACCGTCAGCAGCAGCCGATTTAGATGCTTCTGCTTTGGGTGCTTGCGTCGGGGCGGCTGTCGTGAACAGACGGTCCCTTCGAACCCCCCCGTACAAGGTCAAATCGTTTTCCGTCCGCGCCTTTTCCACCAGCTTTTTCAGGTTTGCATAAGACCCGACGACAGAGAGTTCCTTCTGTGTGTCGGCAGCCGTGGCCGATGCCCCGACCGATGAGATACAACCCGCGCTAAATAAGGTTAACGCGAGGATGCCTGTTAACCATCCCTTTGAGGTCAAAAGTTTTTTCATGATGATATCCACCTTTCTTTGAACGACTCCCTTCTAATTCTATGACGAATAGGTACGACGAACAGTTCCCTCTCTTTGCAATAGACTATGGAAGAAACCTCATAAGGCATAATCTGAAATGAAAAAAATAAAGTACTCAAGTTTCGCACACAGAAATAGGCAAGTAAGCCTTGATATAGTTGGGTAAAGAGCCAATCCATTTCTGGAGTTGACTTTTAATCAAAGCGGCTAACTTCTTGTTGCAGTTTTTAACGACATCATCAATAATCGACCAAAGTTGTTGAAGAGCCACCGCCCATTCCAAATCATT
>NZ_WNKU01000030.1 GCF_009720735.1 Heliobacterium mobile
CCCGTTGGTCAAGCGGTCTAAGACACCGCCCTTTCACGGCGGTTACAGGGGTTCGAATCCCCTACGGGTCACCATCTTTTTTCGGAGCAGTGGTGTAGAGGCCTAACATGCCAGCCTGTCACGCTGGAGATCGCGGGTTCGAATCCCGTCTGCTCCGCCATTTACATATTAATGCTTTATAAAGGGCTCGTTTTCAGTTTTATCTGGGGGCGGGTTCTTTTTTCTTTGCCCAAATTTATTTGCCCAAATTGACCTTTTCTTGTTCGGAAGGACCATTCCTTGACTTTTAGCGGAAACGGGGTATCATAGAATAGAATATGGAAAAATAAGGGGGATTAGACTTGCCGGATCCGATCGCATTTCAAATCGGACCCATCACCGTTCACTGGTATGGAATACTCATCAGCAGCGCCTTACTCATTGGTACGCTCCTGGCGCAGCGGGAAACGGTCCGTCATGGAATTGACCCCGATTTTCTCTACAACCTGGTTCTCTGGGCGGTTCCCCTCGCGCTGATTGGGGCGCGGGTCTACTACGTCGTCTTCAACTGGAAGTACTATCAAAACGATCCGTCAGAAGTGATCGCTATCTGGCACGGCGGCATCGCCATCTATGGCGCCTTGCTCACGGCCTTTGCTGTAGGCTGGTTCTATACGCGCAGACATGGTGTCTCCTTCTGGCAGATGGCTGATATTGCCGCCCCGTCGCTCATCTTAGGCCAAGCCATCGGGCGCTGGGGAAACTTCTTCAACCAGGAAGCCTACGGCTATCCCACGAACCTGCCCTGGGCGATGATGATCGCCGGTGAAATGCGCCATCCCACCTTTTTGTACGAATCCCTCTGGGATTTTAGCGGTTTCCTCTTTCTCCTCTGGCTGCGCCGCCGGCCGACGGTTCGCCGAGGGGAAGTGTTTTTAGCCTATCTAGTCTATTACTCCACAGGCCGGTTCTTTATCGAGGGCTTGCGGATGGATTCGGAGATGCTAGGGGACTTCCGGCTGGCGCAAGTTATCGCCGTCGGGCTGATCCTGTTCTCCATCGGGGCCTATTATTACCGTCGCCAAAAAGGGTACGCCGATGAACCGGCATCCCCGGCCGAACCGGTACAAGCCGAGCTCAAAAAATAATCAATATGACGATTCATTTCCCTGAAAATACCGTACTATCGCTTGTGATTGGCCATACTTCTGTGTTCGGTAAAATTGCTTTTTAGCAGGACCTTTACCGCTTGCCAAGAAAATGCTATAATACCAACGGATTTTTGGCGTGCGAACGCTGAGGAGGGAAGTTCTGTGAGCAAGCACATCGTTACCGTGCAGAAGGGCTCATTGCAAGCTACCGTACATACCGGTGGTTGCGGGGAGTGCCAAACCTCCTGCCAATCGGCCTGCAAAACCTCTTGCACAGTCGGCAACCAGGTTTGTCAGAAGGGCTAGAGATCGTATTGCCATATACGAAAAAGGACCCTCTATTCGCACCGCAACGGATAGAGGGTTTCTTGTTGCTATAAAAAATAATGGAAAAGGTTGCTGAAAATATGCCGAACGAGACCGGTACTGCTTCCTGGTGGGCCGAATTAAAAGACTATGATTTTGCCGCCAACATCGTGTGCTTTCGCCACGGCCAAACTGCCCTTTGCTATGATGTGAATTCGAACTCACTGCACCGGCTTGACGCGGTGGCCTTTCAGGTGCTGCAAGCACTCCTCACCGCCCAGGGAGACGGAGAGGTTGCCCGCACGCAGCTCGTTGAGGCTGAAGGCCTGGACGCTGAAATGGTCGACGAGATCCTTTCTGAATTAGGTGAACTGAAAGCGGCGGGCATGCTGTTCACGACAGACTCACTGGCCCGGCGTTATCTCTCCGATAAAGAGACGGCAGCCAACGCCGCTGAGCCGTCTAAGCCGGTCGTCAAAGCGCTCTGCCTACATATCGCCCATGACTGTAACTTGCGCTGCAGCTACTGCTTCGCCGGGACAGGTCCTTTTGGCGGCGACCGGAGCCTCATGTCGGCCGAAGTAGGCAAGCAAGCCATCGACTTTTTACTTGCTCATTCGCAAGGACGGCGCCATGTTGAAATCGACTTTTTCGGCGGTGAGCCGCTGATGAATTTTGACGTCGTCAAAGAACTGGTAGCTTATGCGAAGCGCAGGGCTTCCGAGGAAGATAAAGTGCTCAAGCTGACCTTGACGACTAACGGATTGTTGCTTGATGAGGAAGTGGGACGTTACTTAAACGAGGAAGGCCTGTCTGTCGTCTTGTCCCTAGACGGACGTCGCCATGTCCATGACGAGATGCGCCCCTATGTGGACGGTTCCGGTTCATATGACGATGTGGTCACCAACTTGCAGAAGTTTGTCCAATCCCGCAACGGGGAAGACTACTATGTCCGGGGAACTTTTACCCATCACAACCCCGATTTCGCTGCCGACGCGCTGCATATTCACGACCTTGGTTTTCAACACTTATCGGTGGAGCCCGTCGTGGCTGCCCCTGATATCGACTATGCCCTTAAAGAAGAGGACCTGGCCCAACTGGAAGAACAGTATCGCATCTTAGCCGAAAACATCGACGAGCGGAACAAAACAGGCCGGGCCTTTAACTTCTTCCATTTCCAACTCGACCTGGCTCATGGACCGTGCCTGGCTAAGCGCCTCTCAGGCTGCGGGGCCGGTTTTGAATACATGGCGGTGGCGCCCAACGGCGACCTCTACCCTTGCCACCAGTTTGTCGGCCGGGAGAAATACCTCCTCGGGAATGTGACCACCGGATTGAATAACCTTTCGGCCTGTGACGCTTTCTCGGAAGCGCATATCTACCACAAAGAGGGCTGTCCCACCTGCTGGGCCCGGTTCCTTTGCTCCGGCGGCTGTCACGCCAACAACGAGGCCGATACGGGGGACCTGCGTATCCCAGCCAAAATGAGCTGTCAATTGGCAAAGATGCGGCTCAAGTGGGCCTTGTACGCCAAAGCCTTGGAAACTTGCTGATCTAACTGAGTCGCTGAGATCTGGCTATTTTTTCTTTCATACTTCGTTGGTCAACGTACGGACCATCGCCCACCGACGCTAAAAAGAAGGGGTTTCTCCATGAAACGTACCGTTCTTTCCGCATGTCCCTTACACTGTTATGACCTTTGCTCCTTCCAAGTCCACCTGGAGGGAGAACGAATCGTCGATATCACCGGCAACCCCCGGCACCCAGTGACCCGGGGGTTTGTCTGCTCCCAAGCGAACCGGCTGATCGAACGACAGTACAGTCCCGACCGGATCACCGCGCCTTTACTCCGGGTAGGCGAGACCTGGCGCCGGGCTTCCTGGGACGAGGTGCTCGATCACATCGCCCAAGCGCTGGTAAAAGCCTTGAAACAGTACGGGCCCAGCTCCATTTTACATATGGCCGGTACCGGTTCCACAGGGGTTCTAAAGCAGCTGGACCGCCGCTTTTTCTACGGACTGGGCGGAGTGACTGTGGTGGACGGAACGATGGGCTGGGAAGCGGGCCTGGCAGCTCAGCGGGCTGATTTCGGTGTGGCCGCGTCACCGGCTTGGGCCGATTTGGTGCGGGCACAGACCATCTTTCTCTGGGGCCGGGATCCGGCGACGACGAATACACACCTCATCCCCTACCTGGTAGAAGCCAAAGAAAAAGGTGCCAAAGTAATCCTGATCGATCCTTTACGCACCCCTTCGGCCCAAATCGCCGATGAGGTCTACCGGATACAACCGGGGACAGACAGTCTGCTTGCGCTCAGCATGGCCTATGTCATCTTAGAAAACCGTTGGTGGGATAGTGACTTTGTCACCAGCCATGTGAATAACTTTGCTGCCTTTGCCAAAGCTGTGGCCGCCTATTCACCAGAGACGGTGGGCGAACATATCGGCTTAGAACCGCGGCTCATCCGGACCTTAGCCCGCCTCTATGCAAAAGGACGCCCGTCAGCCCTCGTGCTCGGTGCCGGCCTATTGCGTTATGGCCAAAGCGGCCTCACCGTCCGGGCCATCGATGCCCTCGCCGCCATCACCGGCCAACTGGGCATCAGTGGCGGCGGGATCCACTTAGCGAACGACAGCTATAATTCGTTGAGTCAAGCGGCGGCGGGAGAGGAACCGGAAGGCCTTCAGAAAGTCGCCTGGACCGATCTGGCTTGCGAGATTGAAGAGCGCCGCAAAAACAGCCTTGCCAACCCTGATCAGAGCGGGCTGAGGAGCGAAGAAAACCGGACGAACGACACAACCGGTAAGCCGCCGATCCAGATCGCCTTCGTCAACCGGGCCAATCCGGCCAGCCAAGTGCCGGATATTGCCAGTCTAACGTCGGCCTTGCACACCATACCGTTTAAAGTGGTCATCGACTTCACTTTCACCGACACGGCACGCCTCGCTGATGTGATCCTTCCGGCGGCCACTTCCTTCGAGGCGCCGGACCTCATCGCCAGCGAACGAAACGATTACATCCATTATCAACCGACCATCGTTGCACCCCGGGGGCAGGTCCTTCCGGAGAACTGCATATGGCAGGGACTGGCCCAGCGTCTCATCGCTGCAGATGCATCGATGGTGCCCGGTCTGGTGAAAGAGCGTGACCACTGGAATCAGTCCGCGGAGCAGTGGCTGGAGGATATCCTCCAGGACCATGGCCTGAGCCTGGAAGGTGTACAAGGCGGGCCTCGTCCCAATCCAGGAATGGAGGTCATTCCCTTTAAGGACGGCTCTTTTGCCACACCATCCGGGAAGGTGGAACTCGCCGGAGAGACCGAATTCGCCCATCTCTCATGTGGGAACAAAGTCGTCCCGATCGAACAGGCCCTGACGGAGTCAGCCTCTTCCTTTCGGATGCTCTTCGTCCGTCCCAAAGGGAAACGCAATTCCCAGTTTTGGGACAGCGAAGATCTCGACGAAAGCAACCTGTCCGATACCCCGTCAGTGCGGCTTCATCGGGAGGACATGCAAGATTTAAATGTCCGCCCGGGGGACGAGGTTATCGTCGAATCAGAACAGGGCTCACTCATCGTGACGGCTCTCGCTGATGACGATATGCCTCGCCGGACGGTGGTCATCACTCCGGGACAGTCCCGGCATAGCGGCGGCGGTGTCAATCTGATTACCCCTCCGACTTCGACCGATCTGGGTCCTGGGTTCGCTTGTAACGAGACAAAATGTACCCTTCGCAAGCTGCCAAAAGCCGAGCGAATTCTCTACAGCAGGACAAAATCCCTGTAAAAGTGCACTGTGTGGGAATTTTATGGGTTTACCCGACAATTGCTGCCATGTTATAATAAGCGCGGACTCTATTTCTGTAGAAGCCAAATGACAGAACGGACCCAAACCCAGCCGAACGTCGGAAATTTGGTCCCTCCGGCTTGTTCCGCGAACCGAATCCAAGACAGAAGCCCCTGAGTAATGCGCAGAAAAAACGGATCAGGGGTTCGGGAAGGGGGCGCATATGTCCAAAAAGGATTTCCTGACAGAGAAGATTTCGGGCATACAACAAAAATGGTCGGAAGTCGTCGCAGATGTCAAAGCCATCGACCTGCAAAACTGGCGTGAAAGCAAAGGGCTCCTTCGCATCGCCCGGGGTACAGGTGTACTGGTCGTTGCAGGCGCCTTGATTTTTACCGGAGTACACGGTGCATCTTTCAACAGCATGTCCGGTGCGGCACAAGTGGCAGAAGATCAAAATGCCATGACCAAAGCTTGCCGAATCGTCATCGACGGTCAACCGGTCTTCATCGCGGCTAGCCGCGAAGAAGCCGAAAAAATCGTTAAAGACGCCATCGACTATTTCTCCGTTGGCCAAATCTCCTCGCCTGGCGTCGAAGTGGTAGACGTCAAGGTCAAGCAGAAAATCACCTATGAAGATGTGGAAGTGCCGAAAGGTCAAGTTCAAACGGCCACTGACATCAAGAAGCTGCTCGTTGAAGGCAAAGGCGAAAAAGTTCGCTACGTCGTCCAGCAAGGGGATACTCTCTGGAGCGTAGCGACCAAAAACAATATGAGCTGGCTCGCATTGATCAAATCGAACCCGCAGCTCGCTGACGAAAACAAGCTGAAAATCGGCCAAGAGATCAACTTAAACCGGCCGACCTATTACCTCAACGTGGCAACCACCTACAAATCGACCGTACAAGAAGACATTCCCTATCCCACCAAAGTGGAAAAGTCTGATGATGTGCGCCCCGGCGGCGTTCAAGTGAAACAGGAAGGTGTCCGGGGGACGAAGCTGGCCACCTATCTGCTTACCAAGGAAAACAACTATTTGGTGGAACAAAACCTGACGGAAGAAAAAGTCTTAAAAGAGCCGGTACAACGGCTTGAAGTCCGCGGTAACAACCGGGTTCAATTGGCTTCCCGTGGAACGAGCAGGGCCCGGGGCACCTATTCCGGTGGTGGCAGCGGCACCTTGTCCTGGCCGGTCGCAGGTCACCGAATCACCTCTGGTTTTGGTTACCGGGGTGGACGGGAGTTTCATCCCGCCATCGACATCGACCTGGAAACGGGTGATCCCGTCTACGCCGCAGCGGACGGCACCGTCATCTCTGCCGGCTGGGCCGGTAACTATGGAAAATGTATCATTATCGACCATGGCGGCATGACAACCCGTTATGCCCATTTGTCGAGCATCGAAGTTGGGGAAGGTCAGACCGTAAGCCGTGGATCGGAGATCGGCAAAGGCGGCGCTACGGGACGGGCCTATGGCAGCCATCTGCACTTTGAAGTGAACGATGGCGGCGTCAAGAACCCGCTGAACTACCTCAATTAAGCCGTAACAACTGAATAAGAAAATGATTGTGGATTGGTGTATTTGACGTTCAAAGGTTTAGTACATATTTCCACGGAAATAGCACATATTTGCTAAGGTAAGAGGGGATTCCGAATAGGGATCCCCTTTTCATGTTCTTTTCTTGACAACGCAAATCCATATTCCCTAAAATAGAGATAAGGAATATATACCCTATGAGGGTATTTACAAAAGCGGGAGTGAAGCAGCATGATCGATTTTCCATCGTTGACGACTATCGCCGTCGTCGGATTGTCCGACAAGCCCCAGCGGGCCAGCTACCATGTAGCCGAATACCTTAAGGGACAGGGGTACCGGATCATCCCGGTCAACCCGGCCGTTTCGGAAGTGCTCGGAGAAAAAAGCTACCCCGACCTGGCCTCCATTCCCGCTGATATAGAAATTGATGTGGTCGATGTCTTCCGCCGTTCGGAAGATGTGCTGCCCATCGCCCAGCAGGCCATTGCGCGGGGAGCGAAAGTCCTCTGGCTCCAGGAAAGCGTCGTCAATGAAGAAGCGGCCCGCCTGGCTGAAAGTGCCGGTTTGACGGTAGTCATGGACCGCTGCATGTTAAAAGAGTACCAGGCTTGGCTGAAAGCGGAACCGAAGGATATCTACGATGTGCTCATCATCGGTGCCGGCCCGGCAGGATTGACGGCAGGACTCTATGCGGCCCGAGCGGGGCTGCGGACGGCCATGTTTGAAGCGATCATGCCTGGCGGTCAAGCGTCCTCGACAGAACTGATCGAAAACTATCCCGGCTTTGAAGAGCCCATCTCCGGACCGGAACTGATGATGCGCTTTTTGAGCCAGGCCCAACGCTTCGGCGCCGAATTGATCAACGAAGAAGTGAAACAAGCCGACCTCAAAGGCCACCTCAAGCGTATCGTGACGAACGAAGGGGTCCGTTATGGCCGGGCCGTCATCATTGCCGGCGGTGCCAAGGCACGCCCACTCGGCGTCAAAGGGGAGGAAGAATTCCACGGGCGCGGCGTCTCTTACTGTGCCACCTGTGACGGAGCCTTCTTCTACGGACGCAAGGTCATCGTGGCCGGCGGCGGCAACTCGGCAGTGGAAGAAGCGATCTTCCTGACCAAATTCGCTACAGAAGTGACGATCGTCCATCGCCGAGACCAACTGCGGGCGACGAAAGTCCTGCAGGAACGAGCCTTCGCCAATCCCAAGATCCGTTTCGTATGGGATACGGTCATCGAAGAGATCGCCGGTGGGCAGAACGTGGAAAAAGTTCTCTTGAAAAACATCAAAACCGGAGAGGGCAGCGAAATCCCCTGTGACGGCGTCTTCGTCTTTGTCGGTCACGATCCCGCCATCGGCTACCTGAAAAGCCAGCTGGAATTGACGGCAGAGGGATACATCAAGGTGGACAGTTCCTTAGCCACCAATATTCCTGGTGTTTTTGCCTGTGGGGATGTGCGCCAGACCCCCCTGCGCCAGGTTGCTACGGCCGTCGGCGACGGAGCCATCGGAGCCATCGCAGTCGAGAAATATCTCGCCTCCCGCCATTAAGGGCTCTTATCCGGAGCCGATACAGCAATAAATAATACGTCCGTGACCCATTTGATCATGAGCTATGATGAATGACGACCATTACTTATCAGATAATAGATAAACGTCCCCGCGGCTACACCCGTGGGGGCTTTTTTGTGCAGTCTATCGGTTAGACATGCTATAATACAAATAATGCAAAATAACGGTGCGGCGGCCATCGCTCTGACGGAGAAAAGGTTCAAACAGAGAGACGCCGAATCGGTAGAGAAAGGATGGAATCCCTTTGCCACCACGGACAGACGGTGAGAGACCGGCTCGTAAAAAAAATCCCGTCGTGGTCATCACGGCTATCTTGATCTCTCTCGGTTTGCTGGGAAGTACCTTAGCCATAGCGCTCACCTCAGTGCCCAAAATCGCTCAACAGGCACCAGGACCGAGCGCCGAAGAAGCCATGGAGAACCAGCGTCAACAGTTGGAGTCCTTGCTGGCCGACGAGGAAGCGAAAGTGAAAGCCAATCCGAATGACGCCGATGCCTGGCTCGGTGTAGGTAACTGGCGCATGGATTTGGGAAGTGTCCACCGCTCCAAAGGAGATACCGAAAAGAGCAACGCCTATTTTAGCCAAGCCTATCAAGCCTATCAAAAATATTTAGGCTTTACGCCAGACAACAATGATGCCCGGGTCGATGCGGCTACATCGGCTTTCTATTCCAACCAACTCGACGCCGCGGAAAAGGAGTATAAGGCGGTCTTACAAAAGGATCCCAACCACTGGAACGCCTATCGAAATTACGGCCTCTTCCTGTTCCAAGCGCGTCAAAATCCCACGGGAGCAAAGGACCTTTGGCAAAAGGCCCTAGCTAAGAATCCGCCCGAAGACAAAGCAGGGGAATTTAATCAGCTCATCCAACTGGTCGATGCCATGAGCAAGCAGCCCCAGCCGGGAACAGACAACACGCCCTCGAATACTCCGGAAGGCTTGCAAAAACCAGATCTGAGCGGCCTGGGCGGGCAGAATCAACAGAAATAAGCTATAGAGTAGCCATAACTGCTATTACAGCTATAACGATCTTTGCAACAGCGCGGCTCCCTTGAAGGCAGACATTACGGGATGAAAATCCTTTGCTTCATATCTGGAAAGAGCCGAAAACACCCTCTTGCTCATCGCAGCAGAGGGTGTTTTTCTATGCAAAAATTGCCTGCTTCACAGAGGGTAACCCAATGGTCATGCACGTTTTACGGCGCTCTTATGGTGTGTATTTTTTTCTAAGTCTTATGATGGTAAGTGTTCGATTGTGAGTTCTTTGTGGATGATCGGATGTCCCTGTTAGGTCTAATCGAAAACTTATCACCAGTTTGCCCCCATAACCCCAATTAATCCCCATGGCTCCAGTAACCCCCGACCCCGCTTGCGCATTTTGCTGGTATAATGGTGAATCGTCTGATTTCATCACCAAAAGCCGTATATGTGCAAGGGGGGAGAAACATGGGGGGATGGAAAACGGATCTGCGCCTGTGGGGAACAGTTCTGTTGGCGCTGATCTGCTTGAGTCTGATTCTTCGTATGCCTGCTTTCATAAAAGTGGGGACAAGCTCGAATGGATTACCAGCCTTACCGACGTGGACATCCCCATGGAACTCGCTGAAAAGTACCGGCTATGCTCTATACCGGGAATATGCCCGTTGGAAAGCCGATCGAGATACAGGGGACTGGCTCAGTCTTGAAGGAAAGCAGGTGATCCTCCGGTACCGTCCGGAAGATGCGGACCAGGCGAAGTCCATCTTAGAAGAGACAGATCGAATCTATCCGCAGGTCAAATCGACGGTCGGGTACTCCCCGAAAGATAAACCGCTCGTCCTGCTCTATTCCGAGCGGGAATCCTTCAACCAGGTTTTCGGCTGGAAAGACCAATCGGCCATGGGCGTTTACTACGCTGGGGTCGTGCGGGTCCTCTCGCCCCGGATTTGGAGCCAATCGGGCGAGGATATGACGGGACCAATGGCCCACGAACTGGCGCACCTGGTCCTCGATTACCAGACGGGAGGGAATGTACCCCGGTGGTTTACGGAAGGAGTGGCCCAGGACATGGAGCGGCGTGTTTCCGGCTATACACTGACCGGTCCGAAAGGCGACTGGGCAAACCATTTGTACCCCTGGTCTTCCATGGACCTGGATTTCGATCAACTGCCTGACCAGCGCCTTGCCTACCGGCAGTCATTGCTGGCTGTGGACTCCATCCAGCGCTTCGGTCCGGATGCGCTGCCGAAGGCCGTGGCTGTCTTGGCCGAGGGCGGTGACGTTACAGAAGCCGTAAAAGTGTCGACGGGACTCACCTGGGACGAATACACCGCACAGGTGGAGCAGCAGGCGAAAAAGACACAAAAATAGACTCATCGGTATGGAAGTCTTGCGTTGATGAACCTCTGTAAAGGCTTGCCGAATTTTCGGTAAAGCCTTTTTTTACACATAGCAGGAATCCGGCGCAAGGGCGAGAATTATTGAAAAAGCATTGGCAAAATCGCTGTGTTCACATCGGCCGATGCCTCAAACGAAAGGGGAACGATGCCCGTTGGGAAAGCTGATCATTCAGGGGGGAATACCCCTTGAAGGGCGAGTGCCTATCAGTGGCGCCAAAAATGCTACCCTCACCGTCATGGCAGCCTGTTTTTTGGCTAGCGGCGAGACGGTCTTAGAGAATATTCCACAAATTAGCGACGTTGATGTGATGATGGACATCCTGCGAGACATGGGCGGAGACGCTCAGTGGCTCGAACCGGGTGTCATTCGCATGAACGTCCCTGACTCCATCAATTGCAGATCTTCATACATACTCGCAAAAAAAGTCCGGGCATCGAATTTGCTCCTCGGTCCGTTGATCGGCCGTTTTGGCTGGGCGGAAGTGGCCCTGCCGGGTGGAGACAACATCGGCACCCGGCCCATGGACTTACATATTAAAGGCATTTCCGGCCTCGGCGCCGATCTGAAGATTGAACACGGTTACATCCTGGGCGGTATCCAAGGCGGCGGCAAGCGCCTGACCGGCGGAAAAATTTACTTAGATTTTCCCTCCGTTGGTGCGACGGAAAATATCATGATGGCTGCCACCTTAGCCAAAGGACAGACCATCATTGAAAACTGTGCCAAAGAGCCGGAGATCGTCGACCTGGCCAACTTCTTGAATGCCATGGGCGCCCGCATCCGGGGCGCTGGGACGGATCTCATCCGTATCGACGGCGTCAATGAACTGCGTGGGACTCGCTACTCGGTCATCCCCGACCGGATCGAAGCCGGTTCCTATATGGTCGCGGCAGCGGCCACCCATGGCTGGGTTATCGTCGAAAACGTCATTCCCACCCACCTTCATGCCATCACGGCGAAACTGCGCGAGATCGGCATCAAGGTGGAAGAAGGGGACGATAAAATTCTCGTCGACGGCCGTGGCCCTTTCCGGCCTGTCGATGTGAAAACACTGCCCTATCCCGGATTTCCTACCGACATGCAGTCCCAACTGATGACGCTGCTCACCACCGTCAAAGGGATCAGCCTCATTGTGGAAAACGTCTACGAAAACCGCCTGCGCGTCGTCGATGAACTGCAGCGCATGGGCGCCCAGATTAAAATCGAAGGCCGCACCGCCGTCATCGACGGCGTTGACAAGCTCTCCAGCGCCGAAGTCAAAGCGACAGACCTGCGAGCGGGCGCTGCGTTGATCATCGCCGGTTTGATGGCCGAAGGCGAGACGGAGATCTGCGGCATGAGCCACGTGGAACGGGGCTATGAGCACATCGAGGCCAAACTGACCGCCCTCGGTGCCAGAATCCGCCGGGTTCCCTGATCGCCATAACTCATTTAAGAGTTGCGATTCAACGTGGAATTCCTCCGCATAGATACTCCCAAAAGCCAAAAGCCTTACGAACTATTTTGATATGCCTCCCTTACAATACCTTTCTATTTACAAAACAAAGTTATGCTTACCCACAGGTTATTCACAAGTTATTCACATATAAAGCGCCAGGAAGGCAGGGACCCCATTGCAGCTCGAGACACAACCGGTACGTGTGCCCGGAGGACCGGTGCTCACCTTCACCCGGATCACAAACATCGAAGATCTGATCGCAGCTGCCCAGGAAGTGGATGAACTGCCCTTCTGGGCCGAATTGTGGCCTTCTGCGGTCGGTTTGGCCGCCTACCTCTGGCAAGAAGTGAACTTGCAGGACAAAACGGTGCTGGAACTCGGCTGCGGTCTCGGCTTGTCGGGCATCATCGCCGCTAAAAAGGGCGCCCAAGTCACCCAGACCGACTTCATCCGGCAAGCCTTATCTCTGGCTGGACAAAATGCCGCCCAAAACGACCTATTGACGGAGCGCATCGAGGCCGACTGGCGCCAGTTCCCGGAACTGGGCGCCTTTTCGACGATCATCGGTTCCGACATTCTCTATGAAAAAGACCTCCATGGCTCTTTAGAGAGGATCGTTCATAAGCATCTCGCCCCCGGCGGCGAGTTCATCTTCTCCGATCCGGGCCGCGACTGGGCGAAGCAGTTTTTTGCCCGCTTTTCCCCTGATGACTGGGAGAACTCTCTGACGGAAATCCCGGTTCATCTGGATCAAAAAGACTATGCCATCCGAATACACCGGTGGCGCCGGAGGTAACATGCGCTATACGACCATCGCCAGCGGCTCGAGCGGCAACTGCTCCTATATCGAAGGCAACGACACCCGGATCCTCGTCGACGCCGGGTTAACGGGAAAACAAGTGGAAAAAGGCCTCTCGGCTGTCGGTGTCGATCCGAAGCGCATCGATGCGGTCGTCGTCACCCATGAACATATCGACCACGTTCGCGGCGTCGGCGTTCTTGCCCGCCGTTATAAACTGCCTGTCTACGCTACCGAAGGCACCTGGGAGGGCATGGCCGGATGCATCGGCAAAGTGCCTGAAGAACAGGTTCGCGTCGTCGACAGCGACTGCAAGATCGCCATTAAGGACGTAGACGTCGAAATTTTTCCTACCCCCCATGACGCCCGCCAATCCATCGGCATCACCGTCAGCGACGGGGAAAAACGGGTTGGACTCGCCACCGATGCCGGCTATGTCACCCGGGGGATGGGGCGCCGCCTCATGGGCTGTGAAGGCCTCATCTTTGAGGCGAACCACGACCCCCACATGCTCCAATACGGCCCCTATCCGCCCCACCTAAAGCGGCGCATCGCCAGCGAAAAAGGCCATTTATCCAACCCAGTTTGCGGGGAAGCCCTAGCCAAACTCTGTGACAGCGGCACCCGGCAGATCATCTTGGCCCACTTAAGCGCCGAAAACAATAACCCTCATGTGGCCCTGCAGACGGTCGAGTCCATCCTCACCGAACGAGGCCATGAGGTGGAATTAACGGCTGCCGATATTCCAGCTGTCGTCGGCTTAGAAAACGTCCGGACAGTGGCGGAGCAATGCTGCCTGCGCTGGCCCGGTGTGCCGGACAAGGAACCGCAGAAACCGCGGGAACGCATCCGCCTAGCTGTAGCGCCTCGGTATGAGGCGCATCGGCTAGAGGAAATATAGGTAAGATCAGACTTCAAAGGAACGGGGGAGCGAACTGTGAATCACTTCGAGGAACAGGGGCCCAATCGCCAACCGCCCCGCCGGCGAGGACTTCTATCCTACTTCGCGGTGGCACTCATCGCCGCCATCCTCGGCGGCTACATCTCTCAGTATTTTGCCCCAAAAGCGACGCCGCCGTCGCCGAGTAACCCGGCACCGTCGGGCTACGCGCTGCCGCCTCAACTGACCGATCCGACGAAAGTCGGTTCCGAAACGAACCGGGTCGTGCAAGTGGCTCAATCGGTCGGTCCTGCCGTCGTCGGTATCTCCAACCGGGTGAAAGTGCGCCAGTTCTTCCGCTCGGCCCGTGTCGAGGAAGCGGGTACCGGCTCTGGTGTGATTTTTGACGGCGCAGGCTACATCGTCACCAACAACCACGTCGTCGAAAATGCCGCCGAACTGGCTGTCAACCTGCCTGATGGGCGGACCGCTCCGGCCAAACTGATCGGCACCGATCCACGGTCAGACTTAGCTGTCATCAAAATCGACCTGGAGAACCTGCCTGTCGCCAAATTCGGCGACTCGTCCAAGGTGAAGGTCGGTGAACTGGCCATCGCTATCGGTAACCCCGGCGGCCGTGAATTTGCCGGTTCCGTCACGTCCGGTATCGTCTCCGGCCTCAACCGGCAATTGAACTCGCCCGAAGGCAGCGTCGCCGTCAACCTGATTCAGACCGATGCCGCCATCAACCCTGGGAACTCCGGTGGCGCCCTCTTAAACGCCAACGGAGAAGTCATCGGCATCAACTCGATCAAGATCGCCGTTCAAGGCTTCGAAGGCATGGGATTTGCCATCCCCTCGAACACGGTCATGTCCATTGTCAATGAACTGCGGACCAAAGGTAAAGTCACCCGCGCTGCTCTAGGCGTTACCCTAGTGCTGGATGTGGACAAAGAACTGGCTGCCCAGTACAACCTGATCGTCGATTACGGTGTCGTCATCAAACCGTCCCCAGGCGGCCCAGCGGCGAGTGCAGGATTGCAAAACAACGACATCATCATCGCCCTTAACGACAAGCAAATTCAAAACCGCACAGACCTGCAGCGGGAAATGTTTAACTATAAAGTGGGCGATACGGTCAACGTGACCATCGTCCGGGAACAACAAAAACTGACCGTTCCCGTCACGCTCGGCGAACTGGCCCAGTAATGAACTGGGTCGGTTTTTCCTGAGAGAAGATCTAAGATAAGAGAGATAAAGCGCATAAGAAAAGGGTGGATTCACATCATGGCACAAGATCTGCACGGCCCGGCCGGTCATGACGACCACAGCCACGGCCAGAACCATGCACAAGACCACGGTCATGACCACGGGCAAGACCATAGCCACGACCACGGACAGGGCAACGCGCCCAAGTCAAAACCGAGTCCCTGGGGCTGGGTGCCTGCGTCGCTGCTCCTCACTGGATTACTGACCTTTGCTCATATGCCCATGGTCGCCTATCAAGGCGCCCAAGCGGCCCAGGAAATGCAGTTCGTCCAACCGAAGACGATAGCCGAAACGGAAGTTTTGAACGCGGTCAAAGAAGCGCTGAAAAACCGTTTCACGGCGATCGTCAAAAACGACCCTAAAATCCTTGAAAAATCCTTCGGCCAAAACGGCAACACCGATGCCTTGGAAGAAGAACAACTCATCCTCGGCAACATCAGCAAACAAGTCCGGGCATCCTTTAAAGGCGATCCTCAAGTTCAAGTCACTCCCTACAAAATCGATGTAAACGGCAACCGTGCCGAAGTCGTCTTCGACTACATGGTCACCGTCGGCGATAAAAAAGTACCCGGTGGCCATGCCTGGGATCTTCAAAAGACGAAAGAAGGCTGGAAGGTCGTCGGCAGCGGTTCCTTTGTAGACAGCCCACAAACCTCCAAAGTGGTTAGCGCCGCCAAAGGATTCTTGACAGACTTGAAATTCGGCCGCAAAGAAGCCATCAATGGCCCTTGGGCGAAAAAGAGCGATCCTCTGGAAGCCGTCACCGATAAAACCATCAAGGACCTTGCTGGGAAAGGCGGAAGCTGGGAAGTGGTCAACGTGACCCTCCGCGATCTGATGAGCCCGCAGCCCATCGGTCAGGCCCAAGACGCCTCCGGTGCTCAGCTCATCGTCCGTAATGCCGATACCCAGGAAAGATATCTGCTCGTTATGGCGAACGTCCGCCACGGTAACGGCGTTATGGCGAGCCAGGGATGGCAAGTCATCGGCTTCGCGTCGATCAAAGGACTGTTACATCCATGATCCACCTGCGACTCGTCGCCGTAGGAAAACTGAAAGAAAAGTATTTACAAGAAGGCCTCCGGGAGTATATCAAACGCCTGGGGGCCTATGCCCGTTTTGAGATGATTGAAGTTTCCGACGAAAAAGTACCGGACAACCCTTCCGATGCGGAAGCCAACATCATCAAACAAAAAGAAGGCGCCCGCCTACTCAATGCGGCGGGCACAAAGGACTTTATCGGTGTGGCACTCGATCCCCGAGGCGAGCTATGGTCGACGGAAGACTTAGCTGCCCATATGCGGGATTGGGAGCTTTATGGGCCGAATCAGGTGGTCTTCTTTATTGGAGGGACCTTGGGGCTAGCTCCGGAAGTATTAGCAGTCTGTAAGTATAAGTGGTCCTTGTCGAAGTTGACCTTTCCTCATCAGATGGTGCGGTTGATTTTGCTGGAGCAGGTGTATCGGGGGTTTAAGGTGAATCGGGGGGAGACGTATCATCGCTAACGGCGAAAAATTTAGTTTTTGTGATGATCAACGACAATAACGATTGGAGAAAATAAAATTATGAGTGCTTTGCCTAATTGCCCAAAATGTAATTCCCAATACACTTATGAAGACGGAGATCTCTTGATCTGCCCGGAATGCTCCCATGAGTGGACGGTAGGATCAGAAACTGAACTAATTCAAGAAATAGTTGTCAAAGATGCAAATGGGAATGTCTTGCAGGATGGTGATTCGGTAAGTGTAATTAAAGATCTTAAGGTAAAGGGAAGTTCTTCTGCTCTGAAGATGGGCACGAAGGTTAAGAACATACGGTTAGTTGAAGGTGATCACAATATTGATTGCTACATCGATGGTTTTCGAGCTATGAAGTTAAAATCTGAATTTGTTAAGAAGATATAGAAGGCGGATTTCTGCACTTCGTCTCAAGCGAAGGGTTAACCTATCACCGCTAAACTAGCATAGTGCCTCAACCTTTGCGTAATGCAGAGTTGAGGCTTTTTTTGTTGTATGTTTCGTCTTACGATTACGTTAAACGCAGTCTCCTGTCATAGTTAACATTGTCCTATACGATAATGTAAACCCGGTCTTCATTAATCTCATCGAGGAAAATGCGTTTATATATGTGGGCACAATGATGTACCGTTTTCTTCACGCGATTGTTTTTATTAGCGCTTGCTTTGATATGGGTAGTATTAAAGCCCATTAGATTGCTTCAACCAAAACCCGTGTAAAAATCCTATCAAAATGTAAATTTCTTTAAAGAGACTTACGTAGTTTTTGCTAAACGTCGAAAAGTGAGGGAGCTTTTCCTGAAATCCATACCCGACGAACTTTGAAATTCTGAACGGGAGAAATCCCATTATTTTTTTAAAACGAACAATTAAGGAAAAGCAAAAAAAGGATTTTAGTTCTTTTTGTTGAAATATACAATTATTATTCGAAGGTTCGAATAATAAGATATTAGGTACATAGGAAGTGATATTTTGGCTAAAGATCTTCCTAAAATAATTAAAAGTAATTTTGGAAGTTTTGATGTCTATAATTACGAAAACAATCACTCGTTTATACATGCTGACTTTAATAATAAAGTTAAATTTTTAAACGGATTAACAGATTATATTTTAAGTGAAAATAATTTGCTTAACTATGCACAACGAACTTCAAAAATTAAATTTGAGCCAAATAAAAAAATCTTTACGAAATTATACAACAACATTAATAGTTTTTTAAATAGCGAACTAGAGTCCTTGATTTTAGATGAAATAACAGATGAGTTAAAGACTATATTAGGAGAAGAATATTGCCTTATAGATAAAAAAGGAAATCTAATAGTCCAAAAAGACAAGATAGGAAAAATAGGAGAATATATATTTCATGTTTTACTTACAGACTTTTTCCAACTAGATTGTATTATTCCAAAATTTAAATGCATTACCGATAGAAATATGAGTGTATTCGGAATAGACACTCTATTCCTAAACACTAAGGAAAATATTATTTACTTCGGTGAATCAAAAGTATGTAAGAGTATAGATAATGGAATTGCCCTTATAAATAGATCTCTTAACGATTATGAAGCACAAATTAACGAGGAATATAAAGTTGTATTATCTGACACTGATGCATTTAAGAAATCAAAAGAATTTATAGAGATATTTGAGGAACATACTCAGGTCTGCATGACCTTTTCTGATTTTATTGAAAGCGCTGACATTAAAAGTGTGGGGGTTCCAATATTTATTGCACACGGAAGAAATGGGGAAACGAAGGTACCAGAAGATTATTTAATAACTATGAAAAATAGAATAAAACGAAAAGATTTTTTTGGTCTAAAAACTAAATTTATAACAATCTCCTTTCCGATTTTTGATAAAACTGAATTTATAAAAGTTATTATAAAAAAGGTGGTGAAAAAATTAAATGACTATCGGCAGAAAGCCAGTACATTATGATGATCTTCAAACCTACAGGGATGAATATATTAAAAAGATAGATGAAGCTAGAGATAAAACTAAATTTGTCTCAGAAAACTCACAATCGTTATTTTCCTTAGGATTAACTATGTACTCTAAAAATTATGATTTTGATTCACTAATTTACAACTCTTTTTCTCTTTCAGAATTAGATGAAAATATTTCACTCCATCCAGAACAGCAAAAAGTCATAAATCTAATTAATGAAAATAAAGGCATAATTTTTAGTGCACCGACGAGCTTTGGTAAAACATTTGTAGTATTTGAATACATTGCTAAGTACAAACCGAAAACTGTTGTTCTCGTAGTTCCTACATTAGCTCTAATTGATGAATACAAACGAAAGATTATAAAGCAATTTAGAGGTTCGTTTTCAGAATACAATGTTTATCTTTCTATTGACGAAGAAAAGAATTATAACTTTGAAAAAAATAACATTTTTATTGTTACTCATGACCGGGTTGTTAATGAAAACACAGTAGCTATATTTAAAAGAATAGATTTATTAGTAATTGATGAAGTATACAAATTACAAAAAGATGAAATGAATGACCGAGTGTTAATTTTGAACTTAGCTTATTATAATATGGTGAAAAAAAGTATCAAGTATATTTTACTTGCACCTTTTATAAGTGGAGTAAAAAATTTAGATCAACTTGAGGATACACCCAAATTTTACAATACAAATTTTTCGCCCGTTGTTAATAAGGTTATTACCTACGACATAATTGATGATGATGATAGGATTATTTATACTGATAAGATATTAGAAAAAATACCCGAAAATGAGAACACATTAATATATTTTCCGACAGTAGTTGAAATAAATAATTTTATTGAGAACACCACTGTTTTAGTTAATAAAAAAGACTTACAAGCTAACAATATACTTACTGATTTTGTTAATTGGGCAAGGACTGAGATTCATGAAGAATGGTCTTTATTAAAAGCAATTGAAAATGGGTATCTCGTACATCACGGACAGTTGCCACTCGGAATAAGAATGTTACAATTAGATTTATTTAATCACGGTAATAATATGTATAACAAAATGATTTGCACGTCTACACTGCTTGAAGGGGTAAATACAAATGCAAAACATATTATTATAACTAAGCCAGCAAGAGGATATAATACAGGTAATTTTGACGCCTTTGACTTTTATAATCTAGTCGGAAGGACTGGGCGGCTATACCAGCATTACTTAGGATTAGCCCACTATATAAAGGGTCCGCGTGACCCAAATTTCACTAAGGATGAAGCACTTAAAAGCATTCAATTTGAATTAACAGATGATAGCATAGATATTGGGATTAACTGCAATGATTACGCTAAATACCCAGAGTTTGTTAACTTTCTTAGTACACTTAAAACAGACTATGAGACCTATAAACGGGAAGTTGCTGCAAAGTGTAGGTTTAGAACGGTGTTGCAATTATATAACAACTACAAAAAATATCGGACAGAACTTTTAAGCGAACTACATTTGCAATTGAACAGTAATAACAGAAGTAAACTGGGGATAATCAGGTGCCTGTATTTAATTATTACTGGAGGTAAAGGATATAAATTTAGTCTATTAACGTTTATTATAAATAAACTTACTTATCTAAAAAGAATGTCCATACGAGAAATAATTGAAGATACAAAACTATACTATTCAAAGGAAAATATAAACAATCTTATTGGAACAACAATTAGGTTAAAAACAAGCTATATTGAATACGAGTTTTATAATAAAATATCTGTAATAAGGTTTTTCATGGAGTGTGAAAGTATAGATGGTAGATATATAGACATAATACATGACAAGTTACTAAAAAATATTGAAATTATTTACTATGTTAAATCCCCAAGCAAAAAAATGTTAAAAGACATGGGAATCTATGATGGGGATATCGATAATATTATTAGGGTTATAGGAGATAAATACGAATCGATATCTGAGTTGCAAAAAGCAATAAAAATTAATATAGCTAGACTGGGTCATCTTAGCATTATTTCAAGATATGTAATTAATAATCTTATTTCCTAAATAGGAATTGTAATTTCTGGATAACTACTATGTTATCTGATAGGGGTTGTTCAAACAACGCAGGAACAAGGTAGAGTCCAAGAGTTATTACCGAAACCATTAGAGTTTGCACCATCGGCTCAAGGGGGTTTTTTTCTGCCTGAGCGGTCTTGATCGAATTCATGCACGAAATATGTTGAACAGAGATTCGCTGACTGCAGCGCAAAGAACCAGCATATTCCCCCAGAAATGTTGAGATGCAAACGTCAAGATTCCCGCTTCGGCGGCGCTGGTGTAAAAAGCCCTTCTAATAGAAACATCCGGAACAGGAATACTTCGAACAACGCCTGCAATAGCAGCATCAGCCATTGCCCTTTATCCATCGTTCTCAACGCTCGCAATAGTTTTTTCCCGCATAACGACGCAAGGCACAGCACTGCTAAAAACAGGCTGACGACGGTGATTGTAAAAGTCCCAACGTGGTGGGTCAGTAAGCGTGCCGTGATCACAAAGGTTCCAGCCAGGGAAAAGGCACTGAAAAGGAAAAAGGATCCATTCGGGTGTTCGATTTTTGCTCATTTCCATACACAGGAGATCTCTTGATCTGCCCGGAATGCTCCCATGAGTGGATGATAGGATCAGAAACCGAACAAATTCAAGAAAAAGTTGTCTAAGATGCAAATGGGAATGTGCTGCAGGATGGTGATTCGGTAAGTGTAATTAAAGATCTCAAGGTAAAGGGAAGTTCGTCTGCTCTGAAGATGGGCACGAAAGTTAAGAACATACGGTTAGTTGAAGGTGATCACAATATTGATTGCTACATCGATGGTTTTGGAGCTATGAAGTTAAAATCTGAATTTGTTAAGAAGATATAGAAGGCGGATGCTACACTTTGTCACAAGCGAAGGGTCAACCTACCACCGCTAAACTGCCGTATAGCCTCAACCTTTGCGTAATACAGGGTTGAGGCTTCTTTTTTTGTTGTATGTTTTGCCTAACAGTTGAGCCAATCTGCTGTCTCCTGTCAAGGCACTAATGTTCTCATTGCGCGATAAAACTGGTTTTTTCACAAAACAAATGCCTCGTGACCAAAACTTATACTCGCATGATAAACAGAAAATCAGGTATGCTATTCATGAATAATAAACTAAGTTACAGAATGAGGTTCATGTCATGGACAATAGAAGCGTTGCATCCTACGGTCTTGGCGAAGAAATCGTAAAAGCCTTGAAAAGCATTGGATTTGAGACCCTGACAGAAGTACAGCAACAGGCGATTCCTTTGATTCTTCACGATAAGGATATTATCGTGAAATCCCAGACAGGCAGTGGGAAGACAGCAGCCTTTGCCATTCCTCTTTGCGAAAAGATGGAGATAGAGCAAAAGAACCCCCAGGTGTTGGTGTTGACACCTACCAGAGAATTGGCCGTACAGATCAAGCAGGATATCGCCAATATAGGGAGATTCAAAAAGATCCGCTGCGCAGCCGTATATGGTAAGCATCCCATAGAATTTCAAAAAAGAGAGTTAAAGCAGCGGGTCCACGCCATCGTAGGTACACCCGGCAGAACCTATGATCATATCGAAAGAAAAAATTTCATTCTGGATGAGATTCGGTATCTGGTGATTGATGAAGCGGATAAGATGCTGGATATGGGATTTATCGAACAAATTGAAGCGATTATAAAAATGTTGCCCCCAAATCGGGTGACTCTGTTATTCTCCGCGACAATGCCGGAAAAAATCGTTGCCATATGTGATAAATACATGCGCAACCCTGAAAAAATCGAGGTAAAATCGGAAAATCCTACGACCGATAAAATCGATCAGTATTTTTATGAAGTAGACGAAGAAAACAAAAGTAGTCTTTTGAATAATATTTTCTACATTCAAAGACCGGAAAGTTGTATTGTTTTTTGTAATACCCGGGAGCAGGTAGATGCAGTATTCAGTAAAATGAAGCATAATGGCTATCTCTGCAGCAGCCTGCATGGAGGCATGGAACAGAGAGAGCGATTGATGACCATTCAAAAGTTCAAAAGAGGCGAATTCAGATTCCTTATTGCCACCGATGTGGTGGCACGAGGTATTCACATTGACGATATTGCCCTCATCATCAATTATGATGTTCCAATGGAATCTGAAAGCTATGTTCATCGCATAGGTAGGACAGGCCGCGCAGGGAATGAAGGCACCGCCCTCACTTTCGTAACGCCCCGCGATCACAGGTTTTTAACGGAAATAGAAGAATATGTGCAGTATAAGATACCGAAGCGGGAACTGCCGACCTTGGAAGAAGTGGAAAGCGGGAAGCGGATTTTTGAGAAGAGCAGGAATGTAAAGCCGAAACGAAAACAGGATGTCAGTGAATATCTCAATAAAGGGATCACAAGAGTCCGGATCAATGCCGGAAAAAAGACGAAAATGAGACCGGGAGATATCATGGGTGCACTAACCAGTATTAGCGGTGTCGATGCGGGGGATGTGGGGATTATCGATGTCCAGGACACTTGTTCTTATGTTGAGATTCTCGGGGGGAAGGGAGAACTGGTTTTGGATGCACTTCCCACCACAAAGATAAAAGGGAAACTGCAAAGTATCCGGGAAGTAGGTCATCCCAGTCTGTAGCTCCCATCGTACAGACGGTTCTTGTCAGTTCAGCAAGTTTGACCCGATATCAAGAGACGTATCACCGGTATGCTATCTCCTGTCATAGTGAACATCGTCCGATAGGATGATGGAGAGGTTTCGCTCTGATTGTTCATCTCGTTTTCCATCTCGCAATCCGATTAAAATCATAGCAAGCATGATCAGAACCCCTCCAGACCATTGCTCCCAGCCAGCATGTTCACCAAGCACCCAAACCGACAAGATCAAAGCAGTAAACGGCATCATGCCCGAAAAGGCAGCCGCCGTATAAGCACTACACCGTTTGATCCCGGCAAACCAGCATATGAACGACAGAGCCGTTACGATGGCCCCATACCAAGCTAACGCCGACCATTGCACGACGCCAATCTTCATCAGCGACGCTAGGGGTTGTTCATACATTGCAGGAACGAGGCACAGTCCGAGGGCCATTACTGAAACCAGTAAAGTTTGCACCGTCGGATCCAGGGGTTCCTTTTCTGCATGATCGGTCTTGAGTGAATTCATACGCGAAAATATATTGAACAAGGATTCGCTGGCCGCGGCGCAGAGAACCAGCATATTTCCCCAGAAATGTTCAGAAGCAAAATCACTCCCCTTTGCCAGAATTCCCTGCACTAGAAGGATCCCACCCACTGTGCAGAGAATCCCGGCAAAGGTTTTTTTGTTCGCCGGTTCTTTCAATGCACCCCAGGCAAGTATTGCCGTGATGGCAGGGGTAGCACCTGTCAATATTCCGGCTTCGGCGGCGCTGGTGTGCAAAAGTCCTTCCAGCAAGAACATCCGAAACAGGAATACCCCGAACAATGCCTGCAAAAGCAGCATCAACCATTGCTTTTTATCCATCGTTCCGATCGCTTGAGGTAATTTTCTCCCGCAAAGCGGCGCAAGGCATAGTATGGCAAAAAACATACTCACGACGGTGATCGTAAAGGTCCCTATGTGGTGGGTCACAAAACGTGCCGTGACCACAGAGGTTCCGGCCAGGGTAAACGCACTGAAAAGGAAAAAGGCTCCCAGTAGATGCTCTATTTTGCTCTTTTCCATACACAGCCCCTCTTCTGCAATCGGATTCTAAGGATCCATGGCTAGAATCATACAGGGCAAACTGGTATCCTAAAAGAGCCAGTTATAAGCGATTGCTATCGGTCCAGTTGGAGGGTGCCATGTGGGGAATTGAGTTGCGTCGAAGTGGCGATATTTCTTTGACGCGCCAGATCTATCAATCGCTCAAGGAGCAAATTACGAGGGGTTACATCCTATCGGGTGAAGCACTTCCTTCGACCCGTGAGCTGGCTAAACAGCTTGGGGTATCCCGGAATACGGTTTGCGAGGCCTATGAAATGCTGTTGGCTGAGGGGGATGTGGTCAGTAGCCAGGGTTCACCGACCCGAGTGGCCGAGGGGGTGTGCGTTGATCTGCCACCCCATGCAGAACCGATGGAAACACTAACACCCAGTACTCCGCCGATCCGAGCGAACTTTCAAACGGGGCAACCGGATTTGCGGCACTTTCCCCGGTTTCAGTGGTCCCAGCTCCTACGCAAAGCCTATGAGGAGATGCCGCTGGATCAGTTCGGGTATACAGGACCGGAGGGGCTGCCGAAGCTCCGTGAGGAAATCGCTGCATGGCTTTTTCGAAGCAAAGGCCTTACCGTTCGCTCCCAGGACATCTTCATCACGGCTGGCGCCACTCAGGCGCTGCACCTGATCTCCGAAATGCTCTGTCATCGTGCAAAGGGAATCATCATCGAGGATCCCTGTCACATGGGCATGCTGCGAGTGCTGCGGAGTAAAGAGGTGACCGTTTATCCAGTTCCAGTCGATGAGCATGGTCTTCAGACAGAGCAGCTTGAACCATGGAACGCCGGCGCTATTTATGTGACGCCGTCCCACCAGTTCCCCTTGGGTGGTATTCTACCTGCCAACCGGCGGGCTGTCTTAATTCGCTTTGCCCGAGAGAACCATCTCTATATCATCGAGGATGATTATGACAGCGAGTTTCGCTACTGCGGTGAGCCGGTTGCTCCGCTTTACGCTATGGATCCACAGCGGGTCATCTATGTAGGTACTTTTAGCAAAATCCTGTTCCCGGCCTTGCGGGTGGGGTACGCGGTACTGCCTCCAACCCTTCATCGCCAGTGGAAGTATCTACGAACGCATACGGATGTGCAAAGCCCGCCCTTTGAACAGGCCGCACTGGCCGAGTATTTGGGTTCACGCAAGCTGGACCGGCATGTACAGAAGATGCGGCGTTTATATGGAGAGCGGCGGAAGCTTCTTTTATCGTTACTGAAGGATACCTTTGGAACAGGATGGCGTCCATGGGGAGACGCGGCCGGATTGCATATTGCGCTCGCCTTTCAGGGATTCTACTTTGATCAAGAATTCATTCAACGAAGCAAGCAAGCGGGTATTTTCTGTACTTCCGTGGACGATCACAGCATTTGTAAAGGCAGGCATCTAGATAAGCTGCTTTTAGGGTACGGACATCTCGAACCCGATGAGATTCGTAAGGGGATCTCGCTCCTGTATGAATTGATGAATGGACATACGTAGAAAAGTATCACCGCTGACAGCGAAAGTAGCCTTAACCTTTTGTATAAAATGCAAGGGGGGGTTACTTTAGAAATAAAGGGGAGCAGACGTCACGGTTTCCGCGGAATCTCAAAATGGCTTATTAGTGCAAGGGTTGATGGGGCTTAATTGCGTATTGAAGAGGTCAAGGAAGGGGTTTAAAGGGTAAATTTAATGAAATCCTAACAGGAACACCGTTATCAGATTATTCCAGCAACATTAGTAGAAAAAAGAAGGATTTTCACAAAAAATATAGAACGGTGACGAATAACAAGTATTACATTTAGATCGATTTTGAGAGGGCGTGGTGACCTAACGAAAGAAGGGAAAATTGAATAGACGTACGGTTCAACAAACTTGGATTTTGGGTGACAGAGTAAGCGTTCATAACATTCGAAAAATAGCTGAAAGAAGATGGTCTACTTGAATCTTCAAAATCTAAGAATCGGTAAGAAACTCTATTTGGGATTTGGACTTGTTACTTTAATTATGCTGTCCGTCATCGGTTTCGCTTATATCCAGTTTGTTGCTGAGTCTGATGCCGTCGCGATTAATGTCCATACATATGAGGTTATAGGAGAAGCCGACGCCATTTTAACCAGCTTAGTCAATATGGAAACGGGTGAACGCGGGTTCGCACTCACTGGAAAAGAAGAATTTTTGGAACCGTATAATAATGGTAAGAGCGGTTTCCAACAAAATTATGACAGGATCAAACAGCTTACCTCCGATAATCCTAAACAACAAGAACGACTCGTGAACCTGCTGCAACAAGAGAAAGAATGGCTGGCGAACGAGTCAGATCGTTTGATTGAACTACGGCGCCAAGTGGGCACCGGACAAGTGAAAATGGAAGAGGTCATGGCCTTTGTTCAAGCGGGAAAAGGTAAGCAGAGCATGGATGGCATGCGTAAGCTACTTGCGGACATAAAAGCGGAGGAAAGCAGCCTCTTGGCCAAACGTTCCGAAGCACTTCATCAAGGGGAGATGAAGACCAAAATTACCTTGGTCGGTGGAAGTGCCGTTGGTTTAGTGCTTGCCGCGTTTTTTGCTTTTTTGATCACTCGAGGAATTACCAAACCAGTCAACCTGTTATATGGAGAACTGACAAAGCTGGCCCAAAGCGGCGGCGATCTTAGGCAAGAAATACACGTCGATACCAAAGATGAGATTGGTGATCTAGCGAATGCGATCAATCAATTTTTAGCCGATCTCAGGGGCATCATGATCCAAGTGCTCCATAGCGCCGAGAATGTCTCTGCCTCTACCTCTGAATTAACGACCAGTGCCGGCCAATCGGCGCAGGCGTCCAATCAGGTGGCGGCTTCTATCACCGAAGTGGCGCAAGGGGCCGATATGCAGGTAAAAGCCGTCAGTGAAGCCTCGGCGGTCATCGAGCAAATGTCTGCAGGGATTCAGCAGATGGCGGCCAATGCCAATGCCGTGTCCGGCATGGCAGAAAAAACAGCTAAAGCGGCTACAGAAGGGAATAAAGCGGTAAGCAATGCTACGACTCAAATGAACAGCATTGAAAAGTCCGTATCCAGTTCCACGCAGGTGGTCTCAAAACTCGGTGAACGTTCGAATGAGATTGGGCAAATCGTCGCTACGATTTCCGGGATCGCAGGTCAGACGAACCTATTGGCACTGAATGCGGCGATTGAGGCTGCTCGCGCCGGTGAACAAGGTAAGGGATTTGCCGTCGTCGCAGAGGAAGTACGTAAACTGGCTGAACAGTCCCAAGAAGCGGCCAAGCAAATTGCCGATTTAATCTCGGAGATACAGGCCGAGACGAGTAATGCAGTGTCCGCCATGAACGAGGGAAGTCGAGAAGTGAAAATCGGAACTGATGTGATGAACAGTGCCGGAAAGGCGTTCAGGGAGATCGTCTCGCTCATCGATCAAGTTTCGTCCCAAGTCAGCGAGATTTCGGCAGCCACCCAGCAGATGGCATCGGGAAGCCAGCAAATCGTTTCGTCAGTGAGGGAGATTGACCGGTTTAGCAAGGACGCTGCGGCTCAAACGCAAACGGTTTCGGCAGCAACGGAAGAGCAGTCCGCGACCATCGAGCAGATCGCTTCCTCTAGTAAAGAGTTGCAGAAAATGGCGGAGGACTTAAAGGCTACCGTCGGTAAGTTCAAGGTCTAATACAAAGGGAAAGACGGTTTCAGCGATGAAGCCGTCTTTCCTCATTCCAGGGCAATGATAGCGATGGAATTTTTAGTCTTCAGCCAACGGAAAAGACAATCATTTAGAAAAGTTGATTCAGTAATCGGGTATCCATCATATTGGTATCGATGGGACAAGTTTTAGAATCGCGCCCATACTGCCATGCCCAGACATTCCCGTTGCAGTCGGGTCTGTTTGGAGAAAAGCCGGGAGCATCTTGCGGGCCCGTCACGGTTATTTCCGGTTGCGCACTCCATAAGGCTGTCTCATAACCGACACGGCCGTCTTTTTTTACGGCTCGACAATAGGCGTCGCTAAAGGGTCCTCGGATGGGGTCATGATAGATGCCCGATTTATAGCCGGAAATCCGAATGGTATCGACCCAACCACGGATCCAGGCTTCATTGATTCGAAAATAGTGTTCGATATTGGCAAAGAGAAAGGTTCCCTGGGTAACCCCTAATCGTTCTGCATTCTCGACAGCTACTCGGGCCACGTTTTTTCCATTTTCATAACCTAGTGCTTCACGAAAATCATTATAGATGGGTAAGATTTTGATATTTTGGCCGCGGAGAAAAGAAATTTCTTCGTTCGTCAATCCACTGGCGACACGAGGAACAGTAGAGAGGTACCTTCCCCAAAAACGTGGCTTTCCGAAATTATTCATCACGCATTGAAGCAATTGATCATCCGCTGGGGAGGCCGAGTCGACACCCCATGCATATGCCATGAGAACACCTCCATGTTATACAGCATATGTAGGGCTTTTCAGCTTGGTTTGGACTATTTTCGAATGAAAAGAAGAGATCCCAAATCGAGAATAAGCGATTATACTAGTGCTAACCAACTATGGCGATTATCGTGTACTGCAGCTTTTATGTGTAAAGAGCACACCCGTATATCGATGAGTGGAAAAGGAGGGCCCGGTCATGGATGAATTGAAATACCCTATCGGTCGCTTTGATTTTTCGCAAGAGGTCTCGGATGAACAAATTCCTGGTCTTGTTGCCCAAATTGAGGCGTTGCCAGAGTTGCTGCGCAAGTCAGTGGAAGGCTTATCGGAAGAGCAAATGGACGCTTCCTATCGACCCGGGGGATGGACCCTTCGTCAAGTCATTCATCATGTCGCCGACAGTCATATGAACTCCTTTGTCCGGTTCAAATTGGCCTTGACGGAAGACAGCCCTACGATAAAACCGTATGACGAGGCGAAGTGGGCTGAACTCGACGATGCTGTTCATGTACCAGCGGACGTTTCTCTTCAACTGATCGATTCTTTACATAAGCGGTGGGTTCGGTTACTTTGCTCGCTGACCCCTGCTCAACTGGACGCCGTATTTCGCCACCCGGAAATCGGGGACGTCAGTCTTCGCAAAGCCATCGGTCTTTACGCATGGCACGGGAATCATCATCTTGGACACATTCAAGCTTTCAAAAAACGGAACGGTCTTGGCCTATAAAGGGGTTTACAAAAGTCAAGTCCGAGCAAATCAAACCATTACCGGGCATTCGTGAAACACCTCTGTATAAAAGGACGAAGGTGCCTCGCGAATGCCCAATTTATTTGTAACCTTCCAAAAAGGCATTGCGCTACGATAAGGGGTATGTACCCTAAAAAGAACCATTGCCTTGATAAAAAATCATTTACCTTAAAAAGAATCTTTAAGATGTAGCAACCAGGTAACCTGATAGAAGTTACAGGGAGCGATGATTCCGATGAATTTGATCTTGGAAACAGACGATCTGGACGAGTATCGTAAGTCTTCGGACGTTATCGACTATCAAATCACTGCCATAAGAGAAAGGGCTATACGGATTACCGAGGGAATTCAAGACGAACTAGATATCGTTCGCGCCGTATATCACTTTGTCAGAGATGAAATCGCACACTCCGCAGACATTCAAGGAACCGTAGTGACTTGCAAAGCGTCGGAAGTGCTGGAACATCGACAAGGGATTTGCTATGCCAAAGCGCACTTACTGGCGGCACTGCTTCGTAGTTTAGGCATACCTACGGGCTTTTGCTATCAGAAGCTCGTCTTAGATGATGAAGACAAGCCCTGGTTGGTATTGCACGGGTTGAATGCCGTGTACATACAGAGTCTAGAGAAATGGATCCGGCTCGATGCTCGGGGAAATAAAGCCGGCGTCACGGCCGAGTTTTCCACGGACGACGAAAAGTTAGCCTTTGAGGTGCGAACCGAACTGGGGGAAGAAGAGGACCCCATGATTTATGTAAGTCCCAGCACGAACGCCATTCAAGCTCTCATACACTGGAAGACCGTAGAGGAACTATTGGCCCATTTGCCACCAGAGGTATAAGCGGAGTGTGTATAAAAGAATAGGTGAATATAGACAAAAAGTATGAACGGTATACGAAAAGACCAGCATAACGAACGACCAGTATAAGGAAAGGCCCGTAAATATGATGGGTGAAACTGGAGGGCAGAGCTGTGTTTCAAGGATTTTCAACCGAGACGATTCGTTTTCTCGCCGATCTGAGAGCGAACAACAACAAAGAATGGTTTGAAGTAAACCGGGGCCGCTATAAACAGCACTTGATGGAACCACTCCAGGACATGGTCCTCGCTCTCGCTCCATGCATGAAGTCTATCGATTTGTTAATAGAAACAAACCCGAAGCGATGTATCTCCAGAATCAACCGGGATACCCGCTTTTCCAAAGACAAAAGCCCCTACCGGGCCAATATGTGGGTCTCTCTCAAAAGAAACTACAAGGATTGGAAGACAGAGCCGGTTTTCTTTTTTGAGCTATTCCCCGACTATTATCGGTATGGCATGGGCTTTTACTGCATCCCGAAGGAAACCCTATATGAAATACGCGGTCTGATCGACGGTCAAGATAAAGCCTTTTTAAAGGCACATTCTCTGTATAAAGGGCAAGGAACCTTTAGTCTAGAAGGCGAGAAATATAAACGAATCCTTAATCCCAATCTGCCTGATGAGTGGAAAGAATGGTACCAACGAAAAGATATTTACTTCGTCTGCAACAAAAATGTTGATGAGGGCCTGTTCCGGTCTGACTTGATTCGGGAATTGGCCGATGGTTTTGGAACGTTGGCACCGATATATCACTTCTTCTTGAATTTGAGGAGTCTAGGGGCAAAGTGAGAGTTAACATGAAAAGGTACGTGTACATACGAGATTGTGTGCAGGAGGACGAAAGCGCCCCAAGAATGAATAGATAATCATTCTTGGGGCGCTTTTTGTTTTACCTATCTGTGGACGGAGGGCAGTCTGTTAAGCAAGGTCTTTAACTGTCCCCGTAAAGAGATGGCCTCCTCCACGGATATGGGCATGTTGCAAAAAGCTTTTTGAAGTGTCTCATAAGCGGCTTTTTTTAGTTCTTGTCCCTGCTCCGTTAACCGAATGAAGATGTGCCGCTCATCCTCTTGGCTGCGCTGCCGGAACAATAGCCCGGCAGCTTCCATTTTTTTTAGCAGAGGTGTTAGTGTCCCGGAGTCGAGGTAAAGGCGCTCACCGAGCTCCTTTAGGTTGATGTCGTCTTTTTCCCAGAGCACTAATAAAACCACATACTGCGTATAGGTTAGACCGAGTTCCGCTAAAAAAGGCCGGTATATGCGGATGATCTCCTTTGAACAGGCGTAAATGGTAAAACAGAGTTGATTATCTAACTTTAACAGTTCATCTCGATCCATTTTTATAGTCACACTCTCCATGAGGATTGCGAGTCCAGTAAGGGAAAGGGCTACACTTAAACATCATATCCTTTATTCCAATAATGGCACCCTGCCCGTCAGGAGCAAGGGAGTCTATTTTGAATGGATGATATCGAGGGCGGACACCTTTGGATGATGATACCGCTTTCTTCCCTTCGTCCTTCCGCCATACTCTATACTTTTTGCAGGACAGAAGTGGAGGCAAGCCAGACACTCTTGACAGTTTTCCAGCCACAGAGGCTTGTTATCTTTCATATGGATATTGTTTACCGGACAAACCTTCTCACAAATACCGCATGATGTGCAGGAGGATGCACATGTAAACTTCTGGTGCACGTGAGGAAGCTGATGATTCTTCCAGTACTTGTGAAAGGCCTTAAGTGGTGCCCAGAAAGGTTCCGCCTCGCGGAACGGTTTTGCTGACAAGAGTGCGCTTGTGATTTCCTGAATTTTCAGGTCAGCCTTCGCGAGCTTCTGATGCGTTTTTTCGGTCGGCGGAATGTCAGAGAGGGGAATATAACTCGAAATCATTGCCACGTGGAAAGCAGCGTCCAGACTCCTGCCTTTCTGACCGAAAAGGTCGTCGACTTGGTGAAGTGCACTGCTCGAAAGACGCCCCACACCACTGGTGACGATGACAAAAGAGTACGTAACCTTCTCCATGCGGATTTTCCGAATAAAGTCACTGACCATGGGGGGGATGCCAAAATAGTGCAAGGGGAAAACAAAGCCGACCATTTCAGAATCAGCGGTGATTGTTTCGTACTGGCGCAGGCTCGGTATGGACAAGAGATCGCATTCACCTAGTTTCTCAGCGATGGACTTAGATACATGGAGCGAGTTTCCCGTTGCGGAAAAGTAATAAATTGTTCGCTTCATAGTTGCACCCTTTCTATCATATTGTTGCTAACGGCAGCTTACCTTAATGAAGGGTAATAAATTGAATTTTATACAATCTAATTGCATGTGATTGTATTATAACGGGAAGCCCTGTGTTTGTGATGCCAGTAAAGAATGTGGTTTCTGGCATGGGACTTTGGGAAGAGGTTCGACAAATTTATTAAAGAGTTCATCTTTAAAAAGAATAAGCTGCCCTCCCTAACGTCCCATGGAACGTTATCAAGAGGACAGCTCTTTTTGATGGTTAAATCCTAGTTTCGAAACAGGTTCAAACAACCTGACCAAAGCGGACGATCAACGATGGTTACGAACGTTTCACCACGTCTATGTACCGTTTTGTCTCCGCGACAACGACGCCGGAAAGGGCCAATAGGGCGATAAGATTCGGAATCGCCATCAGGCCATTGACGATGTCGGCCAGCAGCCAAATCGCGTCCAGTTTTAGGAAAGCACCTAAGGCAACTAACAGGATAAAGATGTAGCGATAAGGTTTGATTCCTTTGACACCAAAGAGATATTCGCAGCACCGTTCTCCGTAGTAGTTCCATCCGAGAATGGTCGTAAAGGCAAAAAGGGCGAGTCCGACGGTGAGTAAGAGCGTACCGAATTGGGGGAACGCCGCGGAAAAGGCTTTTTGGGTCATGGCCGCACCAGCGGCGTCGCCAGACCAAACATTCGTTACGATCAGTACGAGACCGGTCATCGTACAGATGATGATGGTATCAATGAAGGTTCCCGTCATGGAAATGAGGCCCTGTTCGGCAGGCCACTTCGTTTTAGCCGCCGCCGCTGCAATCGGTGCGCTTCCGAGACCGGATTCGTTCGAGAAGACGCCCCGGGCGATGCCGTTTCGAACGGCCATCATCACCGTGGCTCCAAGAAATCCACCGGTTGCTGCGCTGCCCGTAAAAGCTTCCTGAATCACCCGGCTGATCGCATGAGGAAGTTGGTCGGCAAACACGACGAGGACAGCAGTACAAGAAACGATGTAGAGGATAGCCATAAAGGGAACGATTTTTTCGGATACTTGAGCGATGCTTTGAAGACCCCCGAGCGTGATCATCGCTACGAGAATCGTGATGACGGCCGCCGTGACCGGAACGGGAATGCCGAGACCGGAGTCACAGGCAGCGACGATGGAGTTCACTTGAGGGAAGGTACCGATACCGAAGCAGGCCACTAAGACGCCACTGGCTGCAAACATGATGGCGAGTGGTCGGTATTTGGGTCCCATCCCATTGACGATGTAGTACATAGGACCGCCGGAGATTTGTCCGTTGGCGTCGACCGAACGGTACTTCACGGCAAGTAGGCCTTCGGCATATTTCGTGGCCATGCCGAAGAAGGCGGCCAGCCACATCCAAAACAGTGCTCCGGGACCGCCCGCTTTAATGGCTGTGGCGACACCGACGATGTTTCCTGTGCCAACGGTGGCGGCCAAGGCCGTACAGAGGGCACCAAAACTGTTTACATCACCGGAACCGTCATTTTTGGCAGTGAAGATGAGCTTCAGTGCCAGAGGAAGTTTTGTAACTTGTAAAAGACCTAGGCGCAGGGTGAGAAAGATGCCTGTTCCCACGAGAAGAACTAACAGCGGCGGACCCCAAACCAGACTATCAATTTGATCCAGTATTGAGATGATGTCCATGATGATTGCTCCTTTGTATGTAGTAGAGATGAGGCGTCGGTTCGGAGAAGGAAAAAGGGTATAAAAAAGAGCCAAATCTGACGATTTGACTCTGAAGAAAGGATGGAGTATAGGAAAAATGAGCGAAAGCGCTCAAAAAAGAATGCATAAATAAACAGGGCGATAGACACCCTATTAATTACTCTGTCCTTTTGCCTGAGAGATTTGGACGGCTTTTTTACAAACCGCTTTGCCCCTTCGGCGCCCTGTATCGCAGGGTCTCTCCAGAGTTTCGTCAGCTTAACGGTTCTCGTTGCCCGAACAGCAAAGGCCTGAGAGTGTAACTCCTTCGGCGAGTCTTGTCGACTGCTCTCCCGTAAGCGTCATCCGAAAATATCCTATGAAATTGTCACGAAGAGAATTATAGAAAATAAATCACAGCCCGGCAATACGTAGTAAATTAATCGTACTATTTGGAGCATATATTATATTCTTAAAAGTTCAGCTATTCGAAACAAATAGACAACCAACAGAACAGGCCAAAACGAACGAACCAACTGTGACCAGGGTGGTAATCGCCTATAAGCAATATTTGTTCAAAGGGGAGTTTATGTCATAATATACCTCGGATTGTGAAAAAGGTTTTTTGAACAGACCTAAAGAAAAGGATAGGGCATCAAATTTTTCGAAAAAGAGTTGCATCTTTCAAATAACTCTTTCTGTTTTGCGTAGTCTAGTATGGAGGGTATAGATCGATGTCTATTCGAAAGCAGATCCTCGTGGCATTATTGATTTTTTCACTCGTACCGATCCTAATAAGTGTGGCCGTGAATATGTATGCCGTAAACAAAGGCTTGTCCTCCGTCGAAAGGGAACAAGTCTTGTTTGCTGGGGAATCGGCAGCAAACACGGTCAGCGTGTTAACGAAAGAACTGGAATCGGGTGTTCGAACTTGCGGTTGGTGGGATGATGCGAACGAGAATGTGGGCAAATCGGATATCGCCTGGATTAAAGATCAATTGTCGACAGCTATGTCCGATTTTTCTCTCGATTTTATGCTGGTCACTGATAAGGACGGAAAAATCTTATACGCTGAGGGGACAGAATCTTTTACGGGTGACATGCGTCAACAGCCGATCCTGAAGCCATTGGTCGGCGACAAGAAATTACATAGCGGACTGTATAAAGCCTCTAAAGGGATGGCCCTCGTTGCCGAGGCTCAAATCCTCAGAACGGGTGGAAAAGGGGACTGTGCGGGATATCTCGTTTTCGGAAAACGCATTGGCAATAAGCATTTGGAAACGCTTAAAAAACTGACCGGTGCGGAAGTCGCCCTACTATATCCGACTGGGGAGGCTCCACTGGCGACAGAGGCAACCTTTGCGAAAGAGCCGGAGAACGGGAAGGTAATAAATTCACAGATGGTCGGTACTACGAAGTATTTGACTTCCTACCGACCTTTGCACGATATCAACGGAAGCGAAGTGGCGAAGATCGCGGCTTCCATCCCAGTCGTCGCGAGTGTACAAACGGAAAAGGATCTTGTAAGCATCGCGATGGCGATTTTGGTCGTCAGTTGTTTGATCGTCATTCCGAGTGGGATGGTTATATCGAATCGGATTGCCAAACCGATTACGGCAACTGCGGAATTGCTTGACGAGGTCGCATCCGGTAATCTGCAGCATAAACACGTCTATGCCGACCAACGGGGCGAAATTGGACGTATGATAAACGCCTATAACAGGATGGTGCAAGGATTAGCGGGATTGGTCAAAGGCTGTAACGAGAGTGCAGAAAATGTTGTGGGTACGACTCGTATATTGAATTCCAGTATTGAAAACTTACGCATCTGTAGCAAGGAGAATACCTTACATATTCAGCAGGTGGCACAAGCGTCCCAAAAGATTCGGTCCACATCGGAAATATCTGTCGCCGATATGTTGAACATCGCGGGGATTGTTCGGGAAGTATCCCAGTATGTATCTACGCTGCGGGAAGCATCCCAGGAGACAGCGTCACAAGCCAATGATGGGCGTACTGAGATTGAGCGTGTCATTAAACAAATGCAGTTGATCCTCGAAAAATCGGAAGGGACGGAGCACGTGGTGAACGTGCTGGGCACGAACTCTGAAAAAATCGGTCAGTTTGTGGACGTGATTACCTCTATAGCCTCCCAAACGAACTTACTGGCCCTAAACGCTGCCATTGAAGCGGCGAGAGCGGGGGAACATGGACGCGGTTTTGCTGTGGTGGCGGAAGAGGTCCGTCAACTTGCCGAAGAATCTGCTAAAGCTGCCGGGGAAATTCATCACATCATGAGCGAAATCCAACGAGGAACTGCACAGTCTATATCAGCTATCCATGAAGAAACTGGTGTCATTCGTGAAGGGGTTTCCATGGTCGAAAAGTCCGGTAATTTATTTGTGAAGATTGAAGAGGCTGCTTTAGAAGTATCCCGAAAGATTACGTCGATTGCCGATCAGACACAGACACTGACCGCACAAAGTGAAAGTGTGGTCGGCCGAGTGACGGACGTACAGCGGGAAATCAATGTTATTTCAGATATGGCGCAAACGATTGCCGCTTCAACGGAAGAAGAACTCGCATCGGTTGAGGAAGTGAGCCACTCGATTGGAAAACTAGACGCGATGGTCGTACAAATGAGAGAGCTTACATCTCGGTTTAGGCTATAGAAAAAAGGGACTGACATGAGTCGGTCCCTTACGATTTTTCTTATACTTTTCTTACATCATAAAAGAATCGCTTCTACCCAATCATCGCTCAGCAATCGTTTCTGGGCCGGCACTTCCACTAAGCAGTTGCAATCCAATAAGGACTTCATGACACCAGGATTCTGCTTGCCTGTGAAAGACAAGCGATATTCTCCTTCTACCCATTCGATTCGCCCGCGCAAAAAACGGCGTTGATTACTTATTTTGCTGAAACTTTCGGTAAGACGTGCCCGAACTTTACTGAGTTGGCCGTCTTTACGCCCGGCCCAATTCCGCAAGAGTGTTCGGACGGTCAACTCATAGGTGACGGCGGCGGCACCGGGATTCCCTGACAGGCCGATGAACAACTTTTCGCCGAGTCCCGAAGCCGTCATCGGTGTTCCCGGCTTGATATCTAGTTTTGTAAACAGCCCTTTTGCGCCTAGCTCGTGATGAACCTCTTTCACTACGTCATAATCGCCGACAGAGACGCCACCAGTCGTAATAATCAGATCCGCTTGAGCGAGTCCTTCTTGAATCCGTGCTTGGATTAGCTCTACTTTATCGTGGACCGAACCCAAGAGGACTGGCTCGCCCCCGTCACGGGAAACGTATCCGGCGAGTAAATACATGTTGGAATTAAAGATTTTCCCCGGCGTAAGCGGGGATGTAAGCGCTACGATTTCATCGCCCGTGGAGAGAATCCCTACCTTAGGCCGAGCATAGCAGGGTACAGGGTCGACGCCGAGTGCGGCCAACAGGGCTAATTCGGCGGGGCCAATCATCGTACCACGAGTAAGAATAGGTTCCCCTGCGGATACGTCTTCTCCGGCACGACTGATGTTCGCCCCAGGCGTGACTTCTGATAATAGACGAACCGTTTCCCCTGCCGATTCGGTATCCTCTTGGCGCAGCACAGCATTGGCGCCGAGCGGGATAGGGGCTCCCGTAAAGATTCGAGCGCACTCTCCAGCTTGCAATTCTCTCCGCCCGATATGCCCGGCGGGAATCCGATCGACGACCGTCAGGACTTTCGGATTTTTCTTCGATGCGCCAAGACTGTCTTCTCCCAGCAGCGCGTACCCATCTAAAGGGGAACGATCAAAGGGGGGTAAGGAGTAAGGGGCGAATAGGTCTTCTCCAAGGACTCGATTCTGGGCGTTCAAGATGGGGAGCGGCTCAACCATTGGGGGGCGCAATGGATAGTTCCACAAACACTCCTGGGCTTTTTCCAAGATGAACCGGTATGTATTTCTCTCCATCTTATCTCCACCTTAATAGGAACTACGATTTCGCTTTAACGGTTTTGGTTCTCTTAGTCTTACACATGGAAAAAGGGATTGTCAAATCAGCTTTCGATACCCTTTGTATGTTTTGGCAGTCTCTTTCCCCCATAAAAAACGGGCCGGAAGGCAAATGCCTTACCGACCCGTTTTTCATGGGGGAATCTAAGCCATCAGCAGGACGGAAGTGGATTTGACGACAGCCGTTGCTTTCGATCCGACGGCTAGTCCCAGTTCTTCGCAAGCGTCTTTGGAAATGATCGATGTGATCGTCTGATCATTTCCGAGATCAAGGATGACCTCAACGGTGACGACGCCAACTTTGATTTCCTTTACAGTGCCGGTCAGTTGGTTACGTGCGCTCAGTTTCATAAAAGCACCTCCTTGCCTTTCCGTGCTATGAAAAAAACCACACTAGATCACTATCTCGCTAAGTCGATTGTAACTCTATTCTATGTAAAATCAAGTATATTTGGAATAAATCATGAAAAATTTGTTGCTTCCAGGTCGAAGAGCGACGGCACTTCCAGTTACTACCGGTTGAAATGGTGAATGGGTAGTGATAAGCTATAACTCCTGTTGAGGACAGGACGTATTGATAGAGGTAAATACACAAGCGGAACGGATTCCGTTTGTAGCATTTTCAAAAGGGTTTTGAACCAAAACAAGCAATTTCCTAAAGATACCAGTTGCAATAGTGAATGCGAAGTGATATTATAAAGTTCCGCCCGGCAAACGGGCAAGAAAAACTTTGGTCCTTGAAAATCAAACAGTTGTTAAAGCAAAAGCGTGCGAAACCAAAGTCAATTCGGCCCGCGCGAGCGGGACGGACAAATTCTTGAGAGTAGATGACTTCTGTTACAAGAAGCCATAACTCGATAAGAAACTTTATTAATGAGAGCTTGACTCAAGCTTATCTACATTTTTTGTGGAGAGTTTGATCCTGGCTCAGGACGAACGCTGGCGGCATGCCTAACACATGCAAGTCGAACGGAGCACAGATACTTCGGTGGAAGTGCTTAGTGGCGGACGGGTGAGTAACGCGTGGATAACCTGCCTGAGAGTGGGGGATAACAGCCCGAAAGGGCTGCTAATACCGCATAACGTTGTCTGGGGACATCCCTGGACAACCAAAGGAGCAATCCGCTCTTGGATGGGTCCGCGTCCGATTAGCTAGTTGGTAGGGTAACAGCCTACCAAGGCGACGATCGGTAGCCGGCCTGAGAGGGTGAACGGCCACACTGGGACTGAGACACGGCCCAGACTCCTACGGGAGGCAGCAGTGGGGAATCTTCCGCAATGGGCGAAAGCCTGACGGAGCAATGCCGCGTGGGGGATGAAGGTCTTCGGATTGTAAACCCTTGTCTTCGGGGAAGAAGAATGACGGTACCCGAGGAGGAAGCCCCGGCTAACTACGTGCCAGCAGCCGCGGTAATACGTAGGGGGCAAGCGTTGTCCGGAATGACTGGGCGTAAAGCGCGTGCAGGCGGA
>NZ_WNKU01000031.1 GCF_009720735.1 Heliobacterium mobile
AGGCATGCCGCCAGCGTTCGTCCTGAGCCAGGATCAAACTCTCCACAAATAATGTAGATAAGCTTGAGTCAAGCTCTAATAAATGAAATCATTGTCCGTCCCGCTTGCGCGGGCCGAATTGACTTTGGTTTCGCACGCTTTTGCTTTAACAACTGTTTGATTTTCAAGGACCGTGATTGATTTTGCCTCGCAGTGGAGTTTTTTCAAACCGTCCCGCGCCGACAAAAAGTATCTTATCACACTCACAACCGCACCGTCAACTGGTATTTATTTCAGCAACCGGTATTTTTTATTTTGGCTTGAGCAGACAGCGAATAGAATATTAACATAAACTTCAAAACCCGTCAACCTCAAAAGATCATTTTTTTTCAGTTCCAACGTCAATCGTCGGAGATAGGGCTGAACTACCACGAAGGTATACGTTAGGAACGGAACCGGAAATGATACTAGTTGAGATTGGTACCCGTGTGTTTATCGGTACTTCTGTCGACATTAACGGAACAACAATGCGGATGGCGCTCTCAATGTCTAATACAACCATGTACTTTGTCTGGTTTATCCCTGCCTCTTCAAAAGCTTCCACTGGTTTTGCTTTTACACTTCCGACTGGGGTTATATGTATCCGCACTTTGGGTCCCACATTAGCCAATAAACTGCTCCCTAACATCTGTCCTAGGGGAACGGCAATTTCCAATTGGTCAAGATTGCTCAATGACTGTTGGATCTCCAGGACCGTTTCGGAAGCCAACTGATTGATTCGTAAGGTATTGGGTTGAAGGAGAACGATCCGTCCCTCTTGATCGGTTTTATAATAGACGAGATCTCGAAAGTTGGCATCGTTCGAGACCCGGTTCAGGATAGCATTGTTAATCGCTTGAGTAGCCATTTCTCTACTTTTTGCTTCAGCGATCGCCATTATGGTGTTTTTCATGTTCACTTCGGCAAGAGCAAACAACAGCAAGCCAACTACAAGGACGATAATCGGTATGACCCAATAAAATAATCCATCTTGTTTCCACCTTTTCCACTGTAGTTGCCATCGTATTAAAACCACTGTTATCACCTCCTGCCTAGTCAATGTATGCGTCACCCTCTGGCTAGGTGAAGACTTTAAGAAAAAAGCGTCTGATGAAAATTGAAAAGCCACTCCGAAAAGGAGTAGCCCTGTAAACACTTTTGCCTCAACAGCGCGCACACTATAAATTTACATTAAACCGAAACATTTGCATCTAGATGATTAAATACGTTTTTCCGTAATCGCTACGTCTGTATTACTGCCATGGGTGGCTGGAGTCGTTCCCGTACCTGTAGTCTTCGGATCTTTGTTTTTTGAGCTCTTTTTATCCTTAGACAAAAAAATCTCCTCCTTTGACTTCTACGGATATACTGAATTCATACCTTTTTACCGTTCATTTGAGAAAACCTTCACTTAAACAGTTGCTTTGGGAATATTCGCCTGAGGGGTTGGTTCTTTTCTCGTTGGTTCCATTCTAGCGTCAGCTCTTTTTGGCGTCTGTGTAGGCATTCTTTTATCGTCAGACAAAGGGATCACCTCACTATAGTATTCCATCAAAGATTATCTCACTCGGAAAGCTTATCGTTTCTTTCCAAGCCTGCTCCGGTAGACGTATTTTTATAAGTGACACCGTCTTCCTGTTTCAAACGGTCTGTTCCTGGAAGGGCAGGATTGACGTAACTATGCAGTATTCCGGCTTGATTGCCGTGATCAGTCTTCCCTTTATCAGCCAAGCGCTTCACACTCCCTTTTGCATTTTGTTCTTAGGATACCTGTAAGTGAGGGCAACCATACGACCGACTAATAAAAAAACTGGACCCATACCCCACAGGGATATTAGCGTCCAGTTTTATAGCCAGTTAAATTCTGAAACAGGAGTGCCTTAAAAACTTTTTACGGCATGAGTATTCCTTGGGTCTACCTTGTTAGGACGGAGATGCCACCAAGCGGATAAAATGACGTTTTCCCAAACGGATCAAGGTACCCTCTTCCGGGGGCACCGTTGATTGAATATCTTTAATCACTTGATTGTTCACTTTAACAGCGCCTTCAACGATCTTCCGCCGAGCTTCACCGTTGGACTTGGCTAGACCAGCCGCAACGAGGACCTTGATCAAGGACACTTGTCCATTTTCCATAATATCGCTGGTTATCACAAACTCGGGAATTTCATCGGGAAGTTCTTTCTTCTGAAATATGTTGATGAACTCTTCTTCAGCCTGACGAGCTGCCTCTTCCCCATGATAGAGAGAGACAATCTCTCGGCCAAGACGCATTTTTATATCGCGGGGGTGAAGAGAGCCCTCTTTTAGCCCACTGGCGATAGCTGCAATCTCTTCGGATGGAATGCGCGTCACCAGTTCAAAGTATCGGACCATCAATTCATCGGCGATAGACATGGTCTTGCCGAACATCTCCCGCGGTGATTCATTGATGCCGATATAGTTACCCAAACTCTTACTCATCTTGTGGACACCGTCGAGACCTTCCAAGATGGGCATCATCAGAGCCACTTGCGGTTCTTGGCCGTACTCCTTTTGTAGCACCCGGCCTACGAGAAGGTTGAATTTCTGATCGGTACCGCCTAGCTCCACGTCGGCTTTCAATGCTACAGAGTCGTACCCTTGCATGAGCGGATAAAAGAGTTCATGCATCCCAATCGGGCGATTCTCTTGCATTCGTTTCGTAAAGTCTTCCCGCTCCAGCATGCGGGCTACCGTGTATTTGGCCGCCAGTTGCAGGATGTCGGCAAAATTCAACGGCTGTAACCAAGAAGCGTTAAAGGTGACCTCCGTTTTTTCCGGATCGAGCACCTTGAAGATCTGGGTTTTATATGTTTCCGCATTGCGGTTGACTTCTTCTTCTGTCAGTTGCTTCCGCGTCTCAGACTTCCCAGAAGGATCGCCGACACGACCGGTAAAGTCGCCGATGACGATGACCACCTGATGGCCGAGATCCTGAAAATGACGCAGTTTTTGCAGTACGACCGTATGTCCAAGATGAATATCGGGCGCCGTCGGGTCGAGCCCTAGTTTGACTCGCAACGGGCGCTTTTCCACAATAGAACGTTCCAGTTTCTTCACTAGCTCTTCTTCCGGGACGATTTCCGCAGTACCCCGGCGCAGAAGAGCCATCTGACGGTCTATTTCATCTTGAATTTCTTTTGGCAGAACCGGCTTGTCGGACACCGTACTCCCCCTCCTGCACGCCTGTCGCGTGCGCTACCACGGAGCTTCCCCCGCATAAATACTTTGCCCATTTTATCATGTTTTTCCACCTCTTTCAACAAAAGCAGCCTTGCCATTTATCTACCACCGTTTCCTATGCTATAATAAACTTTGATTTGTTGCCGAAAAGGAGGATTCCTAGTGGTCGATACGCCTCGGGAACCGAGAAAGACTCCCACTCCACCAAAAACTTCGACGAAAACCACAAAAACAAAAGTTAACTGGCCTCGAATGGCTCTCTTTATCACCGCCATTTTGCTTGTCTCCGTTTTAGGCATCGGCTCCGGACTCGCATTCTCATGGGCTCGGGAAGCCCCGTCCATCAATATGAGCGATCTGGACATACATACCACCACTCAACTCTTTGATGACAAAGACGTACTATTTGCGAACCTTCACGCCGGTGAGAATCGAACGCTCGTCGAAAAGATCGATACTGTACCAAAGAACTTGCGCAACGCCTTCTTGGCTATCGAAGACAACAAGTTCTATGAGCACCATGGTCTCGACTTCACGGGACTCGTCCGGGCGGTCTTTGCCAACATCACTGACGGTTTTGGCTCGCAAGGGGCCTCCACCATCACCCAGCAGTTGGTCAAACTCTCCTTTCTGACCCCGGAAAAAACTCTTAAACGGAAAGTACAAGAGCTAATTCTTTCATTGCAATTGGAACGGAACTTCACTAAAGACGAAATCTTTCTCATGTACTTAAACCGGATTTATTTTGGTGAAGGTGCCTACGGAGTGAAAGCGGCTGCCCAAACCTTTTATGGCAAGGATTTAGAAAAGCTGGATCTCAGCGAAGCAGCCCTGCTCGCCGGCTTGCCTAACGCACCCTCCAAGTGGTCGCCCTACCGCGATGCTGAGGTGGCAGAGCAACGGCGTCAAACGGTCCTCAATCAAATGGTTAAATTCGGTTACATCACCAGCGACGAAGCCGAAAAAGCGAAAAAGAATCCGCCCAAACTGCTGGAAAAGGCGAAACGGACCAGCGCTACCGGGGACAACAACTTCCCTTATTTCGTTGACGCTGTGATTCAAGAGTGCATCGATAAATACGGCATCACGGAGAACCAGCTCTATAAGGGCGGTCTCAAGATCTATACCACCGTCGACCCGGCGGCGCAGAAAGCGGCTGAAGTTGCTTTGTCGGACCTAGGTAACTTTCCGAAAGGAAAAGATGACACTCCCATTCAGGCAGCCATCGCTGTACTCGATCACAGCAACGGCGAAGCCCGGGCGATCGTGGGCGGCCGGGAATATACGGTCAAACGGGGTCTCAACCGAGCCACTGATTTGAAACGTCAACCAGGATCCGTCTTTAAGCCGATCGCCGTCTACGGACCCGCTCTAGAAAAGGGACTGACTCCAGCCACTGTTTTAGATGATGTACCGGTACAGTACGGCTCTTATCAACCGGGCAACTACGACGGCACCTACCGCGGCCTGATCACCATGCGTGAAGCGGCCCAGTTCTCTGTTAACATCTACGCCGTGAAAATGTTAAACGAAATCGGCGTCCAAACCGGATTTGATTTCGCCCGGAAGTTGGGCATTAAGACCCTTGATGAAAAACAGGATTTGACGCTTCCTCTGGCTCTCGGCGGTCTACATCAGGGGACAAACCCTTTTGATCTAGCTAGTGCCTATGGGGCCTTCGCCAACCACGGCGTCTGGAACGAGCCTCATGTGATTCGAAAAGTAGTTGACCGAGACGGAAATACCATCGTGGAAGTAAAGCCGAAACAAAGCTCGGTCATGAAAGAAACGACGGCCTATCTGATGACGAACATCCTAGAAACGGTTGTCCAGGCCGGTACGGGTACAAGAGCGCAGATGGACCGACCTGTCGCCGGTAAAACCGGCACGACGGAACTGCCGAGTTCCGTTCCTGAATTCCGCGGCATCACCGGAAACAAAGATGCTTGGTTCGCCGGCTACACACCGGAATTGGTCGGTGTCGTCTGGATGGGCTATGACAATACCGATAAAAACCATTACATGTACAAAACATACGGCGGATCCTACCCGGCACAAATCTGGCGGGCCGTCATGACCAAGGCCCTCGCCGGAACGAAAGCCAAGTCCTTCGTTCGCCCGCCTGGCATCGTAGAAGCAAATGTAGACATCAAGTCAGGCCTCTTGCCGAGTGCTTTGACGCCTGCCGAGTATATCCGCACTGAGCTCTTCGCCGAAGGAACTGTCCCCGGCAATACGAGCAACGTTTGGCAGGAAGTAGAGGTCAACGCTGAAACCGGTCAGCCACATAAGCCGGGTGATTCCGCGAAGACCGTCAAAAAAGTATTCCTAAAACGGCCGACCCCCTATGAAGGCGCCACTCCTGCTGACGCAGACTTAGAGACACCTCATGAAACCACCGTCGAAAAGCCAACACAGCAAGTCCCGGCAACAGATGACTATGATCAGGAGAGTTCACCAAGCTTGCCAAACGGGTCCAATAAAACCACCAAACCAGAAAACACCGGTAAAACGAGTCAAACACCATCCGGTTCCAAACCTCAGACATCGACGCCCTTAGTTATCCCTCCGGGTACGTCTAACAGCCCCGCTACTGATAATGGTCCCAAAGGATAATGGAAAGAGCCCGAACGCATTCGTTCGGGCTCTTTTTGTTAAACCTTTCTCGCAAACAAAACGACAAAGTTATAGTACTTATAGACACAGTCTACGTCAGAAAAACCAGCTTGCTTTAACCAGTCTGTTTGATCGTCTAGCGTGGACATTTTATCTAACTTTTGACGTTCGTAAGCCGATTTGATGTCTTCCATAGACAAGCCGCTGTGCTCCACTTTGTACTTCCAATCTTCCATATACATCGTTTCTAAATAAGGCGTTTTTCCAAGCACCTGGTCGGCATTGACGAAGAGCCCTCCCTGTTCCAATAGGGAATAAATCTTTTGATAGAGAAGACACTTTTCATCGTCGGTCAGATGATGAATCGACAAGGAAGAGATGACCATATCGTACTTGTCCGTGAAACTATGTTTCGTGTAGTCTGCTACCACATAGGTCATATTCGACTGATTACTGAATCTCTCCCTGGCCACATCAAGCATTTTTTCGGAGATATCGATCAGGGTAAACTGTCCCTGAGGGTATCTTTCCGCGAAGAACGAAGTAAACAACCCTGTTCCTGCTCCAATATCTAATATTTTGGGCGACTCTTTTTCACTCTGGCAAAGGGAAAGAGCGATCGAATAAAAATCATCAAAACAAGGGATTAACTGTCTTCTTTGACTGTCATACTTGGCGGCATGAGCATTAAATTTTAATTGAACATTTTTCTTTGACGAATCCATTTTTATCCTCCTAACATATGCAGTGGATGAAGCAAGACCTGCCCTAGTGGGGTTTTCATAGAACCATTATAAAAGATTATACTCTCTCTGATAGTCCCGCTGAACTTGACGCTGATTAATACTTTATCACGTAAGATCCTTACCGTTTTATATAAAAATATTGTATAATAATCATTATTAGTATCGAAAAAAGTAACGAGAATCGCAGGATAAAAAGGTGTGTTTTTCATGGGAGTTATTGAGAACCCGATGACAATTATTACAAACATGAAACGGGCCATTATCGTCTGTGATGAGAATATGTATATCCAATTCGTAAATCCGGCTGCGGAAGGTTTACTCGGTATAAAGGCTTCTACACTCGAAGGTACTCATTTTTACGAGGTCTGCCAAGCCAGCTCAACACTTGACGAAATCACTCCGCTATATGCTGACGATTCCACTTTAGCCGGTTATATCGTCGAATTGAAAAATACTGAATCTTCTTGCACAACTTCGCGATTTCCGTCGCTGCTAAAGGCGATTCCCGACCCGATCATTACGTTAGATTTAGAGGGACGAATCACAGGGCTCTACGGTTGTTGGCAGTATGATACACAGATTCAATGGAACGGCACACAACTGCTGATGAACCAGATATTGGGGAAAACCCACCGGGACATTTTAGGTGAAGAGGATGCCATCGCCCACGAAAAGGCTATTGCTCAGGCTTTGATCGGGGAAACCGCCCTCTGCGAGTGGAAAATGAAGGTTCCCGAGGGGTTCCGTTATTACCTCACCTCCTACTCCCCCGTTATGGATCATGACGGCAACATCAGCGAACTCATCGGGATTGGACGAGACATCACCGAACAGGAAGAACGGAAGCTGCAGTTGGAGTTGGAAGAGCAGCGTTTCCATAGCGTCATCAACTCCCTCGATGAATACATCTGGGAAGTGGATCTCCAAGGCAATTTTATCTACGTCTCAGACCGTGCGGAAGACATCTTGGGAATGCCCAAAGAAGAATTAATCGGGAAAGATTCCACTGCTGGTGTGGAACCGGCAGAATTGGAAAAGTTCAGATCCACCGTTCGTAAAGCGGTTCAGAAAAAGGAACCTTTTTTCGATGTAGAAATTATTCGGAAAACACCCTCTAGACGATGTTGGCTGAGTTTGAGCGGGATACCGGTCTTCGATAAAAAAAATCGACTCGTGGCCTATCGAGGCGCGACACTAGACATCACCAAACAAAAACAAATGGAGGCAACACTGCGAGACAGCGAGGAAAGCTACCGCTCGATTATCACCTCTATGGCCGAAGGGGTCATCGTCACCGACAGAGCAGGCATGATCATCAAAGCGAATCCTACCGCCGAGAACATATTGGGTTTTTCATTCGATGAGATTCAAGGGCGTTCCTGCTTTGATCCTTCATGGGAAATGTATCTCGACGATGATAGCCCTGTCACGAGAGACAATCATCCTGCCATGGTGACTTTGCAAAGCCGATCTGCTTCACGAAACGTAGTCATGAGAAAAAATACTCCCACTGGTGAACCCCTTTGGATTCAGCACAATTCGGAGCCCTTGTTTCGCATCGGATCCGAAGAACCCTACGCTGTCGTATCCACCTTTTCCGATATTTCCGCACGAAGAAACATGGAAGAGGAACTGAAAAAGGCCCGGCAAAAGGCCCTTGAGGCCAGCCGTACTAAAAGTGATTTTCTCGCGATGATGAGTCACGAAATCCGAACTCCCATGAACGGAATCATGGGAATGTCCACATTACTTCTCGACACCGCACTCAACCGTCAGCAACGAGAATACGCCCATGTCATCAAAGATTCATCGGAAGTCTTGCTGAACGTGCTCAACGATATTTTGGATTATTCCAAGGTGGAAGCGGGTAAGTTGGTACTCGAAAACCTGGACTTCCACCTACCGGGAATCGTCAGCAACGTCATTACCTTATTTCAACAAAAGGCCCTTGAAAAGGGCATCAGCTTAACCTCTTCTATAGCATCAGAAGTGGAAGCCTGGGTGAAGGGCGATCCGACCCGATTACAGCAGGTTTTGACGAATCTCGTCAGTAATGCCGTCAAATTCACTCACTCGGGGCAAGTAACCGTCCGCCTTTGGAAGGAAGCGACAACCCCACATCAATCCAGACTTCGCTTTGAAGTTACCGATACGGGGATTGGCATTGAGAACGCGATGATGGAGCAAATTTTTCAACCTTTTCACCAAGCGGACAGTTCCACATCCCGTAAATTCGGTGGAACTGGACTTGGTTTGGCTATCACTGGGCAACTGGTCAAACTCATGGGCGGAAATATCGGGGCGCTCAGCGAGCCTGGGAAAGGATCGACCTTCTGGTTTTCTATCCCCTTCCAACGTCCTCTCGCACAACTCTCGATAGGGCTTGGCAAAGACCATCCGCTCCCGCAGAAACCGGATTTCCCCCGGTGGAATATCCCTCTCCCGGTACTGCTCGTAGAAGATAGCCCGGTGAATCAGCGATTGGCGATCACGATTCTTACCAAGATGGGTTTGATGGTTCATGGGGCAAACAACGGGATTGAGGCGGTAAAAGCGACGGCGGAAACGGAATATGCGATCATTTTTATGGATTGTCAAATGCCCGAAATGGACGGATTTGAAGCGACTAAAATCATTCGCAGTCAACAAGCCAAAACGGGACGGCATGTGCCGATCATCGCCATGACCGCCTTGGCCATGTCCGGAGACCGGGAGCGGTGCCTTAACGTCGGAATGGACGATTATCTCAGTAAGCCTGTTCTCATGGAGCAACTGATCAGGCTGCTCGATAAGTGGCTTCCCTACGAGAGATCTACAGTTGTACAGCCCCCTGCGAACAGCCATAACAATCAATTCCCCGCTGTCTCACCAGAGGAGGATGCCACTGTTATCGATCTGACGGTTTTAAAGAATATACTGGCCATGGGCGACGACGATCATGTTGAGTTTCTTACGTTATTACTTCAAATCTATTTGGAAGACGCACAGAAGTTAATGACATCGTTGCGACAAGCAGTAAAGATACAAGACGCAACAGGTATTCATAAAGCCTGCCATGCCTTAAAGTCCAGCAGCGCGAGCATCGGAGCAAAAGATCTTGCATCGCTCTGCGCACGGGTTGAACAGCTTGGACGCACGGGAGAGCTGGAGAATATGGGGCTATTTTTCACTCAAATCGAAGAGAAGTATACCGAAGCAGTATCTCGGTTAAATCGCTTGGTGGAATGTCCGGACTTGCTTAACTAATGCATGTGGAGGCATTGAATGTCAAGAACAGCTAGATGGATGACGATATTTCTGGCCGGGATAATCATAGCGACTGCGTTGTATTTGACCTTTTTGGGAATGAAAAAAAATATTCAACCCGATTCCCAAGCAACTACTTCTAGAGAAGAACCCTTTTCGACCACGCAGTCGCCTCATGCCCCGCTTTCGAAATCAGACGAAGTCAGTTTTGGCAGAACCATCCGAGGAGATACTCGATCGATGACAGAGAAAACCCTGGCTCGTTGGCAAGAGTGGCGTCGAGCTGTGGAGCTATTGTCTACCCAAAACCCGGATACGTTGTTTATTGGAGGTCCCTCGGATAAGAAAACACTTTGTTTGACCTTCGATGATGGGCCCGATAATCGCAACACACCGAAAGTCTTAGAAATTCTTCAGAAAGAACAGGTTCGTGCCACCTTTTTCTTTTTAGGAAATAACGCTGAACAGTACAAAAAAATTGTCAAACAAGCTTATGATGCCGGTCATGTAATTGGCAGTCATAGTTTTGATCATCCCTACCTAACTAAAAAAACGGAACCGCAGTTAGAAGAACAAATTCATCAAACAGAAGAAAGCTTGTCCAAAATTATCGGAAAGCGTCCTGCGCTATTGCGTCCCCCCTATGGAGATGTGAACGCTTCCGTATTGAACGTATTAAGTAAAAAAGGATATAAACTGGTTCTCTGGTCACTCGATACCTTTGATTGGAACCAAAAAACAAATACAGAAATCGTTGATTATGTTACGAATAACGTCCGACCGGGCGATATTATCTTGATGCACAGTGCTGATAACGGTTCAGCTTCCGTAAAGGCCTTACCGTCAATCATTTCTGCTCTCAAGCATGCAGGATACAGCTTTAGTACTGTAGACGAGGTGTTGGGGGTCAACCCTTATCAGTAACCAGCTTAGATCATGAATCGCAGGCCCACCCATAAAAATGAGGTCCGGGATATTTATCCTGGGCCTCATTCTTGTGTGAAATCAAAAAGATTCAATTCTCTATCACCCTTACGCAATCGCTTTCGATCCGCCTTCCGTACAGCCGCTTCGAAAGACCGGTCTAAAGAGTTGTTTTTCATCAGACCGTTATACCGGCGGATATGGAAGTCCCGTGTCGTCATGCTGCATTTGGAACATTTGGCAACGCTCAAACATTCGTCCCAGATAAATTCGACTTCTCGACCACAGTACGGACACCAGGCGTCGCCAGAGCGAAATTTTGGTTTATAGCCGTCCGGTGGAACTGTTAGCTTAGGAGGTATCGCTATTCTCTCCCTCATTCAAGGATTACAGTGCTTTGTGTAAATCCTTCTATATTTGGCCGGACTTTCCCTCTTTCTTACGCTTACCTCCGGAACATTTCAAGAAAAAAACATCAGCCCCAAATCTCAACGGGAACAATAGGCAACCAGCTACAAAAAAGCCCCGTCTTCCGTAATTGGAAAACCGAGCTGTTATAAATCAATGATATATTTTTCTTCATACATAGAAAGCTATGGTTCCACTCCGTTGTGCATTCGTCACGATTTTGATTTTTCGCCCATTCGGAACTGTATGCAGGGAAACTAATTCGCCGCCATGAGTGATAGCATGTTCATTGGATGTCCAGGTTTCCGGTGAAACTAAACCCCAATCTCCGGCAAAATGACGCATAAACAACGCTCCAAATATGTCCAAGGAGAAATCAGAACAAAACAATTCCGGGTGCATCGACGTAATACCTGCGTCAAACTTCATATGATGTCGTCGCCACCTTCACAATAATCCCTCTGCAACAATTATATCTTCATTGCACAAGTCCTGCAATTACTTTATACATGTACTAATAGGTACGAACCCTCGACTATACGCCGCTAAGGACGCTCCTGTGCGAAATGCTTGCAAAAAAATAAAAGCAGTCAACCAACAACGGGCTGAACTGCTTACAATTGCTCAACGGTGTTCTTTACTGCTCTTCTACACTGATTTAATGCAATCTACGGGACAGGCATCGGCACAGGCACCACAATCGATACAAGCAGATTCGTGGATAACTCGTTTGCTATCTTCACGTTCAGAAATGCAAGAAACCGGACAGCCGCCTTCACAAGCTCCGCAAGCGATGCAGTCATCGGCGTTAATACGATATGCCATGAAAGAGCCTCCTTTCATTTATTGTGATTTTCGGTACAATGTAATGTTTCGCGGCTTATATTCTAATTTCCTTCTGAATCAGCCACGAATTGACGCCTTTCTTGCTGCATTAAAGCTCCCCCATCCCTCCTACACAAAAAACAAGCGCTCGGCAACATTGTGACCGAACGCTTGCTAAACCCACTTCCCATTCCTGAATGCTTATTTCCGTATACTGTACAGCTATGCTCTCAAGGATGGTTCTTTTACCCTTCCTACCGTCAGTACCCCAAATTTCCACAAGGTCTCCGTGACCAGTTCAACCTGTTCCTCCGTACATTGGACAATGACACAGATTTCAGGAAGCCTTTTCGAACGAGTTTTGTGTATTCCCTTTTTTACGAAAAGATATAATCCAAACCCTACGATAAATCCGCCCACGGCAGCAGAAAGACCGCTAAAAATAGGACCCCAAGCCAATTTAAAACCGACACTCGTACCGATGACAGCACAAGCGGTAGCAAAGGCCGTACCGACTTCAATCGCGTTGGGATAGAGGTCAGTTGGCTTGCTTAAAAATTGGTTGGGGTTCTTCGGGTCCGTATCCATTAGAATCACGAGTATATGTTTGCGCGCAATGCCATCATGTTCCAACAAGGATAAAGCTTGCTCTAGCTCTAAAGAATGTTCAAATGTTCCTATAACCAACAATCCTTTTACCACCTACCGTGGGAACAATCGAACTTCAGAATGAGAGTAGCGTTCCGCAAGAAACTGCCGTTGCTCTATCCGAAAAAGTCGATTATGTTCTCTAGCCATGATATACGCGTAATAAGTCGATCCTCCGACGACGGATGGCATAAAAAGCAGCCATTGAGGATGAAGTACAGCGATTGATTCCTGAAAGTTTCCAACCATCATGAGAGTTACAGACTCATGGGCACGAGATAAAGTTAAGTAGATCCACCACCACATCATCGCGTAAAAGGCTAAAGCAAACTGATGGTTATATAATTGCCCTAAGCCGGGAAAGAAGAAGGAGTATAGCGCTGCGAGCCAAGGTTTTTTTGGCTCTATATATTGAAACTCAAGGGGTCTCAGATTTACAGCGGCGACTCGTTCGTTTTCAAGTTGTGCGAGGTGACATAGTTTGTTCTGTACTAAGGCAGAACGATAACTATCCCAGATGATGAAAAAGTAAATGATAATATATCCAATCGCCCAGCGAGGCTGAACGACGGACTTTGCCATATCAAATTCTCCACAGAAAGAGTAAACGATGGCTATATTTATATTAGTGAGATAATTGATAATCACTTCAACTATGGTGAGAAGCGTTGCCCGGATATATTGATTCAATAAATAGTGGCCGAAGCCCGGAAATGCAGCGGACCACCAAGCAACCACATAAGGATTCTGGCGGTGTAAAAGGTTAATTCCATATACACTTATGGTTGCAAGGGGACGACGAAGCTGATTTCTCATGAGTATAATCCTCTTATTCCATGCGTTGGGAGAGAATAACCCAAATTATTTTGGCAGTAAAACTAGTAAATTATTCAAACCTTTCAGTTCTTTAGACACTAAAAATGTCGTCATGATCAGGTCAGACCGCTCAAGCTTTCGCCAACATAAATGTCTTTCTTTTCAGGGAAGAATATACTCGCACGGAAAATTTTGATTCTACTATGGAGACCTTTTATGGTCTAAAGTACCGTACTACCCGTGTATACTAAAGATGTAGTCCTGATCTGGTTAGACGCTGCTCTCCTCGATTGCCGTTGGCTAGGGAGGTTTGACGGATATCCCAAGACAGGGCAAAATACGAGGAGGTTTACTATGTTTCAAGACAAGACACTGACCTGTAAAGAGTGCGGAAGTGAGTTCGATTTTACCGCTTCCGAACAAGAGTTCTTCGCCGAAAAAGGATTCACAAACGAACCAGGGCGTTGCCCCCAGTGCCGTGCGGCTCGGAAGGCGAACATGAATAATCGTGGTGGTGGCGGATATCGTCAAGAACGAGAAATGTATCCGGTAACCTGTTCTTCCTGTGGTAAGGAAACGACTGTTCCCTTCCAGCCCCGTGGAGATAAGCCCGTTTACTGTCGCGACTGCTTCCAGCCACGTAACCGCTGGTAATATCCATGAATAAGAAAAAGCTCGCCGGTATGGGCGGGCTTTTTCTTATCGGACCTTTTTCTCATATGAACAAGTACCTTATTGACGAAGAAGGGCGGCAGAAGAATCCCATGAACTATTTGCCTAAATAGCCCATGGGATTCTGAAAGTTTCCGCCCGTCATGACTTCAAAGTGCAGATGGGGTCCGGTCGTATTCCCTGTGACACCGGAACGAGCGATGACTTCCCCTTGGTTCACTTTTTGCCCTGAACCGACGAGGATTTCCGAAAGGTGGTTATAGGTCGTTTGAACGCCACCGCCATGATCGACGATAATGCGCTTTCCGTAACTGCCAGCCCACCCTGCAAAACGAACAACCCCATCAGCACTGGCCGCAACACTTGTTCCAACAGGGCAACCGAAGTCCACACCCGTATGCAGTTTACCGTCTCGCATACCGAAGGGGGAGGTGATCAGGTGGCTAGAAGTAGGCCAGGAAAATCGACCTGCGCCGCCACGGGCCGCAACCAAATAGCGGTCTCCCTTCGCGACGATGCGAGTTACGGGGGGTTTCAGGACCGTTTCTCCCTGTAATTCCTGATTTACAGTCTCACCGTTATGTTTAACCACTAAGTATCTTGCTTCTTTTTTTCCATTTTCCCCTTCTTGCTTGATCACAGGCTTAGACCAACCTAAGCTCTCTTCTTTGACTTCTTGCGTATCAAATTTGATGTCCTCATCTTGTACGAGAACATAGGTCGTTTCAATGTCGATATCATAGGTCGGTTTAACCAACCTCAATGCTTGTCCGATTTGTAAACGTTCTGGAACAAGACCGGGATTAGAAGCCAATAGTACAGACATGGGTGTTTTGGTTTTTTCCGCAATAATAGAAATACAGTCTCCCGGTTGGACTTGATATGTAATCACTTCTTGTTCCGGATGGGTAAGTTTTTTTACCGCATCCTCTATGCTAAGCGGGGTTGTTCCGGCAGGCAGGTCAACTTCTTCATAGGCAATCGTATCTTTGATTTGGTAAGATTGCAGGGTCATTCCCTGTTCGGCTTTTTCTTTCGTAAAAAAGTCGACCACTTGTTGGATGACATCCTTGGCTTGGGATTCATTGGGAAGCAAGGCGACCTGTTTGCCCTTAACCACAATCGCGGTAACTTTTTGCCCAATATTTGGCGATTGATTTACCGACGTCATAGGTCCGGTTATCATTCCAAAGGGACCATTTCCTGCGATAGAATTTAGATATAGCGCACCTAAACCAAAAACGACGACTGTAGCCGATATGGTTAAACGTTTATATTGAACGCTATTTAAAGATTTAATGCGTTCGATTTGCAGATATTCCATAAATTTGTCTGTAAAACCCACTCATTCTCAACCCCTAAAATTAATACTTGTGGTACATAATAGTCAACATAGTAATTATATGTCACTGCGATATATAAGCCAAGAAAGGCACGGGAATTCGAAAAAGTCTAAATCTTTCAAAGAGTATCTAAGGAGTAAAAAAACAGACCCTGCAAATACAAGGTCTGTGTACGTTACGGTCGAGAAACCTATATTTATATAATTGTTAGTACATACGTTTAACGGCAGTGATGTGCTTGCCCCAGTATGCATTGGAAGCTACGCTCAAGTAACCTACTTTACCGAGACCGCCGCCTTCTTGGATAACTTGGTCGTTCCCCACATAAATACCTACGTGTTTACCGTTATCAAAAATGACGAGATCGCCAGGGCGCATCTGACTTTTCGGGACTTTCCAACCGACAGAAGTGTTTTGGGTTCTCGAAGCGGTGCTCATCTTATAACCCAAAGCATGATGATAGACATAGGCGGTGAAGTTAGAGCAGTCAAATCCTCTTTGTCCCCGGTCTTCGTTATGACCCCAGATATAAGGTGTACCTAGTTTGCTCTTAGCAACTTTCAAAACAGCATTCAGCTTCTGTTGGTCGCTGGCGCTAAGGGAGGCCAAGGGTTTGATCGTCTTGTCCATCTTTACGCCAGGAGGAAGCTGAGAGTTTACAGATGCAGTCGATACGGTTTGAGTACTCGTAGCAGCAAGAGCCGGACCTGCCAAGGCAGAAACGGTGGCACTGATGGCGAGTACAGAAGCGATGAAAGTACGTTTGAACATGAAATGTTTCCTCCTTTACGCCTACGAGGTTAGCTGACGGGTTCGGTGGGGAGTACACCGGCCGTAAAAACGACTTCACCCCAGTAGTTGGTTCCCCCGCGCTCTTTCGAGCTTCGGCTTAATGTGTAGTGCTCAAAGAGCTTAACATCTTGTGAAAGTAATCTCAATAATAAGAATTAGGAATTAGTTCTATATCCTGAGTGAATTAGATGAACTTAGCTTTCTTGAACCCAATTTCCACAATAAAAACCCCCGATCTTCCACTGTGAAAATCGGGGGTTAGAAACTGATTTATTTTTTTCTTCGCAATCGGGCGATGGACCGGATCCGTCGATAAATACTTTTATCAGGTAGCTTTCGAAATAAAAAGTGGGCAGGACCGGTATTTTCCTCAATAACCCATACCTTGCCTCTCTTATCGACACCTAAATCGAGACCGATCTGCCAATAGGTCTTGTATTTATCAAAGCGCCGACAGACCTTATAACCAAGACGAATCATATCACGCATGATCTGTGCCACCGTTTCTGTGTCAAAAAGTTCGGATCGTTGAAGCGCCGCTTCGATATCCAGAATCTGACCTTTCGAACGAAGGTAGTTCGTAACGATGCTGTTTTCTCCGGCCACCTTCGCTAAGGCACCGATGTAACGCCATGCACCCTTTTGTCGCATCATCATCAAGCGGATATCGAAAGGTCGTCCGTCAACATGGGCCAAGTCAATCGCTTTTTGAACGATATATCCGTTACCGGTAAAGCAGTACCTTTTCAAGCTGTTGTATAGATCAGTAAAAGACGCTCGCCTATGTGTTTCTCCCTTAACACGAACATAGGAATAGCCCTTCTCCGTTTGCCAGACCTTAATAATCCCTTGTCCCCCGTATCCTGCACTTGGTTTCAGATAGACCATTCCGTAGGATTCGAGGAATCTTTTCAAGCTCGTCATACTGAATTTTCGGGTCGGCGGTAAGTGCGGGCGTATGGACGAATCGGCTGCAAAAAGGCGCCATAAGCTCCATTTACCGAGTTCAGGGCGGCTCACTTTTTGGGACTTCAAAAACGTTCACTCCCAATCATTTCCTCGTTCTTTAGCTTATGAATTAAAATCATTGGTTGTTCCATCACGTAACCGTTGTTATCACCCATGAATATAGTAAGGAGAGATTATTTCCCCTATGTGTATTAAGGAGTGGGTGGAGCAGTGCTTCGTTGGATGTGTAAAGGGAAGATTCACCGGGCCACCGTAACTGATGCCGATATCGATTACGAAGGAAGCGTCACGATCGACGCAGACCTGATGAAGCAGGCGAATATTTACGAACATGAGATGGTGCAGATCACGAATTTGCGAAATGCTGTGCTCTGGAAGACGTATGCGATTCCGGCACCGGCAGGTTCAGGGAAAATATGTTTAAACGGACCGCCGGCTCTCTTGTTTCAGCCCGGAGATAAGGTCATCATCCTCAGTATGGGCTCATTCTCACCGGAGGAACTGGTCGAAGGTACCCACTCCGTAGTCCATGTTGATGACCAGAATCGGTTGATTCATGTGAAGACAAAAAAATTAATTGGCCATGGCTAAAACAACCGCCCGTCTGCAGTGTTCCCGGACTTATGTCTCGGGTACCCACTAGACGGGCGGTTCATTTTGAAATCAGAACTGTAGTACTTTCCCCGGATTTAAGATTAAATTGGGATCTAGACATTGTTTGATCGCTTTCATCATTTTTAATTCCACGGGATGACAAAACTCCTCCAATAACTTTACTCGTTTATAACCAATGCCATGTTCTCCAGACAACTTTCCTCCCAGGGAATAGACCTTTTTGTATATCTGATCGTGCAGTGCCAGCAGGATTTGCCGCCAATTATCATCGTTGATACTGTCTTTCAGTATATGGGCATGCACATTGCCATCGCCGGCATGTCCGGCACAATGGATGGTCACTCCATATTCTTCTCCTCTATCGACGATAAATTTGATGATAACCCCCAAAGCAGAAAGAGGCACAACCAAATCTTCCCCCGAATAGACAGGGCTCCGGGCTCTGCTGGCTTCAGCGAATACTCTCCGGGCCCTCCATATTCGCCTTGGATCAGCTGCTAAAATCTCGATCACACCGCTATCCCTACAGACCTCATCGATGAGAGCCATCTGTCCCTCCAAAAAGCCTTCGTCATCCCCTTCGAGTGTGACGATCAGATAATAAGCATCTTTCCTATAGGGTAACTTTTCCCCAATATACTCTTCACAACATTGTACAGCCCGATTATCCATGAACTCCAGCGCCGCAGGGATGATCCCTTTTTGCAAGATTAGCGGAACCGCTTGCATGGCCGAAGACCGGTCTGGAAAAATAGCCAACAGATCCACCCTGTGGCTGGGCAGCGGTTGTAGCTTGAGGATGACTTTCGTAATAATACCTAGTGTACCTTCCGAGCCGATGATCAAGTTCAGCAAACTATATCCGGTAGAATCTTTCATACATTTACCGCCCAGGAACACAATATCCCCTTCTGCAGTAACGACTTCCAAACCGTATACCTGCCTGCGGGTAGAACCGTATTTCAAAACCTTATTCCCACCGGCATTGGTGGCAACATTGCCTCCTATCGTCGAGCTATGACCGCTGCAAGGATCTCCCGCATATAGAAAACCCGCCCGATTTGCTGCTTCTTGAACTCGTTCCGTGATTACGCCTGCTTCTACGGTCATGAACATATTTTCGGAGTCGATTTCAATGATTTTGTCAAAACGTTCTAAAGAGATGACTATGCCACCGAACTTAGGAACGATGCCACCAGAGAGACCCGTACCGGCACCCCTTGGAACGATCGGTAGCTTATGATGATTCGCCAATTTTACGATCTCAGCCACCTGTTGAGTATTTTCCGGCAACAGGACCACCTCGGGATGATGGGCTAATTCCGGGTCTGCCGTTTCATCATGAGTATAAGGACCCATCCGCTCCTGATCGATGATCACATACTTAGCTCCCACGATGAAAATGAGCTGTTTAAGGATCTCCGGTGTGATTCGGTTATATTGGGTCAATGAACTTCCCCCCAACGAAATGAAAAAATACGTTTTCACGATTTTATGGAGGCGCTATTTAGTAATAGAAGAATTTATTTCCTGAGCTTATCTTATTTCAGAAAAACATCTTCTGTGAAACATCCTCCATTATCTAACTCGTCCTTCATTTCTCATTTCAAAGCCGAAGATCGAGTTCCGTAGGAAGGAGTCACCTCTGACCACTTCCACCCATAAAATGGCATCGTAGGTAACTACAATCCACTTGAAAGGAGGAACCCTAAATGGCTGCTGTAGGTGGAGGATATTTCGGTTTCCCAACGGTAGTTGGGCTTGTGATCGCCCTTATCGTAATTGGTGCATTTTATCCGGCCATCATTGGTTTCGGTGCAGTCGGTGATCCCTGATTATAAACTCATTTTGAGAGGAGGAAAAAACCATGGGTGCATGCGGGTGTGGAACGACCGGTGGCTATATCGGCAATAGCATTGTCGCTCTAGCTATTTTGATCATCATCATTGCCATCCTAGGCACCGGATTCGGATTTGGATACGGTTCTTTCTAAATAGATAAATTCTTGTTCAGAAGCGTGCGGAAGAATGTAACTGCCCACGCTTTTTCCTATTTGTGAAATGGTTCAGTGATGGATTTTTCGGTGGTGAAAATATTACTATTTTGGATTGTCAACGTAGGATTATCAACTTTATCTAAATAAAGTATAATCAGTGTAAATACAACAAGTGTCACGTTAAAGGAAGTGGATTTCCTTGGATTTTTTGCAAAAAACACACTTAAGGGAACTCAAAGAGAGTTATGATCAGTTTTTTGAAAACAATCTTGCCATAACATTACTGATTGATCCGCAAAACGGGCGAATTGTTGACGCCAATCGCGCCGCTTGTGATTTCTATGGGTATGAAAGAGAAGTCCTTTGCAATAAGTTCATTTATGATATTAATACATTGCATAACGACGAGATTAACCAAGGAATGTTACGAGCGATCAGCAAAAAACTAAACATCTTTCACTTTAAACACCGCTTAGCCTCCGGTGAGATCAGAGAAGTCGATGTATACTCGACTCCCGTTTTTATTCGAGACCACACCTTTTTGTATTCGATCATCTTTGACGTGACCGACTGGAAACGGACAGAAGCGGCTTTGCGGGATAACGAGGAAAGTTTTCGCACGATCGTCTCTGTCATGGCGGAAGGAATCGTCGTGCAAGACCGGGAAGGAGCTATCATCAGATCTAACCGGGCTGCAGAACAAATCCTTGGACTTACTTTCGCGGAGATGGAAGGCCGTACATCTATGGATCCCTGTTGGAAAGCGATTCATGAAGATGGTTCTACTTTTCATGGCGAAGAGCATCCCTCCATGATCACTCTACAAACAGGCCTCCCCTGCCGTAACGTAATCATGGGACTTTATAAGCCTGACGGGAAGCTCACGTGGATTCGAATCAACTCTGAACCCTTGTTCCGACTAGAATCAGACAAGCCCTATGCAGCAGTAACCACTTTTTCGGATATTACGGAACAACGGATTATAGAAAACAAATTAAAAGCTACCGAACAACAATTAAAAGGCATATTTGACAGCCTGGATCTGGTCTTCTGGTCGATGGATCCTCTTTCCAGTAGAGTGCTCCAAATCTCACCGGCATGCGAAAAGATTTACGGATATCCGCCCGAAGCGTTTATCGAAAATCCCCAACTCTGGTTTGACTGTATACACCCTGATGATATTCATAACGGCGAAAAGGCAAACAGCAATGTTTTAGGTGGTGCACCCGTATACACGGAAAATCGTATCATCAGAAGAGACGGAGAAGTTCGCTGGATTCGAGTCCATATCATCCCGCTGTTTGATGATGATGGCAGAATCACCCTCCTGAACGGATTGGTTATGGACATCACAGACAAAAAGCAGACGGAAGAAGAACTTCGGTTAGCCAAGGAAAAAGCGGAAGAAGCCAGCCGTGCGAAAAGTAATTTTCTCGCGATGATGAGTCATGAGATTCGAACACCGATGAATGGGATCTTAGGTATGAACGATCTCATGTTAGATACGCCACTGAATCGAGAGCAAAATGAGTACGCCCAAGCCATTCAAGAATCGGCTGAAGTTCTTTTGAATGTAATCAATGACATTTTGGATTACTCGAAGGTAGAAGCCGGTAAAATGCAATTGGAGACGATCGATTTCGACTTACACAGGACGATTCAAAGCGTGATCAAAGTTTTTACGAATAAAGCAAAAGATAAGGGATTAGTTTTGTCTCTATCTATATCGCCGGAAATAGACAAGACCTTACAGGGCGATCCGAGTCGTCTCCGGCAGGTTATATTTAACTTGCTAGGTAATGCGATCAAATTTACAAACTCAGGTACAGTTTCGCTCACTGTTACCGTGATATCAAAAGATAATGACCGGATGAAGGTCTGTTTTGAAGTTACCGACACAGGTATCGGTATTGAAAAAGGTCTCTTAGGTTATCTTTTTACCCCATTCGCTCAAGCCGACAGCTCAACGTCACGCATGTTCGGGGGCACTGGTCTCGGCTTAGCGATTTCAAAAAAGCTCGTTGAACTCATGGAGGGAGAAATAGGGGTTATCAGTGAAATAGGAAAAGGTTCAACATTCTGGTTTTCCGTTTCTTTTCTCACTTCCCAATCGCCTCGGGCTGAAAATACCCTTCCGACAGACGAAATCTCCTTACTCCACAAAAACAACCACCCTCTTTGGCAGACCAAGCGTCCTCTGTTACTCGTTGAAGATCATGAGACAAACCAAAAGCTGGCTGTCGCCCTGCTGAACAAACTCGGGTTACAGGTAGACGTAGCGAAAAACGGCATGGAGGCAATCCATGCCGTCACCGAGAAGGAATACACTCTTATTCTTATGGACTGCCAAATGCCAGAGTTGGACGGTTTTGAAACAACACAGATCATTCGTGATTGGGAATTCGCACAGCACCTACATATCCCCATTATCGCCATGACAGCCATGGCCATGCAGGGCGATCGGGAGAAGTGCATCCGTGCCGGAATGGATGATTATATCAGCAAGCCGATCATGATCGAAGAACTGATTACTGTCTTAGCTCGTTGGCTTCCAAAACAACGTACGAAGGAAAATCAGGTTTTTTCCGAGAAACCATCCTCCCCTTCTAAGGACCGGAATTTTTTAGAAAACGATTCTTCTGTCATAGACATGAATGTATTGAGGGAAATTGCCCTTTTTACAGACAACCAAACCGATGCCTTTTTGCCTTCTTTAATTGAAACTTACCTAGACGAATCAAAACAACTGATGAACAGTTTGAGTGTTGCTATACAACGCTCCGATCCGGAGTGCATTGAAAAGGCGGCCCATGCTTTAAAATCAGGGAGTGCGAGTCTGGGTGCCCTACACTTTGCAAAGTTCTGTGAACAAATGGAATCGTACGGACGTAACAAGACGCTGGACAATCTTAATAACCTATTCCTCCAGATGGAAGAGATGTATAACGAGTTCATCATGGTTTTGAGTCAGTTTCATAATCGAAATTGATCAGTCAACCTGATATTCACCCGAAAAAAAAGAGTCCTACCTCGCTGTGAGGTAGGACTCTTTTTTCTCTCTTTTTCCATGGTGATTTTGTATGCTGGACTGTATCAAGCCTTTTACTTTTTACCGCTCTGATCAGACATCCATGTTTCATAATCCTTTATGGCTTTGGTCAACTCAAGGGCGATTTCTTTTTCTTCTTTTTCTGCTAACAAGTCGACTAGTTTTTTGGCTTCACTATACATCCGCGATGCGATCTCTAAAACGTTGGGGTTGTCTTTTCTCCGGGAAAGATGTTGGCTCTTCGGTTCCGGGATGATAGAACGGACCATATCTGCGGTGATCACAAAATCGCTTTTGGTCTTGATCGGCATGGCATTCGGGTCAAGTTTTACCCGAAACCGGGTGAGACGACGTTTCACCATGGCCGGCATGATACCGTGATCTTCTAACTGAAGGGCCACGATGGGACAGAACTCTGGGTAGAAGAGCCCTTCAATGTGCTGACATACCCCCGATGAAGCTCTACCATACTTACAAGGTTTTCCTGGTTCGGTATTATTGTACAATGGACATAAAGTACTAATCTCGGAAATGTGCTCTTTTTGGTTTTGCATATAAACTAGGCTCCTTATTGTGAATGTTTACAAATACATTCGATATTTGCGGTGGAATATCCTGCAAAAGAATTAACAATATATATTTAAACTTCGAATGTTACTCTACGATTTAATTACTAAATCATCCAAAAATACCAACCCATTGTTGAAAAGGAACGAAAGCGCTCCCGTTCCACTTTAACGCGTTCATCATATATCCCAGACCATCGGCATTGTAACGTCCTATGATCCGTTGGAAAGCCAACAGTTCATAGATTCCATCCCGCTCAAAATCAACAGGATATAGTCCGCCGATCCCGTTCACATCTCCTTGGATAGGAGCTTTTAACTTTCCGTTCTTATCATAAATCTCCGATAGATATTCCGTGCCCTTGTAACGGATATCGATCCGGTAGGACTTGTTCAAGTTTCGACTGATGACTTCCACTTGATAATTATCTAGATAATTCACGTCGTACCGGTACTCTTCATTGAACTGCTCAAAATCAAATAACTGACGGCCTTGATTGTTTAAAAAGGAATAAACATACTCATAGGTGATTCCGCCAGAGCCGCCCGAGGCGACACTGATTTGAATATCCTTGACTTGATCCCCCGTAAAATCACCTAGAAATACAGTCGGGTTGTACCCTGCATTCGCTTTTAAGGGAATGGCGTATGTCATCATGGTCCTGCCGTCTTGGATGTTCAGGGTGATATTATCGACAAATTGACTACCGGGATAGGGGTAGTTCCCAGTCAAATAGACCCAGTCCGGTACTTGGTCACCATTGACATCCCCCGTCTGTGAACTAAGAACATTGCCGACTCTACCGGTTTGAGCCGCCAGAACATCCCCATAGCCTTGGCGAAACATTGCATCTCCCCCTGTAAATCATCGTTTAGATAAACTATGATTCCGGGAAGAAATGTGCCAAGAATTTAGTTGTCATCGTTGAGTACTACTGGCTATTTTAACTCTACCACAGTCACCCCGACGCCTCCTTCCCCATGTTCGCCACTCCGAAAAGACTTCACATAGGGATGTTTCTGCAAGTAGGACCGGATGGCCGCCCGCAGGGCGCCAGTGCCTTTCCCATGGATCAGGTTTACCGGCGAAATACCAGCCAGGTAGGCATCATCGAGGAATTTTCCGACCAGTTCAATGCCTTCGTCAGCCGTACAGCCCCGAAAATCCAGTTCCCTGGACATCTCTTTCGCCTTACCGCTAGCGATGGCCGCGTACTGAGTGGCACCTGATTTTTGTTTCTCTTCTTTTGCCGCCCGCAGTTCATTCAGCTTCACCGTCAGTTTAAGGATCCCCGCTTGAATCTGCAGTTCCCCATGGGCGTTGGGCATCGATAGTACAGAACCCTTTTGGTTGAGCCGCGGTACGAAGACGGTCTGGCCGATTTTAACTGTCTTTATGGCTGCTTCCTCATCAACGGCTTTTTTTATCCGACCTTCAGCCAGTTTTCCCTGCATCTCTCGCAATCGTTGCCGCTCGTTCTCAGCGCGGGCCATTTCTTCTTTGACGGGCGCCCGGTTCATAACCTCCCGGAGAGAACGAAGGATCTGATCGCTTTCATCCTTCGCCTGCCGGACGAGATGGTAAGCCTCTTCCCGGGCCTTATCCAGTAAAGACGCTTCTTTCTCCCGAATCGTTCTTTCCCGCTCCTCGAGCTGCTGCCGCAGTTCCTCTGCTTCCCGGCGGAGCCGATCTGCTTCCTCACGATCCCGCTGCGCCGACACCTGATCGGCTTCGAGATGTTCGATCAAGTTGGCCACATCGCGCTCTTCTTGACTCAACAAGGACCGGGCTTGCTTCACCACTTCGTCTTTGATACCCAGCCGGGCGGCGATTTCAAAAGCGTTCGATCGGCCTGGACGGCCGATGAGCAACCGGTAGGTGGGGCGCAGCGTTTCCAGATCGAATTCGACACTGGCGTTCTCGACACGAGGGTGGGCATAGGCAAAGGCTTTCAATTCGCTATAATGGGTCGTGGCGATGGTCTTGGCGCCCTTCTGTAAGATGTATTCCATAATGGACTGAGCCAAGGCCGCCCCTTCTGTCGGGTCTGTTCCGGCACCCAGTTCATCTAACAGGACTAAACTGGTAGGCCCTACCTTCTCTAAGACGGTGACGATGTTCGTCATATGGGAGGAGAAGGTGCTCAGGCTTTGTTCGATCGATTGTTCATCGCCGATGTCGACGAAGATCTGATCAAAGAGCGACAGTTCCGTGCCATGTTCAGCCGGTACATGCAGGCCTGCCTGGGCCATGAGGGTTAAAAGGCCCACCGTCTTTAAGGAGACCGTCTTGCCGCCTGTGTTCGGGCCGGTGATGACGAGCGTATCGAAGGCATGGCCCAGTTCGATGGTGACGGGAACCACCTTTCCCTGGATCAGCGGATGGCGCCCTAACCGGATCGAGAGTTTCCCCTGGCTGTTGATGGCCGGTTCGCCGGCGTCCATTTTCCAGGATAGTTTCGCTTTGGCGAAGATAAAGTCGATCCGTGCCAGCACTTCCAAACTGACGGCGATGTCTTCCGCGTTCTGGGCCACCAGCATGGACAACCCGCGCAGGATGTTCACCACTTCCGTCCGCTCGGCAGCCTGGTGACGTTTCAGTTCGTTGTTCAGTTCCACCACAGCCATCGGTTCGATAAAAACGGTAGCTCCCGATGCGGACTGGTCGTGAATCAGGCCGGGGATGTGGCTGCGGTATTCGGATCGAACCGGAACGACGTAGCGATCGCCCCGGACCGTGATCAGGGCGTCTTGCAGGTATTTTTGCGTGTCCGGGTTACGGATGATGGCGTCCAGTTTTTCCCGGACCCGGTTTTGGATCGTTCGCATGGCCCTGCGGAGGCGCGCCAGTTCTGGTGACGCGTCGTCGGCCACTTCGCCCTCACCGATGATGCAGCGGTTGATTTCGTCTTCCGCCTCGCGGTAGACGCCCAACCCTTCCGCTAAGGCTGTCAGGATGGGCGTTGTCTTTTTTTCGTCTGACAATAAAAAGGCCCGAACTTGCCGGGAGATGCGTAAGGCCTGGGCCACTTGTTGCAGTTCACCCGCTTCTAAGATGCCGCCCACCTCGGCTTTTCGAAGGTATGGTCGCACATCGTGAAAAGCAGCCATCGGGTTGCTCGGACGAAGGCGCAGGACTTCCTTCGCCTCCGTCGTCTCACTTAACCCTTCCTGTACCTGCCACAGCTTGTGCTTGGGCAGCAAACTTTCAGCCAGTTCCTTTCCCATGTCGGAGACGCAGAAGCCGGCCAATTGAGACAGGATGCGGTCAAATTCCAGTTTTCGAAGTGTCCGTTCGTTCATTCCCTGTTCTCTCCTCTATTCAACCCCCCGGAACAGGTGTCCCTTTGTATATCCCGGCGGATGAACCCTTTCCAAGTCTTTTATCCATGATTGTACCGTATCGTTATGCCAATTCCCTGCCTGGGCAGCCCGTAAGGCCTTGCGGTAAACAGGTAAAAGGGCCTTCAGCCACGAGGCATCTTCCGTCCGCCCCTCGATGCGCAGGCGCTTCACACCCAGTGCTAATAAGTCGGGAAGGTTTTCCAGCAGGGATAGGTCTTTCGGATTCAGAATATGCATTCGACAGAAGCTGTCCGTATATAAGGGAAAACGAAAGTTAAGTCGATCGATCAGGTAGAGGTCCTGATGACGCTGGCAGGCATGATCACAGGATTTCTCCAAAGTGCGGCCGCCGAGGAGAGCGCCTGTAGCACAGTATTCGCTCACCATCATCGGGAGGGAACCGTGGACGACGATTTCCGTTTGGTCCATAGTCACACCGGCCCGAGCAAGCCCGGAGCGACTCATGGCGCGCATCTGTTCCAACGATAATTCAGGGCTTAATGTCACTGTGGCAGCGCCCAATTCCAGAAGGCTCCGGGCTGCTTGACCGTTAAAGACCCAAAGCGGATAGTCGGCACGGATCTCGATCCGGTCGCTTTCAGGAAGGTTTTTGACCATTTCCACATAGCCCAAGTTGGGCAGCAGATAGGATCGAACACCCGCCTCAAACCAACGCCGGATGATCCCTTCGACGGCAGGACGATGCTCAGCCCTATATACGCGAGGCAGCGCCACAACGACAGGAATACCGGCATCCCGGCAAAGGCTGACAGCGGTTTTTTCCTCACCCGGTCGAAAAGACTGCCCCTGCCGAAACCCTTCGGTGCTGAGATAGACTTCATCAATACCGGCAGACAGAGCCGTTTTTAGATTATTTAAACCCTCCACCGTTAGGGTGAGCAAGGGTTCATCCTGTCCCTGTCCTTTTCGTTCCTTCGCTCTCGGTCGTTGAGAGAGGGCGAAAGAAGCCTTTTCCGACCAGCCAGCCCTCTCTGCTCTCCTACGAATCAAGCCCAGGTGCGCTAACCCTGCCTGCCACTGATTTTCGTCGATCCGTACCGGACCGGTTTCTTCACTGCAGCGTTTTTCTAATTCTGCAATCGCCTGACGGCGAGCTTCATTTAACTGGCTCACCGGCACCATCGCTTTTCCGTCGCCTTCGAGTTCGACGTGATCGAGGCGGTAGGCGGTGTTGCCGAGGCGCCCCAATTGATCCGTCAATGACTCTATCGTCAAGGGCCGGTTTCGAGCTTCTTGAGCTGCGTCAGTAGTCATGCCGCGACCGAGGCGCCCTTCGGCGTCGCGAAACTCGATCACAACGGGCTGACCGAAAGTGGCCCACACATGGGCCTGTAAAGGGTTACGCCTTCCTTCACCGGGCCGCTGGTAAGATTCCCGAGCCTGTGTCGTCAGCAACTCATCATGAATCTTGAAGATGCGGTCGCCATTGCGTACGTTGCCCCGCCACTCAACCGTCACATCTTCCCCGGCAAGTGCTTTTTCCCGCTCTTGCCCGCTCACCCATATCTTTTCTACCGTCGTAGCGACCCGTCCACCCCGGGTGACCCATGCCTCAATCTCATCGCCCAGGTTTAAATCCTCTTCCAAGACGATCCGGGCCTGCTGTCGTTTCGCGTCGTAGCTTTTTACGCGCCCTAGAAAGAGTCCCCGGTTGTTCGGCCGCTTGTAGCTCATCAAATCCCGACCAGGGTTGCCCAAGAGATAGGCTGGCGCAAAATCCCGGTTGAAGATCTGGCGCAAAGCCCGCTCCTCTTCGGGATCGACGGCAAAAGGTTCCTTCGCAGCCGTCCGATCTAAAGCCTGCCGGTATTGGCGGACGACGGTGGCCACATATTCGGGCTTTTTCATGCGTCCTTCGATTTTCAATGAATGCACGCCCGCTTGAACCAGGTCGGGCAGGTGTTCAATCGTTTTAATATCTTTCGGGCTCAAGAGGTGTTGGCCCACATCCTGTTTCGATACCATTTCCCGACCCTTTGCGTCGACGATGCCATATCCGAGGCGACAGGGCTGGGCGCAACGCCCCCGGTTTCCACTGCGACCACCGATGAGGCTGGACATGAGGCATTGCCCCGAATAACCGATACAAAGGGCACCGTGGACAAAGACCTCCACTTCCAACCCGGGGACTTGGCACAGTTCCGTGATGTCTTGTAAAGTCAGTTCCCGAGCCGGCACGACCCGGTGAACACCTTGTGCCGCCAGTAGGCGGGCTCCTTCGGTATTGCTTACAGTCATCTGCGTGCTGGCATGGATCTCCCACTGAGGCAGCAGGTTCTGAATGACCCGCAACACGCCCAGGTCTTGAACGATGACGGCGTCGACGCCGATTTCATAGAGGTTTCGTGCGTATTGGGGAAGCCCGTCCAGTTCAGCGTCATCTAATAAGGTGTTGATCGTCACATATATACGTGCATTGCGTTGGTGGGCGTAGGTCACAGCCTCACCCATCTCGTTCATGTCAAAGTTGGCGGCATATTGACGTGCGCCAAATTTTTTTCCGCTCAAGTATACTGCGTCAGCACCGTTTTCTACGGCTGCTCGCAGCGCTTCCATCGATCCGGCCGGCGCCAAGAGTTCTGGCAAAGCTGTCACAAGCCGACCTCCTATTTCTATAATACTTGTCCCATTATATCAAATTTGCTTTTCTTGCGGCAAAGTTGATGCGATACCTGTTTAGATATATTAAACATGTTTGCAATACTGATTATTATTATTATTGAAATATTCGCATTTATAATTTATAATTATAATCACAAAGGCTTTTTTCTTATGGCATCTCGGCGGTCTTCCGCCTTTATGCATAAACTTGCTCCGACGTCTCGGAAAACTTCAGTCTCCACGCTACTCAAAACATTCAAAAGGAGGTTACACGATGGACGTAGTTCTCTTGTCCCGCATCCAGTTTGCCTTGACGGCGGGGTTTCACTTCATTTTTCCTCCGCTCACCATCGGCATGGCTTGGCTCATTTTTATCATGCAAACGAAGTATTTGCGTTCCGGCGACGAGTTGTACGCCCGGATGTCCCGGTTCTGGTTAAAACTGTTCGCCATCTCTTTTGTCGTCGGTGTGGCTACGGGCATCACCATGGAATTTCAGTTCGGCACCAACTGGTCTGAATATTCCCGTTTTGTCGGAGACATTTTCGGAGGGCCTTTGGCAGCGGAGGGCATTTTTGCATTTTTCCTTGAATCGGCCTTTATGGGCGTATTGATCTGGGGCGCCAACCGCGTTTCGAAGAAAATGTACTGGTTTTCCTCGCTGATGGTGGCTGTCGGTTCTACCCTGTCGGCTTTATGGATCATCATCGCCAACTCTTGGCAGCAAACACCTACCGCTTATCACATTATCAACGGACGGGCTGAACTGACCGATTTCTGGGCAGCCATTATGAATCCCTCTACTGTTCCTCGCTATTTGCATACGGTTGACGGTGCACTCATTACCGGCGCATTCTTTGTTATGGGGATCAGTGCATACTATTTACTTCGGCAGAGGCATCTCGATTTTGCCAAAGGATCTATGAAATATGCCCTCATTGTCGCTCTCGCAGCCTCGCTCGTTCAACTCTATTTTGGACATATGCATTCCGTTCAGGTCGCTGAAACGCAGCCGGAAAAACTGGCTGCCCTGGAAGGGCTTTTTGAATCGGAAAAAGAAGCCCCTCTGCTTATTTTCGGAATCCCTGACGAAAAGGCTGGCGTTACCCACTTTCGCATCGGCATCCCCAAAGCGTTGAGCCTGTTGGCTCATGACGACCCTGAAGCAGAAGTGAAGGGCTTACACGCTTTTCCCGAAGATGAACGTCCCCCCGTGCTTATGCCTTTCCTATCTTTCCACCTGATGGTCGGCTTAGGTACTTTCTTCATCCTCTTCACCCTTTGGGGTTTATGGCTCTGGAAAAAGGATACCCTCTGGACAAACCGGAATTTTTTGACGATTGCTCTCTGGTCCATCCCGCTGCCTTTTATCGCTAATGAAGTCGGTTGGATCGCCGCTGAAGTAGGCCGGCAGCCTTGGATCGTCTATAAACTCTTGAAAACGGTCGATGGAATTTCCTTTACCGTTCCCGCTTGGCAAATCCTTACTTCCATCATTCTCTTTGTCGCGATCTATATCCTGCTCTTTGTGGCTTGGTTTTTCTTACTGCGCAAAAAATTGGCCGCTGGCCCGGAAGAACCGAATACAGGTGTCATTCGTAATGTCTCCGGAACGGGGGTGAGTCTATGACAACGTTGCAAAGCATCTGGTTTGTCCTTGTGGGCGTTCTGCTCCTCGGTTACACCTTGCTGGACGGCTTTGACCTGGGAGTTGGCAGCCTCTATCTCTTCACCAAAGACCCGAAAGAGCGGGAACGCATGATCTACTCCATCGGACCGTTCTGGGACAGCAATCAGGTTTGGCTGCTCACGGGCGGCGGTGCCATCTTTGCCGCCTTCCCGATGGTCTACGCCACCGTCTTCAGCGGATTCTACCTGGCCTTAATGCTCGTCCTCTTCGCCCTGATATTCCGCGCTGTTTCTCTTGAGTTTCAACACCAGCTTGAATCGCCGGGATGGCGCAAGTGGTGGGATATCGGCTTCGGCATCGGCAGCCTGCTTCCTTCCATCCTCTTCGGCGTTGCCATGGGCAATATCTTACGGGGAGTTCCCCTTGATGCCAAGGCGAATTTCATCGGAGATTTCTTCGGCCTCTTGAATCCCTATTCCCTTGTCCTGGGACTGCTGAGTTGTTCTATGTTCGCCCTTCACGGAGCCACTTTCCTCTACGCCCAGACCGACGGTGCCCTGAAAGAGAAGACTCGCCGCTGGGCCCGAACCGTCTGGATGGGGCTGGTACTCTTTTATATCATCGGAACGGTCTGGAGCTTCATGGCTACACCACGGCTCTTTAGCAACTTTTTTGACATGCCTTTACTCTTCATTCTCCCTCTGACAGTGATCGCAGGCTTAGTTTATCTACCTGTTGCTCTCGGTAAAGGAAAACCAATAACCCCTTTCGTGGCCTCCAGCTTGACGATCGCTGGGCTCTGGGGAACGATCGGGGCAAGCCTATTCCCTTACATTGTCCCCGCTAGCAATGACTTGTCGAACAGCTTAACGGTCTTTAACGCGTCTTCATCGGAGCGGACCTTGACGGTAATGCTTATCTTAGCGCTCATCGGCCTGCCGATCGTTCTCACCTATACGGGTTATATTTATCGCACTTTCTTGAAGTCAAACAAAGGGGTAGCCGTTAAAGGCGGTAACTCGTCGAAGTCTTTTTCGAATATGTAGGCATCCCCTTTGGATTGGATGCTGTACGTTATTGTTTGAATGCCGTTAGTCTTACTTGGTGTCGAAATATCTTTTCACTGGGAAGCCCTGCCACTCCAGACTCCGGAGTAGCGGGGCTTCCCTTTCTTCGCTTGCTTCGATAACTACTGTTTGGCATGGTATGAATCTTCATCGGGCCTGTTTCGCTTCAAGGTCATTTCGTTGTTGGCTGGTGTAAATGGATGCAGCGACTGTGGTAGAAAATCTTTATTGGCTCTCTCCAAGGCACCCACATGTTTATCGGGAAACCCTTCTGTCTCTTCGATCACAGCTCCGAGTTTTTCAACAGGAACGGGTGATTCTCTACGGTCTATTTCTCCGATCTGACTCACCTCCCCCCGTTAGTATGAGCGATAAGACGATCCCGATTCTAAAGGCAACTTTCTCCTTCTTCTATGCGCATGTCCCCGTCTATCAGCGAATATGATTAGACAAGTCAAGGAGGGGATTGTACCAATGAGTGCACCGAACATACCGGAGCGTACACGCGAAGAGGCGATCAACGATATTATCGAATCCATCGCGCTGGAGGAAACGGCATTAGCTCATCTCATCAATGCCGAAGCCCATAAGGTGCAAAATGCCATTAGTACAGATAATATTTCCATTCCGGAACTAACTGCACTGAATAAAAGCGTTCGTGATCTGATGATGATCGTGGTGAAAAAGGAAATGCTACTCCAGTTTAAGCTGGAGTTGGTACTCGCATCGTCCCCTTCCCCTTGCTCTCCTAGAGGGCGCTGTCCCTATTTCAAAAAGCGACCGAAAAAAAGGCCTCCCTGCCCACCACCGGGAGCACCGATGGATTCACAGCCCCCTTACCGGCCTCCCGTGCCGCCTCACCTATACTTAAATCACTATCACGGCGATGTTGCGGAAGTATCCCCGACGAACTATTCTCCGAAGCCTCCCTCGAGTAATCATCGAAAAACGGCACCTTCCTATATAGCTGAAGCTTCTCAACCGGAAAACTACCCTTCCCATGAAAGCAGAAATATTTCTTCCACTTATCCCGTCCATTATTCAGGTACAAGCGTGAAACCCGGCAATCCGTCTACGCCCCCATCAGAAATGAAAAATAAATTGCTTCGAAGAAAAAAACGTCGTTAAGGTGAGAAGTGTATGGTGAAAGCTGCAACTCCCGCTATGAAATCCTTTTATGATTCTCAAACTCTTCTCCGAGTAGCTATAAAAAGTCTGGAACAGACTATGCATACAGCCCTCGTGCAGGCGGGAGCATCTGAGGAAGTTCAACAAGAAATCCTTCAGAATTTTGATCATCTTTACTTATTGATAGAGACACGTAAGAACATATTTACCATCACCCTAAACATCGAAGGGCTCCCTCCGAAAGCTCCCCCGAGTTCAGCTACTCCAACCGTAACTCCTGTTTCACATAAGGAACGTCTGATAAAATCTCGATTCACTGGGAAAATCGTTCGTAAAGAATGGGAAAAAACACCATTCTTCTAGAAGTCAAGTTTCCCTTTCCTCCCCCATACTCTTTAGAGCAATAATAAAAAGGAGGGATTTTCCTTGACTGCTCCCGTGATCATGCCGATCCCAACTCTGCCTGAGGCCAAGGCTGAACTGCTTCACTCTATAGCCCTTGAAGAAGTCGCCATTGCCCATATTCTTAACGCCGAAGGGGAAAAAATTCAAAAAGCACTTACCTGTGAACATAAGCTGGATGATTTAATAGCTATTGATGCCTCAGTCGCTTCGGTATTACGTTTACTCATCAAAAAAGAGATGATACTTCAGTTTAAGCTGGAATCGACGCTTACGCTTCCGAATAGTACACATCCCCACCCGCACCCCTAATCCCTTTTCAGCAAAAAGACGATAACGGCATCTGCCTCTAGCGCAGGTGTCGTTATTTTTTTATCCAAATGAATTTATGTAATCTAGTTTACGGTGTTTATTAAAATATTCGGTTTTGTTCAAGAAGATCTTTCCAGGGGATTGAGAACACGTTTTTTGTCAAGAAACATATCCTGTACAGGTAAGCTGGCCCTTCAAAGAGGTTGGATCTTAGGAGGTCTTCCTTTTGAGAACAGGGAAACAAAAAATATCTTTAGCGATGATCGTTAGGGATGAAGAAAACTGTATCAAGCGATGTTTAGATAGCGTGAAAGATCTAGTCGACGAAATCGTGATAGTGGACACGGGATCATTCGACCGAACAATAGAGATTTGTCGTTCCTATAATGCCCAAGTGTATTTATATCCTTGGAATGATCATTTTGCTGAAGCTCGCAACTTTGGTTTGGACAAAGTTTCCGGCGAATGGATACTTTGGTTGGACGCAGATGAAGAGGTGTTTTTGGAGGATAAAGATATATTTTTAGATCACTCACTCTTTGAGGAATATGATGCTTTCTCCGTTCCCCTGATTAACTTCTATGGTGATCAGATTGATTTGGATCAGACTGCTCAAATCGCACAACCTCGAATTTTTAGAAACCAAAAAGGGTTTCGCTTTGAAAACAAGATTCATGAATGGCTTAATCTTTCAGTTGCTTATGCGCAGAATCGTGTAGGCTTTATGGACCTAAAAATCTATCATTATGGCTATATCAACAATAGGATCCACGATAAACAGAAATACAAGAGAAACGTTAATCTGTTATTAAAAGAATTGGAAGAAAGTGACAATAACCCTTGGGCCCATTATTATTTAGCGACGGAGTATTACCGAGGAAGAGATCTTAAAGAAGCCTTCGAACAGGTGAACCTATCGATCGTACAGTTTTTAAATCAAGGTGTAATTCCCCCTCCCTCGATGCTTTATAGTCTGAAGTATTCGATTCTGATTGAAACTGGGAGTTGGGAGGGAGCATGGCCCAGCATTCAATCGGCAGTTAAAATGTTCCCTGATTATGTTGACCTAAAATTTTATATGGGAGTCATTCTTTATTGTAAAAAAATGATTCCTGACGCTCTAAAGGCCTTTGAAGAATGTATAGAACTGGGAGAAAACAACCTTAACTATCTGAGCCTGAGAGGCTTAGGCAGCTTTAAAGCTTGGTATTATAAGGGACTTTGTTTAGAAGCGTTAGATAGAGAAGATGAAGCTGTAGGGGCTTATCTTCAGTCAGTGAAACTTTCAAACAATTTTGTTCCCGCTAGCGAAGCCCTTAATAAGCTGCTCGCAGCAGTTCATCTTCAAAATAGTAGTTAGATCAATTGTAGCAAATTACTTTTTATCACGTATAGTAAAATTAAACCAGTATAAAGGAGGAACAAAAATGTCATTTCCCTCAATCCCCACGATAACCCCATCCATTAGTCTGAACCGAGGTCAAGTATGCAATCTGCTATTAGCTTCCATCGCTTTTGAAGAACTAGGTTTAGCACACATTATCAATGCTGAAGGTGAAAAGATTCAAGCCGTATTAGGTACTCTTTCCAATGGTGTAACTGTATCTGGAATATCCATTAGCGGGTTACTCTCGATAAATCGTGGGGTCAATAAGACTTTGCAAAATGTTATTAAAACCCAAATGTTGCTTCAGTTTAAACTAGAAGATATTCTTGAAAATTGCGAACAACAACACCATCACGATAAATGTTAAATTAAGATAAAAAGGGACCTATCCTTCTTTTGGTAAGGATAGGTCTCTTTTGCGAGGTGGGATATGACATTCGTCATAAGCCCCTTTCATCTACAATAATTTACTACATAAATTATGAGTTCATAAATAATTTTGTGTTTAAGGCAAAACGGCTAGCCTACCCTATTATCGGGGTTTGGCATTCCAAAAGCTGCTGGTCAAAGCTGGTATTCGCCAGTCGACCTCATTTCATAGCCTAAAACACAGTCCATTTCTATTGCTGTACAAAAGCGTCTTAAAATGTGCCCTCCTCCCCTTTTCGATATAGCCCCTTCCGTATTTTAATGAGAGACTGAATCAGCGCAGTTTAATCGTTACGAGTGAGCCACTTGGGGGTAGGCGGTGGGGTTGGGACGGGATCGATAAACTCTACCGGATTATCGGGGATGAAACCTTGAGTCATGAAGAAAGGAAAGAAAGGATAGATGGCACGTAGCTGGCTGAAGGTTAGTGCGACAGTTCGAGGTTTGAAGGTTTTACCAGAGTACTTTTTGAACTGTGAGATATCCATTTGAGTCGCTTTTTCCGGCCCGACCATCCCCCCTTGGGGGTAGGGTGTGGAATGACGCCACGGAGACACCTTCACGCTATTATAATGCCAGTGGGTTTAACTGGAGAAACCATTGACGGTGCGGGGTGACGGGGTTAGACTAGGTGTACAGCCCTATGAATCCCTAACCTTTGGTAGCGTGCTTGGTTTGGGACCAAGACGATGTTTGTCAAGATAGTTGTCGCATGGACCTATGTAAACTTAAATCTATATGCAACCGCCGGTCTTGACAAATGTGCTGTGAATAAATCACCCCGACCGACGGACATACGCCTGTGTAACATTAGCTCTGGTCGGCTTTGCTCAGTCTAGCACATTCGTCAAGACTCTTCGCTTCGCTCCGACCGTAAGCGGCGGCTGCCGGGTTGCTGCGCATCCGTTTTAAGAACCAGCCCCCTCCCTCGGGAATCCGCCTGTGATCTTCTTTTATCGGATTTAGGGCCACTTTATCACTCAAGGCCCAGTTTCGGGTTCCTCTCGCCCAACGTTCGGGATGACGGCTCCGAGCTTCTACGTACACCTTGCGGCGTTTCTCCAGGATCACCAAGGCACTTCCTTCATGACGTTGTCGAGGTGTAACAAATTGCAAACCGCTGTGCCGGTGCTTTTCGTTATACCAATAGACAAACTGACTCATCCACTTCCGGGCATCTTGTAGGGTTCCAAATCCTTTATACGGGTAGTCTGGACGGTACTTGCAGGTTCTGAATAACGACTCAGAATACGGGTTGTCGTTACTGACACGAGGCCTTGAGAAGGATGAACTGACGCCCAACTTTTCGAGCAGAACAAGGAATGAAGATGCCTTCATGGGGCTTCCGTTATCGGAATGAAGCACCACCAGCAACCGTGATCCAGCCCAATCCCGGGATGGCCAGCATTTGTACGGCACCAGGAATTTCTTCAAGTATGGTTACTACATCATGCGCTAACTCATCTAACTGCTTTGTGAGTAGAAAGTATTGCTCTAATAGCATTTCGATTTCTCGTCGTGCCATCGTCTGGCCCAGCGATATCCCTACGGATGTGCTGGCTGCTTCTACTAACTTTATTGCTCGTTTTGCACCTACCGCACGTTTGACCTCGTTTTTCCACTGGGTCACTATGCCCTCCATTCCGAGGTTAACTACGTCTTGAGGTAGTGGGAAGTTTTTTAGCGTTATCATTGACGCCTTGCCTTCCCAGTCCTTAAACACGGTAGGGTATTCCGGAAAATAGCGGTCCAACCAGTTATGCACTTGGTTCTTCGTTTCGATCAGGCTTCGCATCAGCCGTTCTCGCTGTACCATCGCGACTCGTAGTTCGGCATATTTACCGGTCAAAATGTTTGGCTCTGAGTAACGACCGTCCTTGACCAGTTGCGCTATGACTCGAGCGTCTTTTATATCGTTTTTGGTCGGTGAATTGTCGTCGAATTCTTTGCTCTTTTTCACATGAGCCGGATTGACAACGACCGCTTTTATCTCTTTTTGAAGTAGGTAGTGAGTCATTGTAAGCCAGTAGTGGCCGGTCGGTTCCATGCCTACAACTGCTATTGTTTTGGTATAACTGCGTTGGAGTTCTTTTATCCACTTATGCAGTGCTTCAAATCCCCTATGGTTGCTGCAAAGATCAGTCGTCTGCCGAGCTCAATGCCTCGGTGATCCTGTGCACGTGCAACGTGAGTTTCTTTGGCTACATCAATTCCAACAATTAACGTGCTGTCTGTGATTTGCTCAATTCGACTCTTTTGTGTATAATTCATGGTGCACCTCCTGATATTTAAGGGTCCAAGCGCTGCAGCTTTGGAACACCTCGTATGTTATCAGGGGGTGCTTTCTTTTTCAAAGCGCCAATTTATTCATTACAGGAATGCTCCTTTCATGTGGATTCTTATTATCTTACTCCTATTTTTTGAATTTCGTTAATACGCACTTGCCTATCTAGGTTTAATAACGATTTTACTCAAAAAAACATATGGTATATTGTACAAAATCTTGAGGAGGAATTATGTCAAATGCAAACTGTTTATACAAAAAAGAAGACGGAAAAAAAACATCAACACGTATTCGCAGTCGTAAACAACAATGTGATCAAAATGGCGGCTGCAGTCTCTCAATAAATAATGAAGAATTACGCAACATTGAGGGAAACGATACTAAGCTCGATTCTACAAACGGTAAAATAACCAATTTAGTTCACTGATTAGATTAATACGGGTAGATATATCGGAAATAACGTTTAGGCTTTGACTACATTAATTAGCCTTATAACCATCCTCGACCCGGTTTTGGCTTGGAATTTGGTCCTACTAAGCGATAAACTAATTTTTAAGCGTGCGGCAGTCGAAACTGCACACGCTTTATTTTTAGTTTTGGTCAAAGCATCTTGGTAGTTGTGGGTGGAACGGTTGAATTCTTAACGTATTATTGGGCAAACTAGAATTCGACTATAATTCGAATCGAGGGAACTACTTGGACAACTTTGAGATAATTCAACAGACAAGAGAAACACTCGGACAATTAGTGATTAGTAGGTATCTTTCTAATGAATTATTTTCTTTCAATCGGTGGTTTTTATTAGCGATATTAGTCGGGACCTACGTCGTTTGGTGGAAACTCATAGACAAAAAACGGCTTATGGAACTCCTTTTATTTGGCTCTTTTGTAGCGGTATCAGTCACATTCGTGGAAAGTTTCGGTACAACCGTAGGCCTATGGGGTACAAATATAAGCTCGTTCCTGTAGTTCCTTCACTGTTCCCTTTCGACTAAACGCTGATTCCTATCATCTACTTACTTACTTACTCAAGTTTCGCAGTAAGAAAAATGACATAAAGCCTTGATTTTTCAGGGATAAAGGCGAAAAACATCCTCTGATTCG
>NZ_WNKU01000032.1 GCF_009720735.1 Heliobacterium mobile
ACCGCCGTGTACCGAACGGTACGCACGGTGGTGTGGAAGGTCGGTCACTCAAATAATGGGTGACCTCCTATCCGATTTCCGGCTACCGATATATAAGGCATTAATCACTTTTTCTTCCGATTGTTCGAGGTCACAAATTAGATTAACAGAGTTCCTTTTCTCGCATATTAAGGCTGTTCCCAGAAAGACTTCCGATAGAGCCGATAGAAGAACAGAGATATACGAAAAAAGAAGGATAAAGATGACCGGTTCGACACAGCAATTTTGGACGATTCCCTTTATGGCGCTTCTCGCGGCGACTACAGCGTTTACGGCTACCTATTATTTACTGCTCCCGGTCCTTCCCATATACATGGACGAGTTGGGAGCGAACAAACTCGATATCGGACTGATCATGGGCCTCTTTTTCTTCGGGTCCCTTTTTTTGCGAGTGCTCGCAGGGATCTTAGGGGACCGATACGGCCGTAAAGGGTTGCTTTGGTCCTGTGTAGCCCTTTCGGTGGTGACACCTCTGTTTTTTATCAAACCCTCCTTGGCTTATGTCGCCCTCATGCAACTGGTCTTTGGCTATACGATCGGTGTGTTCACAGTCTCTTCCATCTCGTTGTTGACGGAAAATGTGGATGGAGCCTTTTTAGGCCGGGCGGTAGGGATTCACAGCATCGCTTTGATTATGGGAAAGGGACTCATGCCGTCACTAGGACTCTACCTGCATCGATGGTCCGGGCTCTGGACAGTCATCGGCCTTTCAGCTACCTTCACGGTGCTGACGGCCCTCTTGCTTCCGCTGACGAAAGAAGAAAAGCGAGTACGAAGGGTAGGGGAAAACCAGACGCCTTTTCGAGAAATCTTAAAAAACCCCTATGTGATCTTCCCCGGGCTCATTCTTTTCGTGATAACCTTTACTAATGGCACGGTCATTACGATGTTACCCTTGTTTGCCAAGGAGGTACAAATTTTGGGGTTCGAGTGGTTTTTTACGGTCAATGCGGTAGCGATCATCCTATCCAGATTGTTGATGCCCAAAATGATCTTTACAGACGAGGTGGGCATCGTCAAAATCGCCTTGGTCTTTATCATCGTCTCAGTCTCAGCGCTAGGTTTTTCAAAGAGTCTGCCCTATTTGTTGACGCAGGCCTTTTTGTACGGCCTCGGCTTTGGCCTGATGTATCCGGCGCTCACGGTCATCGTGCTCCGGCAGACGCCGCCATCGTCGAAAGGCAGCGCACTCGGCTTGTTTACGAGTTTTTTCGATATCGGTGTGACGGCAGGTTCCTTCTGGGCGGGATTGAGCGAATTTTGGGGGTTCCAAAGAGTCTATCTCAGCGCCGCCATTCTACCGATCGTCGGGTTTCTTCTCCTATCGCTAAAGACGACAAAAAAGTCCGATAGTTCGTGAAATGATTATCGGTGCCTTCTATGATACCCCCCACGGTGTAGCCAACGCGCTATTACTTCCCTATGTGATGGAATATAACGCACCATCCACAGGCGAGAAGTACAAAGAGATCGCTCGCGCCATGGGCGTCGTCGGGGTGAATGCCATGTCTGTCGACGAATATCGCAAAGCCGCCGTCGACGCCGTCATCGCCTTGTCGCAGCGCATCGGCATTCCCCAGAAGCTTTCCGAGATCGGCGTCAAGGAAGAAGATCTGCCCAAGTTGGCCAAGTCGGCTTTTGCCGATGTCTGTACCCCCGGCAACCCCAGGGATACGAACGAAGCAGAGATTCTGGCGTTGTACCAGAAGGCATTTAAGTAATAGTTGAGTTACTATGTCTGAGTTGCAGTAATGCAGAAAGTACAAAGTGATGAACCTCCGGTAGGGCTGTTGGATAATCGGCAGCCTTACCTATTTATTTTTCTAGGTGATTTTCCTCTTTGCGCCAGCTTTCAAACAAGGATATAATCTACAATGCAATATACAAATCGCACGGTAAAGTAAGGAGTGGAACTGATGCCTGTTTACCGTTTTCCCCTCACGCATATCGACGCGGCAGAAGCCCGCCGTTATGCAGGGCTGGCCAAGGCCGGCGAGGCTTTTCCAGAAGAGATGATTACCAGTGCCTGCAGGGAGGGGCTTCTCTACGCGGAAGGCAGAGCGGCCTGGCACAGTTACTCTTATGACCGGAATACAGCGACGATTCTAGCGAATCCTGTCCTTTCGTTAGAAGGGCGGGATATTCAAAATCATCTGCATGAAGCGGAAGAAGTCGTCCTCTTGGCAGCGACCATCGGTCCGGCCATCGAGCAGGCCACCGAGAAGTGTTTTGCCGACGGACACTATACCAAAGGACTCTTGTTGGATGCGGTCGGAACGACGGCAGTGGAAATGGTAGCCGATAAAGCCAACCGGATGATCGAAGAAGAGGCAGCACGCCGGGGATACCGGGCCACATGGCGGTACAGTCCCGGGTACGGTGATTGGGACGTAAGTGTGCAAAAAGCCCTATTACCCCTAGCCGGCCCTTCCGGTCTGGATATCTCCGTTACAGAAGGGTGTATGCTTCAGCCGCAAAAATCGATTACGGCCGTCATTGGACTGATCCCACGCCATGGTAACCCGGAATCAACCGATGATACCGAACCAAGTGAGGGTAATCTCAAAGCGGCTAACACGGAATCAGTATCTACCGATAAAGAAAAAGACGCGCACGATATCAAGGGTGACAAGCTCATCTGCCGCAAAGGCTGTGCCGCTTGTCCCAAAACCGACTGTATCGCACGCAAGCTATAATTTTGCAGAGTAGACCTCCGTGCCGCTAAAGCGGTACCATCAGGGGAATGAAAAGATTAATTTTCAGGATAGTTCTATCGATATGGGTGTTTACTACAAGACTATTCTTTGGGAATAAAATCTGGGCGTATAACGTAGCAAATGAAATCACTTCACCTCGATTAGCGATAAGATAATGCAGCATTAAAGCGCGTAGTTTTGTGACTTAACGACAGAAAGGAATTATGGCGATGATTAAAATTTTCGATGGTGCCATGGGGACCATGCTACAAGCGGCTGGGCTGAAACCCGGAGCTTGTCCGGAACAGTTTAACCTGGAAAATCCGGCGGCAGTGACGGCCATTCACCGTCAGTATGTGGAAAAAGGCGCCGATATCATTGAAACGAACACCTTTGGCGCCAACCGGATCAAGTTATCCCACTATGGTTTACGGGATAAGGTTCGGGAGATATGCCACGCTGCAGTCGGAGCCGCTCGGGCGGCTTGCAACAGCGACACGAAGGTGGCCGGTTCTGTCGGGTCCACAGGGAAACTGATCGCACCGCTCGGGGAACTCTCTTTCGACGAAGCCGTCGATGTCTTTAAAGAGCAGATCGGAGCCATGGCCGAAGCCGGTGTGGACTACATCATCATCGAAACGATCATCGATATCCAGGAGATGCGGGCGGCACTGCTGGCAGCCAAGTCGGTCACAGACAAGCCCGTGATCTGCCAACTCGCCTTTGGTTCTGACGGACGCACCGTCACCGGGACCGATCCCCAAACGGCAGCGATCCTGCTGGAAGCGATGGGGGCCGATATCATTGGCGCCAACTGCTCCTTAGGGCCAGCCCAACTGCTTCCCGTCGTACAAGCTATGGCGGAGGCGACCGACCGGCCCATCAGCATTCAGCCCAATGCAGGTATGCCCGAACTGATTCAAGGAAAGACGGTTTTTCCCATGCAGCCGGACGAGTTTGCTTCCTGGGCGCCAAAGCTGGCCGAAGCGGGGGCAAGCATCATCGGCGGTTGCTGTGGGACAACCCCAGAACATATCGCTGCGGTAGCAAAGGCGTTACAGGCCTATACCCCGAAAGAACGACCAGTCTCAGAGCGGGCCAAGACAACGGCCCTCACCAGCCGCAGCCGCACCGTCTTCCTAGGGCCGGCCTACCCACCGGTGCTCATCGGAGAACGGATCAACCCGACAGGACGGAAAGTACTGGCCGCCGAGATCAAATCGGGCAGCTGGCAGATGGTGAAAAAAGACGCCCTCGAACAAGTCCAGGCGGGCGCAGGGATCCTCGATGTAAACATGGGCGTCCCGGGTATCGATCAAGCCCAAGCGATGGCGGAAGCCGTTACGGAATTGTCCATGCTCATCGATGTACCCCTGGCCATCGACACGACCGACCCGGCCGCCTTGGAGGCGGGATTAAAAGCCTATCCGGGCCGGGCCCTGGTCAACTCAGTCAGTGCCGAACCGGATCGGATCAAAGAATTCTTGCCCTTGGCGAAAAAGTATGGCGCGGCCATCCTCTGCCTGCCGATCGGTACCGACGGGGTACCTCAAACCGCGCAGGAGCGGGTCGAAGTGGCTCGTAAAGTCGTTGAAGCGGCTCTGGAAGCAGGCTTTCGGCGCAAAGATCTGCTCTTAGATCCGCTGGTGCTCACCGTGGCCGCTGACGCTGAGGCGGCGAAGGAGACCTTGAATACGCTGCGGCTATACCGCAAGGAGTTCGGCTTCCCCACGGTCATGGGGTTGAGCAACGTATCTTTTGGGCTGCCCTGCCGCCCGCTGGTCAATGCCGCCTTCTGCACATTGGCCTTAGATGCGGGCTTGGACGCACCGATCCTCAATCCCTTTGATGCCACCTTACGCGATGCCATGAATGCCGCTTTGGTCCTTCTGGGCCATGATAAGCAAGGGCAGAGCTTCAGTTTGAAATACAGCGGCGCTTCCGTCACCGGCGCCACCTTAGGAACGGGCCAAGGAATGCCCGGTGCCGTTGGAGCGGGCGCAGGGACGGCGTCGGCGATGACTGGTTCAACGGCGGTCGTCGCGGAAGAGGGGGATGTGCTCTCAAAAATTCGTCGGGCCGTGATTCGCGGCGAAAAAGAGACGATCATCACACTGGTGAAAGAGGCCGTAGAACAAGCAATCCCGGCGATTGAAATCACCGAACAGGGATTGACAGCGGCCATGACCGAAATCGGCGAAGCCTATGGTGCAGGCCGAGTGTTTCTACCGCAGGTCATGCTCGCCGCCGAGACGATGCGGGCAGCTTTCCAGACATTGAAGACGGAACTGCCCACCCAGGCTGTGACCAGCAAAGGACGGGTGTTGATGGCCACCGTCAAAGGCGACATTCACGACCTCGGGAAAAACATCGTCGCTGCCTTGCTTGAAAACAACGGCTTTACGGTCATCGATCTCGGCAAAGATGTCCCCGCCGAGACCATTGTAGCTCAGGCGGAGGCTCAACAGGCAGACATCGTCGGCCTTTGTGCCTTGATGACGACGACCTTGCCGGAGATCGACAAAACGATTGCCGCTTTGAAAAAGGCGGGTGTCCCTAGTCTTACCATGGCTGGCGGTGCCGTGGTCAACAACGAGTATGCGACCCAGGCTGGCGCTGACGGGTATGCACCCGATGCGGTCTCGGCCGTCAAGCTCGCCCAAAAGTTGATGCAATTAAAAGGATAAGCCAGCGAAGGCCCCTGTTCTGCCGTCTTCAAAGGACGGATAACGGGGGCCTTTTTCTTTACCAATAAATTATTTGTTCCAAATGCAAACAAGTGCTAGTCGTAGAAGGATTGTCGTGGTAAATTTAAAGTAAATTAGAATGGAAAATGGGAGCGGTTGCCGATGACATCCAGATGGGCACAGGGTGCAGACGCGCAACAATTGAACCCCTATCGCGAGGAAGAGAATCGCTATCGACTTCTCTTAGAATCGATGAGCGATATCGTATTTGAGCTCGATGATCAACAGCGCTATACCGGCGTCTATGGTCGTTGGGCAGGACGATATGGTTTTCTCCCGGAACGGTTCATTGGAAAGACACCAAAAGAAGTCTTTGCCGGGTACTCTGCGGTTCATGAAAAAGCATACCAACAAGCTTTTCATGGAGAAACGGTGACTTATGAATGGATATATGAAGGTGCTCACCAGGTCTGGCATTTTGAGACGGTCCTAAACCCCATTTATGACAAGGAAGACGATGTGATCGGTCTTGTCGGCGTCAGCCGTGAGATCACCGATCGCAAGCAAATCGAAGAAGCCCTGCGGGAGAGCGAGACAATTTTCCGGACATTGGCCGACTCTTCACCGGCGTTGCTGTGGATGTCTGGCTTGGATGGGTTATGCACCCACTTCAACCAAGGATGGCTCGATTTTCGAGGGCGAACCTTAGAGGAAGAGTATGGAGACGGATGGGTGCAAGGGGTCCATCCAGAGGAACGGGAACACTGTTTAGAGACCTATTGGAAGAACTTCAGGACAAGAACCGGTTTTCGTATGGAATACCGCCTTCAGCGTGCCGACGGGAGTTATTGCTGGATCGTCGACATCGGAATACCTCGGTTTTCGGTGACAGGTCAATTTATGGGTTTCATCGGCGCCTGTGTCGATATTCATGAGTATAAGCGGGCCACAGCGGCCTTACAGCGAGGGCAGCGTCTGTTTTTCAGCGGACCTGTCGTCGTCTTTCGTTGCGTCATTGAAACGCAGTGGGAGATTGTAGACATCTCAGAAAACGTATCTCAGTTCGGCTATAGGGCAGAAGATGTTCTAAAATCCGAGATAGCATACGCCAATATCATTCATCCTGATGACCGGGAGCGGGTCCAAGAAGTACGGGAAACGGACGGAGCGTCGAATACCCGAAACATGGACTACCGGCTGATCCGCGCTGACGGGAAAATCTGCTGGATATACGAATATGGCGTCATTCATCGCGATGACCAGGGGAAAATTCGTTATTATGACGGATATTTGCTCGACATCACGGAGATGAAAAAAGCGAAGGAAGCTGCTGAAGCGGCGAACCGGGTGAAGAGTGATTTTCTGGCTACCATGAGCCATGAAATCCGTACCCCCATGAATGGGATCATCGGTCTTGCTGAAGTCTTGCTCCATTCCCGCCTCGATCAGGAGCAACAGGATTGTGCCCGGATGGTGCTTGAATCGGCTCGATTGCTGCTGGCGATTATCAATGACATCCTTGATTTCTCGAAAATTGAAGCCGGGAAGATGAAACTGGAGCAACTCGATTTCGATCTAATGACTGTCCTATCCACCGTCATTGGGCTCTTAGAGGGAAAAGCCAAAGAAAAACACCTGCGTCTGTCGATGCAGGTGGATGAACGGATATGCCCTGAACTGCGCAGCGATCCCGTCCGAATCCGGCAGATTCTATTCAATTTGCTTGGGAACGCCATCAAGTTCACCGACAGTGGAAAAGTTGAGCTTCAGGTGAAGCTCCTGTTGAAGGATGATAAAGCGCAGTGGCTCCGTTTCGAAGTCAGAGATACGGGAGTGGGTATCTCGAAAGAAATGCTCCCGCACTTATTCCGTCCTTTTACCCAGGAAAACAGTTCATCAAGCCGGCGGTACGGGGGGACTGGGCTCGGTTTGTCTATCACCAAGCAACTGGTCATGATGATGGGTGGAGAGATTGGGGTAGAGAGCGAACCGGGGAAGGGCTCTTTGTTTTGGTTTACCTTGCCGCTGGCTCGAACTCCTGCTGGACGGAGTGGTGACAGTATCTCCAAGACATCCTCGAACCGAGGCGAACCGGGGATGACATTGCTGAATACGATGCAGTCCCCTTTGCCTGCAACGGCGGCTCCAAAAGGGGACTCAAAGGGCAAGATTCTGCTCGCCGAAGATAATCAAGTCAATCGCAAGTTGGCTGTCATTCAACTGCAACGAATGGGATTCAAACACATAGATGTAGTTAGCAATGGTCAGGAAGCGTTAGAGGCCGTGATGAAAGATACCTACGCTGTCATTTTAATGGATTGTCAGATGCCTGTAATGGACGGTTTGGAAGCGAGCCGGCGGATACGGCAAATTGAACAAGGAAGGCGTACGCCGATCATCGCCATGACGGCCAATGCGATGCGAGGGGACCGGGAAAAGTGCCTCGCCGCAGGGATGGATGATTATGTGACGAAACCTGTTCTGATAGAAAAACTAAAGACCACACTGGGGCGATGGATAGAGATACCGGAATCGTAGTCATTCTAAAGATGGAAAGGCGGATTCAAAGAAAGCCGCAGCACCGATGACATAGTCGGAGCTGCGGCCGTATCTATTTAAGCCAGGACTTTTTTGGGACAGACCTGGACGCATTTCTTGCAGAGCATACATTGGGAGTCGATGATTTCGTCTTTAAAGTCGGTAATCGTAATATCCATAGGGCACGCTTTTTCGCAGACTTTGCACTTTTTACATTCGCTGTGATTAAACTGGACTGCCGGTTGAGGGCCACGATTTAGGCTGGCAGCAAAATTACCCATGACGCCCATGGGGCAAATTAAACACCATGCACGTGGACGATACAACAGGCCTAAGATTAAACCGATGGTTCCTGAAACGATGCCCATCAGGACAAAGACGCTACCGATTTTATAGATGTCCCAACCGGCAACGGATAAGCGCCACACAAAGAGTGCCATGAACATGATGAAAAAGCCGTATTTGAAAGAACTACTTTTCAGAAAGTCGGGTACTTTTCGCGTATTGTTCATGAACAGTTTGTCGTACAGAAAACCCCGCGGACAGAGGTTACCGCACCAGTGGCGGTTTTTCGAATAGGCCATGGTTACCCCGGTCAGCATACAAACCAATAAGAAGTATCCGAATAAGGGATAGAATATACCGAGAGATAGATAGGCGATGGGGATAAGAAAGGCAAACTTCTTATACATCGGGCTTATGTCCTCCTTGTTCCTTTTGTCGACCAGCTGATTACAGGTTGATAAATACCCCCGGCGGGTATTTTGAACTCGATTATAGCGGGTAGTCAAGTATACCGTCAAGGGGTATATTGTCTAAAGAGCTGGTAAAGTCTAAACAATTTCTGACATAAAGAAAAACCTTTTTTTCAAAAAAAGAACCACCGATCCCGATAATTGTCTTTCGACAAACGGGAAAGGTGGTTCTTTTCATCTATGAAACGAAATCAGTCTTTTATTCCATCGCGGCGACAGCTTCAATTTCAATGACGGCATCCTTAGGTAAACGGGCGACCTGTACGGCAGAGCGAGAGGGCGGGTTCGATGGGAAATAGGTGGCATAGACTTCGTTCATAGCGGTGAAGTCATTCATATCACGCAAGAAGACTGTTGTCTTCACCACGTTGGAAAGGGATGCGCCTGCCGCTTCCAAGATGGCTTTGACGTTATCCAGAGACTGTTGCGTTGCTTCCCGGATGTCCTCCGCCATGATGCCGGTTTTGGGGTCTATGGGCAACTGACCAGACGTAAAGATGAGGTTGCCCATTTTCACGCCTTGGGAATAGGGGCCAATCGCTTTCGGGGCGTCAACAGTGTCGATATGGACTTTCATCGATTCGATACCTCCGGTTCCTAAGATACGGGTTATGCGGCAGATAGAATGCGCATAGGCATAAACGATTAATGTATCAGGTGCCTGTCCCCTCTTTTCAGAGCGAAATATTCAGTTGGAATAAAAGATCTCGCAAGAAAAGATGGTTTAAGACAACAAGTGAGAGCGCCATGTTCATTATATATTTTGTTGTGGACAAGAACAAGCTCGTCTCCAGCGGATAGCCCGGCAGAACAGGGCTAGAGATATATAAGGTCACATAGGGACAGCAGGACCCTTGGGGACAGAGAATGTGAGAGGTAATAGGTAATAGGTAATAGGTAATAGGTAATAGGGATCCTGTTTATTCCCCGATCGGTTTCAGTCGGCAGAGAAAATGGCGCAGCACTTTCGGCTCGTAGGTGAACTCAAGGCCTTTGATACTCTCGCGGCGTTTCCAGATGTTTTCGAGGGCATCGACGACGACATCCATGTGACGGTCCGTGTATACCCGGCGGGGGATGGTAAGGCGCATGAATTCTACGCCCGCCTTTTTCTGTTTGCCGGTCTGGGGATCGCGGCCGAGGAGAAGGGAACCGACCTCGACGGGGCGGACGCCTGCTTCGAGATAAAGTTCATTGCAGAGAGCTTGTGCGGGGAACTGTTCTGCGGGAATATGGGGCAAAAACTTTCCGGCATCGACAAAGACGGCGTGTCCGCCCACAGGCCATTGGATCGGAATTCCGCGCTTGCGCAATTCTTCGCCGAGGTATTCCACTTGGCCGATGCGGCTTTCCAGGTAATCCGCATCCAGTCCTTCAAAAAGCCCGACAGCGAGGGCTTCCATGTCACGTCCGGAGAGACCGCCGTAGGTGACAAAGCCTTCCATGGGGACACAGGAGGCACTGGCCGCTTGGAAAAGCTCCTTATCCTCTTTAATGGCAATCATACCGCCCATGTTGACGATAGCGTCCTTCTTGGCGCTCATGGTCAGAAAATCGCCCATGGCATACATCTCTTGAACGATTTCCTGAATGCTCTTGTCGGCGTATCCGGCTTCTCGCTTCTTGATGAAGTAGGCGTTTTCGGCGAAGCGGGCCGAATCGAAGTTGATCTTAATGCCGTATTTATCGGCGATGGCTTTGACGGCACGGACGTTTTCCATGGAGACAGGCTGGCCGCCGGCGGAGTTGCAGGTCACGGTAACGATGATGAAGGCGATGTTCTCTGCGCCTTTTTCCTGGATGAACCCTTCCAGTTTAGCGAGGTCGAAGTTTCCCTTGAAAGGCACTTCTTTTTGCGTATCAAAGGCATCTTCCGTCACGAGGTTGACGGGGATAGCGCCGTTGAGTTCAATCCATGCCATGGTGGTATCGAAGTGCATGTTACCCAGGACATACATACCTTTTTGAGGGATGAGGTGTGGGAAGAGAACCTGTTCGGCGCCCCGTCCCTGGTGAGTGGGGATGACGTAGTCGTAATTAAAGATATCCTTGACGGCGGATTTGACTTTATAGAAGGATTTGCTGCCGGCGTAGGCTTCGTCGCCCAGCATCATGGCAGACCACTGGCGGTCGCTCATCGCACCGGTTCCGCTGTCGGTCAGCAGGTCGATGTATACGTCTTCCGATTTTAGGGCGAAAGGGTTATATCCGGCCTCCTGCAGAGCCGCGACGCGCTCTTCCCGGGAGATCATTCGAATCGGTTCAACCATTTTAATGCGAAAGGGTTCGGCTTTTCTTACCATGTGAATTCCTCCTAATAATGTGGGTTGCTTTCTGCACTTATGAATATGCAAAAGTCATGCCAATCACATGTGGAAAAACAAATGTATTCACTGGTAGTTAAAGTCCCCATAAGTATCCATAGGAATATGAAGGTAATGCCATTCCTAGTGACGATGTGTTATCCAAGTGTGAAGGCGACTTCACCAGGAGCTTTCCATGTTGGGAGTCGTGAGTCCTTCTGTGGCCGATTTCATGTACGGTGATAAGATTTATTGTCAAAATATCTTGACGCCGATAAGAAAACTTATCATGATTTACTGTTTCTCCGTAAGGTCTCTTCTCAAATCGACGTAGATACACCTAATGGGCATCTATTGGAGCAAAAGGTTACTTTGAAAAATTTGTTCACGTAAAGAAAAGACAAAAAAGAGAAGCACCGGTATTTTGGTGCTCCTCGTGAAAATTCATCGGGGAACGTAAAGGAAATCTAAAAAGAGATCGAAGCGATACCTAAAGCAAAAACGAAAGAATCTACCTGCCCAGCTCGGACAATCCCTTTTGTTCGGCCGTGCTGCCTTTTCCGCTCGTCTTTACTTTATAGCCGACCCAGAGAAGGGCGATCCACACCGGAGCGAGGTAAACCGATATCTGCATATCTTCCATCGTGGCCATGAGGCCGAAGATGAGAGCGAGGAAGGCCAGACAGATGTAGTTGGTGTAGGGAAACCAAGGCGCTTTAAAGTCCAACTTATGGGCCTCATGGGCATGGGCTTTGCGAAACTTGAGGTGTGTGACAGTGATCATGGTCCAGTTGATGATCGCGGCCAAGATGGCGACGGAGATGAGGTACATAAATACTTTACCGGGAAAGAGATAGTTCAGGACGACCGCCAACAGCGTAAATAACGACGAGGCGAGGACACCGGCGACGGGAATGCCGTTTCGGCTCAGCTTGGTAAACATTTTCGGTGCGTTGCCTTGCTGAGCCAGGGAAAAGAGCATGCGGGCGTTGCTGTAGATACCGCTATTGTAGACGGAAAGAGCTGCCGTCAGCACGACGATGTTGAGAATGGTGGCGGCGGCAGAGATGCCCATCTTGGAGAAGATCTGAACGAAGGGACTGCCGTCCATACCGACCTTATCCCAGGGATAGATGATCATCATGACCGTAAGGGCGCCCACATAGAAGATGAGGATCCGCCACATGACCTGATTGATGGCTTGAGGAATCGATTTCTTCGGATTATCGGCTTCCCCGGCTGTGATGCCGATGAGTTCGATGCCGCCGAAGGAAAACATGACGACGACCAAGGAGAGGAGCAGGCCTGTAGCGCCGTTCGGCAAAAAACCGCCATGGGCCCAGAGGTTGCTAAAACCGGTCGCTTCCCCGCCGAGGCCAAAGAAAATGAGCAGGATGCCCAGAAGGATCATACCGATGATAGCGACGACTTTGATGATGGCAAACCAAAACTCAAATTCTCCGTACATTTTGACATTGATCAAGTTGGCCAAGGTGATGACGACGAGAAAGACCAAAGCGGAAAGCCACGTCGGGATGTCCGGCCACCAGTAATTGACGTAGATGCCGACGGCGGTCAGTTCGGCCATGCTGACGATGATATAGTTGAACCAGTAGTTCCAGCCGGAGAGAAAACCGGCGAAGTCGCCCCAATACTTGTAGGCGAAGTGACTGAATGAGCCCGAGACAGGTTCATGTACAGACATTTCTCCGAGGTGGCGCATGATCCAGAAGATGATGATTCCGCCGATGATATAGGAGAGAGTGATCGCCGGGCCGGCCATCTTGATGGTAGCTGCAGAGCCGTAGAAGAGTCCTGTGCCGATGGCGCCGCCGAGGGCGATCATTTGGATATGCCGGTTCTTTAATCCCCGTTGCATATCGCCGGAACCATGTGGTGTTGCACTCACAGGCATAACTCCTTTCCGAAATGGGGGTGATATTAGGTTGTACTTAATATCACATGCAAGAACCGTGCCATCACCGGTCGATTCCGTAGGTGTGAATTTTATTTAAGACTGTCGTATTGGACACGCCGAGAATTTGACCGGCCTGACGGGATGAGAGATGGCTTTCTAATACCTTCTGCAGTACCGCTTTTTCCACTTCGGCAACGATGCTTTTCAACGGCGGCCAGTTCAGCCTGTCTCCAGCAGAAAGTGGAATTTCTAGGCATAATCGCGGCGACGGGGAACGATCATGAAATGTTACGGAGGGAGGCTCTTCGGCAGATGAACTATCAGCGAAGCTTTTGGACGTGCCGCCAGCGAAGTCATTGAGAACTTCCGGCTTTGCTTCACCCTCTAGAGGAATGTCGACGATATCTGTCCACTCCTGTAAATGGTGAGGCTGGATTTCCGGTGTGTCGACTAAGTTGAGCAGCCGTTCTAAGGCGTTTTCCAACTGCCGCACGTTGCCGGGCCACTGTTGGCCCATGAGCAACGCTACGCTTTCCCGGGAGAGCCGAACTTCCGGTTTGTTTAACTTCCCGGAGATTTTGCGGATCAACTGTTGGGCCACCAGGGGAATATCGTCGACCCGTTCGCGGAGGGGCGGGATGCGCAAGGGAATCACGTTCAGTCGATAATAGAGGTCTTCTCGGAAACTGCCTCGTTTCGTCATCTCCTCCAAGTTGCGGTGCGTGGCGGCGATGATGCGGACATCGACGGGGATTTCGGTGCTCCCACCGACCCGGCGGATCCGGCCCTCTTGCAATACCCGCAAGAGACGAACCTGCACTTGAGGAGAGATTTCACCGATTTCGTCTAAAAAGAGGGTACCGCTGTTGGCCTGTTCAAAGAGACCTTTTTTTCCGCCTTTAGAGGCACCGGTGAAGGCGCCTTCCTCGTATCCGAAGAGTTCACTTTCCAGGAGGTTGTCCGGCAAGGCGGCACAGTTGATCGCGATAAAGGGACCTCGGTGGCGAGGGCTTTCCATGTGAATCGCCGCGGCGAACATTTCCTTACCGGTACCGCTTTCGCCGCGCAAAAGGACTGTAGAAGTGCCCTTGGCGACAGTCTTGGCCGTGGTGACCAGACGGTCCATCTTAACGCTTTGGTAGACGATATCGTCAAAGCAGATCAAAGGGTGACGGCGATCGACTTTGGAGATGATCTCCCGCACTTGATGAAAGTCCTTGACAGTGGAAACGGCGCCGATGATCTGTCCCTTCGCATTGATCACCGGCTCTCCGCTGGTCAGAAAGTGGACGATTTTGCTGCCGCGTTTGATTTTTCGCTCCAGCAGGTGATAGGCCTTACCGGTTCGCAAGGTCTCCAATATGGGCGGATTCGGTTGGAACAGCCGCTCCGCGCCCAACCCGATCGCTTCCTCTTTGGAACAGAGGAAGATCCGGCAGGCGACTTCATTGATGTGGGAAATGGCACCGTCCTTATCGACGGCGATGATGCCTTCGCTGACCGAGTTAAGGATCGTATTCAACTCGTGGGCCCGTTCCTCCGAAGGCATCTGATCACGAAATCTGATCGACTGAATACCTGGAAGCTCTTTCAGGTCGCTGATCAGCGGTTGAACCTGGCCTGCCGATTCACAGCGAAATTTAATCATCATACCGCTCTTCGGCGAGGCTTCCATGGCGATTTTATCGACCTTATTTTTTTCGCAGCATTCGAAGATTTCATATCCCAGTCCGGGGCGATCGATAAAATCGATTTGCATCACATATTCCAGCATTTCATTACCTCACTTACAGAAAACCAAGAGCGTTATGCTTTGAAAAAGTGAAAATCCACCCATTATTATAGCAGATAGTGAAACAAATCACATGCCGAGGTGACCTAGAAGAATACGTGAATGCAAAAGCAAATTTTTCCGCTGCCAAGGCCTACGCAAAGGCGATTGGGAAACCCGTTGAAGAGCTGGAAACGTTTTTTATGTACAATCCTATAGGGTTAGTTGCCGAAGGGTAACCATTTGTCCGTAGTCCTCAGAAAAAAGATAGGAATAAAATGGTCTTCTACTGTAATATTATAGAAGGAATGAACCTTTACGTTTTGGAACCCACTGATATTATCAAAGACAGTGCAGGTTCTTGTTTAAATCAGCTTTGTTTAATTTTTTTTCAAAAAAGGAATAACCAAATCCACGTCGAATACGATAAACTATATGTAGCCTAGTCCTGGTTTTTAGGGTAACCTACAACCAGTGCTTTGGGAAAATATGTATTATGGGGAGGTGTAATTCATGGAACTGTACAGCCAAATGTGGAACGTTGCTCACACCCTGGCCTTTTTCTTTGTCTTTGTTCATATCCCCTTCTATTTCGTCCTGCAAGACGCGTAATCAGCACTAATTTTATTAACGTTTCAACCGGTATAAGCTAAATGGGTACATAAATCAGGGAGGTGACTCCCTGATTTATTTTTTAAACGAAACGTTCATGACCGTTTGGGTCACAGGCTATTTTGAAAATGTTATAAAAAAACCGAACCCAAAGGGTTCGGTTGGTTGCGGACATGCGATATGTAATTCAATATGTAAGATTAACGAGGTCCTTTCTTGATCAATCCCAGGGGGGCGCCGAGGGGCAGCACGGTCCGGCCGAAGAATTGGTTGAGGAAAATGGCGCCGCAACCGTAAAAGCCTAAGATAGAGATGGCAAATTCAGACCATCCAGCGACCAGATGAAGATCGACGACCTTAAAGGACGTTAAAGCTAGGGAAAGAAGCAGAACATTAATGAGGACCAAAATCGCGGCGAAGACCTTATTGGTCTCAAAGGATGCGACCATGATAAAGAGCGAGAAGATAAAATATCCTAAAAAGGCCCAGCCGAGTTGGACACCGCTGAAGGTGGCTTTAAAATCCTCGCCGAGCCAACCGAGCGTGATGGCCCAGGACATGGCCACAGAAAACCAGAAGAGACCGTAAGAAGTGAGAACCGTGGCGCCGAAATAATTGTTCTTTTTGAAATCGAACATGCCGGCGACGAATTGGGCTAAAGCACCTAAGAATATGGCCCAAGGAACAAGGGCGGAGACCCCCGTCGTCCAACCGAGCTTTTGCGTTGAGGCGACGAAGGTGACCATGGCCAATCCGAAGACACCGAGGGCTGTGGGATCGGCTACCGTTATTTTGGTCTCAATCTGTTTGAATTCGCTAGACATGATTCTCCTCCTAGTCGACTGTTCATGGATCAAGGGTACTAACGCGAGGGTCAAGTGTTCTAACCAAAATTTGGTATTTGTAAAATTTTCTGAAAATAAACCCTCGACAAATGTATACTTTTTTATACTGTCCCTCCTCTTCGACATAATTAGTGCCCATTGTAAGGGAAAGGGACCCAAAAAGCAATAGCATATATTGAATATTCTAAGAATTTAGAAACCGAGGTCCAGAGCGAACTTTTCAAGGACCGATACTTGCCAAGTAATAGAGGAGAAGTCATAATTTAAGTACGATTGTATTGATTGAGAAAAGCTTGAATACTCATTGATAAAGTTAAAAGTGTTGCTGTTTGTGCTGATGTTGAAGGGGTGCGTTCCGCTATGGCTTGGATACGACATATCACCTTCCGGTATTGGCTGACGATGACTTTGATCAGCTTGATCGGAATTGTCGCTATGGCAGGGCATTATGTTCGCGTGGAAAGCGCTTATTTGGAAGATAATTTACGGAAAGAAGCCCTATCCCGGGGGAATGTGTTAGCTTCCGCCGTCAGTGTAGATATGCTCAAAGGAGATTACAGTCGAATCAACTCGCTGGCTTATTCCATCCTGGCAACGGCGGATGTGCAATATGTGACTGTCTATGATACGGATGGCCGAATCGTCAACCAGAGCGGGGAAAATAACGGTCGGGACTTACTCGTCGAGACGGTTCCAATCATGTATTTCTATAAACCACTGGGTATGGTCGAGGTGGCCATGCGTGCCGATAAGCTGCAGGCGCAGAAAAAGTTGCGTCTTTGGTATACAGGATCGGTGGCCTTCACGGTCTTTTGCTTAGCGATGGCCTTGTCGACATTCCTGAGCCGGCGTATGACGGCGCCGCTGCGGCGGATGACGATGGCTGCCCAAGAGATGACCGAAGGAAATCGGGTTTGTGTACAGGTAGAAGGGCCTGACGAGATCGCTGCGCTGGCTTCGGCTTTTAACCAGATGTCGGCCGCCGTGGCGCAACAGGAAGAGTTGCTGAATCGGGAGATTCAGAAGGCCACGGCAACCATACAAGAGAAGCTAGCGACGCTGGAAGCGATGGATCAGATTTTCCGAGCCGTATTGGGGAACACCTTGCGACGGGAAGAAGTGGTCCGGGCGATTTTAGAGCACGTGAAAGACCTCGTTCCAACGCATTACATTACGGTGGCCATGTGGGAAGATGAAAAGAAGACGGCCAATTTTTATATCTGGGAAACGCAGAGCGGCGGGATGATCGTCGATACGGTCCCCATAGAGACGACACTGATTCCCCGCTTGATGGAAGAACGGAAGCCGCTCATTCGCCCAAACCTGCGAAAGCTGGCACTGTTTCCGCATGAAGAAGAATTGCTTGTTTTAGGAGTCCATTCCTCCCTCTCGGTGCCGCTCGCTGCGAATGACAAGGTCATTGGTATCATCACGGTAGGACATCGAGAGCCGGAATTCTACGGCGACGAACATGTCCAACGTCTATCCGAAATGGCTCAGGTGGTTTCGATGGCCCTAGTGAGCGCTAATACCTATGGAGCGTTGCAGGACTCCTTCTGGGCCATGATCAAGACCCTTTCCCGGGCGATCGATTTGCGGGACGCCTATACGGGTGGTCACTCAGAGCAGGTTATGCTGCTGTCGAGAGCTATCGCCCGGCATGCCGGATTGACAGAAGGGGAGATCGAGACGATCGGCGTCGCCGGCTTGCTCCACGATGTAGGCAAAATCGGCATCAAGGAGAGCGTGCTGCAAAAACCGGGACCGCTTAACGATGTGGAGTTCGCCGAGATGAAAGGGCATTCAGCCATGGGTGCCGAACTGTTGCGGCCGATCAAGCTGTTCCGAGAAGTGGCCACAATCGTCTACCATCATCATGAACGCTATGATGGCCGGGGCTATCCCCAGTGTTTAAGCGGAGAGGACATCCCCTTAGCCAGCCGAGTCATCGCTATCGCCGATGCCATCGATGCCATGGCGAGCGATCGGCCCTACCGCAAAAGACTTCCTGCGGAGAGAATCCGGGAAGAATTGGTGAGACACGCAGGAAGTCAATTCGACCCCCGTTTGGTGGATGCCATCTTGCCCCACTTTAACGAATTGATCGGCGTGGCTTTCCGGTAAATTGGACTCGATGAGTTCAACGAGGGAACAAAGCCCCCATATTCATTGGTTCATAGGCATAAAAAATGGTTTTTTCACAAAAAACGAGAGGGGTTCGAAAAAGAGCCCCCCTCGTTTTTTATGATCTTGACTGTTGATGATCACGGGTCCTGTTCAGGTATCCTTGTCCACAGTCACGGCGATTTCTGATCCCGGAAGATACCGCGACAAGGTATCTAAAAGAATCATTTTTTTCACGGGCTTGGGAAGGAGCATGTTGCAACCGGCCGCTACGGCCCGTTCCTGGTCTTCCGGGAACACGCTGGCTGTCAGCGCGATGATGGGGATGGCATTTCTGCCCTGCGACTGCTCCCACTGGCGGATCTCCCGGGTCGATGCATAGCCGTCTTTTATGGGCATTTGAATATCTATGAGAACGAGGTCGTAGTTTTTCAGCCGGAACTTTTCGAGGGCCGCCTCTCCGTTCTCGACGATATCGAGTCGGTAAGGCAGTCCTTTTAAGTACAGTTGGACCAGCATGGCATTGACTTGAGAGTCCTCGGCGAGCAAGATGTTCCGGAAGGGATCCCTGTTGTGCACTGTCTGAGCGGGCAAGGGTACCTGCTTCGTACACTCAGGCAACGGAATGGATGATAGCAATGTACTTCCCGGTGCAGGGGTTTCGAAATTCAAAGAATCAGGCGATTCCAGGTAGAAGGGCCGAAAGCGGGCGCTGAAGGTGAAGGTGCTTCCTTTTCCAGGTTGACTGACCACGCGGATGTGACCGCCCATGAGCTCGACCAGCTTTTTGCAGATGGAGAGACCCAGTCCGGTTCCTCCGTATTTGCGGGTGGTAGACACATCGCCTTGGGTAAAGGTGTCAAAAATACGTGCTTGCTGTTCTTGGGGGATGCCGATGCCGGTGTCGCTCACAGAAAAGTGTAAGAATAACTCTGGTTCCTCTTGTGAATCCGATGAAATAAGCTTGTCTGTTTCCAGAGCGACGGTAAGGGTGATCTCTCCCTGTTCCGTAAATTTTACGGCATTTGCGAGGAGGTTAAGGAGGACTTGGCGGAGACTGTCCAGATCGCCTTCTAAAAATAAGGGGGCTTTGGTGGACAGATGGTGTTTTAGGCAAAGTCCTTTTTCTTGGGCTATGGGTGTAAAGAGATTTGTTGTTTCCCCAATTACATCGGCCAGATTGAAGATAATATGTTTTGGTTCCATTTTTCCGGACTCGATTTTTGAGAGATCGAGGATATCATTGATCAGGGCCAGCAGGTTATTCCCGGCGTTTCGGAAAATACCGATGTATTGCTTCTGCTCTTCGTTCAGGGGAGTTTCCCAGAGCAGGTCAGCCATGCCGATGATGGCGTTAAGGGGCGTACGGATCTCATGAGACATATTGGCGAGAAAGGCACTTTTGGCCCGGCTGGCCACTTCAGCCTCTTCTTTAGCTTGGACAAGAGCTGTTTCCATCTGCCGGCGTTCCCGTAACTCCTTTTCCAAGGCCGATGTCTTTTGGCGGATTTCATCTTCCAATTCGTTCGTCTGGACGATGATTTTTCCGGTCAATGGTCGAAGCAGTATGGTCATGCCGATTACGCCCATGATAATCAAGGCGACGATGATCCCGGCGATTAAGGCCACTTGACTTTGGACAGGCACATAGAGTTCTTCGGCGTCCATACGGACGAGGATGGCCCAGGAGGTTCCTTCGATGGGACCGTAGGAGATGATGTCATGGCTTCTGTTATGATCTTCCGGAACGAGGACACCGGTCTCGCCGGCGACAGCTTTTTGCATGGCTTGGCCGATCTCTGAGCTGAGGGAGACCTCTGAACCTTTAATACGATCGGTCTTTTTCGGAGGGAAGAAGAGAGCCCCTTGGTCGTCTAGCACACGACCGAGCAGCATCTCCCCGGATTGACCGAGACCAGCGTTATCAGCCGCGATATAGGCTAATTCATTCAGAGTAAAAATCACCTTATCCACACCGAGAAGCTCGCCTTGGGTTCCAATAATGGCCCCGCTCACGACCAACAGCGGCCCAACTCCCGCTTGGATGATGGGATTGCCGATTTGAGTATTTTCAGTGAGATCTTTAGGGAATAATTGTTCTCCTTCCAGCAAAGGGAGTCCAATCTGAGCGACCAATCTGCCCTGGGCATCAAATCGGGTAATGCCCACCACGCCAGTCGACTGGTTCATTGCGTCGGACAGGCGTACTGCTGTTTCAGCGGCTAATTGATTGAGGGTTATTTTCCCGTGAATATAATCGGTTAGCGCTTTTTTGATCTGACTGCGGCTGGTGATCTGCAAGGTGATCTCTTGGCTCTTCGAAAGAAATTGTTCAACGGCCATCGTTCTTGAGCGGGCCGCAAAAAGCAGCCGTTCGTTTTCCGAATTCTTTAGATGTTGATATAGGGGTAAGATACTGACGAGCGCGATGATCAGGCCGATCGCGAAGATCCCCAAGGCTGAGTACCGCGTGATAGCTTTTTGTAGATGCTTTGCTGATTGCAATCTCATGTTCAGCACCTCCGCATGAGCCCGGGTCGACGGATGCAGTTTCGGTTTTCTTTACGGTCCGTTGCAAGAATGGTCTATTTGACAAAGGTGCCGAACATTTCGTGATTTTGCATAAAATGATTGTTAGTTTTATCATAACAGTGAAAACGGAAACGGGAAAAGGGGAACCTGGGAAAAATAATATGATTTGTTTGAATTTTTACTGAGAATGTGGATTTGGATTTTGAATAGAGTCAGGAGAGGATGACCTCAGTATGATTGAGGCTTTGGGTTTAACAAAAGAGTTTCGCCTTTTTCAGCGCCGCGAAGGGGTCATGGGCGCCATTCGAGATTTATGGGATAGGGACTACCAGACGGTCAAGGCCGTCGACCAGATCGACCTCAAGGTAAACCGCGGTGAGATGGTGGGCTATATTGGCGCCAACGGCGCCGGCAAGTCGACGACGATCAAGATGCTGTCAGGGATCCTGGTGCCCTCGTCCGGTCATTTGGTCGTCAATGGCTTTGTGCCCCATAAGGAGCGGGTGGAGTTTTGCCGCCGTATCGGTGTTGTCTTCGGACAGCGCAGTCAACTCTGGTGGGATTTGGCGGTCAGCGAATCCTTTCGCCTGTTAAGCCGGGTGTACCGGATCCCCGAACCGGTCTATCGCCAGCGCTTAGATCGATTTGTGGAACTCTTGGAGATGGCTGATTTTCTACATATCCCTGTGCGCAAGCTTTCTTTGGGACAGCGCATGCGTTGTGAGTTGACAGCGGCCTTGCTCCATCACCCGGATCTGGTCTTTCTCGATGAGCCGACGATCGGTTTAGACGTGCTGGCGAAGGACCGCATCCGGCGGTTTCTCTTGGAGATCAACCGGGAACTGGGCGCGACCGTTTTGCTCACGACGCACGACCTCTCGGATATCGAAGCGCTATGCTCTCGGGTGGTCATGATCGACAAAGGAAAAATCGTCTATGACGGTTCCCTCGGTAACCTGCAGGACAGCTTTGGACAAGGCCGGACGATTAAGGTGGACTTTTCCGCGCCGGTAAGCTTGGCCGAGTTACAGGCATCCTTTGGCCATAGACCGGTACATTGGGAGACACCGGAAAGCCGGCGGGCGATCGCCACCTTTTCGGCAAAGGAAGTGGCGCCGGCGGAAGTCATGAAAATCTTAATCGATCAGTACCCGGTATTGGATATTGCCATCGATGCGACCAAGATCGAAGAGATCGTCAAGGAAATCTACCAGGGGTCGGTGATGGTATGAACGCCTGGATGAAGCTGCAGTATGAGGTCATGCGCATTCAGTTCATGAAGATGCTCGCCTACCGGGTTGTCTATTTTACGGGGGTCTTTAACTATGCCATCAACATCGGTGCCTATTATTTTCTCTGGGAGGCGATCTATCGCCACCGCTCCCTCATCGGCGGCCTCACCTTGGAGCAGATGGTCACCTATGTCGCCGTCGCATGGATCAGCCGGACCTTTTATTTTAACAACGTAGATCGAGAAATCGCTGATGATGTACGGACGGGAAAAGTGGCTGTGGAACTGGCTCGTCCCTATGATTATCTCACCTTTAAGATCTCTGGAGCCTTGGGAGAGGCCCTCTTCCGGCTGATCTTCTTCACGGTGCCGGGGTCGATCTTCGTCTATCTTCTCTTTCCTGTCGCTTGGCCGGCATCGGTGGCGTCTCTCGGCTGGTTTGGCCTCAGTATTATTTTGAGCTTTGCCGTCAACAACGCCATCAATCTGTTGACAGGGATGACGGCCTTTTACACCCTCAATACGACAGGAATCATCCGGGCGAAACACATCTCCATCGACTTGCTATCAGGGCTCATCGTGCCCATTTCCCTCTTTCCCGAAGGATTTCAGCTATGGCTCAAATGGCTACCCTTTCAGTCGATCGCCTTCGTGCCGACGATGATCTACACGGGAGCGCTGCAGGGGGACGCCTTATTCGATGCGTTAAGCCGCCAGTTCCTGTGGGCATTGCTGCTGTCGGTGATAGCTTGGGGTCTCTTTGCCGTGGCCCGGAGAAAGATGGTGGTGCAAGGTGGCTAGAGAGATTGTCTGGAACTATCTTCAACAGTATGTAAAAACAAAGCTGGCCTACCGGGCTGATTTCATCATCGAGTCGATAGCTGATTTATTGTACCAGGCGGTGAGTTTGGCCTTTGTGCTCATCGTCTTTACCCAGGTGCCCGATATCGCCGGATGGACTCGGGACGAAATCATCGGCATCGTGGGATATTTTATGGTCCCCTTTGCCTTGTTCAACTGTCTCTTTCGAGGCTCTTGGTACATTCGCGATCAGTACATCGTGGAAGGGCAGTTGGACCGGGTGTTGATCCGGCCGGTGAACCCGCTGCTGCAGATCTACCTGGAGATGATCGAACTAGAACCCCTCTCCGGGGCCGTTTTTGGGATCGCCCTGATGGGCTACGCCCGGAGCCGTCTTGGGATTGAACTGATCTGGTGGGAGCCTTTGGTATTCGTCATCTTAGTCGCCGGTTCGGTGCTCGTCTACGGAGGGATTTTTACGGCCTTGGCAGCGACCGGTTTTTGGGCGGAAGGTCGCTCCGGTGTATCCCCCTTGATCTACAACCTGACCGGATACGGACGCTATCCTGTTTCTATCTATAAAGGTGCGGTGCGATGGGTGCTCACTTGGGTCATTCCCTTCGCCTTTGTCGGCTTTTATCCGGGCGCTCTTTTTCTGCGTCACGATGAGCTCGCCCTATACGCCGGGCTGACGCCGGTCGTCGGGTTGGTCATCTTTGCATTGGGCTATCGCTACTGGCTCTATGGGCTGTCACGGTACCGGGGAACCGGCTCCTAAGGAGCCTATGGGACGTCCAAGAAGCGTCAAAATATGGACTCCTCTGTAAGTTAAAATTTACCGGGTTGACCAAAGCGGTGATTGGAGGTACAATAATATAGCTGTCGAAGTTACGTCGACAGTGTGAATCGGATTCTTTAGGCGAAATTCGATGGGATAGGAGTCCTGCGGCTGCAATGCCATGGAATCCCGCTTTACAAGTAGTTAGCCCATCGATATACTAGTGATACGCAGTTTTCGCCGATTGGATTGTTAGTTTTGGCCGTGCTACACGGGGCGTTAGCGGTGCCTTGTAACCCGCAATCCGCTACAGCGGGGTGGACGCCCGTCATGAGGGCCTGTCTTGTGGGGTCTGGCTTCTGCAAGTGGTGCTGACAGTTGGGTCCTGCGCAACGGAAACCTATAAACCCCGCCAGGTCCGGAAGGAAGCAACGGTAAGTAGGCCATTTCGGGTGCCGCAGGGGAGCCTGGCTCGAGCTAACTACAGAGGTAACGCTCGGAAGGCAGCGTTCGAGGTCGGGTGCACGGCCATTTAATATTTATGACAACATGTATAATTGACCAAGCTTTATAAAGAGGCTTCGGTTGTGCAATTCTAGGAAGGAAAGATGGTGAAAGACCATCTTTTTTCTGTATGTGGGAGGAAGACATGGCATATCTGGCATTGTACCGGGAGTGGCGCCCCCAGACCTTTCATGAGTTGGTCGGCCAGGAACATGTGAGCCGAACCTTGCTCAACGCCATCACCTATAAACGGATCGCCCACGCCTACCTCTTTTGCGGCCCTCGGGGGACGGGAAAGACGACGACCGCCAAGATCCTGGCGAAAGCCTTAAACTGCACTACCGATGGAAAAATCAAACCTTGCAATCAATGTGCCAACTGCCAGGCCATCAACAGCGGCGCCTCTCACGACGTCTTGGAGATCGATGCTGCCTCCAACCGGGGCGTCGACGAGATCCGGGAACTGCGGGAGCAGGTGAAATATGCCCCCCAAGAAGGAACATACAAGGTGTACATCATCGATGAAGTACACATGTTGACGACGGAGGCCTTCAATGCGCTCTTAAAGACACTGGAAGAGCCGCCGGCGAACGTCATTTTTGTTCTCGCGACGACGGAAGTGCATAAGATTCCGGCGACCATTTTGTCTCGATGCCAGCGTTTCGACTTTCGACGCCTCGCTGTCGACGAGATCGCCAATCGCCTCGATAAAATCTGCGGCCACCACGGCATTGAAGCCACTCGGGACACGCTGCTTTTCATCGCCCGCAAGGCCGAAGGCGGGATGAGGGATGCCCTAGGGATTTTGGATCAGTGCGTGTCCTTCGCCGGACAGCAGATCGGCACAAGCGATGTGACCGCCATTTTAGGTGCTGTCGCCGACGAGGTGCTTTTTGAATTGAGCCAGGGCTTAGCAGAAGGGCGCTTATCCGATGTGCTCTTGAAGCTCAATGAGTTGATCAACCGTGGCAAGGAAGTCCGTCCGCTGACGCAGGATCTGATCGAGCATTTCCGGGATCGGTTGATCTTGAAGACGGTACCTTCGGCAGAAGATCTGGTGGACATGCCCGGGGACATTGCGGCCCTGGTAAGGGAAAAGAACGACGCCTATCAAGCGGAAGAATTGCAAGGGTGCATCTCCTTGCTGAGCCAGGCCGAAAACGACATGAAGTGGACCACCCATCCTCGCATCCTGCTGGAAGTCGCCTTCGTGCGCATCTCCCGCCGGGAGTGGCCAAACAGCGGCGAAGGAGCGTCCGTGGGCAGTACCGCGGCGGCTGGCCGTCGAGCGGCTGTGCTCAACGGAAGGATAAACGGCGGCAGCCCCCAGGGGGGTGCGGCAGCTGCTTCGATGAATGGTGCAGGGGCGTTTTCGGGAAGTGGGACGGCCATACATTCAGGACAAGGAATATCGCCGTCGCCGGGGGGAGCAGCTGGCGGCTCAAGCGAGATGGAATTGCGGGCCCTTCGCCGGCGCATCGAGAGCCTGGAAGCAAAGCTGAGAGATTTACAACAGGCAGTGGAGAGCTCCGGTGGCTCCATCGGTGAAGCCAAAGAGAGCCCCTTTGTCGATAAGCAAATCCGTCCTGCCGCACCGATCCGCCCGGTGCCCGTTGCGGCGCCCGAGGAGACGATGACAGCGGCACCGTCGAAGACGTCCGAACCTCCCTTGAGTTTTGACCAAGTCAACGATTGCTGGCCTGATGTGTTAGGACAAGCCGTAGAACGGATTTCGCCGCTGAAGCGGTCCATTCTGCGGGGACAAGCCCGCCTGGCCGAGGTAGAGCAAAACCGGATTATTCTGGTCCACGACAATCCGCTCTTTAATCAGACGAATGATCCGAGGCTGGCCGATGTATCGACGGTCCTCAAGGAGGAGTTTTCCAAAGCCTTAAACCGGCCAGTGGTCGTCGTCCTTTCTCATGAAAGCCAGTGGAAGCCAAGCCCGGCGGCACAACGGGGAGGCGCCCCAAAGGGTGAGGCCCAAAGGGAAGCGGGTACATCAGAAGCCCAAGCTACGCAAGCTGTTCCCCTTTGGGCCGATCCCACCTATATTCGGGAAAAGGTCTTTCACGATCCGAATTTACCGATAGAATTTGTTGACGATGATCTCGATCAAGGAAAAAGGCCGGAGGCATGACTGCCCTCGGCCTTTTTCCTTGGTACGGAATGGTGTGGGATTACCGAAACTGTATCCAGCGGCGGTTACGGAGACTCCAGCGGATTCCCAGACGGGCCACGTTATACATAAGATAACCGCGAAGACCCATCGGTATTAACCGAGCCCACAAGCGTCTCATCCCACCACCTCCGAAGCTAGCTTGCCCCGTTAGGGCGTTCTTATCACCTGTTTGCCGATGTCTCCCGTCAGCATCTCCGAATGACCTTCACCAAAGGCTTTTGCGGCCGATTCTTCCGTCTCCTCGAAATCGTCCGGGTTCAGGTTCTCGGAAAGCTCTTGCTGCAGGCGAGCGGGATCTTTCGAGATCTTGCCACTGTCGCGACCTTTGTCCATGTTGCTATCACCTCAGCTATAGCTTAAACCGTCCGAAAAAACCTTATCAAAAATCGCGGTTGAAAATATTGACATCCGTTCAAATCTGCTCTATACTTCGCTTATTCTTAATATCCTTAACAGAAACTTAACCGAAAAACCGCTATCTTCACAAGGCACACTGCTCCGTTCAATGTCCGACTTTACAGGTTTGCAGAAAATATTCATGAAGGGAGGGGGGCCCCGTGATCGATATCGGCTTGGTCCTCTTGGCTGTCGTCATCACCGGCCTGCTCTTTGAGAGCCTGAAAACAGCGCCCAGATAATTAAAGGAGGGGTACCTATTTTACCGCGTTACGAATAACACTGCCGCAGGATGTCCAAAAGGCTTCCTTTGCGGCAGTGTTATTTTTTTATATGAAACTTGTCCCCGTCGTTTCCCTTCACAAAGTTCACTCTCGATAACAATCTGTCCAAATCACTCACCTTGCCGTTGTAATTCAGATTTTGCCATTCACGAAATCGTCTCCTAGAAAGAGCATCAGAGCACGGTCTTTGAGGTATTCCTTGGGCTTTTTTTCTGGATGCGCACTTTATATCGCTGTAGAATTGTGGTAAACTACTGACGCTATAAAAGGAAGGGGGAACCTCCATTGTTCGGAAATATGGGAAACATGCAAAAGATGATGAAACAAGTGCAAAAAATGCAAGCGGATATGGCCAAACTCCAAGAGGAATTGGCGGAACGGACCGTCGAAGCCACTGGTGGCGGCGGTGCCATTAAAGTGGTCGCCAACGGCAAAAACGAGATCCTCTCGATCAACATCGCTCCGGAAGCGGTCGATCCCGACGATGTGGAGATGCTGCAAGACCTCATTTTGACGGTCGTCAACGAAGCGCTGCGCAAAGCCCAGGAGATGGTCGCTCAGGAAATGTCCAAAGTCACTGGTGGAATGAAAATTCCCGGCCTCTTCTAACCGATGCTGTACTACGCAGAACCTGTTAGCCGGCTGATCGAAGAACTGTCCAAACTCCCCGGTGTCGGTCCCAAGACGGCCCAGCGGTTGGCCTTTCACCTGTTGAATGTGCCGCGGACCGAGGCCGTCGCTTTGGCCCGGTCCATCGTGGAGGCTCATGATAAAACCCTCTATTGCTCGGTCTGTACGAATCTCACCGACAGCGACCCTTGCCGGGTCTGCGGTGATACCAATCGAGACCGCAGCGTCATCTGCGTCGTCGAAGAACCGCGGGATGTGGTCGCTGTGGAAAAGACACGGGAGTACCGCGGTTTGTACCATGTCCTGCATGGCGCGTTATCGCCCATCGAAGGAGTCGGCCCAGAACAGCTTAAAATCAGCCAACTCATGACCCGGCTCGGCGATCCGGAACTGCGGGAAATCATCGTCGCCACCAACCCCACCGTCGAAGGGGAAGCGACGGCGGCATACCTTGCTCGTTTGATCAAGCCCATGGGGATCAAGGTCTCCCGGATCGCCCATGGCCTTCCCGTCGGCGGCGATCTGGAGTATGCCGACCAGGTGACCCTGCTGCGGGCCATCGATGGCCGAAGAGAGCTATAAATACACATTTAAGGAAAGAACCGGACAGCCTCGGTGCAGGCTTGAGCCGGTTTTTTTGTTCTGTTTTTTAGGGACAAGCGTAGATTGGTATGGGGGTGAAAAATGTGGACATCTCTGCCCAGCAATTGACCCTGATCGGCCTGGCGGTGTTGCTCCTGATGGTCGCCGGCCACCTGTTCTGGCGACCCATGCGTTGGGTCTTCACCGTCGCCTTCAATTCCCTGCTCGGAATCCTCATGCTCGGCGGCACGAACTTAGTTGGCGGCTATTTTGGCTTTACCTTGCCGGTAAACTTGGCGAGCGCTTTGATTGCCGGGTTTCTCGGAGTGCCTGGTATGATCTTGTTAATAATGTTGAAATATTTAATGATCTAACAAGATCATTGACGGAAAGGAATACCATTTATATAATTCTTCTTGGGCGAGCCCAGTGTCCAATCCCTAGACGGATATATCCGGAAAAGTATACATTATACTTTCTGTTTTTTTGTGCATGAAAGCAGGAAGTTCAAGCTAACCGTCGAAGTATATTGACTTCTGAGAGCGAATCATGGGAAGATTCAAATAGCCCTAAGATTCAAACTTTTAGAATATTCTTTGAAAGGGGATTGTGAACCTTGCCCAAAGTCATGAAAACGATGGACGGAAATAAGGCTGCCGGCTATGTATCATATGCTTTTACCGAATGTGCAGCCATCTACCCCATCACTCCTTCCTCCAACATGGCGGAATACGTCGATGAGTGGAGTGCGCAAGGAAAGAAAAACATCTTTGGACAGACAGTAACCGTTGCCGAAATGCAATCGGAAGCGGGTGCTGCCGGGGCCGTCCATGGCTCTCTGACTGCCGGTGCGCTGACCACTACATACACCGCTTCTCAGGGCTTGCTGTTGATGATCCCAAACATGTACAAAATTGCCGGCGAACTGCTTCCTGGCGTCATGCACGTATCGGCTCGGGCCGTTGCGGGACACGCTCTCAGCATCTTCGGTGACCATTCTGACGTCATGGCTTGCCGCCAGACCGGATGGGCCATGTTGGCCTCCGGCGGTGTTCAAGAAGTTATGGATCTGGCCGGTGTAGCCCACCTGTCAGCCATCAAGTCGCGGGTGCCCTTCCTGCACTACTTTGACGGCTTCCGGACCTCTCATGAGATGCAGAAAATTGAGGTCATCGATTACGAAGATTTCGCCAAACTGCTTGACGAAGAGTCCTTAAAAGCCTTCCGGGCCCGCGCTCTCAATCCGGAGCACCCCGTCATCCGGGGCACCGCCCAAAACCCGGACATCTTCTTCCAAGCGAAAGAAGCCTGCAATCCTTACTACAATGCCGTTGCGGACATTGTGGCCGAATATATGACCCAAATCAGTGCGATCACCGGCCGCGATTATAAACCTTTCAACTACTACGGCGCCGAAGATGCCGAACACATCATCGTGGCGATGGGATCGGCTTGCGATACGATCGAAGAGACCGTCGACTACCTCTTGGCGAAAGGTGAAAAAGTGGGCCTCATCAAAGTGCGCCTCTATCGTCCCTTCTCGGCCAAGTACTTCTTCGACGTACTCCCCAAAACGGTCAAGAAAATCGCCGTCCTCGATCGTTGCAAAGAGCCTGGAGCTCTCGGCGAACCTCTCTTCGAAGACGTGCGTACCCTCTTCTACGAATGTGAGAATAAACCTCTCATCATCGGTGGCCGCTATGGCTTAGGCTCCAAAGAAGTTCTGCCTTCTGACATCAAAGCCGTCTATGACAACCTGAAGGCAGCCGAACCGAAGCAAGGCTTCACTGTCGGCATCGTCGACGATGTGACCTTCACTTCGCTCGCACCGGCTGAATTCATCGACGCAGCCCCCGAAGGAACCATCCAGTGCAAGTTCTGGGGCCTCGGCTCCGACGGCACTGTGGGCGCGAACAAGCAAGCCGTCGAGATCATCGGGAACAACACCGATATGTACGCCCAGGCGTACTTCGCCTACGACTCGAAAAAGTCTGGCGGCGTGACCGTTTCGCACCTGCGCTTCGGCAAAAAGCTCATCCGCTCGCCCTATCTCATTCACTCGGCTGACTTCATCTCCTGCAGCAACCAGGCTTACGTCTACCAGTACAACCTGCTGGCCGGCCTGAAAGAAGGCGGCACCTTCCTGCTGAACACGGTATGGTCGCCGGAAGAACTGAATGAAAAACTGCCGGCCAAACTCAAGCGTTATCTGGCCGAAAAGAAAATCAACTTCTATACGATCGACGCGGTCCACATCGCCAAGAAACTCGGTCTCGGCAACCGGACTAACATGATCATGCAATCGGCCTTCTTCAAGCTGGCCAATGTGATCCCCATCGACACAGCTGTCGGCTACTTAAAAGACAGCATCAAAAAAGCTTATGGCCGCAAAGGCGAACAGATTGTCGCCATGAACGAAGCCGCTGTCGATGACGGCATCAATGCCCTGGTCAAAGTGGAAGTGCCGGCCGCATGGGCAGGCGCTGTCGATGAAGCCGCTGTCACACAAGACGTACCGGAATTCATCGAAAAAATCCTGCAGCCCATGAACGCTCTACAAGGCGACAACTTGCCTGTCAGCGTATTTGCCGATACTGCCGACGGCACTTTCCCCTTGGGAACTTCCCGCTATGAAAAACGGGGCGTCGCTGCCTTCGTTCCCGAATGGAACAAGGACACTTGCATCCAGTGCAACCAGTGTTCCTTCGTCTGCCCCCATGCGGCGATCCGTCCCTTCCTGCTCAATGCCGACGAACAAGCGAAGGCGCCGGAAAGCTTCGAAACCATCAAGGCGATCGGCAAACAACTGGAAGGTCTCACCTACCGCATGCAAGTGAGCCCTCTGGACTGCATGGGCTGTGGTGTCTGTGCCGCTGTCTGCCCGTCCAAGCAAAAGTCGCTCGTCATGCAGGACGCCGGCAGTCAGGCCGAAACACAGCTTCCAAACTGGAACTTCGCCTTCTCCAGTGTATCGGTGAAAGATAACCTCCTGAAGCTGGACACCATCAAAGGCAGCCAGTTTGCCCAACCGCTGCTGGAATTCTCCGGCGCCTGTGCCGGTTGCGGTGAAACGCCGTACGTCAAGCTGATCACCCAACTCTACGGTGACCGCATGATGGTCGCCAACGCCACGGGCTGTACCTCCATCTGGGGTGCCAGCGCGCCGTCCGTACCGTACTGCACCAATGCCGAAGGCAAAGGACCGGCTTGGGCGAACTCCCTCTTTGAGGACAACGCCGAGTTTGGTTACGGGATGCATATCGGGGTCATCAAACGGCGGGAAAAACTAGCCGAATTCGTCAAAGCAGCCTTAACCTTAGATATCGATGGTGCCTTGAAGGATGCCTTCGGCGAATGGCTGGCCGCTTTCGATGATGCAGAAGGCTCCAAAGCAGCGACGGCCAAAATCCTCCCGCTTCTCGAAGGCCAAGACCATCCTGTGCTGGCCCAAATCGCGGAACGGGCGGACCTCCTCATCAAGAAGTCCCAGTGGATCTTCGGCGGCGACGGTTGGGCTTACGACATCGGTTACGGCGGCTTGGACCACGTGCTAGCCTCCGGCGAGAACGTGAACATCCTCGTCCTCGACACGGAAGTGTACTCCAACACAGGCGGTCAGTCTTCCAAATCCACCCCGATGGCAGCCATCGCCAAGTTCGCTGCCTCCGGTAAACGGACGAAGAAAAAAGACCTCGGTATGATGGCCATGTCCTATGGATATGTCTACGTCGCCCAGATCGCTATGGGCGCTGACATGAACCAGACGATCAAAGCCATCAAAGAAGCCGAAGCCTATGACGGTCCTTCCTTGATCATCGCCTATGCGCCTTGCATCAACCACGGCATGAAGTCGGGCATGGCCAACTCGCAAGCCCAAGCGGCGAAAGCCGTCAAATCGGGTTACTGGCACCTCTATCGTTATAACCCGCTCCTTAAGGAAGAAGGCCAAAATCCTTTTGTCCTCGACTCCAAAGAGCCGACGGAATCCTTCCGCGACTTCATCATGAGCGAAGTGCGATTCAATTCCCTCATCCGGACCTTCCCAGATCAGGCGGACCAACTCTTCGCCAAGACCGAAGAGGATGCCAAAGACCGGTACGCCATGTACAAACGACTGGCTCAATAAGATCAAAAAGCTCTCTCGAGGACGGGGTATTACCCCGTCCTCGCTGTCTAGCAAGCTTTTTTCCAAATATTTTGCCCAGAATTGAGAAAAGAATAACTTGAACGTTGCTCCTCAGGGATGAGGGGCGCTATTGAAATGAAAAAACGGGGATGGTATCCTTCAGGGAGACGAAGCGCATTTCGATGTTTTTCTAAAGATATTTACATACTGAGAAGGGATTATTAGCGTACGAATTGCAAAAAGCAAGTTATTTTATGCTCTTTCATGGGAAATGCGGCATGATTCTACCGACCTCGGGGAAAATAAACGATAGCGGAGGTGGTGCCCGATCACTGGCTCAGAACAACAGCGGGTCGTAGAAGCATACATCGGCGAGTATGCCAGCGGCAAAAGCGAAAATGCCGTGAACCGTGCTCTCGAACTCCTGGAGCAGGGCCGCCCAGTGACCTTGGTCGACTTAGATGTGGTGGAACCCTTCTATACCCTGCGGCCGATCAAGCGGGAACTGGAAGCGAAGGGCATGACCGTGATCGCCTGGGAGACCCGGGACACGATGGGACTCGGCGAGGCAGGCACCTTGATCCGAGGGGACATGCTCTGGTCGCTCCACCGAGAAGGGGACATCGTCCTCGACATCGGCTACGGCGTCGAGGGCTCTAAAACGCTCAATCTCCTTCACGGGGTCGGGGAGCAGAAAGACTTGCGCATCAACGCCGTCATCAACGCCTCCCGGCCCATGACCGCTTCCGTCGATGACATCATCGAACATGTGCGAGCACTGGGACGGGTCGACGCGCTCATCAACAACACCCACCTCGCTGATGAGACCGACATCGCGCTCATTCGAGAGGGAGCCCGCCTGGTATCGGAAGCCGCGCAGGTGCTCAATCTGCCCGTGGAAGCCACCGCAGCCGACGAGAAGTTTCGCGGAAGCCTTACCGAGGACGATGTCTTGGGACAACCGATCCGTTTTTTAACGCGCTACATGCCTCGAACCTTTTGGTAAAACATATCTAGCTTCAGGAGGTGCTCCTCACTCATGGCAGACAAGCCGATTCAAGGGGAAAAACGCATGTTCATGACGGGCAACGAAGTGTGCGCTTATGCCGCACTCGCCGCAAACGTCGATGTCATGTACGGCTACCCCATCACACCTCAAAACGAAATCATGCACTACTGGACGCGCTTAGCGCCCAAACACAACCGGACGTTCCTCCAGACGGAAGACGAGATCTCTGCCGGCTTTACCACCTGCGGCGGCGTCATGTCCGGCAAACGTTGCTTTACAGCGACGGCCGGTCCCGGGAACACGCTCATGCAAGAAGCCATGTCTATGGCCGAAATGATGCGCATCCCTGCCGTCTTCATCATTCAGCAGCGGGGCGGCCCATCGACGGCGACGGTCATCTACTCCCAGCAGGAAGTGACCATGACCTGCTTCGGCGCCAACGGCGAAGGCCTGCGTGTCGTTTACTCCACCTCGTCGCACCAAGAACTCTTCGATTACACCATTAAGTCTTTCAACGTGGCCTGGAAATACCGGTTCCCCACCTTCGTCTTAGGCGACGGCTACCAGGCGAAGATGCGTGAGTCTGTCACGATCTATGATCCGGAAGCCCGCGGCATTCAGATGGTGGACACGTATCCTCTCGTCGGCCTGCCTGGCATGCCCGGCGTCGATCGCGATCCGGCGCACCTGCGCAACACCTACAACACCGAAGAAGAACTCTATGAGGTCGTCAAGGATCTCGTCGACGCCTACGAAAAAATGGCTCCGGAGATCGTCGAGCACAGCACCATGGAATGCGATGACGCCGATGTGGTCATCTTGTGCCACGGCATCGTCTCCCGTGCGGCCATCGAAGCGGTCCGCAACCTTCGTGCCGCCGGCGTGAAAGCGGGATTCTTCCGGCCGATCACTTTGCGACCTTTTGCGAAAGACGCCCTGCGTCCCATCGCCGAAAAAGCGAAAAAGCTGCTCATCGTCGAATCGTCCCAAGGCCAGTTTGCCAAAATCGTCACCGACGCTCTCTATGGCCTGACGACGCCCATGGAAACCATCTTTAAGCCGGGCCTCGGCATCACATCCGACGAAATCGTAAATAAAGTCAAGGCCATGATCTAAGGGGAGGGTCGAAGCACCATGACAGTAGCAACGGTATTAGAACCGAAAATGCCTAAATGCTGGCGGCAGGAGACGAAGCCTCATAAATTCTGCCCCGGCTGTGGTCACGGCGACATCTTAAAAGCCCTAGGCACGGCCATCGATGAACTGGGTATCCAAGATCGGGTGGTCTTTGGCTGTGATATCGGATGTTCCCTCTTATCCTGGGACCTCTTTAACTGCGACTCCATCCAAACCCACCATGGACGGACCACCCCCGTCATGACCGGTGTCAAGCGGGCTCGCCCCGACCGGATCTGCATCGCCTACATGGGTGACGGCGGCGGCTACGCTATCGGATCGCAGCACCTCGTCAACGCGGCCAGCCGGAACGAAAAAATCCTCGTCATTGTGGCGAACAACGTCCAGTACGGCATGACCGGCGGCCAGATGGCGCCGACGACCTTGCCGGGGATGAAGACCGAAACATCTCCCTACGGCCGTGATCCCGAATCGACGGGGAACCCGACTCTCGGTCCGGAAATGGTCGCCGCGATCACGCCAGATAGTGCCTATGTGGCCCGGGGGACCATGGCGAACTTGCGCCAACTGACCCAGATGTTCAAAAAAGCCCTGCAAAACCAGATCGACGGCAATGGATTTTCTTTTGTCGAAGCCCTGTCGGCCTGCCCCACCAACTGGCGGACCAATGCGGCTAAGACCTGGGAGTTCGTCGAGAAGGAAATGACCAAATACTTCAAGGTCGGCGAACTGAAAGCTCCCGCCAAGAAGGAGGGGCAGTAAGATGTCCAAACTCGTCAAGATCGCCCTGGCCGGTGAAGGCGGTCAAGGGGTGCAGTCGGTCGCTGAGATCATCACCGAAGCGGCCAATGAAGAAGGCAAAGAAGCCCTCTATATCCCGAACTTTGGGGTCGAACAGCGGGGCGGCGTATCCATCGCCTTCGTACAGATTTCCGATAAAGAAAAAGTCGGTTCGCCTAAATTTGAAAAGGCTGACATCGTTATCGCCTTGTCCGACCGGGCTGTCCGCCGCTGTGCCCAGTATGTGGACGGAAGCACCGTTTTCGTCTACGATACGGCCATCGAAGGTGTCGAAGACGATCTGCCGAAGGGCGCCAAAAAGGTCATCGGCATCCCGGCCATCGAAACAGCGAAAAACGAACTTCACCCCCGGGTCTTCAATATCATCATCATGGGCGCTGTGATCCGCTCCACGCACGTGGTCAGCGAAGATCAGGCGAAAAAAGCACTGGAAGACAGACTCGGTTACAAATTCGAACAAGACCCCAAGCTGCGTGAACTGAACTACCGTGCGCTGGAACGGGGTATGCAGTTGGTGGAAAGCCACTTATAGACCGTATCCACCCCCAAAACCGGTAGAGAAGGTACGAACCTTATCGCAAGGAACGTCCTACAAACCCTATCCGGTTGTATGAACGATATTATGGAACGGTCTACCCCGACCGAAAAGGAGGAAAATCTCCAAATGGCCGAATGGAAGGTATATTCGATCGAGAGCGGTAAAGGGCGTCATAGCGTATTCCCGGGCTTATGCAAGGGCTGCGGACTATGCATAGAGAAATGTCCTACCGACACGATCACCTGGTCGAAGAAGCTTGGCGTCTATGGCACACCGGCCGTAGAAGTACAGCAGGACCCTGCCTGTATCGCCTGCGGCATCTGCCAGAACGTCTGCCCGGACTGCGCTATCGTCGTCGAGAAGCTGAAGCCGGAAGAGCAGAAGAGCCCGAAGGCGTAAAAAACGCAAGATTATCAAGACTATAAGGATAAAAAAGGTAGCCGGATGCGACTTGCATCCGGTTACCCTTTACGCTATAATATTTTTATCACGTGGGGGTGTAGCTCAGCTGGGAGAGCGCCTGCTTCGCATGCAGGAGGCCAGCGGTTCGATCCCGCTCATCTCCACCAATAAAACTAAACAATCGTCCCTCCTTATGGAGGGGCTTTTTTTTATGAAAATGTCCTCTTATCGTTAGAAAAGTTCTTCAAAAAAAGCATGGCAAATTAGGGCTACCAAATTGG
>NZ_WNKU01000033.1 GCF_009720735.1 Heliobacterium mobile
GGGTTAGCTTTAGGTTGTATCGAAAAACAGTGAAAAAGCGAGTATTACGGAGAAATGATTAATTTATTGAGGGAGGTAAAAAATATGGGTGCATGCGTAACCACTGGTGGAGGTTATATTGGAAATAGTATAGTTGCTTTAGCAATTTTGATTATCATTATTGCTATTCTAGGAACTGGTTTTGGATTAGGATTTGGTGTTTACTAAGTAATATGCTTACTAAAAGCGTGTGGCTCTAAGCTCACGCTTTTTTTGTTAAGGGGCTTCTTTTCTGCACGGCTGTGTTTAAATGATGACGCTGCTGATGACACAACGGTTGGAGATCTTGGGTACCTACTATTTTTTCGGCAACATTGTGCCGAGATAAATTCCAATTCCAATAGCCGCCGGTAACATCACGCCATGGAATATAAACCATGCCCACTTCCCGAACCGAAAGGCGTCTACGGGAATGGGGCGTCGTGACTCAGAAGGTACTACTTTACCTCCAATTACTTCAAATAAGAGAAGGTAGATCCACCAAGTAGAATAAGAATCCCAAAAGTCCCACGCCCATTGGTATTTGATGATACTAGTCTTTGCTTCCATTTGTGTATGTTGATCATAGCGTAATCACCCAACATTAGGCTCCCCGATATGGGAATTGTAAAACGACTGAGCCTAGGAATCTTGAAATGGCTACATCGCAAACTACAGCGAACACGACAAGTGTAGCCTTTTAGGTTTGACTGTAAACGAAGAAATATACCCTCTATCAGTGAGACCGCTGATGACGCTACGGTTGGTTTTTCACTCATCGGATTTCTTTTTCTTTTTGGGGAATGATATTATCGTAGTTTGGCTAGGGAGGAAACAACTTGCTTCGAAGATTGCTAATCGGGAGTAAACTTCATAACAGACAATTAACTCATGAGACGATGAATAAGCCAAAGGCCTTAGCTATTTTTGCATCCGACGCTCTTAGTTCTGTAGCTTACGCAACTGAAGAGATACTTCTTGTTTTGGCAATTTTAGGCCAGCTTGCATTTCGGTATTTACCACCCATCGCACTTTGTATCGCATTACTTCTGTTTACCGTTATTCTTTCTTATAAACAGGTTATCAAAACATACCCAGAAGGCGGAGGCGCCTATTCAGTCGCCAAAGAGTTTTTAGGACCGACTTACGGCTGTATTATTGGGGCATCTTTAGTCATCGACTATGTTTTGACCATCGCCGTAAGTATATCTTCTGGTACTGCGGCGATTACATCTGCTTTCCCTAGCTTGCTTCCTTTTAATGTATATATAGCTATATTTTTTATTCTCTTATTGACTATTATCAATTTGAGAGGTATCAGTGAATCAGCGAACTTACTGGCCTATCCCCCATATCTCTTCATCTTTTCTATGTTAGCACTTATCGTTACCGGTTTTTACCGTTATCTCTCCGGAGACCTTATTGCCCAATTTATACCTTATCAAGAACACGCTGCGAGTTTAGGGAATCTGGTTTTTGTGTGGATTTTGTTAAGAGCTTTCGCCGGAGGGTGTACGGCTTTAACCGGCGTTGAGGCTATTGCAGATGGAGTTCCTTCATTTAAAGAGCCTAAAGAAAACAACGCAATTACGGTTTTATTTACCTTAGGAAGTCTCTCCGTTATCCTTTTCGGGGGAACAAGCATTTTATCTGGTTGGATTCACGTTTTACCTCAGCATGGCGAGACACTCGTTTCTCAAATTGCCGAATTGGTTTTTGGTGGCAGGAACGTAATGTACTTTATTTTGCAAGCTGCCACCGCTATTATTCTCATCTTAGCGGCCAATACGGCTTTTGCAGGTGCCCCGATCATGGCTGCTAAACTGGCGTCCGAGGGATATATTCCACGCATATTTGCCCTCCGGGGAGATCGCCTGGTATTTAACAATGGAATCATACTTCTTTGCGTAGGCGCAATAAGTTTAGTGGTGCTGTTCCACGCCTCTGTTCATTCACTGGTCCCACTATATGCTGTTGGTGTTTTCCTAGCGTTTACAATAGCTCAGGCGGGTATGGTTGTTCGTTGGAACACCCTAAAACCAAAAGGCTACAAGACAAATGCGTTAGTGAACGGGATTGGCAGTACGGTAACAGGAATCGTCACCGTCGTCATCGCTTCTACCAAATTTATGGCTGGTGCGTGGCTGGTACTCATCGCTATACCCCTATTGGTGTTAATATTCAAGAAAATTAAAAAGCATTATTCCGACATATCACACGAATTATCCTCTCAGAATCAGGCGCCTTATTATGTCGTTAAGAACCACATTCTGATTCCGATGTCGTCTTTATCTAAGCCAGCCCTCAATGCACTGGAATTTGCCAGGTCAATGTCAAACGAAGATACGGACATAACTATCGTCCATGTTTCCTCAAGCCCAGAAACAGCAGAAAAGCTAAGGGAAAAACTTCAAGAGAAAAAAATCGACTTTGAACTCGTGATAGTGGAATCGCCATATAGGGAGTTAATTGGCCCCTTTGTTAACTATATTGATAACTTAGAAAAAGAATTAAAAACTGGCGAGGTGATCACAGTTATTGTCCCTGAGTTTGTCACGCATACCTGGTGGCACTATTTATTGCATAACCAAACCGGGTTCCTTCTACGAACTGTACTGCTCTTAAAAAAGAACATTATTGTGGCTTCCGTACCGTATCACTTGAAAAGTATGTAACCGTCGTACAAGGAATTGACCAAATGGAGCAAGGAAAAATAATAACCCAGGCTTTTGCCTGGGTTTTCTTTTTCCTAATTCGATTATTAACTTGCTGCGATATCAGTACGGACACCGATAAAAGACTCCCATATACTCACAGCCCGTTCTTCCTCTACCGTACCATCAACGATTTGAGTAGGCAATGGGCACCGGCTTTCTAGGCCCTGCAAGAAATGCTCAAATTGATCCGGAGGAAAATCTCTCGCTTGCCGGATAGCCTTGCGATCACCATAATCGAATATCAACAAGCAATCGATTAAGCCGTTCTCTTTTATTTTTGAATAAAAATCCATCTTTTTTAAGTTCTCCGGAGAGCCCTCGTTGACGGCAGTTAATATGCGGTATGGCCTTTCTCCGGCCTGTAAGGCCCATTCTTCCATGAGTTTATCCTCCCTATCAGTATCGCTCCTAATCTTTCGACGTGATTCTCTATAATCCTCCCCTGTTCCCTATGCATTTCCATCGAAAAGTAAAACCATTTGAACTTCCCCTTAAAAAACTGCGGTACATTGTTGACGATCTCCCCAGGGATAACTTATACTATTTTTGTCGTTATGGCGGTATAGCTCAGTTGGTCTAGAGCATACGGTTCATACCCGTAGTGTCGTAGGTTCAAATCCTACCACCGCTACCATGGGCGATTAGCTCAGATGGTTAGAGCGCTTGCTTGACATGCAAGAGGTCAGCGGTTCAATTCTGTTATCACCCACCAGTTTCATATAATCAGTGTGAAAGAGTTTTGAACCAGTATGGTTCAAAACTTTTTTGTATCGCGGGAAAATCATTATCTTTTTATTCATTAAAATCCCTTTTATAAACTTATTATTAAATAGGTAAGGAGTTTTTATTTATGAAAAAGAAGTTTAAAGGGTATTTTACTGTTTTTCTTCTAGCATCCAATCGAGTTAATAGGGGAAGATTGTTTCGTAAAAAAAGACCTGTTTCTCCTGGTTCAGCCTTTGCCTATTGACATCCAGGCCCCTTAACGAGGCACCCATGAGGATGAAAACAGAATATGTCGAATCAAAACCGGAGAAAGCAATCTCCGGTTTTTGTTTTTCACTCGCTCTTGTCTTTTGGCAGTCATTGGCGTTCATTAAGGGTGGGTTTTTGTCTATAGAGATGTTATAGTATACCCACCGATACCAACTTAAAAATGATACGGTTTTATCTGTTTTATCTGCTCCCAAGGAGGATGGTAATTTCATGCCCGTCCCGGAGAACTCTACCGGCCCAATTCAAAAGAATACTCCGACTCCCCCACAACGCCCCTGGTGGAGACAGTTGTTTTTCGGACTGGGACTCATTTTTCTCTCGATCTTCCTTGGCTTGGTTGCCGCTGCCGGATACACTACATACTGGTTCATTACAGATGTTCCCCAGTTCAATGTTGATGATTTTGCCTCGCCAACGACATCCTTCGTCTATGATATCAATGGACAACCGATCTGCGAGCTCCACGGCCCCCAACACCGTATTCCTCTCCCTTTAAGCAAAATTCCCAAAAAGCTACAGACAGCTGTGCTAGCCGCGGAAGATGTCCGCTTTTATGATCATCCTGGTTTTGATATTCGAGGAATCCTGAGGGCATTGAAGAGCAATTACGAAGCCGGTTCGATACAGGAAGGTGCCTCGACGATCACTCAACAGTTGATAAAGAACGTTTACCTCGGGCCTGAAAAGACGCTCAATCGAAAGTTAAGAGAAATTCATCTTGCCTATCACCTGGAAAAACAAATCGGCAAAGAACGTGTGCTCGAGTTGTACTTAAACCGTATTTATTTTGGAGAAGGAGCTTACGGTGTAGAAGCGGCAGCGCGCACCTATTTCGACAAGTCTGTCAACGATTTGACCGTAGCCGAATGCGCCCTGCTGGCGGGAATACCGAAAAATCCTTCCGCCTTTTCCCCTGTAGCATCCTTGGATGCTGCCGAAGAACGGAGAAACACAGTCATCTCTCAACTGGTTACTTACGGTTTTATTCCACCAGATCAGGCAGAACGAGCTCACAAAGAGCCTATCCGATTAAATCCCAATCCCCCTGAAAAGGATGCTCATTACCCTTATCCCTTTTTTATTGATGAAGTATTGCGAGAAGCTACCCGAATCCACGGGATCTCAGAGGACCAATTGTTTGGCGGAGGTCTGCGCATCTACACAACTCTCGATCGGAGAGTTCAAAAGCTTGCTGAAGACGCCTTTACCGATCCGAACCTGTTTCCACAAAGCGTAGACAATCGACCTGTGGAAGGGGCTCTGGCTGCGGTTGATCCGGTGACAGGGTACGTCAAGGCTTTGGTCGGCGGAAGGACTTACGAGGAGCGCCGAGGCTTTAACCGGGCCACCATGATGCAACGCTCTCCCGGTTCGGCCATAAAACCGTTGGCCGTATACGCTCCGGCGCTAGAACAAGGCTGGTCTCCCAATGCGACCCTTCCCGATGAACCAATGGATTTTCGCGGATACCGGCCAAATAACTATGATGGTGTCTTTCGAGGACAAGTCACCATGCGGCAAGCGGTGGCTCAATCGATCAACCTACCCGCCGTTTGGCTGCTGGATCGCATCGGAGTTCGCTCGGCCTTCGATACACTGCGTACACTGGGACTGCCGATCAGCGAGAAGGACTCAAACTTGGCTCTCGCATTGGGAGGGCTCGATAAAGGTGTGTCGCCATTGGACATGGCTCGCGGCTATGCCGCATTGGCCAACGGAGGGACAGCCGTAGAAAGCCGGACCATCATCCAAGTCTACGGACCTCTAGATCGCCCAATGGCCAAAGCACCGAAAAAGATACCTCTTTTTCAAATGTCGACAGCGAAACAGATGACATCGATGCTGCAAGATGTAGTACGTTACGGTACCGGTCGGGAAGCCCGGCTGAGCCGCCCTGTAGCCGGAAAAACAGGAACTTCCGAACTTCCGCCGCTGCCCATATTTGATGGCGTAAAAGGAAACCGGGACGCTTGGTTTGTCGGTTACACACCGGAACTGGTGACAGCTGTTTGGATGGGGTACGACATGACTGATCGCCGTCATTATTTAAACCGGGTCTACGGAGGCTCCTATCCCGCTCGCATGTTCCACCTATTCATGGAAGGCGCCTTGGTAGAGATGGAAGCACGGCCGTCGGAACTGTTCACCTCAGAGCCTGTGCCCGCACCATCAGCGGTAAAATCGGGAGCTCAGGAATCACCCTCATCTTCCCCTCAACAGGGAACTCAACCAGAAAACCAACCGGAAACAGAGAAATCGGGAAGCACCGATGTCGTTCCCTCTCCACCGGCAGATAAGAAACCTTCAGAACCAGCCCCCCTACCGCTGCAGGAAAGGCAATCCCCCCTGTCACCGCTATCACCGACAGAAAAAAGAGAATAAAACAAAAAGCCCGGATCTTTCTCTTTCGAGGAAGGATCCGGGCATATTATTTGAAAAAAACTTTACGACGCATCGTAGCCCTTTAATATTCGCAGTGCAGCCTCTTTGGTAGATATGCGATGGTTCATCGCATAACGTTGTAAAATCCGGTGTGCTTCCTCCTCGTTAATTCGCAGCTTTTCAATCAACTTTCGTTTCGCCTGGTTAACGATTTTCCTCTTTTCCAAGGCTTCTTTAAGTTCGACTACCTCTCGAGCTAATCGAGCTTCCCGGATGTAGTGGGTATGGGCTGTAATCACCGAAGCCAAAAGAGCCTCTTCGCGAACAGGACGAATCAAAGGCTCAAAGAGCCAAGTTTCCAACGATTTTTGGACATGTCCTAACTGGGTGTAGGGGGTGAGCAAAACAGCAGCCCCTAATTTTTCTTCTTGACACAGTTTGGCCAGTTCCAACCCGTCCAGGCCGGGCAACTGGATTTCAATGATTACCACATCAGGCAATAAGGAGTGAAGGGCGCGAAGAGCAGCCATTCCATCTGAAGCTTCACCAACGACTATTGCACCGTGCCGGTTGAGGGTTTCCTTCATTTTATCTCTAAGAGGCCCGGCCGGAGTTGCAAGAAAGATGCGTAAACCGTTCAAATGCGCTCCCCTCCCCGGCGAAATAAAAAAGCATTTCCCTACGAGTACCAACGGCACACGAAAAGAAACGCCTTCGTCTCATCAGGACGTCTTTGTCCCACAAATTGAAGTATACCTTGTTCATCCTTTTTCAGCAAGATATTATTTTTCCTGCCGAAATTCGATAGTTCTTACGATGTTTGTTGCTACATCTATAGCTGCACTGATGGAAACGTTAGCGATGATAACGCAGGAATCCCCCGCAGGAAATAATTTCGACACCCTGGGCTTCCAAGCCATCCATCAATAAATTGAGTCCCAAGGAATCACAAGCCATATGTCCGGCGATGACAACTCTGAGGTGGAACTCAAGGGCTTTTTTTCGCTGAGCCTCTGGTAGATGCATGCAGACCATGGTACCGACACCAGCTTTGACGAGTGCTTCAATGGACTGTTCAGGACCGGAAGTTCCCCCATTCATTTTTACGTAGATTCTCCCCGTTTTATCCCTGTTTTTTCCAGAGATCACTTGAGGGGTCATTCCGTAAGCAGCCGCCATTTGAAACTCCGGTACATCGAGAAGAGCGTCAATAAGGTCTTGTATTTGACTATTCGCACCGAGACGGTCCACCGAAAGGAACTCCGTAAGATACTTCTGAACCTGGTTGTCTGCCGGAGAATGGACACAGAGAAATGGGATATCTAATAATCGCGCCAAATCAACGTTCTTTTGATGATTGCCCGGTAAGACGGAACGACGAACCTCATTCATTCGTTCGCTCAAGAGCGACTCTGCTACATTCACCGGCACGCCGGCTGCCGCCAACAGATCCTCCTGTACTTTCATCACTTGATGAAGTTGAATCAAACCTCTTCCTTCCGGGTGATGAGCGATAACTAGATCTATAGATTTTCCCTGTTGCCGCCATCGATCGGCAAGGAGCAATTCGGCGCCATCGATATCGATGCCGACGAGGGCTCGACGGATTTCCTGGTTTCTTACTCCATAAAGAAGCTGACTGTCTCCGTATGGATTAGACCATTGACCATCATCGGCGAGTTTGGCTGCTTTGTTCTTGCTCGCAGCGCTCGCTTTCTTTCGTTCTTCTGCTAAAGCTTCTAACTCTTTCCGGGAACGAGGATCCGACTCAATGCCTTTCTCAATCAGCCAGTCAAAAAGTGCTCCCAGTTGCATATGTCCATCGTTCCTTTCGCAAATAAAAAGACCGGTCGATGCCGACCGGTCACCGCATTATTGCGCGTCTTCGCAATGATGTCCAGGTTCAGGGATTTCGCTGCCGCAGTTGCAGCAGGGACCGTACTGAGCCACATCGGCACCACAGTAAGAGCACCATTCCACGTCGGACACCCCCTGGAAAAATTGGTAGGTAAATGTCTTCCCTTTATCATTCTATTCGCGAGCGACATCAAAAACCCTTCCGATTTTCAGGGGGTTTGTTAAATTTGTATATTCTTTTTATCAGTTCTGTATATCCCTTTAGACGCTAACCACGTAATAAAGCTAGCATATTTTCCATTTCCGATACTTTACGCCGTTCTTCCTCAACGATATGAGCCACACAACTTTCGATAATTCGCAGTTGCCGCTCGTCAAACATAGCGATCAGCCGTTCAAGGCGAATTTTTTTATCGTTGATTCGAAGAATATTGACCGAATCACCTGACTTTAGGGCAGCCGTGTTGGCTTCATCGGTATCGATATGCAGTTCCGTATGAGTATTATCGGATGAAACTCGGACGACGACATGGTCAAAGACGAGGCTTCTCGGACCGGGAACGACGACGATAGCGTAGTCTTTATGGGAAAAGCCTAGCTCTTCGGCGTCTTCCACGGTCATATGGATGTGGCGCATGGCAATGATTAAGCCCTCTTGAAGATGAACTTCACCTTTAGGACCGATGATCCGAATCGCCTCGCTGCCTTCCAGATCCCCTGACAGACGTATAGGCGGCTGTACACCCAGTCTGACACTATCAGTCGCAGTGACTTCCACTTGACTTTGCGGACGAGTTGGGCCGATGATAGCGACCTTATCCAACTCTCCTTTCGGCCCGCACAGTTGAACCCGTTCTTCGCAGACATACTGTGTGGGTATGGACAATTGGCGCTTCGGTGTAAGGGTGTATCCGTCTCCGAATAAAGCAGCCACATGTTCTTCTGTCAAATGAACATGTCTGGCAGATACTCCTATGGATATAAGCAACAGTATCACTCTCCCATCCGGTCCCACTATTTCTCATTTTATCATAAGGCCGATGGGAGGTTAACAAGTTGATCGGATTTTTGAAAAAACTGCAGGGGAAGCGCTGCTTCAGCCCTGCAGTTTAGCGACTTATCTAGAAGATAAATTTGCCAGCGTTCGTCGTTTCGACACGTAAGATTTTTTCTTCCCGGCCGTTTTGGGCGTTGATATAGACGAGATAGTTCATATTATCGCGGGTGGCGTTGAATTCCCAGCAAAGGATCTCTTGATAGTTGTCTTTGGCCAGCAGGACCAGTTTATCTCCGGTGACGGCAACTTGGGAAGAAACTCGTCTCCGAGCGTCCTCCCGGCTAATCGCCGGTTGGGAGAGATTGCGGTTGTGATGGAAGGTCAGATAGGCTGTCCCGTCGTAGCCGATGACTTCTTTATCGTCCATGGCGACTCGCACTTTCACCTTGTCCGGATAAAGACTGACATTTCCTTCCTTAGGCACGACGGTGACGACAGCGATGTTTTGGTATTCTTCTACGGTGGTCACTTCAAAGTTGTTAAATCCACGGCGAGCTAGGTAGTCTCTAGCTACGGCGGCGGCATCATCACGGGTGATCGTCGGCGTTCCGACCGGTCTGTCTTTGAGCATGTAGATGACGTGCCCACCGGTTTTGGAAATGTCCATGTTGATTTTATTCTGGTTGGGGTTGTCCTTGGCCACTACAGAAATGCCATATGAGGGGATAGCAGCTTTTCCTTCACCGGTCACATTGATTTGATGACCATCTAAGTATGGTTGACCGATCCAGGATTGGGCGATTTGCACGGCTTGTTCTTGGGTGATTTGTCCACTCCCGAGGCCGCGGGGTGTGATTTTAATCTGCTCAGAATATCTCCCATCATATTCTACAGGAGAGTACTTTTGCAGTTCCGTCTCGACGAATTGGAAATTGGCCAAAATAGGCGGTGCTTGTGTTTCCGTTTCTTGACCAGCGACAGTGGCTAAGACCTTATTCCAAAGGCGGTCATACCATGCGGTTTGTTGTTTCGAGCCTTTTTGTTCCTGCATACGAGATTGTCGTTGCAGGTCGACCCAGGTCAGTTGGCGCGTGTTTAATTGCTCGCCCATTTTATTCAGTTCATCCCGGAGAAAGGCCGTCTGTTTGTGAAGATCGCGAATCTTGCTTTGTTCTTCAACCGTCAGAGAAGTATTGGCGTCCACTTTCCGTTCCGCTAGATTCTGCGAGAAATCTCCCACGGTGTTCACAAACTGATTCGTCCGCGATAACAGCAGGGTTGCTAGAGGCAGTTGACCCATATTGGCCGATGCCTGGTTAGCTTGACGGGAGACTTCGGTGAGACCTGTCACAGTTTGGTTGGTCGAGTTAGAGGCCATTAGGCGGGACATTTCTAATTCCATGTTATTTACGTTCGTCGATAACTCGTTAAAGGCCCGCTGGTAATGATTCTCTGTGGCCATCCGAAAGGCTTGGTTTTGTACGTACTGGTTGTACCCCAAATATCCAAAAAGTGCAGTGGTCACACCGAGTACCCCAGCTAGGAACCCAAGGCCGTTTCTTGATTTGCGCAGATCGGCCACTTGATCCCGTTGTCTTTCAATCGTCTCATGAGGTTCTTTGAATTCGTGGGTCAAAATCTACACTTCCCTTCCGAAAACGAATGAACGTATTATTATCGGTATCAGGTTTACTTTGCAAAATAGTGTTTCCCAATGGTTTTCACGACGGGACGACTCCAAATCCATTGGCTGGTTGCGGTCGCAGGGTTCCAATAATAGATACAACCACCCGTTGGATCCCACCCGGCAAGAGCATCGCGGGCGGCTTTGACGGCTGAGGCGTCATCCGGCATTGGAGTCCATATCTGTCCATCATCGACAGCGGTAAAGGCACCGGGCTGAAAAATCACGCCGTTGACAGAATTAGGAAATGACGGGTGTTTGGATCGATTAAGAATTACAGCACCGACAGCGACTTGGCCTTCATAAGGCTCTCCCCGAGATTCTCCGTGAATGGCTCGGGCGAGCATCTGTACCTCTCCCTGTCTCGGATGACCCGTTCCCCCTTGTGCTTCCGCGACAGCCGGGGGAAGGATCGTCTTTTCACTTTTTGTCCAGTCATAATGAGTCCAGCCCTGCCAGCAAAGAAGCCCTATGGAGAGCGCAAAGAGGAAATTTTTTAAGCCTTTACGATATCTCACAATTCTCTCCTCCCTATTTACCTTTCCGCCCTATTTTTTGCTTTTGTCCACTCCCTATACGCAAAACGCAAAAAACCCCGAACCGTTCTCAGGTCCGGGGTTTTTCTCTTTGCGAGGGAATCATTCGCTGATGTTGTACTTTGTTAATTTTTGATATAGGCCGGCTCGGGATATGCCCAGCATTTGAGCCGCTTGCACCTTGTTTCCATTCGTCTGTGCCAGCGACTGCAATATAGCGGCCTTCTCTGTCTGTTCCAATAAGGATTGCAGGTTTTGTTGCTGCAAAGAAATGTCGTCGTTTTTTGTGAACTTCTGCAAATAAATGGGTAGGTGGCAAACGTCGATCATTTCTCCTTTGACCCCATCGTAGGTGCGCTCAAAGACTGACGCAAACTCCCGAACGTTACCGGGCCAGTGATAGTTGTAAAGGACGGTCATCGCTTCCCGAGTGAGTCCTTGCACGGCTAGGCCGAATTCCTTGTTGAACTGGTGAACGAAGGCCGATACCAGTTCTGGAATATCTTCTTTCCGATCGCGCAAAGGTGGAATAAAGAGGCTCACGACATTGAGACGATTGTACAGATCTTCGCGAAAAGTTCCTTTTTTGACGAGTTCCTCCAGGTGCCGATTTGTCGAGACGATGAGCCGAATATCGACCGCACAAGGTCCTTCCGGACAATCCATGATCGGCAACTGTCCCTGCAAGATGCGCATCAGCCTGGCTTGTACGGCTGGCGGCATATCGCCGATATCGGTTATATGCAGTGTACCGTGGTGAGCTAAGCGTATCTTACCGGGAATTCCGCCGTCAAAACCGTTTGTGCCGCCAAAAATCTCTAATTCCAACGCTTCCGGCCCGAGTCCGCTGCAGCTGATTTGAATAAAGGGTCCTGATTTCCGTTCCGATTCCAGGTGGATAGCGTGAGCGAGCAACTGTTTGCCGGTACCGCTTTCGCCGCGCAGCAGCACTGTAGAATCACTTCGAGCCACACGCTGGGCCGTTTCTTTCAACATGCGGATCGCGTAGCTCTCTCCGATGATCGCGTCGAGACTGTACCGGGCGCCGCGAAACTTTTGCAGTTCCACCTTATAATAGTTTAGCTCGTTTTGCAGGGAGTTGATTTTATTCGCTAAAGCGTTCAGCTCATTGACATTTTTAAACATGACCTTACCGACAGCACCGACCACTTGGCCATCTTTGACGATGGGGATGCGCATCGCCACAAAATCTCGTTCCCCTGTATGTTGCAGCTCACCTACCTCGGCCTGGCCTGTCTTTAAGACTACATGTAGGCGCGTATTCTCAATCGCTTCATCGACGGCCTTTCCGAGCAGTTCAGCTTCTTCAAAACCGAGGGAGTCACAGTAGGCCTTGTTGACCATGGTGATGATACCGTCGTTATTGACGACCATAATCCCGTCATAGGCGTTTTCCAAGACCGTTTCTAAGGTGCTTTTCAGTTCTTTGACGCGGTTAAGCTCTTCGACGATCGATTCGATCTCTGTGACATCCTGAAAGATCGCTACGGCACCGACCATCCGTTGTTTGCGGATAATGGGCGTCAAGTTGAGGACAAAGGTTCTGTCATTATATGTATACCGAAGGCCGGTCATCGATTGTCCCGTCTGAATGATCTGCCGTAACTTAGACTGCGGAGCCACTTGCTCAATCGGCAGTCCCATAGCTTCACGCATATCCTTGCCAAAGACCTTGGAAGCTGCTTTGTTGAAGACGCGGACGATACCGTCGTGATCAGTGGCGATAATCGGGTTGTGCAATGCGTTGATGATGGCGACCCAGTTAAACAATTGGCTGACGATCTCTTCACGTTCGGACATTCATCAAACTCCTCGGATTTTTTGTCAATTCTGATGATTCTACATATTATGTTGTTTTCCTTCTTAGACAGAAAAAAGTTTAGACATAATCTAAACAATCCTGTCGATGATTTAGAATGCTGGAATTCTGCCCATGGCTTCCCTCTAGAGGAAGAATGATCATCATGACACCTTTTGGACAAGGTCGGTATAATAAAAGAGCTCGTACAAAGCCGAATCCCCTAATCGGGTACGGAGGAACCGCAGTCTTCCAGACTGTCGCTGTCAACATTCCTTTTTGACAGCAGGGGTGAATCTTCTCAGGAAGAGGGCCTACCTTTTCGGCCTAACCCGTCAGCTAACTCCGGAGGCTAATGGAAAGGATGGTAAAATGATTCGCAGTTTCTCCCTTCGCCATGGTCTTCTTGCCTTTGCTTTGACCCTCTTCTTCTCGGGCGCCTTTAGTGCCGCTCCCGCCCATGCTTGGCAGTATACGGTGCAGCCCGGCGACAGTCTCTATTCACTGGGACAGCGGTTCGGTCTCCCCTGGCAACTCATTCAAGGGGCGAACAACGTTGGCCCGAACAACTTGAATTCGGGAAAAGTTCTCTTTATTCCCGATGTATTCACCTACACTGTGCGTCAGGGCGATTCTCTCTTCACCATCGCCAACCGTTTCGGCTCGGCGGAATGGGCGATTCAGCAACTGAATGGACTCTCTTCCAGTACCATCAACGCAGGCCAAGTCGTGAAAGTCCCCACAGGCATTAGTCGTCAAGCGAACAAAGGCGTCAATCCTGCTGATGCGGATCTTTTAGCCCGGCTGATTGAGGCAGAAGCTTCTGGAGAGCCTTACAAAGGGAAAGTGGCTGTCGGTGCGGTCGTACTCAATCGTATGAAAAGCGGTTTATTCCCCACCACTATCGCTGGCGTCGTCTACGATAAGTGGCAGTTTGAACCGGTACAAAACGGCACCATCAACGAACCAGCCAGCAATGATTCCGTAAAAGCCGCCTGGGACGCTATATCCGGTTGGGATCCTTCGAATGGATCGCTGTACTTTTTCAATCCCGGAAAAACATCCGATTCATGGATGCGACAACGGTCTATCATCACCACCATCGGAAACCACGTATTCTCTATGTAGCGACGATAAAGCAAAGGCAAAACCCTCCATCTCGGCAATTTCTGCCGAGATGGAGGGTTTTTTAAAGGTACAATACCCGATGAGTCTCTAAATCATTTGCAGCAAGCTCGATCAATTGACCGATGATCCCATAATCGTATTTGAAGAGGTACGGAAATATATTTAGTACCCTCTCTTGGGGGCCGCCAGGCCAAAGATGCTTTTTCACTTTATCAAAATGGTTCCGGCTTTCCTGGCAACGCTGGCGGTGCCGTTGATGGACTTTGTTCTGAAGGAATTGGACCTGTCCAAGCACCCGTTCCAAGTTTTCTTCAGCCGCTTTTCCTATGGTCCCATCCCATCGACTGATCTTTTCCAAAACCGGTTCATAGGCGAGCTTTACCTTTGCCTGCAGTTCAGCAAATAGAGTGTCGATGCCCAGTTCATCTTGTGCGGCGACGAGTTGGTTCAGCCTCTCTTCCAATCCTTGTCGAATCTCCTGGACGGAACTTATATCATATTTTTGAAGCAACCGGTCGATGAATCCTTCCACCAAGGTAGCGCTTAAACGAGGAATGATTGGAGGCATCTCCATCCCTAACGCCTCATAGACGGGTTTATAGGAAGCGAAATAGGCGATCTCTCCCGGTCCTGCTATATAGGCGAGTGTCGGGAGTAGACAATCCTGCCAAAGAGGCCTAGTCACCACGCTCGGTGAAAAAGCTTCCGGGTCTTCCTGAATCTGCTGGAATATTTCGTCTGGGGAAAAGATGCCCTTCTTTCCTCGCAACGAAAATCCCTCAGAAAGGCGTTCGAGAGCCAAACGCTCCCTTTCGCGATAATAAAACATATGGGCATCTGTAGTCTTTTTTTCGACTTGAGGAGTATAACCCAGACCCCGAACCGCGGTTACACCTTCGGCGAGCCCTTCCGACAAGGCAGCACTTTTTTTCATCACCAAGGAAAAAAAGTCGCGACTTTCCGGCAATGCTTTTAATCCCGGCATCAAGGGGTCAAGAACGACAAGTCCATAGGAACCTAAAAGCCGATGCAAAATAGCAGCAAAGTAACCGTTTAAGCTAGTCACCTTCGCGGGAAGGTCTCTCAGCAGTGGCTGCCACTCTTCTCTAACAGTTGTATCGGCTACAGCAGCAAGGAATTCATCGACGGCTGCAAGCAGATCTTCCGGCAGAGGCCGATGGCCTACGGCCTGACGAACTTCCTCAGGCGATTCGGTCACGGTAACGCGCAGGAGTTGTTCCCCTCGAAGGACTTGTACCTGTGACGATTCTTCAAAGTCATGATCTTCTGATGCCACCCAGAAGATGGGAATGACGGGGCGGTTCAATCGTTCTTCCCAATAGCGTGCTTGAGCGATACAGGTGATAGCTTTATAGACCGTATACAAGGGACCGGTGAACAACCCTGCTTGCTGCCCCGTTACCATGGCTAAACTGTTGGATTCAGCCAGCCGTAAGGCGTTCTCAACAGCAGCGTTCTTTACCGGATCTAAACCGACGGCTTGACATAATTGTTTTTGAAAATCCGCCAAGAACTGGGACACTTGCTGCCGTGGTATGTTCCTGTTTCCATCGAGGTGATCGACGCGGCGGTAAAAAGACCTTTCATCTTGAAAATCATAGGAGAAAAGGGAGGCCACCTCTGCCTCCCTTTCTACATAGGCTTTTGCAATCCCGGAAAACAAGGTGTCAGATTTTTCGAAACGCAAGGACGTCCCTTCTTTCCTAAGGTTTCACCGAAATCGCCGTTTCACCGGCTTCGACATAACCGACCAGGCGAGCGTCGTCTATTCCAGCTTCGTGCAAAGATTTTAGAGCTAGAGCACTCTGCTCTTCTGGGAGAGAAACCAGCAGGCCCCCCGACGTAATCGCGTCGGCGAAAACCAGTCCCACTTCCGGCGCTAGTTCTTCGGCAAAGCTGACTGAGGGGCCGACAGTGGTCAGGTTGCATTTACTGCCGCCGGGAACAAGACCACGGGCCGCATATTCCCAGGTCTCCTCGATAACTGGTACAGCGCTGGCGAGAAAGGTGATCCGGCAGTGGGAAGCGCGAGCCATCTCGAGAGCATGGCCGAGCAGGCCAAAACCGGTGATGTCCGTGCATCCGCCCACATCAAAGGCGGAAAGAACTTCTGCGGCTCTTTTATTCAGCGTAACCATGGCTTCTGTCATTTTTCCGACAGCTTCGGGAGATGCTTTTTTGTTTTTCAACGCCGTAGATATGATCCCGCTGCCTAGCGGCTTTGTTAAAATCAGTTGCTGTCCTGGCTTGGCGCCACCGTTCGTCCATACCTTCTGTGGGTGTACGACGCCTGTGACGGAAAGACCGTATTTCGGTTCTTTATCCTGAATAGAATGTCCGCCCAGAAGAACCGCGCCAGCTTCGCGGACCTTGTCAGCGCCGCCGCGAAGGATTTCTCCAAGGACAGACATAGGCAGTGTGCTAACAGGAAAGGCGACCAAGTTGAGTGCCGTCACTGGTTTTCCACCCATGGCGTAGATATCGGATAGGGCGTTCGCCGCAGCAATTTGTCCAAAAAGATAAGGATCGTCCACAATGGGAGTAAAAAAGTCGACCGTCTGTACCAGCGCCAATTCCGGCGTGAGCTGGTACACACCAGCGTCATCGCTGTATTCGGTTCCGACGAGTAAATTAGGATCCTGTGGTGGAGGAGGTAAATAGCCCAAAACTTGGGCCAGGTCCGAAGGACCGATTTTGGCCGCTCAACCAGCTTTGGTCGACATGGCGGTGAGGCAGATTTGCTCTGAGTTCATGGACTCCCCCCCCTTTCCGATGATTTGAACTTGGAAATCGCTTCAATGATTAGTTTGCCCAGTTCCGCGACTTCTTCTGTCGATAGGGTTCGCATGTCCAGCCAGAGTGCTTCTCCTTGGATTCGCCCCATGACGGGAATTCTTCCCTGGCGTAAAGATTCGGCAAAGGTCTGGGCACTTCCTTCCTTCGGAGTTAAAACCACAGACCAACTCGGTAACTCTACCTCGGGCAGCGCTCCGCCGCCGATCTGTGAAGTAGACGGAAGCAACTGAACGGTGATTTCCGCTTGGGATTGCTGCAGTGCATCTACGAAAGACTGGCCTTGACGGCTAATCATATCGGGCTTCCGGTTTATGAAACGGTGTATGGGGACTTTTTCACAGACCCTGTCTGGATGTAAGTACAACTGCAATGTCGCCTCTAAGGCAGCTAAGGTCAGCTTGTCCACCCGGAGCGCCCTTGTCAAAGGGTGCCTGGCAATTTGAGCGATCAGATCGCGTCGACCGACAATAAGGCCTCCCTGCGGTCCACCTAAGAGCTTATCTCCACTGAAGGTGACCACATCTACCCCATTGCGTACCACTTGTTGAACAGTCGGTTCGTCAAAGAAAACACCGCTTGTATCATAACCGTTCAGCAAACCGCTACCCAGATCTTCCACGATAGGGATACCTCGTTCTCGGCCTAGGCGGACCAAATCTTCTCGGTTCACCGACTCGGTAAATCCGATGATCCGGTAATTGCTCGGATGAACTTTCAAGAGGATTGCCGTTTCTGGGGTTATCGCTTTTTCGTAGTCCGAAATCCTCGTCTTATTGGTGGTGCCGACTTCAATCAGCTGGGCACCGCTTTGTTCCAACACATCAGGAATGCGGAATCCGCCGCCGATCTCGACCAATTCACCGCGAGAGACGATCACCTGCCGACCGCGGGCCAGCGCACTTAGGACCAAGAGCACGGCGGCAGCATTGTTATTGACGACCAAGCCATCTTCGGCACCAGTGATCCGGCAGAGCAGTTCTTGCAGATGGTCATAACGTTTGCCCCGTTTTCCCGTCTCCAGATCTAATTCCAAGTTGGCATAGCCTTTCGCCACCTCTTCTACGGCGACGATAGCTTCCTGAGCCAAGGGCGCACGGCCCAGATTGGTATGCAAGATGATACCAGTTGCATTGATGACCGGACGGAGGCGAGGCTGTATTTCTTCCGCCAGGATCCGGACAATATGTTGACAAATCGTCTTGATGGCGAAATCATCGGGACGGATCTGTTCTACATGGGCTGCCGATAGGATTTGCGTCCGTAAATAGTGACAATGACGCTGTACAGCACTGACAAGGCGGTCATGGCCGTATCGCTGGTTCGCTTCTTGCAATTCCTGACAGGAGATGATCAGATTCACCGCCGGGATGCGACGAAGCCAATCGGCTTTCCATGGTTCTGACACGACAGGACCTCCCCTAATGGCTGCGATGCCAAGAATCTCCATAAGTACTGGCTCTCGTTCATTATATCATAGGGGGATCGGGAAGCAACGTACGGCAAAAAACCGGGTACCTATGACCCGGTTTTCAAAATGACCTCAGCGAGGAAGCTATCCGACTAACTCTACACCGATTTGCCGGGCTAAGTTTCGACCGATAGCGATTTCTTGTTTGTTTTTACGAATCACGACGGGTCCAGCTGGAATGATTTCTTGACAAACCACCTCAGCTCCCTCGGAGATACCAAAGCGGATGGCTTGTGCCCGCACCATCTCATTCGGAATAGAACGAATCACAATATGTTGTCCTTTTTTCACGCGATCGAGGGAGAGCCTCATGGGGGAGCAACCTCCTGTGCAAATGATTTGCATTCCCATTGTAACCTAGCCTCAGGAACCTTGGCAATACGAAAAGACCTTCCCCGGAAATGTGTTCCGAGGAAGGTCGGGAGGAAAAACCAGGTTTATTGATCTCCTTCCGGGCGAGGCGCTCCAACGGGACAGACATCAGCGCAAGCACCACAATCGATGCAGACACCCGGGTCAATTTGATACTTTGTGGAACCTTCACTGATCGCATTTACAGGGCACTCAGGCGCACAGGCGCCACAATTGACACAGTCATCGTTAATTGTGTGAGTCATTCAGGTTCACCTCCAAAGATAATTTATCCAATGTGGTTCCATTCCTATACCGGAAAGGTTAAAACAAAGGAAAAATTACCCGAGAGATGTCGATGAACGCTTACTCCATCATTTGATGGATTTGTTTTTCCAACTCGATAAAGTGTTTCATTAGCCCGGCATAATCATTTTCAGCCATTTCCCGCTCGACCATTTTATGCAGCAGCATATTCAACTGTAGATAAGCCCGTTCGACCGATTCCCGAGTGACCTGACCCTCTACCACAGGCATGACGGTACAATGTCCCGGAACGACGTCTGGTTCAGCCGGTTGGGCGGCAGGTACTTCGCCGGTAAGCACAACTTCATCAAGCCAACCTGGGGCCTCTGTAGGCCAATGAAGCTCCTCGTGAATTTTTTCCCCGAAGGTCTTCATGTACTCCGGTTCACCGTGGGTAATGAAGACCTTTTTCGGCGGTTTCCGAAAACCCTGCAGCCAGTTGAGCAGACCTTTCTGATCGGCATGACCTGAAAAACCGGGTACACTGCGAATTTGGGCCCTTACTGTCACTTCTTCTCCGTGAATGCGGACTCGCTTCTCGCCATCGAGCAAACGCCGTCCCAGTGTGCCTTCAGCCTGGAATCCGACGAAGAGAACCGTCGTCTCCTGTCGCCACAAATTGTGCTTGAGGTGATGCTTGATCCGCCCGGCATCGGCCATTCCCGATCCGGCGATGATGATGGCTCTGCCCTTCATCTCGTTTAAGGCCATCGAGTCTTCAGCACGGCGGGAATAGTGCAGGTTGGGGAGAGAAAAGAAACCGGGAGAGTTATGGAAAAATTCCTTAGCTTCTTCATCGAAGTAGAACATATTTTTCGCGAAGACATCGGTAGCAGCGATGGCCAAGGGACTGTCGATGTAAATGTCGATATCGGGGACCATTTTTTTATGGAACAACTGGGCCAGTTCATAGAGCAAATCCTGAGTCCGTTCAATGGCGAAACAGGGGATGATCAATTTGCCGCCTCGGTCATAGGTCTCCATGATGATCTCTTTCAGCAAATCGAGACGGGAGCGGCTGCGATCATGGAAACGGTCACCGTACGTCGATTCAATGACGATATAATCAGCCTCGTCGATGGGTGTCGGTTCGTTGACGATCGGCAGATTCGTATTCCCCAGGTCGCCGGAAAAGACGATTTTCGCTTCTTTCCCCTCTTCAGTTACCCAAATTTCCAAGGAGGCAGACCCGAGAATATGACCGGCATCTTGGTATCGAACACGGATTTCCGGTGTCAGCTGAACCATTTCCTGGTAGGCGACGGGACGGAAAAATTTCATTGTTTCCGCCGCCTCTTCGGCCGTGTAGATGGGGCGCAGCAAGGACTTACCGGAACGGGATGCTTTGCGGTTGAGACGAGCCACATCCATCTCTTGAATGTGGCCGGAATCGGGAAGCATGATGGCACAGAGGTCGATGGTCGGCCCGGTCGCTAAAATTTGTCCCTTGAAACCGAGACGGGCCAGTTTCGGCAAGAGACCCGAATGATCCGTATGGGCATGGGTCAGACAGACGAAATTGATCTCCGCGGGATTGAAGGGAAAGTCACCGTAGTTGCGCTCTTTGATGGCTTTGGAACCCTGGAACAATCCGCAGTCGACGAGTAGCTTGGTCTTGGCCGTTTCGATCAGGTAGCAGGATCCTGTAACGGTTTGGGCAGCTCCGAGAAAGCGGATTTTCATAGCGCACCTCTCCTTTAAGATGCCTGCCGCTTTTGACAGCGTTCTACAAATGCCTCCATCTTGTCCATAGCTGCTGTCAAGTTGGCCAGGGAAGACGCGTAGGAGACCCGGATAAACCCTTCCCCACTCTGCCCGAAGGCAGTTCCCGGCACGACAGCCACCTTTTCTTCGGCCAGCAGTTTTTCGCAGAAGGCGTCACTGCTGAGGCCGGTGACGGAAATGCTGGGGAATGCGTAAAAGGCCCCTCTCGGGTTAAAGCATGTCAATCCCATTTCGTTGAATCTTCCCACCACGAAGCGACGGCGTTGGTCATATTGATCCACCATACGTTCTTTTTCGGCTTCGCCGTTGCGCAGCGCCTCTAAGGCGGCCATTTGTCCCATGATCGGCGCGCAAAGCATGGTGTATTGATGAATTTTCGTCATCTGGGCAACAAATTCCTTGTTTCCACATACATAACCGACACGCCAACCGGTCATCGCGTGAGATTTCGAAAAACCGTTGATCAAAATCGTTCGATCCTTCATGCCGGCGATGGACGGGAAGGAGACATGACTTCCCTCGTAAGTTAATTCGGCATAGATCTCATCGGCAAGCACCAGCAGATCGTGTTTTTCGGCAAATCGAGCGATAGCCTCCAGTTCCGGCCGAGTCATGATGGCTCCCGTCGGATTATTCGGATAACAAAGCACAAGCATTTTCGTATTGCTGGTCACTTTTTGTTCCAACGCCTCGACGGTCAGTTGAAAATCATCTTTTACATAGGTGGGAACCCCGACGGGAACCCCTCCGGCCATGGTGACCGTAGGTGCGTAGGAGACGTAGCTGGGTTCGGGGACGAGCACTTCTTCACCGGGACGCAGCATCGCTCGCATGGCGAGGTCAACCGCTTCCGATGCACCGACAGTGATCAGAATTTCGGAAAGGGGTTCATATTCAACGTGGTAGCGTTTGGCGGCATATTTAGCGATTTCTTTCCGCAGTTCCGGTGTACCAAAGTTCGAGGTATACATGGTATAACCTCGTTCTAAGCCATAAAAGCAAGCTTCTCGGATGTGCCAAGGAGTGATAAAATCCGGTTCCCCGACTCCCAAAGAAATGACACCTTTCGTATTCGCCACCAGATCGAAGAAGCGGCGAATCCCAGAAGGGGGTAGATTGACGATCGTGGGATTTAAGTATTCTTCTATCGGTTTCATCATGGGCTCACCTGCAGTCGATAATCTTCTTCTTTTTCGTCATAGATGACGCCGTCTTTTTTGTACCGCTTGAGGACGAAGTGGGTCGCCGTCGACTGGACGTGCTCCAGCACCGCCAGTTTCTGGGCGACGAAGAGGGCGACTTCCTTCATGGTCCGTCCCTCGATGACGACAGAGAGGTCGTAACCGCCAGACATGAGAAAAACGGAGCGCACTTCAGGGTAACGATAAATGCGTTCGGCCACTTGATCAAAGCCCACATCTCGTTGGGGAACGACTTTTACGTCAATCATCGCGGTGACCGTATCATCGCCCAGCTTTTCCGGGTTGATCAAGGCGGGATATTTAAGGATGATCCGTTCTTCTTCCATCTCTTTGATGGCCCTTTTGACTGTTTCTACATCTTGACCGAGCATGAGGGCGATCTGTTCGTGACTGATTCGACAATCGTCCTGCAAAATATCAAGCAACTTTTTCTTATCGATTGCGCCCATTGGGCTCACTCCCTTAATTCAAAATTAAAAAAGCCTCCATCCCCAAAAAGGGACGAAGGCTTTTGCCAACGCGGTACCACCCTAGTTACCGGCAAAAAACCGGTCAACTCGAATTCCTGATAACGGAGGATTCCGGCTTCCCTACCCCATCCCGTCCCGGAAACAGGAGGTTTCAGGTTGCAGTTCAAGGGTGGCTTCCCTACCTCTGTCAGCCCGGCTTCCACCAACTCCGGTTCGCTATCTGCACAGGTCTAGCAGGTACTCTTCCCTATCATCACCAAAGTATGTGAGACAAATGTAAGGATATTGTACACTTCTCCGCGAGTGAGGTCAAGGTTGAATTTGCCCGAGGAATAAAGTGGATCGATTCGCAAGCTAAGGAGTCCCTGAACGTAAAATGCTCCGCTTAAGCCGGCTAGGGCTGTGCATATCGAAAGGAGATACATAGGTCACTTTCAATCCCAATTGCCGGCAGGCAAACTCCATGCGGCTCGTCTTCTTAGAAGGGCTGCCGCAAGCGATAGCTACCTTTTTCGAGGGAACATAAGCGGAAATTCCGGTAACCCCAGGCGGGCTGCCGGCGATGATCTCAACTTTTGGGTATAGGTCTTGTAAAACGCGCATAATTATACTTTCACCGGATTCGCTGTTCTCCGGCGGCTGGATAATCTCTTCGATCATTGCTTCCTGGGTTGGGCTTTCTACCTCTGTTATCCAACCTTCCTGAGCGAGCCAATCCTCTAGATAAGCGGTCACTTCTGAGGACTCACTCTCACTATCTGAAATTCCCTGAAAAGACCCTTCCTCACCCTCTAACCGGGGCGATTCGGTGGTGGTAGCGGCGACTTCAAGGCATGCTCCTTCCAGTTCCCTTGGGATCCTCTCGATGTCGACGGGCCCAACAAGAGGGGTTTCGGCTGTCTTTGCCTCATGACCCTTCCAAAGGGCTCTGCGCTTCGCTAGCCCTGCTGCCAAATACTCCTCAAGGGCCTGTTGAAATTCTCCGAAGCTTCTCATTACGGCAGGATGGGGCAGTTTTTGCTGGAGCAGTTGACGCATCGTCGGCTCGACATACTCCCGTCTTCCTTCGACCAGCAACTCACAAAGGGCGGCCAGTTGTTCGGTGATGCGCACACCGTCGATAAACCGTTCTTCCCGATAGGGACCAACAAGCATACTGATTTGACTCGCCTCGTCGATGAGCTGGTCAAGCAGGCGAAGTATCTGCTGTTCTACCATAGGTTGCTTTTTTCCGATCAATTTCAGCCTTCCTCCTTCATACCGTCCAAAAAAGCTCGTCCTAATGTAAAATTTATGCACTTAAAACATGAGCTAGACCGGTTCTACATTCCAATCCCGGGCATATGTTCATAAGGTGACCGTTGTGATTGATGAAAGAGGTGACTATCATTTGCAGGAAGAACAGATCCTTTTCCGAATCCATAGGTATTTTCAAAATGGAAAAATGTCATTAGAGGATAAGTTATTCTATGCCAAGCTGATTGCAACACTCGATTTAGAGTCTGGAAACTACACTGAAGAAAATGAAAAGCATCGGCTCGAGAGATTTGCCGCGCAAGTGGATCAATTGCGGGAAAAACTCCGTCATCGTGCCGGTTAAACGCTATATGAGTAAAAAAACCGGGGCTTGCCCTAAGCGGGCCCCGGTTTTTCTTCGACCATTTTCTCTAATCAAACAAGAGGAACCGCTTGCGGAGAAGCCAGTATTCCACCAGAAAACCAATGAGCGCCAGAATGACGATCGCGCCGATCAAATAACGTTGCCAAGCGACCTTGCGTTCCAATGAACTGATCGTTTGTTCTTTTTCCTCGGTAAAGTTTTGCATCTGCTGCTTTTGTGCTTGCAAATCGTCGATTCGGCCATTGATGGTTATCTTGTCTTCAGCCAATTGGTAAGCTTCCCGAGCGAGGTTCAGGTTTTGTGAGGCCAAATCGTTGACCCGTTTTTCATATAAATTTTCTTGATTGAACTCTCCGTTAGGAAGGATGGCGTTCCACAAGACCGCCCCTTCCGACTGGGCAGGAACTCGGTTGCCGGTGAGTTGAGCCAGTGTAGCAGCTACATCAATCGTTCGAGCCGGCGGGATCGTCACGCCCGTCTTCAATCGAGGACCGCGCAACAAAAGAGGGACGATCAGTTCCCGATCGATGTTTTGCATGGTTCGCTCTTGCGTCCGAGGGGCCAATCCGTAATCAGAAACAATGACGGTCAGTGTATCATCGTACAGGCCCGCTTCTTTGAACATCCGGATCCAGCGGGCTGCCTGCTGATCCGATTCTGTAATCGCTTTGAGATGGTCCTGACTATAGGGGCCCTTTGTTTTCGCTTCCTTTTCGGCCTGCGAGAGAACGACCAAGGTGGCAAAGGGTTTCATGCTCTTCCAAAGATCCAAACCGCGATCGGTGATCGCTTTGTCAGTCCCGCCGGGTACGAATGATTTATACGTGAACCCTCCGGAGAGTGGTGCAAATTCTTCCTCCGGACCGGCAGCTAGCAAAGTGACCAATCCTCGACTTTGCCAAACTTGAAAGACTGACTCGGCATTTAACTTTTGCGAGGGTTTTAATAAGCCATGTCGCTCGGGACTAGCGCCAGAGATCAGCGAAGCCAAGGCAGAAGGACCCTTCGTCGGGTAGACGCCGGAAGATTGATCGACCTTGACTCCTTCTTTCACCAGTTCGTTAAAGGTTGGTGTGTATGTATGCAACAAGGCATCCATACTGACTCCAGTCATGACGATGACGAGCACATGTTTGATTGGGCGTGTCGCTTTGTCTTCCACCGGCGGCTTCACTTCCGGTTGTGGTTCCGGATTGGCGACGGCAGGTACGGCCATAGATATCAACAATGCAAGCAGACAGAACCAGAGAATCGGTTTGGATTTCCTGCTCATGGAGCCATGCTTCATCTTACTGCCTCCAACCCCTTGTCCCTGTACTTGCTGCATATATATGGCTATCGGAGAATCTCTATGAATGAAAAATGCCTGTCTGATGAGAATCAGACAGGCATGGGATTTACATCGCTCCAGGACAGCCGCATCCCGCTCCAGGACAGCCGCTTGGGGAAGGCAGGGAACAACCACCGGGTCCACAAGGGGATTTCGGACTCGATTTTCCAACGAAAAAACCGGTTAACCGGATTTTTGCATCTGCCTTGCCGCATTCAGGGCAGGGGACTTCGCTGCGTTTGGAGTAAGCGACCATTTCAGAAAAGCGATGACCGCAGTGGGTACATTCAAAGTCATAAGTGGGCACTGGGGATTCCTCCGATTTTGTTCGTATTATATTTTATGATTGGCCTGATTCCGGGTCCTTATCTTCTTTTGACTGTGGATCGGCATCGATGACCACTTCCGGTGGTGTGCTCATCCCTAGTTTTTCCTCGATTTTGGCGATGCGGGCTTCTAGCGCTTCATACTCCTTGCGGGTGACAAAGCCGAAGTCGTTGCGAACCCGGTGGAACTCCGTTTTGATGGTGTCAGCAACCACTTCCCGTTGCTCTTTACTTTTTTCGAGCAATTCAGAGACGATTTTGCTCGCATCTTCTTTGCTCATCTCACCCTTTTTGACGAGTTCATCCACCAATGACTCGGCCCGCTCTTTTGTCAATGTCAGCGCTCCCAAGCCGGCCAACAGGGCCTTACGTACGACGTCCAACATGGGCAACACTCCTTTTTTTTTATTCCAATGGGGCCATGGCGACACCAACGGTGCCTGGTCCCACGTGAACCGCAATCACAGGACCCACAAAATGGATCGTAGGTGATGCATCGGGAACTAAAGAAATGATCTGTTCCTGCAGTTCCTGCACCTCTGCCGAAGCGCCAACATAGGCTAAAGCGATTCGCTGCGGTCCTTCTGAATTCCATTTGTCTCTGACGAACTCAGCGACCCGTAAAAAGGCTTTCTTGCGCGTACGGATTTTTTCGTAAACTTCGACTTTTCCCTCTTTCACCCAGAGGACCGGTTTGATTTGTAACAACGTACCGAAGAGAGACTGGGCGCCGCCGATTCGGCCGCCTCGATATAAATATTCCATGGAATCTACAATTAAAAACAACCTAAGTCTTTCTCGAACTTTGACGATTTCCCGGATCACTTCTTCAGTGCTCATACCGGCGTCAATCAATTTCCGCGCTGCCTCCAAAAGAATCCGCAAGCCTATGGCAGTCGTTTCAGTGTCGATAACGTGAATGGGGCGACCTTCCAAATGGTCAGCCATCGATTTGGCAGCTTGAAAGGTACCGCTCAATTTGCTCGATAAGTGTAACGAAATAACCGTATCACCGTTCGCCGTGAGCCGGTCATATACGTCCAGAAGTTCACCAGGCGGCGGCTGTGACGTGGTCGGAATGGTCGGCGCGTTACGCAGGTATTCGATGAATCGCTCCGGATCTTCGGCGGTCTCTTCTACCGGTTCATTGTTCACAATAACTCGCAGGGACACAAGGGATACCTGCAACTGCCGGATTTCTTCCTCGGTGAGATAGGCCGTGCTATCTGTGACTAAATGGATCTTCGACAAAGATAGGGCCACTCCCTCCAAATAATGTGATGGGTACCAGAAGTGAACGTAAATAAGGAAAAATTAAAAGGCCATATTATTTTATAAGAAATCATCGGGAAAAGGAGGGATGGGGTTGACCCTTCACCGTTGGACAGCAGGATTTTTCACCCAAATAATTCCTCCCCAAATTTCCGTCCTCATGGAAACTCGCACCGATCGTCTCGTCATTCAGGTACCACAGTATCGCATTTCTTATCATGAACCTTCCGTTCGACAGGTCACCAACCCGACGATCACCGTTGTGCCGTTGAATGATGAAAAGGGACGAAATCGGTACCGTTGCGGTTTATCCCCCCAAGCGGATGTGACAGCAACTACCATTCATTATACCACCAGTGGTAGTATTTTTAACGTCTTTTTACAGCGAAACCTACAAGTCCTCAACGGTTCCACCATTTCACCAGGTGAATGGCGGGTTCAGATTCCGATCTTAGGTAGCGATGCCCTTCATGGTGCAATCGCCGCTTGGACCATGGCCGTTTTGATCGGCTTGCCTCCGGAGAATGCGGCTGAGCGGTTGGCTTGCATACGTGCCCCCGAAGGAGAACGGAATCTGGTGCCTACCGGAGAAGCCACTTGTAAAGTGCTCTGGGACCGTGGTCGGGATCTGAAAAGTGTGACCGAATTATTGACGGCGATCACAGCCCATGACTTTGGTGCCATCCATTTTATGCTCCTCCCGCCCGATCCATTCACAGCAGCGGAATGGTTGAAATTGCTTTCCGATTGGTACGATGTGCTGGGGGCACCGGAAGTGCATATTCGACTGCCGCGCTATGTTCGATTCACTCTTCCCGATTGGACCATCCGCATCGACAAACCGCAGCGGTTTTTACAGGAGACCTTGACCCACCTTCCCCCGGAGGATCTGCTCATTTGGCTCGGCCCGAAACCTCCTATGCCGTCAGCAGAGACACTGGCCGGGAACCGTTCGATAGAGCCATTTTCTTCGACGGCTCTCGTCTTCACGACAACCTAATGTCTTTATGTATATTTTTCATCTCAATGGACAATCTATTAACGCTCCGCTTTTTGGTGGATATATCTCTCCCTGCCAGCGCCTTTGGCGCTGGATTTTTTTGTGAAAAAACCGGGCCTCCATTTAAGCCCGGTTTAGCATAATATTAACGGAATCGACCGCGTCTCTTTTTTTGTGTCACCAGGGAACCGATATACATCATTGTAGGTATGGCTACGGCGTGAAATGCGAACCAGCCGGGGTGGCCGAATTCAAAACCGGTGTCGTGAACGAGGGTCTTATTCCGTTCAAACATCCTCCATCCCCCCTTTCGTCGGTTATACCCTTTAGTTTGAGTCGGCAGAGGGGAAATATCCGCGGCGAAGAGGGAGTATATCTGGAAAACAAGCTATAAAAAAATAAAAAAGACGGTGTAACACCGTCTTTGATCTTTCATATGGTGCGGTCGAGAGGACTTGAACCTCCACAGCCTTGCGACCACTAGAACCTGAATCTAGCGCGTCTGCCAATTCCGCCACGACCGCATTTGCTTGTCTCCTTGTTCGGAAGACATTTAGAATTATAACAACCCTGTCCTATAGCGTCAAGTATTAATTTTCGTGTCATCTACCATTAAATCCAGAATCGCCATTACCGCTTCGTTCACGATCCCATCTACGGGAAGTTGATGCTTTTTTTGTAAGGAACGAACGGCTTCTTCCATCTCGGGCCCGAATCGACCGTCAGCCAGGTGAAGCGGATAGCCTTTTTCTTGTAGGCGCATTTGTATCCGAGCTATCTCTTGGCCTGTTTCACCAAGGATGTATTTCTTTTTGGACAGTTTGAAGGGTTTGGCGTCGATGACCCGGACAACCGTCTTTAAAGGAATGTACGTATACAGTTCCTCTACGTCGCGATTATGCATGCGGATACAACCGGCACTCTCGTTTTTTCCAATCGACCAAGGTTTGTTCGTTCCATGAATTCCGTAGATACCCCAGGGTACGTTAAAGCCCATCCAACGGGAGCCGAAGCCGTCTCCCCAGTTTTTTTGTTTATCGATAATGGTCCAGTCTCCGATGGGAGAGGGGGTTTTCGTCTTACCGGTACAAACGGGATAGTTCTTATAAGGTTTACCGTCCGCCAGGACCGTCAAGGTGTTCTTTTCCGTATCGACCACCAGCATAATGGTGCCTTTCGGCTCTTCCACAGGTGTAGGTGATTTTGAGGGTTCAGCGGTTGTCGTGACGGGACTATCCATGGACAGCCAGGTTTCTGCGGTCACTGTGCCATCGGGGGATAGTCCTTTTTGTTTCTGCAGCGTCTTTACGGCTTCCACGGTCTTACCGACATAAAGGCCGTCGATGGGACCCGTATAATACCCCAGCGTCTTTAATCGACTTTGCAGTTCTTCCACGTCCTCCCCTTGCATCGGCGGTGCCGCTGGGCAGAGCAGTCGTTCTACGTCGCCACAATGAGAAGAGCTGTGTTCAGTATTTTTCACCGTTGGAGCGCTTTGGGGCCAGAAGTACCACCCTGTTACGATCAGCACCAACAGTACGCCGGCGATCCATCTTAGTCTATGTTTGGAAAAGTTGATGGTTACAAACATCCCGTTACTCCTTCCTTTATACTTCAAAGTGCTTATATCATCCCGAATAATTCATATTCCCTTTTGAGGGACCGTATGATGATGGAAGGCTGAACTATAAGGAGGAGTTTCCTTGGCGATTCGACGAAAAGGGCGGTTGTCCAAAGGAGCCCTGTATTTCTTAATCGGCTTCCTCCTTTTCGCACTGTTCGGTACGATGGGCTTCCTATACCGGCAACATAGAAATATTTCACACCTTCGATTTCTGAACCATTTCACCGAGGCACAGCAGAACGTTTTTTCCCCGGATGAAGAATATGATCTGCTGAAACAACGAATAAAAAAAGAGATGGCTGACTTCAGCGGCTCTTTCGCCGTTTATTTGGAAGATTTATCGACAGGCCATCAGTTTGGCATCAACTCAAATATGGCTTTTCCGGCGGCCAGTGTAATCAAGGTACCCTTGGTGCTTTTCCTCTATTCCCTGGCTTTGGACGGGCGGATTAACTTGGATGAAACCATTTCCATCGTGCCGAGCGATTTGGAGCCCAGCCCAGGCGGGCTTTGGAGCTATAATATAGGGACAACATATACGCTTCGACAGTTGGCGAAGCATACGATTGAAGATAGTGATAATACGGCCGCAAACATGCTCATGCGACGTCTGGGTCGAACCAATTTTTATCTTTTTTTACGGCTCTCCGGGGCATCGGTGATTCCTTGGGGTCCAGGAAAAGGGAATGTGACTTGTGCCCGTGATGCTGCGCTGTACTTAAAAGGGATTTGGTTGTTCCGACAGATAGAACATCCTTTAGGGGAAGAAATGATGCAGTACCTGCTGCACAGCAAGTTCGACGACCGCATCCCCGCCGGTGTGCCCTTCGACGTTGAAGTGGCGAACAAGATCGGTTCTCAAGAAGGAGTGTTTAACGATACAGCCATTATCTTTCTACCCAACAGACCTTATGTCTTATCGGTTTTATGCTGCCACCCCGATGAACAGCAAGCCGTAGAGGCGATCGGACGTATCGCTCGATTAACCTATGAATACCAACGAGAATACCATCCCCGTACGAATTGAAAGAACCACCCAGGACAAACTAGTCCCGGGAGGTGATAGATTATGGCCAAGAATGATAAAGTAAAACAAAACACGGGCATCAATGTACCCCAAACGACGGCTGCTACCACACCCGGCGCCGGCGCTACGGCTACGACCGGAGAAACCGCTTTTCCGAAAACCAACAAGTAAATCGATGCAAAAAGCCAGCCCGCAGGCTGGCTTTTACCATTTTTATGTTATTCTTTGATTCCTTTAGCGCACGTCGGCGATCCAGCCGAATAGGTCCTCACTTTTTCCGTACTGCATTCCCGTAATGGAGTCAAAGAGCCGGCTCGCCAATTCACCGGTTTTCCCCTCGTTGATGACAGCTTCACGATCGCCGTGACGGAGCAAACCAACCGGAGAAATCACTGCGGCCGTCCCCGTTCCGAAGGACTCTTTGAGATTCCCTGCAGCATGAGCTTCGAACAGCTCGTCGACCGAGATGGTACGCTCGACCACGGGAATTCCCCAGTTTCTCAAGACTTGAATGACCGAATCTCGCGTCACACCCGGCAAGATGCTGCCGTGGAGAACGGGCGTAACCACTTCATCACCGATTCTAAAGAAGACGTTCATCGTTCCGACTTCTTCGATATATTTCTTCTCGACGGGATCCAGCCAAAGGACTTGGGTAAAGCCCATTTGTTTTGCTTTTTCGCCAGCATAGAGGCTGGCAGCATAGTTGGCCGGTGTTTTAACGTCTCCTAAGCCGTTTTTGGCTGCCCGGGTAAATTCGTCGGTGATAAAAATTTTGACGGGATTAAAGCCTTCGGCATAATAGGCGCCGACGGGTGAAAGAATAACCATGAATTTGTATGTGTGCGAGGGGCGTACACCGAGATAGGGGTCTGTGGCGATGATAAAGGGCCGAATATACAGGGCTGTTCCTTCTTCTCCGTAGACCCAATCCCGTTCCGTATCGATTAAGGTTTTGATGGCTTTGACGACAAAGGCTTCATCAAACTCGGGGATGCAGAGTTTTCGCGCCGAGTTGGTCATCCGGCTGATGTATTTTTCGGGACGGAATAAGACAACCCGATTGTCTTGCGTCCGGAAGGCTTTCATGCCTTCAAAAATGGCTTGTCCATAATGGAAAACCATGACCGATGGATCGAGTTCCAGCGGTTCGTAAGGTTTGATCTTGGCGTTGTGCCACCCTTGTTCTACAGAATAATCCATGACGAACATATGGTCTGTAAAAATTTTGCCAAAACCCAGCTTGTCAGCGGGCGGTTTTTCTTTTCGCTGGGGAGCCAGTTCGATTTTCAATTCGAGCATTTACAACCATCCCTTTTCAATAACATCTAGCCTCATCAAAAGGCGTCCTATTTAAAAGGCTTTCTTGAAGATGATGGTACATTATGAAGAATAGCAGTGTCAATGAATTGAGGCTGAATTCACGAGGAAAACTCTTCAGGGAGGTGATTTAATGAAGCGAATGTTGATTTTCATGATGATCATCTTATTTATGATAGCCCAAGGCTGCTCTCCCGCTCGCCGTCCTCCTGAGAGTCAGCCGCCGCAACCACAGCAACAGCAAAACAAAGGCGGTCAGGAAGGAACATCTGGCGGAAGCAAAGACAAGAAAGATAATAAGAGCGATGAGCAAGATACGGAAAATAAAGGAGGAAAAGAAGAATCCAGTAAATCCAGCGATGATGAAGGTGACGAAGGATCATCCGGAAACGATAAAAAGAAAGATAAAAAAGGCGGAAGCACTTCAGGCGAAGATGAGGAAAAGGACGAAGATCGTCAGAAAGATTCCGGTTCTCCTATGCGGTAAAGGGTTATTCAATGAGAACGAAATTCAGAGCATTACTTGAGCTTTCCCCCCCTTTTTGATAGGATAAACATGCCTTAGGGCATGAGACGGGGGAATCTCTTGGTCCAGCGACGGCCAGGGGGTTTCTTCATTTTTATTGGGACTGCTCAGGAGGGGAACGATATGGGTCACTTAGGGATCGGAAAAGAAGAAGTGTTCAAAGCGTTGGCCCGCCGGCTCGACAAAAACCCAGTCGGGGCACCGATGAATGAAATTTTGATGCAGATTCTCTACCGGATGTATGAAGAGAAAGAAGCCCAGATTGCTAGCCAGTTCCCACAGGGGTTTACGACAGCCGATAAGCTCTCCAATCTCACAGGCCTATCGGAAGAAGACATCACCGTTCAATTGAACCAGATGGCGGATAAAGGTTTGGTCATCGATATTCCCCGAAAGGGGAGAACGCTCTACTCCCTTACCCCTTTGGTGATCGGTTTTTTTGAATATACCTTCATGCGTGTCACGGACAAGCTGCCCATGAAAGACTTGGCAGAACTCTTTGAACAGTACCATCATGAAAATGGGGTGTCCGAGGAGTTTTTTGGCGCCGACACGAAAATGTTTCAGACCTGGGCTTATGAAAGTTTGATGCCGGAAGATGTAGAAACTGAGGTTCTCGATTATGAGAAGGCATCGGCCATGATCCGTGACGCTGGCGGTGGATCGCTGACCATGTGCTATTGCCGCCATCAAGCTCTTCACCGGGGAACGGTCTGTGATGCACCCATTCACGATGTCTGCATGTCTTTAGGCAATGCCTCTGAATGGCTGGTTCGCCGTGGTTTCGCCCGCCCTGCCTCGGTCGACGAGATGCTTCGGGTTCTAGAAAAAACGGAGGCGCTCGGTCTCGTTCATCTAGCTGATAATGTCCAGAAAAATCCAGCCTATCTCTGCCACTGCTGCGGATGCTGCTGCGGGGTATTGCGTTCGATCAACGAACATGACGTCTTTTCTGTCCATCGAAGCAATTTCATTCCTGAGATCGCTCTAGAACGTTGCAACGGATGCGGCGCCTGCCTAAAGCGCTGCCATATTCACGCCATCTCTGTTGTGGATTTACCCGGTGACGTGAATGGTAAAAAAGCTTTCATCGATACTTCCCGCTGCATTGGCTGCGGCGCCTGTGTCAAAGGGTGTAAAAAAGGGGCTATCGAATTAGTCCGGCGCGATGAGATCTACATTCCTCCCAAGGACAAACGGGAACAGTTGACCCGTATCGCCCGGGAAAAAGGTAAACTTTGATCACTGTAATTACTCAAGTTTCGCAGATTAAAAATCGCGTTAAACCCTTAACCAGTATGGGAATTTCGCCAACAAATTCTGGTGCTTG
>NZ_WNKU01000034.1 GCF_009720735.1 Heliobacterium mobile
ATGTGCCACTGTTGATCATCGCTCAGCGTAACGCCTCCTGTTATCCCTTCGCCTGGCACACTAGAATAAAAGTTTCCGATTAAGTTAGTTCTGTCGATGCCTGTGGTCGATGTGGTCTCAATATCCACCTTCACGGCTGACGCCTGCAGGTTGGGTGTGCCGTCTTCCGCCACTACGTAAATGTGATAGTTCGTCGCAGGTTCTAAGTTGGTGATGTTGATCGTCGCCGTCGTATCCGCTGTCAGGTTCACAGAACCCTTTTTCCCGGTGCCCGGATCGCCTCCGCTTGCGTTCTTGCCAGCCTTCACCTGCGCCGCCGTCGGCGCTGCGACCCCGTCTTCTACCACTACGTAGTAGGCCTTGCCGAGTTCGTCGGTCTGGAGCAGCACCTCCGCGCTATTTTGGGTGACCGTTCTCGCCTGCGGATAGCCGTCTGCCCACGTGGGGGGAGTGTTGTCGGTCTTGGCTATCGCTGAGACCTCATTGGACTCAGTACTTAGAGCGTTCCCATCACCAACACCCTTTACAACAAAATAGTATGTAGTTCCACCTACAAGCCCTTTTATAGTCTTGCTTTTCGCTTCATAACCCCAAGCAATTACAGAATTCTCTTCGTTGTACGAGCCCGACTCAGTACTCCAATATATACGATAAGCTCCAGCCCGTTTTGATTTATCCCAGTTAACTGTTACTGTTCCAGGCCCTCCATCTGCGCTGATAGCATGAGGCACGTTTGCTGTAGTTAAAAGCGATGGATATTGCCCCTCCGATTTTGACCATGTATCGGCTGAACCCCAATCCGAGGAGTTTAAAGCACTTTTTAGATCGCTAACCTGCTTAGGTTCAGCTCCTATATCTGATGGTAAGTTATTATCATACATCCCTATGCCATGTCCACATGTGCCGTCTAAATAATAATTTGACGAGAGGTTGTTAGATAAGGCATTTCCGGAAATGCCCCCTGCTCTACTCCTATTGTGATCTTCTTCTAATACATTACCCGTTAAGGAAACATTGCCTATAGAATAACAATTTATTAAGGAAGCATTTGTCCTACCTACAATACCCCCAACTGCAGCAGCGTCTTTAGAACTACTAGATATATTGCCTGAGTTCCAACAATCTTGTAAGTTCCACCCACAGTCTGCAGCAATTCCCCCTGCCGTAACAAGTACGCCGGTAGAATTCCCAGCAGAAACATTTGCAGCATTATAGCATGATATAATATTCGCCATGCTATTACCTACAAGGCCTCCTACCAACGAATCGTCCCCACCCACGATGGTTCCACTAACATAGCAATTTTCCAAGGTGCCCTCAGCATTTGCTGCAATTGCGCCTATATGGAGATTAGATTCAGCTATATTAATATTAACATTCGAAAATTTAATATTTCTTACTGTACCTTGTTTATCATCCGAGGCATAATGAAGATTCGCAAAAAAGCCGACAGACAGATAGCCGTCACACGAAGTTACTGTATCAGTAATCTTCATGTTTGATATTGTATGCCAACATCCATCATATGTTCCTGAAAAACCAACCGATTTCTTATCGAGCGGCTCAAAGTTATCTACCCCACTTAGGTCAATATCGGCTGTCTGGACGAAATATTTGTCATTTAACGACTTCGAAATATAGTTTTCCCGTATCCATTCAAGATCTTGATGGCTGGCAATCAAATATGGATCGTTTGCTGTTCCGCTACCGGTTGGTTGGTCAGCCGCATACGTTTTCACGACCATAAAATCTAGAAACGGTATAATACTACACAGCATAATCGTAATTACGAAGACAACTATTGCTTTACTCCGAACACTCTTATACATTTTACCCCTCCTCTTTAATAAAACGAAAACCGTAGATCATTCGAGAAGAAACAGTGCACCTACTGAAAAAATCGATTGCTCCCCTATTCCCCATTATCTTCGGAAAAGGCGACAACAAACGTACTTTCCAGTATTACCACTGCCGCACGGTTGGTACGACATCCATGCAAAACCAAATTTTTCTTTTGAATTCCATTGTTCCTGGTTTCGTGCATTTTAAGGTCTCTACCACGTGTTTACTAGTCAAAGATTCGGGTTTTGTCTATGGATAAGTGAATAGATGCGGAATCCCCATTTTAAAAACAAGTGTGCAACCGGGTTGAATGATCACATCCTTTTTTAGGTTGCCTCTATCTCAATAGATAAAAGTGATTGCTTTTACGGGCATTTCACTCGGTGACTTTGATGAAAGTCAGTCGCTCATCGCTTGCTTGTACTCATCGCAAGATGAAGTCCAATATTCCTGCTCCTCTTAGTAAAATTATTTTATTCACTATCATGTAATAAGCAGGTACCTTAATTGCTTACAAGGTTAACATTGATGAATTCGAACCAAAACACTAATCCAAATCCCCTATTGTAAATAAATGTTATTTATTGTTTTAGTTGCATCGTTAGTCAAGCCGTTTCCTGTAAAATTTATCTTGCAATAACTATACAATGGAATAATTAGCCTTGTCAAAACATTTAATAATAATTTAACAAATTACAATTGCTAAAGGTTACTCCATCCTAAGCGTGTCTGCATATGACCTAATCGGTTCATGTAAATTCTCCTCAGTGAGGGGCAAATACGCACAAAATACGGACAGACATGTCCCTTCCGGGATAGTCCGTCCGTTTTAACAACTAATAGGCCATAAGCCACTTTATTTGGCATTGCACGGAAATTTATACTGCCTTGTAAACGTCAATAAGTCCTAGGATCTACATAGGGAATCATGGTTCTGGACACGACTCGCTCTGTCCACTCTTTTCCGGCCTATGACTGATTGTTCCATTCCCCTGAAAATATGAAAGAATCTCAATCGGCAGCGGAAACAAAATCGTACTATTCTTCTCCACCGCAATCTCCGTCAACGTTTGCAAGATTCTCAACAGAGCTCCCGTGGGATTTTGACTGATCACCGACGCCGCCTCCAAAAGCTTCTCGGATGCCTGATACTCCCCTTCCGCAGAGATGACCTTCGCCCGCCGTTCCCGCTCGGCCTCGGCCTGTTTCGCCATAGCCCGCTTCATCCCTTCAGGCAGATCGACCGCTTTAATCTCTACACCGGTCACCTTAATCCCCCAAGGGTCCGTCGCCTTGTCCAACTGTTCCTTCAGCACGAGATTCAATTTATCCCGGGCGGTGAGCATTTCATCGAGATCATGCGAGCCGAGCACTGACCGGAGAAGAGTCTGCGCGTACAACGTCGTCGCTTGCCGGTAGTTCTCCACGTTAAGGATCGCCAGTTGAGGATCAAAGACCTGAAAATAAACGACCGCATCGATCGAAACAGGAACGTTATCTTTTGTGATGATATCCTGGCGGGGCACATCAATAGTCGTCGTCCGCATATCTACGAAAAGGGTCCGGTCAATTCCAAAAGGAAGGACCACATTCAGTCCCGGTTGCAAGATCCCGGTGAATCGGCCTAACCGCAACAGGAGGGCTCGTTCGTATTGACCGACGATTCGGATACCGGAAATGATCGACGTTAGAATCAACGGAATCAGAAGAACAAGCAAAATAATCGTAATCATGGTCTTTCACCTTTCCCATCTTGATAAACTTTAGGGTATTTTTTCTTGCTTCCTTTTCTACACTAGGCAAAAAATGTTCTCACAGGGGATACGTTAGCGAATGAGTGCAGTGAAATTATCCCCTCCTTTCCTAAACCGATGCAGGATACAAGCGATTTATGTGTAATAATTTCTGTATAGCCCGAAAAGACTTACGTAAATGAAGGAAGAAGTACTGTGGAAAAAGTCGCGATCATCGATTTAGGCTCCAACTCTGTTCGCTTGATGCTGGTCGGCATTTCTTCAGATGGTTCATACAAGCTCATTGACGAGGCCAAAGAAGGCGTTCGGCTTAGCGAAAACATGGGCCCCGAGTTGACGCTCAAACCGGCAGCCATCGTACGGACCATTGAAGCGTTACGGCTGTTTCAGCACCTCTATCGTGCCCACGGCATCACTCAGATCATTGCCGTGGCCACTGCCGCCGTTCGGTTGGCCAGCAACCAAAGAGAATTCTTACAGCAGGTGAAGGACGCCACAGGCCTTGAGTTTCGTGTGCTCTCGGGACAAGAAGAAGCCCAGGCCGCATACATGGGCGTCGTGAATACAATAGACGCCTCCGACGGGTTGATCATCGACATCGGCGGCGGTTCCACGGAACTTATCCAGCTCAAAGATCGACGTGTGGTTGCGGCCACCAGCCTTCCCTTTGGTTCCGTCACCCTGACGGAATCCTTCTTAGATAAGGTCAAGCCGACGGAAGAGCAAGTGAAAACATTGGAAGGCTTTCTTCGGGAGCACTTTTCTTCTGTAGAATGGCTTCGGGATATGAATAATCCCACCATCTTCGGACTGGGTGGTACAATCCGTAACCTGTCCAAAATTGACCGCAAACGAAAAAAATACAGTCTCGATATTACCCACAACTACCGGATGTCCGGCAAAGACGTTCTCGATATCTATCGCCTAGTCCGCACAGCAAATCTTGAGCAGCGAAAGAAAATCCCAGGGCTCTCTAAAGATCGGGCCGACATCATCATCGCCGGCTTGGCTGTGGTAAGCGGGCTAGTCAACTATACCCAGAGCCAGGAACTTGCCGTCAGTGGTTCCGGTCTTCGAGACGGTTTGTTCTATCAGTATCTGCTCCGCAATCGAGAGGTTCCCTTCATCGACAACCTGACCCAGCACAGTGTAGAAAACCTCATGCGTTACTACAATCTTGAACTGGATCACCCCCGCCATGTAGCCAAGCTGACCTTGTCTATGTTCGACCAGCTCCAGTCGCTTCATGAATTAGGCCCGGCGGAGAGGAAAATTCTAGAGGTTGCCTCTTTGCTGCATGATGTAGGCATACTTGTCAACTTCTACGACCATCATAAGCACAGTTTCTACCTCATCACCAATTCCCGTATCAACGGCTTGACTCACCGAGAGATTCTCGTGGCCGCCTATGTAGCCATGTCCCACTCGAAACCCCTGCAAGCGAACATCTTGCCCCATCGGGACATTCTCAATGAGGACGATGGGAAGACGATCAAAATACTTGGCGTCATCCTACGCATCGCTGAAGCCTTGGAACGCAGCGAAGCCGGCGTGATCCAAGATATACGTTGCCACCAATATGTGGATAACGTTCACCTGGTTGCTCTTGCCCGCCATTCGGCCGAACTGGAGATCTGCGACGCTTTCAAAGGAGCGGCAGATTTTAAAAAAGTCTTTGGGAGAAATCTCTTTATTTCCGCCCAAAACCTGTAGCACGCGATTTTTTCTAATGAAGGCTTTAAAACCTTCCCAACTAAATGAAGAATAAAAAGGGGGATGACCCATAGCCATTTGGGTCATCCCCCTTTTTTGTCGCCTTTGTCTAATGCAGGATATCCTTAACCGTCCCCTGTTGCCCCTGTGCGGCCGGTAGGCGTGCACGGCGATTGCGGCGCCGTGATTGCCGGATGAAATAGCTCTGGCTCTGCACAGATTCTTCGCCGTTACGCTCTACCCGCACATAGGTGCCATCGGGCTGTAAGCGGCGGGCTTTGCTATTGTCTTTGATCATCGTATCGAGAATGTGTTTGACTCGCTGGGCTAATTCCGACGACTTCACCGGGAAGATCAGTTCCACCCGGCGATCGAGGTTTCGGCCCATCCAGTCGGCGCTGGACAGATAGAGCTCTTCCTTACCGCCATTTTGAAAATAAAAGGCGCGGTGATGCTCTAAGAATCGCCCCACAATGCTGATCACCCGGATGTTCTCGCTCACACCGGGAATCCCCGGGCGAAGGCAGCACATGCCCCGGACGATGAGATCGATCTGCACGCCGGCACAGGAGGCGCTGTACAGCTTTTGAATGATCGACGCATCCGTTAAGGAATTCATCTTGGCGATGATATGTCCCGGCTTATCGGGTGTGCTCAAGGCGATTTCCCGCTCAAACAGGTCGTACAGTTTTTTTCGCAGTCCTAAGGGGGCTGCTTCCAATTCCCGCCACTTGGCCGGAACAGCATATCCAGTCACTTCATTAAAGAAGTCCGTCGCGTCCGCACCGATGTTCTCGTCACAAGTCAGCAGCCCAAAGTCCGTATAGAAACGGGCTGTCGTGTCGTTGTAATTCCCCGTTCCTAAGTGCACGTATCGGCGAATATGGCCTGCTTCCTGCCGAACGACCAGCGTGATCTTCGCATGGGTCTTTAAGCCTACGAGTCCATAGATGACATGGCAGCCCGCTTTTTCCAACATTTTCGCCCAGGCAATATTCTTCTCTTCGTCAAATCGCGCTTTCAGTTCCACCAGCACGGTCACCTGTTTTCCGTTTCGAGCCGCCTCCGCCAAGGCACTGATGATCGGCGAATCACCGCTGACTCGGTACAAGGTCTGCTTTATGGCCAGCACTTGCCGATCCCTGGCTGCCTGCATGACGAATTTGACGACCGGTTCAAAAGACTCATAGGGATGATGGAGTAGAATATCTTTTTTGGTGATAGCCGCAAAAATATCCTTTTCTCCAATCAGATCTACCGGCTCCTGGGGAACCATTTTTTCGTGGCGCAGCCCATCATAGCCGGGTAGATCAGCAATGCGAAAGAAAGCCGTCAAATCCAAGGGGCCTGGAATGTAGTAGATATCCTCGTCATCTAATTCCAGGTCCGCTTTTAAATAGTCTTTCATCGCATCACTCACACCAGCTTCCACTTCCAGCCGAACTTCCGCACCCCACTTGCGTTTTTGCAGTTCCTTTTCGATGGCCTCCAGTAAATCCTCGGCCCCCTCTTCATCGACAGTCAAGTCGGCGTTTCGGGTAATCCGGAAGATGGACGAATCGAGAATCTGATTGCCCCGAAAAAGGTCCTCCAAGTGGGATTGAATCACATCTTCTAAAAATACAAAGGCTTTCCCCTCGGCGTAAGGGATTTCGATAAACCGCGGAAGGACCGAAGGGACTTGCACGACGGCAAAAAGATTCGGTTTGCAGGTCAAATGGGTTTTGGATTCGACAAAGACAGCGATATTCAAGCTCTTATTCGCCAGGAGGGGAAAGGGACGGCTTTGGTCGACGGCCATAGGGGTTAACACAGGATAGACGGTATGTTCAAAATAATTTTCCACAAAGGCCCTTTGCAGGCCTGTTAAGTCTTTATAGCGCAATACATGGATGCCTTTGGCCTCAAGTTCCGGCAGGATCTGTTCTTGCAGGTGGCGATACTGATCACTCACCAACCGGTGAGCCCTCTCTGCTATTTTTTTTAGCTGTTCCTCTGGAGACAACCCGGCAGCGTCTTTTTTCCGAAGCTCTGCCACTACCTGGTCCTGCAGACCGGCGACACGGACCATAAAAAACTCATCCAAGTTGGAACTGACGATAGCCAGAAATTTCAAACGTTCCAGGAGCGGGTTCGTCGGATCCGTCGCTTCCTCCAAGACCCGATGGTTGAACTCGAGCCAACTCAACTCCCGGTTGATATAATACTCTGAACGGATAAAAGACTTCCGTTCCACTATGGTCTCAGGTGGATTGCCGGTGATCGGCAATAGGTTACATCGTTGATTCATCACACAACGCTCCAAAGTCAAAGTTTGGCCGTCCGGACGGTCTCCCGCTAGTGCTTGTTATCATATATAATACCGAAAATTCGCTTTTTTTGGTACCCCCCTGTAGCGACTCCTCGGTATATACTGGAAATAAGCGACTCCTTTTTTTGTGCTTGTATATATCTTGAGTACGTCCTTCTTCCCTGATTATAGACTTCTCCGGTCAAAAATCCGTGTTTTTAACCGAATCTTGGAAAAAGCTTAACAATCTTAATAATTAAAAGGAACTGGAAATCCCCAACTAAATGTGGATAAGCCCTATCTATCACCCTGTGGATAATGGGGATAAATCCGTGAATAACTCTAACACTGGTCTTTTTGAGGTCAAGCATGTGGATAAGATCAGGGATAAGCCGCAACAATCATATTCACTCGAATCAAATCAATCCTAAGAGAATGAACGGAAGAAGCCCAAGACGAATCACTTATCGCCTCGGGCTTCTTTCCTTTGTCCGTTCTTATGATTTTCGGGATCTTTTATTTTCTATGTTCAATTGATTGGCAATGCTTCAACTGAAAGTTTCGTTAGAATCTTTTTTCGCTCCATACTCATTAACTTAAAAATATCCCTTCCGGATCGATTTGTTGATAAAGAATCTCCAACTCCTGGCGCGTGGGCGGTTCCGTAGTTCCTCGGCAGCGGGAAACATTCAAATCGAAATCAACGTTGTTCTTTACATCGTCTACGGTAAAACCGGGATGGACCGTGTCGAGATACATGACACCTTCTTCGTCAAAACGAAAGACAGCCATGTTCGTGATCACCGCCGTAGGGCCTCCCCGGAACATATCGCCATAGACTTCTTTTTTGTGAACCATTTCCCCGAAGGGCCATTTGGGTATCCGCCATCCCGGTGAGGTGATGTAATCCACTCGTTCCTTAAACCGGCGTTTTTCCTGAACCATGATGAAAACAGTCCGACGGGCCAAGGCGTTGATATCAGGGTTTCCACCGCTTCCGGTCAGCCGAATCTTCGGTTGAGGCATATAGCCGCCAATGGCCGTCGTGTTTACATTGCCGTACTTATCGATTTCCGCTCCGCCTAAAAAGGCGAGATCCACTTCCCCGCGCTGCAACTGGTTGAATACGTCAAAAAGACCCGATGAAACCGAGGCTTGGTAGGCGCAGCGGGCATCGCCGACAGAGGTGGGCAGATGGATAGGCCGGCCATCGATCGTTCCGGCTTCGTAAATGCAAACGGCCTTTGGGGCTATCGTGTTTTGGGCAAGCATGATGGCCAGCATGGGCAAACCGGTGCCGGCGAAGACGACGTCGCCGTTGTTCACTTCCCGAGCGGCGGCTACGGCTAGTAGATCAATCGTCTTATACTCGTTCGGTTGACAGTACTGCTTTTCCATCATCGCTTACCCCTTACCACTTTGGTTGAATATTTCAGTCCGGGGTTGGCCCGTAGCGTCTCCAATCGGTCGATCCCAAGCTTCTCTAAATAGCCCACATGGTCTTTCACGCCGAAGATCCATTCTTCCGCCCAGGCATCAAAGCCTTCCTGGGTGCGAGTCCGGCTGTAAAAATCACGGATAAAATTACCGTCCACTTCGTAGTTTCCATAAACCCCTGTCGGGTGGGCTCCCCAGGGCAGTTCGACGATGTAGTCCACCATATAGGGCGGAATCAGGTTCCGCTCTGGTTCTTGCCGGAGCATCGCCTCAGGAACGACCGATTCAGCCAGCACGATAACTTTATCGGCAGCCTTGAAAGCTTCTTCATCAGAATATTTTTGTCCCATCACCCGAATCGTGCCTTCCTCGCCGACATACTGCACGTGGGCGATACACCAGTCCGGCCGGGCTGCAGGGATATGGATCAATTCTGTGGGACCATAAAAATCAGACTGGGCCATCCGGTATTTTTGACGTGGAATTTTCGCGTGGGAACCGTCTCGCAGTCCCGCCTTACCGAGAACGTCATATTCCGGATTTAAGATATCGGTCCCCATCGACGCATAGGTGGGCATATAGGGAAGACCCATCGCTCCGGCAGCCAGGCGGCAAACCATATGTACATGACTGTAATCCTCGACGAGCAGTTCGCCGGCTTGGGCTTTGCGGGAAACGTTGCCGGCCAGTTTCCCATAGAGTTCGTGCCCGGCCCAGCAGGATTCCCAGATTTTTATCGCACCGGCTCCCGCGAGGATATCTGTGTGGGTACCGCCGTTGACCTCGACAAGATGGAGGTCTTTTCTTCTCTGGCGCACCAGTTCATAGATGAAGGCCATGGGACGTCGCCAGATAGTGAACCCGGAAAAGGTCAGCATATCGCCGTCTTGGATCATTCCGACGGCTTCCGTTAAAGATATGATCTTGGGATTTTTCTTCTGCATCTTCATCCACCTTACGCCGAGTATTACCGCAATAAGTGCCGGGCGATGACGAGTCGTTGGATTTGGTTGGTCCCTTCATAGATCTGAGTGATCTTCGCGTCCCGCATATAGCGCTCGACAGGATACTCTTTCGAATAGCCGTAGCCTCCGAGCAATTGGACGCAATCCGTCGTCACTCGCATGGCTGTATCGGTGGCATACCGCTTCGCCATCGACGCTTCCTTTCCGTGGGGCTGGCCCTCTGTTTTTAAGGATGCCGCCCGATACACAAGCAGCTTGGCCGCATCGATCTCGGTGGCCATATCGGCGACCATCCATTGAATCCCCTGGTTCGCAGCGATGGACTTGCCAAACTGCTGCCGCTCTTTTATGTACCCTGCAGCATACTCAAAAGCCCCTTCCGCAATGCCAAGACCTTGGGCACCGATAGCGATACGTCCGCCATCGAGCAACTGCATCGCCACTTTAAACCCTTGGCCCACTTCACCGAGGACGTTTTCTTTAGGTACGACGACATGATCAAAAAAGAGTTCACAGGTGTGTGACGCGTTCAAGCCCATCTTTTCAACCGGTTTGGAAATGGTCAATCCAGGGGTATCCCGTTCGACGATGAGACAGGTGACTCCCTGGGCTCCTTTCGAACCGGCCTCGGAGCGGACAAAGGTGATGAAAACATCCGCTTGTGACGCATTGGTGATCCAGATCTTGCTGCCGTTGAGGACGAAATGATCGCCTTTGTCGACGGCGGACAGTTGCAGGCTTGCCGCATCGGAGCCGGCATTTGGCTCTGTCAGGGCGTAGGCACCGAGCTTTTCTCCAGCAGCAAGAGGAGCCAGATATTTTTGTTTTTGTTCTTCTGTACCGAAGTGCAAGATGCTCATGCAACCTAAGCCTGTATGGACGGAGACGATGACCGCCGTAGAGGCACAGACCTTGGCCAGTTCTTCGATCAATAAGATATAGGTGAAATAGTCGCCGCCCGAACCGCCATATTCTTCGGGAATGGAAACGCCCATCAAGCCGAGTTCAGCCAGCTTTTTCAGGGTTTCACTCGGAAAAAGGTGCTCACTGTCGCTTTTTCCCGCGATAGGGGCAATTTCCTTTTGACAGAACTTCCGTACCATGTCCACAAACATGACTTGTTCTTCGTTCAGTTGGAAATTCATGTTTTTCCTCCTATGTATAATTATGTAGACTATTATAACTAATATTCTGAATTTTATCAATACACTGTTTTTTCAGACGAGTAAAAAACAAGGCAACCTCCAATACTGAAGGTTGCCTTGATCATTTAAAAACCGATCCAATCGACACGACCCGGCTTACGCGGCGGCGACGGCGGGGACTGGTCGGGATAGCCCAAGGTGATCACTCCGACGAGTTCCTTGTTGGTTACCCCTAAAAGCTCACTGATCTCCTCAGCCACATGCAAAGGTCCTGTCATCCAACAGGTGCCCAAACCGGCTTCATGGGCCGAGAGCAGGATGTTTTGGATGGCAGCAGCGACACTTTGCTGGTTCGTGGTCCGGTCGACGTTGAAGATGCGTAGCTCTTCTGGAGTTAATCCTGGCGGCGGGTCTTTGTATTCGCCAGGGCCGAAGCAGAAGATGAGAATCGGTGCTTTTCCTAGGTCATGGAAAAACTCCAAGGTGAACTTGATCACTTTCGGCTTTTCAGCAAAAATCCGCTCGAGCTTCGGTAAGATCGATTGACCTGAACGGGAGATCACCGAAAGCAATTCTTCCCGCTTTTCGCCACGGACGACGACAAAGTGCCACGGTTGAACGTTCATGTTCGACGGTGCCCAGAGCCCGTCTTCCAAGATTTTTTCAAGGATTTCCTTCGGCGGTTCTTCCGGCTTATACTTGCGGATACTCCGTCGATCGCGAATGGCCGATTGCAGCTCCATACAAGGCCTCCTTAAAAAATTCGTTTAACTGGCTTGTGCGTCGCTCTCTTTCGCCGTCTCCGGAATTAATTCGGAGACGATCTCTGCCAGATCGAGCACAGGGATCTTGTCGGCGAGTTCTTTCGCTTTGACGCCGTCGGTCAGCATCGTCAAGCAGAAGGGACAGTTGGCAGCGATTCCTTCGGCCCCGGTAGACAGTGCCTGTTCAGTCCGGTTCAGGTTGATGCGGCTACCCAGGGTCTCTTCCATCCACATGCGGCCACCGCCGGCACCGCAACAGAAACTATGTTCATGGTTTCGCTCCATCTCGACGACCTGCACACCAGCCTGTTTCAAGACGTCCCGCGGCGCTTCAAAGACACGGTTATACCGTCCCAGGTAACAGGAATCATGGTACGTATAGGACTTCCCTTTTTGACCGTTTAGGCGGAGTTTGGCCGATTGTAAGAGTTGGGCGATCAATTCCGTATGATGGATTACTTCGAAGTTTCCACCCATCTGCGGATAATCGTTTTTAAGGGTGTTCAAACAGTGGGGACAAGCGGTGATGATCTTCTTGACGCCGTAGTTATTCATCGTTTCGATGTTTTCCATGGCGAGCATCTGGTAAAGGTACTCGTTGCCGATACGTCGGGCAGAATCGCCGCAGCACTTTTCTTCGGCCCCTAAGATGGCGAAAGTCACACCAGCCGATTGGAGGATTTTTACAAGTGCACGAGATACTTTTTTGTTGCGCTCGTCGAAGGAACCGGCACAACCCACCCAATAGAGGTATTCCACTTCGGCGGGGTCATCCAGTTCGCCCATCTGAGGAACATCCAGATCGCCCAGCCAGTCGGCACGTTTGGCCCAACCGATACCCCAGGGGTTGCCGTTGTTTTCCATATTCCGAAAGGTTGTCTGTACTTCCGCTGGGAAGTCGCTTTCCATCAAGACAAGATTTCGACGCAATTCCACCGTTTTGGGGATATGTTCTACATAGGCAGGACAGACTTCCTGGCAGGCCCGGCAGGTGGTACAGGACCAGATGGTGTCTTGTTCAATCACATCACCGATCAAGAACCGGGTAACGGCTTCCTCGACGGACGGAGCTGTCGTTTCTTCCCCTTGACCTTCCCCAGATAGTTCGGCCTTCGCCTTTGCGATCAGCTCCGGCGCCTTCTGATTCAAGGCCTCTTTTAGGTCCTGGGTCATTTTCTTCGGTGAAAGCGGTTTACCCGTCAGGTAAGCCGGGCAGTTATCTTGACAACGGCCGCAGCGGGTACAGGCATCCAAGTCCATCAATTGTTTATTCGTGAACTCTTCAATTTTGCTGATGCCGAAGGTTTCCGCATCTTCCGCTTCCAGATCGACCAGCGGCAATGCCTTGGCGCTGCTTTCATCAGCGTAGTATTGGTTGATCGGGGTGGTAAAGATATGCATGAGTTTCGATTGCGGAATGTATCCGATGAAGGCCATTGTCGCCAGCATATGGGTTACCCAGAGGCCGAGATGGGCTGAGCGGAGTGAGTTTTCGGAACTGCCCCGGAACAATTCAGCTACAATGTTGCCCACCGGCGAATAATCAGCCCAAATATCGTTGGTCGCGGCGACACGAATTCCTTCGACGAGGAAACCGGTGACGATAATCCCGAGCAGGAGCAGGAGGACGATGGCGTCATCTGGTCGATTGTCGAGACGATCCGGTTTTTGCACGTACCGACGATACAGGGCCATCAATAGACCCGTCATGGCGGCGAGACCACCGATATCGGCGATCAAGGAAAAAAACAGATATAAGTTGCCTGTAAATACTTCAATCTTCAGTTGTTCTTGGACGGCGATGATGACTGTCGTCAGGAACATCACCGTAAAGCCCCAAAAGATGGCCGCATGTTTGATCCCCGGATAAAGATCTTTCAGCACTCGCCGCTGGAGGAAGGTTTCCCGAATACACCGGCCAAGATCTCCCGCAGGATTTGTTTTTTGTCCCACCATCCAATGCTGGTACCGTTGATGGAGCCCATAGGCCAAATTGGCAACGGCAAACAGCAACAGTGTATACATAAGAATCTTTAACGACGGCGGGATGTTCCAATAAATCTCCCGACTTGCAGTATTGAGCATCTTGACCCCTTCCTGTCTGTCCATTTTCTTTTACTCTGTCATTTTTCTTCTACAAGGAAGAAAGAAGGCTTGTAGAGCCTTCCTTCTTCGAGTACGTCGAATCTGAAATTGGCTATTTAGTTTCTAAATCTATGTATCGACGGAGAAATTTATGACATTCCTCTTTAAGTAGTTACCCTTTGACTTCCATAGCTAGAGCAGCGCCTTCTGTTCCCTTCGCTCTGTTCCCTTAGCTCAGCAATTTCTTGAATTCTGCCGTGAGCATGGGAACGACTTCAAACAAATCGCCCACAATGCCATAGTCAGCCACCTTGAAGATGTTTGCTTCGGGATCTTTGTTGATCGCGACGATGACTTTCGAACTTCCCATGCCGGCTAAATGTTGAATCGCGCCGGAGATGCCGCAGGCGATGTAGAGGCTCGGCGAGACGGTTTTCCCGGTTTGACCGACTTGGAAGCTGTGGTGACGCCAGCCCGAGTCCACGGCGGCCCGGGAAGCACCGACGGCAGCACCAAGGACGTCGGCCATTTCTTCTAAGATGGCGAAGTTTTCCGGTCCTTTCATCCCCCGTCCGCCCGAGACGATGATGTTCGCCTCAGTCAATTCGGGTCGAGTCGATACTTGCTTCACCACTTCTTTAACAATCGCTTTCAGATCGTCGGCACTAAAGCTGGCTGCAACTTCTTCAACCAGGCAAGAGCCGCCGCATTTTTCCGCTGCCGGAAATACGTTCGGACGCACCGTGACGATGGCCGGGCAAGCGCAGGGGGACACTTTGAAGAAGGCTTTACCGGAGTATACGGGGCGAATGAATTGACCTTCTTGATAATCCATCACATCGCTGATTTGACCGGCGCCGATGCGCTGAGCCACGCGAGGCGCGAAGTCCCGTCCTTGGGACGTGTTAGCGACGAGAACGATTTCCGGTTTTTCCTTTTGAATGAGGTCTGCCAGTACACGAGTATATTTCGCCGTGGTGTAATCTTTCAGTTCAGCACAGTCCGCCACGAAGACTTTAGATACACCGTATTCGCCTGCTTCCTGGGCGAGGCTGCTTACGCCGCTGCCCAGCAGGACCGCTTCCACATCCCCTAATTGTTTGGCCAAACCGATCATTTCATAGCTGACTTTTTTGATCTTCTGATCTTGTGCTTCGAGAACAACCCATACTTTAGCCATCTTGTCTTCCCCCCTAGATTACTTTTGCTTCTTCTCGTAGAGCTTTGACGAGTGCAGAAACGGCGGCGGCCATGTCGTCTTTATAGATTTTCCCGGCCTCTTTGGCTTTGGGGAGGAAAACGTCTTTGACCTCCACTTTCGGCTGGGCGGAGATGTTCAGATCGCTTGCATTGACGACTTTCAGTTCTTTTTTCTTCGCTTGCATAATGCCCTTCATGGACGGATAGCGAGGCTCGTTGAGTCCACGCTGGGCTGTGATCAATGCCGGCAGGGGTACTTCTACCACTTCCATACCGCCTTCGATTTCGCGGGAGCCCGTCAGTTTACCATCGGCCAACTCCAACTGAGTGACCATGTTGATTTGAGACAGATTGAGGATTTCAGCCACCCGGACACCTACTTGAGCCGAACGGTCGTCGATGGCCAGCCAACCGGTGAGAACCAGGTCAAAGTTGCCTTCTCCGAGGGCTTTCGCCAGGGCTTCCGCTACGACGCCTTCGTCTACAGCTACACCGTCCAGCTCAACTCGGACGGCCCGATCGGCTCCCATAGCGAGAGCTTTCCGCAAGGATTCGGTCACTTTGTCGCTCCCAGCCGAAAAGACGACCACTTCGCCGCCCACTTTTTCTTTGATTCGAAGCGCTTCTTCGATAGCGAATTCATCATAAGGGTTAATGATGACGTTTACGCCGGAAGGATCGACCTTGCCCTCTTTCACGACGATCTTTGCTTCCGTATCGAAGGTTTGTTTTATCAAAACTGCGATTTTCATGGCAGAACCTCCCTATGCGTTTGTAAAATTCGGTTTGCGTTTACTCAGAAATGCGTCCATGCCTTCTTTTTGGTCTGCCATCGAGAAGCACAAGGCAAACACTTCCGCTTCATAAGCCAAAGCTCGTTCCAGATCCATATTGAGGCCCTCGGTCATAGCCGCTTTCGTCAACCGAACTGCACCTTGCCCTTTAGCCGCAATTTTCTTGGCGATCGCTTTGGCTTTATCCATCAATTCAACTGCAGGTACGACCTTATTCACGAGGCCGATACGCAGTGCTTCCGCACTATCGATCATATCCCCTGTAAAGAGCAGTTCCGCCGCCAGCCCTTTCCCAACCAGGCGGGGTAGCCGCTGGGTCCCGCCAAAGCCGGCAGTCACAGCCAAGCTGACTTCGGGCTGGCCAAACTTGGCGTTCTCAGCAGCGATACGGAAATCGCAAGCCATGGTCAGTTCACAACCACCGCCTAAGGCAAAGCCGTTGACGGCAGCGATGACCGGTTGAGGCAGGCGCTCGATGCTGCTGAACACTTGCTGCCCCAGTTTAGCAAATTGACGAGCTTGAACCGGCGTGAATTCGCGCATCTGGGCGATGTCAGCGCCAGCGACAAAACTCTTTTCTCCAGCACCGGTTACGATGACCACGGAGATATGATCTTTTTGGGCGATCTCATCGAGAAGCCCCTTCAATTCTCCCAGCACCTGACTATTTAAGGCATTGAGTGCTTTGGGGCGGTTGATGGTGACAATGGCAAGAGCCTCTTCTTCCTCATAGAGCAGATAGTTCATTTCCAAGGCTTTTCTCCTCCTCTTCCGTCGTCAGTGGCAACCACCCGCTGCTTGGGTCCTATCTTTTAAGGCCGCAAAAAGTTAGCCTTCGTAGTTGTAAAAACCACGCCCCGATTTTCTACCGAGCCAACCGGCTTTCACGTACTTCCGCAGCAGCGGGCACGGACGGTAGCGGGGATCTCCGTAGCCTTCATGCATAATTTCCAGAATGGACAAAACCGTATCTAGACCGATCAGGTCAGCCAAGGCCAAGGGGCCCATGGGGTGGTTGAAGCCGAGTTTCATGATGGTATCAATACCTTCTGGATTGCCGACTCCTTCATAGAGGCACCAGATGGCTTCGTTGATCATCACTTGGGAGATCCGGTTGGAGACGAAGCCGGGCACGTCATTGACCGCAACGGGGACTTTCCCCATCTGCTTCGCCAGATCTTCAATCACCTGATAGACCTCGTCGGAAGTGGCCAGGCCGCGGATGATCTCGACGAGTTTCATCAAGGGCACAGGGTTCATGAAGTGCATGCCGATGACTTGCGTCGGTCGTTTGGTGCAGGCAGCCAGCTCAGTGATGGGCAGCGAAGAGGTGTTCGAGGCTAAGATAGCGTGAGCCGGAGCGACTTCATCGAGGGTACGGAAGATCTGCGATTTGATCTCCATCTTTTCACTAGCCGCTTCGATGACGATGTCACAGTTTTTCGCATTTTCCAAGTTATCGGACAATTGAAGCCGGCCTAGGGTGGCTTCCATGTCCTCGGCAGTGATTTTTCCCTTTTCCAAGAACTTGCTCAAGCTCTTTTTAATGGTGTTTAAGCCTTTATTGGCAAATTCGAAGGAAATATCATGTAGAACCGTTTGAAAACCGGCTAAAGCAGCCGTCTGGGCGATACCCGAGCCCATTTGCCCGGCGCCGATGACCATGATGCGTTTGATTTCCATCGATCTGTCTCCTTTCGTGTAGTTACTTCAATGATTCTCGCTATCGTTACTCGACGCGCAGGAGGACGGCATCGCCTTGAGCAGCTCCGCTGCAAATGGCCGCCATGCCGTGACCGCCGCCGCGCCGGCGCAGTTCATAAATTAACGTGGTCAGGATACGGGCACCGCTCGCTCCGATGGGGTGACCAAAAGCGATAGCGCCGCCGTTGACATTGACTTTTTCCATGTCATAGCCGGCGACCCGTTGGCTGACAAGGGGGACCGCTGCAAAAGCTTCGTTGACCTCGATGAGGTCGATATCAGAAAGACTCTTACCAGTCTTTTTCAGCAACTTGTTGATGGCATGACCCGGTGTAGCCGCCATCAGTTCAGGTGCCATCGCCACTTCTGCGTGACCGACGAAAGTCGCTAACGGTTTTAGTCCCAGTTCGTCTGCCTTTTCCCGGCTCATAATGACAAGGGCCGCCGCACCGTCGTTGACGCTTGGAGCGTTGCCAGCGGTGACGGTTCCGTTTTTATCAAAAACGGGGCTTAGCTTAGCCAAGGATTCTTTGGTTGTATTGGCACGAGGCTGCTCATCTTTGGCAAAAAGGATCTTTTCCTTTTTTTGCGGGACTTCGACAGGGATAATCTCTGCATCGAGGCGACCCGCTTCCATCGCAGCTGCTGCACGCTGCTGGCTCGCAACTGCCCAATCGTCTTGTTCTTCTCGAGAGACACCAAATTCTTTCGCCGCCGTAGAGCCGTAGATGGCCATGTGGTGATCGTTAAAGGGACACCAGAGACCGTCATGAACCATTCCGTCGACGGCGTCAAAGTTGAACATACGCTGTCCCCAACGAGCATTGGGCAGGTAGTACGGGGCATTGCTCATGCTTTCCATACCGCCGGCGACAGCCGCATCTACTTCACCAAGCATGATGAGTTTTGCCATCGTGGCGACAGAAATCATGCCGCTGGCACAAACTTTGTTCACCGTCAAGGAGGGAACTTCCCAGGCGATGCCAGCCTTGTGTGCCGCTTGACGGGAGGGAATCTGTCCCGACCCGCCCTGCAGCACTTGACCCATGCAAGTGTATTCAATTTGATCTGCACTCAACGCAGCTTTGTTTAAAGCGCCTTTCATAGCTGCAGCGCCCAAGTCAATCGCTTTCAAGGAAGCCAGCGTACCGCCGAACTTGCCAAAAGGTGTCCGGGCCGCGCTGACGATGACCACTTCACGCACGTCTTCCATCTCCCTTGTGTTACTTCAACAGGTTCGCCGCAATAACGATGCGCTGGATTTCACTGGTTCCTTCGTAGATCTCGGTGATCTTCGCATCACGCATCATGCGCTCCACGGGGTATTCACGGGTGTAGCCGTAACCGCCATGAATTTGAACCGCTTTCGTCGTTACCCACATGGCTGTTTCGGAGGCGACCAGTTTGGCCATAGCCGCTTCTTGGCTAAAGGGCTGGTCCGTGTCTTTCAGATAGGCTGCCTTATAGATTAACAACCGCGCCGCTTCAATTCGGCAGTGCATATCGGCAAGCATCCACTGGATGGCTTGGTTGGCGCAGATGGGCTTGCCGAACTGTTCGCGAGTTTTGCTGTAGGCCAAGGCTTGGTCAAAAGCGCCTTGGGCAATCCCCAGCGCCTGAGCGGCAATGCCGATACGGCCGCCGTCGAGGGTCTTCATGACGATTTTGAAGCCCATGCCTTCTTCGCCCAGCAGGTTTTCTTTCGGGATGCGGCAGTTTTCAAAGACGAGTTCATATGTATTCGACGCCCGGATGCCCATTTTGTGCTCTTTTTTGCCAAAGGTAAAGCCGGGAGTTCCCTTTTCCACTATGAAGGCTGAGGTGCCTTTATGTTTTTTGCTCGGATCGGTGCTGGCGATGACGACATAGACATCCGCCCGTTCACCATTGGTGATGAAGATCTTTGTTCCGTCTAATACGTACTCGTCACCATCGAGTTTCGCCGTCAGCTTCATCGCACCGGCGTCGGAACCGGCAGCAGGCTCGGTCAATCCCATGGCACCGACTTTTTCACCTTGAGCCAGGGGAACGAGGTATTTTTGCTTTTGTTCTTCCGTGCCGAAGTTATAGATGGGCCAGAGGCACAAGGAGGTGTGTGCAGAGAGCAAGACGCTCGAGGAGCCGCAAACACGACCTAGTTCTTCAACAGCGATGGCATAGCTCATGTGATCCATGCCCACACCACCGTACTCTTCCGGGAAGGGGATACCGGAGAGGCCGAGTTCAGCCATTTTATCCCATAGAGACCAGTCATACTCTTCCTTCTCGTCCATTTCAGCTGCTTTCGGTGCGATTTCGGTCTCGGCAAATTCCCGTACCGTTTTGCGAAGCATTTCCTGTTCTTCGGTGAGTTTAAAAATCATTGTAGAGGTCCTCCTTACAACTTTTTGAATTCTGCAACCAAAACGGTCTTTTGACCGGGTAGCAACAAAAACATGTCCATTCATTAAAGTGAATATTTTCTTTTGTATAAATTTTTGGACTATTGAAACAACATGATTGTGATTCTACCAAATCGCCAAAATTCCTCTTTTATTTTCAGAAAAAGAAAATATTCTCTTTAACAATAAATTGAAAGGAGTTTGAGCCCACCAATATAAACAAAGAGTTTACAGAACTTGATCTTTCGATAAATACGAGAAAATACCTGCTTCCCGGCAGCCCGTTGTCGGAATTTTTTAATTATTACCCCAAAGATATTGATGCTAAATTTGAAAAGAAGAGGCCACTGACATTGTCAGCAGCCTGAAGAGTTTCTTAGAAGCTCCCCGGTGTCTGTCAGGCCCCACTCGCCAATTTAACCTTAGTTTATAGTAATCGTCTGGGTCGCTTCGTCCCATTGAATAGACCCACCAAGCACATTCCCGATCCATCTCAACGGAACCATCATTCGGCCCGGTTCAATCATTTCCGGACATGCATCCATGGTGAGTCCTGTGCCGTTAATCTTCAAGATTGGGCTATCGATTTGAAATTGGACGATTTTAGGCCCCTGAATCATGGTAAATGTCTTTGATTCATCGTCCCAGAGAGTTTCTGATTCCTTGAGCCCTAATGCTTGGGCGACGTAGCGAATCGGTAAAAATGTGCGATTATCTTTTATGTAAGGAGCAATGTCCATCGTTACTTCCTTTGAAGCAACCATCGCTTTTGTCTGATTGATCGTAAAGACAAACCTTCCTTTCTGCTCTGACGGCGCTGGCGTTACGACCTTGGCGACGACAGCTTGGGCTGCTGTGGAATCGGAAAACAGGTCTCCAGCCATTTCAGCCGTGGCTGTCTCCCAACCTTTAATTTTAAAGGTAAGATCACCTTCTGGAACTGTTCGATCCACGTTTACTTGGATGTTGCTTACTTTTATCTTAGATGGTTTTGTGCTTGTTGATTTGACTTTTACACAAGCATATTTCTGCCCTTCATTCATATCTGTTTTGGTGGTGGCTGAATCGTTTTCCAAGACTAAGTCGCCCTCGATGACTTCGAATTTCGGAGCCCTTTCAAAGTCGACTCCTGCTGGCGCATAGATCCGCAATTCGCGAGTAGCTTTGCTCATCAGTGCTTCCGCCTTACTTTCAGCGACGATCACGTCACCGATAGCCTGGTTAGGCAAGCCGATTTTGACTTCTGTTACGGAAAGAGGCTTCATGACGACAGAAGGAGTTACTTTAGCGACAGGCATGGGGCCTTTCAACGGTGTCTCACCGCCAAAAGTGATAGCTAATAGCCCTTGAAAGTTCGGAGCCACATCAACGGTGGCTTTTTCAAAATATACTTTCGCCGGTTTTGTCTTGGTGGAGCTAACGAATACGCCCCGAATCATTCTTCGTTCTTCATTCACATATTCAAACAGATCATGTTGAGAGTTTATGGGCTTTAACAGTAAAATGTCTCCAAGATCAGACTCGCTCCGGTTCACATTAGGTACGTCTCTCCATTTAACATTTTCTGGAGTGGTTACGGTGATGGCTCGATTTTTAGCTATCGCACCGGGAGTTTCTTCTTCGCCTAAAAAGACGACTATGTTCTGATCCAATTGGCCTGCAACTAAGGTCGGAAGTTCACCAACAGGCCCTCCTTTAAGCTTGTATTCACCGTACTTGGCGACGGTCAAGCGCTCCGGTGAAGGGTCACTCTTACCACCGATCGTGACAACGATATCACCAGGTTTCGCTGTGGACTCATCAATTTCGATTCCTAGATTGGAAAGGGTAATATATGCTCCCTTGCGTTCAGTCTCTCTATTGACACGCAGCTTTAGGGTCCGTCCATCATCGGCGCTGCCATCGAGAACAGCCCTAGTCGGTGGATCAGCATCATCATGATCGCCATCTTGTTCTCCTAAGACGATATCGCCCCAATTGGCCTCAACTTCCACATCATCACTTACATCCCAGCGGTATCCTTGAGGAAGCTTCAGCTTCAGCGAATCGTCATAGCCACCCTCAAGTGCACCGGGGCGACTCTCTTTGATCCGTATCGTATCTATTTTGCCGCCATTAGAATCAAAAGTCTTTACATCATCAATCGTTACAGCTACACTGCCATTGCCAATGGTGGCCAAGGTCAATTGAGCGTTTTCAAAGACTGAACCCGATTCCGCTTCAATCGTCACTTTGAGTTCGCCTGAAAGAGAACTGGGTGCTTCAATATCATGTAACTGCACATAGAGTAACCCTTTGCCTGTAGACTCCTCGTTTTTCTCGACTTCGATCACATATTCTTTTCCCTCTTCGATTTCTTCGGAGTCGGGATTCAAAAACTGATTATCTGCTGATTCCACTTTTTCAGGCGCAGTCACACCTATATTCCCAATCGCAGCTTTTTTGGGCATGATAATACGAAAACTCTCTACGCTGTTATCCATGGCACCTTGTGGTACCTCCACAGCGATACGGGCATCGAAAAAACCACCCGGCTTCGGACTCCCTTTGACCAAGACAGAATACATATCTTCATCTTTGGCAAAAGCGGCAGACCAAGGTATGAGAGAAGCCGCTATTGACGTGATGAGCACTAAGCTCATCCATTTTTTTCGATTCATTTCTTCACGACTCCTACTTACAAAAGTTTTGCACAGTAAGTGCAATCACCCTGATCATTTTTTGATGATTCAATCCTGTTCATGGCCTGCCGCTTTTTTTATAAGCACTGCCTATGAAAACGATTGTTTGATACCCTATACATTGTTTATAACGTGTATTTTTCCGCTTCTATGCTTTGCTGCGCTATAGTTCGTTTAATCAGCTTCTCATTAACGGGTACATGGCGAGACAGCTTTTTCAAAATCGACAGTTGAGTGCGAAGCGAATCCCCTTCTTCCATGGCAGCCAAAGAGTCTTTGGCCGTCTGTTCAACAGTCGCGAATCGCCGGTGAATATATGCTGTCGCCAAGTCGATCTGTAAACGAGCTCTTTCTTCTCCAGAACTAGTTATTTTTTTCGTAGCACGCAATAATACGCTTTCCATCGCGAAGCAGTCTATGACCAAGTTGGCAACGTTCCGAAGGATCTCTTGTTCATGCACTAGTGCCTTTTGATATTTCTGAACAGCCAATCCTGCCACAAAAAGAACAATTTTTTTGACCCGTTCTACAAGATCCCTTTCCATGTTCAAGGGGATGGTCTCATCAATAAGTCCGCCCATGGTGAACAACTCTGCTTGCAGTTTCTGTGCTGCAGCCAGCAAGGGGATTTCGCCTTTCATCGCCCGCTTTACCAGCGTGTCAGGAATTAATAGCCGGTTGATTTCATTGGTGCCTTCGAAGATGCGATTGATGCGCGAATCGCGGTACATGCGTTCGATTTCATATTCCTGTGTAAAGCCATAGCCACCGTGTATCTGTACCCCTTCATCGACGACAAAATCGAGCATTTCCGAAGCGAGAATCTTACAGATGGAGCATTCGGCAGCATATTCGGCTGCCGCTTGCAAAGGTTCTTTGACCCCTAAGGCCTGTTCAATCAAGCCTGCCGTTCGATAGATCACCGACTCCGCACCGTAGAGTTCTATCGCCATCTGGGCAATTTTCTCTTGGACCAAGGGAAACTGAGCGATGGGGCTATTGAACTGAGTTCTTTCCTTCGCATATTTAACTGCCAGATGGAGAGCCCATTTGGCCGAACCAACACAACCCGCCCCAAGCTTATACCTTCCAATATTGAGAATATTGAATGCAATATGGTGCCCTTTGCTGATTTCCCCCAACAGATTTTCCACAGGGACTTGGGCATCTTCCAGTACCACGGGACAAGTCGATGATCCTTTGATACCCATTTTCTTTTCTTCCGGACCGACGGACAAACCGGGAGTGTCTCTGTCGACGATAAAGGCCGTAAACTTGTCTCCGTCCACTTTCGCGTAGATGATGAAGACATCGGCAAATCCCGCGTTGGTAATATACTGCTTGCTGCCGTTTAAGATATAATGGGTTCCATCTTCGCTCAAAAAGGCGCTCGTTTTTGCACCGAGGGCATCAGAACCGGAACCTGGCTCGGTCAGGCAATAGGCGGCAATTTTTTCTCCAGTTCCCAAAGAGGGGAGATAGCGTCTCTTCTGCTCTTCATTGCCGAAAAATACAATCGGCAAGGTACCAATGCCTACGTGAGCGCCATGGCTCAAGCCAAAGGAACCGCCGCGAGCCATATTTTCCGTAATTAATGTAGAAGATATTTTGTCAAGGGCCACTCCATCATACTCCTCGGGAATATCGGCAGCCAGAAGCCCCAGATCGCCTGCCTCACGTAAGAGAGAACGGGTTAAGTCGTAATCAAGGGCTTCAATAGTCCCTTGATGAGGTACGACTTTCCCTACGATAAAATCAGCAGTTGTCTGTGCAATCGCCCGTTGTTCCTCTGAAAAATCTTCCGGTACAAAAATCTGTTCAGGCAACAGGGTTTCGGTCAAAAAACTACCACCACGAATAAACTCACTCATTCTGTTCACCTCTAACGTTTTATTGCAATTATTCGAATCTTTCGAATACAGCGGCTGCGCCCATGCCTCCGCCGATACACATGGAGACGACACCATAGCGCCCTCGGCGCCGCTTTATTTCATGTAAGAGCGATGTGGTCAACTTTGCTCCGGTGCATCCGAGTGGATGACCTAAGGCGATGGCACCGCCATTGACATTGACTCGTTTCGGGTCTATCCCTAAGTGATTGATTACGTAAATCGCCTGTGCTGCAAAAGCTTCGTTGATCTCAAAGAGATCGACTTCGTCCTGTCGAATGCCGGCTAGCTTCAGTGCTTTGGGGATGGCCTCAATGGGGCCGATTCCCATAATATCAGCCGGTACACCGCCTACTGCAAAGGCTCGAAAAGATCCGAGTACAGGGAGTTGCAACTGTTCCGCTTTTTCTCGCGATGTAATGACTACAGCCGAAGCCCCGTCACTCATCTGCGAAGAATTACCTGCCGTCACCGTCCCTTTTTCCCGAAAAGCAGGGCGCAGTTTACTCAACGCCTCTAACGTCGTATCTGGACGGACTCCTTCATCCTTGTTGAATTCCTCGTCCTGCTCTTGTAACTTCCCTTCTTCGTTGAACCATCGTTTTTTGAACATGACCGGTATGATTTCTTCGGCGAAGCGTTCTTCCGCTTGCGCCTTTGCCGCTTTTTGATGACTGCTGAGGGCAAACAGATCTTGTTCTTCCCGGCTGATGCCAAAACGGGACGCTACGTTTTCTGCAGTAATCCCCATCGCGATGTACGCTTCGGGCATGTTCTCCATGAGGTATGGATTGGGCGCAATTTTATTGCCTCCCATCGGGATCATGCTCATACTCTCTACGCCGCCTGCGATCATCACTTCTGCAAAACCGGCCATAATCCGTTCCGCTGCCATAGCGATCGTCTGCAGCCCTGACGAGCAGAACCGGTTAACAGTCATTCCACAGACACTATGGGGCAAGTTCGCACGCTGCGCTACAATGCGCCCTAGGTTCATACCCTGCTCTGCTTCGGGGAACGCACAACCCATGACAATATCTTCAACTTGTTCCGGCCCAATCGCCTTAGCTCTCTCTAAGGCTTCCCTGACAGCGAGTGCAGCCATATCTTCCGGCCGCACATCTTTCAGGGTACCTTTCGGCGCTTTGCCAACGGGAGTTCGTACGGCACTAACGATGACTGCTTCTCTCATCTTATCGTCCTCCAATCACTCAGTTACGAAGCGGTTTTCCTTTAGCCAACATGTGGCGCATTCGTTCCTGACTCTTCGGTTCGCCAACTAAATTAAGGAAGGCTTCTCGCTCTAGGTCTAATAAGTGCTGCTCGGTAACCAGACTTTTTGCAGGGACCGCTCCTCCGCTTAAGACATAAGCGATCTTACTCGCGATTTTGGCATCATGATCGCTGATACGGCCGGCTTGTCGGAGCGAATAAATCCCAAGCTTCATCAAGGCTAAGCCGCTTTCCCCAACGACGGGAATCTTCCGTGCCGTAGGCGGCGCATATCCTTGGTTCCATAAGGCCAGGGCTTTCTGCTTCGCATCGTAGAGTTGGAAATCGCTATTGGCCGTAATGGCATCACTCCGACGGAAGAAGCCAAGTCGCTGTGCTTCCATGGCGCTAATAGATACTTTAGCCATGGCGATCGTCTCAAAGACCCGGTTTACGATCGGCTGCAGGTCATCTTTTTCGCTGACAGCCGCCTCGTCCATGGCTCGCAACAGCATTTCTTTATGCCCGCTGCCGCCTGGAATGAGCCCGACACCAGCTTCCACTAAGCCGATATAGGTCTCAGCATTCGGCTGTATCGCCGCTGCCGGAAGAGTCAGCTCACAACCGCCGCCTAAGGTTAGGCCATGAGGAGCGACGACGACAGGACGCCGGCTTCGCTTGATAGCCATGGCTGTCTGCTGGAACTGCCGGACCATAAAGTCAAGCTCATCCCAGTTTTCATCTTCTGCTTCCATTAGGATCAGCATCAGGTTGGCGCCAACACAATAATTCGTCCCATCATTCCCGATAACCAGTCCCTTATAATTACGTTCTGCTTCTTCAATGCTCCACCGGAGTATCTGCAGGAAATCGGGCCCAATGGCGTATTTGGGCGAGTGAAATTCTAAAAAGGCTACATCGTCACCCATATCATAAAGAGAGCCTCCGGCATTGGAACGAATAGGTTGTTTTTTTCTCAGATCGGCGACTCGAATACGTTCCGCCTGACTTTCCATTTCCGCCATTTCTCCTGACAGGCGTACATAGAAACGTTTAAGGCCGCTTTCATCATAGAAACGACTTTTGCCGTCAGCGATGATTTGCTCCACCCACTGGGGGATGACTTCCCCTTCATTCCTCATTCTTTCGACGCTTTCCTTTAACCCAATGGCATCCCAGGCCTCAAAGGGGCCGAGTGTCCAATTAAAGCCCCATCTCATCGCTTCATCGACACTGACAATGTCATCGGCGATCTGGGAGAGTATATTCGCTGAATAAAGGAGCACTTTTTTCAGGATCTCCCAGCTGAATTGAGCAGCCTTATCATTGCCTCCGATGAGTCTTTTAATTTTCTCTGCCGTTCCCCGGCCCGTTTTAGCCATCTCAAGGGAGGCAAAGGAGATTTTTTTTCTTGGTTTGTACGTAAGGCTTTGCAGATCCAGCGCCAAAATATCTGTGCCTTTGGGCCCTTTGTCTTTGCGATAGAACCCTTGGCCGCTCTTATCGCCTAACCATCCTTGATTCAACATTTTTAGGAGCGGTTCCGGTGTGGCAAAAACGTTCTTTTCTTCGGGGTCTGTCGTCGTGTGATAAACGTTGCTTGCCACGTGAACGAAAATGTCAAGACCGACTATATCTAAGGTCCGAAAAGTGGCGCTTTTGGGACGTCCGATGACGGGTCCGGTCAAGGCGTCCACTTCATCTACGGTGAGTCCATACTTCTCCATCGCTTGCAATGTGATCAGCAGCCCGTAGGTGCCGATGCGGTTGGCGATAAAATTCGGAGTATCTTTAGCGATGACGACTCCTTTGCCCAGATGTTTCTCACAAAAATGCTTCATGAAAGCGATGAGATTTTTGTCCGTTTCCCGGCAAGAAATGATCTCCAGTAGTCTCATATACCGAGGCGGGTTAAAGAAATGGGTTCCCATAAAGTAACGCCGAAACTCGGGAGTGCATTCTTCAACCATTCTATTGATCGACACTCCGGAGGTGTTTGAACTGACAATCGTTCCCGGCCGCCAATAAGGTTCGACTTGTTTCCACAGATTTTTCTTCACTTCCAACTTTTCTACGACGGCTTCGATGACCCAATCGGCCTCAGCGATACGAGAAAGATCGTCTTCCAGGTTACCTATTTCAATCCGCTCGATCACGTCTGCCAGATAGCAAGGCGACGGCTTTTGCTTCAGCAGATTCGCTTTTGCCTGAGCGGCGATACGATTTCGCACCGGCTTACTTTGCAGGGTCAAGCCTTGCTTGATTTCCTCTGCTGTCATTTCTTTGGGAACGATGTCCAGTAGCAGCACCTCCCGACCGACATTGGCCAAGTGGGCTGCTATGGCAGAACCCATGACACCTGCCCCAAGAACAACAACTTTTTGAATCGACGGGATCATCATACCCCTCCTATACAAACACTTCTCCCCACGTATTCCATGAATGAAGCCTCATTCATTTTTGAGGAAAAATATTTCACTTTGATATTCCTCTAAAGATTACACGAATCAACTGGGCTGCTTGCGAAGTTAAGGAATAGTTTTTCTGACTGAATACCCAGGAAGTGGCTACCTCATCGATACTTCCAAAAATTATTTTTCGAATCAGTTTTGCCGATAGTTCGGAATCAAAGTATCCCTGCTGTTGACCTAGGCAAACGGTGTCCTCAATGATTTGAAAATATTGATGTAAAATTGGAGCGATTCCTTTGCGGATTTCAGCGATCGGTTGCCTTAGTTCGAGTTGAAATACCCTTGCCAGGTCTGGGTCTTCCTCTAATATTTGTAGGTGTTGATCGACGATATAGCTCAGCCGTTGTCTTGCGTCATCGAGCTGTTTCAGTTGTTCTTTCAAAGATAAGATGTAACTTCCTACTTGATGTTCAAAAAGGCGAACTAGGATTTCTTCTTTGTTGCGAAAATACAAGTAAATCGTACCATCAGCGACTCCTGCCTGTTTGGCTATCTTCGAGATCTGTGAATTGTAAAAGCCGTTTCGCGCAAAAACTGCTTTCGCTGCATCAATGATCACTGGCAATTTATCTTTATTGCGTTGACGCGTCCCTGCCAAAATTCTTCAAGCCTTTCTGTTTTAATATTGCGAATATTATGCTTTCGATGCTGCAGCCTCGTTTCCTTCTTCGAGTAATCGCCGACGCAATATTTTTCCGGAAATCGTCTTCGGTAGTTCCGTTCGAAACTCGATAGTACGAGGGATTTTATAACTGGCTAGTTTACTTCGGCAATAGACTTCGATCTCGTCGAGACTGGGTTGCTTTCCTTCTTTGAGCACGATATAGGCTTTGACTGTTTCTCCACGATAGGGGTCAGGTACGCCCAATACGACGGCTTCTTGTATGCTTGGATGTTCATATAGAACTTCCTCGACTTCTCGTGGATAAATATTGTAGCCACCGGCGATGATAAGATCTTTTTTTCGATCGACGATATAAAAAAAACCTTCATCGTCCATAAGAGAGAGATCCCCTGTGTAAAGCCAACCGTCTCGCAGCACTTCTTTGGTTTCATCGGGGCGATTCCAGTATCCTTTCATCACTTGAGGTCCCTTGACGATCAATTCTCCCACTCGCCCGTCAATGATCGGCTCTCCTGTTTCGAGGTCGATGATCTTCACTTCCGTATCCGGAAGCGGCAGACCAATGCTGCCTGATTTTCGTTTATGCCATATGGGGATACAGTGGGTCACTGGGGAAGCTTCCGTCAATCCGTATCCTTCCACCAATCGCCCCCCCGTCAGTTTTTCAAAACTCTGCTGAACCTCTACAGGCAACCCAGCTGCCCCACTAAGACAGGCTTTAACGGAGGATAGGTCATAGTGACTAACTTTTGGATGATTAATAATCGAGATATACATTGTCGGTGTACCTGGAAACATTGTTGGCCGCTCTCGGTCGATCGTTTGTAAAATTTTATCACCGTCAAAACGAGGAAGTAAAATCATTTCTGCACCGACCGCAACGGCTAGATTCATACCAATCGTCAAGCCATAGACATGGAAGAATGGCAATACACAAAGAATGCGTTCATTTCCGAATTCACACTTGTAAAACCATGCTACGAGCTGTTGGGTGTTTGCGTTGATGTTCCAATGAGACAGCATCACTCCTTTTGGTGTTCCCGTTGTCCCCCCGGTATATTGGAGTAAAGCTACATCATCAACGTTTGTCGATGGATGATATGCTTCGATTGAACCTTTTTCCAAAATTTCTTTCCATCGATGAACCTTACTGTTGTAAGTTATGGCCGGCTTTTTCCCTTGCAGATGCATTTTAACGGAATAGATAAGGTTCTTTGGGAACACTAGATAATCCTGAATACCTGTGAATACGACTTGCTCAATCTTGGTTTGTTCAATCGCTCTCATCACTCGCTGGTCAAGTAGATCCAAAACGATGATCACTTTTGCACCTGAATCTTGCAATTGGTATTGAAGTTCCCGTTCCACATATAGGGGATTCGTCATGACGACGACAGCACCGGCTAGCAGTGCACCGTAAAAGGCGGTAACGGTTTGCGGACAATTAGGTAACATGATACATATTGCGTCGCCCGGTTTTACTCCCATGTGGACCAAGGCGTTGGCAAAACGGCATACATCATTCCATAATTCACGGTATGTCATTCGAAATCCCATAAATGAGATAGCACGATGATGGGGGTATTTTTCACTCGTTTCTTGCAACAATCGCGATATGGTTATTTTTCGGTATTCCATGTGTAAAGGGACCTCTGGTGGATAGCTATTCTTCCAACTTATTTCTGAATCGGAATGGGACGGTCCGTGCCGAATCGGAATGGTCATCCGGCTTCACCTCAATATATCGAAGATCATTCTTCGAAGTGATCCCTCGTTCTTTCCGAAGGTCTTATCCACCATGCCTTATTCATGTACGGTCGTTGTACTGTACTCAACCGAGTCCTTTCGTCTATGTATCTTTCTACCATAGAGATTAGCCAATGCCGAAAATGGTGGTAGAGGGCTTCTGTCGATAATCGGTTTTGGTGCGTAATGACTGGCTTATATTGTCCCAGTGTAGATACCTGTCTTGCTCCACATAATGGACATTCAATCCCGCCATCCTTACACCGTCGAAATAAGTCCGAACCACAATTTGGACATTCACTTTGTTCCTTCTCATATTCATCGGCTACAAAGAGTTTTTTACCTAAATCTCTCGCGTAGCGAAGATGGCCGGCCTCATCAAAACACTCTCCCGGTAAAGCTGCCCGTACGGTCCAGCAATCGATTAACTTCATTTCCAATACCCTTGGTAGAACCAAAGCAGCTGTCTTAGCGTATCCTTCCCAATGGTTGACTCCATAGGGGATGACGACGATACATGGTTTTTGGCGAGTTTTTTCGATAATGTTTTGTACACCGAGCATTCGGTCAGTCAATAATTTTAACGATCCATGAGGACCGAAAAAATAAACTGGTACTCCAAATAGTACAGCGTCCGCTTCCGTAAGTTTATCGAGAACAAAAGAGAAGTCATCTTTAATCGGGCATTCTTTCCCTCTTTTCAAACAACGGTAGCAGCCACTGCAAGGTTCAATGCGACAATCAGGCAGGCGAATCAATTCTTTACAACAAGGCTCAGGCACATTGTCCATGATTTCTTTGAGCAAAAGTTCACTGTTTCCTAACTGTCGTTTAGAGACAACTATTCCCAAGACCTTTTTCAATAGTTATGCTCCCTTCTGCTTTTGGTAAGAAGGTTCTCAATTATTTTGAATGAGACCTCATTCATTATTTTAGTTCCTAAGATCATTCCCCCTTTAGGCATGATGTCCTTGTCACTACATCGCATCCATCAACTTCATTGAGCGACTTTGATCTTCGTTCTATCGCTTTAGTAACTAAGCACTCTAATATTAACTCTATTTCAAATATTCTGTCAATATCAGATCGTTCGGTTTTCCTTTCTCTTGCTAGTTATTATTTTACTGCAGGGTATGGCGGGTCGTCACTATCTTATTTCTAAAGTTTAGTCAAGCGAGAAAAATCAGTGAACCCCAAAGGGTAAAGCTATAAAAGGTGTAAATGTTAGAGGCTGGTTTTCAGAGAAAACCAGCCCGATTTTAAATGGAAAAAAGACTACCCAATCATAAAGGATAGTCTTTGGTTTGAAGATATGCTCTGTTCATTCAAAACCACACAGAGTTCACATTGTAAAGCTTAAGTAAGGTCAAGTCCTCGACCGATTCGTACCCGTCGACTGAACGCCTCACAGCGTGTACATCTCGGGCCGATCAACCAGGTCATCTTCCTGGGGTCTTACCTACTTGCGTAGTGGGAAGTCTCATCTTTGGGTCGGTTTCGCGCTTAGATGCTTTCAGCGCTTATCCGCTCCCGACATAGCTAC
>NZ_WNKU01000035.1 GCF_009720735.1 Heliobacterium mobile
AGCCCGGTGGTGGGCTTGATTGGCAAACTCGCTCCCGGCTTTGAGGAAGGATTCCAGCAAATTCGGGCTTCCGTATCGAGTACGGTTGCAGATATCAACCTCAACATCGAATCACTGCAAACTACGGCCGAAGAAGCGTCTGCGGCAATTGATCGAGCCAGTGACAATGTTTCGGCGGCCTTTCAATCTTGGGATACGCCGGGGGAGAAAATCGAGGAATCGGCGAACCAAACTGTGGATGCGTCGAAAACTCTGCAAGATGCCTTACGTTCCATCAAAACCGGCTGGAAAGATGCCGGTTCGGGAATGAGCGATACTTCGGAAAAGGCAAAGCAGTTAAAAACGCACGCCGAGGACGTCAAATCGGCTTGGCAAGTCGCCATCGACACCATGAACTTTAAACTCAGTGTGTTGGACGCCGAGGAAGAAAAAGCGATCGCTCAACTCGGAAGCCACGCACAAAAGATACAAGAAGTCGCGGTCAAAACAGATTTTCTCAACCAAAAGATGAGTGTTCAGGCCGAACTGATTCGAGATCTTCAGGGGGAATACGCCCAGCTCGTTCAGGAAAAAGGGGAAGATGACGAAGCCACTCGGAAGACGTACCTCGACATGGTCAAGGCGGAAGCCGAGATGGCCAAAATGAAGAAAGAAGTCTCCGATCTGACCGACGAACTTATCGAGCAGGAAAAGCAGTTCAGCCAACTCTCTGACAAAGTGGTCGAGTTAGCCAAGAAATATAAAGAAGACCTCACCAAAGCCCAGGAAGATTACCGGGCCAAGGTCACAGAAATCAATCATAAGCTCCGGGAAGATGAACAAAAAGCCACGGCAGATTTCCAGAAAGAACTTCAAAATCGGGCCGATGGGATCGCCGACTTTGTGGGATTGTTTTCAGCGGTGGAACACAAAAGAGTGTCTGGTGCGGATCTTCTGAACAACCTCGGAGATCAGGTAAACACATTACGCACTTGGGAGAGCAACCTATCTGGCCTTCGTGGGCGAGGGATAAGCGACGGCCTACTTAGTGAACTTCAAAAACTAGGGCCAAAAGCAGCGGACGAAGTGCAAGCCTTGACCGAAATGACCGACGAACAACTCCACCAGTATGTCTCCCTATGGCAACAACGATCATCCCTCGCGAAGTCTGAAGCCGTGAATGAGCTTCAGGATTTGGCGGCACAGACATCCCAGAAAATCGCTCAACTTCGGGCAGACGCAGCACAACAACTGGAACAATATCGGCTGGAATGGCAACAGAAGACGGCCGAAATTAAAGAGAATGCCCTCAAGGATTTAAAGGGGATGGTCGATGATGCCGAAAAGATGGGGGCGTTGATGGTAACCCGATTGGCCGCCGTCATTTCCAAGGCGTCCCCGGAACTCGCTTCTGCTTTGCAAGGGTTCGATCCGAGAGTGCCGCAGATGAATAGCGATCCAACGAAGGTGGCTCAAGTCCAAAAGAACAGCGTATTGCTGGTAGCAAGCGAACAAAAAGCCGGGGTCATTCAAGCCAACCGGGAGACGGCCGCAACCGTCATTCAAACATGGTCTGATGCATCTACACAGATGATGAACCAGCAAACGCAGATCAAAGAGAACACCCTCACCCTGTGGCAAACGGTACAAACGGCCTTATCTTCCCTATGGGCAAAACTCCTCGCTGACGTCACCACGACGTGGGCATCGATGAAAAAGACAGTTTTCGATGTTATCAATGAGGTCTCTCTAAAGTTTGAAGGTCTTGTATCGAAAGCAAATTACTGGGGCGTCAGCCTGATGACCACGTTTATTGCAGGGATTCGTAGTCAATTCGGACACTTGGAAGATGTCTTGTGGAATATGACCAGCCTAGTGGATTCCTACATGCCACATTCACCGGCAAAGGTAGGGCCGCTATCCCGTTTGGGTGAAACAGGGCCATGGCTAGTAAAAGTATTTGCCGATGGCATCTCAAACAGTTTGCCGTATTTGGCGACGGCCTCAGCAAAAATGGCCGGGGTAGCCTCGGTGGCTTTACCAGGAGCCTCAACAAACCCCTTGTTTACAAGCGGTAACGCAGCCGCTACGGGGAGCCAAACCTTTCACATTACCATCCACGGCAGCAACGGACAGGAGATTTGGGAGCAGTTAGAGCGACAACTTGTGCGCCGAGGGGTGAGACTGAGTGGCTGATGTATTTCTCATCGCAGGCATAAATCAGACCTTAAATATATTGTTGGATCGGATTTCAATCGAGCAAGTGTTGACTTCGGCAGTGGACACCTGCTCTTTTTCGATTAAAAACCATAAGCCCTCTGAAGGTGACGAAGTGATCGTTGAAATCGACGGTGTGAGGGTCTTTGGTGGGATCGTAGACATCGTCAAACTCTCCAAGACGACGGGTATCCATATTTGGGATGTCGACTGCCAGGACTATACCTATCAACTCGATCGCAAGTTGGTCGTAGAAACCTACGAGAATATGACGGCAAACCAGATTGTAAAGGACATTCTAATAAAATACGGCCAAGGGTTTACCGGAGATCACATCCGTCCAGGTGCTCCTACGGTACAGTACATCGTGTTCGATTACTTGCGGCCTTCTGAATGTTTCAAAAAGCTGGCCGATTATTGCGGATGGGACTGGTACGTCGATTACTACCGGGACGTATGGTTTTTCAATCCGGCCACAGATTCCTCTGTGGTGCCGTCGCTGGTAGATTCCTCATTTCCCTTACGAAACCTGAAGCACACCATTGACACTCAAGGGCTTCGGAACCGGGTGTATGTACGGGGCGGGACGATGCTGTCCGACCCTTTTGTCTATGAAATTAAAGCAGACGGTGCGGCTCGGATTTGGACATTACCCCATAAACCGCACAACTTATCGCTCACCACAAGTAGCATGTCGGTCCGTGTTGGGATTGAAAACGTGGATGACGAGGCTCTGGCGGATTACCTCGTCAATTACCAAGAGAAGTATGTAAAAGCCAGTTCACAGACGGCAACATTACCCTCGGGGGCTACCCTCACGTTTGCCTATCAATACGATATTGACATTATCACGATGGTGGAAGATTTACAGTCGCAACAAGGGATTGCTGCGGTTCAGGGTGGAGACGGTGTTTATGAACACGTTATCACCAACAATAAACTCTTTACCGTCGAGGCCGCCGAAGCGGCCGGATTAGCGGACCTCAAAGCCTTTAGCAATCCCCGAGTCAAAGGCAGTTTGGATACCGAAATGCCGGGCATCACTCCCGGACAATTGTTACACATGCAACTTCCGAATTTGGGGATTAGCGGCATCTATATTGTCCAATCGGTCACGTTGACCCCGTTAACACCGGACCAATGGACCTACCATATCGAATACGGCGGCCGTTTATTAGGGATTCCCGACCTGTTACGAGCGGTGATTAGTGCTCAGGATAATGTAGATGTGAATAATACGGCTCGATTAAACAAGTTTGTTTATGGGGCCGAGTCCGTTACGGTAACCGATCAACTGGCGACTACCGAAGTTCCACTGCCCTTCATGGTAGAGGTCAGCTACGATATCCTTCTTGACCCGGCAACCATATCTAGGGTAACGGTAAACGCCACCTCCGGGTGCGTATTTTTGTTGATCCCGACAAACCCAAGCGTAGCACTGCCGCAGGTGGTATATCGAGTAAGCACGAATTTTGGTGGCCAGTATGGTTCTTGGATACCTGCTCCTGTGGGTGGAACTTTGGAAGTCTCATCGAATCCAGGAGTATACGTCTCCATTCAATCCAACGTCGGTTCCTGCCGAGTCATACAACAGAAAAAAGCCTACGATCAGTCATGGATCGTTTGTAGCGGGGTGGTGGTATAAATGAATGTAACGGCAGAAGGCATCTGGTTTATCGAATATGAAGACGGTACCGTGCACGGACCTTTGCAAAATCTCATTACTCAGGCGGGGTTGGGGTTGATTGCTTCAAGTATCAGCAATCTCTCCAGCCCCTATTTATTGGTCGGGGACGATAACGATCCTGGAGAAACCATCACGGAGATTTTCCGCAAACCCGTTTCTTCGGTGACGTGTACAGCCGGGGAGGTCCGGTTTCGGACTCAAGTATTACCCGCAGAATGTAACGGGAATCACAATAAAATGGCGATCTTTATTGGTGGAACGGATGTTGCTGGAACGGGGACCATGCTGAACTTATTGACTCAACCATGGTCTAAGAATGTGAACACGGTACTCACGATTGAAGCTCGGATTACGATCACCGGGAATTGAGGAAGGTGAATTATGGCGCTAAATGCCTTTACTTCGGGAACCGTTCTGGATGTAACCACCATGAACAGCTTGATTAGCCTCCAACCCTTTTCCTTGGTTTATGACGGAATACCCTTTGACGGCAAAAGCGGAAGTGGGATTGCAGAGTTTGACTGCGCCAGCTATTCACATGCGATTCGGTTCACAACGACCGGAACCACGGAGTTGGCGCGACTCGAGTTGGACCTGGTCAAGCACGGGAATGGCGTCGACCTCACTACCGAGATTCGTACTGGGCTGATGGTCGACGGAACGAACGAAGGAACCCTGCTAAAATCCATGACCTACCCAAAGGAGTTTATGCCCACCAGTCGAGCGTGGGTAAGCATCCCCTTTGACTTGATCGGCTTAACGGCTGGGGCTGTATATTGGCTCGTGGTAAAGAAAAACGGAGATGCAGCAAACCACTTTCATGTCCACGGGGAAACCACCCAGGATGCCGGTTATCCCTGTTACAGCCGAGCGACCACGAGTGGGGCTTGGACCTTGGAAAGCGCGATTCACTTTCGTGTCTTTAGCGGAGAAACAGGCGAGCTAAAGCACGGCCTGTATGGTTCCGGTTTTACCACGATGGAGTACAACAGCGATCAACTCACTAAGGTTTATCGCTACCTACCACCGCTTGGAATAACGGCAGGCGGGATTCGGGATGTGCTCACGTACACGTGGAGCAATGACTATTTGAAACGGGCGGTGTGATCAATGTTTGGAGCCAATGAAATGGTTCTCGCCTATATACGGCGGTTGGTGGGTTCGAAAACAGATCGTCTTGATCCGAATGGAAGCCTCCACGCCAAGATGAAAGCCTCGATGTTCTCGGGGCTTTTCTTTTTGAACGACGGAACCGATGGGGCCATGACGCACTCCTCGACCACCACAGTGGAATCCGGTGTGTACCGCCTTTCTTCCCTGAGCATCAACAGTGGCGTCACGATATTCCCGACCAGTTCATTCCTTTGCTTTCTCGTTCAAGGAACCGCGACGATTAATGGGACGATTTCTGCTTCGGGAAAGGGATCTGCCGGAGGAGTAAATCCACAAAGTACCAACGCCAACGGAACGAACGGGCTTGATGGCTATGGAGCTTGTGGAGCTGGGGGGGACGGAGGGAACTTTTCGACCTTTACAAAAGGCCTTGGAGGAAATACGGATGTTCTTTCAGGAGTGCCGGGATCGAACTGTACCAAATGGGGCCGATTTGGCGGAGATGTCCGTCAACTGTTATCCTTCCAAGGCGGAGGGGGCGGAAGTGGGGCCTGCACTGTCTATTCCAGCGGATCGAGCCGGGGAGGAACGGGAGGAAATGGCGGTGGCGTGATTCTCATCTTGGCCGACACTATCACAGGCACCGGCGCTATTCGAGCCGATGGAACAGCAGGGGCAAACGGGTATAGTAGCGGAAACTATGCTGGGTCAAACGGAGGCGGTGGTGGTGGCGGCGGCGGCGGCGGTTCCATCATTTTGATAGGTAAAACCATCTCTGTACCGACCCTATCCGCCAATGGAGGTTCTGCAGGGACAAGCAGCGGAGGGACCACTGTGGCCGGGGCCGGAGGAAATGGATCGATAATTCGGATTACGTACTAAGGAGGCCCGAAGATGGCGGTAATCATTGTACGGAAGAATAAGCAGTTTCTTCGAGAAGTCGATGGTACAGAATGGGAATATGATGGCCCAGGGAATCGCCCAACGCCTTCACCCTCTGTAGCCGCTGAAGAAAAATCATCGCTGGCCGATATCGCGGAGGCGATTGTGGCATTATTCGAAGAAATTCAGATTCTGAAGGGAGGTGAATAAACATGTCCGCAGTTCTTCCCTACATGGTCAACATATACTCGATTTTAGTCAGAGCGGGCCGTCGGGCCATCGAATCTTTGCCGGAGGAGTATCAAGTCCCGGTGGCTGAACTTCTCGCCACGAAAAATGAAGCCGTATCTGAATCCGTGTAAAGAAACCTTCCGGCAAGAACGGGAGGTTTTTTCATTGCAGAGAAACGAGGTGAATGATGGACGGACTGCTAACGGAAGCCTTGTCGCAGGGGCTGTGGGCCTCCCTGTTTGTCTCCTTGTACCTGTACCAACTTCAAGAGAGCCGCCGATTGCAGGCCGAGGCCCGTAACCGGGAAGATCGGCTGACCGACTTTCTCAAGGATATCTCCAAGCAGTTTGAAATCCTTGCGAAGCAGTATGAGCGGCTCAGTGACGACGTGCAAATTATAAAATCTGAAATTCGAGAAAGGGGCAACTAATCTTGGCAAACATCATTCAGGATTTCGTACCTCAAGGCGCGAAAAACCGTCCCGGCTATCCTCTAACCCCCACGTTCATCACTGTCCATAATACGGGCAACAGCAGCGCAGGAGCCGATGCAGCTGGTCATGCCACTTTCATTAAGTCTCCCGGTGCTGGAACAACCAGTTGGCACTTCTCCGTTGATGACCATCAAATCCTCCAGCATATCCCGACGAATGAGAGCGCCTGGCACGCCGGTGATGGAGCCAACGGCCCCGGCAACCGCACCAGCATCGGAGTGGAGATTTGCGAGAACAGTGATGGCAATCTGGCGCAAGCGGAAGCCAACGCCATTGACCTCATTATCGACCTCATGAAGCAGTTTAATATCCCGCTGACGAATGTGGTTTCCCATCAGCACTGGACCGGCAAGTATTGTCCGCATCTGATCCTGCCGCGTTGGGACGCCTTTATTGCTTCCATTGCCAAGCGGCAACAGGAACGTCTTCAGGAAGATAAGCTGGCTCAGGTCCCCGAATGGGCAAAACCGGCAGCATTGAAGCTTCTGACGAAGAAGGTCATCGACGATCCAAACGGCGATACCACCTTTTACCGAATCATCACGATTCTTGATCGGTTGGGACTGATCGCCTAAATAAAAGGCCGGAGATATTTTCCACACAGGTTTTTTCACGGTTTTCCGTCACATCAGTACCTCCTTTTGCGGCATTTAAGGTGTAGGGCATTTTGAGGGAGGTGAACGAGGTTGTTTGAAGCAAGTGTTGTCGTCGCGGTGCTCATCGCGCTCGGTCAGTTTGCCAAGTTATATATCGACAGCAAGTACATTCCGCTGGTCACGATGTTCCTGGGGATCTTGGCCGGGTTGATTTACTTGCCTGCCGAGACCATCCAATCGGGGGTTTTCAATGGCATCATTGTCGGCTTGTCGGCCAATGGACTCTTTGACATTACAAAAACCTTACACGGCAAAACAGAATAAGCGGCCCTTGCCCATTGGTCAGTTTATGGCCGGTGGGCCATTCTCTCGTTTGTGGGCGAGGGTGCGCTGACCACGGAAATTGAGGTGATGAAGTGACTGAAAAAATGCTTGCCGTTGAAATGGAGCGATCCTTTGACATCATTGATAAGAAGTGGGACCACGAAATCTACGTCAAAATGTATCGCTCCGCCGTCACCAGCGGCCTTATGGCTGAACTCGGGCCAGAGCGATGGGCGGTGCTCTGCGTCATCGCCAGCTATATGGATGAGCAGGGAAACTGCTTTCCTTCGCAAGATGCGGTTGCCGCAGGACTCAGGTGGAGCCGCCAAACGGCCAATAAATGGATTAATTCGTTGGTTCAATTCCGATGGAAAGGCCAACAGGTGATTGAGCGAGTGTATGAGCGCAAGCAAGGACGGTTTGATGCGTCCCATTACACGATTCTGCCGTTATCCCAGTTAGCGATTTTTAACGGGGAAGTTACGCCTACGAATAACCCCGCTGACGAAGAAATCACCATGTCAAATTCCGCATTCCATGTCAAAGATCACAGCGTCACCGTGTCAAATTCTGCAATCGACCGTGTCAAAGATCGCAATCCCACCGTGTCAAAGGTGTTTGACACTAACAAGAACCAAATTAACCAGAACCAATATAACAAGAAAGAAACAAGAGAGCGCGCAGAGGTCAGAGCCGTAGAGAAAACAGAGAACAATCAAACGGACCTCAGCCATCCCAAGAGCGTGATTCAATATTTCTGTCAGAAATACCGTGAGAAATACACCGTGAACTATAACCCAAACTGGAAGCGAGATATGGGACTTGTAAAGACCAAACTACTCTCCAACTATTCACCCGTTCAAATCCAGTCGATGATTGACACTGTTTTCTCGGAGTACGATACCCGTTGGAAAAAAGATGCCTACCCAAGACCGAGCATCGGTCAGCTCGCCACCTGGCTATCCAATGAGGCGTTGGCCCTTGTGGAAGAACAGAAGCCCGCTGAATCTACAGAACCGGTGAGGAAGCATGGCGGCCGCAGCGTCGATGAAATTCTCGCTCGCCTGCGCCGGGGAGGTGAAGAAGAATGACCGTGCGCCATTGTCTGCTCTCCAGCCAATGTAAAAAGGCAGGCGACGTTGCCCTGTGCTATGGGCACTGCTTCGCCTACCTAAAACTACACGGGGAAAGCGGTACCGGAGGCTTGTGGAGGCACACAGCCATTCCTGTGGCCTATGCTCAGGTAACGGCTACCAACCTTCCATACGCGAAGGACAATCCAGAAGCTTATGCTGTGGTAACTGAATACTGCAGGAACGTACTCCAGCAGGTGAAGGAAGGGATTGGCCTATACCTGTACTCCATCCCTAATGCTATCAATCCCAAGGGAACGGGAACAGGAAAAACCACATCGGCGGTAGCCATCCTTCACGAATATCTTGTCGCTCGGACGATTCAACACGTCAAGCGAACGGCATGGATTGACCAACTGCCTGCGTTATTTGTCAACGCTTCCAAGTTTCAGAACCAGTTCAATGCCCAATTCCGTGGACCCCGTGAGATGCAAGAAAAGGCGGCTGTCGCTTTTTACCATAGCAAGTGCGATATGTTGCAAGCTGAGCTACTTGTCCTCGACGACGTGGGCGTACGTGAAGCGACAGAGGCATACAAAAATGAATTCTATGAGGTGATTGACGAACGATGCTCCGATCGGAAGACCACGATCTTCACCTCGAACGAACCATTGGAGCAATTGTCCCGGCGACTCGATCCTCGGATATCCAGCCGAATTGGTGGAATGACCATTCCTGTTTCCTTTGAAGGAGAAGATCAGCGAAGCCGAGCCATGCTGGGTTAAGACTGAACAAAGGCTAAACAACTTACAAAATTTTTAGGAGGACGATTTTAATGACGAACCTACAGAAAGTATTCAACTATGAAGGTAATCAAGTGCGAACCGTGATGATGGATGGTCAACCGTGGTTTGTAGCAAAAGACGTGTGTAATGTACTTGATATTATCAATCCCACATCGGCGTTGGGGCGATTAGATAACGATGAAAAGAGAACGTATAACGCAGCCGAATTGACCCTAGATTCAACCGAGGGTCAAAAGGGTGGGGCTCGATATTTCACGATTGTCAACGAACCCGGCCTCTACTCTTTAATCTTGGGCAGCCGTAAACCGGAGGCAAAAGCGTTTAAACGCTGGGTAGTCCATGAAGTTCTGCCAAGTATCCGTCAAACCGGCTCTTATTCCGTTACCAACGAAGAAAGGCCCACATTCGAAGGCCGACTAATTCCTCAGAACTATGTAGAAGCACTGGATGCGCTTGTCCAGACAGAAAAAATGCGGCTGGAACTTGTCGCTAAGGTCGAAACCGATGCGCCGAAGGTGGATGCCTTTAACGCCTTTATTGAATCTCGCGGATGGCAGACCATGTCTGAAGTGGCCAAATCAATGGAGGAAGGACGGAATAACACCTATGCTGCCCTCCGTGAAGAAGGCATTTTAATCAAGAGTGGAATGGACAAAAATCTGCCGCTGCAAAAATACATCGAGCGTGGCTACTTTATGGTCAAAGAATACACGTTCTGGAAAGACGGACAATTAATGACCCGTAGCCGGACATTGGTATCTCCCAAGGGAGTCGAGTTCATCCGGACTATCCTCAAACGCAGAAAAGAAATTGCCTAGATATTTTCCAAGAGGGTAGGGAAGGGAGGACACCATGCTCGAATCGCAGCTACTTTCTAAAGTCATTGACGAAAATTCCTTTGCCTTTTTGCAACGCTATCATGTGGAGAGTGCGGATTTCCCGACCTTGGGGGAAGTGTACCTCTTTATCCGTGAGTATGTACGAGAAAACCGGCACACGCCCGATTATCGAACAGTCGTGGCCCAATTTGAAAACTTTGATTATATCCCAGAAGTGCAGGATTCCTATAAATATCTTTGCACCCGGCTCAAAGCGCAAACCGCGAAACGACGAGCATTTGAACTCTTACAGCATCAAGCCGCCAAGCGTTTTAGCGAGCTACCAGGGGACAAGTTCATCCAATGGCTCAATGAAGAAACCCGAAAGATTGAGGCTGATACATCCATCGAGTTAAACCAAGGCACAAACTTTGCCGCCAATGGGGAGGAACGTAAGGAATGGTATGCCCAGGCCAGTGAAAGCCGGGCACGTTCCTTCATTCCCACGCCCTATGTGTCTTTGACAGAGGCGTTAGGCGGCGGGTTTGAAGTCGGGGATTATATTCTGCTCATGGCATTTACCAACCGGGGCAAATCATGGATGGCTTCTCACATCGGCTTAACGGCATGGGAAAACGGTTTCGGGGTGCTTCATTACTCGCCGGAACTTTCCAAGCGCCAGCAATCCTTGCGGCTGGATACGTTAATGGGGAAGTTTGATAACGTCAAGTTGCGCCGGGGGATTCTGGATAACTCCGAGCAGTATCTTTCTTATCTTGCGGCATTCACGCCAGAAATGAACCATTCTCCGTACTTGATTAAGACCATGGAAGATTTGCCGAACGGCTTAACGTTGGACGTCATTGAAGCCGATCTACAGCTATATCCACACACAAAAATGGTCATTATCGACGGCTTTAATCTCATGAACCACGGTAAGGGGAAGATGCGTGATTCCATGTCCTTTACGTCTCGTCGGCTCCGACAACTCTTTGGTCGGTATGAAACGGCAGGACTGGTCGTGCACCAAACGCCGGGTGCTGCTGAAAAAGAAAAGCGAAAAGAAGATGAGTCTGGGGCGCGGATTATCCAACCGCCGAAGCTAACGGATTACTCGGAAACGATCGCGGTGATCCAAGACGCTGCTACTGCGCTGACCTTTGATGCAGGTGACGGTATCGGGAAAATCAGCATTGAAAAAGCCCGTGAGCCGAATGTGGGCAAGGTGATTGAGCTTGTTTGCGACTTCAATCAAGGTGTGATTCGAGAGTCTGATGTGACCGATTTGTTCTAATTGGAAAAAAGTGCATCGATAAAACCTGTCACAACAGCGATCGGTTTCGCGGCATATAAGAGTGTAGGGCATTTTGCTCGACCCGATTCACAATATCAAAACAAACAAACGTAGGAGGCTGCAATCATGAATTTATCATTCCAACAACTGTTTGACGAAGTCGGTGTTGAGGTAAGACAAGTGAATATTGAGGGAAAGAGATGGTTTGCGAGTCAGGACATCTGCAAAGGGTTAGGAATCACACCAAATTCATCGGCCCGTTTGCCAAATGAACACAGACAAATCTATCCCATCCAAACAGCCGGTGGCACACAGAATTTATCGATGATCAATGAAACAGGTTTGATTACTCTCATCATGTCCAGTCGAAAAGCGCAAGGCCAACGGTGGAAACAGTGGTTGACTCAATATGTTCAGCCGTCCCTAAAATCGACTAAAGTTGCTAAAAATAATAACTCCGAATTCAACATCAATGATGTTGAGGTTATTGAACACAAAGGTCAACGAGTATTAACAACGATTCAATTAGCTCAAGCCTATAATGTCGAAGTCAAAAGTATTTACAACAATTTTTTGAGAAACAAAGAGAGATACCAAGAGGGGGTCCATTACTTTCTATTGACCAACAATGAAATAAAGGGTCTCGTTGGAGCCATTCATCAAATTGAGGACCAGCTTAGATACACCCATTCATTTTACCTTTGGACAGAACGCGGTGCGGCCCGACACGCGAAAAGCTTGAATACAAATAAGGCATGGGATGTATTTGATATCTTAGAAAATCACTATTTTATCAGCCAAACTAAAGCAACACATCAACCCGAGTCAAATCCCAATCAATATGTCCTTCCTAAAACCTATGTGGAAGCGTTGCGAGAACTGGCGGACGTATATGAAAAGAAGGAACAACTGGAATTACAGCTTGACGAAGCGACTCCAAAAGCTGAGGCCTTCGATACCTTCATGACAGCCACAAATGCCCTTACTGTAAATGAGATTGCAAAATCCTTTGATCTTGGCCCCAATATGTTTTTTGAGAAAATGCGCCAATGGAAATGCATCTATAAAAATGAGGATGGGTACAACGTTCCTTACTCACATTGGGTCAAGAAGGGCTATTTTCTATTGAAAACCAAGACCTACTCCGATTTTTTTGGAAACACAAAGACCAGTTCCAAGACATTAGTTACCCCAAAAGGTCAAAAGTATCTGTATCAACTGGCCAAAGAAGAGGGTTTGATTCAGCGTAAATTATTATGTTGTTTCGCTAATTAGCGAATATGCAAAATAAATTACCACTATATACAACTTGAATATAAGTTATAAAAACCCTAAACTAGCTATTGCGATATTACGCATAACAGCGAAATCGCAATTAATCAGATTGGAGGAAACGCATGCAGAACAATCTTCAGGTCATTAAAAAAGATGGGGTCAGGGTATTAACCACATCTCAACTTGCAGAAGTTTACGAAACCAGTAATCAGAAAATCCGCCAAAACTTCTCGAATAATCGGGAACGTTACGAACAAGGGAAACACTTCTTCGCTCTTGAAGGAACCGAAAAGATGGAATTCATTAACCTGTCGAAAATTTCGACAGGTTCACGAAATGCGAAAGTGCTCCATCTATGGACAGAAAAAGGTGCATTGCTGATTGCGAAGTCATTGAATACCGAACAGGCATGGAATGCTTACAGTTGGTTGGTCGATGAATACTACCGAATCAAAGAAGAACAGGATTATCCGACGAAAGGTTCTTTACAACTACCTGAAACTTATGCAGAAGCCCTTCGATGTTTAGCCGATACCTGGGAAGAAAAACAAGCCTTACAAATTCAACTTAATCATGCGACTCCGAAGATTGAGGCGTTTGATAAATTCATAGATGCTAAAAATCTACAGTCGATGAATGAAGTGGCCAAGTGCTTAGGTGTCGGACGGAACTGGTTGTTCAAGACGTTACGAGATTGCAAAATTCTTTTAATTCACGGGAATAGCAATGTCCCTTATCAGCGATATATCGACGCAGGGTATTTCATCGTCAAAGAAAACACAATTACTCACTTCGGATTTGAAATAAATACAGCGACAACATGGGTCACGGCAAAAGGTGTAGACTTCATCTATCACACATTAAAAAAACACGGGCTGCTAAAGCAATACGTGTCATGATTACGGTTCACGGTTTTATGTTCGATGTCGATGTGGTTTCAGAATTACAGTTTTATGATTGGGTGCAACCACGTTGGGTTCACAATAGATTATTGGCATGTTCACCTTTTCGGCCTGAAAGGCATCCATCATTTGCTGTTCGTTTAGATACGGGCGTATGGATTGATAGCGGTAGTGATGATGAAACCTGGCGCAAAGGAAGTTTTGTCAAGCTTCTTTCATATCTCCGAAATGAGACGATACCAGAAACCGAAGAATACCTGCTCTCCAAGTATTTTCAATATTTGAACTCAGACAGCCTTGAACTTTCGTTCTCACTAGCCTTGGTTCCGGGCCAAAGGAATTACCTGTCACCGGATGTTTTGAAACCGTTTATGTACCGCCATCCGTATTTGTTAAAGGAAAGAGGAATTGAAGAAGATTCCCAACGTATGTTTCGAATTGGATACTCCAAATCGTCCAAAGCCATTACCCTTCCTTGGTTTAATAAAACCGGACGTTTAGTAAATGTCAAGTTTCGTAGCGTAACGGATAAACGGTTTTGGTATCACCGTAAGGGACTACCTGTACGAGATTATTTATACGGACTGCAACTGGTCCATCAAAGAAAAGAACAAATTGCTTTTCTGGTTGAAAGCGAAATTGATGCGATTACACTGTGGCAGGCTGGATATGCGGCGGTAGCTCTAGGTGGAGCGAATATGTCATCACGGCAACGTGAATTATTGATTCATTCACCGGTCGAAGAACTTGTTATCGCTACCGATAATGATCAGGCGGGAGCACGAATCGCTGAAAGTGTCGCGAATGAACTCAATGGCTTAATGTTTATCAAGAAGATTAATTTACCTTCTTATGCAAAGGACGTTAATGATGTGAGCTCCGATGATTTGCATAATATTTGTTCTCGCTATACCGACCCAATCCAAAGTTTTTTGCCATTTCACTGAGGCTCCACTACAGAAAAAGCAAAATAAAGGCCAAGCAGGATTAAGATAACAAATGTAGTTACGATATAATTCACAACTCGTTTTGTACGATGAACACTCTTTGGAGCCATTGTTTTATCCGGCTTGAGTAAGTATCGATGATACAGAGCAATGACTTCAATAACCTCTGATACCGTTTTCGGATCGATAAGTGCTTCTTTCCCATGTTCACCAGGAATTGCTAAGAAAGAAAGATTTTCATGAAGCTTAACCGTTTGTTCTTTAAACTCGACGGAACGTTTAATTCGAAGAAAAATCCAAGCGTAATAAACGGTTGCAAAGGCAAGCCCGATGAGAAACCCTGTGCCTACAGACATGATTCCTTTAATTTGGACAGCAGTCTCCCATCCGAGGTTGAGGCTAAGGAAACGAAAAAAAGAATCGGCTAAACTGATCACAGTAAAACACTCCTAAAGTGTTTTAACAATTAGTTTTTCCGATTCGCAATATGTTTATACAGATTATGCAAGTAATCATATAAATCTTGTTTCATATCTTCCGGAATTCCGTCACTCCGACCAATGTCAGCTAACGTTTTTAGGAGCAAAGGGTTATCTTCAAAAACCCGTCTAGCAGCCATCGGAACTTTCCCAAATTTAGCAAACAAAAAATCTTCGTCGATATCGTAATAATCGGCAAGTTGTCGAACTAAATGATCGCTGGGTACCTTTTGTCCACGTTCTATTTCAGAAAGATAGGTAACACTGACTCCGCCAATTTCCTTACCCAATTCAGCCAATGTTATTCCTTTTTCTTTTCTCATTTCTTTCAATAAATCTCCAGTCTCCATGTTTCTGGAAAGTTCTTCTATGCGCTCCTGTCGATTTTCTTCCATATTCATGAATATCCTCCATAAGGAGTAAGATACCTCTCGCTGTAAAACAAAGTTTACGACGTTATTTTGCCTTGTTTCTTCTCAAAAGACATGAAAAAATTAAATTTTGTACTTTTTCTTTATTTTAAGTTAAAGTTAATAATTTCGTTAAAAATCTTAAACTTTTTTCAAGAAATCAAAAAAACGTTTTTTTTATCGTCAGATGAATTTAACGAAAAAAACCACGATTTTTCAAAAAAACTTCTTGAAAATAATTTCCAGTGAAAACAAAGTGTTTTAACCAAAAAACAATAAAACATTGAGGAGGAACGTATTTTGGGAGAAACAGAACTTAATCAAATGGATAAATTTGCCTTGGCATACGCACAGTCAGAGAAGGAAAGTTATTTCTCCACACTGTACGAGAAGGTAAAGCCTACCATTCAAAAGGAAGCAAAAGAGCGGAGCCTTCGATACCAAATTCCAGCCAGTGATTTTGAAAGCGTATTTTCCCAAGAGTTGTGGCGAGCCGCCCGTGACTTCAACGGTGAATCCCATATCATGCAGCGGCTATCCAGTTTCGCCAAACCGAAAGCCGCCAGCGTCGTTCGGTATCACTATGCAAAGAAGCGGACGCCAAATCGACTGGTCTCACTGGATAAACCGGTCGATGCCGAAGGAAACACCTTGAAGAACGCATTGGTGAGTCCATCCCAATTCGAGAACGACCTGATTGATGAACTAGAGATAAAAAAAATACTCGAAGGTTTTACCAAAACCCACGAGCATTACGGACAAATTATTAAGATGCTTTACCATGACTGCACCTTTGAGGAAATCGCATCTACCGTATTCGGTACCAGCGAATACGATGCGCGATGCCGAAAGGGGGTGCAGCGAGCCAAAGAATGCTTCAAAGCGTACTTGCAACGCGTTTCATAGCACTTCACCAGCTACCTAAACGGGTTGGCGCTTAGAATACATCTTGGCGTAATTATACCCGTACACAAAAATAAACGCAATTTATGGAGGTATGAAGTTGATGGGCGTAATTACAGCCAAAGGTAAAGATGCGAAAGAATCGGCAAACAAGAAAAATTCTCAAATCGATTTCAAGAAGGTCTATATCCGACTGAAAGATGGAGAGTCCGTTCGGGTTCGCATCCTTACTCCTGAAGACTATGTGGAATATCGAGCCCACGGTTCGTTTCAGCAGGGGATTTACACGCAGCCCTGTATTCAACCGGCTGGTCAAAAGTGTGCTCATTGTGAGGCCAGCCAATCCGGATTGGAAGAGTATGAGGGACTTCGTGCTCGAAAACGCTACCTCTTTGCTATGGCCGATTTAGATGAAGGCATGATTCGGGTCTTCGACGGTAGCCGAGGACAAGCTCAAGGCTTAATTGACACGATTGAAAATTACGCTGATCACCTAAAAGATCTCGCCTTTATTTTCAAGCGTACGGGTTCAAAGACCGATACGACCTATACCTTAAATCCGATTATCAAGTTGAAGGCAGATGACCGGGAGAAATTTGAACAGTTTTCCGAAACGACCGTTGAGGACGCCTTCTATGAAACGGTTCTCCAACCACGCACACGGCAACAGCAAATCGAGGAACTTCAAAAAGCCGGGTTCCCGGTAGAAACCCACTTCCGAAACGAGTGGATAGAAGCCGATGTAAAGCCGATTGAAGAGTCGAATGGCGATCCGGAAAACGTCTTTTAATGGAGGGCGATTCGCCTTCCATCTGATCCCAAGGGAGGGATACCGATCGATCTCACTATGACTGGCTTAAAGATTCAACAAAATGAGGATGTTCACCAACGGGTCCTTGACGCTCAGATGAAGAAAGCGTTAGCCCAACGCGAACCCACATGGGATGAGGTGTGGTTTACCGGTTGGGCGAAGCCAAGTGGCAAAAACCAGCCGGGCATCTTCCAAAGTAAGCTGAGTGGCTTGGACAAAGAACGACTGCACAAAGTTAAGCTCGCCATCGAGTCTGGTGAAATCAGCCGGGACGTAGAAAGCTTGAAAAAGTTTACCAAAGCGCACGCTTTACGATTATATAAGGTTTTACAAGATACGCGAAAACATTCCATTCTGCAGAAGATGGTCGACGAAACACCGGACAATTACCGGTTCATTCAAACCGAGGTACAGTTAGAACAGTTAGTCCAAGACCTTGCGGACGAAACGGTGATTGCCGTTGATACCGAAACAACAGGGTTGGATGTGTACAACGATATGATTGTCGGTATCTCCCTAACATTACCCAAAGCGGATTACCACGTTTATATTCCGGTGGCCCATAAGGTCGGAAAACAGTTGAATCGGCAAGTCGTCCTTAACGCATTAACGCCAATGCTCTCCAATCCAACGGTTGGCAAAGTGCTTCACAACGCCAAGTATGACATCCATATGTTGATTCGCCATGGCGTGCGGATGCGAGGATTAGTTCACGATACCCGAGTGGCGATGGCCTTGTTAAATGAGAACGAGCCGTCTTATGCCCTGAAGAACCTGGCCACGAAGTATGGCAGCAAATTTGGATTTGAAGATACCAGCCACACCTTTGATGAACTTTTTGGAAAAACCTGTTTTGATGAAGTGCCTTTAGATGTCGCTCTAGTCTATGCGGCGAAGGACACTCATTTAACCTGGAAGCTCTATGAGTGGCAACAGCAGCACCTTCAACGACTGGGTAAGTTGGAACGGCTCTACCGGGAACTGGAGAATCCGCTGATCGAAGTCTGTGTCGATATGGAACAGTGCGGGTTCCTTATCGACAAGAACTACGCTCAGCAGTATGGGGAGGAACTGCGAAGTGAAATCCGCCAATTGGAACAGTCCCTTACGGATCACTTCGGCGATATCAACTACAACTCGACCATCCAGTTGGCTCGGAAGCTGTACGATGAGTTGAAACTGCCTGAGGTTAATGCCCGGTCCACCGATGTGAAAACGCTGAAGGCTCTCAAAGATAAGCATCCAGGAATCGAGTATCTATTGAAATACCGGGAACTCACGAAGCTGCTCAGCACCTATGTCGAAGCATTGCCGGAACGGATTAAGCCCGATGGCCGGATTCACGGCTCCTTTAATCAGGTGGCCACCGTGACTGGCCGGTTCTCTAGCAACGAACCGAACCTGCAAAACCTGCCGATTAAGGCAAGGAAGCTGATTATCGCGCCACCCGGTAAACTGCTGATTGGCAGTGACTTTTCCCAGATCGAACCTCGGTTACTGGCCCATATCAGCGGCGATAAGCATCTTCAAGAGCCGTATTTGAACGGTCAGGATTTGTATTCCACGTTGGCTAGTAAGGTGTTTAAGAAGCCTATCGAAGAGTGCGGCGATGGGTCGAAGTACCGGAAGATGATGAAGGTTGGGCTTCTCGCGGTGATGTACGGTACGAGTATGCACACGCTATCGACCCAGCTGGAGATTACGGTAGACGAGGCCCACCAGTTTATTGGCGACTTCTTTAGAACCTACCCACAAGTCCATTCCTTCATTAAATATACACATGAGTTTGTTAAAGAAAATGAGTATGTGGAAACCCTGTACGGACGAAAACGAAGATTCCCAGGACATCGACAGAAAGCGAAGGTCTATGATTCCTTGGCAAAACAAATCTGTGAGATTCTCGGAGTGGATGAACTGCCTCTGAACGTATGGCGAAATAACGATATCCCTCGCGATCTCAAACGGAGATTCTATGACGTCAAAGGCGACGTCGAATCGGCTCGGCGGCAGAGTGTCAACGCCATTATTCAAGGGACGGCCGCTGATGTGATGAAGCGAGCGATGCTCAATCTTCATAAATATTGTACCGCGAGAGGCTGGACACTCTGCGGCACAGTTCATGACGAGGCATTGATGATTGTTGATGATACCGTTACCGAGTGTGATGTGAAGGAAATCGAGGCGTGCATGATCACAGCAGCTTCACTGACTGTACCGCTAAAAGTTGATACCGAAATCATGCAACGATGGGGCGAAGGGGTAAAGAAAGGGGAGTGGTTTGCATCGGCAGCTTAATCAATCGAGTTGGAGCAAAGGAACTCCGGCAGGAAGTTTTATATGATGCCAACGATCGTGGTAAAGCGTTGACCAATGCAATCCTTAAACATTTCGACGCGATTCATTCCATTGAGGAGCCGAACGATAGCGAGATCGAAAAGTATCTCCTTATGGATGAGCTGGATGGTTTGAATAGTGATACGAGCAAGTTGGGGTTCAGAAAAGGAGTTATTACCTTCTCGCCTTCATCGGCCTACAAATGTGAACGGGAACTTTATTTCAAAGTTAAAAAGGTCGAAGCCTCTTTTGTTGACCGATTTCCCTATCAAAGACGATGGTCCCGCAACGGTTCAGCAATTCACCGGGCCGTACAGCGAGATTTGCTTTATGCCGAGGCACATCTGGATGCTCCTCAGTTTACGGTGGTACGGACGAAAACCACCAACAGACCAGCATGGGAAAAGAACATCCGGCAGGTCAGGCAGTTTGAACACAACGGCCAGCGGTTCCAATTGTACGGTATGATGGATGGCGTCCTTCAATATCAACTGGATGGCACCAAGATTGGGCTGGAGTTTAAGACCAAGTCAACCACCCTTGGCGTTATCGGCGAATACAAGATGAAGGATGCTCAAGCGGATCACAAAGAGCAATGTGTGGCTTACTCGTTGTTATTTGGCCTTGATGAGTTCCTCATTGTGTATGAATCACTGGCGAAAGACAGCTGGACTAAAGGTGCAGAAGCGAAGCCTGATATGAGAGCCTTTTATTTGAAGGTAACCGATGAAGACCGCAATCGACTTCTGGATAAATTCGCAGCCGTGACTGGTATGTGCTACACCAATGAACTTCCTCGGGCCATGGTGGAGAAATGCTTCTTTTGCCTGTATAAGCCTCATTGCCATCAGGTGGGTAAAAAGGTGGCAGCGTAATGGGGCGCACGAATTATCAGCGGGGATATGAGATTGAACGAAAGATAGTTCATGAGTTGACCGAACGAGGATATCTAGTGGTGCGGTCTGCTGGTTCCCATTCCAAAGTCGATGTGCTCGGCATCAGCCGTAGACGCATCTTGGCCGTACAGTCCAAGCGAACCAAGCGGTTTTCTATGGCGGCATATCGGAAGGAGATTGCTGATATTCAGGCGACGATTAAAGACCACAACATTGATGAAGTGATTGACTTTGAGTTCTGGGTGTGGGTCGATAGGCAGGGTTTTCGTAAATGGAAGGTCACCATGGACAGCGTAACGGAGGTGGCGTAATGACCACGGTAAGGATCGCTGGATTCAATGACCTGAACACATCAGACGCTGACGGTATCGCCTTCAGTATCTTCTTCCAAGGCTGCCATCGACGGTGTCCCGGCTGCCACAATCCTGAACTCCAATCGTTTGACGGTGGGATGGAAATGGATACGGACGAGATTATCCATCAAATTCAAGCGAATAAGCGATTCTATGATGCTGTGGTCTTTGTTGGTGGAGAGCCGATGGACCAGCCTGATGCGTTGACAGCTTTGTTGGCAGCAGTGAGATCCATCGGACTAAGCACTTGGCTTTATACCGGCCACAACATTTTCTCGATTTCCGACGACATCATCGACCTATGTGACGTTATCATTGCCGGGGAATACCGTCAGGAATTACACACTAGTGGTTTCCCGGCCAGTTCCAATCAAATCATTGTGGACCGACGGAAGGAGAATGTGGCTTGAAGATATACCTTACTTTTGAGCCGGGATTCGATACACTCTATCAGAAGTTTGCCAAAGATCCTGTTGGACTAAAGATGTTGGAGTTGGAAGGAATCAGCCCAAATAAGGTCGATGTCGGACAGATGTCCCATGATTACTTCACCAAACGACTGGCAGATACCAGCGTTGATCAGAACGCTAATTCCAATGAGGAACTTTCCGCTAACAACTATCAGGCCGAAGTTACCAAAGGCATCTTGAAATTGGAAGGGTACTATCTGCTGTGGCGGTACAGTAAGAAACGCTTCGGCCTTCATCGAGCTAACAAACTGATATCGAGCATATGGCGGGGTGAGTTATATTGCCACGATAGCTCTGGGCAAGGGATTCAGATTCCGTACTGCTTCGCTTTTTCCACGGCAAACTTGATGATTGAGGGTCGGCCCTATGGGCAATTGCGAAGTCTGCCGCCCAAACGGTCGGACAGCTTCATGGCTCAAGTGACCGAAGTCGTGATGGACCTGAGTCAAGAGTTTGCCGGTGCAGTGGCTCCCGGTGATCTTATCATCAACCTTGCGTGGTATCTAAAACAGGAAGGACGCAATCCGGAAAACGCTGAGGACCAAGATTACATCGTCAACCTCTGGCAGAAGTTTGTTCACGTGGCCAATAACAAGTTTCGCACCAGCGGGCAGTCACCGTTTTCTAACGTATCCATCTTTGACCGTGAAAACGTAAAGAAGCTGTTCTCCGAATACCGCTACCCTGATGGCTCGGAAGTCGACGTGGAGTTCGTCATGCAAACCCAGAAAATCATCGCTGAGTTCTTTGCCAACGGAGATCCCGCGACCGGCCTGCCGTACCGCTTCCCGGTTATGACGGCTAACTTGTGTGTGGATGAGAACCGGCAGCCGCTAGACGAAGACTTCCTCGAATTTATCAGTCGGATTAACGTCAAGCTCGGTGTGCTGAATATCTACGCCAACGAGGGCTCCAAGATTGCAATGTGTTGCAGGTACGTCAATGACACCGAACGGATGAGCTACCGGGCCGACAGCTTCGGGAACGGCGGCCTCAACATCGGTTCCCATCGGGTGGTGACTATTAACTTCCCACGGCTGGCGTTAGATGCCCGAGATGAAAAGCATTTTTTCGAGCTGTTGGATCGTAGGGCGAGAATGGCGCGGGATCTGCTGTTGGTTCACCGGGAAGAAATACTGCGTCGACGGGTAGAAAAAGGCTTCCTCAAGTTTTTCAAACCACTCGGCTGGTTCTCGCTGGACATGCTGTTCTCTACCATCGGAATCCATGGTCAGTACGAGATGTGTGAGTTCATGGGGATGCCGATGGAGAGTGAAGCAGGGCAATCGTTCACCGAGAAAGTGCTGAAGAAGATGGAAGAATTCGCGGTGGCCTTTAGCCAAGAAACGGGATACTCCTTCAACACCGAGGAAATTCCAGCGGAAAGCACAGCCGTTACATTGGCGAAAAAGGACCGGCTGTTATATCGAAAACTACAGCCTTTTGAATTGTACTCGAACCAGTACGTTCCCTTGATTGCTGACATGGGCACAACCGATCGCATTCACTTGACTGGTCGTTTTATGAAGCACGTAAGCGGCGGGGGCATCCTGCACCTGAATGTTCAAGAACGGATAACCAACTCTATAATAATGAAGAAACTCATCCTGATTTCCTTATCGGAGGGAGTCGAACACTTTGCGATCAACTACGGGTTCGGGGTTTGCGCCAATGGGCATACGTCAATAGTCGGGACCGATAAGAACTGTCCAATCTGTGGAGAGCCGATTGTTGATTACATGACCCGAGTGATTGGATATTTCACTAAGGTATCTTCATGGGGCGATGTTCGGAAAAATTACGAGTATCCGAAACGGAAGTTCAATGAACTACAACAAGCAGGATAAGCGAATTTAGGAGGCAGTTGAAAATGGCTACAGATTTTGCGACTTTGTTTGCTCTGCGAGATGAGTTTTTATTTGCTGAAGAACTTCTTCGGAGCAAGGTATTTAATGACAAGCCCGATTCAAACGCTTTGGTAAAGGCGGATGTACTGGCATGGGTTGCCGAAAGAATTCAATACGCGATTGATGCCAACCTCGAATCAATTCGGGAAGAAAGAGAGTGGAGCAGAAAAAGTGAGTCGGTTTAATATTGATCGCAATCCAATTTGTTGGAATGAGCGTATCCACTTGGAACCAGAACGGCTTAACGACCTTTGTAACCTAGAGAATTTCATCAATGAAAACTTCGTTAAACAGGGATTCACGCCAGTCCAACATGGTCGAGTGATTGCATTGCGAGCCACCGACAAAGGCCGTAAATCCAGTGCCTTCGCTTCGGCCCTGTACCTTGGGAAGTACGATGATATGGGCAATACCGACCGCTTCTTACAAGGCATGGTCAAGGCTGGTCATTCCTATGAGCCCATCCGAGGCGAGACAGTAACCTTCCTTTATATAGGTGTGAGCAAGACGGCCTACGATCATCTCATCACCTACACCATACGAAACCGCCGTATCGCCGGTGGCTTCCGAGCGAACAAACCTTGGGGATTTGTGGTTCCTAATGAAGCAAAAGACCCGTGGCTATACCATCGAATGATGGAGGAGCAACTGGCTCGATGCGAACAGCTTCGAAAAGAGCACCCGGATGAATCACTACAAGCCATCCGTTCGTTATATCCCATTGGAGTGATGATGCCACCATTTATGCTGGATTTTTCCGAAGAAGCCTTGGTGAAGAACGTATTTAAGCAGCGCATCTGGGAACGAGGTGCTCAAGGGGAAACCCGCGATATCGTTAATTCAATGTTCGAGGCTATCCGCACACTGGACCCCGAGAAATGGGACACGTTGCAGGAATACCACGGCTCCCATATCGAGGGGCATAAACGGGCGATGCGCAAGTTACGGGAACAGCGGCCCACCCTCCGGCAACTTGTGGCTAAAAACAACAACGCCCAGGCCGACGTAATGGACCTGGACGTGTATGAGTTGCTCATGGATAACGTGGGGAAGTCGAAGACGATGTGGGATAAAGCAGGCTAATGTTATTTCATTATCTCAATGTTCTTTCGGATTTCTCGTAACTGTTGAAAAGTGATTTCACCTTTGGCGTATCTTCTTTTTGCAATATGTTCCGGAGAATTGTAGTTTTTATACGCAATGAATCCGCCGAACAAGAGCGAAAAAGGTATCCCCAGTATAATCAAAATATCAAGAATTGAAGTTTCAACACCTTTCATGGCTGGATTTAAATAATTATAACATGGTTTGCTTATTTTTCATAAATACAGACAGGAGGAACGCGTTTGAAACAAAATAATTTCGAAAATGCAGTACGCCAAGGTGATTGCCTTGATATTTTAAGTTTCATTCCCGATAACTCCATTGACTCCTGCGTGACCGATCCACCTTACGGTCTTTCGAAGGAACCGAATATCCGTGAGGTCCTATCAAAGTGGATGGCTGGTGAGGATTACAACCACCAGGCCAAAGGCTTCATGGGTAAGTCCTGGGACTCATTCGTCCCGGGACCCGCCATCTGGCGAGAGGTTCATCGCGTACTCAAACCCGGCGGCCACATCCTGTGTTTCTCAGGTACAAGAACACAAGATTTGATGACCATCGCTCTCCGTATGGCCGGTTTTGAAATCCGAGATGTCATTGAATGGCTATACACCAGTGGCTTCCCGAAAAGCATGGACGTAAGTAAAGCCTTCGATAAACGCGCAGGAGTGGAGCGTCACATCATTGGTGAACGGGAAGTTCCCGATAAGCGTAACGGCCACGGCAGGGCATATGGTTCGTCGCTGTTCGCCGGGGAACAGACGGGGAAAATCGTTCATTACATCACCGAGCCTATGACCGAACTGGCCAAGCAATGGGATGGATGGGGGACATCGATCAAGCCTGCACATGAGCCAGTAATAATGGCGAGAAAGCCGATGAGGGGCAACACTTGCGAGAATGTTGAACAGTACGGTACAGGTGCAATCAACATCAAAGACTGCCGAGTACCATCAGCTCAAACAGAAGAAGGCCGATTCCCGGCCAACTGTGTGACTACCGAAGACGATGAGTGGTACAGCCCATTCTTCAACATCACGCCCAAAGAAATCTCCAAGAAGTCTAGCAAGAAAGATCGCAACAGCGACTGGCAAGGTAACGTCATTGACCTCGAAGAACGGCGCACTTACCCCGGCACAGGACGTGGCGTGATCAACAGCAAGTACACCATGGACGGCCGTGAGCGTAAGCCGGTAAAAAGCCGTAACCATCACCCAACCGTAAAGCCGGTCGAACTAATGGCATGGTTGATTAAGCTTATCACCCCGTCGGGCGGCATCGTCCTCGACCCATTTGGGGGAAGTGGCAGCACAGCGGTTGCAGCCAGAAAGAACGGTTTCGACTTCATATTAATTGAACGTGAAGAGGACTATGCCGAAGTGGCAAGAGCGAGGGCGTGCTGATGGGAAAAGTGATTGATTACCGTAAGGCCCTGGTGTTGGCAGAAGGGGAGGCTAGGTTGTTCGTCACTTTTATGAACAATGTAGTTGCACAACGCAAAAAGCACCATTTTTCACAACAAGACATCGAGTATTATCAACGGTTGGCGAAAAGGCTCAACCTTCTCAAACAATGGGAAGCCATCGATAAACAACATTCTGAAAGGAAGATTGCATAATGAAAATTGCTTTAACAGGGAAGATGCGCTCCGGTAAAGATGCTGTAGCAGATTATTTGGTGAATCATTATGGCTTTAAGAAGTTCGCCTTTGGTGACGCCATTCGTAACCTCTGCAAAGAACTGTTCCCCAACGCCGATGAGGACGGTAAACCCCGTGCTTTGTACCAAGGCGTCGGACAGGCATTGCGAGACGTCGACCCCGATGTATGGGTGAACTATGTACTACGCCAAATCGAAAGGGAAACAGCCCCATACGATGATATCGTCATTACCGACCTACGCCAATGGAACGAATATTTCTCATTACTTGAAGCTGGTTTTGATATAGTAAAAATCAATTCCTCAGCGACCACACGGATTCAACGTATGAAGCGACTGGGTGAGCAGATTGATCTGGCTCAGTTTAACCATGAGACGGAAAAGTTCGTCGAGCAGATTGACGCGGACTTCGAGATTACTAACGAGGGTACTCTGAAAGAATTGCACTGCTTAATCGACAATGCTTTACTTCATATAAATGAGGAGGTGGCCTAACTGGGGAAAGTCATTGATTTCTCCGCAAAGGAACGGCGATTGGATGAGGCATATCCGTTGGATACCGAACGAGGAATCTATGCTTTGCTTACCCAGCTGCACCATGTCCGGGAATCCCGCTTCCTACGTGGCGATTATGATGCTAGTTTGTTGTTGCTGGATTTAGCGCAATCCATCGGAGAAGCAAAACTAACCCATCGACAGAAGCAAGCCTTAAAGTTGGTTTTCATTAACGACTTTATTCAAAAGGATGCTGCCCACTGGATGAATATCTCGCAACAGGCTGTCAGTGAGCATGTTCGATCGGCCATTCAACGGATCGCTCAGGTCAATGAAGAGAAAGAGGTGGCGTGATGGTTTTCACGGCAGAGGCCAATTATAAAGAGTCTTTCGCAAAAGCAGTGGCCCACCTGAGTACTCAGGACATGCCGGTTCAATGGCGGATTAAAGCAGTGGATGATCTGATCGAGGTGTATGTAAAACAGGTGGGGGAAGTGCCTGACGGAGATCAGTTGGAACGGCTGACAAATTACATTCTACGAGATTCAAAAAACCAGCCTGATAAAGTCAGCAACACTGAGTACCCGGTGTTCAGCGAATGGCAGCAAAAACATCGCTCTCGACGGGAAGTTCCACTGGAGTATGTCGGTGGGCTGCCTGTTGAAGCCAAACGAGTGGGAATTCGGTTGAAGCACCGACATAAACAAAAGAGGATCGCTTAACAGCGGTCCTCCTT
>NZ_WNKU01000036.1 GCF_009720735.1 Heliobacterium mobile
GACCGACAAGCGTCTTTGGCGTTATGAGACGAGATCACCGCCAAGTCCACACCGCGTTCCATCGTCTCCACCCGAGTCCCCTCGATATGTGCCTGTGTAAGTTTTGTTCGGACCACCATCTCGGTATAGGTTGATAAGTTCCACCGCCGACCGGCTCGGTCCACAATGCCAACCCATACTTCACTGTCCAGCTTGGCCGACAGTCCTTTATGCGTGAGGTCACCGACGATGTCACGTTTCATCGTCCGGCGACCCATCTGTTCCAACGCTTTCACACGTAGAGTCTCGCTGACGGTACTTCTCACAAGCTGTTTAATCTTTCTTTCTGTGTTTTGTGTGGCCATCAGCAAATCGGTGTAGGTGTCGTTAATCAAAGCCTCGGTCCGCTCGCGAGCTAACATGGAAAAAGAGATGGACGATGCCGCCTCCGATAATGAGGATGCGTCGCCCAATGCAAGAATGGTCTGCGCCTGTGCGCCTGTGAATGCTTCTTTTATAACCTGTTCGCACCAAGTTTTTGTGGAGCCATCTAAGTCTCGAAGAATGACCATGATTTGCGATAGCAGCGATTCCGCATAAGCTTTTTCCAACCCGCCGGATGCCGGAATCACTTTTAACCTATCGGCAATCTTGGTGAAGGTCTTTTTGTAATAACCAACCAATCGATTTATATCCCGTTCATAGACGGGTTTAGGAATCGGCCTCATTTTTCATCACCGGGTTGCCGAAAGATAGACGGGTCCGCCATGGCTTCTTCATCTTTCATTCGCGCCAGCTCTGCTTCCGCTTGTTCCTCCGTCAAATCATCCAGCCACATCAACGCCGACTTCTGGGAAATGGTCGCCTTACCGCCCGTCCGTATGGACATGATGTTGGCCATCTCGGTTTCATCATCCGGCAAGCCGTCCTTGAACTTTACTTTGGGAACGGTAACTTCGTAACCTTGCGTCCCCTTGCAGGCGATTTCAAGCAACTGAGCGATTAGTAGCACTCGCTTTAGGGCTTTGTTGTAATACTGCCGCTTGCGGTTTACCTTCGCGAGAATCGAGTTGAGTCGCCATTTGATCGCCAATCCGGAAGCACCACTCGTTCCCGCATCCCCAGAGCCGAGAGCGATTTCTGGGATTTCCGCGTTAATGAGAAGCAACTTGACCAGCTTGTCCAATTCCATGAAGGCTGCCTGTAACTGACCGTCCCATGTGATGTACTGCGGGACCACCTCGTCCTTCCCCATCACTTCAAAGACTTTATCGACACCCACTCGAAAGATGGGATTGCCCTGTTCATCTTCGCCCAGCGTTCCTGCCGGGACCGCCATTGCCGGATCAGCGTGCTTATCGAGGATGGAAGCGATTTGCGAGAGCCGATGGTTAATCTCGTCAAACAGCGGCTTGTTTTCGCTGAGGTCATCGATGCCTTCCCAGCAATCGTCGGTGGCGTAGTTAGGCACGTGGACCACCAGCGGATATGGGACGCCGGTAAGCACTTCACGCCGTTCTGATATGAGTTCAGCCGATATCCGCCATTCATTGATTTCGTTATCCACGGTCACCACAATCGGGTCCAGCTTGAATTTGGCATAAACGATGCGACCGGGATCGTGGGATTCCACCGTTAACAACCAATCCTCGGCATCACCGCGCTTCACAAGAAGCGGATAGGCGATGTGATAGGCGATAATGCGGTTGGCGTCTCCGGGAGCCGTTTCTGGGAACACATATTCGGGATTCTGGGCTTCAATGATGACTCGAAAGGGATCGCTCTCCTTCCCCACCATCCCGCTATACTCTTGACCGTAGCGGATTTTATAGAATGAATCCCCTCGATAGGCGTTCGATAAGGCGCTTTCATAATTCATAATGTGGAGGTCGTTCCCCTCAACGAAACGCTCAATGGCCTGCTGCTCATTGGAGTTGTCGTTTTTTCCGGCGGAAAACGTAGGTTGCTCACCAAACAAAAAATCGGCGGATTTCTTGCAAATCACACCGGGAAGGTTGGTCGAGATATAGAGCAACTCATTTTGTCTGCGGGAAAGTTTGTTCTGAACTCGCTGGAATACATCGAAATGCCTACCCAAAAAGAGCTTTTTGTTTTCCCGATATCGCCGAATCCGATCTCGATGGGCTGGTGCCGGGTAGTAACTGCCGATGGAGAATAAGGACATCAGACGACCTCCTTTCCCACATTTTCATCCACCTAGCTGGGCCGTTGGGGTCGTTTACAACCCAAAAGGCTTTTGGTGGAAAGTCCGTCGCCGTCCTCCCCCGCACAGTTCCACAGCCATCTGCAATGCATCAGGGAGGTCGTCGTGGTCGTGATTGGGGAACTGCTCTAACTGCTCCAGCAGGATTCGCTGGTGTCGCATGAACCGAAGAATTCCCTGCTCTACAATCGGCTCTAGCGATTCAATCCGTTCTTCTTTCTTGGTTTTGCTGGTCACAGCTTTCAGCTTTGTCGTGTAAATACCTTCCTTCGCCATCCGTTCCCGAGCCTGCCGGAATAGGTCGAACTGGGCTTGAACGGTCTCTATGGCGAAAATCCGTGGCCGATACTTGCCGATTTTGTTAATGACTTCTTGCAACGCTTCATGGGCCGGACACTTCCTCGCCCAAGTCTCCACGACGTACAGGATACCGGTTCGACGGTCACGGCCGATGACAACGATGGCGTTGTAGTCGGATCGATTGTTCTTGCCCATCGCGATGTCCCAGGCACCGAAGTAATCTAACGGAACAGGCCGTCCCATCTTATCGCGGAGTTCCGGGTAATCGAAAAATGTAAACATGGACGGCTTGAATATCTGGGTTTCTTCGTCGATGGGGTTATTCAGATACTCCGATCCAAACGCCCGAGATCCGATATTAACCTTCTCAATCATGAGTCGGTCATAAGAAAAGCGCCCAGGCCATAAAACCTCGACGCCCCTACTCATATCTTTTTGATACGAGTTGTAAAAAGCGATGGCATCATCCAGCCGGTTTTCATTTTCGGGATTTCGGCAGATGGATTCAAACTGCTCCCAGAGGTCGCTTCGTTCCGGTGGGGATACGATGGCGGAGTATGTGCGGGATTCGAAGTCCGACCGCTGTAATATATTCGGCAACAACCCTCGGGCTTGAACGATCGTGCCCATGTAAATGAACGCTGTCTTGGCCGGGTCACCGATGGGCATAACGACAGAGTTAAACCAATGAAGGTTCTTATCGCGCAATTCCGGTGTGTTGGTATTCTTGGCTGATTCTAGGTCATCCAGGATCACAAGGTCAGGCCGATAAGATCCGTTCCGCTTTCCCCGTAACTGTTTCCCCATGGATGCTGCTTCAACCAGTACCCCTGTTCGGGTCAGAAACGCTTCTTGATTATCCCGCTCGTTCATGGACTTTCTATCGGACAGCAATTCGCCGAAGTCCTCTCGCAATTTCTTGTTAAACTTGAGCTGGAGCGATATCCACTCGATAAACTTCTTGGCCATTGAGTCCGTTTCCGAGATGATGAGGATGTATTTTCGCTTGTCGTAAACGATCTCATGGATGGGAAATCCGTTTGATAGATAAGCCGACTTGGCATGGCCCCGTGGAGCCGCCCAAGCGATGCGAGCCGTTGGGTTATCGACCGAGACTATTCGGAGCAGATCGCATAGTTCCCGGTGGAATCGAGGGGCGTCATCAATGTGAACACTTGCCGGGATGAGGTTTTGCTCATTTTCTGGGTTTTTATCGTCAGAAAAATACTCGTACATGAAGAACAAGACATCAAACTCCGCACGGTCAATCCGACGAAGACGGTAAAGCTCCTTCATGTCGGCAATATACTCGGCCTGCATAGCTGGACTGAGTTCTTGCTTGGCCCGAACCTCGTCAAATAACTGGACTCGTCGTTCTAAGAGTTCTATTCGCTGTTGCCGTTGGTCACGGTTTAGAATGTTTATGGTTTGTTCACCTCCAAGATATTGAACGAAATAAAAAAAGACGTCTCAGTTAAATTCTGAATACGTCTTTTTGAATACGGTAATTCGACAAACCGTTACGGGTACGCTGTCTTTTTTATATAGTTATTCACGATACCCACAGGAAAAACGAACATAATTGTTAATAACTTTTAATAAATTCCAGGAAAATGAAAGTATTTGTCGAAGATAATTTATTATTAACCAATGTTGGAGATAACGGAGGAATTAATGTGAAACTCGGACCATGGGAGATATATTTCTCTCCCCAATTAGAAGAGCTTGATTACGTCTTTGTCTCAAACGACCAAAAACAAGTCAAGGTTTACTGGAATGAAAAGCTGATTGCCCATCTAGCAGTCGTTGAAGAAATTCTTACATATCAAGGAGTTTGCCGTCTAAACATGTTTCCCGGTCAAAACTTGGTTCAGCTTTGTTTTGACGATATGAAAGAGATCATGAACCAACTCAATGCCTAGCAAATCCAACGGGCTTTTCCCCATGTCAAAACCCTCGACCTCACGACGTAAAAGACCTCGACGTCACGATGTAACAGTTCCCGACGTCCCATGTCAAAGGTCTCGACGTCGCGATGTCAAAGGTCTTTGACACTAACTATAACCATAATACCTAGAACCACATAACAAGAACCATAGAACAATAGGGTAGCCTTGACCGTAGATTCTTTATTTAATCCTACGGTATTGAGCTATTACCTCTGGCAATCCCGGCCATTCCCCCGTCGCCCTGCACGTTGCCACACGTTCGAACGAATACCGAACAGGCATAATGACCCCATCTACCTATTCTCTCGCCACACGTGCCGACGTGTCGCCTCACGTGGGCAATCGAACTCAATACATGAAATTAAAATGCCCTCACAGACTAACAGTCGGGAGGGCGATCGAATGGGTCAGCCAAAGAAGCCGTATGAAAGACGTATTATACCTCCGGGTTTAATTGATAAACTACCCCTCAGAAATCGCATATCCCGTGTTACCGTGATCGATAGGCCAGAAGCCCCGGTTGCTCGTCCGAGGATTTTAACCACAATCACGTATGCTGCCGGTGTAATTCTCGCGTTGGTTCTCACAGCCACAGTGGTCTCATTTATCGGCTCTGCTTTATTATGGCTATACTTTTCTTTAACCTCAGGTGGAAAATCTCCGTCGCCAATGTAAGAGGGTGTTGACATTGTCAATCCCCTTCAAAATGAGGTTCCCCGAAAATTTCCGATAACCTCTGCGAGGGTATCACTGGTGTCTTACTATTGGTAAGGCAGTGGCCTTCTAATTGATTTCCCCTGTCGCGCCACACGTTGCCCCACGTTCGATGGAACATTTGTTCTGGCATGAATATCCCAGGTACCATATTCTCTCGCGACACAGGGCAACGTGCAGGCTCTGGTGGGCAATCGTGAAATTGAAAAAGGAGTCGATTCAATAGCCCCCCCTCACACCCATGATAATTCTTCAACGGCCCTGACCAAATCTTCCTCGCCGGGCATCGTGTACCGGCTGGTCATTTGCAGATTTGGTGAGCCGTCTTTCTTCATGTGTCCCATTAGTCGAGCAATCACATCCATCGGGATTTTCCGGACGGTTAACTCATGGCCAAAACTGTGGCGTAGAGTATGGCATGTGAGATGCTCGATACCGGTTAGCTTTGCGTACTTTGCGATTAAGAATGATACGCCCCGTGGGCTCATCTTTTCGCTGCGTTGGCTGTAAAATAGGTAATCGCTGTGGGTACGGCGCGATTCGAGATATCGCTGGAGGATTCGTCGGCAGTCCACATTCAACGGGATTTCACGGTATTTGCCGTGTTTACCGTTAGGGATGACCAAGGTTCCCTTTCGTTCGGTAAAGGGGATGTCCTTGACGCATATATCGCAAAGTTCCTGAACCCGAACACCAGTATGGAGCATCAGTGTGACCATCGCCAATTCTCGGATATTACCGTGTTGGCGCACGGCCCGTACCAGCGTGTTCTGTTCATTGCGGGTTAGCCACTTGGGCGACGATTGAGGAACCGTGATGCGATCGATTTGCTCGACGGGGTTATCAGGTGCGTGGCCGTGGTCCGCAAGCCAACGGAAAATGACGTTGAGATGGGTTAATGTGAGTGCGACGGTATTGGGCTTAAAATGATTGGCAGCGAACCTTTTGAAATTTGCTACGTCCAGTTGTGTGGCCATCTGCGGCATGGAAGACCCCCCGGTGGGGGTGGGGGCGGGGTGCTCCTTTTGATACCACCGGGAGAATCTGGCCCAACTGTCCTGATAGGAGCGTAGGGTGGTTGGGCTTTTGCCTTGCCGTCTGAGTTCTTCGATGAAAGCTTCGATCATGATGTTCTCTCCTTGCATAGACGCTGACTAATCTGCTGGATATCCCGCCGAAGTGTTGGGCTTCGTGGGTCACAGCTTATCTCTAGTCAGCGACTAATGCAACGAAAGAGGATGAGATTGATGGCGTCAATTAAACTGACTCCATCCCGTTACATATCGGCCAGCATCTTCTTCAAGCTATCAATCTCGGCCTCGATTGCTTCGTTGGAACGGCTGTCCTCAATCTTGGCCTCGACTTTCTGCACCTCGGTCAAACGGCCCTGGTTCTTCATGACCAGTTCGATGGCTTTTAATTTGTTTTTCTCGCTTTGACCGGAACGAACGATGGATTTCAAGCCGTTGTAGGCTTCAACCAGGAAGTTTCTCATCGTTAATTCGGCCACTTCATTCTGATATTCAATAAAATCGGGCTCTTGTTTCCAACGGCAGACGGTTCGCTCACTGACACCGACCTCATGGGCGATCTGGAGTAACGTCATTTTGTGGACGTCATTGTTGGCGAGTATTTCCGCAGCACGTCTCTGCGGCTCGGTCAACGCATATTTCAGCGACTTTTTTGCCATCGATAATCTCCTTTCATTTTCGTTCAGGTAAAAGAGCTACATCTTAGTAAAGGGATTTTGCTTGACATAACGTAGCGTCAACCTCAATAGAATTTCAGGGAACAAAAAAGCGACCCCGCTGTGAATGACGTCTTCACTGCGTGTCGCCTATCTATTCAACCGATATTCAATTCGAATACAATTCTTCAGCCTCTTTCAGTCCCTGCATCACAAACAGCAGATTATCCAATGTGCTATCGTCAACATATCGAGATTCCCCTGCAACTTTCAGGCAATAACTTGTAAACGACGATTTGGGCAACCTTTTTTCATGGCAGAGATACACTTCTGTACCCAATCGCCGATTTGTTTTTTCTGTTCATCCTCTGCTAAGTAACGGAATGACTGTTTGATTGTATTGCCTTCTTCGGCAAGTTCACGGAACATCGGGTATCGCCTCCTTGAAATACTTTCTTTTATGATACCATCAGAACAAACGTTTTGATGTGATCTGGGTCACATTATTTACCAAGCATGTAGTTTACGGCCAATCCTTCTGCAACCATCTCATCATTCACGTTTTTTCCCGCTGCATTCACCACGGCCAGCCATCGCCCATACTTTTCTTTTCGAACGGAGTTGACGGTGACCACTTGTCCTTCAAGTCGACGAGCTAACCACTGCTTAGATCGTTCTCCCCTCGCCTTATCCTCACCATGTATCTCTGGCGCATTGAGGCCGTACAACCGGAATCTTTCCTTTATTATGACGTGGAAGCCAAGGTCAACTTCGGCCTCAAACGTATCACCATCAATCACTCGCGTGACCTTGGCGTTGTAGGTGTAATTGACAAACATTGAAGCCCTCCCAGTTTTCAGACATAAACCAAATAATAACAGCCTGGGCTAAAATGATCCAGGCTATTTGTGATCGCAATACATCGTCGATTGTGACAGGTGACTTACAGGAATATCCACCAACAACCCCATATACCAAGTCTGAGGTTGCGTTGGTATGATTAACAGGCACAGCAGTGTAGCTAGCTGTTGGGCGATAGGACGGTGAGGTTACGTTGTTTCGTTACAGGAACCACTGTTCTTTGATAATGTTATAGTGTTCTACGTTATTACCGTTATATAGTTCTATACCCGTTATCGTTATAGAGACTGTTATATTGTTTATGTCAAAGGTCTTTGACATCGCGACGTCGAGGTTTTTGACTTCGAGTCTTCATTCTATATCATGAACCGTTGGTTTTTTTAACTCATCTAGCTAGAACTTGGCCCGCACTCGCCTCGCCCAGCTGCCGCACGGCTGGGTTGGCAATGTCGACCGATAACGACTCATCAAAATGATGATTGGTGGCCACCGATACCATCGGTCCTCGATTATTACTCGACCATTGCCGTCTCTTCCTGTGTGGCCACGTGTGGCTCGCAGGCACTATCTGAATGGAATTATATTGGCAATGAATTCTGTCGGCACACGTGGCGAAACAGGCATGGCTGTGGCGATATCGTTTACTCCCGCACGTCAACGATGTCGGAACAGCGGATTTCACGTTCATTTCCATCAGATACGATAGTCAACTTGCCGGACTTCGATTTGATAGGGATCCCATTAATCCACTGTCCGCTCTTGATTCGAAACTTGATTTCATACTGCTCACTCGCTGCCAACTCGATGACCCGGGCTATTTCTTCCGCTCGGATATCGTTGAGTTCCGGGATTGGCTCCTCGTTACTCAACCACTCCCTCTGGGTTATGCGAGTGACGTCACGATGCTCAGGCAGTAACATTGGTCGCCAAAGAGAGTTAGACGCATAGAACCGTTGAACTTTCGGGTTCATTAAGACCACCTCCTGGAAATAGTTTAGCACATACGTTCCAATTATGAAACACACGTTCTAATACTATCCCAGGAATTTCTTGCCGTTGGTCAAACATTAAACAGCTACACTATGCGGCCTCATTTAGCCGGTTACTGGCTGCCTCCACGTAACCCTTCTCAACATCAAACGCAATGAACCTCCGCCCCATCCGCTTGGCTGCCACGCAGTCTCCTCCACTGCCGCAGAAGGGAACCAGCACAACATCACCCGGCTGCGATGACTTTTCGATAATCATCTCGGCTAGTTTTACCGGCTTTTGCGTTGGGTGTATGTAGGTCACTGCTGGATCGCGAGGCACAGCCCATACGTCGGAAATTCGCTTTCCATTTAATATGTGTCTGCCCTTAACAGCGAAGATGAGAAATTCGTGAGCGGGACTGTAAGCTCCACGAAGATCACCCATTCCCCCGCCGTTCTTTTGCCAGATGATGCAGTTCTTGATGGTGAAGTGCTGAGAGATGCGGTGATACCACTCGACGTAGACGTCCCAGCGTGTGTAGCAGTAAAAAGCTCCGACATCTTTCAGCACTCGGAAAACATCGCCCAACCAGTCGGTCATGATGATATCGTCGTTTTGGATTGCGGTGAACTTTCGCTTGCGACTGCCGCTACGGTAATTGATGCCGTATGGTGGGTCGGCGATGATGAGGTCGATGGAACTGTCGGGGAGCAGTTGGAGGCCGTCATGGATATCCATGTTGTAGATGCGGTCGACTGATAATTCACCGATATTTGCTGTCATTGGCCACCGTCCTTGAAAAAAAATAAAGCAGTCCGGCCACGATAGGCTGAACTGCCTGTCTATTCAATAGGTGGGCTGTGGGTGGTGGGGTACAGTCTTATCGCCTCAATATTAGAAAATGTCCACGATGGAATTGAAAATAACTATTGACCTCCAATGTATTCGAACTCTTTTGCGGGCTGTATTCGTAATCCGGGGCGACGAATTTTCACATTTACATGTACATTTACTTGGGCACGAGAAAATTCCTCTCTCCAATTGAGAGCTTGTAAATCTTGAATGTAAGTCATGTGCATACGTACGTAGCGCGAGAGAAAGAAGGGATCAATTTTCATGCCTTGGGCTTTGGCAATGACCTGTAGAACTTCTTTCTCGATAATCGTGGCTGCGTTATTCTCTATCGTTGCGAGTCCATCGGGATTCACATAGGGTTCCAGTGATTGCAGGCTGAGCAAATCGCCATCCAAATATAAATCAACGGATATTTGCGGGGTTTCATCCTGCCAATGAATATTTACTTCAGGTGATCTCGACTTACTGAGTTCAACGGCATAGGTATATTTACCGATGGGATCATCAAAGGTCCAAATCGCACGATGATACGTATCCCGCAGGAGGTTGTATGCATTGGCTTCCCAACCCGACCATTTGTCCATCAATTTCCCTTGATGGAATATTCCTATTCCAATAAACTCCGACGGATTTCCTCCAGAGCGGGTAAGGCTCTCCGTTGTCTTACCTCCTGGTTCGGTTTTCCCTGCTTCTCGTTGTTTATATTCTGCTTCGGGCATCGGCTTTATTTTTGAGTCCGACTTTTCCGTGAGAACCATGGGGTTATTCTTGAGCATTGGAAGTACCGGATCGACGTGGTATGTTTCGATTTCAGAGACAAACTCATGCAGCGTGATGGGGCGGGAATATCCCTGTTCACGCATGTTTTGCATAATTCCATCGACATACCGAGAAACGCTTCGTTCTAACACGGGTCGCGTAGACAAAAAAATCTCTCGTGCAGGTCCCTCCGTTAACAACATATAGGTGGTGCGCCGGAATTCTGGGTTTCTCTCCAATGTATCAATCTGGTGAAAAACCAACCCCTCGCGAGCTAATTCTTCGCCAAAAAGAACGATCCTCAAGTGACGAAAATCGAGCTTTCTTTCCACATTTGTACTTGCCAGACTAATTGCCTCTGAAATAGATCGTGCGGTGATTGTAATTGGTTTTGTCGTCTCTTGCAAAGTTGTTGTTTCTCCTCCCGCTCTTATGTCCATGCTTCTTGGGATGGCTACCCGAAAAACTACATCGAGATTCCCATCTTCGCCTTTATCGATGCCCATCGTCAATACGAAGGCGGTCCGTTCCAACTCCCGCTCGGATGAGCAACCGGACATTACAAGAAGCAGTAATACACTGATCAGCAGACAAGAAACCTTTCTCATTTCAATTCCTCCGAATTGCGATAAAAGAGAGTAACCCAAATCCATGTAAATACGGGAAGACCGTAAAAGGGAATAGGTAAAATCATCATTAAGTACGTATACGTGTTAACGGCCTCGATGCTGCTTTCAGGAATAAAGGCAACAACCACCGCAAGGGCGGCCAGCGGAAATAAAAAGGGACGAAAATCCGGTGCACGACTTCCTTGCGTGGTCGCGAGGGCACTTTCATACAGACCAACAGCAATACCAATGGTTGTTACGGTGGACCAGGCGAAAACCATGAATGGCTCTAATCGTTGAATTGCGAATTGGAGATTGATTAACCTCCCTAGTTGATATAAGGGAAATCCAACCTCTCGCGCTCCTGGGAAGGGAAAATTTAGATGCAAAACAATTTGTGTCAACGTATATATGCTCGCCGTAAACAACAGGGAACCAAAACCGACTTGACGAAAGGTTTTTTGCTTTCGAAACAATGGGGCGATGAGCGTCAGAAGCACTATCTCCTTAAAAAGACCCATGAAGCGGATACCCGTTTCGATAGTAGCGACTCCCCCGTATCCTAGCCAGGGAGACAAGTAATAAATGTGTCCCTGAAAACCGACTAGAAAAATCGATACCAGAAAGACAACAATAGCCAACGGAAATAGCAACCATGCCGTTCTCGAAAGATTTTCCAATCCGTTGTAAGCAAGGAATACACCCAACAGGGCACTAGAAATGATAACGACGGAAATCGGTGTATTGGGAAGTAGCGTCGTAATCATGAATTCACCAAAAATTCGCATCTGATAGCCCACATGAACGACCAGTAAAACGGTCAAGAACAACCCCAGAAACCATTGGACGTAGCGTCCCCACAGTAATCCAGAGATGCTAAGCAAAGAAGCCCGTGAAAAACGGTTGGCTACCCTTTCCACACATAGAAAAACGGGCACAACTCCAAGAAAAGCAATTAGTGGGACCATCCATGAAGCGGTACCAGCTGCCGAAGACAGTTCTCGGGGAATATGAAAAAAAAGTTTAACTGTGATAAACATGCTGACGAGAACAAAAGCCTCAATGCCACCCAAGTAACCCTCTTGCGATGATTGCTTCATGATTGCTCACCCTTCTTCTGAGGAGAACTCAAGTCTCCGGTGATGAGCAATAATTCAGGAGGGATTCTAGGGTCCCAAGGGCGATTTAAGGGTCGCTGCTTGAATTTATCCATAGGACGAGTAAAGAAAGGACGCTTTTCCACAGAGAACGCGGCGGTACGTATAAAGGTATCCCCTGAAGGATTTCGAAGCGGGCTAAATGGAGACAAGAACGGGACGCCTAACGACTTTAGTCCAGCCAAGTGGTGGACTAAAACGACTAGGCCGATAAGAACCCCATAGAATCCGAGAAAGTTAGCGAGGAAAAGTAAAAACAATCGTGCAATCCGAAAACTGTTGACCAATGAATATTGAGGGATAGAAAACCCCGCCAGACCGGTGATTGCCGCGACGATAATTGCCACAGGAGACACAATACCCGCTTCCACCACGGCTTGTCCGATAATGATCGCACCGACAATACCTATCGTGGGCCCAATCATTTTAGGAACACGAAGTGCGGCCTCACGAATAAAGTCAAAGGCTATCTCCAGGAATAATAGAGAAAAAGCCGTCGGAAAGGGTACGTGTTCTCTCGCTGACGCGATGGCCAACATCAAGTCGGTGGGTAACATTTCGGGGTGAAAAACAACCATCGCTGTGTAAACGGCAGGTAAAAAAATGGTGGTTAATACACCGATGACTCGTAGGAGTCGAGCAAAGGTACTGATGGGCCAACGGTAATAGATATCTTCCGGGGAATGAACTTGGGACCATAGCGTTACTGGAGCGATGAGCGCGAGCGGGCTCCCGTTGAGTAAAACAGCAACTGCTCCTTCCATTAGAAACGAAATCGTTCGGTCAGGCCTTTCGCTGGTAATCATTTGGGAAAATAAAGAAAAAGGGCGATCTTCGATAAATTGTTCTAACTGTCCCACGTTATACAGCATATCTACATCGATAGATTCAAGCCGACGGCGTATTTCTCGAATCACTTTTGGATTCGTAAGTCCATCGATATATAATAAATTGATCGGTCCCGATTCCCGTTCTCCCGCTGGAATGTTCTCAGCAATAAAATCGGGAGTGGCAAGACGTGTGCGCAACAGGTATAGATTTATCCTAATGTCTTCCACGAAAGCATCATAAGGTCCTTGAACAACGGTTTCCGTATGGGGCTCACTTACGCTTCGGCCATGCTGACCTAGAAAGTCAAGGGCTAACCCCCATTCATAGCCATCAATATGAACAAAAGTCATCCCTGTAATGATACTTTTCAACGTGTCATCGAACGAAAAAACTTCCTTAACAACGTGGCAGTATGTCAATTGGTCTTTCAAATCTTTTGCACACAACGGCTTGTCCGCAGGTGGTGTAAATTCCACTAACGGTCCGATGAGGAACTCTTGGATTTGGTTAGAATCTGTAAGACTTTGGTAGAAAGCAATCGTTATCTGGCCCCAAGAAGTTTGTAGAGATCGAATAATGAAATCTGGATTACGTCTGGACCGAAATCGATGGGCTAAAACCTTTTGAAGATCGCTTTTCTCAGGGGGTAACGACGAAGACTTCTTGCGTTTTGTTACTTTAGATCTTCCTAAGGGAATCGTGTTACTGTAGACAGTTCGGGAAGGGCTGAGGGAAAACGTTTTTTTTGGTACCGGTTCATGGGAGAATATTGAGAGAAATTTTTTAATCCAGCTATTTTCCATTACGTATAGTCCCCTTAAAGCACGGTTCCCCATTTATTTCCAAGTATAGTATTTGCAAATAAACGTAAGGATTAGTCGCAATTACCACTTGTTATTCGATACGGTAGACGGTTTCCAAATGAACTCATCTGCTTACATTGCCATAGCAGACGAGTTTTTGCCCATCTACCTCACTCAACCCCACAAAAAGCCTCTCTTATCCTGCGAAAAACTCATCTTCTATGTAGAAAGCAAAAAAGACCCCGCCAATTCTGGCGAGATCGTCGGAGGTTCAATGGGTGTTGAGTTTTTCGAGGTCTTTTCGAAATGCGGTAGCTAAGGCTTTATAGGTAGCTAAAGACTCATCAAATTTTTTCCGAAGCACTTCTGGTATTTCTATACCAGCCGAGTTAAGTCGCAGAAGAAATTCTTCTATTTTATTTGAGTTTTTATCGCATCGAGCTACTTCTTCGGTGATAAAGGACTTTTCTTTAGCCCTACGCATTTGGCGGCGTTCCTCAAGCGACTCAATCAATAGTCCCACCTCCCTGGATTAGGATGTCCGGGTTAGTTTAGGGAATTTCACGGTTTTGGCACGGTCACCGGTAATAACGGCGGTCAACTGAGTAGATAATAATGAACGATCACGTCAGGCATGACGAGACTAATTGGAGGTTAGTGGGTTATATTTGCCCTACGCTTTTGGAGAAGTTCTTCAAACCACTTAAACAATCAAACACCAACTCCGCCTAACCCACTGCCTCCAAGTTTCCAACCTAAAAAGCAAAAAAAGCGACCCCGCCGGTGGTGGCGAAAGTCGCTAATGAAGTTATTGAAGTTGGTGTTCCCTTGCCTGGACCTTTGCTAAGGTGCTCGTCATACTTTTAAATTCCCTGTTCTTGTCTTCAAGAAGATATTGGACTTCATTTGGAACTTTTAATCCTGACGCATTAGCTTGGTCAATAAATTGCTGTAGTTCGTTTACTGTCTTTTCGCAATGGTTGGTGTAATCCATTAAGATTGTCATTGGGTCACGATTTAGCTCAATTTCCTCTTCCACTGGTATCACCTCTCACGTCTAGGGTGCCCAGTTATCAGGGAATCTTAACAGGTTACTTTATTAAAAAAGCGACCTTGCCGGTGCTGGCGGAAGTCGCTTTGGTGAAGTAGATATTTTTAGCTAACTTTACGGTAGTCATTTAGATCCAGAAGTAACTGTATTTGATGTTTTAACTCAGCAATCTTTTTATGAATAAATAAATTGTTGTACTTTCCTTGGATAATTTCTTTGTTTTGTAGTATTTTTAATTTATTAAATAACTCTGTTTTTTGAATTTCATTTTTCCTAACACGTTCAATAATATAGATTAATGCACTTAAAATTAATCCAGATTGAAATATCGCTATAAAATCTGTATTCATTATGCCATTTATCAAGTAATCTAAATAATATACAATGTGGATATTGTAACTATATATCAACGTAATTATCGGCGTAGTTATGAACGTATATAGCAATAAAGCCCTGTTGTAGTATTTTACCCATTTGAGAAACAATAGTATTTTATCTAATATTTGAAGTTTAAGGGTAGTTGAAGAAAGCCTTGGTAATTTATTGGTCAATAATACTTTGTTGATTTCTTTCACTAATACAAGCACATGGCTTTTTATATATTCCTCTCTTAATCCATTATATAGAGTATCTAATGAAAGATCATCCCCATTTACAATTCGTTGTATGTCAGAGTTTTTAATGTTGTTATTAACCAAATGTTTTTTAATAATATTTTTTAACTTCTTATCTTCAATATGCAAAAAGTCATCAAAGTAGCTTTCGTATAATTTGGTGCCTTTTTCATTTAACAAATTAATACATTGACTAAAAACTTTCTCTTTACTTTTATCCAAGCGAGTACACCTCGTCAAAATTACAAAGTACGTTGCTTTTTAATAGTATTTTTTCAGACACATTCATTAATAAAAAAACAGCCCTGGGCTTATGAAACCATCGGGCTTAGAGAAACTTATTTAATTGTGATGAATCCGATAAAAATTTATTTTTTGCTTCGGACCAGTTCATTCTCTAATATTGCTTTTGCAACATCATAACATTCGTTCAAGTAAAACTTTCCCGAACTATATGATAATGCGAATCCCGATGAAGCTGCAGCGGCTTGACCAACAAGAGGTATGTATTTTGCAAAGTCTTGTACGACGTACTGACCTATGTATTTCTGAAGAAGTAAAATAACGCCTTGTTTTTGAGCATAGTTAATGACGTTATTTGCAGCTTGTAAAATAAAAGGTACTGTTTTAACAATGTTATCTAAAGCTCTGTCATCTAACCCAAAATATTCTTTTATTTTTGAAAACATCTTAAGAATAATTGCTACATTTACTGCTACGTCAGCTCCGGGTATAGGGTTTATCCCATTAACCGCAGACAAACCAGAAAAAAGAATAACTAATTTCTCACAAGCCTTCTTTTTTTCCTCTAAAAAAGCAATTGAGTATGCTTTTGCAGATCGAACCCATTTCTCCTTTTTCGTAATATCTAAAGACCTATATATTGCCTCATTTAACTCCTCAAAACCATTTCCATTTCGACAACTAGTAAAGATAACCTGTTCATTTGATTTAATTTGCGACCTTAAATCATCAATAATTGTTTGATACAACTTATCTATGTTCTCATCATCATCCCATATATCATCACTTTTATTTCTAATGAATATACATTGTTTTCCTTTCGCTTTAAGCAGATTGAATAGTTCTGTATCAGACGAGTGGAATTTACCAGAAAAAACACAAAGAAATAAATCGATTTCATCAAGAGCAAAGTTATCATAGTATCCTTCTTTGGGAAATTTTGATGTGCCATAACCCGGTAAGTCTACTATTAACATACTGTTGGAAGCAAACTCTTGTTTATCCTCCATTTGATAGTCCGAAGAGGATTGTGTTGTATCAGTTCTCGGCGATACTTTAGCTACCTTTTTCCCGACGAGTTTATTTACAATTGACGATTTTCCCGCCCCAGGTTGTCCAAAAAGAGCAACTTTTACTGGGTTTTTTTCGTCTTCCATGATTAAATGTTCAAGTATTTTTTGTGCCTCCACCGTAATGCTCATATCTACTCCCCTTTTTACTTACTCTCTTTTCTTTTTCTATTCGTTTTCGACAATTCCTTCCAAGGTTAAGGATTTTTTCATTTTTAGTCGACATAACCTCTGATAATTACCTTTCACCCATATCTGTTAAGCCGACCCCGCATAATCCCCCCTACACCCCCCGACTCAACCATACCACAACGAGGTTCCAATCGAACGCGGGGCGTTACAGCGGCTCATGTGGGGTGTGGGGATTTTTAGGTGATTTAGTGCTTTGTTTTCATAGCAGTTCTGCCGACGTGGTTCGGTAACGACACAAAAAAACAAACACCCCTCCCCACTGGCCTCCCTTTAATGTGATATCGGGTAGACCGTGAAGAAGGGCAGTTCACTGTTATTCAGACCGGTAGTTTAACGTGAAAAATGCTGGTTACCGCTATTCCACCTAATTATTTCCTCCACACTTCAAACCCGACCCCTCAGAATGCCCTGTGTGCCTTCAAAGACGAGCAGTCATACCATTCATACCAGAACGGGGGTCGAGTTGAACGTGGGGCGTTACAGTGGGTGTGGTGGGAGATGGGGGTTTGATGGTAATGTTACAGGAGATGGTAGACTAACGATTAGCGAGAACGATAAAGCTATTTTAATTAAAAAGAAAATCCCCCATATCTCAGGGGGATCTTCTTTCTGTTATTTTACTGTTCGAAAAAAATGTTCGTTTAGATTGATTATATCAGAGAGTATTTATGTGATCAAGCGGTATCCTCAGAAACAAATTCACTCATTTTTCGACCTTCATATATGTATTCATTCCCGTTTTCATCTTTCTTAATAAGTATATATTCAAGTTTACTAGCAGCATATAAATATTTTCTAATGAGTTGGTAAGTATCGTTTTTGTCTTTCCAAGTTTTTCTTATTGCTTGTAAGTATCCATTTAGCCCAACAGTATTTCCGTTCTCTTTATATGATTTATACATCCTAGAATCGTAGAATAGGCTAGCAATCTTTTTATATTTTTCCATTAGGTTTTCGTCAATTTGTACTGTATCCTCCCCATTGTTTAGTTCTCTTAATAATTCTATTTCAAACAAATCCTCTAGATATTGGTGATGATCCGCAAAAACGTTGACAACTTCATTAAATCCATTTTTGGTCGAAATAACATATGATCTTTTATTTTCGGCTTTAATTACTCTAAACAGAGGTATGTAATCCCTATCATTTGATATTATTACAAAATAATCAATATTAGGATTCCTAAATAAGTCTGTAATGGCTTCAATTACAATTTCCATATCAGTAGAACCTTTACCATCTATCGAACAATGTTTAACATAAACACCGTAATTATATATTACATTGTGTACCGTTAATCCCATTTTTGTGTTATCAAAGTTAGCAAAGGCCGTATACTTTATAATATTGTAATTCTCTTTGAACATCTCTGATATTTTCTGAAAAAAATTCAAGTCACTTATCGGATCTAAACCGTATTCTTCAAGTCTTCTGTACAAATTGTCACAATCAACATATATAGCGACGTTTGGCTTCAATGTAATCCTCCTTACTAATAATCTGTTCTTAGAGCGTTTTCCTAGAACCATTCGACATATCTATTTCATTTCCTTCCCAGAATTACTTATAATTTGAATTATATAATAAATTTAATGTTGATTTTGGTACCTTCATCTCAACTACTAATAAGTCCCTCCCACCTATTCAACACCGTTACTCCCCCCTTCATAACAGCATTGGTAATAGAACTTGACTCCCCTCCCTTTTCAATCAACACTGTCCACTGACCCAACTAAACATCGGGAAGGTGGACCTATCATGACCAAACGCACCAACGGAGAAGGCAACATATACCAACGCAAAGACGGTCGCTGGGAAGCCCGTTTCTTCCACACTGATCCCGCCACCGGCAATAAAAAACGCTACAATTATCTCGGCAAGTCCCATGAAGAAGCCTACAACAAGATGATGGCAGCGAAGGCCGCGATCATCACCGGTAATTTCGTTGAACCCACTCGGCTTACCGTAAAGGACTGGATGACCTACTGGCTTGCTGAATGTATTGAGCCTAACGTAAAGCCTACGACATATTCCCAGTATGAAACGATGAACCGAGTCCACATCATCCCCACACTGGGATCACTGGCTCTTCAGAAAATCCAGACCTCCGATATCCAACTGATGTACAACGCCAAACTGAAATTCAAAGTTAGTAACGGTAAAGCTTTAGCCCCCAGAACTATCCGACATATCCATAACGTCATTTCCGGTGCCTTTAAGCAGGCTATAAAGGAAGGCAAATTATTAAAGAACCCCGCAGAAGCAGTTAAACTGCCCAAAAAAGTTAAACCGGACATCCGCCCATTAAAGTTGAACGAAGTCCGGCAATTCTTGAAAGAAATTGCAGCCCACAAGTTTTACGCTGCTTTTCTACTGGAGTTACGGCTGGGGTTACGTCGAGGCGAATTGATCGGCCTCCGCTGGCAAGATATCGATTTCGAACGTAGGATCTTATATGTTAGGCAGACAGTTCAACGTGCTCAGAAACCGGATGGTCAAGGTCATAAAACTCAAGTGATATTTCAGACGCCTAAGACCGAACGAAGTAAACGGCCTCTTCCAATACCGGTAGATGTAATGATCGACCTACATAACCGAAAACTTATCGTTGAACAGCAAAAAGAAGCAGCGGACGAGTACTTCGATTATGACCTTGTTTTCTGTAAGCCGAACGGTCACCCACTCGACCCTATGTACATCACTCGGACATTCCAGAAACTGCTGGTTAAGGCTGGTATTCCTCAAAAGAAGTCATTCCATAGCTTACGACATACAGCTGGGCTGCTGATTCTAGAGCAGACTAACTCGCTGAAAATAGTTCAGGAAGTTTTGGGCCACAGCAACATCCAAACCACCGTTGATACCTACCTCGACCATATCGGCGTGGAAGAGATGGCCAAGGCGTTGAGCCAGATGAATGGGCTGTTGATGACGGAGAATACCCCCGTCGGGCAAGAAAAAACTGTGAAGCCATGACGCACTTTTGACGCCTAAACTAGACGCCTACGGGTGACGCCACGGGAGGTTTGACGCTATGATGACGCCAGTGGGTCTAACTGGAGAAACCATTGACGGTGCGGGGTGACGGGGTTAGAATAGGTGTACGGCCCCTAATAAACTCGCAGTTTGGTAGCGTGCTTGGTTCGGGACCAAGAGGCCGCAGGTTCGAATCCTGTCGCCCCGACCATGTGAGTTAGCTGGGGTTTCGTAATGTTAGCTGTTGGCTAAAGTTAGGATTCGACGCCTAACGTGACGCCTACGGAGGTTTGGAAGAGTTAAAGGTTGAGGAAATAGTTTAGGCCAGGATGAGAAGTCCTGGCTTTTTTGCGTGCGTACGGCATTTGCTTTTGAATGGAATTGCTTTACAATTAACTGTACGCAAGCTATTAACGCTGGATGGTGCAGAATGATTACAGAAAATCAAGGACAATATATCCGGAGTGTCCGACTACGCCAAAGCGAAGTACTTACATTTTCGCAATATCCGTTTTCACTACCTGCGGTTAAAGAATTAAAAGAAGTCAATCTCCACCCCAGGGTTACCTTCTTCGTAGGTGAAAACGGCGCTGGTAAGTCAACACTTCTGGAGGCTATTGCTGTCGCAGTCGGTTTTAATCCTGAAGGCGGTACGATAAACTTCAATTTTTCAACCCGGGATTCCCATTCAGAGTTGCACCGTTATCTTACAATAGTCCGTAATCACAAAAAACCCAAAGATGGGTTCTTTTTAAGAGCAGAAAGTTTTTACAACTTGTCTACAAATATTGATGAGTTAGATAAAGTACCCTTTGGAGGATCAAAAGTAATCGATTCATTTGGCGGGAAGTCACTTCATCATCAATCCCACGGCGAAGCTTTTTTTGCCACTTTCATGAATCGCTTTACAGGACATGGAATTTACATATTGGATGAACCGGAGGCAGCCCTTTCCCCTACCCGCCAGATGGCGATGGTTTCTCGAATCCATGACTTGGTTAAACAAAATTCACAGTTCATCATTGCTACCCATTCCCCTATTATTATGGCGTATCCAGATGCGTTGATCTTTCATTTTTCAGAAAGTGGTATCGAAGTGGTTGAATACGAACGGACGGAGCATTACCGGGTGACTAGAGAGTTTCTGATGAACAGGAAAAAGATGTTGGATATTTTGATGGAGTGAGGCGGCAACCCTGTGACGAAACAATAGTAAAGAGACCGCAGGTTCGAATCCTGTCGCCCCGACCATGGTTTAGCTGGGGTTTCGTAATGTTAGCTGTTGGCTAAAGTTAGGATTTGACGCCTAACGTGACGCCGGCTAAAGTTAAGATTTGATTCCTACCGGGGTTTGGAACAGTTAAAGATTGAGGAAACAGTTAAAGCCAGGATGAGAAGTCCTGGTTTTTTGCCTGTGTTTATGGGATTTTATACTGGCAGAGGGAACCAAATATTTTTCTTATTTTTAACGCTAGTTCCATGGTTATAGGACGTTATTGCACTGTAATGCGGTTAACAGGTCTCTGTTTGGAAACTAATAGAGTCTGTCTAAAAAGCCACCCATAAAGCAATGAACCTTTAAAGGATTTTTCCATTTTATGTCGAATGGATATAGGA
>NZ_WNKU01000037.1 GCF_009720735.1 Heliobacterium mobile
GCAACTTGTAAACATTCAACATTAAACCTAAATTCATTTGGGTTTATCTTGAAAATATGGTTAACCGATCACGAATGAACGTTGATTAGGGATGTACCTTCTCCCATACCTTTTGTTCCTGAAAAATCTGCAATAATGCCCCGTCTAATTTACCATCTTTGACCATAAACCCTACTATGCGCAGCGCTTCATCGACGGGCATAGCCTTTTTATAGGGTCGATCCGATGCGGTTAAGGCGTCAAAGACATCGACCAAGGCGAGGATCCGAGCCTCCAATGGTATAGACTCCCCGGCGAGGCCTAGTGGATATCCTTTTCCGTCTAAGTGTTCATGGTGCATGGACGCCCAGATTGGAACATCCTCTAATTTCCGAGGAAAAGGCAATTTTTCGAGCATTCGTTTGGTAACCTGAACATGCTCCTCCATCTGTATCCGTTCCGAATTCGTTAAGGTACCCTTGATGACACATAGCGCTTCGAGCTCGGCAGCCGTCAACCAGGGCTGCCTTTTTCCTTCCCTGTCTATGTATTCGCTAAGTTGTACTTTTCGTAGTTCAGCGATTTTATCGTCTGTTATCCGATTCGAAGGATTATCGGCATATAGAATGAGCTCATAAACGTTTTCCCAGTGCCGCCAAGTCTCAGACCACCATGCCTCAAGTTGTTCATCGGCGAATCTATCTCCTTTCCCTAAAGAGGCCATTTTTTTCTCGAAATACTCCTGTCTAAGCAAAGCGGCAATGTAGTCCATGCGCAGTAAAACTAGCTCACGACGGTCACCAAGTCGAGTAGCCTTGTTCATGACCGACAGGGGCGTGGCGATCTTTCCAATATCATGGAGCCATGCGGACATCACCAGTTGCTCGAGTCGTTCCTCGTCGAAAACCATATCTGCAAAGATTCCTCTATCGGCTTTATTGATTGCTCTTCCTAATTCTTCTGCCAGGAATGCCACACGTCGGGTGTGATGGGCATTATAGGGGGTTTGCGCATCAATCGCTGTGGCCATGACCTCTACAAAAGAATGGAACAATTGCTGGATAGAATCCAGAAGGCCGCGATTCGTCAACGAAATGGCTGCCTGAGAAGCTAAGCTAGAGACAACCTTTTCTAATTCAGGTGCAAAGGGAATGACTTCTCCCTGTTCATCGGTGGCGTTGATCAATTGGAGGACAGCGATCACTTCGGATTCATGGTTTTTCAAGGGGACGACCAGCATGGACTTTGTCCGATACCCTGTCATGTTGTCATACCTTTTTGGTCCGGAAAAATCAAACTCTTTCGCCTCATAAACATCTGCGATGTTTACACATTCCGCTTTCAAAGCGGCATAGGCTGAGACGTTTTCCAGTCTCATCGGCACCGGCGGGAAGTTCACCACTGGTTCTCCTTGTCCGCCAAGAAAAACCTTTAGTGTCTCATTCTGAACGATTTTAAAAGTAAGTTGGCTTTCTTCGCAAAGATATAAGGTACCTGCATCAGCCCCAGTTACCCTGCGAGCTTCTGTAACGATCATTTCTAACACTCGGTCGTGTTCCTTTTCTGCAGAAAGGGCGATACCGATATCTAATAAGGTCCCGATTTCCGCCAGGGATCCCGATATTCCTTTTCGCATCGTATGCTCACCATCCATCCTTAGGTCCTGGAACATATTTATGTATGTTGCAAATATTTTATAAATTTTCGCTATTCCCTGCTTGACTGATTAAAAAAACTATACTGAATCTAACTCCCGAATGTAACCATTCAAAACGCAACGATTCGAAATGTCACTATTCTAAAATACCAAATATTTATCGGTTAAAGACAGCTGTTGCTTCCCGTTATAATTGTACTGGATGATCTGCTGAATTAACCGTTTTATTTTATCATTGAAAGGACTGTGCAATGGGAACTGCAAAGAAGTTTTTTTCTATCGTGCTTCTGACCTTGTTTACCTTGTCTTTGACGGTCCCTTCCTTCACTGCGGCTCAGACCGATCAGACCCGACTTATATCTCAATATGATATCCGAGATATCCAAGGGCATTGGGCCGAATCAACCTTACAGAACTTTGTTTATTCCGACGCCTTAAGCGGCTACATCGATAACCGCGGTGTAGCCACGATTCAACCGAATAATCCCATCACGCGGGCTGAACTGGTCACCTTTCTCGTACGCACCATGGGATTACAAAGCGATCTTCCCGGCGAAACCTATCGTGACGTTCCTGCAAATCAATGGTATTCCGAGCCGATCCGCATTGCCAGTACCTTAGGCGTTGTTTCCGGTGTGGGCGATGGATTGTTTCAACCGAACCGCCTGATTCAGCGGGATGAGATTGCAGCTCTTGTCGTCAAGGCCTTTGAGAAATCGGTAAACTTCTCTGGCGAGCCCAAACATTTTTCCGACGTCCCTGCATACTGGGCCACCGCGTATATCGATAAAGCGAGTGCGGCCGGACTGATCGGCGGATACGGCAATGGACAGTTTAAGCCCTCTGCGACAGCCACCCGGGCGGAAGCTTTCACCATGGTTTCCAATGCCCTGAACCGGGAGCTTGCCGCACTCCCCAGCGATCAAAGTCTCACCGATGTCGTGCTCAACCAGGAAATAGACAGCCTGACGATGTTGCAACGAAAAGATTTCAGCCATGTTTCTGAACTCACGTCAAAATACTGTACCGGCTTCTACAGTGCTTTTATGCAAGCAGCATCCGATACTTTTGAGCAAATGGATGCCGAAGGATACTCCTTCGACATAATTCCGTCGGGGCGGCCGACAGCCACGATTGTGCTAAAAACGGACCGCTTCGCCGTCGTACAGCTGAAAGAGAAATATGACCTCATCATGAAAAAAGACGGTGAACAGGAGCGAGAGACGAGAAATTCAACCAGCCTGATGCTGCTTAAAAAAATGCCCGGAGAAGACAGCTGGAAAATCTACATGGCCGTACCGCAAGAGGATACGACAGGGCGGTAATCCTCTTCCACCAATGCAATCAGATTTTCATGATCCATCCGATGGAAAAGGGAACCACAGCGTACGCCGTGGCTCCCTTTTCCATCGTTATCTCTATTTTAAAGCCCATGTTCTTCCTGCCCATAAAAGTATCAAACACTGAAACATCACAGGACACAAAAAAGTTTTTTGTAACACTGAAAATAAAACTTCCGAGGTACTTTTATCGTACTTTGGCGATTCTTCTGCAATGAAGTTATTTCTGCAAAGACCTGATTTGCTTGACCAGTTGTTGATACTCTGCCTCAAGATTCGGGTGCAGATTATCGGACCCCTTTGGGGGTGTCATGGAAAGCTGGGCTAACACTTGGGTAAGTCGCAACTGCAGGCACATCAATTCTTCCGAGGAGTTTTCCTTTCTCACCCTTCGCTCTTGATCCGTAATCATTTGCCGTTGTCGATCCTTTTCTCGCGACTTTGTGGGAGTCTTTCGTGACGAAAGATATTCGCTATAAGAACCGTTGTAAGCGATGATTCTCCCCGCTTCTAGCACGAGTAGCTGCTGAGCCAACCGATCGACAAACCGCCGGTCATGGGAGACAAAAAGCACGGCGCCAGGATACTCCATGAGCAAGGCCTCCAAGGCTTCCATGGCATAGAGGTCCAAGAAATTAGTCGGCTCATCTAAGATCAACAGGTGAAAATCCTGCACCAGAACCCGGCCCAGAGCCAACTTCACCCGTTCACCGCCGCTCAACACTTTGACCTTTTTATGGACGTCATCGCCCAAGAAATGCAAGCGAGCCAATAACGTGCGTATCACCGATTCAGGGTGAGCACTGACAGAACGCAATGTGTCGAGGACCGTTGTTTCTTCGTTGAGAAGGCTTAGGCGCTGATCAAAATAGCCGACCCGGGCCGCGGCCGGCACAGTGATCCCCCTTTCGCCGTTCATGATCATCTTTAGCAATGTCGTCTTCCCACAGCCATTCGGACCGACCAGAGCGACTTTGCTCTCGGAGGATACTTCGAAACTAACGTCCTGAAACAAGTTTCGCCGTCCAAAGGACTTCGAAACCTCCCGAAGGACCAGCACTTTCCGGGCTGAAATTTTTTGCTCGCCAATACGGTCAAAACAGACCATCGGTAATGACGCCGGCTTCTCTTTTACCTCCAACTGTTCCAAACGGGTCTGGATGGCTTTCGCACCGCGGTCTAGTTTGGCCCGCTTGTTGTTGACCCCCCGCTTGTGCAGCCTCGCTTCTGAATTTCCCATACGAGATGGTGTAGCCCGCATCTCCTTCGCCTGCCGGGATTTTTCTCGAACAGCACCCTGCAAGCGTTCCCGTTCCTCCACATACCGAACGTATTCCTGTGCTTGACGCTCCCGTTCGGCCTCTTTTTGGGTTCGATAGGCCGAATAGTTGCCGGAAAATATACGAACCGACCCTTTATCGATCTCGATGATCCGGTTGCAGACGCGGTCGAGCAGCTCTCGATCATGAGAGACCAACAGGCTGGGACCGTCATAAGAGCGTAATTGCACTTCGAGAAGCTCTGTCCCCTCCACATCCAAGTTGGTCGTCGGTTCGTCAGCCAGGAGAATATGCGAGGCCGACAGAGAAAAAGCCCGGGCGATTTTTTGCCGGGTGATCTCTCCACCGCTCAAGGTCTCCCGCTGTTCGTCGACCACTTGAAAAGCGCGCATCAACAGGGGGTTTAGGGGGTGTTTATGCGAAGGTTCAGATGGCGATGGGAACTGGGTAATGAAAGTGACCTCGATAGAGCGTTCGATGACGCCTTCATCGGGAAGCATCTTCCCGGACAGCATTTGGAGAAAGGTCGTCTTCCCGGAGCCATTTGGGCCCACCACTCCGATTTTATCGGAGTGGTGTATTTTTAAACTATCGATCGCCAAAAGCAGGCGATCACCCAGGTACTTTTTTACCTTTTTCAACTCTATAGCGAGCATAAAAAAACCTCCCTTGATTTGCGCAAGAGAGGATTGGTCTGTCGTCCAGAAGGAAACCCAAATAGACCGTTTAACAACGTTCTTCCTGACCGATTCCTAAGCGGAAGGGGTCAACAACGTCAACGGAGAAGGGTGTCCGTCGTTCACCTAACGTACAGCATGACCAATCCAACTCTAGCATGGCATAGCACACCTGCAAACAGCAAAGACATCAAAGGGTCTTTCCAGTTTAACAGGCTCATCTACCAACCATCTAAAAGCGGATTAATTGCGCACGTTCGGCTACCTTACCCTTTCCTTCGGATTTCTTTTCTAGTCTATTCCTTTATCAGTTCATTGTCAAATGGTCAATAGCGGTAATTATTTTGCCCTTATGAGAACTTTTTGGTTCTGGCCGTCCCAATTGACCGAGGCGCCGACCGATTCCGCAACAAACCGTGCCGGGACCATGGTGCGGTCACCGAGGATGACGGGACTGGTGTCCATCGTCTTTTCTACGCCCTTAAACAGGGCTGTCGTGCTCCCGACGGTAAACCGGCTTAGCGCATTCCCTTTGCGCACCGTGATTTGGCTGTTGCTTGCATCCCAATCGACGGTAGCACCGAGGGCTTCCACGATGGCCCGCAGCGGAACCATCACCCGATCATGGCTGTCTATATAAGGGGCTCGATCAAAAGGCACGGAACGATCATCCACCCATACGGTGATAGGGGTGATCAAACGGGGTGATTCGGGAAAGTTACCGTAGATGAGATATTGTTTTCGTTCCTCTTTGAAGCGCTGCAGTCCCGAGTTGTACAGATTGGCGATCTCCTGTGGCTCCCTATTTTGCTCGATCCACTGACCCATCCGAGCAGTACCCATGATCTTATCGAACATGACCACGACAGAATCGCTTTTAGGCACTTTAAAATTGTTCATCTTATGGGCAATGGCCAAAGCAAATATTCCGGTTTTTGCGGGATTAAAGGCGTGATAATCAGTGATCTGCAGTCGAACGCCGCCGGCAGTTCCCCTGTTTTCCGGATTGAAGATCACCCCGGGAAGCCCCGCCTGGTTAAGTTGGTCGGCAAAACGCTGAGCATCGATGCCTTTGCCGCCGATCCATTTAAATTGATCGGCCTGATAAATTCCTGTGCCTTCGCCCATGCCCGTAGCCATATATCCGAAGACCGAATCGATGTCGGGAATATTAGGTGAAGTTTGCATCCAAGACAGCCCCGTATCCTGGAAGATCATCGAACGGGTATAGCCTTTCATAGGTACGACCGTCAGTTTGGCGCCGATTTTCCGGTTAAAAAAGCGGGCCAACTCCCCCACCGTCATGCCATGAGCCATAGGCAGATTATCCACACCGACAAAGGTGATGAATGGGTCTTCCATGACCGGTCCCTCTACCGTTTCCCCGCCGAGCGGGTTCGGCCGGTCCAGCACGATGATCGGCTTGTCATATTTCTGCGCCGCCACCATGCAGTAATTTAGCGTGGATATGTATGTATAGGATCGGGCACCGATATCCTGAACGTCGAAAAGCAGTACATCGACATCTTTCAGCATGTCTTCTGTCGGTCTACGAGTCTGTCCATAAAGACTATAGACAGGAATTCCCAAGGTAGGATGGGTATAGGACTCCACGTACTCTCCCGCTTTGGCTTGACCATCGATGCCATGTTCTGGACCGTAAAGAGCGGTCAATTTAATCTCAGGATCTTCGGCCAACTTATCGATGGTGCTGCGACCCTGACTATCGACTCCGCTCTGGTTCGTCACTAACCCCACCTTTTTTCCGGCAATCAGGGAATGATAGGTACTTATCAACTGTTCATTGCCGAGTTTGAATTGGAACGGCTCTGCTCCGTGAGCCGCTGGAAGCAATGTGAGCAGCATGGCCAGGAGCAAAAGTAGTGACGCCATCCCTTGAATCTTTGCTTTCTTCACCGGTATAACCCCCTTTATTTATCCTCCACTTATCTTTGCTTTGTATCTAACCTTAAAAATCACCACCCGTGCGATGCCTTTTGTCTTGTAATATTCGGCTATTCACCCAGGATTCCTTTATTTAAATGCCAAAAGGCTCACTGTCCAAAGGCGGTCATCATCAGTGAAAGCTGCACAAAAAACAAAAGGCTGCCGGATAAGACCGGCGCCTTCTGTGTAATCAGCCATATCGGTTATTGCATCTTTTTGATTCCGTCAGCGGTAACTTTATCAGACCCTTTGGGCACAAAAGACTTGCAAGCCGTGCTCATGCAACTCTCCGCGGAAGCCGGCGTGATTTGAGATGCCATCGGAGCGTCCACATGATCCGGTTGAGAGTTACAGAATTGGTCGTTGGCCACTAAAATTTCATTGGCTGTGCATTTATTCCCCGCTGAATAATAATGGCAGTTCTCAATGGCACAGTGAATATGCTGTTTCCCCGTCATGTTATCCCTCCTTTTCTGAGGTTAGCTTATCCCAGAAGGCGGCGACTATACGACAAACAGTATCATCTGACCATATTCCAAAAATACCATTAATTTTATCAAGCCCGAGCGATTTTTTCACGGTTGATCCCAGTGTGATCCCTAATGTAATCATCACGGTTAATGGTATCATCAGTGCAAAATCATCAGCAGTAAAAATATCTGCGAATCTTTATCTCCACCTTAAAGTCTGTTTAAAAAAGGTCCCAAGAGCCTGTAGCAGGTTCCCAACATACAATTCAGGTTCAGCTAGCCCTTCGAGAGGAAACAACTTTTCCCCTTCCGGCACAGTGATATCCTCGATCGTGCATTCTTTCGGCCCTGGAATATCCCGGCTGAAATAAAATTCGATTTCTTCATAGATCGTCCAGAATTGTCGAGGTCCCCGGACGTGAAGCCATATGTGGTCACTGATCGGTCCAGGCAAGGCTTCCAGAATGAACCGCCGAACCGCTCTGTGGGTTTCCGGAATATCGAGGTAAATCCAGTTCGTGAAGCGTCGCTCCGGGGAAGGCCCATCGACAGGTCGATTCTTCATGGGCAGCAAGGTCATATCGCCCCTGCGAAGCAGTTTCCAACCCATTGGACCCGGCTCAAGGGGCCACAGATCTGGTTTTGAATACTGCATGGCTACGATCATTTCGTATCACCTCACGGGATGCTATCACTCCATATATTCCCCATCGGGGTGAGTGAAGGGATAAGCCGCAAAAAAAGTGGTCCCCTCCTCGTTTACGGTAAAAGAAATGCTTCCCTTTAGATATCCTTCTGTCAGCAGCTTCATACTGTACGTGCCAAGTCCCCGTCCATTCCCTTTTGTAGAAAAAGAGCGCTGAAATATCTGAAGCTGTACATCACGAGGGATAACGGTCGGGTTTTTCACCCAGTATATGACATAATCGTCTTTTACATAACAGCCGGCCGAGACCATTTCGCCCAATCCCGTCGCCTCTAGGGCGTTTTTGAGCATATTTTTGAGGACCCGTCGAAGGAGTACCGGCGATGTTAGAAAGAGCACATCCTCGGAAGACTCATCGAGGTGAACGATACGTCCTTGATACTGTTCCCGGCCGGAGTAATGACTTGCCAACTCCACCAACAAGGCTTTCGAATGCACATACGCTAAAACGACCTTTAACTCATGGTTCTCCGCATCGATGAGATCCCGCTGTTCGGCGATTTCCTCGACTAAAGTATTCGCGATCGAATCGAGCGTTTGAATGAGATGCTTCGCTTCTTCAATGTCTTGGACATCTTCGACCAGTTCAATCAAACCGCGGAGACCACTGGCCGTGTTCATGATATCATGGAAGAAGATCCGCTCCAGCGCCTTTCGTCGTTTCTCCCCACTGATATCGGTCAAGGTCAAGATGGTAAATTCTTGTTCATCCACTTGGATCGGGGTGGCTGTCACCCGTACATCCATGGACTGCAGTGTTTGTTCCCGCTTCACCGTGATCCGGCATTCCCGACAGTCTTTATGTCCTTCCGTTCCATTTAAGATCGCATTGATCGCCCCGCAAGTTTGACAGGACTCTGAGGTTCCACAGCCGCCGGAATTATTGGCCGCGTTTATACAACGGAGCACCTCTCCCGGGCGAGCTCCCTTCACATCTCCCATTTCACTGGCGCCGATAGCGCTAAGCAGGCTATCGTTACAAAAAACAATTTGCCGCTGCTGGTTAAGAACCATGGTGATGTGGGGCAACGCGTCAACGGCATCACGCATACCGTTTAGGCTTTCGACAATTCGTGTTTGTTCCTCCACCTGCTGACGGCTCAGACGTTCCGCCGGAGCGAAGTGAGTCGGCATGGTCGATTTCTCATTGGTATCCATAGTCACCCACACCCTTACGGCAAGTTGATCGATATTTAATGAAGATGGTTAGACATGTCTTAGAAAAACTCCTGCTAATAAAGCGCCTTTTGAGGTGAATTCGCTTGGACAATCAAAAAAAGACCCCTATCCAATGCCACCGCTGTAAACATTATTATGTTACTTGGGATCCAACCTTCCCGAGAGGCTGTCGTCTACTCGGGTCCAAAACGGATAAAATCCCTTCCGCAGTGGTCTATGAAAGCTGCGGCACACCCTGTGAGGGATTTCAACTGAAGGAGCTTCGTGGACAGTAACCACAAACCTAATGGATCACAAGCCCTTTTCGCTGAGCCTCTACCCAAAAATCGCGCTTTCACCTAAACAAAAATAGGCCACCAAATCAGTGGCCTACTCTGCTTCAACCAGATTTTCCATTCGTTTCGGCGATTCGCTCCGCCAATTCTTGCAGATAAGCCCACCGCTCGACCAGTTCTTCGACACGTAGCTCCTGCTGGGACTGCTCTTGCATCAGTTCCTGCAACTGCACATAGTTGCTCCCAGCTGCATTGATTTTCTCCCGAACCGCTTGCAGTTCCTGCTCGGCTTGAGCGATCTGTTCCTCGATCTGTTCGTATTCGATTTTTTCCTTATAGGTAAACTTCAGGGGCCGCGACGATTTTTCGTTCGTCCCGGAATTCTCACGGGAATCATTTTGGGCGGCATCAACAGTCCCGCTTTTGCCATCCATCTTTTCGATTCTCGCTTTGCCTTTTCCAGCACCTTGTGCTGGTTCGTCTTTACGATCCTTGGCCGCTCCGGCCTCTTCTTGAAGCCGTTCCTCATAGTCGGTAAAGTTTCCGACGGAAACGTTCACCGTCCCTTCACCTTTGAGCGCAAAAATCTTCTCCGCCATCCGGTCTAAAAAGTAACGGTCGTGAGATACGGCGATGACCGTTCCGGGGAAGTCATCTAAATAGTCTTCTAAGACGGCCAAGGTCTGTACATCCAAATCGTTTGTCGGTTCATCGAGAATCAATACATTGGGAGCCCCCATGAGCACATGCAGCAGGTAGACCCGGCGTTTTTCGCCGCCGGAAAGCCGACCAATCGGCGTCCATTGTAGATGGGGCGGAAACAAAAATCGCTCCAGCATCTGCGCTGCCGTAATCACACCCCCATCCGGTGAGGGGATGAATTCGGCCACTTCCCGAATATACTCGATGACCCGCATTTCATGCTTCATCTCGGTGTTTTCCTGGCCAAACCAGCCGACCTTCACTGTCTCTCCCGTCTCCACGCTCCCCTGATCCGGCGCTAACCGGCAGGCAATCAGTTTCAACAGCGTCGACTTTCCCGCCCCGTTCGGTCCGATAATGCCGATACGTTCCCCTCGGCCAAAGATATAGCTGAACCGGTCGATCACCTTTTGATCGGCATATTCCTTGGTGACATCTGAAAGCTCGATCACCTTACGACCGAGACGGGTAGCCCCTACGGGCATCTCCAAGGACTCATCCCGCAGTTCCACTTTCTCAGCGACCAGTTTTTCAAAACGGTCGATGCGGGCTTTCTGTTTCGTCGTTCGTGCCTTCGCGCCCCGCCGAATCCAGGCGAGTTCATTTCGATACAAGTTTTGCCGCTTCTGCTCACTGGAACGCTGCTGTTCCTCCCGCTCGGCTTTCGCAGCGAGAAACTCGGTGTAATGACCGTCATAACTGTACAGCCGGCCTTTGTCCAGTTCCAAGATGCGGGTGACAACCCGATCGAGAAAATAGCGATCATGGGTGATCATGAGCAGTGCTCCCCGCCGCCGGAGCAGATACTGTTCCAGCCAGGAAATCGTTTCCGAGTCCAAATGGTTCGTCGGTTCATCGAGAATGAGCAGTTCTGACGGCGTGATCAACGCCCCAGCCAGAGCGACCCGTTTACGTTGGCCGCCGGAAAGGGACCCCATAGGGGAGCTCACATCCTTGATCCCCAGCTTTGCCAATATCGTTTTGGCCTCTGCCTCAATCTGCCAGACCTGCTTGGCCTCCATCTGCTGACTCAGTGCCAGCAATCGTTCCTGGAGGGCTTGATTGTGCGGATCGGCCGATTGTCTCTCCAGGGCCTGCTCATATTCCCGCAACAGTTGCATCGTCGGCGAGTTACCTTTAAACACCTGCTGCAGCACTGTCGCCCTTTCGTCGAAGGCTGGGTCCTGGGGTAAGTACTCGACACGGACCGCGTTGCCTGTCGTGACCGTTCCCCCGTCGGCCTTGTCCAATTGGGCTAAGATCTTCAAAAAGGTCGATTTCCCGGTCCCGTTGACGCCGACGAGACCGATGCGCTCTCCTTCTTCAATGCCAACAGACACGTCTTGCAAGAGCACCTTCTCCCCGTAGGTTTTGGTCAAGTTTTCCGCCACCAACAAATTCATCGCACCTTCAAGCCTCCACCCATGTGACAATTTCCGGAGAGATCCGCTTCACCGGACGTGAGGGTTCTTCGGGATAGCCTACAATCACCGGGGCCACAGCGTGATACTCTGGAGGAATGCCTAATTCCGCTTTGATCTCGGGCCGATTTAGAAATGGATAAGCAAAACCGATCCAACAAGTACCTAATCCCATGCCGTGAGCGGCCAGCATCAAATTTTGTGCCGCCAAGTTACAATCTGTTTTCGGATCGGGTCCTTGGGGTTTCGCTAAAATAACGATTAACGTTTCCGCATTATAAAAAATATTGTAGCTTTCGTTGCGAAAGAGCGATCGGTAGCGGGCAAGGTAAGGCTTCTGATCCATTTCTGACAGCAGCATCTCCTTGGCACGATCGGAATAGGTCTTCAAGCGCTCTTTGTCCTGAATCACGACAAAAGCCCAGGGTTGTTTATTCATAGCACTCGGTGCTTGTACCGCATTTTCCAACAATGCTAGAATCTGTTCCCTCTGTACCGGTTGTGATGTGTATTTACGCACTGAACGGCGCTCGTATATGGCCTCTTGTAAGTTCACCTTGTTCCTCCTCCGTCGAATCGCGAAGATGTCTTCTGTGAATATCATCCAGTAAAAGTGTTATTCTTGGCGATAGAAAAGATTATATATGATTATACCATGTACCGCATAGATTCGCCTGTCTCCGCCAAACTGCAACTGGCGAAACAGTCCTGTTAAACTATGAAATTCGCTAAGTGACAACATAGAAAAGGGCACTCGGAAAATACATCCTGAGTGCCCTTTTTCGTTAGTAGCTTTGACGTATATCTTGATTGTCAATTATTGCACGTCGATTTCTTCGTAACCTACCTTTTCTTTTGGGTATAAATATTCACCAACGCCCCCAGAATGGCCAACGCCGATCCCACTCGAAAAGCCACCTTCAGCCCCGCCATAAAAGCTGTCGCCGAATCGCTCCCTAGGGCTGACAGGCTTCCTTGATAAGCTGCCAGTTGCCAAGTCATGACCCCGCTGCTTACGGCGATGCCTAGAACCATCCCGACGTTGCGTACCGTAGCCAGCGTGCCTGAGCCCACACCGAGCCGATGCCGAGGTACCGCTCCCATGACAGCATTGTTGTTCGGCGATTGAAAAATGCCCGTGCCAAGACCGAAGATAGCCAGCCGCCATACCACGTCGATCACACCTGAATGGTCCCCCAGAAAAGACATGAGGAACATGGCCAGGGCCACAAGACTCTGCCCAGTGAAGGCCAACCACCGGGTTCCCACCTTATCGGACAAAGCACCGCTCGTCGGCGCTAGAATCAACATCATCGCCGGCGAGACCGTCAAAATGAGGCCGATAAGCCGGGCATCAAAGTGAAGCACCCGTTGCAGGTAAAAGGGGAGCAAAAACATCACGGCAGACAGGGACATGAAATTCATCAAGGAGGCAAAATTGGCTGCCGAAAATACCCGGTTCTCAAAGAGGGTCAAATCGAGCATCGGATCTTCGACCCGCCGCTCCCAGTAAATAAAAGCAGCCGACCCAAAAACAAAGAGGGCCAAAAAAACCAAAGCCGGCGTCGATGTCCAACCCCATTCCTCGCCATAACTGCCGACCAGCAAGAACGACCCTAACGCCACAAAACCGAGCATCGCCCCGGCGAGATCGAAGTTCTGATCGCGGCGATTCTTGTCGATGGGAATCACCTTCAGGCAAAGTAAAAAACCTAAAATGCCGATAGGGATATTGATCGTAAAAATCGACTGCCAACCGGCATAAGCCAGCAAAAACCCACCCAAGGTCGGCCCTAAAGCCAGACCGACAGCTACGATCATGCCGTTCGTCCCCAAGGCACGACCCCGCTCCTGCGGTGGGAATACAGACGTGACGATGGCCGGCCCCATCGCCATAAACATCCCTGCCCCGATGGCTTGAAGAGCCCGGAAAAAAACGAGAACCCAGACATTCGGCGAAAGGGCGCAAAAGGCAGAGGCTACCGTAAACAAAAGGATTCCGAGCAGAAGAATTCGCCGAAAACCAAACATATCACCTAAGCGACCGTACGTTAATATCAAACTGCCGAGCATCAACAGGTACGCCATAGAGACCCAACTGACCGTATGGATCTCGACATTGAAAACACTGCTGAAGGTAGGCATCGCAACGTTGACAACGCTGCCGTCAATGGGACCCATGATACCAGCGGCCATCACCGAAAACAGAATCAACCATCGCTGCGGATGAGGTGCAGGTACTGCTGCATTTTGAGCCACCATATCCCTCCTAATTCGGGTAACTTTCCTTCATCTTTATAAATATTTTACGCTTATGGAACCGGCCATCCCTAGGAAACTATAACCTCTTTCATCGAACTTTTTGCACTATCGCATCGCTTCCTGGGGCTGCTGACTCCAAGCAGGCAGTCGCGACAAGAAAAATAGGGCTCCCGTTAGGCAGACTAACCCCCCGGTGAACAAGGTGGCCGACACACCAAACACATCGGCAGCATTACCGGTCAAGTAACTGCCAATCGGCGACAGCCCGCCAAAAGACGTCACATAGAGGCTGATGACACGACCGCGTTTGTCTTCATCGACAACTGATTGAAGGAAAGTGTTCGTTGAAGCAGTCTGCACCACCATCCCCAATCCCATCATCAGCGCCACGGGAAAGGTCAGCCAGAGCGAACGGGATAAGGAAAAGACCATCAATCCACAGCCAAAGAGCCCGCAGGCCATGGGGATCAGCCGTTGCAAGCCCGCCGTATTCCGGCGCGACGCCAAGAAGAAGGTGCCAATCAGTGCACCAAGACCAAAGGTGGACATAAAAAACCCGAGCAATTGCGGACCGCCCTCAAAGGCATTTCGTACGATCACCGGCAGCAAGACCATGACCGGCATACCGGCGATGCTCAAGACCACCATGAGCAGCAACACAGCCCGGATCGTTCGAATCCGGTTTACATAGCGCAGCCCCTCCATGAGATCATTCCACACCCGTTGGCGGCTGATCTTACGGGGAATAGGATTTACCTTCATCATCAGCAAACCGGCAATCACGGCGATATAGCTCAACGCATTCAGAAAAAAACACAATCCCTCACCTAATGTGGCAATCGCCACACCAGCCACCGAAGGCCCGATGATTCGCGCACTGTTAAACATCGCCGAATTCAGCGCAATCGCGTTGCTTAGATGGGCCTTATCCTCGACCATCTCGATGACAAAAGACTGGCGGGAAGGAATCTCAAAAGCGTTGACGAGCCCGATGAAAACGGTCAGCAACAGCACATGCCATACCTGCACCGTATCGGTTAACACCAGATAGGCAAGAATCCCCGCCTGCAACATCGAAAGTACCTGGGCAGCAACAACAATCCGGTACCGATTCCAACGATCCACAAGTACTCCTGCTACCGGTGCAAGAAACAAAAAAGGAATTTGACCGGCAAAATCCAGCAATCCCAGCATCAGCACCGAATTGGTCAGCCGATAGACGAGCCAGCTTAAAGCGGTACGCTGCACCCAGGTTCCGATGACAGAAATGGCCTGCCCGGCAAAAAACAATCGGTAGTTCCTATGAGAAAAGGCCACACCGAAACGGTGCCACTTCTGCGTCAATACCTGTACCTGATGTTCCGCCACAGTGCCACCTTCTTTCCGAAGCACTCTACGCCATGTACACAAAAAACACAAGCTGAAAAGGAAGAAACGACCGCCAATAGCTTCGGCGGTCGTCTATATTCATGTACGGGATCACTTCATTTTATCATAAATCAATCCCTGTATTTACAGCGAGGCGAAAAAATCGATCGCAGCTTCCCCCATCTTCCGATAGCCAGCTTTATTGGGATGGCATTCCCCTTCCGCCAACAACGGATCCATCGATACACCGTTCGGCGCAGCCAGGGCTCTGAAAAAGTCGACGACCAAGACATCTTTCCAGGCCGATTCCGTCTTGAGCTCGTCCAGGAGACATTCCCGGAAAAGGATGACCCGCTCACCAAAAGGTTCCTCGTTAATGGGCAAGGTCAAGCCGATCACCGGTTGGCAGCGAGCGATCTGAATCCGCTCCACCATATCCCGGTAATTTCGCAAAAACCTCTCTTGAGAGACACCTTCAAAAGCGTCATTGGCGCCGCCAGTGACGATGACGATAGACCGCGGTTCCACATCGGGAAGAATATTGATGATCTCTCGCCGCATGTCATCGGTCGTCGCTCCATTGACACCTAAGTTAATCACAGGCTGCTTCAGTGCCGCCTCGACCATGGTCGTCCAGGAGTATTCCGGACCATAAGGATAGCCCCAGGTGAGCGAATCCCCGACCGCATAAATAGTCGCTTTTTGGGTTGAACGATTCTCCATTTTATAATCCCCTTGTATCGCAATGAATGAGTGTATTTGTTATGTTACCGTTGAAAATGAGGCATGTCAAAAGGGACTTCAAAGACGATTTCCACCAGACCGCCAAAGCGGTCCCCGTCATACCATGGAGCTTGATAGATCATCTTCTTGATGCCAGCCTTTTCGATCGTATAGCAGTTCGCTTTTTGTCCCACCAGCAAGTCCCTAAGAATTTTCCCAGAACGCTCACCATGGCAATCAAAAAGGCTTTTTCCGATCAGCTCACGACCTCCCCTTTTCGCAAACATCTGAATAGATTTGTCATTCATCCAGACGATACGACCATCCTGGTCACAGACGGTCATCGCAACCGGAAGCCCTTGAAAGCAAGGTGCAGCCTTCGAAAGGATTTCCTCACTGGAAACCTCATGGCCCGGAGTATCCTTCTCCGGAAGGTCTACCTTAGATACCTCCTGCATAGAGGAGCACACCTCCCTAACTACTCTTTCACAGACAAGATTTTATTATATTTTCCATTAAAACCAGATCGACCCTTTAATCACATCCTTGACCACAGACGAATCGCCCCTCCTTATCGGGGGCCACTACCGTCACAGGCCGGCCGCAGGTATCGCAGCGAATCGGCTCCACCTGACCGCTCAAAGGATTATACAATAGCACCGGCTGGATTACCTGCTTCCCCGACTGCACATTCAGCCGCACATGGATGCGCGGCACCGAAAGGGTCAACACATGATCCAACCGCAGATCGGTCCGCACCCGGTACCGGTCCTGCGCATCGACAAGCCGGCGCTGCCGGTCGGCACGAGTCGCATCGATTTGGGCCATCAAGCGAGCCTGTTTGTCGGCCCCATCAGCCGAATCGCCTTGCACCGCCTCCCATTTCTTTCGCAAAGCCGCTTCGGTTTCCATATAATAAGAAGCAATCTTGCTCAACTCACGTCGTCGAAAGACGGCTGAACTGTCGTAAATCGCTTGCGCCCGCTCTTTAGCAGAGTGCTCGGCTATCGAACAAGCCAAATCATAAGCCGCTACAGCCGAAAGGGATGATGCCGGAGTGTAATTGTAGGCTGGCGTTTCCGCCGGGAGCATGGCATCCCACCATTGAAAAAAGTCGTCCCGTCGTTCCCCTCGATAACCATCGATCACTACCGGTAGCAACTCTTCTGTCTTTTCAAAAGACTGAAAGGTACAGACAAAAAAGAAAGCGTAAAAAAGATGCTCTGCCGTCCAAATCATCTCCACCGATGGAGGACGGCAACGTAAAAACTGGATCTGATCTTGAATCTTATTCACTAAGTTCTGCGGCGGTTGTAGAGACGTGCCGGGCCAGTATAAACGCGTATATTTGCCGTACATTTTCGCCTGATCTACCACCACGTCGAGTAGTGGGCTTCCATAGGTGACAAAAAGGGATTCCGGTGTCTCCCGGGCCACCTCAGCGTCAAAGGTCAACAGCAGATGCTCGTCCGGGTAACGCTGGGAAAAATCGTCGCTGAGCAGGACTTCCCAAAGCTCATAGCCGCTTTCCTCAACAATGGCGCCGGAACGGCGAAGACAATCCCGGACAAAAGGTTTAATATCGCCGTGCGTCGTCAGCGTTCGACGATCACTCATCGGGCATCAACTCCCCCAATAACCGCTCATCGATAGCCTTAATGGCCAGATAATGGTTTTTCGCCTCCAGCAATTGATCGCCAACTTTACCCATCTGAGTCTCCATATCTTGATCATCTAACGACTGAAGCCAAGCCTGCAGCACCATGTCCTCGAAGCCTTGATTTTCCTTCAGATTTCCTAAGATCATATCCAACTCACCAACAACCAGTTGGAACATATTTATCTTCGCATCCAGTAGTTCGAGAATATGGGCTTCCAGCGTGGCCTGAGCCGACAAATTGTAAATGTAGACATCGCGTTCCTGACCAACGCGGTGAATTCGACCGATGCGCTGTTCGATCTGCATTGGATTCCAGGGCAAATCATAATTGACCAGGTAGCGGCAAAACTGCAAGTTCCGCCCCTCACTGCCCGTTTCCGTTGACAGGAGCACCTGGGCGTCTTGGGCAAACCGGCGTACCTGCTCTTCTTTTTCGAGCCGCTTCATCCCGCCGTGGAGTTGGGCCACCGAAAAACCTTCCTCAGTGAGCCGACGGACCAAGTAACGATGGGTCTCTGAATAGCCTGTAAAAATGATCACCTTATCGTTGAGCCCTTGGAGCAACTTAACTAATGCATCGGCTTTTGCCCGGTGGGGCACCGCATTCGCTTGCTCCCGTAAAGCCGCAAAAAGACGGCGCATCTCCGGGGCGTAAGAGGGCTGTTCCATCATCTTCTCCAGCGTCGGCAAGACCGCCTCAATGCTGCTGCCGATTTCCCGCTGCAGCACCTTCAACGTGAGCAAGCTCGCTCCACCCATAGGCTTGTCCACCCCGCCAGTGAAATAGCCCCGGACAAAATGAGTCAACCTCCGGTAGAAAGCCATCTCCTCAGGAGAAAGCTGCAAGCGAATCGTTTCAGCATAACGGCGGCTCAAAATAACCCCCGTCTCCGAACGGCGGTTGCGCACCATCACCTCGCGTACAAGCGCCTTTAACTCCTCCGTATTCTTCGGTTTTAAGGCATCGCCTCGAGTGATGTATTTTTTCTTAAAAGCGGCTGCCGTCTCCAACTGCCCCGGCAAGAGCAGCGTAATCAGATTAAAAAGCTCTTCCAAATCATTTTCCACAGGCGTCGCCGTCAGCAAAAGGATGTACTTTTTCTGCAACTTGCTAACGAGTTGGTAGGACTGGGTGCGGCGGTTCTTCAGATGATGGGCCTCATCACAGATGACTAAGTCGAAGGCAGTTGCACCGATCTGATGGCGGTGGGCTTCCCGCTTTGCCGTGTCAATCGAAGCAATGATGCGCGGGTAGGACCGCCAAGGATCGTCATGGGCCTTAAATTCGGGATCGTCATATGTGATAAAATCGAGGTTGAACTTGACCTGCATCTCTTCTCGCCACTGAGAGACAAGAGACGGCGGTGCCAAGATGAGAACCCGGCGGGCCAAGCCGCGCAAGATGTATTCGAGGGCGATCAAGCCGGCCTCCACCGTCTTACCCATGCCCACTTCGTCGCAAAGAAGTACCCGCCCGCGTAAGTTCGCCAACACATGGCGCACCGTACGAAGTTGATATTCAAAAGGTTCCATATTGCGGGTGGCTGTCAAGGATAGGAGCGTATCGAAACCGGGATGGAGCGAAAAGAGCAGCGCCTGGCGGCGCAAGTACAGATCGTCGGCACAGGTACCCTGTCCTTGCATAATTTGTTGAACCAAACCTTCACCGCTGGCCCGATCGAAGCGGACCTCCACCACATCGCCTCGAGAATCTCGCTCAAAATCCTGAACGATGGCTTGGACCAGATCGACGGGAATCGCCCGTGCAGGCTCTCGGCTTTCCGATGGCAAAATGGAAACAGGTGACGGTGAGGCTTTAGAGGCCTTCGTGTCAGCCTTCCCCGTCCCTTTCGACGAATAAGCAACTGATTTGACGGTAGAGGTGGATCGTTTTGTAACTGGTGAAACCGCCTTTGCCGAAGGCTGCCCCTTCCTAGGCTGCTTTTGTTGCGATTTTAATGATGGAAAGACTAAGAAATCTTCACCATCAATGTGTTGAATCTGAAAATGGGACGAGTCCATGTTTTTCAAAAACTTCCCCAGCAGAGTTCCTTGCAGTAAGGTTCCGTGAGAGTTCACCTTACATTTGATGTAGTTTCCAAAAGGGTCTTGCAAAAAAACAGTGCTCCCGTTAAACGAACGGAACAGTTCCGCTACAGACCCTTGCAAAAGAAGACCGTTCGTTTGTAACGTCTCCGGTGCTATCGAAAAAGGCGTCGGTTTGTTCATCTCGTTTTCCCACCTGTCTGGTTGGACGTTACCTCATTTTTTCATTTTACCATAACCGCCTCAGTTAAAAAAACAAAAGCCCTGGTGAGTAATCACCACGACTTTTTTCATGATTCAAAACAGTCTTCCTCAATCCTATCAAGCTTTGAGATTATTGTTACACAAAAACTCGCCTTTTTTCACAATGATTATCTCAGAATATGTAAAACTTTAATTTAGTGAGTCTGGAACATTCGGCTCTTTCTGAGTTTCGTCATGGGCTTGAACCATATAAGCCGCCTTGCTCGTCTCATGAATTAACGTACCGATGGACGGAGTAATATGCTTCTCTTTTCCTTCTACTTTTCTAGGAATCAGTGTAATATCCATATGGACAGACCAAAAAAACTCATTCATCCAAGCGTCGAGAGCAGTCTCACTCTTCAGTGATTCCAGCCACATATCGAAAAATGCCGCAGTCGGTCCCGGCCAGTGTTTATCCGTCTTAGGACAATGGACACCTTTAAACGTGATGCATCCCATCTCTTCCAATTCAATTTGAGTGATTTCGTTAAACAGAGTATGAGACAAAATAAAAAGCAAATGGTTATCCTTATGATCCTGGGCACCTTTATTTTTTTCAGCGAAGGCACCTGCCAGAATCGCTGCGGCAAAGTAAAGGTCTTGACTAGGCCCGAGATCATCTTTGGATGCTAAAGCACGACGAATTTCCTGAGGCCAATCGTGTAAGTCTATTTTAAAAGGCTGGCTCGCATTTACTTGACCATACTCGACAACCCATCGAACCTGCTCTGTGTTAGCCATCCACCGTTGTTTCACTTCTGTCATTTTGATACCCTCTTCCTATTATTCGTTCTATCAATGTATCACAAAACAAGTCGGGTTGCATCCATATGACTTTTTGGAGTACCTGTAGAGGCACTCCAAAACCCCTGGTCGATAAAATGCTCATCAATCAATATAAAAAAAGGTCTACCGCATTTTGTTGCGATAGGCCTCTTTCTCGTTCCTTGAAAACCACACAGAAGTGATTTGTAAAGCATAAGGTCAAGTCCTCGACCGATTCGTACCCGTCGACTAAACGCCTCACAGCGTGTACATCTCGGGCCGATCGACCAGGTCATCTTCCTGGGGTCTTACCTACTTCCGTAGTGGGAAGTCTCATCTTTGGGTCGGTTTCGCGCTTAGATGCTTTCAGCGCTTATCCGCTCCCGACATAGCTAC
>NZ_WNKU01000038.1 GCF_009720735.1 Heliobacterium mobile
AGGGCTTACCGGCAAAACTGCCATGGCCGATGGTTTCGGTAACGTGGCCGGACTTCGCCAAGTGGCGTCTGGACTTGTTTGCCGATCGATAAACCTGCAAGACGTTCTAAAGACTATATTTACTTAGAATAATTTGCAGGTTACGTTGCCGTCGTATTCCTCCGGGGGATCAGAATCTGCGGTCATTGTTGAGACCAACCCAGCTCGAACCCATAGCCTAACCGTGAAGCAACGCTTCCCATATTCGATTTTCGAAGAACTGGCAGTTCCGATTATGGCCAAAATATCGACCTCCTTTGTTTTGATACTAATAGCGGGACCGATATTCCAGATTGGCAGACCTCCTCTGCAGAACTCGAGTTTGATTCGTTGCTGTCTTTAATTGAAGGAACCAGTCATCCCCCGATCAAAACCCCTCCTTATAATCCGGCCCATCATGCACTGGACCAAGATGAGATACCTGAAGAAAAATGCGTGTCGTGTTGATTCGACGGTAAAGAATCATTGCGGAATTAAATTTTTTAATTTTTGTCGGAGCCAGTGATCGCTCGATACCATTCCTCCTTGCTGCTGGCCCATCATGCACTGGGCCACTAATGAGATATCTGAAGCAAATGGATGTAGTTGATTTCAACGGTTAAAAATCATTTGCGGAATTAAATTTTTAATTTTTGTCGGGGCCTGTTATTGTTCTATATTCATTCCTCCTTGGTGGGCGATTGCCGCAGTGACATCATCGCTCTAGTGGGGGAGGAAGTCAACGGGGAAAAATTCTTTCTGAAACTGAAAAACCGCCAGAGTCTACGCGTCCGGCGGTTTTTATTCTCTTAATATGTTATAGTTAGAGGTTGGAGCATTGTCAACAGTAGATTAGGAAAGCTTTCTTAGTATACACATCCATCTAATTCACAGACACGGCGGGCTACTTATTCGTATTTACATTCTGGATAATTGAAGCAACCAAGAACCTTTCGGCCCTTAACTGTTTGCCGTTCTACGATAGTACGACGGCAACGATAACAAGTCAAATCAATTTCATCTAATAAGTTTAGTAAAACTACATTCGGGAAAACGAGTACATTTCATAATACTATAAAAAAATTTAATTTCGACAACAAGATGGGCACCACAAAGCTCACAAGTTTGTTCTGAGACATCTTGAATAGAGTTATTCTCTAAGATATCAGTTAAATCGTCTTCATCATCATCTGGTAAATCATCGTTTATTATCGAAGGTGCATCGTCATTATCTGAATAATCGAGTGTATCGTTATCGAGCTCTTCGAGAGCCTTTTGTAAAAATGAAGACGCAAAATCTAGATCGTCTTCATCACAGTAATCGGACGAATTGTTATTAATCGAACGAGGTAAATTTTTGATAGATTTCCCTTGGTCATTGGGAGGATCATTGTTAAACATTGAAAGAAAGTCATCGAATGTAAACGGTATATTTCTTTGATGGGGATCTAGAGTGTGAGTTTCGAATTCATCGCTTTTCTTGTCTCGAAATACTATAAATTCTGAAGGAATCTCGTTAATAAATGGTGAGGGATTTTTATAAGGGTGAGGCATTACCATCGAAAGAAACAGTCTCTTTTTCGCACGAGTTAAAGCTACATAGCAAAGACGTCGTTCCTCTTCCAACTCAAAAACACTCTGCCTGTTATGGGACGGGAAGCTATCGTCCATTCCAATTACAAATACATTTGTGAATTCCAAGCCCTTTGCCGAATGAATTGTGGTTAAGGAAACAGCATCATCATTGTTGGTATCCTCGCTTTGGTCTTGAATAAGAGTCATTTTATTTATGAAATCGTTTAAATCGCCCTCAGGGTTCGATGTATCATACTCTGCCCCTACTTTTGCAAGCTCAATAAGGTTACCGTGTCGTTCTTCCCGTTCTTCTTGATTCGTGAAATCACTTAAATAGTTGCTTTTTTTTACTACAGTCTGAACGAGTTTTTCAACAGACCGATTTTGTTTATTAAAATATTGTAGTTCTTCAATCAAATTCACAAACATCCGAATATTTGGAGCAGTCTGTCGGAATTCCATATACTGTTCAATATTCTTTAATATAGACCAGAGATCGGTATTCTGCGACTGTGCGAGTTGCTCCAATTTATTCTGTGTGATTTCTCCAATCCTTCTTTTTGGCACGTTTAGAACGCGGAGGATACTAATATCATCGAGCGGATTATTGAGAATTCGAAGGTACGCCATCAAGTCCTTGACTTCTTTTCGGTCCCAGTACCGTAGACCGTTCAGTATTCGATATGGGATTTTTGCTGCTGTAAGTGTAGTTTCAACGGATCGAGACATAAAATTGAAGCGATACAGGACGGCAAAATCATTGTATGTAAGTAATTCAGCTTTTTGCAGGGATCGGACGGTGTTCACGATATCTTCCGACTCTGCATAGTTATCGCTGTAACGGTTAAATTGTATCTTATGACCAATTTCGTTTTGAGTACGAAGAGCTTTCCTTTGACGGGTTTTGTTATTCGCGATAACGGCATTGGCTGCATTTAAGATGGTCTGGGTACTACGATAATTTTGTTCTAGAAGGATGGTTTTTGTGTGGGGAAAGTGCTTATTAAATTCCAATATATTGCGAATATCGGCCCCACGCCAACTGTAGATACTTTGATCATCATCCCCAACAACACATATATTATTGCTTTTTTGAGCTAACATTTTAGTAAAAAGAAACTGTGCATAATTTGTATCTTGGTACTCGTCCACGAATACATACCGAAGCTGGTTTTGGTAATACTCTAATACATCAGGCATTTTGTGAAATAATAATACGCATAAAAACAGTAGATCATTAAAATCCATCAGGTTATGCTTAAATAAATACTCTTGGTATTTTGCATAAATTGATGCTGTAACCATATCTAAATTATTCTTTATTGGATATGCAGGTGGTAGAATTAGTTGGTTTTTGGCCCTTTCGATATCTTTATCTAGACTAAGTTGTCTGAGTGTTTCTTGCTCAATGTCCATTGACTTGACCACTATGCCAATTGCTTTTAGTTGGTCGCTCTTATCTAAAATAGTAAAATTTGATGTATATCCGAGTTTTGTCGCATAACGCCGGAGAATTTTTGCACACGCAGAATGAAATGTAGAGATCCAAATATCGGCAGATGTTAAGCCGGTTAATTTCTCAACACGCTCTTTCATTTCCCGAGCAGCCTTGTTGGTGAAGGTAATCGCAATAATTTGTTTGGGATGTACTTTCTTCTCGGCGATTAGAAAAGCTATTCTTTTGCAAATGGTTAAAGTTTTCCCGGTTCCAGCTCCGGCGAAAATTACAGTAGCTCCTTCCGTGTGCAATACTGCTTGTTTTTGTTCTTTGTTTAGTCCATCTAAAATAGCATAATTCAATTCAAACACTCCCTTATTTGACATTGTCGAATACTTGAATTTTGCAAGATATAGTTAATTGTTTTACCTATTGATGTCATTTTACAGTTTAATATACGGTTCATCAATACAAAAATACCCATATATCGCCAATTAGAGCCAATATTCTTAGTCCTTTAAGCACCCTCTAAAAAAATAAACTTCCCTAACTGCCCAACTAGAGATAACCTACACCTGCCTCCAAGAAATCAGTTGATCAAACAGAAGGAGCAGGTGTTTCTTTATGACCTCCCAACGCAACAAACCTGGACAAGGCTCGGTATATCAGCGAAAAGACGGCTACTTTGTAGCCCAAGTTTACATCGGCCAAGACGATAACGGCAAAGCAAAGTATGCGAGAAAAACGTTCAAAACAGAGGGCGAAGCCCTACAGTGGAGGGATCAGGCTTTAGTCGAGTACCGTCAAGGAATCTTCGTAATCCCATCCACCATAACCTTCGCAGAATGGCTGGACATCTGGCTTGAGCAATATGTACGTCCCAACGTGCGGCCTAAAACTTGGGAGTCATATGAGTATATCATCCGGCTTCATTTGAAGCCGAAGCTGGGCAACGTGAAGGTCCAGTCATTACAGACCACTCATCTTCAACGGCTATTAAATGAAAAACGGCAATCCGGCCTATCGACAAGAACGGTTGAACTGATTCTCACTACCGCGAGAACTGCTCTGAAGCAAGCAATCCACGACGGTCTGATCGCCAAGAACGTGGCGGAGCATGTGCGTAAGCCCAAAGCTACCACCAAGCAAGTCAGTGTATTCACCGTAGATCAAATGAAGGAATTTATGTTTGTGGCCGAGGATGACCGTCTCTGGATCGCATTCAAACTGCTGCTCGGAACTGGGATGAGGGTAGGGGAGTTACTGGCTCTGAAGTGGGGAGATATTAATCTCGAACGTGGCCACATCGATGTGACCAAGGGGACCGTGTTGGTCAAGAACGAAAACGGCCCCAACAAGACTCATCAGATAATCCAAGAGCCTAAAACGAAAAACGGCTATCGGAGAATCCCGATAACCGAAGATTTGGTTAGACAGTTGAAACGATGGCAAGTTTTGCAGTATATCGAGCGAATGGCTGAAGGCGAGGAGTACGAAGACGATGGTCTGGTCGTAACGACTAAGAAGGGCCGTATGGTCTCGCAGCGGAATCTAGCCACGAAGTTTCATCGGCTTTTGGATAAAGCGGAAATTCCGAAGACCAATCTGCACTCCTTACGCCATACCTACGCAACCCGACTGCTTGAGGCTGTCGTTCACCCGAAGGTGGTGCAGGAGTTGTTGGGCCATGGAAGTATAAGGATAACGTTGGATACTTATAGCCACGTATTGCCAGACGTCAAGAAACAAGCCATCGACAAGATAGAGGGGATGTTGAGTCCGAGGAAGATGGGGAAAGTGGTTTAGTTTGATAAACATAGGAGTAATAAAATAAAGTAAAATAATCGAAAAAGTGTGTTCTTGTACAAAAGGATACACTTTTTCTCTTTTTAGTACCTTAATCGTCGAAACCTTTTCCAAAAATAACCTCATCCTAAAGAATATTAATCACCAGGAAAGAATATCCATATAGAAATATTTTCTAGAGGTGATTTAGATGGATACTATTTATATACCCGACTCATGGAATTTTGTTAAGGTAGCCTCAATGGTTAGGCAATTACAGAATTGTGATAAGCATCCGTCCTATCCTATTAATCTTTTATTAGATTTTTCAAATGTGAAATCTCTACGGTGCCACCACATTGTTCCATTAATCGCTTATGTAAAACTGCAAAGACATAATGGAAGAACTGTTGAAATACAGTGTATAAACATGAATCCGGAGGTTGCGTCATATGCATCAAGAATCGGATTTTTTCGGCAACTTCAAATACCTTACAAGGAAAATCGAATATTTAGGGACTCAAGTGGTAAATTTATTGAAGTAAAAGATGTTCCAAAAGAATGTGCAGAACAGCTGGGAGTCGAATTAAACACTATTTTTAAACATCAGTTAAATGATGTTTTTGGACCGCTAAGAGAGAGTTTTGGGTATGCTGTCGGTGAGATACTGGATAACGTAACAAGGCATTCTAAAACACCAATTGATGGCATTATCGCAGCACAAAATTATAAAGATAAGGTCGAATGCTGTTTGGCTGACTGTGGAATTGGAATTCCGGATGCTTTAAGAAGTCGAGCTGATTATGCTTGCCTAAATGTAGCCGAATGTCTTCAGGCATCTCTTCTTAAGAACGTACATAGTGATACGGATGGGGCCGGACATGGTCTGTATTTTGCTTCAAGAATAGTAAGTTCTGCAGGCGAGATTGCGGTCTACTCACATGACCGGTTGTTAATAAAAAGTGGTGAGGATACCCGAATAATTGAAGCACCTTTCTGGAACGGCACAATAATCATGTTTAGAGTGAGAAAAAATTCAAATCTCGACTACAACGAAATTTTCGAAAAAACCGGCATTCCAATAGATATTGAAGAGGAAATTAAAAGGGCTAAAATTAAAGCTCTGTGGTAAAGAGGTGGTAAACAGTGAAATTAATGTTTAATCGGTGGGGAGAAGCCTTATTAACAAGAAGTTTAGGAAAGTCAGCAAGCAGAGAATTAAGGGGATTACTGATAGAAAATAGCGGGAAAATTGTTTTGGATTTTGACGGCGTTGATATAATAAATAACGCTTTCGCTGATGAAGTGTTTGGTAAATTATCAATTGACATAGGACTACCAGAACTTAAGAAACGCACTACTTTTAGAAACGTCAATCCATTTATAGAAACGGTAATAAAATCCGCCATTAATGAAAGACTCGCAGAAGTCGCAATGAGAAAATAAAAAAATTAAACACCCCTTTGGTGCCAATGACCAAACGGGGTGTTATTTTTTTCCCTCACCACAACGCAAAAAACCGCCGTCAGCACACTGCTTCCGTCGGTTTCCCCTGCGTACCGGGCCATTTCAACCCCATGGCTTCACCAGAGATGCCCCTCCGTAACTACAACCGTAACCACATTTTGGTTCTCTCTTCCACCTGGTGATCCCGCTAACCCGCATATGTAGTGGAGCCGGCGACAGGACTTGAACCCGCAACCTACTGATTACAAGTCAGTTGCTCTGTTGGAAGACAGTCTTTCTTTGGGTAAGATTATAGCCAATTTTTGAAAGGTTGAACAGAGAGTAACTTATGGGATATCAGGTCGGCGTTGGTTGGGAGAAGAAGGGATTGGGTTAGGGGGATATAGCGTTGAGAGGCCGCCGGTTAAGGTGAGCTTCTTTGATGTCAGCGATTTCGTTTAGGGGGCAGCGTTAGGGGGAACTACAGTGGGACTACAGAGGGATGTGTGGGGGGGACGTAAATTACTAAGTATCACCTTGTCCAACCATATTTACCGCTTACATTAAAAGGAATTATCGATTTCACGTTGAATCACTGATTATTTTAACATGGAGGATGTGATGACCATTGTTTCAAATGTATAGACTATCAGAATTCAATACTTTTTATTAGAAATCAAGTAATTTAAGGAAAAGCATTATTCTGGTAAATTAAGGTTATCGCACTAGCTTAGTTATTATTATCATATTTACTAAAGAGTAAAATAGATTGGGGGGAGAAATAAGTTGTGACACAAGAATATATTTATGATGCCTTTATAAGTTATCGACATACCGATCTAGATATTGAAGTCGCAAAAAAATTACACCGCCTACTTGAAAATTACCGTATTCCTAGAAGCATTGCAAAACAAACTGGGGTAAAGAGAATAAAGAGAGTGTTTCGTGACCAGGAAGAACTCCCTGTATCCAGTGACCTGAGTGAAAACATACAATTGGCTTTAAAAAACTCAAAGTATCTAATCGTAGTCTGCTCTCCGAATACACCTAAATCGAAGTGGTGCTGCCAAGAGATAGAGACTTTCAAAATGCTTCATGGTAAAGAAAGGATACTACCCATTCTAATCGACGGTGAGCCGGCCGATTCGTTTCCTCATTCCCTTAGATTTCATAAGGTGCTCGTTGAAAAACCCGATGGAAGTTATTCTGAAATGGAAAAAGAAATTGAACCTCTTGCAGCGGATGTACGAGGAAAAAACCTTAATGAAATGTGGAAGAAGCTTAAAGTTGAGAAGCTAAGGATTCTAGCACCCATGTTAGGTGTTACTTTTGATGAACTAAAACAGCGTCATAGGGAACAATTTGTTAAAAAAGTCGTGGGAATCTCGCTGGCATCATCTCTCATTTTTGCTGTATTTGGCGGTTTTAGCTTATTCCAGTCTAATGTTATTGCGGCACAAAGCCTGCAGTTACAAAAAAGTAACGAGGAAATTGAAGAAAAAAACCAACAGTTACAGAACAGAAACGAGGAAATAAGTAGAAAAAACACCCAGTTAGAAAATATAAATCAAAAGTTAATGGCTCAAATAGAAGAAACCTATAGACAACAAAAACTCGCTGAAACGAATGAGAAGGAAGCAATAAAACAAAAAAACGAGGCTGAGAAGCAAACGGTAATCGCGAGAAAAAATGAATTATTAGCAAGACAAAACGCCGATTTAGCTAATGAACAAACAAAAATTGCAAATCAACAAAAAGATAACGCACTAAAAAACCAATCCCTATTTCTTGCCGATTTATCAAGGCAGGAGACTGATAAAGGAAACAGAACCCTTGCAATGAGGTTAGCGTTATCAGCACTACCTAAAAATACAGAAAAACCTGAGCGACCATACGTAGAGGAGGCTGAAAATGCGTTAAATTATGCGATTTATGATATGAATACTAGCATGAGTGTTCTAGAACATGATTCTCCATTTATTGATAGTTTAGTATTTAGTCCGGATGGAACAAAATTAAAAACAAAATGGAATTACGGTTGCAAAATATGGGACGTTAGAAATGGTAAAGAAATTGATCTCTTTAGAGATAATTTAAAAGTTATGGATGCCGCGTTTAGCCCCGATGGAAAAAAGATTGCTACGATTTCAGATGATTTAAATTTAAAACTCTGGGACGCACAGAGTGGACAGGTAATCGCAACAGTAAATGACAAAAACAGAGAGAAAAAAGATGGCCGAGGTAACATTCTCTTTAGTCCTGATGGTAGCAAAGTTTGTACTTATGGTATTAATATGCCATTAGAAATTTGGGACTTAGCTACTCTAGATAAGGTGTTTAGTTTTCAAACGGAGGGGCCTATACAGCCGTTTGCATTTAGTCCGGACGGGAGCAAACTAATAATGCCCAATCAAATTTTGGATACGGTAAACTGGAATCCAATTAATAAAGCTTCACGACATTTAGATTCTCAAGGAGGCTTTTTAAGCCCAGATGGAAATAGGTATATTACGATTTCAGGAGGAAACGGGAACGTTGCAAAAATATATGACCTTATTTCCGGTAACGAGCTGAAAACATTAGAAGGAAATGATGCCGCTCTTTTGTATGCCACATTTAGTCCAGATGGTAAAAAAGCTATAACAACATCACGGGATGCAACAGCTAGAATATGGGATGTTGACACAGGGAAAGAATTATTAGTCTTAAAACACGATGAGAAAACGTATCCAACTATTCCGGAGTATGTCGGATCAACGGCAGATGTAGCAGAAGTACGATGGGCAGATTTTAGCCCTGATGGAAAGTTGGTAGTGACCGCGTCTAACACCGGTATTGCAAAAGTATGGAATTCGTTAACCGGAGATATAATCGCAACACTTAAATATAACAGTTTTGTAAATAAAGCAATTTTTAGTCCGGATGGTAGAAAGGTTGTCATCTCATCCAGGGATCGAAATGTTCGTATATGGGATCTAGATAAAGAAGGTTATACAAACCATAGCAACAATATGAGTATTCTTGATTATAATGTATATACAAATATATGTTTACTTAATGAATCTAGAAACTTGGATCATACTGATATAAGAATGGTAGATTTGCTGACCGGCGAAGAGTTATCAGTATTAAAGCATAAAAAAAATGTAGAAAAAGCAAGATTTAACAGTGACGGATCTAAGGTTTTAACATTAGAAGGGGAAACAACTGTTCATGTGTGGGGTGTAAAAAACAAAAATCCAATTACGATTTTCAATAATGATGTAGAAGAAATATACGGAAAAGTAATTGATGCAACGTTTGACCATATTGGAGATAAAATAGCAGTATTAACAAATAAAAATATTGTTTTAATCTTCAACCTAGAAAATAATGAAGATATAAAATCCTTTACACTTGACAATTCATATCATAGACTTCAATTTAGCCCAAATGATAATTTATTGGTAATAATAAACAATCCTGTTTACTGGAATGAAAACCGTATGTCGAACATAACCTTATGGAGTGTTGATAATCAAAAGAAAATAGGCGAGTATCCAATTCCTGGAAATAATATAAAAATTGCTTTTAATAAAAGTGGGGAAAAGTTGTTTGTCTCAAGCTATGTCAATAATGGTTTTCAAATATTTGATTTGTTGAATGGAAAATCAATTGTTCAGCTGCATAATGAGACAAGTAATTGGGATACATATTTTAACTTCGATGGTAGCATGGCTTTAATTGTAGCTAGTAATCAAGAAGGTGCGGGTGCTGAGTCAGCTGGGGAATTTATAACGTACTTATATGATTTAAATAACGGAAACGAAATCCTAAAAACTAAACTTCAAGATGATGTGAATGATGTCGCTTTTTCTTTAGACGGAAGATTTATGGCAATTAATTCACTCGATCATAACTTAGAGATTTGGAGTGTAGAAAATGGAAATGAAATTGCCCGTTTCGATTGTAATAGCGTTAATAATGTTTTTTTTAGTCAGGACGGAAAAAAAATTTTTTTAACAGATAAATTTGTAGAATCAGGTGTACAAGTATGGAGTTTCTTTAATGAAACCGAAAAGCTTGTTGAATACGTAAGAAATAAACTAGGGGACTATGAATTAACATCTGAAGAACGGAGGAAGTTTTTCTTGGAATAAGATTTCTTTTTTGGAATAGCTGAAGTATTTTTTTCTTAGTTGCTGCAATATAACTTTACACAGCTTTTGAGTATTGGTTAGTTCTACTAAAAAGTACGTGTATTTCGGTTTTTGACTTACGTTCTAATAAATTAATCTAAAGTGTTGAACTCAAAGGTATCTTCCATTTTTCAACAAATCCTTTATTTATTATTATAACTGTGACTTCGCCACAACGGCTAGGCCACTTCTGTTTTTGTAGCCATCTTGGACACACTAAACCCGGACTTAATGCGTCTTCATCCAGGAATGGCTTGAATCTCGACGGCAGCGTAAGAGGGAAGAAGATGGCTTGCTTTGGCTGACCTAAAAGACAAGTGTGAGAGAAACGCCACCTTAGCCAAAGACCTCGAGTTTTTCCAAGATTAAATCGAAGCTGCTGGGCTTACTGTTCCGGACAGCGTTCAGGAGTTATTAAAAGAAAGCCTTGAGAAATCGAGCAATCGGGCCGAGCTGTTTTGTGATCAGCGTGAACAGATGAAGAAACGCCTTCATTGACCTCCACAGCGATCTCGCCGTTATTGGCGGGGTCGTTTGCTTGTTTTTTGCCTAAGAACCCCCATACCCCACATAAGGCCGCTGTAATGGCTGACCTCCGGTTAAGCCCCCGTGGTGGTATGAAGGGTATGGTAGGTCACGTTAAGAGGCGTAGGGGGGAACGTGCGGGGTCGGTTTTATTGGGTGGAGGAAATTATTAGGCGAAAAACGACCCTCACTGAATCCGGTCGAAAATATTCGCTCTTAAAAAAGGTTTTCGTGATAAAATAGTCCTTGAACACATTAAGATTTATTAGACGAGTTGAGAGAGTAAAGGTGAGTTGAGATGAGTATGACAGAGGGTAAGTTAGATATAAGTTGTATTGTATTCATTGGTAGAACGTTCGACGAATATATGAGAATGTTCAACCTTACGAAAGAGGAATTGTTAGGGAAAAAGATTTTGGATTGCCCTGCAGGTGCGTGTTCATTTACTTCAACGGCCAACCAATTGGGTTTAGATGTGACTGCTGCAGATATCGCCTATTACTACGATTGTGAGCAGTTATTGGAAAAGGGTAGTCAAGATTTAGAACTTGCAATGAAAAGCATGGAGAAAGTTAAAGATAATTATTTATGGGATTACTTCAAATCAATCAGCGAATTGAAAAAACAGCGAACCATGGCATATTCAGAGTGTATTAGAGATATGGAACAGTCGCCAAATCGGTATGTTCCAGCGGTATTACCTAATTTACCTTTTGGGGATAAGCTATTTGATATTACACTTTCCGCACATTTTTTATTCATGTACGCAGATAGGTTGGATTATAAGTTTCACTTACAAACAATTCAAGAACTAATACGTATCACAAAGCAGGAAGTCCGTATATTTCCGCTGGTCGACCTTTCATGTAAAAGATATCAGCATCTGGATGATCTAATGGATTTATTAACACAACGAGGATATAAACTAGAAGAAGCTGAAGTTCCCTATGAGTTCCATAAAGGTGCGAATAGCTTGTTAAAAATAAAGTTATTCGAGGACTTTTAGTTGATAAGATAACAGTTAAGGAGTTCAAGCAGTCCGGCTATTGGCCGGCTGTTTTTCATTTTGTCAAAAAATCATTTAATGCATCACGTGAAATTCCTCATAACCACCAGCAAAACGTGGTTATACGGTGTTGTTCGGTTCTATCTGCCGGTCAACGGAACATAACAACGTCTTTCTTGGTTAAAAGGCAAGCATCAAACTAGGAGTTTTGACTAAGCGGCCTTAATGTTTTGTAGAAAAATTACCAATGAATCTGCGGATAGTCTATGGTTTTGATAGCAAACAAAAAGGATAGGGAAGACATAACCATACTTTACACATAGACAGCGATTTCAAACAATTGCAAAAGTGATAAAGCCTAAAAAAATTGCAAAACTAGCATAGAATAATTCGTATTTATCAAGCGGCTTAATAGTTACGAGAAATAATAGAGGAAAATCGACACATAACAAGTTAAGACTTACCTCTAAAAAATCTAGTACTTATAAGGTAAATGAAAGTGTCAATGATCTCTATATAACTTACTGAAAATATCAGCCGCTCTAGATTGAACTCACAAATATAGGCCATACTGCTGAACGTTTGTGCTTGTCGTATGCAGTTAAGTCCCTTAATAAGTATCTTTGCGAGGTTGAAATACTCGTTGACTAATCAATAAAAGCAAGCCGCAAACAAAAATAATAAAATAATCGCAAAAAACTATTGACGACATTGAGGATTAAGGTGTACGATAAGACCAAAATATTTGCAAAGAGGTGCGGATAATGAGCTCTTTTGGTGCTATTATGGTGTCTTTTCCTGGAGCGGCTCACAGGCAGTTCGGCAAACAAATTTACACTACTTTAATTCCTTTTGGGGTAATGGAACGTTTTCTGATGGTAGATGACGACGTACAACGAAAATTAAATAAGCGGCGTGTTAAATCGATTGCAAACTATATACTTATGGGTATTAAAGATGGTAATTTGTGTTTTTTATCTGCGATCACTGCAACTTGTCGTGGGCCAATACAATATAACGAAGCGACAAATCAACTAAGTATCGATATATCAACCCAAATGAGTGTTAATGATGGGCAACATCGATTTGCGGGTGTAAAAATGGCTCTTGATACCATGCGTAGAAAGGTTGACACTTCCCAAGGTCAACAAAGGTTAGAGTATTCAGAAAAGTTAAAGAAACTTGAGGATATGGCTATTCCTGTAGTGATATTTGGTAATCTAACGAAAGTTATGGAACAACAGCTGTTCCACGATTTAAATTTACTAGCTAACAAACCGACCAAGTCAGTTTCATTAAAATTTGATAATAGTGACCTTTATAATGCGATGGCAAAAGAGCTAAAGAATGAGAACGAGTGGTTAATTCGATTCGGAATTGAAACGGAACGAACTTCTTTAAGCGAGCGTAATCGGGAATTGATGGTGCTTTCAACATTGCGTAATATGATTTCTTTTATAATCTCTGGGACAGATAAGGACTCAAATGCTGTTCTTACGCTCGAGAATTACAACACGTGGAAAACTGATGTTTCTGAACTGATTGATAAACTTTTTTCTGTACTTCCAGAGGATTGTAACGATAGATCGAGATACATTATTGGGCTCGCCGCTACTATTCAAGGTATAGGAAAGTATATTAATTACTTGATTAATAAAGAAAACCTGAGTGATGAAAAATTATCAGGATTAAAAAAGGTTGACTGGAAGCACACAAATCCACACTGGAACGGTGCGGGCGGGACTTTCGATCCTGTTAAAGAAAGAATTGTTTTTGGAGGCACTGGTGGTGGCGTAAACGGAATTTACATGAAACTTATCGAAATAAATGGTCCATCTATCTAAAATTTCGATAATAATTTTCCCTTTTGAAAGCACGAAATTGATTCCACTGCTACATAAACTCATATATATATACACTATAAGAATTCTCTTAACTATCTATAGTGTATTTGGTAAAGGGTTTAGCAGTGGAATCAAAATAATTTGGAGTGATATGCATGTCGTTTGGTTGGAATTTCCCAGGTAATAATTATGGCCAAATCACAGGTATTGGTGAAGCGGGTATTGAAACATTCAAAGGTACTCCATATAGCTCTTTGGCTCGTGAAATATGCCAGAATTCACTTGATGCGAGATTAGATGAAAGCGAACCAGTTATTGTAGAATTCAAAAAACATATAATAGAGACAGAGAAAATACCAGGGATTTTTCAATTAAAAGACGCATTGAAAAGATGTAAGGTTTTTTGGGAATGTCATAACAACAAAAAGACGGTTAACTTTTTTAATAAGTCATTAGGTGTTGTAAATAAAAATAAAATAAGAGTCCTTAGAATTAGCGATTTTAATACTACTGGTTTAACGGGATCTAAGAAAGAATATAATACGCCTTGGCAGAACCTCGTTAAGGCTTCTGGTGTATCTGATAAGGCTGGATCTGCTGGAGGTAGTTTTGGTATTGGGAAATCTGCGCCATTTGCTTGTTCTGACTTGCGAACAATATTTTATAGTACTCTCGATTCGGAAGATGTTCAAGCGACACAAGGCGTTGCCAGACTTGTGTCATTTAGTAAAGATAATAACGAAATTACCCAAGGTACTGGTTATTACGGAATAAGGGAAAAAAACACTTCTATTCCTGAACAATTAATTATAGATAACGAATTTAAGAGAAATGACTTAACTGGAACAGATATATATATAATAGGCTTCATCGATGATGATGAATGGGAAAAAGAAATGATAAAGTCTACATTAGAAGGCTTTTTAATTTCTATTTACCAAGAAAAGCTAATTGTGAAAATAGAAAATATTCTTATATCTAAAACAACTTTGCCATTATATATTTCTGAATACAAAGATATAGCTAAATTTGCGTATAATTACTATCAAGTATTAACATCCAAGGATACAAAAAAGATAACTAAATTCTTTAATGATTTAGGAAATATTGAGCTTTATATACTTTTAGGTACTGACTTTCATAGAAAGGTTCTTATTTCTAGAAGTAGTGGCATGAAGATCTTTGACAAGCAAAATATTTCTAGCACAATAAATTTTGCCGGTATACTGATCTTAAGAGATGAAAAAATAAATGCGTATTTCAGAGAAATGGAAACTCCACAACATAATGCATGGGAACCTGATAGATTTGATGATTTGCAAAAAGTAAAAAAAGCCAAAAAGAATTGTAAAGAACTATACAAATACATTAAGGATACTATAATAGAAATCGGGCGTAATACGGCTGATGAGGAAATAGATGCGGAAGGGGTAGGCCAATATCTACCTGATGAACTTTATTTAGAACAAAATCAAAATCAGGCGGAAAAATACGAAGCTATAACGGATAAAACAAAAGACATAGATGTTAAAATAGTTGATATTACATCTATATCTAGAGGATTTGAAAAACACCGCAAAGAGAATATAACCGAATGGTATGAAGGTTTTGATAAGAATAACAATACTACGAATGATACAAATCATTCATCTAACGAAAAAGGTAAAAGAAAAACTGATAATGATAATGATAATAAGGATAAAATAACCAAAAAAGAGATTTCAGTTGGCATTTCAAATATTAGACTTTTTGTAATAGATAATCGAGAAAATAGATATAGACTCATATTTGTTCCTGAAAAATCTGTCGCCAATGGATATGTTAGATTAAATCTTTCAGGGGAACAAAGCAATGTTACTGCGAATGTGAAAAATGCTTACTTAAATGGAGATATCAAAACTAAATTAAAGTGTGTAAAGGAAAATATTTATATTGGAAATATTAAAGAAAAACAAAAAGTCAATATTACTTTTGCTTTAGATTATATAGAAAACTGTTCTATGGAGGTGACTTTACTTGGATATACGTCATAAATTATATCCCTATCCAGTACTAAGTGCTTTTTCTGATGATTACGTAGACTCCCAATTTATATCCAACGTCCAAGTTGATAAAAATATTAAGGAAATTGTTTTTACGATTAATATATTAATGGACAATAAAAAATTAATAAATCTTATCGAAGAAGAAAAGGCAGAATACTTAATCCATATTGAATGTTCACAGACATCCTATAGAGCTATATTTACGACTAAGGAAATAGAAATAGTTAAGAATATTCCCGAAAGTAAACTTAACGGAAAAGTTGCCATTTGTTCTTTTATTGTTGCAAAGGAGTATCTAGAGGAGTATACGAATGATAGCTTCAACGAAGACTATGAAAATACTTCATTTAATATTGATAGGGGAAGTATTTTGGCTATTGGTGGACAGATAAATGTTGAAATTACAAAAGAAGCGGAAGAATTATCTAAAATTCCATCTGTTTTTTCAATATTAAGACGTGATACTGACGAAAATACATGCATGAAAATAGAAATTAATTCGGATAAAATTAAATTATGGTTATCTAAAAAGGATTTCAATAATTATATAAGCATGGCTAATATCCCGAATTTTCAGCCGATACTTCATTCAATCTTAATAGTTCCCGCTCTTATTTATACCTTTGAGACTCTAAAAAGTTTAGGCTCTAATGGAATGGATGAATATGATTCATACAGATGGTTTAAAGCATTCGAAAAAATGTTCAAAAAATGGAATATAAAATTCGATTGTGAAGTGTTAGAAAAAGAAGGTTCATATGAATTGGCACAAAAAATACTTGACTATCCTATTAGCCGAGCATTAGTATCACTAATAAACATAGGTGTGGAGGATGAGGAGGCATGAAACTATATTTTTTAAGCGAAACCTCACTTGAAATATTGAAGGGTAATATTAAGTTAAACCTAAGAAAATACACGAATACTACAAATGATTGGATTTATGATTATTTTAACGATAAATCACCATTTATAGAATATAAGGTTATTGTCAATGATTTTACACTTGATATGTCATCAGATAAACCAGAAGAAACTGATGTAGAAAATATAAAAAGAATCTATACTAACATGATTTCGTTAACTGAAACACAGGCAACTGATGAACGTTTGTGGTCTGGTTTAGAACATGGTATATTTTGGGATTATATGCAGTATAGGTGGCAGATGAATAAAAAGTTACCTTCTGAATCTGAAATCAATAGTAGATTTTTCTTTGGTCAAAGTAAGAGGCGCTCGCTTCTAACTAATACCATATCGAGACTTTGGTGGATAGGAAAACTAACGTATGATGATAATAGAAAAAACCCATTTGAATTAACAGAATATCTTAAATATGATTTTGCGACTAAAATATTAATGCTGTTTTCAAGTAATTATTCAAGTAATCCTACTATTGTTAGAGCTTTATTATCATCTTTGTTAGATTTAGAAAGAAAGGGGACCACAATAGATAGAGAAACATTTAGAGAAGTTACAAAATACCTAAATGTACTTGGTGGTACATATATTTTGGATTATTTAGATGAAGAGGTGCTAAAGGATAAAATAACCAATCAGGTAACTAAGCTGATATCTTAAAATTATTTCATTGTACCCCACCACCCACAGCCCACCTATTGAATAGACAGGCAGTTCAGCCCATCGCGGGTTGGACTGCCTTATTTTTTTCAAGGAGGGTGGCCAATGACAGCAAACCTCGATGAATTAACGCTAGACACAATCCACCACATGGACATCAAGGACGGTCTCAAAATGTTACCGGACAACTCTATCGACCTCATCATCGCAGACCCACCATACGGCATCAATTACCGTAGCGGCAGTCGCAAGCGAAAGTTCACTGCAATCCAGAACGACAACATCATCATGGCCGACTGGCTGGCCAACGCCTATCGGGTGCTGAAAGATGGCGGTGCTTTTTACTGCTACACCAGATGGGATGTCTATACCCAGTGGTTTCAACGATTATCACAGCAATTCAAAATCAAAAACTGCATCGTCTGGCAAAAGAACGGTGGGGGAATGGGTGATCTTCGTGGAGCCTACAGTCCCGCTCACGAATTTCTGATCTTTGCGGTGAAGGGCAGACACATATTAAAAGGAAAGCGAATTTCCGACGTATGGGTTGTGCCTCGCGACCCGGCAGTAACCTACATCCATCCCACACAAAAGCCGGTAAAGCTGGCCGAGATGATTATTGAGAAATCGTCGCAGCCGGGTGATGTCGTGCTGGTCCCGTTTTGCGGCAGTGGCGGAGATTGCGTGGCGGCCAAGAGGATGGGGCGGAGGTTTATTGCGTTTGATGTTGAGAAGCAGTACGTGGAAGCAGCGAGTGAAAGGGTATTGAGAGCGGCTTGATTTGGATTTGTTATAAACAGTACGCCGCACCGCAATGGGCCAGA
>NZ_WNKU01000039.1 GCF_009720735.1 Heliobacterium mobile
CTTTGGAACACCTCGTATGTTATCAGGGGGTGCTTTCATTTTCAAAGCGCCAATTTATTCATTACAGGAATGCTCCTTTCTAATTTAAGAAGTTTTCAAGGATCACCAACCGCCCCGAAACCAACGATAGCTGGGTAAAATGCTCCAATTACGATAAGGGCAATCACGAGTCCAATTACCGTCGGGAAACCGAAGTAACCAGCTCCACCAACAGCACCCATACGAGGTTCCCCCTTTCAAAACGATTGTAGCGAAACTGCATTTCCATTTTATGGGTGGACATATTTTTTGTGACTACGGACAGAAAAAAGACCGCTGGGTAAATTAATCCCAGCGGTTAACACTGTCACTTTGGCAACTAACAATCGAAGGAGCATGTGTTTTTTTATGACCCTCCACAATATACCCGGCTAAGGTTTTGTGTAAAACAAAAGGCCAAGGAGAAAAATCCTTGGCCGAATGGATCGAATATCTACATAAAATCATAGCATTGAATCATTCTTGATTACATCGGTAATTAGTAATTACGTTAGTACTACCGCTTAAACAACTCCGCCGCCGTCACCCGCTCCAACGTCACCTGCGGGATATCCCGGTAGATCTTCGAGAACTTATCAAAGTCCATCGGCTTCGGTAGCATGCCTTCTTCATGAGGCAGGCGCTGGACCAGGTCGGAGAAGAGTTGATCATAAGGCGGGATATCGCTGACCAGTTGGAAGGCAGCGTTCAGCTTGGCTACTTCCGGGTTGTTCGGGATTTTCGCCAGCACTTTGATGCCGACTTCTTCGCAGAACCGTTCGGCATAGCCGCTGCCGTCATCCTTGTTGATGACCATCCCTAAGATGCGGGACTTGCCGCCCAGCTTGGCGAAGGAGGCCACGGCCGAGCAGATGTTGTTGGCCACATAGAGGGACTGGTGGTCGTTGCCGGCCACGAGGATGATCGATTTGGCGATGGATTTGCTGATGGGAACCCCGAAGCCGCCGCAGACGACGTCGCCGAGGAAGTCTAAGAAGACGTAGTCGAAATCCCATTGGTAGAGGCCCAGTCGCTCGAGCAGTTCAAAGCCGAGAGAGATGCCCCGGCCGCCGCAGCCGATGGCCACTTCAGGACCACCGATTTCGAGGGCGTAGACGCCTTTTCCCCGGAAGATGATGTCTTCTACCCGGGGCGTCGGATCGACTTCGTCCGAGTGCTCTTGCAGTTCAGCCCAGTATTCCAATAAGGTCGGAGGGTTTACGCCGTTAAAGAGAATGACCGTCGAGTCGTGTTTCGGGTCGCAACCGACTTGCAGGACCCGTTTGCCCAACCGGGCGGTGGCGTTGGAGAGGTTCGAGATGACGAAGCTTTTCCCGCTGCCGCCTTTTCCATATACGGCATAAAAATGTTTCTCTGACATTTTTCCAACTCCTGTTATTCACAGTTTCCTTAGCGCCACAATCAACCTATGTAATACAGGTGTACTAATCTATGTTTTAAAAGTATAGCCTACTCGACGAACGACCCGGGAGGCCTATTTCAGCCGCCCGGGTTTTTCATTTCGGGCTCTATTCGATTTCTATCGGCTGTTCTCCTTTTCCTCTAACTGCTTCAGATGCTTCCGCAGGCCTGACAGGATGATGCCGTTGGTGATCGTCAACCCCGATTCCGAGATGCCGTGGAGAAAGTCCACATGGCCCAAGGTGGGAGCCCCCATGACTTTGGTGGCGATGACCCCCGTGACGGCGGTAAAGGCGACAAAGGCGAGTAGGGTCATGAAGCCCGATACGGTCCGGGGATGGATTAGGTCAGGGTTGGTCTTGTGGACTTGTTTTAGGCAGTAGAGGAAGTAGAGGTAGGGGACGATGGAGAGGGTCATGACCATTTCAGCAGTGCTAGACACGTTCGGTCATTCCTCCCCGTTTGAAGAGCTTCGGTTTGGCCGAGCGAAGGAAGAAGTACCCCCAGACGCCGAAACAGGCGCTGCCCAGAAAGGTGAGGTAACTCTGGGCGTCGCTGAGCCAGCCGACCGTATCATAGGTGAAATGGTACCAGATGGCACAGACGCCGCTGAGCATGTAGGGAAGCATGACCCAGGGCATCCGCTTCAGCCAGATGTTGTTCAACTTCTGGCCGATCGCATAGATGAAGTAGATGGCCATGGCCCATTCGATTAAGCTGGCGAAGTGCACAAACCAAGTTGGCAACGAGAGAAGTCCCAGCAATGGCGTACCTGCCTTTCCGAAGGTGTTCTAAACAGCAAGCGCACCGACGAGCTTCTTACCGTTTGAACCGGCTGTAGACCTGGTCCACATCTTCGATCGTCACGTAATCGCGGAATTGTTCTTTCGCAATCTTTTCGCTTTCCACCTTCAACATTTTTGAGGCACTGACCCGGACGAAGAAAGGCACTTTTTTCAGCACTTTTTCCATGTGGGCCAAGGTTTCTTCGGGCCACTTGACTTCGGTGATGACGAGCTTGCCTTTGAGCTGATCTTCCCATTCTTTGCGGGCCGTTTCCCGATCACGGCGCCGCTTGTCTTTTTCCGGCGTGTACTCGATGTGGATGTGGCTGTAGAGGATGTCAAAGAGTTCGTTGCTCACGATCTGGGTGATGTAGACGACGCCGGCAAAGCCCATGAAGGGAGTGCCGGTGGAGCGGCAGACGATCGGCATGGGGGTCGCCGCTGGTAAAAAGCGGGTCGGCAAGATATGTTCGGTGATGTAGATCTTTTCGTTGACACAGCCGAAAAAGAGGGTTGGCGGGTTTTCCAAGAGGGCTTCTTCAATATTCATGGCGCTTTTCGACCGGTAGCGATCGGTCTTTACGCCGTATATGTACTGTTCAAAGCCGAGCTCGTCCCGGAGGAAGCGGCTGAGACCGTCAGCATAGGTCTTGTGGGCGTAGACGCCAAAGGTGTTTGTCCGGAAGATGTCCTGGTGCGGTGAGCGCCACACGTCCCAGAAACCTTGCAGCGTCGTCCGTTTTTCTTCGGCGATGAAAGCTTCCGCTTGTTGACGAAGACCGAGGGCCTCGCCGAGGCCGACGATAAATTCCTGCGTCGCTTCGAGGCCGATGGGGCCGAAGAACATGGGCTTGCCCATCGCTTCGCCGAGCTTTTGGCCGTATTCCTGGTACATGATGATGTTGGCGGCGGCATCATCGAGGCGGGTGACGTCGTGGAGAGCGCACTCAAAGGGGAAAGCCACGTTGATCTCAGCGCCGATGCCGTGAACGATCCGCTTTACTTCGGCAAAGTCGGCATAGTGGTTGAAGTTGCCAAAGGTGGGGCCGATGATGTTGACGAGCGGCTTGTCCGAGGTTTTTTTCGGCTGCCGGGGGAGCTTCGCGGCCACATGCTTATAGAGGTGGAGCATGAGGTCATCACGGCCCTGGAAGTCGTCGCTGTCTAGGGAACGGGTATGGATGTACCAGATGCGGCGGCCGTCCACTTCCGCTTCCAGCATGGAGCCTTCGCTGGAGATGATCTCGCTCTCCTGGCAGGAGAGGATGAAGATGTCATCGTAATGGTCGATGAGTTCACCGCAGAGTTTTTTCAGTTTGTTCAAGGTGCCGTCGAGGGCGACGTCCCCCTCTAAGATATGGGTGGCATAGACGTTTTGCAGGTAGGGAATCGCATCGGTATAGTTTAAGGCCGAGTCGACCGGCACGTAGTGGCAGCCGATGGGGCCGTCGATGATGACACAGAAGTTGCCGCGCATGGGGGCGAGGACATAGAGGGCGCCCCAATAGCCGTTAGTGAGGTCCACATCGCGAATCATCTGCATGTCTTAGTTCGCCTCCCTGTCGTCGCATGCGGAACAGCTACTGCAGCCTAGATATTCCTGCACTTCCTGCACAGGAATGGACCGGGCCATTTCGGTGTCCTGGAAGAATTCGCGCACTCGGTTTAAGGAATTGCGGGACTTGAGTAGGTGGTGCATGAGGCCGAGGATGTTTTCGGCGCCGTGGGCCAAGAAGAGGGGTCGGGCGGAAATGAGGTTGGTGAAGTACACCGATGCGCTGCCCAGTTCTTTTCCCATGGCCGCCACGTCTGTCGCGGCGAGGGCGATGTCAGGCTTGTACTTTTTCACAGCGACGAGATCGTCGGCAGCAGATTTGCGGAATTTGACTTCGATGCCGCGCGCTAAGAGCCAGTTCACATCCGCTTCGGTCAGGGCCGATTTGCCAATGGAAGTAGACACATACGGCACGTCCGCACCGGCTTCGATGAGCAACCGGGCGACGAGCAGTTCGATGCCTTCGTAGCCGGCGACGAGAATGCGGGCGCCTTTTAAGTTCAAGGGGCCGTTGACGACCTGGCGGACGGCCTCCTGTTCTTCGCGGGCCACTTTTTCGGCCAAAGCAGCGTCGGCGCCGGCTTTGGCGGCGATTTCCTTGATCCAGTTGTATGTATTTTCGATCCCCACCGGGGCTCCGGCAATATGGTCAATACCGACTTCAGAGAACTGCCGCATCGTCTTCGTGTAGAAGGGATGGAGGCAGGCGATGGTGGAGACGTTGAGGGCTTTGCGGAAGTCGTTAATGTCTTTGCTCGGTACCTGGGCGCGGAACTTGAGGCCCAATTTTACCATTAGGTTTTCCAAGGTGATCGCGTCGGCTGGGAAGATTTCACCGACGGCGGCTACCGCTTTGGGTTCGCGCAGTTTGTGATCGCCCAACTGCTTGAGTTTTTTGAAGATCCCTTCGAGGGCCACGTCTTTTGCCTCGGCATGGCTGCGGGTACCGAATCCAGTGATGCGGATCGGGATGATCTCCGGGATCTGGCGGGCCATTTCGTCGATGTCGATGCCGACGGTGGTGGCTACGCAGAGGTTGATGACAGGGATGAATTCGGGTTTTTCTTCCCGAATGATCTGCTGAATCGCTTCCAGCAGTTTGTGATGAAGGTTCCGGTCCGTGAAATCGATGGAGTACAACATCGGGGCGTAGATGGATTTGCGTGCTGCGTAGAAATGAGAGAGGAAGTTGAGCCCGTAGTAGCACCCGTGGTTACCCAGAAGAATAGGGAGGAATCCTTCCAGCCGCGTCAAAATACGCAGCCCACCAAAGGCGGGACAGGGGCTTTGGGTCGCCAGCTTGATGGACTTGATCGGTTCCATTATGCCTATCCCCTTTATGTAAAATTTTTTGTGGAACAAAGGTAGTGCAATGCTTATCCAAGGGATATTTAGTCCTATGATAACTATAACTGAACTCGGTCAAATTGCAAGGGAAATGTCCCCGTCCGAGTTTGGGGGCGGGAAACAGAGTTTGTTATAAAGATAATATTCTAAATTTATTGAAAAATGACGAAAGCTTGAGTACACTTATGGGCAAGTGGGGATAGGGCTAGGGGGTATTGCTGGGGAATCACTGTGAGAGAGGGATGCGGTTACACAAACGGGGTATATGAGAAAGGAGATGAGCGGTTGGACGGAGAAACTCGTCATTCCTCTAGGATAATGCGAAGTGTCAAAGCAGGGATTTTCGCCGTCGCCGGTGTGCTCTTAGCTGGCGGCTTACTGGCGGGTTGTTCCCAGACCACGCAGACGGGCGGACCGCCCGGTTCACCGGCAGAGACTGCGGCAAAGACTCAGTTAGGTGATTACGTCATCATGTCGTGGCAGTCCATCGGTATGAAATGCACCAGTGACAACGATAAGTATTTTAGCTTCCATACGCCTGGCAACGATCTGTGGGCCCAAGTGATCAAGCGGGGTGACCCGCCATTGATCGTGACGGAAGGCATCGAATTAACTTATGAAGCGCCGGCGAACCACCGAGATCCGTCAAAGACGATTAACTTTTGGGACTACGCCCCGATTACGCTGAAAAAGGAGATCCCCAAGAACACTGGTAAAACAGGCTTAGCGGCTGATCAGGGCCAGTTTAAACTGGATCCAGTCAAAAAAGCCTGGATGGCCATCGGCATTCCCGTATCCCCTTATAATGACGAAGGCCAAGTTGACGCCTATCCCATGTTTAGTGTAAAAGCGATTGAAACCGCCACGGGCAAGCTGTTGGCCGATACGAAAGTGGCAGCCCCGGTCAGCGGTGAGTTAGGTTGTTATATCTGTCATGGCGGCACGCCCAAACGGGACGGTGTAGGACTGTCCGATGACACGGCTCGCGATATTTTGGCTGACCACGATAAGAATGTAGGTACCAACTTGTTGGCAGAAGCGGAAGCCGGCCGGCCCCAGTACTGCCTCGACTGTCATGAAGCGAACAATGTCGGTGCCCCCGGTAAACCGAATGTGCTCTCCATGTCAGCAGCCCTGCACGGTAAGCACGCTCAGTACATGCAAAACGGTTCGATCGAGACCTGTGGCATGTGCCATCCCTCTTCCGCGAAAGGCCAAGTCTATTGCGAACGCAGCGTTCACCGCGGATTCGGCATGGACTGCCAGAACTGCCATGGTACACTGCCGGAGCACGCGGCCTCTGTATTGATGAAGCAAAAAGACTTGCCCGCTGCCCAGGAGTCGCTGGCGCGATTGAAACCGTATTTGCCGGAAGACTTTGAGGCAAAGGCACGGGCGAACTGGATCAACCAGCCGGACTGCCTCTCCTGCCATACGGATGCCCATACGAAAGCGAGCACCAAGACGACCTCCTATAACCAGTGGATCACCGATAAAAACCAATTGTTCCGTTTTGATAAATCCGACAACGGCGATATGATGTGTGCTGCTTGCCACGGTTCGCCCCATATGATTTATCCGGCTTCGGAAGCTTTGGGCTACAGTGAGATCAATTACCAGCCGAAAACATACCAAGGTTTCGCAGGTCCGATCGGTGCGAATGGCAACTGTACCGTCTGTCATTTGACAGAGCCTGAGAACAAGGATTACCATCATAAAAACCAAGGCCAGCCCTTCGTGCCGCCAGCCTTTACAAATGATCCCGGGAAATAACAGGTTCGGTGACTACGACTAAGAAACGACTTGTACAGTAACAACGCGTAATCAAGCAACCTGTTATCAAATAACGTGTAAACGTAAAAACCTGTCATGTCATCACCGTCACGAATAACGACGACCCTACCAAGTTTGGCGGGGTCGATTTTTTGTTCCTCTTTTTTACATGAGTCCAGTCTTCTTTGCGGAGAATAGAATAGGGAAATGAATTGGCCATCGGAATTGGATGAACAAGAGGGATGATATGCCCGTTCAACGACTTAATGGTACAGACATTTATTATGAGATCCATGGAGAGGGGCCAGCCGTCGTCTTCATTCCGGGTGTCGCTGTCAGCCATGGCATGTGGGCGCCTCAGGTGGCAGCTTTTCAGAAGAGCCATCAGGTGATCACTTATGATGTGCGCGGGACCGGACGGTCTGGGAAGATGTCCTGGTCGACTCGCATTGAAGATCATGCCCGGGATTTGGCGTCGCTGTTGCGGTTTTTGAAGATCAAAGAGGCCGCTGTCTGCGGCGTCTCTTTCGGCGGGGTCATCGCCCAGCGTTTTGCACTCAACTACCCCCGTCTCTGCCGGGCTTTGATTTTAGTGGACACCTTCAGCGAGCTAAAGCCGCGTGATCGGGAAGAAGCGAGCCTTTGGCTGATGACCTGGCTGGCGTCGCCCATGTTTTTGCTGCCAAAGCCTTGGTTGACGTCGATGTTGATGGATTTTTACGAACCCTGGCCTGATGCCCAGCAGGTGCTCCGGGCCGAGGTCCCGAAGATTCGCGGTCTCGATGCGGTGAAGACGCGGTGGATGATTCGCAAGGTCGACTTTACTCGATCGCTCGCACAGATCCAATGTCCCTGCTTGGGAATCGTCGGTGGTGAGTCAGAGTTGGCTATTCGCATGATGAAACGGTTGATCAAGGCCATTCCGGATGCGTCACTGCAGGTCGTGCCCGACTCGTTCGATCCGACGTCTCTTTGCCGGTGTGAGGAGTTTAACGGTCTGCTCACCGACTTTTTTCATCGCATCGGCTGGCAGGCCGGGATGGACGTAGAACCTTTGTACCCGAATGCCGGGTTTACTCATAAGATAGAGAGAAGGAGAAATCCAGAGGGGGTACGGACGTATGAATGGGAACGGAAACGGGTGCGGTAATAGGAGCGGCAATGGAAGCGGAAGCAGCGATGACGATAGCTTGTCTAGAGACGTATTGTTGATTATCACTACAGCCATTTTTATTTTATTAGCGGTCGGGTTAGGAACAAAGCGGCCAGTACCAGCGACGTCCATTTTCGCTGGGTGAGCATTCTCAAGGTGGTGAAGGCTTGTGACGCCGGAGGGAAACAAGAGAATGCGCCGCAAGCCAAAAGCATGTAATCTAAAGGGCAAGTCGAACGGGAACGAAGCCGTTAAAGACTGTGAGAATGGCAAGGGAAAAGGCGGAAAAGGCAACGGTAAGGGTAAGGGGAATGGTAACGGTACTGATAATGCGATTGGATTGGATATCGATTGGCTCACCCGAAATCTGAGTCAACTAAAACCCCCGGCGATCCTTGTCATTCTTGGTTTGCTCAGCCGCTCACTGGTGGTGACATCCTTGTTAGTCAATAATGAGCAAGAAGTGCAGATTCTCCTCACAGGATCATTGCGCAGGAAAACATCCCTCGACCGGGTGATGGAACAAGTGGCCGAACAACCCTTTGGCGATGTGCTGGAATCGTTGCTGCGGCGATGAATTTAAGATACATTTTCAAGGAAAATGAGGGTGACCCGTCGAAAGGAGGTATATGAACAGGAGGTGGGCGTATGACCAAATCATTCGATGTCGAGCAACTGGCCCAGGATATTCTCAACGAGATCGGGGAGCGGTACCTAGAAGAGATCGAGGCGGCCATCGCCCTCATGGATGACAATAACAACGGTGAGATGAACGCGGTGCTCATGTACGCGATCGTATCCAGTTTGAAATGCCATTCGGAACGGTTTGCCGTCAAGTTGGTGCAAAGAGCGATAGATCAAATGAACGAAAAATGTGAGAAATGCAGTTACCGCGGAGGGAATCCATGACATCGGATTGGGTCATTCGGGCGAATCGGTTCTTGGAAAAAGGGATGTTTTTACTCATACCCGGCGCGATCGTCTTTGGCTTTTTTTACTGGACAAGTTTGCACAACGAGAAGGCCTGGGTCTATTGGATGTTTGCCTATATGACCTTCATCGGCGCTTTAAATTGTTCTTGGGCTCAGTTTCGGACGCTCTTTCGGGAACCGGCTCTGTTTTTGACCTCGTTGCTGTTGCTGCACGGGTTCATTCCGGCGGTGGCCTTTTTGATGGGATTGCTCTTTTTTCCGAAGGACCCGCAGACGGTGATCGGGATGGTCATCGGTTCGACGATTCCGGTGGCTGTGACGGCTTCGGTGTGGACAAACATCTCCCGGGGGAATAACTCCTTTTCGTTGGCCTTGGTCGTCCTTGATACGCTGCTCAGTCCAATCATTCTTCCGGCCTTCAGCTATGTGGTTTTGCATACGTCCGGTTCCATCCCAGTGGAAAAGCTGGTTATGGACATGCTGATCATGGTCGTGATCCCTTGTATATTGGGTCTGATCTTTCATCCGTACCGGTTTTGGGATCCGAAAGGGCCGGTGCAAGCCGGGTTAAGTCTGCTTTCGAAATTAGCTCTTTTTTTGGTCGTGGCCATCAATGTGGCCATCATGCACGATTACTTAGTCCAGGGTTGGTCTCAAGCGGGGCTCATTCTGCTGGCCTTATCGGCGACGATTGTGGTGGCTTATTTGATGGGCTTTGTGGCGGGAAAAGTGCTTCGCCGTTCGAATGAAGATGTGATAGCGCTCACATACTCTAGCGGGATGCGGAATATCGCCTTAGGGGTCGTCTTCTCTACGGGGTATTTCGATTTTCGGGTTTCCGTTCCCATCGTGTTTATGTCCCTGCTGCAGCAGCCTATCGCGACAGTCGTGAATCAGTTGTTGCAACGACGCACAAAGGTCGAGCGGGGGAGACTGGAGCAGAGTCGATCATCATAGGGGTGAAATTCAGGGTACGAAAATCCGGGGTGCAAAATTCAGGGAACAATCCAGGGAATAAAAAGAAGAGACCTTCTCGGTTTTGTGAACCGATCGGGTCTCTTTTGATTTTTTGGGACTTTTGCTTGAGGTAGTCTGGCCGGATGAAAGGGTTACTTTGAAACCGAAGCTTTTTGCGGAGGTGCCGTTCTGGCCTCGTTAATTCGGGCGGCGAAGGCGTTGATCTTTTCTTCCGATAGGTTGGAATAGTCCTCTTTGATCTTAGTGACCATCCGGAAGGCGGTCCGTTCGATAAAGCCGAGTTCGCTTTGGACCACCCGGCCGCCGAAGTTATCAGCGACAAGCGCTTTTTTCGTCAACTGTTCCGGATATGCTTTTTTGATCTCGGCTAAACCCTTTTCGCCGTCAAAGAGGCCGCATATGTACAGGCCTAAACAGCGCTTAGAGAGGATAAAGCGCCAGTTCTCCCGGACGAACTGTTTGAATTCCCGTTCGATGTCTCCGCCGTAGATGGGCACGCCGAGGATGACTGTATCGTAGGCAGACCAGTCGGCGCCAACGGGGTTTTTTCGTACGTCCAGCAGTTCCACCGGGCCTTCCACTTTTTCCGCCAGTTGTTTTGCGCAATATTCTGTTGTACCCCGCTTGGTTATATAGGCGATCAGCGTACTCAACGCAGTCACTCCATTCCGTAATATATGACTAAAGAGCTTTTGTTTGGGTATAAAATACCATTTAAACCTAGATGCCGCAAGTGCGAGGCAAAGATAACACATACCTTCTGAGGATGTTGGTTATCCTCATTGTCAAGCGCAGGAGTGAACTGAAGATCTGGAGGCGTAGGGTGAAGCACGTTGTCAGTGTTTCGCTAGGTTCGTCCCGGCGAAATCATCAAGTGGAACTGAATCTGTTGGGCGAGACGGTTTGTGTTGAACGAATCGGTGTCGACGGCGATATGAGGCGAGCGGTGGCGGCCATCGAGGCATTGGACGGACGGGTCGATGCGATCGGTCTGGGCGGAATCGACCGATATCTTCGCGCCGGTCACCGTCAGTATGTTCTTCGAGATGGGGAAAAACTGGCGCAGGTGGCCAAGGTGACACCGGTTGTCGATGGCAGCGGTCTGAAAGATACGCTGGAACGGCGGACCGTGGAGACGCTAGCAGTTCGGGGGTTGCTGCGGCCCGAACAAAAAGTGCTCATGGTTTGTGCGGTCGATCGGTACGGCCTCGCTGAGGGTCTTGTGAACCAAGGATGCCGGGTGACCTTCGGCGACCTGATGTTTGGTGTGGGTTTGCCGCTGCCGCTTCGCAGTTTGGAGGCATTAAATCAGTTTTCGCGCGTAATTATTCCAGTGGTTAGTCTTTTACCCTTTCACTGGTTATATCCGACCGGCCGGCGGCAAGAAAGTTGTCGTCCCCGGTTTTCCCGAGCCTATGAAGAGGCGGACGTCGTCGCCGGGGATTTTCATTACATTCGCCGGTATATGCCGGCAGATATGCGGGGAAAAATCCTGTTGACCAATACGGTTACAGCGGAAGATGTGGAAATGTTGAAAGCCCGCGGTGTCTCCCTGCTGATCACCACAACACCGGAACTGGATGGACGCTCTTTTGGCACGAACGTGATGGAAGGCTTGTTAGTGGCCTTGTCCGGTCGAAAGCCCGAGGAGCTTGGTCCGGAAGACTATCATCACTGGCTCGACCGGTTAGGATTTCAACCTCGCATGGAGTCATTGGATTCTCGGCAGACGACCATAGGAGGTCGGCATGAGACGGTTTGCGTTCATCATCCATCCCCTTACGGTTGCCGACGTAGCCCGTAAATTTCCTTGGATTCGTTATTTGCCAGAACCCATTGTCGAAGGGGTCACGCGGTGTCTACCGCCGATCCGGGCTTCCTATATTCAAGGGGTGCGCTCGCCCTATGGAGAGGTGGACGGCTTTTTTATCGCCTGCCCGCTGACGGCTCGACAGATGCTGACCCTTCCAGAGGCGACGGTCTTGCGACAGATTGAACGGGCTTGTTGGAAAGCGGTGGACTTGGGGGCACAGATCATCGGGCTAGGCGCCTTTACCTCTATTGTCGGCGATGCCGGGCTGTCGCTGGCGAAAGAACTGCCTGTCCCGGTGACGACGGGCAATTCCTACACGGTGGCGACGGCGCTCGAGGCGACCCGGCGGAAAGCGACCATGATGGGTTGCGATTTGGCCAAAGCGTCGGTAGTGGTGGTCGGCGCGACCGGTTCCGTCGGTGCTATTTGTTCCCGGCTGTTAGCCCGAGAAGCACAACATCTGACCTTGGTGGCACGGAAGCCCGAACGTTTGCACCGGCTGGCCTACCGGATTCTTCACGAAACAGGTCTGGCCGTGAAGGTGACCACAAACATGGTCGAGGCGCTTCGGGACGCTGACGTGGTCGTGGCCGTATCGAGTGCAGCCGATGCGATCATCGAACCAGAGTATCTGAAGCAAGGCGCGCTCGTCTGCGATGTGGCCCGACCCCGAGACGTTTCGAATCGGGTAGCCTTGGAACGACCCGATGTACGGGTGATCGAAGGCGGAGTCGTCAAGGTGCCTGGCGAGGTCAACCTTGGCTTTAATTTTGGCTTTCCGCCGGGTATGGTCTATGCCTGTATGGCCGAGACGATGATCCTCGCCTTAGAGGGACGGATGGAATGCTTCTCCTTAGGCCGGGAGCTTTTCTTCGACCGGGTGGAGGAGATCTCCCTTTTGGCCCAGAAGCATGGATTCACCGTGGCTGGCCTACGAGGCTTTCAGCGAGCCGTCACCGAGTGGAATGTGGGCGAAGAACGCAATGTTGACAATATTTTGCAACCGGGATATAATACTAAACTAAAGATTGCAGAATAACAGGCAAGCACTGCCCGGTCCGCAGGCTTTCGCGACCGTTTGGCAGTGCTTATTCCGTGTAACGTCTACAGTCGACCAATTTTTTTAAGTTTTGCAGCAGAATTGGTTGTCATGCGGGCTCCATTGGCGTAGAATGTGCAAGACCCCGCGTGATGTAACGGTATCGGGGCATACATCGATAACCGGTCACATAGCATAAGTTATCTTTCATTGATAAGAGGTAGGGGAGCGAACGTATGGGAGAAAAACCAGTTATATTGACTGCAGAAGGACTGAAGAAACTCGAAGAGGAACTGGAGTACTTAAAGTCTTTCAAGCGCGGCCAAGTGGCCGAACGAATTAAACAGGCTATTGATTACGGCGATATCAGTGAAAACTCCGAGTACGAAGATGCCAAAAACGAACAAGCTTTCGTGGAAGGCCGCATCATCACCCTCGAAAAAATGCTGCGCAATGCCAAACTGATCGACGATGCAGCTGTAGAAACGGATAAGGTTACGATTGGCTCCCGGGTTCTGCTTCGCGACCTGGAGGATGACTCTGAGTTTGAGTACACGATCGTCGGTTCTGCCGAAGCGGATCCGAGCGCATCGAAGATTTCCAACGAGTCCCCTGTCGGCAAAGCTCTCCTTGGTCAGCCCAAAGGTGCCACCGTCGAAATCCAGGTGCCCATGGGTAAAATTAAATACGAGATCGTCGACATCAATAAAAAAGCATAGCATCACCGGACTCATCTATGATTTTATGCGGCAGCATTCAATAGACACCGTACGTAGACTGATGGAGGGGCCAGGGGTGACCTGGCCCTTTTTCGATTTCTCGGGGAGGGACAAGCATGGATTTCGATAACGAGTTAGTCAAAGTCCGTCTAGATAAACTGCAAGAGCTTCGGGAAAAAGGCATCAACCCTTTTGGGGATCGCTATGAGCCGACACACCATGCCGAAGCCATCAAAGAAGATTTTGAGGCCTTCGAGAATCAGACCGTCCGTCTTGCCGGGCGGATGATGGCCAAGCGCAATCAAGGAAAAGCCGGTTTCGCCAATCTTCAAGACATCACCGGAACGATTCAAATCTATGTGCGCAAAGACGATGTCGGTCCAGACGCTTTTGAATTGTTCAATAAGGCCGATATTGGTGACATTTACGGCGTGGAAGGCCATGTGTTTAAAACGCGCATGGGTGAGATCTCCGTCTGGTTAAAAGAGTTTACCTTGCTGACGAAGTCGCTTCATCCGCTGCCGGAAAAATGGCACGGCCTAAAAGACGTAGAGCTTCGCTACCGCCAGCGCTATGTTGATCTCATCGTCAACCCGGAAGTCAAGCGGACCTTTATCCTGCGCAGCAAGATCATTCGGGCTGTCCGGGAGTATCTCGATCAAAAGAATTTCTTAGAAGTGGAGACGCCGGTTCTTCATCCCATCGCCGGCGGGGCGACGGCACGTCCTTTTATCACCCATCATAACGCCCTCGACATGAAGCTCTACATGCGGATCGCTTTGGAACTGCACCTGAAGCGGCTGATCGCTGGTGGGTTGGAGCGGGTTTATGAATTGGGACGGATTTTCCGGAACGAAGGGATTTCGACGCGTCACAATCCCGAATTTACCATGATCGAGATTTATCAGGCTTATGCTGATTTCAAAGATATGATGGAACTGACAGAAAACCTGGTCGCCGACGTGGCAATCAAAGTCTTGGGCACGACCAAGATCACCTATCAGGGAGAGCCCATCGATCTGACACCGCCGTGGCCCCGGTTGAACATGCTCGACGCCATCAAAAAGTATGCCGGTGTTGACTTCCATGCGATTGAAACCGATGAAGCTGCACGGGAAGCGGCCAAAAATCTCGGCGTAGAAGTGAAGCCGACGGACTCTCGCGGCGATGTCATCAATACGGTCTTCGAGGAAAAAGTGGAAGAGCACCTGGTGCAACCTCACTTCATCTTCGGGCATCCGGTGGAAGTGTCGCCGCTGGCTAAACGAAATGCTGAAAATCCGAAATTCACAGACCGCTTTGAGGTCTTTATCACGCGCCGGGAACTGGGTAACGCCTTCTCGGAGTTGAACGATCCTATCGATCAGCGCGAGCGTTTTGAGCGGCAGTTGGCCCTCCGGGAAGCTGGCGATGAGGAAGCTCATATGATGGACGAAGATTTTCTTACAGCGCTTGAGTACGGCATGCCCCCCACAGGCGGCCTAGGGATCGGCATCGATCGTCTCGTCATGCTGCTCACCGATTCTCCGTCAATCCGGGATGTCATTCTCTTCCCGACGATGCGGCATCGGGAGGATTAGAACGTTTATTACAGTGGTTAATAGGAAGGGTGAAAAGGTACAGATGTACCTTTTCACCCTTCCTATCATTTTCTAAAAGACAAAGACAATGTTTCTATCAATTTTTTCATCGTAAGTTTCACTCATGAAAATCTGATGCTGAAATCGCTCCAAATACCGTTCCCCACACTGCTAAAAACTCGAAGTTTGCCTTACGAAATTTACCTTAAACAGTAATCGTCCTGTTCGTCTTATAAGACTTAAGGAAAAAGGGTAGTCAGTGTGGAGAAAGAGTATAGAATGGAGAAAAATCAAGATAATTGAGATTGAAAGCGAGTAGAAGGCGAGATTACCTAGTTTCTCCCGAAATTTCCGGTTGAATGGTGATTTGGATTTGTGATATAGTTTATCTCGTTGCGGCGGACACATCAAAAATCAAAGCAAAACAAGCAAAAGTATTGCTTGACTTGAAATTGGCGATGTGTTAAAGTTACTAACCGTAACGCCTCTGGTCCTTGAAAATCAAACAGTTGTTAAAGCAAAAGCGTGCGAAACCAATATCAATTCGGCCCGCGCAAGCGGGACGGACAATGATTTCATTTATGAGAGCTTGACTCAAGCTTATCTACATTATTTGTGGAGAGTTTGATCCTGGCTCAGGACGAACGCTGGCGGCATGCCTAACACATGCAAGTCGAACGGAGAGCTGAAGTTTCGATGGAGGCTCTTAGTGGCGGACGGGTGAGTAACGCGTGGATAACCTGCCTGAGAGTGGGGGATAACAGCCCGAAAGGGCTGCTAATACCGCATAACGTTGTTCGGGGACATCCCCGGACAACCAAAGGAGCAATCCGCTCTTGGATGGGTCCGCGTCCGATTAGCTAGTTGGTAGGGTAAAGGCCTACCAAGGCGACGATCGGTAGCCGGCCTGAGAGGGTGAACGGCCACACTGGGACTGAGACACGGCCCAGACTCCTACGGGAGGCAGCAGTGGGGAATCTTCCGCAATGGGCGAAAGCCTGACGGAGCAATGCCGCGTGGGGGATGAAGGTCTTCGGATTGTAAACCCTTGTCTTCGGGGAAGAAGAATGACGGTACCCGAGGAGGAAGCCCCGGCTAACTACGTGCCAGCAGCCGCGGTAATACGTAGGGGGCAAGCGTTGTCCGGAATGACTGGGCGTAAAGCGCGTGCAGGCGGATAATTAAGTCTGAGGTGAAAGCTTGGAGCTCAACTCCGAAATGGCCTTGGAAACTGGTTGTCTTGAGAGATGGAGAGGATAGCGGAATTCCCGGTGTAGCGGTGAAATGCGTAGATATCGGGAGGAACACCCGTGGC
>NZ_WNKU01000003.1 GCF_009720735.1 Heliobacterium mobile
TTTTCGCCATTTCCTTCGCCTCCACAAGAGTTATTTTATCTCACTCCTGTGTGTTCAACAAACCGGGTACGCCGCACTCTATTTGATTCGATTATATATAGTCAGGCTGTGCGGTGATGATGCTACCAATATAAAGAGAACAAAAAAAGATAACAGCCGTCCTTTTCCTTGAAAAAATAAAGCAGTCCAGCCGCGCTGGGCTGGACTGCCTTTCTATTCGATAGGTGTGCTGTGGGGTGGGGTATGGGGTGGGTACAAGTGTACCTGATATAACCCTAAATCTTAAATACAGCTATCTGTTTTTGAAGGTCTTCCGCTAATTTGGATAACATATGAGTTGAAGAGGCTATCTCTTGCATTGCTGCATTTTGTTCCTCAGAGGAAGCAGCAATGCTTTGGGTCTCAGCAGCCGATTTTTCTGATGTCGATTGGATTTGCTCTACGGTTGCAACTATTTCCTTGCTAGAGAACGATAATTCTTCTACAGCGGCGGAGACATCTTCTATTTGCCGGGCGACCTCATTTACAAGATTGGCTATAGACTGAAAAGCCGTTCCCGATTCTCGAACCACTTGTTTTCCGGCAACTACCTCTTTGGTTCCAATTCGCATTGCGGATACTGCTTTTTCAGTTTCCTGCTGGATTTCGGAAATTAATATTTCAATTTTTTGTGCAGCTTCGCTTGATCCTTCCGCCAATTTACGAACTTCTTCGGCGACTACAGCGAATCCTCGTCCCATTTCTCCCGCTCTAGCCGCTTCAATCGCTGCATTAAGTGCAAGAAGATTCGTTTGGGAGGCGATTCCTGAAATGACCTCAACGATCTGCCCTATAGATTTAGACTTTTCTCCTAATTCGGTAATAGTTTGAGCACTAATATCGACAGCTGTACTAATGGAATCCATTTGCTCAATCGCACGTTCAATGGATTCATTTCCTTGGGTAGCCGATTTATAGGCATTTGAAGATGCTATCTTTACATCACTTGCGTTCTTTGCTACCGATTCTAACCCTTTTGACATGTGTGCTATGACTTCTTTAGCTGAATTTACCCCTTTTACTTGGACGGTCACTCCAATAGCGACCTGTTGAACATTTCCCGTTACTTGTTCTGTAGCTTTAGTTGTTTGTTCAGCGGAAGCGGCAAGTTCTTCTGAAGTTGTAGACAGATGGAAAGCAGCTTGTTGCACCTTATTTAATACAATTCTTGTATTGTGAACTACCTCTGAAAGAGCGCCCGCCAGTTGTCCTAATTCATCTTTAGAAGTTACGTCAATATGAACGCTTAAGTCTCCTGAAGCTAGCACTTTAGACGTTTCTATAAGCCGGAATATACCCGTATTGATTGATTTAACTAACAGGTAACCAACAATAGCACCCAATAAAACTCCAAGACCTAATAAAATAACAGACATTTGTTCGATTTGCTTCTCTATGTTCCGAACCTCAATTACAGATTCCTGGATTAACTTAACTTGTGAATCTGCGTATTTGCTGGTTTCGGCGATAACTTTTGCATTATCAGGTGAAGCTATAGTCGCCATATATGTAAGGGCTGATTGTTGACCTTGGGTTTGATAAAGCTCAATCATTTTTGGAGGATGAGGCTTAAAACTTTTTGCAGATTGGAGCACTGGTTCTAGCAGTTGTTTGTCTACATCTTCTTTTTCTAGAAAAGCGATTTTCTCTTCCGTAAACTTTATAAACGTATTACACTCATCCATAAACTTCTGATTTCCTGTAGCTATGTAGCCTCGAATACCAGCAGCCTGACGAGCAAAACCTGTAGATAAATCTTTAGCAGCTAGAACGATAGGAACTCTTTTCTGCTCCAATTCAAGAATATTTTCTTTAAGAGAATGTAGCTGGTAATAGTTATAACCAACAATTCCAGCCATCAGCGCAATTAATGCAACTAATCCAATCCATATTTTGGTTGCGATTTTCACTTCGTCTACTCCTCCTTACTTAATTTATTGCTCATAGATGATTATACACCTTTGAGTTAGTTGCCACAAAGTATTTGTAGGAATCTACCCCTTCCTACCCCACAAACTCCTTTACTCATCCGAAAAACTCTCATCTATTATGTAAAAGCAAATAGAGTAGGGGGACCTCTCTCATGTCTAACCCTCATTAAACCGTACGTGCCCGACTAAGGCATAGGACTTACTAGGGACGTTCGTTCTTGGCTTTTGGCGTTGTTTTCGGTTGATTTACCGGTAAGGCTCATTACCGTTAAAGACGTCAATAGGACTTTTATTCTAATTCACGTTGTCTGAATACATTGACATTACAAGTTCTATTCGTTCAAATAAATGGATTGAAAACAAATACTAGTTACAACGAATTACATTTGTGCCATAATATTATTGAAAAATATGAAGGGGGAGTTTGCGTTGAAAAAAGTCTTTTCGGTGTTACTCGGAACTGTTCTAGCCGCCACACTGATATCGGGATGCGGCGGAGGGCAACAAACACCATCGAGTACTCAGACTAGCAGCGCCTCTCATCAAGAAGCTCAAGCCCCAAGCACTTCGGATGATCTAAAAACCCTTCTGGCAAAAGCCAAAGATATTAAGACTATCTCCTATACGATGGTTATGACAGGTGATGGAAAAGAGCTTGCTAAATCAAAAATGTGGATGAAGGGACAAAAAGTTAAAATGGAAATGTCCGACGGAGCTATGAAAGGTACTTTTTATGTGGATTCAGCTAAAAAGGTCGCTTATACATACATCCCAGAACAGAACACGGCTATGAAAATGGATATGGCACAGTTTGAAAACAAAAAGAGTAAAACACCATTGGATTATGGTGAGCAGTTAGAAGCCGATGAAACGAAGTATTCAGTCATCGGAGACGAAGATCTTCGTGGTGAACCATGTAAGGTCGTTGAAGCTAAAGATAAGGATGCCGTATCAAAACTTTGGATTAGCAAAAAACTTGGAATGCCGATTCGAGTTGAGTCTAAGAATAATGGCACTCTAAATACAATAGACTTTATTGATTTTGAAACCGCCGACATTCCCGATAGCCAATTCGAGTTACCTGCTGGGGTACAAATCGTGGACATGAACGATTTGATGAAGGGCATGCCTAAAGCTGAAAATTAAATGGTTTTGAACAATACAACAGTATAGATGCCGCAGGTTCGAATCTTGTCGCCCCTACCATGGTTTAATTGGGGGTCTCTAATGCTTGGTAGTGGCCGTACGCCCGAAGTAACGCCTGCCGGGGTTTGGAAAGTTTTAGAGAGCAAGGAAATAGTTAAAGCCAGGATGAGATGTCCTGGCTTTTTTGCTGTGTATGAAAAAACTATTTATTTGTTATCTCGGAAATCGAAATTTGAAGCCGATAGTTTCCATACCGTAAAATATTGTCTAACAGTTCATCGAGAGCCTCTTGCGTCTTTACCCGGGCTTTTAGCCAATAGCACCCTTCTCCACTGATACGATGAGATTCGACAATGGATTCTTGTTGGCGTATAAAGTTTTGAAAAGATTTATGATCATTACTTTTCATAAACACTGTAATCATAGCTAAAATTGGTCGGCCCATTTTTCCTTCGTTAACTTTAACAGTATAGCCTTCTATGATTCCAATGTCTTCTAAACGACGAATGCGGCTAGAAGTTGCCTGCCCAGTCATGTGAACAATTTCTCCAATTTCTTTCCACTGCATTCGGGAGTTTTTCCGTAAGAGTTTAAGTATTTCAAGGTCGGTCTGGTCGAGCATTCAAGTTCAAATCCTTTCATGATGAAATGAAAATGGCTCAATTCCTTTCATCAATCCATCGTATTTTTAAGGTTCGCTGCCTAAAATGAACTGAGAAAACCCAAAAAAAAGCGATGGAGGGATTGTTCTTGAGAATCAAGTTAATCCGTCATGCCACTTCGATTCTACAGTATGGTGGAAAGAAATTTCTAGTAGATCCAATGCTTAGTTCAGCAAGATCAATGGCACCTGTAGATTTTTCTCCAAATACTCAAAAAAATCCTCTCGTAGAACTCCCGGTCACTATCGAAGAATTGCTAGATGTCAATGCAGTTTTGTTAACTCATACGCACAGAGATCACTTTGACGAAGGGGCGGCGAGATTATTGCCTAAGAAAATCCCTATTTTTTGTCAACCAGAGGATGAACGGAAAATAGCAGATTTAGGATTTACTAAAGTATATCCTGTGCAAGAAACGTTTGCATGGGAAGGGTTTGCATGGGAAGGAATAAATATTATCAGAACAGGTGGGCAACATGGTTCCGGGGATTTGGCTAAAAAAATGGGGCCTGTATCGGGATATATATTAGATGCAGCTGGGGAACCAAAAGTATATTTTGCCGGAGATACAATCTGGTGCTCCGAAATCGAAGTTGCTCTGAATAAATATCACCCTAACATTAGCGTTTTATATGGCGGGGCAGCCCAGTTTTTAGAGGGTGGTCCCATAACAATGACATCTGAGGATGTTATTCAAGTATGCCGTAAGATTTCAAATATGAACGTCGTCGTTGTTCATTTAGAAGCCTTTAATCATTGCTTAGAAACGAGAGATGAGATAAAAAGAGCACTGGATATCCGGGGACTGTCCGATAGAGTATGGATTCCAGAAAACGGAGAATTAATAACTTTTTAATGGTCTGATCTTCTGTTGGTTTAGACCGTCTATTGGTCCGACGACGAAGCAACAGTAAAGAGGCCGAGGCTCGAATCCTGTCGCCCCGACCATGGTTTAGCTGCTTTAGCACCAGGTACACTTCTCATCCATAATATGAACGGAAAAGTTTCATCAATGAGGAGGATTCCTTTGTATCAACCTTCAGACCATGGTTACCATGTTTCCCAACTCCCAACACCTTTTGGAACGTTGACTTATACAGTTCAGCCCGGCGATACTTTGGGGAAAATCGCAAGGGATTACGTAACGACGGTTCATAACATATTATTGTTTAATCGTATACCTGATCTAGATTTTATTTACCCTGGCCAAGCGATCGTCATCCCGTTGTCTCCGCCAGAGTCGATACTTTATACCGTTCGTCCCGGTGATTCGCTATATACCATTTCCAATAGATTTGGCACTGGGTTGAATCTCACGATTGCCATCAACTACCTCTTTCCCCCCTACATCATTTACCCTGGACAACAACTGGTTGTTAATCCATCATTGCGTTAGTCCTTCGAAAATAGCCAATTTACTCGTAGTGATAGGAATTTTAATTCCGGGGTTTGATTATCGTTACCACTTGTCTATCGTGCCTGTTTGGCTTGTTATATTTTCGAATTTAATTGTCTTGCTAGGTTATGCTTTAATCTTCTGGGTTTTTAAGGTAAACAGATATGCCTCTGCAACAATTCGAACTGAAGCGGAGCAAACAGTAATATTGTCAGGCCCATACGCTGTAGTTCGCCACCCAATGTATACGGGAGGATTGCTTATCTTATTATTTACCCCCATGGCTTTAGGTTCATATTGGGCACTAATACCTTTTGCTGCGTCGATACCGGTAATTGTGTTACGGGCTCTAAACGAAGAAGACGTGTTGTTAAGGGAATTGCCTGGGTATAGAGAGTATTGTTCTAAAACACGATATAGGTTGCTACCTATGGTCTGGTGATAACATTAAATTTCGTTAATACCGAACAGTCCATTCGAAAAAAGCGTTCGGCCGTGGTGAGGCCGGACGCTTTTGGTTAGGTGAGTGATTATTCGATCAGGCAATGGTAATTTCTTCTTTTCAAAGAAAAAAGCCTTGGTTGCGATAAAACACTACCAAGGGGAGTAAGGTTACTTATACATATATAAAGCCATTAGAATAATAGAAAACAAGACTAAGATCTTTTTTATAATCTCCCTATGACTAGGTTTTTTCATCTTACTTTCTTCGGAGGCACAGGTTGGACATAAAGATTGCCATTCGTATATTTCTCGTTTACATTTTGGGCATACACGGCTTGTTACAATAAATGTTACGTTAGCCAAACTCTTCTCCTCCAGAGTATGATGATTAGGAACGAAAACATTATTGCACTTTTTGAGTTTTAAGTTAAGACATTTTTTTCGCCTTTGAAGTGAAGAAAAGGCTCGAACGGCTTGTTTTTCCTTCATCGATATCTCTTGCTTATGTTATTAACGAGTAAAAAAAGTAAAAAGCTACTTTCCGAAAAATGATTTAATTTGATTTTATAACTAAAAAGGTATTAGTCAAACAGAAGATGTATTTTATGCCAGCCTTCAAATAGACGAAACTCTGTATGTAGATGTTCGGAACGATAGTCTCGAGTACTGCCAAAAGTTCCGTGATTGAATTAATGAAATGGTAATAAGACTGCCGGAAGTGGTAGCTCCCGGCAGTCTTGAACATTACTGAGATTTAGCCACCATTGCGGCGACGGCGACAGCGAACACGAATGATTGCTCTATCCCCTTCATTCAGCGTAATCCTAACAACTTGAACGGCCATATGGGGTCCCTCCTTTCGTGCGAATTCTTTATTACTATACTCTTCTATTCCAAAATTTGTTATTCATCTAAGAATGGCATATCAAGCGAAAAAGCCTTCGGCGGTTATGGGCTGGACGCTTGTTTAATCTAACGACATTGATTTACGGTTTGATGACGATCTTACATCTCTCTATCACTGCGTAATAAAAATCCCGAGAATTGGTAGCACAACAACTAGGATAGCCATTATGGCTGCCCCGAACGATGCAGTACGATTATTCTGCTTCCAACTATATCTCGCATAACTTAGGGTACGTATTACAACAAAAGCTAGGGCAAAAAATATAGCAATTCTCATTCTTTTCCTTCCACAGATTGAATCGGTGAGGTCTTGCTAATCAAACCCGGTCTTCGAATTACAAAGGATACTTCGGTATTCACTTGAGCCTGTATGAATTTTATAAGCCATTCGTATTGCTCCCACTCCTCGATAGTGAGGAAGTGAGGTACGGCTTGATAGCCGAATCGAAAGATATCCGATTTGTAGTCTTGCTGGCATTTTTTATCAATTCATCCATTTGTTGTTTGATATCTCTGGCAATCGCTTGTTCCAAAATCGATTTTAGTTCCAATTCCTCGTAGTTAATCCGGCTTTGAACCCCAATTAAATCCCCTTCTAAGGAAACAACAACATGGATCTCAGGTGTTTCTTGCTGAACATCTACGGTAATTTCCGGTTTGCGAGCCGTACGAACGTCTATACTCAGAACGAAGTTTTTCTGTAACGGATCTTTGAACGTCATAAAGCTTCGAGTAAAGTCCCCACGGATCATCTGTAATAACCGAGTTTCGTCCCCGTTTAATTCCCCTACCATTTTCCCCCCCCTAAAGACAGCCGTTCCAAAAAATTCTCGTTTTTGACCGCCGCTTCGAGGTAATTCTCCGGCTACGTAAGGTTGCCCGTTAGTGTTAGATTTCTTATTATCTACTCCTGATTCGACAAGATTTCGATAAAAATTGGTGTTCGCTAAGGTTGCGATCGGTTGTTCCATGTTTGATTTTGTCGCCGTATAAAAATCAAAGAATTTCACAATCGGAAACAATTCTGTATTTTTGCCTTCCAAGTTTATAACCATATAGGTGGCTTTTATAATTTCACTACCAACAACTATCGTATTTTCTTTGAGAAAATCGTCCACTTTCCCTTTTGTAATTACTAGATTCGGGATTTCTCGAATTTGGGCGATACGGGTCATGCCGGGCAAATACTTTTCAAGTTCTCCACTTTTCGCCAAATCTTCGGATACAGCAATCATTTTTATGTGTTGAAAATTCAACTGCTTTGAAAGAAATGTATTTATCATGTTCATTCCAGCGTAAGGATTTGGTGCATCGACGGTAAAGACAAAGTTTTTTGTTGCCTGTCCTTGTCCACTTTGTCCCATTCCTCCTCCGCCTTGTGTTCCACCAACGTTTTCTACTTGAACAGAAAATCGGAGGTCATCGGTAACGCCTTTATCCAAACCAATGGCGACAGGGTAAGACATATCTTCCACCTCTCTGCGATCATAACAACCGTTTGTCAAGATGGAGAGAATGAGTAACCAGTTCAAGAATGTAAACTTTTTTGAAAACAACATGCAACTACCCCTGCTTCCTCCGAATCCAGGCCAACAAGAGAGCTAACAACGGGGTCCCAAAGTAAATGATCCAACCGTAAGTTCTCAAACCATGAATGTAATTTGAGGTTAATACCATCATATCTCGCGGAAAATCGGCTATTGTAATAAAAATCACGGTCATGGGCAAAACCATTACCCTGTCGTCATGAATACGAAACACTTTACAGTAAATGTTGGAGGCTAGGTACAAATTAACCGTAACTAGAAGCAAAGAACTGATGGCCCAAATTAACATGAAAATGGATTCAAACCGTTGAAAAAAGCGTCCAAACTCAATGCTTCGAGCTACTAATAGCATGGGCACGGTGTTTTCCATAGCCACGAAGTAAGGAGACAGTAAACTCATCGAGACAAAAGCTAAAGCGAGAAGCAATCCAGATATAAGTAAAGAGATAATTCCTGACTTTCTTAAGTGATTGACACCTTGTAATGTAGGGGAGATGAAGGCTAACGCCACGATATCACCATAGGCTGAACTTCGAGAAATGCCCACTAAAATAGTTTTATCTATTCCATAACCGAATATTGGTGTGAGAAATGACGGGCGGTATAGAGGGATTGCTAAAAGAATAATAGCCAATAATCCAACAAGCAGAGGGGCCGCAAAAAGGCTGGTTGTCCGACTAACTGTTTCAAAGCCCAAGTACAATAACGTAGCGACTCCAATACCAAAAAGAGCTAGTAAGAAACCGGGTGGACTCATTGGCAACGCAAATATCTTTAACATATCTACAAATTCTCTTGACACCAGGGCTCCGTTAGCGAAAAAGAGGGATGCCATGATGAGGGAAATTAATCCACCCAAAAAACGTCCACATGTTTTTTCTAAAATAGAAACTAAATCATCTTTGGGAAACCGTTTTGCCAAAATGTAAATCAAGAAAAAAGCAAGTAACGCCGTCCCCGCAGATACAGATGTCATTAGCCAGGCAGATGGGCCCACAGCTTCGAGGGCGTCTCTTGGACTCGTCAGCATCACCTTGGGAACGATCATCATCGCAACCCAACATACCGCTTCGTAAACCCCGATCTTACTTTCTCGGTTTATGGCGTGATCACTCCCTGTAGCCACTAGGCGGACTCCCTTTGACCCAACCTCTAGATAATTTTGGCTGTTTTCTTCTTTTCAACGGGTTTATAGAGTCGGGTCGTAACTCCTGTCTCCAAATGGGATCTCGGATTAAAATATCGGGACTGCTGGTTGTTCGTGGCCACGAAGGGGTTAAATAGGGTACACCAAAACTTTTCATACTGGCAGCCAACCCTGCGACGATAACCATGGCCACTGCGATACCATAAAAACCGGCAACCCCTGAAAAAGCGAGAAAGAAGAATCGAAGAACGCGAAGTCCAAAAGCAAAATTATAGTTTGGGATTGCAAAGTTGCCGAGGCCAGTAACGGCGACAATAATGACCATAATAGGGCTAACGATTTTCGCGGCCACAGCGGCCTGCCCCAAAATCAACGCTCCAATAATACCTAGGGTGGTTCCAATCACACCGGGGACCCGGATGCCCGCCTCGCGAATTAACTCCCATGACAAATCCATTAATAGAATCTCAACGATGGTCGGAAACGGTACTCCTTCCCGGTCACGACTGATGGCAATAATTAAATCGGTGGGGATTACCTCATGATGATAATTCGTTACGGCTAAATAAATCGCAGGAATCAATAACGTGAGAAAATAGGACAAGAACCGGATAAATCGGAGTGGTGTGGCATATATCCACCGTAAATGATAATCTTCAGAAGTCTGGAACATCGATTGGACCGTTACTGGAACAATCATCGAATAGGGTGCACCATCTGTGAGTATGGCTACCCTACCCTCTAAGATATTGAAAGCGGTTCTATCTGGACGTTCCGTCGTGAGTGTTTGCGGAAAAATGGCAAAAGGATGATCTTCAATATATTGTTCGGTAAATCCGTTACCTCCAAGGGCGTCCGTTTTTATGCTCGATAACCGCCGTTTAACCTCTTTAACTACTGCAGGATTTGCAACATTTTTAAGGTACAAGATGGAAACAGATGTATTACTGGTTTCTCCTATCGTCATGTATTCATGAATTAGGTTTTTATTTTTAATTATTCGCCGTATTTGACTAATGTTTGTGTTTACTGATTCTGTAAAACCCTCTAATGAACCTCTGACTGTTGCTTCTGTAGCAGGCTTTTCAATATTTCTTTTTTCATAGCCTCGGGTTTCTATGAGTAAGGCTGAGTTATCCCCGTCTACAAACAGAGCGGTTTGACCGTTTAATACGTTCTGAATAACGTGATTATATTGTTGAGTGAATACGGTCTGGTTGGCCGTCAATGCTCGTTCAGATAGGACTTTAAGACTGATTACTTGGTTATCGTTGACTGTAAGCTGTGTATTCATAAGCGGACGGAGTACGGAAATATTAATTGAATGCCTGTCAACCATGTTGTCGATGTAGACAATAAATGCGTCAATCATTCCGTTAATCGTAAAGGGACGCATGATTATATCTTTGTTTTGCGGTACGTTGAATTCCCTCTTTATTTTTTTCAAATTCACCTGAATGCTAGGGGATATTGTCTCGGAAGCCTTTACAGAATCATTGTTTTGTATTCTCTGCGGGCTTTTAATCGTTTCTCCGAATGTATCCTCTGTTGTCTGTCTTTTATTGCTTCTCGGGTACCATTCGCGAGCTAACTTCTTTTTCTTTTGTTCGAATGGGTCAGATTCCGGCAAAACGAATGTATTCTCACGTGGGGGATGATAAGATAAGAGTTTAATTATGCTCGTCAGGAATGTGGATTTACTTTGAGCCATCGAATCACCCCAAAACCGAATCGCTAACCATTTGCTCTTTATTTTTCCTAATTTTCCCGATTATATGCTGAATATTTCTCTCTTTTAGATTAAGGGGGCCTTTAAACGGATATTAGCTGGCTATCAATCAAAAATGGAGAACCCCGCCAGTTGAGAAACTGACGGGGCCTCCAGCCTGAGACGGTTTTCGTTATTAACTTAACTCGTCTAATCCGATAATAAAGACAAAGATTAATGAGACAAAAAGAAGAAGCGGTAAGTATCTCTTCATGAGTTCCCCCCTACGCTAGTAAGTGTGTTTTACTTTAGGGTGACCGTCGATGCTCTTCTCTGTGTTTATTTTACCTAATTGTAACAGATTAGGTTATGCAAAGAAATTAAAAACTGGCGAGAGCCGCTGGGGTTAACTCCCTAGCGGTCTTTTTTTATCACAACAATCCCCATTTATCCATAAAATGTCATTGTAGATAAAGCCTTATTCAACTGAAGGGAGGCCTTTTTATGGGTTGTGCTCATGGTGGAGGTTTTGGCGGTTTTTCAACTTTAATCGGACTCGTTATCGCCCTTATCGTTATTGGTGCTTTCTATCCTGCGATCATTGGTTGGGGATACCAGCAATAACAGTGTTTTAGGTTAGCTAAAGGAGGTATCTACTATGAGTTCATGTGGTGGTGGCGGAGTGTCCGGTGGTTATATTGGTAATCGTATCGTCGCTTTGGCTATTTTAATTATCATCATCGCAATTCTAGGAACCGGATTTGGTATGGGCTTTGGTGCTTACTAAGCAATAAACATCGAATTATCGCGTGCGGCCGTGTAAACTGCCCACGCTTTTTTTACCATCAGCTATAGTAACGCTTAAGCCCGCTAGAACGTAAAATATAGTGTCAATGGTAAATAAAGGTTAGAAAGAAGGGGTTAGCATGTCAAAAAGACATCATCATAGTCACCACCAGCATCATCATGGATGTTCTTGTTCAACACAGCCGACTACTCGACCAACGCAACCTTGTCCACAACTGCCGGGAACTTTAATTCGAGTATTTATTCCGGCTGGAGCGGTAGTGAACTTATTAAACTTAATAGAGCTTAGTTCTCCGAGTGGTATATGCGTTATTTTAAGACTACCCTTTTTAGGGGGAAACGCCGGTAGTTCTCTGAACAGTATTATTAATTCAATACAACAAGCTGGAGGGACAGTAGAGTTCGTAAATCAATAGTGGGTAGATGAGGTTTGACCTCATTTCGCTATACTGGTAATATATACTTTAGCAAAGCTAGAGTAAGTACCACGACTTGTACTCTTCGATAAATAGAAACCGCTAGACTGTTTATAGTCCAGCGGTTTCTCCTCTTAATCCAAAAGGAATGTTAAGCTAAAACAGATTCTCATTGATTAACCACAAGTGAACGTACGCAATTTCGACCTTCTGCCTTTGCCTGGTACAATGCTTTATCAGCATATTTTAGAAAGTAATCCAAATTTTCTACAGTTACAGAATTGACCCCGGTGATTCCTATACTTGCTGTGAATTTTATATATTCCCCTTCGTGAAATATTTCCGTTTCTGCAATATTTGATAAAATTCGGTGGGATATCATATGACAGTCTTCTAATGATGTTTCCGGGAGAAAGATAATAAATTCTTCTCCACCATAGCGACCTAAAATATCGTTTGAGCGAATTGAATACCGACAGATATCGGCAACGGATTGAAGGACAGCGTCACCTGCTTGATGTCCATAATTATCATTGATACGCTTAAAAAAGTCTAAATCAAGAATAATCATCGAAAGAGGACGACTATAACGCTTGGATTTTTCTAATTCTAGCTTGCTAAGCTCTACAAAACATCTCCTATTATAGACGCCAGTTAGTGCATCTCTTGACGCTAAGTGATTAAGTTCTTCTACCATGTCCATATAATTTGTGATATCAGTTAATGTGACGATATATCCAATACTCCGATCGTCTTCTAATATTTTTACAGTATTGACCTTATAGTTTCCCTTAGGTTCGTTAATATCAAATTGAGACTCGACATTACTAAGAATCGAGTCAACAAGTCCATTATATTCTTTTAGTATCGCTCGTACATCTTTACCTATTATATTATCTTTTAAAACGTGACAAATAGATACCGCCGAAGGATTAAAATCAATGATGGCGTAATTTGTGTCAAGTACAATAATTCCTACACTTGTAGACTCAAAAATCTTATCTCTAGCCAAGGGTTTTATATTTAGAAATTGATATCGCAAAAAGGCTATAAAAAATATCATAACCGAGGAAGTTACTGCAAATGGGCCGTAATCAATATTGAGAGGCGAAATATTCAGTAAGTCCAAAAGGAGTGAAATCCAGGGGAGGAATGAGGCAATAAGCAAGAGCAAGCTCTGCCGAGAAATTGTTCCGCTTGACTTTCGATACATAATAAAATATAGATAGTTTGAGACAATAAAACAGACCGTCACAAACATTGTATGGACCCAATACCATGGACCTTTTTGAATATATAGTACTGGAAAATATTCATTTGTAGTTAGTTGTACGCTAAAATAAAAGAAATGATGTATATCATTAGTATATCGCAACAGGAAAGTTAAGCATGGTATCAGAAATATGCTCATTTTTGTTAGACGACTTAAACGCTTATTGTTATATTCTAAAGTAAATATAATCCAAAATGCGGGTATGAACGGCAAACCAATGTACTGAATGAGGTTCCAAAAGATCATGAGATCCAATGAGTCACTATATAGCTCCATCGCATAACCAAATGAATAAAATGTGATGCTGATGCAAAAGTAGGAGAAATATTTTGAATTACATTCATGTTTTTTATATGCATAGACAGAAATCAAAATAGTACATATAGCGGAAGTTAATAAAACTCCACATAGTATAACTTTAAAGTAATCCATCAAAATTCATGCTCCTGAATATAAGACTATCTTTTAAAATTTAAACTTTGAGTGTCTTTGTCTACCTAACATTATCCAACTTATTGATAGCCCATTCAAGTAATAATTATTCTTCAATAAAAAAAAACCGCCAGACTGTGTATCGTCCGGCGATTTCTTTATTAATGCACGGAATGTTGAGGCATGACGTGAGCCGAAGGTGTGGTCATCAGTAGAGCTGGGTCTAACATTCCGAAGATCATTGCAATGTGGGCGACTACGAGAAAAATGGCGACAAATGTGGCGTGAAGTTTTAGTTTAGCCTCTTCATCTCGTTTTTTACCGATCAGGTTCAAGTCGAGCAGCGCCATACCCATAAGTGGAATGATGCCAGCTAAATAAAACCCTACAGCAATTACGTCTGCTGGACCACGCCACTGCCCACTCGTGGTAAGCGGTATTACAGCGTTGTTCAATAGATATATGAATACACCCAAGAAGTAAATTCCACCGATGATACTTGCGGTTTTATTAATCATACGAAGAGCACTTGATCCCGGACGCTTAAAGAGGATAAATAACTCCGAAATCGCAACGGTTTCAGCAAGGATTACCGGAATTGCCATGAATAATATCAAGTTCCAAGGTTGATTTACCGCCAGCAGCTCCATGTAATGGGTCATTGACATCGTCTTCAACTCCTTTCAATCAGTACAAGGAGCGTAACAAAAACTTGTGAAAAATTTATGAAGCAGGCTGACTTTTTATATGGAGCATAGAAAAATGCACTCTTTCTTCGGTCCAAGATGTTGTTTAGTTTAGTATATTGAGTCCGTACTTACTTGAGCCATAAAAAAACTCTTATAGTGTAGTGCTCTTGATTTATGAAAATATTCCAGTTCAGCGAATCTATAATAGGCCTGCGAATTACTTGCATTAGCCATTTTTTGTCGGGCATAGTGTTCAGAGAGAGCTGCATGTTCTAAAAATCTTTGTCTGTAATACTCCTCACCATAATATTGAACGAAATTGTACGGCATTTGATCGTCCCCCTACACATTCATTTGCAAGCAATATATGCCAGTAACTTGTTTTGTGTTTGAGGGTTATTTGAAGAGAAGACTAAATGTGACACTTGTCTGTATGAAGTTTCAAAAATGATGTAAGATTGTATTAAATCCTTAACGTAACAAGCAGATAAAGGACGTGATTGTGGAATGCGGATCATCGTAGCACCCGATTCGTACAAAGGCAGTCTATCGGCTGTCGCCGTCGCAGCAGCTATGGAGCAAGGAATCCGTTCCGTCTTTCCTACGGCCGAGGTACACAAAGTCCCTATCGCCGATGGTGGTGAGGGAACTGTAGATGCACTGGTGACGGCGACCGGCGGCCGCATAATCAAGCAGCAAGTCACAGGGCCTTTGGGCCAAACCGCCGACGCTTTTTGGGGAATTCTAGGCGATGGTGAAACAGCGGTGATTGAAATGGCCGCCGCATCGGGCCTAACCATAGTTCCTAAGGAGAAGCGGGACCCGCGGATCACGACCACCTTTGGCACCGGCCAATTGATCCGAGCGGCTCTGGACCAGGGAATCCGTAAGTTCATCATCGGTATCGGCGGCAGTGCTACCAATGACGGCGGAGCCGGCATGGCCCAGGCCCTAGGCGTTCACTTTCTCGACGGAAAAGGTGACGAACTCCCTCCTGGGGGAGCCGCCTTGGCCAGCTTAGCAAAGATCGATCTCTCCGGCATCGATCCTCGACTCGTTGAGACATCGATCCGGGTCGCCTGTGATGTGGACAATCCCTTATGCGGGCCAAAAGGCGCCTCTGCCGTTTACGGACCGCAAAAAGGAGCCACTGCCGATATGATTAGTGAATTGGATCAAGCCCTCGCCCATTACGCATCCATCGCTGCCGCGGCCACCGGCAAAGACATCGCCGAGCGCCCCGGCGCAGGTGCCGCTGGGGGATTAGGAGCCGGTTTGATGTTTTTCACAAATGCACTGTTGAAACCAGGCGTGGAAATCGTCTTGGAAACGACTCATTTCGCTGAACTGGTCAAACAAGCGGACCTGGTGTTCACCGGAGAAGGGGCAACTGATTTTCAAACCGCCTTCGGCAAAGCCCCTATCGGTGTCGCCAAGATTGCCGCACAATATAATGTTCCGACGGTCTGCTTGTCCGGGGGGTTGGGAAAAGGGGCTGATGACGTCCTCGATCAGGGAATTTCCGGGCTAATGAGCATCGTCCCCGGACCGATGAGTCTAGACGACTGCGTCCATAGTGCCGAAAAACTGGTCAAAGAGGCGTCGGCCCGGCTGTGCCGCTTCATTCGTGTGGGTCTTCAAATCGGTGAAAGGAACAGTAATCTCACCTAAGTAAGTCGCAAAAATAATGAACAATGCCTTAACCTGCAACAGGCTAAAACAGGGGCTGGCCCAAACATATGCATTGGGGCAGCCCCGTATCTATTTTTCCGCTAGATTGACAGTCGGCTATGATAAAACGATTTTGATATATTCAGTAGATAAAAAGCCCCGCTTCGGACCTCTCGATCCTGGCGGAGCTTCATAATGGACATATTCATAAGGGCAAACTCCAGATATTGAGTATTAGCTAAACTCGATTTAGGCAATCCGAAATCCAGCTGTACTGCCCCGCTCTGTCGCCTTCACTTCGAGCCGCGCATCGATGCGCTCTTTCAACTCCGGCACATGGGATATGATACCGACAAGGCGGCCGCCTTTTTGCAAGTCGATAAGCGCACGCATGGCCAGATCGAGCGATTCTGGATCGAGGGTGCCAAAACCTTCGTCGACAAAAATCGCGTCAAGGTAGATGCCGCCGGAATAGGATTGGACCACATCCGCTAACCCCAGTGCCAGTGAGAGCGCCGCCAAAAAGGTCTCTCCACCGGATAAGGTGGACACATTACGGCATAGGCCTGTATAAGTATCGAAAACTTCCAAGTCCAGGCCGCCAGCGGAACGTTTCGTGGCCCGGTCGAGGGTCCTCTGCAGGTAATAACGTCCCCGGCTCATCAACTTCAACCGTTCGGTCGCCGCGGCGGTGACATCATCCAACAGTGCCCCCAGGACAAAACGCTGAAAAGTGATGCCATACTTGTTTGTGCCGTTGGCTACTTCCGATATCCGACCGAGGACACTGTATTTTTCTTCGGTCGCAGCAAAATCACTCTCCAACTTCTGGAGGTTCTTCAGCCATTCTGTTTCCCGGCTGATTTCATTCTCCCTTTCGATCTCCTGTTTCCGGGACAGTTCGAAAGCTTCTTCGGCAACCTGTAGGTTCTTCATCAGCTCGTCCAAATCGGGCTCAGTCAGCTCTTGGGCGGCTTCTTCAGCCCGTTTGAGCCGGTCCTGAGCAGCTCTCAAGTTTTCACCGAACTCTTTGAGGATCCCCTCGAGCCTATCGATGGCCTCTTTCGGCCGTTTCGCCTGTTCGTAGGCACCCATACCGGTAAAGCCTGCCTCTTGTAAACGCACGGTAAATGTCCGCTCTTCCTCTTGCAGTTGACGATCGACCTGTTCCAATCGGCGGGTGGACTCTTGCAGAGCCGTTTCGCTCTTGGCTAAGGCGGCTTGGGCCGCTTCCACCGCTTTTCTCGCCCTTTCCAGGGCCCCTTCCAGATCCTTTCGCCGGTTTACTGCTTCCATTTGCGCTTTTTGCAGTGCTTTTAGGTCGCGAAGGTCACAGGGAACCATCGCTTCTTTTTCTGCGACGACGGCCGCTGAAGCCCGCCAACGGCTTTCGGCGCCTCGGTATTTCTCTTCTAATAAAGCTGTTTGCTTGCGAAGGGCCGCCTCTTGGCCCTTTAACGTCTCCAGTTCTTTTCCCAGAGCCTCTGCGGCTTCTTTGGCTTTGGCCGATTTGTCCCAAGCCTGTTTGACTTCCTTCGCCCGAGCTCTCAGCCCCTCTAAGTCGAGAGCTGCCTGCTCCCCCAGTTCTTCCTTGAGCGCCGCCACTTGGTTCTCCGTGGCGGCTTTTTTGCGTTCCTTCTCGCGCAACTCGTTGAGCTTATGGTCTCTTCGAGCCTCGAGATCGGAGAAGGACTTTTCTCTATCTTTCAGATCCTGCTGGGACGGGACGAATTCGCTCGTTCTGGCCGGTTCAGGGTGATGGAGAGAACCGCAGACGGGGCAGGGACGGTTTTCAGAGAGGGAAGCCGCCAAGATGGAGGCCTGCCCTTTGTTCCAGGCTTCCCGAAGCTGAGCCAGCTCCTCTTTGGCTTGGGTAGCCTTGTCTTTCAAGAGAAGATACTCTTTCTCCACGTGCCCATGTTCTTGCATCGCCTCGGCCTGGGCTTTGTACGCGGTATCTAGTTCTTTGCGCTTCTTCCCGACCCGTGTCAGTTCGTTATAAGCTGCCTCAAAGGCACTGGCCTTCGCCCCTTCTTGGGTCGCCTGCTTCCACCGATTCGTCTGGGCCTCAATGTAGGCGAGGAGTTCCGTCAAGGATTGATCCTTTTGTTCTTTCTCGGCCTTTACCGCCTTTACTTCTGTGAGGCTTGCCGCCAGGCTTCGGCGGGCACCGTCAAGGGCGTTGACGATCTCCGTAAACCCTTCCAAGCGGGCCACTTCTCGGACGGCTTCCGCCCGCTCCGGCTCCCGTCCCTGTTCGAGCGTATACTTTGTTTCGGCGTCGGTTTTAGATTGGCGAGTAGCCTTTAGTTCCGCCTCTCTACCGAGCCGCTCCTTTTCGACCTCTGCTTTTTCTTTCCGTCGGCCCAGCAGCGACTTTTCCAGATCGCTGAGTCCCAGAGCCTGTCTCGCCCGCTCTAACTCTCGCCCACGGCCCTCCATCTCAGGCACTCTCGCCTGTAAAGCACGAAGATGGCTTTCCGCTTGTCCTTTTTCGATGAGTTTTTCTTTGGTCTGTTTTCCGGCTTCCAAATGGGATTGGGCCTGTTCCCGCCGCTTTCGATGTTGCTGAACGGCTTGCTGAATCTGCCGGAGATTTTCCCCATGTTCTTTCAGCCGTTGGTTTAGTTCTTCCGCCGACTGGGCTTTCGCTTCCTGAAGGACCCATTGCTTGTGCCGCTGGATGTCTTTAATCTCCGACTCCATGGCTTTCGACTTTTCCTTCAGAGCCAGTTCGATTCGCCGGTAGATCTCCGTCTTGAACAAAGCCTCTAGAATTTGTTCGCGCTCTTTGGAATCAGAGGTCAGGAGTTTGCGAAACTGCCCTTGCGGCAACATGACCACTTGGCGAAACTGGCTGCTCTCGAAGCCTAACAAGCTTTCCACCTTAACGGTCACCTTGCTCGTACCGGCGGCGAGGACGACACCTGTTTCGGCATCGTCGCTGCAGTTTGTCCGGTCCCACAAGGTAGCGTCAGAGCGCATCGTCGTCGTTCCACCGCCGGATCGTTTTGGCCGTTCCTGTTCGGGATTGCGGGTGACTCGGTACTGTTGGACCCCGATGGCAAAGTCAAAAGTGACGGATGTAGGCACGGAGATGTCGGCATGATCGCTGCGCATCTGCTTGCCGTCCCGTTCGGCACCGCTCGTATCTCCGTATAGCGCGAAGCAGATGGCATCGAGGATCGTCGTTTTCCCAGCACCGGTGGGACCATGGATCAAAAAGAGTGTATTTCCCTTTAGTTCCGTAAAATCGATCACCTGGGTCCCTGCAAAAGGGCCAAAGGCGTTCATCGTTAGCTTTATAGGTTTCACGGAGCAGCCACCTCCTGCTCCCGCTTTCGCTTTATAAAGGTGTCAACCACCACAACGATAACAGCGTGGGGCCACTTTAGCTGCTTCATCCTTTTGTTTCGCTGTTGCATCAGGAAGCCACCTCCCGTTTCTGCCGGAACAGATCTTCCACAGTATCGCTAAAAACCAGCCCTTGCTCGTCCGTTAAGGTTTCTCCCGTTACCTGTTCAAAAAATGATGAAAAGAGCTCTTTTTCGCTGAGCTTTCGGTGATCGGAAGCGGGACCCCGCAGTTCACCACCGGTCGACAAATGGGGACGTTCGATATGTAGCACGTTGGGGTATACCTCCCGCAGGCGGCCCATGGCGTCGAGGACAGCGCCCGTATCGAGCAGGGAGACGAGCAGATAATCTTCTTTCGATTCGCTCTGCTGGGGACCTCGCAAAACATCGTTGAGTTCTCCTTCGATGCGGCGAACGTCCCGGCGCGGCGTTAATGAATACGATTGAATCTCCGTCTTACCGGTATCGTCCATTTCGACCAAAGTAATGGACTTTTTATGGTTCACTTCGGAAAAAGAATACTTCAGCAGCGAACCGGAATAGCGGATATGGGGTTTACCGATGCTTTGGGGCTGGTGAAGATGACCGAGGGCCACATAATCAAAATGATCAAAATGATTAAAATCGACCATATCTGTTCCACCGATGGACAAGGGCCGTTCCGATTCGCTCTTTTCCCCGCCCGTCAGGTAGGCATGTCCCACGAGGATTTTGCGTTCCCCTGCGGGGATGGTTGCAGTGACCTTCTGGATAATCGCAGCCATCGCCTGGTCGTGATTCGCGATATCGGCCAGTCCCCACTTCTCCCGCACCACCGCCGGTTCGACGAAAGGGACGGGAACGAAGTGAACGGGACCATGCTTGTCCATGATCGTGACAGGCTGAAGGGATGTATCGAAAAGTCCTGTAAGGTGAAGTCCTTGCCGGGCGAGAAGTCGGGAACCAAAGCCGAGGCGCTCCGGGCTATCGTGGTTCCCGGCGATCATGATCACTGGGGTCTTGTAATCCATGAGAATCTGGGACAGGGTCTCGTCGAGCAGTTTCACTGCTTCTGTCGGCGGAACCGACCGGTCATAGACGTCTCCGGCGATGATGATGGCATCCGGTTTGACATCATCGATGAGCCCGATAAACTGTGCCAACAGGTGAGCCTGATCATCGGTTAAGTGGACGCCGTGAAAGATGCGGCCGAGGTGCCAGTCGGACGTATGTAAAAAGCGCATACAGAGGGCCTCCTTTGGTTTCGCTCCTACGAACCGGATTAGTTCGAGCGCTGTTTTCAGTAATAACTGTTTCAACCAATGAACAAAGGAATGTTCATTTCAGAAAAGATGACTAAAGACATCAATTTCTCGAAGACTATTTCTCAAACAGGACAAGTGCTATGTTACGGATCAAAGCATGAAAGTTCTTGTTCCATTTCTGTAAACAATAGAAAAATTCCTTTGAAGGCGTCGAAGAATTAGTCTGCTTTCCAATTATCGTACAAGTCTAATAGATATTGATGACAGGGCTCTAAAGGTGATAAACCTATGGAATCATAATAACGAGGTGAATCCTATGGATATGGATTGTGCCAGTCTGTTCTGGCATAATAAACTTATGCAAAATTCTTCTCAAGCAAAAAAATAGCGTTGCCGGAGATGAACCGTTAGAATGGATTTTTTTCAGTGCATTCCTCTGCAGAGTGCAAAGGAAGTTATAACACAAAACCTCACTGGGGCAGTTGTGCCTCCTGAAACCGTCTTTTTATTGGATGCCTTAGGAAGGGTCGCTGCCGAAGATATCGTGGCTCAGGAAAACCTCCCTCCCTTTAGCCGTTCCACCGTCGATGGCTTTGCCCTGCGCAGCGCCGATACTTTCGGTTCCAGTGAATCGGCGCCGTCGCTTTTTTCTATCGTCGGCGAAGTATCCATGGGGGAGCCGGCCACGATTGAGCTTCTTCCAGGCCAGGCCGTCGCGATTCCAACAGGAGGCATGCTGCCAGCGGGGTCTGATGCCGTGATCATGTTGGAACAGACCATACAGCCTGATGCGCAGACCTTGTTAGCAGTTAAAATGGTTGCACCGGGAGAGAATGTCGTTTCCGCCGGTGAAGATGTTCGTTCTGGAGCGGTTCTGCTAAAAGAGGGACAACGAATCGCCCCCCAACATATCGGTGTGCTCGCAGCCTGCGGCTTTGCCCGTGTCCCTGTGCGAAAACGGGTGAAGGTATCAGTCATATCTACGGGCGATGAATTGGTCGATATCCAGGATATCCCTATGGCGGGGCAAATTCGCGACGTCAACTCCTATGCTTTAGCGGCGATGTTAACAGAATTCGGATGCGACGTTACACCTATGGGGATTGTCAAAGACAGCTATGAACAATTCTTCACCGCTTTAGGACAAGCTGTCGCCACATCGCAACTGGTGATCATCTCTGGGGGAAGCTCCGTCGGAGCCAGAGATTATACGGTCAAGGCGATCGATGCACTAGGCGCCCCGGGGGTTCTGTTTCACGGGATTTCCATCAAACCGGGCAAGCCAACCATCTTCGGCATGATCGGACAGGTGCCTGTTTTTGGGTTACCCGGACACCCGGTAGCCGCGATGACCGTTTGTGAGCAGTTAGTGAAACTAGCTCTAGGGAACCTTTTCGGGCAAAGAGAAGCCTCGGGAACGGTTCGTCTGACTGCGCAGCTTACGCGCAATGTGGCTTCCGCCCCGGGCAGGGATGATTTCATCAATGTACGCCTGCGTAGGCAGCAAGGCACATATAAGGCTATTCCTATTCTCGGGAAGTCAGGGCTGATCCATCTCTTGGCCCAGTCCGACGGAATCATGCACGTCCCCGCCGATAAAAGCGGCCTTTACGACGGCGATCCGGTCGAAGTGCTGCTGATCAAGGACACGGAGTAAAGGAGGGTGACCATGATGCGCAATCAAAAAGCGTACTTAGATTGCCTGCAACGGCCACAAGCTCAAATGCTTTGGCGAGAAGCACTGACCCGTTGCGGTTATTTTGCCGATCTACCTTCGGAGACTGTCATCATCAGCGAATCCCTCGGACGGGTTACGGCTTGCTCCGTGTACGCCAAACAATCGGTGCCCCACTATAACGGTTCCGCCATGGACGGCATCGCCGTCTTTGCCCCCGATACCTTTGGTGCTCAGGAGACCGAACCCATCCGGTTACAGCTCTTGTCCCCAGATACCCCCTTTGCTCCCGGTGGTTGTTATGTTGTCGATACGGGGGACCCTTTGCCTGCCGGGACAAATGCTGTGATCATGGTGGAAGATGTGCATTTCGTAGATGGGTCCGCAGAGATCATCGCTGCCGCCGCGCCCTGGCAGCACGTGCGCATCATCGGCGAAGACATCGTCGCCAATGAGCTCGTCATCGCTGAACATCAACGGATCGCACCGGTCGATATGGCGGCTCTGTTGGCGGCGGGGTTGGAAGAGGTCGACGTGATCCAAAAACCAAAGGTCGCAATTATCCCGACAGGCGATGAGATTGTGGCCACCCGAGCGGAATTAAGGGCGGGCACGATTTTAGATGTCAATTCACCGATGCTGGCTGCAGCTGTCACTGCTTGGGGCGGCGACCCCCATCGACATCCGATTGTACGGGATCGTCGCGAAGCCATCAAGCAAGCCATTTCATCAAGTTTGGAATGCAACGATATGGTCATCGTTAATGCGGGCACATCGGCAGGAAGAGATGATTTTACATCGGATGTATTAGCCGATTTGGGAGAAGTCCTCGTCCATGGCGTGGCGATCAAGCCTGGTAAACCGGTCATTCTGGCCCTATGCAAAGGCAAGCCGGTTATCGGTTTACCCGGATATCCCGTATCGGCGATGCTGACAGCAGAACTGTTTGTCCGCGACATCTTATTGGCTAGGCAAAAATTGCCCCCGGCTGAGACGATAGAGATCGAGGCCACTATGACCAAACAAGTGGCCTCGACGATGGGCGTTGAGGAATATGTCCGCGTCTCCGTCGGTAACGTGCAAGGTAAAATGGTGGCCGCTCTTTTGAGTCGGGGCGCCGGATTGCTTTCTTCGCTGACGAAGGCCCAGGGCATGATCCGGATCGATTCTATCCAATCCGGCCTGGCGGCGGGGTCGACAGTACCCGTGCAGATGCTTCGCAAAAGCCGGCCGGAACAGACCATCTTAGCCGTGGGCAGTCACGATCTGGCCCTCGAGTTGTTAGGCATTTTCCTGCGTCGCCGGTTGGAGCATGTCAGCCTGACCTGTGCCAACGTAGGCAGTATGGGCGGCATCATGGCGATCCGCAACAATGAAGCCCATATAGCCGGTGTGCATATGCTCGATGAACAGACAGGTCGTTATAACGTGAGCTTTGTGAATAAATATTTGCCGAATATGACCGGTTCCTTGGTCCATTTCGCTACTCGTGAGCAAGGATTGATGGTGTTGCCGGGCAACCCCAAAGGAATTCACGATTTAAATGACTTAATGCGGCCGGATGTTTCCTATATAAATCGGCAGCGCGGTTCCGGCACCCGGATGCTGCTCGATTATGAACTACAGAAATCTGGTATTTCTTTCGGTCAAATCGCTGGCTACGAAAAAGAAGTGGGCACTCATATGGCTGTCGCCGCATCGGTAGCGGCCGGTACCACCGATGCCGGTTTAGGTGTTCGAGCCTCTGCCCGGGCTCTGGGGCTAGACTTTATCCCCGTGGCAAAGGAACAGTATGACCTGCTGTTAAATTTCTCACCCGATGATGAACGCTTGCAAGTCATCATCGAGATATTGCAGTCGGAGGAGTTCCGTCGTGAAGTGGAATCGTTGGGTGGTTATGAATTAGGCAACGCCGGAGAGATAGTCTCTCTAGTCGCAGAGGTATAACTCGACGAATCGGTCACCGAATCGAATGATCATGTAGAAACAGATACAAACAAAAAAAGCGGCAGCACAGTGAATCTGATTTTCACTGTCTGTCGCTTTTGCTTATTAGCCAAAAAAGAAACCGCCCTTTTCAGGCGGTTTCTTCTCATTCAAAGTTATTTTGCCAGCAGTTCACTGACCAAGGCTTTGGCTTTGTCTGTACACTTTTTGCACCCTGTGCTGACCTTGGTCACTTCTTGTACGCTATCAAAAGTCTTAGCGCCGTTTTCAATCGCCTTTTGTAGGTCCCCGTAGGTTACCTTTTTACAAAAACAAACAACTTCTTTAGCGTCCATGATCTTATCCCCCTATGTATTAAGGATACTCAAGCATAATGCTTGGTTACGTTAAATTATACCTCATACTGTCAAGAGTTACATGGATTAATTTTTATTTGGAGGACAAAGGCGAAAACTATTAACGACCTGCCAAGCGGTAACTGAATCGACCGCACCGGCATCAAAATTCAGATCGTAAGCGATGTGGTGTTCTCGATCAAGAAAATAATAATGGCGTTCATAATTTACTTCGTGGCTTTGAGCAGCAGCAGGCGGGGTTCTTTTCAACAGGACCCAGTAGAGATCTCGGTCCTCTCCCGGATATTTATTTAACATCTCTGCTACCTCGGAATGGTTAGGGTATAGATTTTCAACAGTATTTACCGGCAGAAAATTCAATGGTTGTAGGCCTCCCACATCTTTCTCGCCTTTTTTAAACGAGAGAACTGGTACAGGGAGATTGTCCTTTATGACGGACCAATCGCCAGGAACAGCGATATCAAAAAAATCTTTACTATGTATCGCTTGTGGTAGGTCTACTTCGAACACATCAAAGTCATCGGCCAGCCACCGCCCGTTCGATGATTTAACTAATGAAACAGCTATTTCGACAGGATATATACCGCCTACCTGCGACGTACGGCTGGTCCCTTTTAGCCGATAGGTTCGACGTTGATCCTTTGGCTTTTCGATCTTTTCGACGTGCAATGTATATAGCCAGGGAGAAGAAACGTCAAATTGTTCTAGTTTGCTTTTTGCCTTTTTGCCGTTTTCGGTTAAATATTTATCGAGGGTAAAGGCAGGGAGATTCGCATCGGAAGGCCGCTCAAGTGCTCCCGTATCCCGAGTTAGGAGGCATGTCACAACTCTGGCTAGCGTGCCTTCAGGGGCTCTCTCATCACTTCGGTTTTGTAAAGAAATCCAATCTCTTAAATTAAACCAAGATGGATCGAGAGTTGCCTGAACTTCAGGAGCTTCTTCTCGGGGTAAATAGCTTTCGAACTGCTCTGCCTTAGAAATGGACGATTCTTGTTGAGAAGCGGGTATGGCTGCGGCCGAAGCACAGGTGCTCCCCAAAAGCGATAGAGCTATCGTCGTTACAATCGTTCGTTTGAACATAAACATCCTCCTCTGTCGATCGTTCTTATTATTACGACGAATCGAGGCAGATAAATGTTTCAGCAACACAATATCCTTAATTCTAAAATCATCGTCAAACAAACCATAAGTTAACCATTACATCATTAACAATGTTTTGAAATGTACATTAAATTATAAATAGCCCGTTACTCATAACGAAGCGCTTCGATGGGATCAAGTTTGGCCGCTCGGTTGGCCGGGTAGAGGCTGAAAAAGATGCCGATCAGGCTGGAGACGGTGAAGGCTAGGATCAGTCCCGTCCAAGAAATGGGTGCGTCGATATGGACAGCACGCGCTAGGATCCAGCTGCCACCGATTCCGACAATAGCGCCAATGGTGCCTCCAAAGAGACAAAGAACTACACCTTCCATCAAAAACTGAACGAGGATGTGTCGCCGCTCGGCCCCGAGAGCCTTACGCAGGCCGATCTCCCGGGTACGCTCCGTCACCGACACGAGCATGATGTTCATGACGCCGATCCCACCTACCAAAAGTGAAATGGCGGCGACTCCCGAGAGAATACCGGCAATGATACTGGTTGCCTGGTTCATCTCCCCCATGGCGTCTTGAATACTGTTGATACGGTAGTGGTCTTGGGTGTGGTGTCGCCGATTGAGTAGGCTCTTCGCTTTCTCCGTGGCCACTGCAACGACGCTATCATTTTCAGCAGAGGCCTCTATGTAAAAGATACGAGAAAAATCAAAGGCGTATTGGGCAAAAGAGATGGGCACATAGGCCGTTAAATCTCTTCCTTGCTCTAAGGCAAACTTATCCTCTTGATAGACGCCGATGATTGTAACCGTACGGGCTTGAAATTTGACAGTCAAGCCGACTACATCGGTATGGCCAAAGAGCTCTTTGGCCAATTCCTTGCTCACGACGACAACCGCCCGCCCACCTACGGCGTCGGAGTTATTAATAAAACGCCCTTGAATCATCTTGTTATTTTGCCGGATGGAAAAGTAAGACTCGTTGACGCCGGTAATGGTGGCGCGTTTTTTCGCTTTCTTTCCTTCAAGCATGGCGTCAAACTGAGTTATGGGACTGACATGGGCGATTTCAGGGATCTGTTCTTTCATCGCAACCACGTCTTCCATGGTCATGTCTTCGATTTCAATTTCTCGCCCATCGTCATCCCATCGAGGATATATCGTAAATGATGTCGAGCCAAACTTTTGAATTTGCTGTTTCAAGTATCCCTGTCCAGCTTCACTAACAGTAACGACAGTCACCACTGCTGCAATCCCGATAACCAGCCCTAGGATCGTTAAGCTTGAACGGAGTTTGTTGACGCGGATCCCCTGCAAGGCGACCTTGAAAAGTTCGAGAATGTTCATTCCGAATGCCCCCTCTGCAGGGTGATTCGGCCGTCACGGCAGGTGACGACGGTTCGGGCATAAGCCGCAATGTCCGGTTCATGGGTGATCATGATAATCGTCGTTCCCTCGTTGTTGAGAGCCTGGAAGATCTCCATGATCTCGATGCTGGTCTTAGAATCGAGGTTGCCCGTTGGCTCGTCGGCCAATAGGAGCAAGGGCTGGTTTACGAGCGCTCGGGCTATGGCGACCCGTTGTTTCTGTCCGCCCGATAGTTCGTTAGGCTTGTGGCCCATCCGCTCGACCAATCCGACCCGAGTGAGAGCCGACTCGGCCCTGCGTTGACGTTCTTTTGCGTTAATCCCGGCATAGATCATCGGCAATTCCACATTGTTCAAGGCGTCGACGCGAGGCAAGAGTTGGAAGTTTTGAAAGACGAAACCGAGCTTGCTGTTGCGGATACGGGCCAGTTGTCGGTCATCCAGGGTAGCTACGTCTTGTCCATCAAGCAGGTAGCGGCCAGCCGTGGGGCGGTCAAGGCAACCCAGGATGTTCATGAGTGTCGACTTGCCAGAACCAGAGGGGCCCATGATCGCCAGATAATCTCCAGCATAGACATCCAGGCTCACCTCTTTAAGAGCCTCGACGGCGACAGTTCCAGTCTGGTACGTTTTTCCTACCCCTTCCAAGCGCACGGTCGGTGTGATGAGATTACCTTCCGCCGCCATCATTTCGCCTCCTGGGCAGGCGGGTGGGCACCAGGCGGTAGAATGACGACAGGCGTCCCTTCCTGCAGTTCCTCCGGGGGATTCAGAACCAACCAATCGCCTGCTTGAATGCCCGATTTCACTTCCACCATCATATCGTTGGCCAAACCGGTAACGACAGGACTGACGGCGATTTTACCGTCCCGCACAACGAGAACTTCTTTTCCGGTTCGTGAATCACGGATGGCTTCATGGGGAGCGGTGAGCACATCGGACAACCGGGCTGCCTGGATACGGATGTCCACATTCGTCCCAGGACGGCCAATTCCACCGGGGTTGTCCACTTCGACGGTAACGGGTACCGTTGTCTTTTCGGTCTGTTCTTTTTCCTTCGTCACTGCCTGAGGCGCGATGACCGTCACTTTGCCATCCAAATTCTTTTCGCCGAGGGAGGGTCCCGTTATTTGAGCAGCCATACCGATGCCTATCAAGGGAAGGTCGGCTTCGCTCACGTCCGCTTTAATGTTCAGCCGGTCGGTTCGACCGAGTACAGCGATCTTCGTTTCCGGTGATATGTAATCGCCAGGGTCGACGGGTACATCCAGTACCATGCCGTCCATGGGCGCTTTGACCGAACATTCTTCTAAGTCACGAGCAGCCGTCTCCCATTCCTGACGCTTTAATTGGACCTGAGCCGCTTTCAGTTTCAAGTCTGTACCCAAATCATTTGCTTCAATCGAATCGGCCCGCAACCGATCGTTACGGTATTGCGTGCCGCTTTCTTCATAAGTATTCTGCGCCTCTTCCAGTTCTTTTTTTGTGGCTGCGCCACTGTCGAAAAGCGCCTGTACACGGTCTAGATTTTTCTTGTTCAATTCCATCTTTTTACGGCTTTGCTCTGCCGTTTCGCGGGCTTTTTCCAGTTCATAGAGAGCTGTCTGACGGTTTTTTTCCAGGTTAAGCTGCTCCACTTCCAAGTTAATGCGGGCGTCTGATTCTTTACGGAGCATGTCTTCTTTGTCGATCAGCGCCAACACATCTCCTGTTTTGACCGTCTGCCCAGCCTCTACAAAGACCTTGACCAGCCGTCCCTTGACACGGGCCGTGATATTTTCTTTGGCATAGGGTTCAATTTTGCCCGAGACAACAACGGAAACCTCAAAATCGCCTGTCGACACTTCCCGGGCATTGACAGGTGCACCCGATGAAGTTTTCGCTGGCCCGAGTACTCCCCAAGCACCGGCAGCAATGATGAGTGCCAACGCCGCCGCGATCCACTTTTTCCGTTTCTTAAAGTCCTCTTCCCAGCGAGCTTTTAGTGAATGCAACAAGTATTAAATTCCTCTCTCCATAAATTACTGATGTTACCGATCCGTTCAAGATGCCTTCTAAGCTAAACGATAAATCTACAAGTCGGACGGTATGTCGAAAGTCCTCGATTGGATTCTATACCTGCACTTATGTATAAGATATCCAAGGTTCACAGTCGCCTCTTTTTAATAATTATACTATTTCGCTAATTTAAGTTGGGAAAATTTTTTCGACAGATTTCGATACTCAAGATGCCTTACGAAAAATAAGCCGTAAACCTCCATGTCCAACGGAGCAAGGAGGTCACGGCTTATCTACGTCGGTTAGGGTTCCTGCAGGCACAAATGGCTGACTTGTTACTCCATCCATCTTTGGTAAAGCCTGATTCGGATATGTAAGAATTCTCATTTGAATTGCTATTCGTCGGGTTACTCCAGGTTCCTTTCCGTCCAAATTCTTTTTAAAAATAAAGTACCCATATTTCGAGCTAAAATATGGGTACTTCGATGTTTGATATTTATCCGAGCCTTCGTCTCTATGAGAATTACGATCAAGGTCCAAAAAACACCGAATGGGCCAATGGGTATGATTTGTTCATCTCCCTTAGTCCTCCGGCCTTGCGAGTGCCGAATGATTCATAAGCCAATAAATAACCATCCCGAAAATGGGGAGTACAAAGGATATACTAGCCCACAAAAATGGCGAGATATTTAAGGCGGAATACCTTAGCTTTTTTGTATCTTTATAGACCGCGCTGCATACCGAAATATGAGTAACCAAAAGGAAGGTATAGAATAGCGGTAAAATGATTACCGGCAGGAAAACTAACTCCGACATTTTAGCTCTTCCTTTCGTTTCTTACTTGGATATACCCGAGGGCATTTACATATATCTAGATTTATTGTAACATCCTGGACAATGGTAAGCAATCGGAAATCTAGTGTCGATATATATCAATCTTCCTCCCAAAAATAACGAAAGAACAATAAGAACGAGAAAAAAAACACTGAAAGGTCTTTCATAGAGTCACTGAAAAAGACACAGCACAGATCTTGAAAACCTAAGAATCCTAAAAAACCCAGGTAACCAAGCTTCGATTTATCTTTCATCGCCCTATCAACTCCACTGAATCCTCTCTCTTTTTATCATAAAAAGGATGCGAGTGGTTCGTTACACTTAGACTGTCGATTACCTATTAATTACCGTCGACGTAAAAGCAATAACCCGTCACATTGGCTCCTAACAACGAGCGAAACCCGGTGAAAAAACGCCCCCCTAACGGGCGGCGTTTATCAAGAAAGGCAATCCGTTTCGCAACGGATTGCCTTTCTTTTTAGACCATGAGATTTTGGAGTGAATTTTGATACTCGTAAGAACCATTCGTATATGCTTTCATATAGGAATCAAAGAGTTGCTTGACCATACCCGATAAGTACTGACTATCATCCTGGTCGCTCGTAGAGGATGTCGTGGAAGATGTGCTGTTTGAATTTGAGGCAGGTTCAAGCCCACCCATGGGTGGTGGTGGCGGACGATGGCCTCGGGCTTCCTTCATTTCCGACATCATCGTTTTTAAATCATCTTCGGTAGCCGTACCCTTTTTGACTTTTTCAATAAATGACTTCAGATCTGTATCAAAGGAATTTTTGGAGGATGATGTGTCCGAAGTACTCGATGTACCGGTCACGCTGGATGAGCTAGATGTACTTGATGTATTATACGTAGCATCTTCGGCTAGTTTCGCGAGGGTGTCAGCGAGGTCATCTGCCGTGGCCGTACCATTCTGCATCTTTTTTAGCAGACTGACGATGTCGGAATCAGTATCGTCGCTTTCGGAATCGTTACTGCCGGATTTATCGCCCGATGGAGGCGGCGGCGGTGGAGGTCCCATAGGACGCATCCCTTGGTGCCCTTGAGCACCTTCATTCTTCATCGCATCCATGGCGCTTTTCATATCCGATTCCGTAGCGGTGCCGTCTTTGAGCTTGTCAAAGAAGGATTTTATGGGTTCGGTGCTGCTGGCTGAGGTCGTTGACGTTGAACTGGACGTGGAATCGGACGTGGCATTGGTGAAAGTCGACATGGCATTCGTCAAGTCTTCCGCCGTCGCGGTTCCATCGCGCATTTTGTCCAAGAGGCTCTTTAGTGTTGAGTCTGCCCCATTTTCAGCTTGGCTGGCAGAACCCGTGAGATTGAAGGGCAGTGAAGTCATGCCCCCGTTCATCATGGACTGATGGAAACCAAGGCTAGCCCGTTCCTTCATTTTGGACATGATGTCTTGCATGTCCTCTGCGGTTGCCGAGCCATTTTTTAGTTTATCGATAAAACTTCCAATGTCATCGGTACCGGACGTGCTTTGGGTCGTTGATGCAGTGTCCTCTGTCGACTTTGCCTGTAACGTGGACATAATGTTTGTCAGATCGTCATCTGTGGCTGTGCCGTCGCGCATTTTATCCAAGAAGTTTTTGATGTCGGGATCCAAATTCGGTTTTTTACCGGACGTATGTTCCCCGCTCATTGCAACTTGGTTGTTACGGCTATAATTCATTTGACCGATGGAGTAACTGCTGTAATTACTCAATGATGAGATATTCATCGTACGCCCCCCTTTAGATTAAATATTTCCCGTTTACTTGTAAGTATAGGGTAGTAATGTGTCCTTCTTGTGAACTTCCCGTGAACACTTTTACACATTTAGATAAATAGAAAACACCCGGAACGCGGTCCAATCCGCTGTTCCGGGTGTTTTCTATTCACCGTATAGGTGCCTTATTTGTTCAGATTATGTTTACTTTTGGAAGAAACGATCCAGCAATCCTTTGAAGGCAGCACCGTGCCGCGCTTCATCTTTGCACATTTCATGGACGGTGTCATGAATGGCGTCGAGACCGAGCTCTTTCGCCCGCTTGGCCAGGGCCAGTTTACCTTCGCAAGCGCCGTATTCGGCTTCGACACGGAGTTCCAGATTCTTCTTGGTGGAGGGGTAAACGACTTCACCGAGAAGTTCGGCAAACTTGGCAGCGTGTTCCGCTTCTTCGATGGCGATCCGCTTGTAGGCTTCAGCAACTTCCGGGAATCCTTCGCGATCGGCTTGACGGCTCATGGCCAGGTACATACCGACTTCGGTGCACTCGCCGATAAAGTTCGCTTTCAGGCCTTCAATGACTTGAGCGTCAACACCGGCGGCTACACCGATACGATGTTCATCGGCCCACTTCAGCACACCGGCAACTTTCTCTTCAAACTTCGAAGCAGGAGCTTTACATTGAGGACAAAATTCAGGAGCGCTGTCTCCTTCATGAACATACCCACAGATTACACAAGCAAACTTTTTCATTAAAATGTTCCTCCTCATTTTTCGCTTTATTCTGATTCCACCATAAGAATACCTGATTATACCGTTTGGAGACAGAGGAAATAATTTCTCGCTAGGGAGTTAGAAGTGGATTTATTGTGTCTTTACTATAACCTAAAAAGATCTCATTGTCAATAATAATTATCGTTATTGAGAATTATTTTCGCAAGTCGATCATTATTGCCTTTTGAGCTACTGGCCCATGAACGGTTTTTCTTCATCGTCGACTCCGTTGCCGCAAACCTTGGTATCGACAGCCCGATTCAGATCGAACCAGAAGACCACACCGCCCGGTACGTTTTCTACGCCGTACTTGTTATGGTGAAGCCGTTGAATCGCTGAGACGATCGATAAGCCGAGTCCAGTTCCGCCTAAGGCTCGGGTTCTCGCCTTGTCGATCTTATAGAAACTGGTCCAAATCTTTTCGAGTTCACTTTCCGGAATCTGTTTGCCCGTATTGAACAGGGATACCCGTATTTTCTCGTCGACGGGCACCAATTTCACCTGCAGCACTTTGGGCGATTCGATATGGCGAATGGCATTCGTTAAATAATTAGAGAGCACTTGTTCGGACCGAGTGAGGTCTGCCTCCACATAGAGCTCCGGCTCGGTCTCAAGTCGCCACTGAATCTGCTGTTCTCGAAAAAGAGGTGCGTATTTCTCCATCATTCTTGCAGCCCAGGCTCCGGCGTCGAACCGAGTGATGTCGAGGCGCATTTGGCCCGATTCAATCTGCGATAAGTCTAGCAATTCCTTGACGAGTTTGTCCATCTTGTGAGACTCGTCCATGATCACATCGCAGTAGAACTGTTTGCTCTCTTCATCTTCAATGACATTCACCTTTAACCCTTCGGCATAACCTTGGATGAGGGCAAGAGGTGTTTTTAATTCGTGGGACACGTTCGATACAAATTCCCGGCGCATCTCGTCGATTTTCCGTTCCCGCTCGATATCGCTTTCAAGTTGTTTATTCTTCTCTTGGAGTTCCGAAATGGATGCGCTCAATTGATCCGACAAAGAGTTGATGCTTTGCGCAAGCTGCCCTAGTTCATCATCGCCATGAGAGGCTACTTTTTGCTGAAAGTCTAAGCGAGCCATTCCTTTGGCGATCTCGTTCATTTCTAGGAGCGGCTTCGTGATTCGACCGGCAAAAAAATAGAGAAACAGGTTGCCTATGAGCAGAGTGATGATCCCTGTATAGACGAAAAAACGATTCGCTACAGCGGCGCTTTCTTCGATCGCCGTCAAAGGGGTGCCAAGGAATAAATAGTCACCGTTGGGCAGCCTCTTGATGTAGTTTAAGAACTGTACGTTCAACCGAGCATCATACTGTTCTATGATCACTGCCTTTTCGTCATTCAATAAACTTTGATAGGTTTCTACAGCTTGGATTAACAGTTGCAGTCGCTTGTCCCGAGGTGGTGACGTCGGCGATTCTCTATTGGATCTTTCAGGCGGTAAATCCATCTCGTTGGGCGGTACCGCTGGGGGGGCATCAGCGAGAGTTTTTATATGTGTTGCTGGTCTGTTCATGGATGTCGGTGGTTGATCATTAAAGGGCTTTGGCAGGATTTCTTCCTTGAATGGATTTCCAGGACCGAATTGAGGGAGAGAGATATATTTTATCGTCTGGTTCTCATCGGTAATGATGATTTGAACTCCATTGGTCCGTTCCAGCCGTTCTAAGTCCGTCCATGCATCGGTAATACTGTTAGAAACGAGGCGGGTTACTTCATTGCCTATGTCGTAGAGGCTGCTTTTCTTTTGATAGACGTAATACTTTCCGAGGCTGGTGGAGACCAGAAACCAGGAAAAGAATACGAAGAAAAGAATCAGCAGACTCATCGAGACAAATAGTTTTAGTTTTAATGAGTCTCTCATGGGGAGACCTCAAAACGATAGCCTAACCCCCGGACTGTTTGGATATGGCTGTTCCCTTCGCCCAGCTTGAGGCGCAGTTTTTTGATGTGCGTATCAACCGTTCGCACATCTCCGAAATAGTCGAAATTCCAAACGGCATTCAAGATTTGTTCCCGGCTTAAGGCCTTGCCCGGGTGATCCGATAGGTATAACAAAAGCTCATACTCTTTCTGGGTTAATTCAATCCGCTTTCCTTCTACGGAGACAAAGCGGCCATCAGTGTCGATGGTCAATGTACCATAGGTTCGAAGGGCATTGGGCTCACTTTCGCTCCTCCGGAATAAAGCTTGTACCCGAGCCACGAGAATTCGTGGACTGAAGGGTTTTGTGATATATTCATCGGCACCCAAGTCGAATCCAAACAATTCGTCCACTTCTTCGGTTTTTGCCGTCAGCATGATGATGGGAATCTGCGAACGCTTGCGGATTTCTCGGCACACGGTCCATCCGTCATAGCCGGGCATCATGACGTCTAATACGACGAGGTCGACTTTGTGTTGATAAAAATTGTCCAAAGCCGCCTTGCCGTCGTCCGCCTCTATCACCAGAAAACCTTCTTTGCGCAGAAAGTCCCCTACCAGCTTGCGCATCCGCGGTTCGTCATCAGCGATCAGAATGCTTTTTTGTGTCATTGGCCTACTCCTCATCGACAAAGTACATAGAGGAAATGCCCCATAAAGCAAGCTTATGGGGCATTTCAGTTATAGCATTATTTTTTCTACATAGGCTCTCGTCGATCCTTTTTCCACGGAGTCCACAGCTTGCATGCCCCTTTCACTGATTCTATGTAACCCCTTGGACCGACCTTATGGGTTTATTGTAGTGAACTTATGTGTCCAGTCTGTGAACTCCCTGTGTAGGTTTGATGTTCTTTGGAAAGTTGTTGTATCCCAATGGCTTATACGAGGTCAGATAAACAAAACCGTCAGAAAAATATCTGGCGGTTTGTTTATCTATCGAATGCTATTCATATCTCAGCGCTTCAATCGGATCGAGAGAAGCGGCACGCTTTGCCGGGTAAAGGCCGAAGAAGACACCTACCAGGGTTGAAAAACCGAAGGAGATGAGCACGGCCGGCAGGGAAACAGATGTCGTCCATTGACCAATACGACTGATGAGATATGAAATCCCGATACCGGCGATCACACCGATGAGGCCCCCAACACTGGAGAGAGTGGTCGATTCAACGAGAAACTGAAAGAGAATGTGATTTTGTTTCGCTCCCAATGCCTTACGGATACCGATTTCACGGGTCCGCTCGGTCACAGAGACGAGCATGATGTTCATGATCCCGATGCCGCCGACCAGCAGGGATATGCCAGTAATTCCTGCCAAAAGCATGGTCATAGTTTCCGTAGTTCCCTGTACCGTGTTGATGACATCCTGCTGATTGCGGATCGTGAATTTGTCGGCGCTTCCCAGTTTACGGGTTAAGATAGTCTCCACTTGAGCCTGAGCCAAATCCATGGCGTTCTCGGACGTGGCGGAGATGACGATTTGTTTGATGTTGTTGCTCCCGGTCAGGCGTTTTTGCGCGGTCGTAATCGGCACAAAGATTTGGTCGCCCATATCCTGCGGTCCCGATTGCTTCGGTTCCATCACGCCGACGACGGTAAAGTTTTCTCGGCCAAAGCGTACTTTCTTACCTAGCGGATCAGCGTCGCCGAATAAATCTTGGGCTACCGTATCTCCCAATACAGCGACGGTGCTCATTTCCAGAACGTCTTGTTCGTCGATAAAGCGGCCTACAGCTGGTTTGAAATTGCGCAGTTGAGAATAGTCGGCTGTCGTACCGGTGATGGTCGTCGTCGTGCTTTGCTTTCCGTACTGGACGGTGGTCTGCGTCCCCACCTCGGGGACCACTTCTTGAATAAATTCGCCTTTCGCTTGCCGAAGCAGTTCATATTCTTTCATCGTGATGAGGCTGACGGCGCCCCGGGCTCCCTGAGATGCTCCGGGAGCTGCATTGGCCCGCCCTGAATTGACGTAGAGCAGGTTGGAGCCTAGCGAACCAATGCGGCTGGTGACGCTTTGCTGAGCTCCTTGACCGACAGAGATCATGGCTACGACAGAACCGACACCGATGATGATGCCCAGCATCGTCAAAATGGAACGTAGCTTATTTGAGAGCAAGCTAGCCATCGCCATTTTGAAGTTTTCCATGATGATCATGACGCCACCTCGTTGATCCGATCATCGACGATCTTGCCGTCTCTGAAAGTGACAATCCGCCGAGCTTGCTGGGCAATCTCCGATTCGTGAGTGACGAGGATGATCGTTTTCCCTTCCCGGTGCAGCCGGTGAAAGAGCGCCATGATCTCTTCCCCGGTCTTCGTATCCAAGTTTCCCGTCGGTTCGTCAGCGAGCATGATGGCCGGATTGTTGACCATCGCCCGAGCGATGGCCACACGCTGTCGCTGTCCGCCGGACATCTCATTCGGTCGGTGGTGAGCCCGCTGTTTCAGCCCTACTTGTTCTAATGCCCGTTCTGCCCACCTTCGGCGCTCCGCTGCAGGTACCCCCGCGTAAACCATGGGAAGTTCTACATTCTGTAAGGCGGTCAAGCGCGGCAACAGGTTGAAGCTCTGAAAAATAAATCCGATTCGACGGTTGCGGACATCGGCGAGTTGGTCGTCGCGCAGTTGAGAGACTTCCTCGCCCGCCAGTGAATAGGATCCTCTGGTGGGCGAGTCCAGGCAACCGAGGATGTTCATCATCGTCGATTTCCCGGAACCGGATGGACCGACGATAGCGATGAATTCGTTTTCCCCTATCTGTAGGTTCACATCCCGGAGGGCGTGAACCTCTTCGGCGCCCATCCGGTAGATCTTGTGGATGCCCTGCAACTCAATCAAGGCCTCCACCTCCTTACATCCCCGGAGGCGGTCCACCCATCGGCGGTCCCCCTAAGGGATTATTGCTGTTCTTGTTTTGGCTATTTTGGTTGTTCTTCGTGCTGGATGTATTGGTCGTCGTCGTTTTCCGCTGTTTGTTTTCGATGAGGATCCTATCGCCTTCATGGATGCCCTCCATCACTTCTACATCGGTATCGGTGCGAATTCCTGTTTTTACGGGAACGAATCGAGGTTGCGGTCCGTCGCTGGGAACATAGACACCCTCTTTTCCGTCCTGCGTGACTACCGCATCAAGGGGGACTGTTAGGGCGTCTGCTTTTTGGTTGAGTACGATATCTGCGGACATGGTCATGCCGGAGCGGAGCTCACCATCGGTGTTATCAATATCGACGAGCACTTCATAGTTGACGATGTTGTCGATCGTCTTGGGGTTCTGGCCGACGCGGGTGACTTTCCCCGTAAAGACTTTTCCCCCCAGCGCATCTACAGTGATCTGGGCATTCATCCCCAGCTTGACTTTGGCGATATCGATCTCTTTCACATAAAAGCTGCCTTGAATGATGCTCAAATCGGCGACCGTCGCCATGACCATCTCTTGGGGCGCGAACTCACCGGCTTCCACATTCATTGCCAGTACACGCCCGGAAAAAGGAACGCTGATTTCCGTTCCGGAATAATCGGACATCGCTGATTTCAAGTTCGCTTCTGCTTCTTTCACTTTCGCCTTCAATACTTCGATCTCTTCCGGCTTCGTGCCTTTGCGGACGGTCTCCAGATCGGCGCGGCTGGACAGCAGTTTTTGTTCACTCGTATCCACATCGACCTGCGCTTTTTCCAAGTTATCTTTCGTCTCAGCCCCGCTCTCATAAAGGGCCTGGATCCGTTTTAGACTGGCCAAGTTGCGTTGATAGCTGATTTCGTCTTGCCGAACCGTCGCTTCCGCTTTGGTGATTTCCTCTGGCTCCGGCCCGTCTAAGGCTTTTTTCAAATCATAGCGAGCTTGAGCGAGGCCGGATTCCCGGGAGGCTACCTGCGCTTGCGATGACGAGTTGTCCATCGTCAGAATGGTCTGATTCGCTTGGACGAGATCGGTCTCCTTGACGAGTACTTGCAATATGGTTCCGTCGGCTTTGGCTTTGATCTCCTGGGTTCGGATCGGTTTGAGTGTGCCTAAGGCCGAGATCTTTTCCGACACATTTCCACGTTTCACGACGTAATTGCGGTATGTAACAACCGCCGCTTCATTAACCTGATGGTGCTGCCAATAATAGTAACCCGCTCCGGTCCCAAGAAGCAGCACGGTCGTTGTAACTAGGGCGATTTTCTTTTCAGAAAACCATTTTCCGAATCGCTTCGATGGTTTTTCCGGCTCCGGTATTCCCGATGTTGACATGGTAGAATCCCTCCGTTCCCAACCCGTTCCTCTTTCTTCTTTGCAACAGGTTTGTCTAATTTGTTGTGCAGAATTGTGATTATGATTATATTTGTGTTTGATTATAGAGGAAGTTTGTGTTCGTTCTGTGAACTTTTAGGTACTATTTATCTTTTCTTGATTAGCTAAAGCTGAACGACAAAAAACAAAAAGACTGCCCACTTTCCTGGTAAATCCAAAAACAGAGTGGGCTGTCTTTTTGTCTTTAAAAGATTGACTTCGTACCAGTATTCACAATATAATTAGTTTGCCTAACAAATTAAATTCCTTGTGCCGAAAATCTAACGAACAAAATATCTGAGGTGATCATCATGTCTACCGAAACTGAAACAGCTCAAAGACTTTTGCAAGCCTTTATGCAGTTTAAACGGGTCGAGTGGCATCGACGTAGCGTATTAGGGTACAAACCCAGCGAGGTGAAACTTTTGTTTTGTATTCTCCGGGGGGAAAAAACCGATTCACCCGCCTTGAAAGTGTCGGAAATCAGTCAGTTGCTGCAGGTTACCCCTCCGACAGTGACACAACTGATTAAAGAATTGGAAGCGAGCGGACTGGTGGAACGGTCCATGGACCCGTCCGATCGCCGGTCCGTCCGGATCCGGTTGACTCAAAAAGGATTCACCGTCACGAAACAAGCTCGTAATGAATTTGTGAACTCTTTTCATGGACTCGTGGAATATTTGGGCGAAGCGGAAAGCCGCCAACTGGCCGACTTGCTGACCCAAGCTTTCCGTTACTTTACGACGAAAGAGGCCGCCGAGAACCGGCCTTCTGTACAGGGAGAGGATGAACGATGTTAAAGCTATACCGTTTCCTTAAACCATACCGCCTGTATATCACTTTCGTACTATCCCTACTCTTTTTGCAGTCCCTTTCCGAACTCTACCTGCCCACCTTGATGGCCGATATCGTGAACTTGGGCATCGTGACGGGAGATGACGCCTATATCTTGCGGATCGGCGCATTTATGCTGTTGGTCGCGGCAGGAGGAACCTTATGTTCTGTCATCGCGAGCTACTTCTCCTCCAAAACCGTCTCCGGCTTTAGTCAGCTTCTTCGGAGCACCCTTTTCAGCCATGTGGAAAACTTCTCCCTCCACGATTTCAACCGTTTCGGTACCGCCTCTTTGATCACCCGGACGACCAACGATATCAACCAATTGCAGCAGGTGCTCACCATGATGCTGCGCATGATGATCAGCGCGCCTCTAATGTGTGTCGGCGGTATCATCATGGCCGTTTACCGGGATGCCCATTTGTCTCTGGTCCTGGCAGCGGTCATCCCCATCCTGTCTACAGCCATCTGGGTGGTAGCGCGCAAGGGAGTTCCGCTGTTTAAAGCCATTCAGACGAAGTTAGATAAATTGAATCTGGTCCTGCGGGAAAGTCTCATGGGGATTCGTGTCATCCGTTCCTTCAACCGTGTCGATCACCAAAAAGAACGCTTTACCCAGGCGAATCTGGACCTGACCGATACGGCAATCAAAGTAAACCGGGTGATGGCTTCCTTAATGCCGATCATGATGCTCGTGATGAACTTGTCGATGATCGCCATCGTTTGGTTTGGAGGCTTGCGCATCGACAGCGGAAACATGCAGGTGGGCGACCTGATGGCCTTTATCCAGTACGCCATGCAGATCATGTTCTCTCTGATCATGCTTTCCTTCATGTTTGTGATGGTCCCTCGAGCCTCCGTTTCGGCTGCCCGGATCCAGGAAGTACTCGATACGGTCCCAACCATTACCGATCCCTACCCAATGTCTGCCACCCAAGCGGTCCCGGAGAAGGCTGGGCGAGGGACCCTGGAATTTCAACATGTGTCTTTTTCCTATCCGGGAGCGGAACAACCGGTCCTTTCGGATATTTCCTTTCAAGCAAAACGAGGCGAGATCACAGCCATCATCGGTGGTACCGGTTCTGGTAAAACAACACTGCTCAGCTTGATTCCCCGTTTCTACGACGTGAACCAAGGTGCGATTCTGATCGACGGTGTCGATGTGCGTCAAATGGGCCAAAAGGAGCTTCGCCAAAAGATCGGCTATGTTTCGCAAAAGGCGCTTCTCTTTTCGGGAACCATTGCCGAAAACATCCGTTACGGAAACAATGGGGCTTCCGATGAAGCCATCGGCCGTGCTGCCCAAACGGCCCAGGCGACCGAGTTTATTGCCAGCATGAGCGACGGCATGGATTCCTTTATCGACCAAGGCGGTGCCAATCTGTCAGGCGGACAAAAACAGCGCCTTTCCATCGCTCGCGCCTTGGCGAGAAAGGCACAAATCTACCTCTTTGACGACAGCTTTTCCGCCTTGGACTTTAAGACCGATGCGCAGCTACGATCAGCCCTGAAATCTGAAACAAAAGATGCTGCGGTACTTCTCGTCGCGCAACGGGTCTCCACCGTAATGGATGCCAACCGCATTATCGTTTTGGATGAGGGCCGCATTGCCGGGATCGGTACGCACCGCGAATTGATGAGAGCCTGCACGGTATACCAAGAAATCGTCGCATCACAGCTTTCCGAGGAGGAAATCGCATGAGTGAAGAACGTAAAATGGGGGCTTCAAGATCTCGAGGTGGCAGCAATCCACGCCCTCCTGTCGGTCCTGGGTCCGGATCCGGTCCCGGCTCGGGCCCTCCCATGGGGATGCCCGTGCAAAAAGCGAAAGACTTCAAAGGAACCTTGCGCCGTTTGAGCGCTTATTTGCTTCCCCATCGAATCCCCTTGCTCTCCATGCTTGTCACAGCGATGCTCAGCACGCTCTTCAATATCGTCAGTCCCAAAATCTTAGGCACTGCAACGACCAAGCTATTTGAAGGACTGATGCTGAAGCTTCGCGGTGTCCCCGGTGCTGGGATTGACTTCACCTATATCTCCCAAATCCTGCTCCTCCTGGCCGGGCTCTACGGACTGAGTGCTCTTTTCGGCTATTTGCAGCAATATATCATGGCCGGTGTAGCCCAAAAGACAGTCTTCGCGCTGCGGCAGGACGTGAACGAGAAACTGTCCCGTCTTCCCCTGCAGTATTTCGATAGCAACGCCTACGGCGAAACCTTGAGCCGAGCCGTCAACGACGTAGACAACATCAGCAACACCTTGAGCCAAAGCCTGACCCAGTTGATCACATCAGTAGTGACCATTCTCGGGATCATCATCATGATGCTGACGATCAGCCCTCTCATGACGTTGATGCTCTTGTTGACGTTACCGCTCAGCGTCTTCGTGGTAAAAGGCATTGCCACCCGTTCCCAGACTCATTTTATGAACCAGCAAAAAACACTAGGGGAACTGAACGGCCACATCGAAGAGATGTACACGGGGCACCCCATCGTCAAAGCATATGGGCAGGAACCGCAAGCGCTCGGGAAGTTTAACGAAATCAACGAAAAGCTCTTCGATGCGGGATGGCGTGCCCAGTTTATCTCCGGCATCATCATGCCGCTGATGATGTTTATCAACAACATCGGTTACGTCCTTGTCTGTGTCGTCGGCGGTATCCTCGTCACGCGTGGCTCAATTCAAATCGGCGATGTGCAAGCCTTTATCCAATACGCCCGCCAGTTTTCACAACCGATCACCCAGACCGCCAATATCGCCAACGTGATCCAGTCCACCATTGCGTCGGCCGAACGGGTCTTTGAACTGCTTGATGAGACCGAAGAGATTCCCGAGGCAGCCGAAGCTGAAAGGATCACCCAGCCGGAAGGTAAAGTCAGCTTCGAAAAGGTCAAGTTCAGCTATAAAAAAGACCAACCGCTCATTGAAGATATGGATATCGACGTCCAACCCGGTCAAACGGTCGCTATCGTCGGCCCTACCGGTGCCGGTAAAACGACACTGATCAACCTGTTGATGCGCTTTTATGAGGTGGATGATGGCCGGATCACCGTTGACGGGGTAGATATCCGCCGTCTCGTTCGGGGAAATCTGCGCAGTCTCTTCGGCATGGTCCTTCAGGACACCTGGCTCTTCAACGGCACCATACGGGAGAACATCGCCTATGGACGGGAAGGAGCTACAGAGGAAGCGATCATTCAAGCCGCTCAAGCGGCAAACGCCGATCACTTCATCCGTACCCTGCCTGAGGGCTATGACACGATCTTGAATGAAGAAGCTTCGAACATCTCCCAAGGTCAGAAACAGTTGCTGACGATCGCCCGGGCCCTGCTGGCCGATCCGGCCATCCTGATTCTCGATGAAGCCACCAGCAGTGTCGATACGCGCACAGAGGTACTGATACAAAAAGCGATGGGACGTCTGATGAAAGGCCGGACCAGTTTCGTCATCGCCCACCGCTTGTCGACCATTCGGGACGCCGACTTAATTCTGGTCATGAATCAGGGTCGTGTGATCGAGAAAGGCGACCATGGACAGTTACTCGCCAAAGGCGGTTTCTATGCCGACCTTTACAACAGCCAGTTTGCAACTCGAAGTGCCCAGCAGAAGGCGGGGTAACTTCGTTTATAGGGCGGATTGTTTCTTGCTGGGTTTTTACTGAATTGAGACGAAAGGCCTGTGAATTTTAATAATATAGCACCTTATAACGAGAAAACCCCGCAAGCTCAATTGCGGGGTTTTTCTTCCAGTGGCATTGGTGATATTGACGATAAAACTGAAAAACGTCTCGTTACTTACCATGAAATTCTGGTGAACTTTTTACATTGAAGAAGTCAAATATTTCTCTATACCAACAATAATCCCATCGGCCACCTTCTGCTGATAGGCAGGAGATCGAAGCAGTTTTTCTTCGGTAGGATTGCTGATAAATGCCGTTTCTACTAAGACTGACGGTAAGTCGTCCCTGCAAAGCACCCAAAGGTTTCCGCGCTTTACGCCCCTGTCAGTAAGCTGGGTTCGATCTATGACAGTCGACTGAATCGTCTGCGCCAGGGAGCGAAAGGTATCATAGCGGTAAAAAGTTTCGGTGCCTTTTGCTTCGGCATTATCAGAGGAATTGGCGTGAATGCTCACAAATATGTCGGGCTGATAAGTTTGACTCGCGTCGACGCGCTCTTGAAGCCCTACAAAAATATCGGAAGACCGGGTCACGGCCACGTTGATATGGTCTGCCGACAACCGGTTTTGTACGATTTTAGCGATGGCTAATACCACATCTTTCTCATTAACACCACTATGACCGATAGCGCCTGTATCATAACCGCCATGCCCCGCATCGATCATCACCTTATAGGGAGTGTTTCTACTCTTTCCTACGATGACTTGATAATCTTGGGCGTCAAAAAATACGGGACAGTTGAGCATTTCCGCTACGACTCGAAGCGGCACCATGGTCCGGTTATTGACGATCCTGGCGGGAACATCAATTTGTTTTGCCGTACCGTTGACCAAAACTTCTTTACTGCCGATTTTGACTTCAATATGTACATTGTCCTTTGCGATTATCGCTGACTGCTTCTTTGAAGACCAATCCACCGTAGCACCGAGATTTTCCGATATGATCCGCAAAGGGACTAAGGTACGTCCAGAGACGATCATCGGGGGAACATCCGGTTGAAGCACCTTCCCTGCCAAGACGATATCTAAGGATTTCGCCTGACAAGGAGTAACGAAAAGACCCAGTAGGAGGATTGTGAGTACCCACTTTTTCAATTCTTTCACCATACCTAACATTTCTTTGCACTATAAAAATAAAAAGCGAAACCAACAAGGTCAGTTTTGCTCGTTTTTTCGTATTTTATGTACTATTTATTATAAATCATAAGTTCAGCATCAATATAATTGTCAGAATATACAGAAGCTTGTTTAAATTCCTTGATTTAGTAATTGAAATGGAGAAAACGCTCAGAGGTAAACCCCTGAGCGTAAGAAAGCTTCACTATTCCCACCACCAAAAGGTGGCCCCGTAGTTATATTCGATTCGGTTGTCTAGATGAACAAAGTCATCGTGGATGATGATTCCACTAAAACCACAGGTTTTGGCTAGTGTGCTGACTTTGGATGCACTTTGACCGACGACGGCAACATCGGCTGCGATCCCAAACTGGTGCTGGCTTTGGTCAGCGGATCCGCTCACAGCCGTATTGTGACTGACACTGCGATAGCCGGAGTTGATAATTACTGGCTGATCGCCCGCTTTTTTGCGCAAGGCTTCTAACTTCCACATCATACGACGAACATTCTCTTTCACCGTACTGGCGTTGACCATACCGCCGGAGAACTGGCTGCCGTCTTGGGAGTAGAACTCACTCCAGTCAAAATGCTTCGTGGAATGGTCATTGTCTTCCAGATTGTTCAGAACCTGTTCTGTCTGCGGTCCGACGACGCCGTCCCCCGTCAATCCGTAGGCCCGTTGAAAGCGCACAACCGCCGCTTTCGTCTGTTCCCCGAATACACCATCGGCATCGACATAGCTATTAGAAGGCCAGTCTGCCGCAAATCCCGCCACCCGGATTTGTAATTCTTTCACATCACTACCCTGGTCACCTACTTGCAAGCTTCTTGACCAGGAATAGGCTGCTTGTGCTTGCCCGGGAAGGATGACGGCTGAAAACAGAGCCAAGGAGAAGAACATACACAAAAACAATCCGAAGCGCATGAAATTCGACTTCTTTGTGAAATGATTCAAACTTGGTTGCAGCCTCCTTTCGGGAATCTCAACTTAATTATATAAAATATCAACCTGTTATTGTTAGATCAAATAAAGGAAGTCCTAGGTCACCCTATCTACGGACATAAAAAAACATCCCCCTGCGAGGACTCTCGTCCAAATGAGTTTCGGTTGCTCTTTTATCTAATGGGACATGTCACCAAGTTTAGGAGAGGACCACAATCACTTTTGGCAGAATAGCACGATGACAGGGAGTGTAGATTAAAGATGCTGCCTAACGATGGATGGCTTTCGTTTGAAAGGGGACGACAATGGCTAAGGTACTTTATATCACCGCGAATCCAAAAGCCGAAAAGGAATCGCTGAGTCTCACCGTCGGCCGCACTTTTTTAGATACCTATCGTCAAAAAGCCCCGCAAGATCAAATCTTGGAAATAGATCTCTACCATACAGACCTTCCTCTGATTGATCCAGACGTTTTCAGCGCCTGGGGCAAACTGCAGAAAGGCGAAGACTTCGAACGACTTTCCGCCGAGGAGAAACGCAAAGTAACCCATATGAACGAATTGGCGGACCAATTCATCGCTACCGACAAATATATCTTTGTAACTCCGCTATGGAACCTCGGTATTCCGCCGAGGATGAAAGCCTACATCGACTCGATCTGTATCGCGGGAAAAACCTTCAAGTATACCGAGCAAGGGCCCGTTGGCTTGTTGCAAGGAAAAAAGGCGGTTCACGTCCAAGCTCGCGGCGGCGTTTACAGTGAGGGACCGGCAAAGGACTTCGAGTTTGGCGATCGGTATCTCCGGGCGATCTTGACATTTCTCGGTGTTGACGTTTCAGATTCGGTGATCATCGAAGGAGCCGATCATTTCGTCGATCAGAGACAGCAAATACTGGACAAAGCCCTAGAAAAGGCGAAGGCAGCTTCCGGGCTATTTGCCCAGGGCTAGTGTTTATCTATTCCTTCAAAGACTTCTCTTTCGTCTTAATACTCGTTTTAATATGATCCATTTAAAAAAGACAAGCCTGTTTCCACAGTGGAACAGGCTTGTCACTTTTTCTGTAAAGTAATAAAGCTACCCCATTTTTAAGTAATCCTAACGCTCTTCTCTACACGGAATTTAAGCGACGAGACGATAAATCGAAAAGCTACATTCGAAAGTGGTCCACGGTGTTCTGTAATCGTTCGGCCATCCGGTTTAAGCGAGTTGCCGAAGCGGAAATTTCTTGGATCGCTGCACTCTGTTCATCGACAGCCGCCGCCACCGCTTGGGAGCGAGCAGCCGTATCTTTGCTGATAGAAAAAACCTGTCCCATGGAAGTCACGATATGCTGACTGCCCTCTGCCATTTCTTGTATCGCCGAAAAGACTTCCTGCAGTTGTGGCGTTGCCTTTCCAATCAATTCAGCGATAATCATAAAGCCTCGGCCTGACCGATTGACGATTTCCGTCCCTTCCCGGACTTCTCGAGTTCCTTCACTCATGACCTGAACGGCCAGGACCGTTTCCCGTTGGATTTCCCCGATGAGAGTCGCGATTTTCTTAGTCGCCAATTGGGACTCTTCGGCGAGCTTTCTGACCTCTTCAGCTACGACAGCAAAACCACGTCCATGATTCCCGCATGGGCCGCTTCTATGGCCGCATTCAAAGCTAATAGATTTGTCTGCTCAGCGATGCCCGATATCAAATCCACGATTTGGCTAATCTCTTTCGAACGCTGACCTAAGTGACTGACCACCTGGGCCGAATGGGTCACCGTCTTTTCCAGGCTGCCAATCTGGGAAATAGCCGCATTAACTGCTTTGCCACCCTCTTGGGCCAGATTGGCCATTTGATTGGATAAACTGGATACTTCACCAACATGGTTTGCAATTTGTTGCATACCAGCGGAAATGTAATCGACGACAGTGGACGCATCGTTGACGGAGTGTAGTTGATCTTCGGCGCCTTGAGAAACGGTAACCATGGATTCGGATACTTGTTTGGAAGCTCTCGCTGATTGATCCGCTGCCATCGACAGTTGAAGTGATGATTCGTTTAATCGTGTGGACGAAGATTTAATATCATTGATCACGTTCTTCAGGGCACTTTGCATCTCATTAAAAGCTCTCGCTAATTCGGCAAATTCATCTTGACCGAGGATGTCCATCGATTGGCGTAAGTCTCCCCCCGCCAATCGTCGTGCGCCCGAAACCATTCGGGTGATCGGTTTATAAATCATCCGGGTAAATATAAATGCAAGGACGACGCCGAGGATCGTCGTCAAGGCCGTACTGATAAAGGCTAGGGTCACATAGAAGGTCACTTTTTCTTGTGTCGACGCAATATTTGCTTCGGCGATCTGCTCATTTTCAGCAGAGTAAGTTTCTAGCTTTTTCGTGATATGTTCTGTGAGTGGGATCATTTTCTTAGCGATAGCAAAAGTGTCCTCTTTGAGTTTTTTTGCTTGTTCAATATCCCCTTTTTGCAGTTGTTCTTGTTGGGCGCGGACGACAGGAAAAAGTTCTACGAGAAGTAAAGAGCGATATTGATTCGTAACCCTAATTAATTCCTCCACATCTTCTTTTCTGTCTGGCGGAACTATTTCTAATAACTGTTTTTGCTTTTCTAGACTGCCGAAGATATGTTCTTCTGCTTGCTGGCAAAACTTTTCGTCTCCATAAGAGACAAATCCCCGGACGGCCAGTACGGCACTAAGATAATCGTTTATGATGTGAGATTGAAGATCTTTATTTCGGTTCGCCCAAAAGATCGCCTCTGTATTCCCTTGTATCGATCTCAACGATAAATAGGCGTTTCCGCCCAAAAAGATAACCATCAGCAGAATCACAAAAAACCCAAGGCTGATTTTCATCCCTACTGTGATGCGCATCATGTGTGTCCTCCCTAATCGCCCTTTTGTATATGGTGGCTATATGCGCTTTATCTCTACATCGCTTTCCCATGTTCTTTCGCTCCTTTCTTTTTCCGTAAAAAAAAGACCGCCTTTTCCCTGCATTTCGGAAAACCAGTTAAGTCCCGGTTTTCGTCAGGAAGAAGTCGGCCTCTGGAGATCCAGTCAGCAAACTATACCGATGTGTTTACTATGTTTAGTATAGAGAGGACCACGCAAACCGTCAATCAGTTACCAGTAAATTTTTATCAAAACGCAATTGACACTGCATGTTAGCCGGCTGAGTTGATTGACACATTTCCCAAGCAAATCGGTCATTCTTTAAAGCAAAATCAAGCGTACGCCAGCAGATTGGCCCTACGCTTGATCTTACTTTGTTAATCCTACTATGTTGCTTTTTTCGCCCATGTTAGCGATGTAATAAGCTTTTCGATTCGCCTGATCGCGAGTTACCTGGAGAAAATTATACCGCCTCTCCGACAGGGAATATGGATTCCTCTTGCACGGCCCTACGGGTTGGGTCAAAAACCGTCTCCAACTGGCTCAGACCATCAAAGGTTTTGAACGATTTTATTCGAAGGGCGACTCGATCTTTGGGATGCAACCCGATTCCCTGGCTTTTCGGCACATGGGCAGTGATACGGATGAGATCGGCTAATTCCAAATCGACTTTAAAGAACTCGCCAAGAAAAGTTGTCTGCAGTACCATGGCCTGGATATCTTCTTGGGCTGACCAAGGGACTAGGCTTACATCTTCCGGTCGGATCACGACGATCACATTCCGACCATCTTGATGTTTTATCGGAAATTTTAATACACCTAAATCGGTAAATCCATTTTTAACGCCTGTCTGGTAACGATTGATCTCTCCGACAAACCCGGCCACGAAGGGGGTTTGCGGGCTGTTGTAGACTTCTTGCGGGGTTCCCAACTGTTCGACCTGTCCTTGTTTAAACACGACGATCCGGTCGGCAATCTCCAGGGCCTCTTGTTGATCGTGGGTGACGAAGATGCTCGTAATGCCCATTTCTTTTTGGAGGTTACGGACCCATGCCCGCAATTCCTTCCGCAGCTGCGCATCGATGGCAGCGAAAGGCTCATCGAGAAGAAGCAACCGCGGTTCTGTTGCCAAAGCCCTCGCTAGAGCAACCCGCTGGCGCTGACCGCCCGAAAGCTGATCGGGCAGCCGCTGTTCTAATCCCTTCAGATCGACACGGCGCAGCAATTCTGATACCCGCTCCCGGATATAGGCAGAGTTCCTTTTTTGTACCCGCAACCCAAAGGCGATGTTTTCGAAGACATTCATGTGTTTAAATAAGGCGTAGTTTTGGAAGACGAAACCTATCTGGCGCTCTTGGGGCGGCAAGTAATCGACCCGACGGCCGGAAAGGTAAATCTCTCCGCTGGAAGGGGTCTCTAAGCCGGCGATCATCCGTAACATCGTTGTTTTTCCGCCGCCGCTAGGCCCTAAAAAGGCGGTCATTTCCCCTTCGAGCAACTCAAAACTCACATCCTGCACAGCCCGATGACCGTCTGCAAAGATTTTGCTTAACTTGCGCACCTCGATACTCATGCACGTTTCCCCTCCCCATATTTTTTTAGCGTTTCCATGAGCACGAGAATGATGACGGAGATCGTGCATAAGAGAATCGAAACCGAATAAGCTCCGGCCGAATTAAAGTCAGCCGCCGCTTGATACACATAGAGCGTCGCCGACTGAGTTTGTTTGATCAGGTTGCCTGAAACGACGAGCACTGCACCGAATTCACCGAGAGACCGGGCCACAGTCAATACGATCCCATAGAGGATACCGCCGCGAATCGACGGAAGGGTCACGTGCCAGAAGGTCGTCCAGTTCCCAGCCCCAAGCATATGAGCCGCCTGCTCTTGCCACGTTCCGGCTTCCTGAAGCACCGGCACCAGTTCTCGGACCATGAATGGGAACGTCACAAACAAGGTCGCCAAGATCATCCCCGGTAAAGCGAAGATGATCTTAAACCCCATCTGACCGGTAAAGGCGCCGATCAGGCTGTTCGGTCCGTACAGTAAAACGAGCATAAATCCAGCGATGACCGGCGAAACAGCAAAGGGAAGATCGACGATTGTGTTGAGAATCGTCACTCCGGGGAAAGGATGCCGAACGATCAGCAGTGCCGTCAAGATTCCGAAAAGCGTGTTAAGAACCACGACGATGGCGGTAATTAAAAGGGTAAGTTTCAACGCAAAAATCGCTTCCGGCCGTAGCAGTTCCCTCCAAAGGGCCGACGCACCTTCCCCGTAGGCACTCCAAATGAGCGCACCGATCGGTCCAAACAGCATGAGCAGAAACCAGAGGTAGGTAAAGCTAGATAGCCCAATTCTCAAATTCACTGTTTTTCCCCTTTCTGCCCATGCCGGCTTTCGCCAACAAGCGCTGCCACCAGCCAAAGCGTTGGCGATTCAGGAGATAGTTCTGATAGAACAAGAGCAGAAACGACAAGATGAGCAAAAGCAACGATACGGTACCCGCGTTGTTCAAGTTCCCGCTTTCGATCTCTCCATAGATGAAGACAGCAGCCGTCTGCGTCTTATAGGGAATGTTGCCGGCCACCATCACGACAGAACCGAACTCGGCGAGTGCTCGAGAGAAGGTCAGCGTAAATCCAGACAGAATGCCCGGCAAGATCGTGGGCAGTACTACACGAAAAAAAGTTTGCCAGCGGCCCGCACCCAGGATCTTCGCCGCCTCGACCATTTCGACACCCATGTCCTCCAAAATCGGTTGTACCGATCGAATGACAAAGGGGAATGTCACAAAGATCATCGCTAGAACAATACCTGGCGGCGCATAGACGACTTCGATCCCTTTCGCTTGTAAAGCTCCCCCTAAGATACTTTTGGGACCGAACATCACCAACAGCATTAAACCACTGACAGCTGTAGGGATGGCGAAGGGAAGATCGACCATGGCATTGAGAATCTTCTTCCCCGGCAATGGGTAGCGAACGAGGACATAGGCTGAAATGGTCCCGGCAACGGTATTGATGACGGCCGTAAGCAGCGCTAGCGTTATGGTTAATTTCATTGAAAATAAAGCGGAGGGGTTGAGCAGTGCCCGTTGGAAACCGCTCCACCCCTGCCCGAAGGTACTATGAACGAGTTGCCCAATGGGCAGCAGGATCAACAACAATACATAGCCGATGACCACGCTGCCCATGACCATTTTCGAAAGATCGTAACGTCGCCGGAACAGTGGCTGTTCTCTCATCGATGTCCCTCCCAAGTAAAAACCAACCGTTCCGCAACCATTTGATTACTGCGAAACTACTTTTACTGATGTTGCTCGGCCACTTCCGTCCAAACACCATTCGGTCCGTAGAGCGTTTCGAGTACTTTCGGCCAGCCGCCCAAATAATCGATGGTGAATAGTTGAGATGGTTGTGGGAATTTGGCTTTGTTGGCTTCGGCCACTTCCGGGTCAACAGAACGGAAACCGTATTTCGCGAAAGCTTCCTGCGCTTCTTTGGACCAGAGGAAATCGACGAATGCTTCCACCACTTCCCGGTTGCCGTGTTTATCGACGTTCTTGTCGACAAGAGCAACGGGGTTTTCGATCAGGATCGTCGCGTTAGGGTAGATGATATCGTAGATCGGCGATTCCATATTGCGCAAAAGCAGTTCGTTCTCATAGGTAACGACCACATCACCTAACCCTTTTTCAAAGGTCGTCATCGATTCGCGGCCGCTCTTATCCATGACTTTGACGTTCTTTTGAATATTCGCCAGCAGTTCTTTGGCTGCTTGCTTATCAGGGGTACCGCTCTTGCCTTCAGACTTTTTGAGACCTCCTCCGTAGATCGCGTTCACGTCCCACATGGCACCGCCGGAAGTACGAGGACTCGGATAGAGCACAGCTACACCCGGCTTAGCTAAATCTTCCCAGTCTTTAATTCCTTTGGGATTCCCCTTTTTCACACCGAAGGCTACGACGGAACGAGTGATCATCCCTTTTTGTTGTTTCGCCTTCCAATCGTGGGTGATGAGGCCTGCTTTGGTGACCACATCAATATCCCCTTCCAGCGATAAAGCGGCCACATCCGCCTCTAAGCCTGAAGCGATCGCTTTCGCTTGGGCTCCAGAGCCCACATAAGACTCGGAAAATTTCACGTCCTGTCCGGTTTTCTCTTTCCATTTCTTCTGAAAAGCCGGAATGATCTCTTTTTGGTAGGCTTCCTTCGGAACGGTGTAGGCAGCTAAGACAATCTCGGCAGTCTTTCCATCTCCAGAGGTTGCCGAAGTATTTGCGGCACCTGTTTTATCGCCGCCACCGCAACCGGTCAGCACCACACTCATCACAAGGCCACCGATCGCTATCAAGGCGGCCGATTTGGATAACCATCCTTTACGGACCTCTTTCATCTTCCTACGCCTCCCTATTCGTACTTTGTTTTTACGCCAATGCGCCGATGACTCTCTATTTAAATAGGCGGTAATGGGCGATTGACGACTGATTGACTATTGATTGACGACAATACTGCGCTTCAATTTTTTTCGTAGCACTAAGGGCTTCGCCGCACCGGCCGGGCTTTTCTCTTTCTCCTGATGGTCATCGGTGGATTGTTCGCCGGCGAGTCCGGTGATGATACCTCCACCACATACCTCATATCCATCCATCAACACAAACCGTCCCGTTTCGGGAACGCCGGCAAAGGGGTCAAAGGCCAGTGGCTGCTTTGCTTCCAAGGTGACTTCACCGACGAAGTTGGCCGGAACGCCCCCTTCAACAGATATGACCGACAAATCACCGGAGTCATAGACACGATGGATGGTCTTTACCTCGCAACTGGTTTCTTGCGTCGTAATTTTAATTGTGTAGCGTCGATCCATGACCAAGGGGTTGCGGCCCAGCCAGTAGACGTTGGCGGTAAGATGAGTACCCACCAGCGGCGGCGCATCGCTATTGGTGATCAATGTTCCCCGTTCTAAAAAGACTGGATCTTCAAGTGTGACACCGACGGACAAACCCTGCACCAGTTCGATCGGAGGTTCCGAAAGGTTCCATGATTCCAGGGTCTTGATGCGAGTTCGGGTGCCTTGGGGCCAGCAGACGATTTCGTCGCCAGCTTTCAGCGTTCCGCTCTCCAGGCGGCCTGCGATGATCCGCCGGTGATCGAATTTGTATACATCCTGCACAGGCAGGCGAACGGGCGCATCGTGACTGCTGTGTTCGATCGTTAACGCATCCATCGTATCGATGATCGTCAGACCGGCGTACCATGTCAGATTTGATGAGCGGTGAACGATGTTTTCACCGAATTTGGCAGCGATGGGGATATAGGACCGGGCCACCAGACCGGCGTTGGCGAGGGCAGCTTGGCAGTCTGTGACAATTTGGTCGAAGGACTCTTGATCGTAGTCGAGAAGATCCATTTTATTGATGACCACATGGACTTGACGAACGCCCAGCAGCTTGAGAATCGAGGCATGCCTCCGGGTTTGCTCCCGTACGCCTTCCTGTGCGTCGATAAGGAGGAAGGCGGCGTCGGCATCGGAAGCACCGCTGATCATGTTTTTCAAAAACTCTTTGTGGCCCGGCGCATCGATGATGACATAGTCTCGCTTTTCGCTATGAAACTGGATTCGAGTCGTATCGATAGTGATGCCTTGTGATTGCTCTTCTTCGAGGGCATCTAACAAAAAGGCGTATTCCATTTCCTTGCCTTGTTCTGTGCAGCGGCGTTGAACGGCAGAGATCCGATCTTGCGGCACACTGGCTGTATCGGCCAGCAAACGGCCGATGAGTGTTGACTTCCCATGGTCCACATGGCCGACGATGACGATTTTTAGGGTTTCTTGTATCCGGCTCATTTTACATGTACCCCCTGACCCGCAGTTTTTGCATTGCATAGGCGTCAACCTGGTCTTGGGCACGGCCGCTGCGTTCCGTCTCGCGGGTGTTTTTCAGTTCTTCAATGATCTCTTCTACGTTTTTCGCCTCCGAGGTGATCGGAGCGGTGCAAGGTGCACAGCCCAGACTGCGATAACGCTTCCCGTTTTTCGAGAAATAGAGGTCGATGACAGGGATGTTTTCGTGCAGTATGTATTGCCATACGTTCAGCTCCGTCCAGTGCAGCAACGGATGAACACGGACATGGGTGCCGGCGGGGAACTCGGTCTGGAACTGGTTCCATAATTCTGGCGGCTGCTCTTTAAAGTTCCATTCAAAGTCTTTGTTGCGGGGGCTGAAGTAGCGCTCTTTACCGCGGGATCCTTCTTCGTCACGGCGAATTCCCATGAGCAGACCTTGAAATTCGTGTTTGGCCATGATCTGCTGCAATCCTTCTGTTTTCAGGGCGGTGCAGCAATCTAAGCGCCCCCGTTCCGGGTTCATGCCGTCCCGCAGGGCCTCTTCATTTTTTCCAACGACGAGTTTCAGCCCCCATTCCTGGGCAATTTTATCTCGATAGGTGATCATTTCGGGGATTTTAAAGGTTGTGTCGATGTGGACGAGCGGTATGGGGCAATGCCCGTAAAAAGCTTTGCGGGCTAGATGTAGTAGTACGGTCGAATCCTTGCCAATGGACCATAACATAGCGATTTTTTTATATTTCCGATAGGCCTCACGAATGATATAGATGCTCTCGCTTTCCAGTCGCTCTAGGTGTTCCATGGTTGCGGTATCACCTCATGTTGTTATTTAAAGTAGCCTTCTGTTTAGTGTGCGTTGTGCTAAATCGGGGGTGTAATGACTTCACTGTGCAAGGGCACTTACAAATCAATGGTTTCCAACCGACCGTCGGGATGTTCAAGGGTCCAACGGATTTTCCCAGCGATTTGTTTTGCTCGAAGCGTAGAACCCTGTCCGCCGGCTTCCGGGGGTAAAGATACAGCGAGTGCCTGTTGGGGACATACTTTGATACAGGCGCCACAGTCCCAACAGTCATCCGGTTCCCGGGAGACGATATGACCCCTCTCAGGTAGGACTAACAAATTTCCTGGGCACACATCGGCACATCGCGGGTGTCCACCGCATCTCCGGCAGCGCTGCGAGTTGATCAATAAGGTCACGCTGCACCACCTCCGAACGAGGATAGAGCGGTCTGCCCATCTCTTCCGTGTGAATCTACCGGAGGCCGTTCGATGATCTCAAGGTCGATCTTTGTTACTGTATTTTGGGCAGGTATGCGCGAGTTGACAAATATCCGCCACCGTTGATCGTCTCTGGCTGGGTAATCGAGGCGGCTTTGGTAAACAGGCCAGCGGCTTTCTTGCCGGTAGAGCATATGTGCGAGCAGTAACCGTGCCAGAAGGAGACGGTCCCAGACTTCGTGAACACGCATCAGTTCATAGGCCTCACTAGCCTTGATCTCTCGTCCCGCTTCGATTAAATAGTCCACTTCTTGCTGTGCCCGGAGCAAACCCTTGGCGTCGTACTCATATCCTGCCGGTCGACCGCCAGCCCAGCGATCCATAACCGCCTGTAGTTGTTCTTCCAATCGACGAATCTGGCTTTTGTTGTTGTTTTCGCAGTTTCCTTTTGTGGAATCCTCCTTTGGTTCCAGTGGCTGTCTTGCCCGTTGCAACGCGGCACATACCGCAATTTGCCAGGCATCCGGACGCGGCTCTCGCCAATCCTGAATCTCATTGAAGAATGTTTCGGCGGCGATAGCCCCTTCGGCCATGCTGCCGGTGACGTATTTTTTCGGCGCCCCCCCGGCGGCGTCCCCGGCCGCATAAAGCCCGGTGACGGTGGTTCGCCGACGCTCGTCGATCCATAAGCCGGCCATCCCATGGCCTCCTACGAGGTACGGCTCGCTGCCTGTGATCGGTACAGGCATTTCTTCCGGTCTTTTCCCAGCGTCACTCCACTGCAGTACCTGCGTCGGACACATGCTTAAGTATGCTTTTTGCAGACGTTCCCCTTGTTCCGAGGTGAGTCCCCGCGTATCGAGATAACAAGGCCCTCGTCCTTTTTTCTCTTCTTGCAGCGTTGCCCAAAGCCGTTCTGCCGTCGTCGGTGCAACCTGTTCGTATGTATAATCGTTTAAATAATGAGCGTTGAGCCGGTTTATGTGAGGTGTGCGGACGCCTTGGGCCAGTGTTCCCGTGGGAGCCATCGTATGGGCGACGCGAAGGGCGATAAAGCGCATCTCCAAGCTGGTCAGTTCCGCCCCGGCTCGGGCAGCCATGGCCAAGCCGGTACCGGCATTAAATGGCGAATACCATTGCTTATGCCGGGCCGCTCCTCCGGCATTCGGTCCGTAGATGCCCGATACCCCTCCCGTGGCGATAAGCACACCTTTGGCCCGTACCGCCGTAAAGCTTCCATCGGCTAGATTCAACACGAGGGCGCCGACAACCCGGTCATCGATGACGATGAGATCAGTAGCTACGCGGTGGTTGAGCACTTCGGCACCGCACTGGTGTAAGGCCGCCGCCATCAACGGTTTGATAGCTTCCCCGTTGATCTGTACGCTGGCTCGCCCTCGTCGTAAGTACCGTCCCTGTTCGTCCCGGAAGACGGGAAGCCCCCACTCGACGAGCCGGTCTGTCATTTCATTGAGCCTTTCCGCCAATGTATAAACCAGATCGTCTCGAACCAGGTTGGCAAATTCGGCCTTTACATAGCTAAGAAAACTTTCTGCCGTTTCACCGGGATTCAGATAGGCATTGATCGCGTTGATTCCGGCGGCCAGACAACCACTTCGCTGGACGTTGGCTTTTTCAATGACGGTGACGCGACATGTCGGACACAGTTCTTTGGCACGGATCGCAGCCATGATGCCTGCCGCCCCTCCACCGAGGATGAGCCAATCTGTATCCAATACGTCCATATTTCGAACCCCTTCTACATCGTGATAGTACGAATCGATCCACTATACCGCTATACCACTCACATTTTTCGGTTTTATATAACCGGTTTCTTCCAAGTACTGAATAATCACAGCCACACTTTCTGCTACTGTCTGTCCTTCCGTCTCTATCACCACTTCCGGATGTTCCGGTTCTTCGTAGGGATCAGATATGCCGGTAAAGTGCGGGATCTCTCCATTTAATGCACGCTTGTAAAGTCCCTTTACATCCCTCTGAATACAAGTTTCCAGAGATGTTTTCACGTGTACTTCCAGAAATCCAGGCCCATGGAGCTCTCGGATCACCTTACGAGTATCTCGGTAGGGAGAAATAGCAGCGGTGATGACACCTACACCGTGGCGGGCCAACAAGCGAGCCACATAGCCAATCCGTTTCACGTTCCGGTCGCGGTCGGCTTTTTCGAATCCCAAATCAGACGATAAGTATTCCCTCACCTCGTCACCGTCCAAAATTTCTACCGGTTGACCGCGATGGCGTAGTTCTTCTGCGACACCCTTGGAAATCGTCGTTTTGCCGCTGCCTGATAATCCCGTCAACCAAAGGGTAAATCCTGATCTTTCACTCACTGACTGTTCTCCCTTCCTGTATTCTGTGGCTCCCTTTCTCCCGGTGACGTCGCAGGTAGGTTTGCCTGAAGGTTTCCTGCCCTTCTCGCTTTTCCAGCCAGTTCTCCAAGATGATCAACAAGGCTGTCGGCAAATCTTCGACCTTTATGGGGGATCGCCAGGTCTCACCGAGAACAGGCCATTCTCCATCAAGTCCACCGCCTACGGTCACGGTTACACTGGGAATTCCCGGATTTTGTTTATCGATGATTCCCGTAATACCGATATCGGCGACCTGAGGTCTGGCACAAGAACTGGCACAGCCCGATAGATGAATCGACATTCCCTCGATCTTTTCCCAAACGAGGCGATGCTCACGCAGTGTATTGAGAATGCTTTGACGCAACTGGGTATCAATTAACCCACGGGCACATAATGTTCGACCTGGGCAGGCGATCCAATGGATCGGTTCGGGCGTTGCCAGATCGACCGTAGATAACTCGGCCAAAAGGGCTTCCTTTTCTTCCGGCAGTACGTCTCTCAAGAGAATCTGCCGGTTTGACGTAAGATAAATGTTTCCCTGAGTAAACCGTCGAGCGACGGAGGCTAATTTATATAGCTGCACTGTCGTCAATGAGCTATCGGGCACATCGACAATCACTGTTTCACTGGAACCCATCGTTTCTAATGAGGAAGGCGAGGTGACAGGATCTTCAACAGGAACAGTCCATTCCTCTCTGACAAGTTCCCAAAAATGCTCTAAACCGAGGGACTGAACAAGAAATTTTAATCGTTGATTGAGGGTTCCTTTCATGATAAAGACGTGAAGAATGGCTACCAGAAGGCTGCTAACATCGCTGCCCCTCACCTCTACCGGCAATAACTGAGCTACGTGAGGTTTGCTTCCCAAACCGCCACCCACGAAGACCTGCCAACGGAGGCCTCCTTCCCGTTGTACTGGCAACAGCCCCACGTCGTTAAACAGAAGACCGGCGCGATGGCTTTCGCCAACAGCCACCTTAAATTTATGGGGAAGTGTGAGTTCTAACGATTTGGCGACAAAGGTCTCATTTAAATGACGGGTTAAGGATTCTGCTTCCCCAGCGAAAGGTCCGCCTTCATAAAAAGTCACGATATTTCGGACTGCTTTCCCGCCGCTTCCGAGCGAGAATAACCCTACTTCCTCTAGGGTTTGGCGAATTCTTGGAATAGTGTCAAAGGCTAAGCCGTGAATTTGAATCGATTGCCGTGTCGTCAGTTCCAACCGGCCTCTTTCCGTCTCATCGACGACGGAGGCCACTGTGTCTAACTGAGACGATGTCAACCGTCCAAGAGGTAAGCGAATTCGAAGAAAGAACTCATCTTTTTGTCGCTGCCGATATATCCCCTGGCGTCGGAGAGCACCGATTTCTTGCGCAGAAAATTCCGTCATAAGATTCACCCTATTCGTTTTATTGTGATGCATTTACGTTTAATATGGACCGAAAAAAGCAAAAGGAGGCCTAGATCCCACCCGCGAGGGTGTAAATCTAGGCCTCCAGCACGTCTGGTCAGCCCAACCGTTGATTTAATTCCAAGTAAATTGCTTGTTTTTTAAGATAATAACATCGGTTCTCCCATCTGTCAACGAAAAAAAGTCCAATTTAAAAAGAGGCCCTCCATCGGGCCTCAAGTCTTCTTCTGTACAACCGATTATTCCCATATACGGATTTGTAAGACAAGTTCTACTGATAAAAAAACTGAGGCCATGGTCAATAACAAAACCTTCGCCTCAGACTCAGGTATATCCGGTCAGCACAAGCCTAACTGCCATATTTCCAATTAAGCCCCCTGAAAGAGCGGCGTGCTCAAGTACCGTTCGCCCGTGTCGGGAAGGATAACAACGATAAGTTTTCCGGCGTTCTCTGGCCGCTTCGCCAATTGCAACGCAGCGAAGGTAGCCGCTCCCGATGAAATCCCCGCCAGAATGCCTTCCTCCCGAGCCAAACGCCGGCTGATTTCAAAGGCTTCTTCGCTTTCCACTTTAAATATTTCATCAATAATGTATACGTTTAAAACTTCCGGTATGAATCCGGCGCCGAGTCCTTGAATTTTATGAGGCCCCGGTTTTCCGCCAGATAATACAGGAGATTCTATCGGTTCCACCGCTACAACCTGAACTTCCGGTTTATACTCTTTTAGCACCTCTCCGACACCGGTGATTGTTCCTCCTGTTCCGAAGCCTCCGACAATGATATCTACTCTTCCCTCCGTATCTTCCCAAATCTCCTCAGCCGTTGTCACCCGGTGAATCTGCGGGTTCGCCGGGTTGTTAAACTGCTGCGGCACGAAGGAATTGGGATACCGAGCGGCCAGTTCTTCGGCTCGGCGAACAGCCCCCTTCATCCCATCAGTCCCGGGAGTCAGTACGATTTCCGCACCATACGCTTTCAGTAAGTTTCTCCTCTCCATAGTCATCGTCTCAGGCATGGTGAGAATGAGTCGGTACCCTCGGGCCGCTGCAACGAGAGCCAATGCGATCCCTGTGTTACCGCTAGTCGGTTCGATGATTACCGTATCTTTTTTGATATATCCCTTATCTTCGGCATCTTTGATCATGGCATAACCGATGCGATCTTTCACACTACCTCCAGGGTTGAAGGATTCCAGTTTCGCCACGACTTCTGCATTCGCCCCGCCGGTCACCCGGTTCAACCTGACCAAAGGGGTCTTCCCAATCAAATCGGAAAGATTATCGACAATCTTTCCCATGTCGTATCTCCCTCCCCGTGTGTTTGTCAGCGTTGAACATTCCTGTGATGAATGCTGCCGCTCTTGCCTCAACCGTGTGAAAATGTCTCCATCGGTCGATCATAGAGCAGTGCTGAGAAATCCTTCCCTTTGCCAGGGATCCCGCAAGCATCGGCACGGCAATGACGGAATACGGGCAAATAGGCTTCCGCCGCTTTCCCCACTAAAGCAAGGATGTTTGCTCATTAAATGGGTCACTTTCCCTTGATGGTTAACCGCTTGTTCTCCAGCGAAGCAGATAACTGGATACTTGGCGATATACCGTCATGAGCAATAAAACGACGATGCCGATGACGAGTATCCCTGCGACCACCCTCGGATAATCGGCGAAGTCGGAAAAATACTTCACATACCAGCCAAGGCCGCTGGTCGCGCCGATCATTTCGGCGGCTGTCAATAAGATGAAGGCGAGGACCAAGCTGATGGATCCTCCGGAAAGAATGTGAGGAAGGGCGCCAGGCAGTAACACCCGTGTCAGCATGGTCCACCGGCTGACCCCTAAGGTCCGTGCCGAATCGATCAAGCCTTTTTCTACGGCCTGTACACCAGCGACCGTGTTGATAAAGAGCGGCCAAAAAGCACCGATGAAGATGACAAATATCGACGACAAGGTAAAGGTAGGCAGCAAAGCGATCGTATAGGGGATATACACGATCGGCGGAATCGGGCCAAGCAGGTTCGTCAGCGGTTCTACCGCTTGATGGAGGCGACGCTGCCATCCTACCAACAAACCGAGCGGAATCGCTGTCAACAGAGCCAGGATCAATCCCGACGTTAACAGGTAGATTGAACTGGTGAAGCTTTTTCGGAAGACCTCCGAATCTTCTACAAGCAGCTGGGCCACTTTTTCTGGAGACGGAAATAGGAAGGGATCGAGTATGGAAAAGGTATGGGTGCATAACTCCCAGATCAAAAATATGCTCAAAAAGATCAGCAAACGATCGATCGTTTTTTGCATCATATTCCTGATCCCCCTTCCACCAGTTCCAGTTCTCCGATCAAGTCGTCTTGCAGCAGCGAGAGAATCTCATTTCGCAACTGAATATAGGCAGGATCATGAACCAAGTAAGCCCGTGTTCGAGGCCGTGTAAAGGGTACTTCCACAATTCGGCGAATCCGGCCGGGGGAAGGTGTAAAAATAATGATTCGATCGCCTAGGTATAAAGCTTCATCGATATCATGGGTAACTAGAAAAATGGTCTTCGAATGCTCCCCTGTCTTCCACAAGCGCAGGAGAAGATCTTGCAGGTAAATGCGGTTTTTGGCGTCCACCGCTCCAAATGGTTCGTCCATCAAGTAGACCGGTGCATCTACAGCAAAAGCACGGGCAATGGCTACCCGTTGGCGCATCCCTCCTGACAATTCTCCCGGATACTTTTCTTTCGCTTCCGAGAGACCGACCAGATGCAGATATTGTAATGCCTCTTCCCGAGTGGCCTTCCTGACCTGCTGGAGTGCGAAATGAATGTTATCTAAGGCAGTCATCCAAGGGAACAAAGAATAGTCCTGGAAAACGACGGCCCGGTCTGGACCGGGCCCTGTGATCGGTGTTCCTTGTAAGCGAATGGTGCCAGAGGTCGGGGTCAGAAGGCCGGCGAGCAACCCGATGGTTGAACTTTTGCCGCATCCGCTAGGGCCTACAACGGTGATAAACTCGCCCTCTTTCACATCGACTGTAACATCGGATAGAACCAACCGGTTGGATGCACTGTTCCCATAGGCTAGGGAAACTGCCTCCAGTTGTAACAAGGCCTCCATGACTCACACCTCCCCGGCTTTCTATAGATCGTTAGCTTTGTATCCCTCTTCAAGGATCCCATATGTGACGTTGTTGGGATCTTCCGATTTCAAACGGTCTAAGGCCTCTTTATAGATCTCCGGTTGAATATTCCGGTTGATATCGTGATCGCTGTCCAGGTAGCCGACTTTTTTCATGGCGTTCCAGAACTCAACGAAGCGTTTCTTATCCGGGTCGGGTATGCTATGAATCTTACCGCTGTATGTGGCCTTTTTCAGCAGTTCCTTGTCGATCTTGACATACTTGGAAAGGGCGTCTACCGTCTCATCCGGGTTTTGCGTGTAAAACTCGTATGCCCGGATGAGCGCTTTATCAAAGCGAACAAAAGCTTCCTTTTTGGCCGCCAGCACATCTTCCATCGCGACGACACGGCAGCAGACGTGTCCGGGCATATACGCCGAGGACCACTCGACTGTTTTCAATCCTTGCGCTGCCGCCATCTCTACGAAGGGAACCCACACGTTGCCCACATCGGCAGTTCCTTTTTTGACAGCTTCGATCACTGCAGCCGGTGAATCAAGCTCTTGGATGTTCACCTGGTTTTTCCAATCGATACCCGCCTTTGCCAAGGCATACCGCCAGACGGCGTCACCGGTGGCCATCCGTACGGTGGCTACCTTTTTCCCGACGAAACCTTGCGGCGTTTTAAACTTTTCTACGTTTTCCGGCTTCGCGATAACGGCGTGCCCTTCGCTTTGCATGCCTGCGATAACGACAAATGGAGTCCCTTTCGCGATAAACGTCTGCGGGGCCGCCGTACCGAAAGCGCCTGTGTCCAGTTTACCGCTCTTGATAGCGTTAAGGCCTTCCCCTGAGTTGGTGAACTGGAACATCTCCACGTCGAGTCCTTCTTGGTCAAAGAAACCTTTTTCTTTCGCGACAAAGAACAATACATCACCGGGAGCGGGAAGGTAACCTACATTGAGCTTGATTTTGTCGGTCTTTTCTGCTGCCGGTGCAGCCGTCTGTGCGGACGTTCCCTTTTTTGCATCAGAGCTGCACCCAACGGTCAACAATGCCGTCGTGGCAAAAATGATGATGCCCAAGGCAAAGGTGATCATCCGCTTTGTTTTCGCGTCGACAAAAGGCACAGGCCATTCACTCCTTTTTAGTATCCACCCTGGAAGACGCTCATGGAAAAGAGCCGTCTGTCACGGTGGGCTGAATTTGACTTAAAATCCTAAGGATCGTACAAAAACCTGCTCGAAATCACCATAATTAGCCAGCTCAATCACTTCGATTTCGGTAACCCCTTTTTCCATCTCTTTGCGTAGGGACTGGTTCATGAGAAAGGCCTGAGCACCCGTTTTCGAGGTATTGCCGATAAACTCGATCTTCCCATCAAAACTGTCTGGTAACAGCCCGAGGTGGATTAAACTTTTCGCGCGCAGATGATAACCGAAGGAACCGGCGATGAGCACCCGGTCCACGGCGTCCGATGTGATCCCCTTACTTCGCAGCAGCAGATCGATCCCGGTTCGGATAGCGCCTTTGGCTAACTGGACTTGACGAACATCTTTTTGGGTCAGATACACTTGCCGGGAAATTTGGAATACTCTTTTTCCATCACGCAGTTGCAACCGCTCTTTTAATGAGGCCGGCAATAGGGTCGATTCCGGTTTCACAAAACGGCCATTTTTATCGATCACGCCATTGGCCACTAACTCCCCGACGATATCCAAAAGTCCGCTCCCACAGATCCCTACCGGTTCTTGATCGCCAATCGTCTTCGTCGTGATGGTTTTATCGTCCTCAATCTGAAAAAACTCCAGGGCCCCCGCTCCAGCACGCATACCACAGGTGATATTCATGCCCTCAAAAGCCGGCCCTGCCGCAGTAGAGGTGGCAGAAAGTTTGCCCTCTACAGCCAGAGCCATTTCTCCGTTTGTCCCAATATCAACAAACAACGTGATTCCCTTTTGCTGATGCAACTGGGACGCCAGGATGCCTGATGTGATATCGGCGCCTACATAGGCAGAAATAACAGGCGGCACATAGATGAGTCCAAACGGAGACACGCCTAGGTGATGCTCTGAGGCACTTAGGTGAACTGCGCCAGTAAACTCCGGGATGTAAGGATATTTTCCGAGCGGTGCCGGGTCTTTGCCAGTGGCCAAGTGGATCATGCAGGTATTGCCGCTGAAAATCACTTCATATATGTGCTCCCGGTTTACGATAGACTTTTCGGTCACTCGCTCGATAAGCCGGTTCAACTCATTGATCAATTCGGAGTACATCATCATGAGCCCTCGTTTTGTACTGGCAAAGGTGATCCGGGACAGCACATCTTGGGCATGAAGACTTTGAGGATTTAAGGCCGAAGCGGAGGCGATTTCTTGACCACTGCCGAGATCGACTAAAGAGACGACGATGGTTGTCGTGCCTATGTCAACGGCCAGGCCGTACTTTTGATCTTCTGTATTGCTCTGTTCTAGGCCGACCAACTCATCACCGGCAAATACAAAGGTCCGGTCATCCTTCGGTTCATAGCGTTTTTGGAAATAGGTCTCCGGCGTCACCTCCACACTTTGGCCGTGACTTAGAATCTTCAATTCCGTGCCGTGGCTGCGCGACGGAACGTCGACAAGAATGTCACCAAGGACTTCCGCTTCACAGGAAAGGACATATCCCTGCTCTTCTTCTTCCGGAGAGAGATGATGCAAACCGTAAGGACGGATGGACGATCGCGAGGTCTGATCCAATTTCACTTTACACTTTCCGCAAGTCCCAACGGCATTACAAGGGGATTCGATTAAAACACCTGCTAAGCGTGCCGCTTGTAGGATCGTCACTCCCTTTTCCACCTGTACCGTACGGTTCAACGGTTGAAAAACAACATTCACTGATGTACTCACAGGTTATAGCTCCTTTACCGTTTGGGTCATGGCCTGTAACGCCTGAATCGTCGTGGAAGTGCTCAGCCCACAAGCGGGAGCGATAATATCGATACCGTCACCGACAAGACGACGGGTATGCCGAGAAACGTCTTCATAATTTCCGCCTTCCAACAGGTAGGTACTTAAATTGCCCATCGTCGTCAACTGTGGGTAGTCTTCTTTTAATCGTTTCAAATTCACCATCGCGTCGGTGCTGATGGCGTCTCCTTTAATGAGCGGTATCATATGCCGTACCGATTGCATCTTTCCACAAATATGTACGATCACTGCTGCATCAAGTTCGTGAATTCCGTCGATCACCTTGTTTAAGTAGGGAACCGCATACTCCTCAAACATTTTCGGCCCTAAAATCTCACCAGTCGCAGTGGGGTCACCGATGGAGATGACCTTCACACCCGCATCGACCATGAGTTGTGCGTACGCAATCAACACATTACTCACATAATCGATGACCCGATGGGCATTTTCTTTATCTTTTCTCAACTCTTTGAGAAAGGACATGGGGTCGACGATGGATGCAGCGGTGCTGATCGGCCCTGTCAGATTTCCGATGATGGGGTAATCGGGATGCTTCCGGGCCAGACGGTAAGCCGCCTGAACCACCGTATTGATCCGCCCGGACCGAAGCAACGCTTGCGGTTCTTTGAACTCTACTTGAGAGACTGATGGGTACGCCTCCTGACGGATTTTGGGTTCACAAGCCAAAGTCCCTACATCAATGCCCGATCCCAACACTTCCGCTTCGACGGTCATGCAAAAGGGAATACCGATGTTTTCGAACCCCGTATAATCGGCTACGTCAAAAGCCAATTCTGCCATCAATGTATCGTCATGATGGGCTTCCGGCAGGGTGTGACCAGTCCGGTTCATCACTTCCACGATAGCGGCGTTCATCATGCCGCCGGGGCAAACGACAGGGGCTCGATCGATCTTTTCCTTATCTAACACCCGCAACAATCGTTCTTTGGGGCTAAAGGCGCTCAAGTTTAATCTCCTCGTTTCCTTTTTAAATGGCACTGCCAATGATTTCTTTAGCCCGTTGACAGTCGCTCAAGCTTCTCCGGATCTACGGGATACCCCACTCTTCGGACCGTATCCAGCATGGCATGAATATTACGAAAGGGGGTCTCAGTCGGCAAACTGCATCCCGAGGCGACGATATACCCCTTGGGATTGTCGTAGGCTTTGGAGAGGCAGTCGAGAACAGCCTTTCTCACATCATCCCCTGTCCCTTGCAGCATCACTTCGGAAGGTTTAACGTTTCCCATGAGACGAACCTGGCAACCTACTTTCTCCTTTGCCTCGAGCAAATCGGCATCGTTGTCAATGCTGATGCAGTCAGCACCCGCTTCAACCATCCGCTCCCATATCCGATTGGTCTTGCCGCAAATGTGTAAAGTGACCGATTTCCCACGGGAATGGATATAGTCGATGAGGCGTTTTAAATAAGGATAGGAAAACTCTTGAAACTGCCGGGGGCTGATCACCGTACAAGATGACATGGCATCGGTAAGGCTCGGGGTACAGCCTGCGTCGATGATCGCTTTCGCATATCGAAGGTTCGTTTCTAGAGAGATTTCACAGAGCCGATGGACTGCCTCCGGGTTGCGAAGCATGAGTCGCACCAGTTGTTCCGCACCGACGAGAAAGGAGGCGTTCGTGAAGGGGCAAGTAAGAGCACCGGTCACCGTGACTTCTTTTCCGACCTTGTCGACAGCGATCTTCATCGCTTCCAGGTGGTGCGGAAGGTTGCCATCTCTATAGGGATCGGCAGGCTGAAGCTGATCGAGTTCGCCGTGAGAGGCTAGGGCCGGCTTCTCTAAGTAAGCCGTTTCATCCTCGGGGTAGTGCACCGTCGCCCCCATGGCTTCCGCCTGCGTGTAGAGATCGGTAAAAATCCGAATGATGTCGTACTGGAAAAGCCGGTACGCTTCGATATGAGCGTGGGCCAACAGTTTTCCGTTCCCACGAAACTGAGAAACTTTTGCTCCGACGACCCTTGCCGCTGTATTACCTACGATGGGCACACAAGGCAATCGATCGACAGGCTCTCCCCGGTGGTAGGCACTCAATCGCTCACTCGGCGTCATTGAATCACGTTTAAAGTATTCTGATTGTCCGAGAACCATATTAACTGACCAATTTCCGGGCGAGTCTGACGGCGTCAGCCGCGTTCGCCGCATAACCGTCAGCACCAATCTTATCGGCAAAGCTTTGAGAGATGGGACCGCCGCCGACGATCACTTTGAATTGTTCCCGCAGGTTGGTCTCTTCGAGTATGCGAACCACTTCCCTCATCCCGTCCATGGTCGTAGTCATCAGCGTAGACAGGCCGATGATGTGAGCGCCCACCTCTTTGGCTTTGTCGACAAATTGCTGAGGCGGAATATCCCGACCGAGATCAAACACATCGAAACCGGATGTCTCCAACATGATTTTGACCAGGTTTTTTCCGATGTCGTGGGTATCCCCCTCAATGACGCCGATCACCACTTTTTTCTTTTCTCCCTGCTCGTCGCCTTTTAGGTGCGGCTTCAACACTTCCACGCCGGCATACATGGCATCAGAGCAAATGAGAACTTCGGGAATAAAATACTCCTCTTGGTCGAACAACTCACCAACCCGATCCATTCCATGGGCTAGGCCTTTTTCAATCGCCTCGTAGGCGTCAATCCCTTCATCGATCACCTGGTGACTCGTCTCCACAGCTTTTTCTTCGTCCATGTCAACGACAGCATCCGAAAGATCTTGAAACAGCTTTGCTTTCAGTTCTCTCATTTGAATGTTTCCTCCTCGTTCTATTTGTCTCGGTTACCCGATGATTCAATAAAAGCCCAGAAATGCAGACAAAATAATTTTAACAGCTAACGGTACTTCCCGTATTTTTTTGCGGCTTTCACCATCGCGATCGCACTGAGCAGGTTTCCATTCGGTGGAAATTCGCAACCCGTCGCCAAGATAAAGCCGCCGTTACAATCTTTAAAGGTCTCGATCTGCTTGCGGCAATCTTCCATTATTTCTTCAGGGCTCATCATGATGGCCGTATCGGAAGGGACCGAATAGCCGATGGTGACGATTTTCTTTCCCCACTTTCTCGCATGTTCATCCCAGTCTACGCAATCGTCAGCGGGATAGGCATGGGAGATGGCGACCGGATGGAGCCACTTTTCCTGGACATCGAAGTAGATTTTGTTACCACAGTTATGCAAGAGCAGCACCGCTCCGGAATCTCGAATGACATCGGCGATTCGCTTCGCGAAAGGCCCCTCAAACTTTTCCCACATCTTTTTGCTCATGATGCTGCCCGATGCATAGAGCGTATCGATGCAAACGGCGTGAGCGCCAGCCTCGATCTGTGCCTTAGCGTAATCGATCAGCACTTCCGTCAACACTTCGACGGCCTGTAATACGGCTTCGGGATGGCGAATGCAGTCCATAAACATGCGCTCATGGCCACGCAACTGCGACAATACGCCTAAGGGACCGTAGACGAAGCCGATGACCGCCGTATCTTTCCCTCGTGCTTTCGACAGACCGGCACACATATCGATGATCATGCCCATACGCTTCGTTTCCCGAGGATTCACCGGTTTGAGCTTATAGTAGTCCTCGACGGTTTTGATCAGAGGATTGTTGGTATTGCTGTAAGCGGTGCTCGTCTTCGGAAAAATGACATCCTGACCGAAATCATAAGCTTCCACAGAGAGATCGACCAAAGTCAAAAAGGAATCAAACCCGATGATCTCATGGGCCGCCAACAAGCTTCGAGTGGCAAGGTCTGCGTCCATAGACCACTTGTCATAGGTAGTGCCGAGAACCCGGTGGGAAGCTCCGCAGACAAGAGGGGCTACAGGTACGCGATCAGGCTTCTGGTACTGAAGCGCTGCCGCGATGCGCTCCAATGAAGTCATTTCCTCCGATTTCATCCCTATCACGACTCCTTATTCTTCAATAAACCAAATAAAAAAGCTGAGGGACCCCATCCAACGAGTGGATGGGTCATCTCTCAGCCTCCGGTCTCTCCGGTCAACGTCGCAATCAAACCCGAGTTATTCGATTTATGTTTATGATTTTAATCAAGACCTGGTATGGGTGTCAATAGGTTTACAATAAATATATTCCATCCCTGTATTACCCTAGCCGTAATTACAAATTATCTTGACAAGATTTTTTTCCTAACATATCATGGGTTGAAAGATCCTACTTCTAAAGATAAAAGTGTTTTGAACTCAAAATTACGATAGCTGACCAGGAACGCTGGAGGCTAGGCAATTTTCGCCTAGTCTCCTTTTTTTCTTTAGCTCCGTGAAAGCTTTGATATCTTGCGGTATTGTGAGGCGAGCATCCCATGAAAACCAAAATTATCGTCTGCGACATCATGCGGGAAGAGATTTTAGCGATTGTGAAGGCAGAAGATCCCCTGGACCTCTCCTTTGTCGACTTAGGCCTTCACAAGTTCCCGCAGAAACTGCATAAAGAGTTGCAATTAGTACTTAACGCTTCATCCGGTTACTCACGAATAGTGATCGCCTTCGGCTTATGCGGGGGCGCCCTCAAGGGTTTACAGGCTCCCCCCGGCGTGATCCTCACCATTCCCAGGGTGCATGATTGCATTCCCCTTTTCTTGGGTTCTCAAAAAGTTTTTGAAGAATTACAAAAAGAACGGGGTACCTTCTATCTCACCTGCGGTTGGGTAGAGATGGAGAAGTCAATTCTCGGTGAACATGATATGAACTGCAGAAAGTTCGGCGAGAAGAAAGCACAACGTATACTCGATCTCATGTTTAACAGCTACCGATGCATTCAATTCATTCACACCGGTCACCCCCGCGAAGAGGCCGGCTTGATCAAATCACTTAAAACAGCGGAACTTCTCAAAGTAGCTCATCAAACTTTCCAAGGCAGTCCGCGTTACCTCGAGAAATTGATCCGAGGTCCTTGGGATGACGAAGAGTTTATCAACATTTTACCAGGCGGCTATATCGATGAATCGGACTTTATCCTTAGATGAAAAAGATCATCTGAGAATAATCTTATGTAAAGGCAGGGTCGGTTTGATGAACGCACAGGTGAAAGTCGATATTATTTCCGGATTTTTAGGAGCGGGTAAAACAACATTGATATCCAAGCTCCTTAGGGAAAGTTTTAGCGGTGAAAAAGTGGTTCTCATTGAGAACGAATACGGTGAGGTCGGGATTGACGGTCCCTTGTTTCGCGAGAAAAGTGTGGAGGTATGGGAAATCAACTCTGGCTGTATTTGCTGCAGTCTTGTGGGTAATTTTATTGAAGCCGTTCTCGAGGTGGTAAAGACCTATAAACCAAACCGAATCATCATTGAGCCAACAGGTTTAGCCAAACTTTCTGATGTAATCAAAGCCTGTCAAAAAGCGATTGCACAGAATAACGTTCTTGCGCTAAACATGGTCGCTACAGTCGTAGATGTTTTAAACCACCCTTCCTATCTAGAAGAATTCGGGGATTTCTATCAAGATCAAATTGTCAATGCACAGACGATTATCCTGAGCAAGACCCAGGATTCAGACCGTGACAGGGTCGATAAGGTGATCAACTCTGTTTATGGATTGAATCCTCAAGCGAGCCTGATCTCTACCGACTGGGAGCGTTTTCGGGGAGATGATATTCTTGAGATTGTTGAACTCAACAGGGGCCTTTTTTCATGGATATCATCGTTCCAAAACAACAATCTAAAGAAATTGAATCCCAAGCTATTTGAATTCTGGGGAGTGGAGACGGACAAAATCTATAATCAAAGTCAACTTAACATTTACCTCGGGGCACTCCGCAATGAAGAGGTATTTGGAAAAATCATAAGAGGAAAAGGCTTGCTGCAAACTTCCCTGAATCAGTGGATTCAATTTGATTACGTACAAGGTAATTATTCTTTTCGGGAAGCTCGCCCGGAACGGGTAAGCCGGATCTGTTTTATTGGACAAAAAATGAATCAACATATGTTGAAAGAATTATTCGATTCTCAACCTGTTAAAATAAAAACTCTGTGACTCTTGCAACGTCCGTTGACACATAAAGACCTTCCTGCTCGATGTAAACAGGAAGGTCTTTATTTTCTTGTAAATATCTTATAGCTTATATCTTTCCACATTCAATTTAATATCGCTTATTCGGTATCTGCGTGGCGAGTTGCCTGCCAACAAGAGACCCGAGAAATTTCGACTCTATTAATGGTTCTATCGTTCTAGTTGCAGGTATGAGTACACATATCCTTCATCATGTCTTCGCATTTCATCATCATCCCGGTCGTACTGCCCATTCCGGTCATACATGACATCATCATGTCACAAAACATGGTGCATTGTGCTTCGTTCATTTTCCCCATTTTCATCATCATGTCACAGAACATTTTGCATTCGTCCATGGTCATCATCATCATAGACATTTCCGTACACATTTTTTTCCAATAAGCATCACACATCATCATTCTAAATCCCCCTCTTCTTTAATGTTTTCGCTCCACCGGTACTTAGGTCTCTTGTCATTTATAAAATAACATAAATGTCATTCTTAATCAATACATATTTTAGAATTAAAAGTATTTATTTTTAATTTTTATAATATTACTCGGTATTTTAACATATAAATTCATAGTATGAATAGAGAAATAACTTAAATTATAACCAACTAAAACAGTTGGAAAGAATACAGAGCTACTTATGTAAATATCAGTTGTGGGATATTCTTAATACATTTAGCACTTACATAACTTTGTAAAATAAAAAACCATAGCCTTATTCCATGCCATGGTTTCTATTTATCGAGTCGATTCGTTTCCTGTTACACTTAAAAAGTGTTCGCTCTCTACAAATGTTCTCCAAAAGAAGAGGAGTTGTGATTAGAAATTGGCTCATCGGTTCTCCCAGCCAGCCAAGCTAGTGTGAATCCAGTAAGGATAAGCAACCCTGCCCAACCGTACATCCAGTGGATAGCATGATGACAATCCATAGCGGCGTTACCACAGATACCGATGATCCACTTTTGCGGAATTAATGACGCCAAGAGACCTGTAAAAACTAAAAATAGGCTTGTCGTCCGGCGTCCTTCCAATCCTTTCACCACCAGTAGTGAACCGGATATGAGCAAAGCGAGTAAGGATACAAGAAACTCCGCTTGGTAAGCATAGTGGCAACGCATCGGCACAGCACTACCAGACTGAGTGATCATTAAATCTCTGCAAATTGGCAGGATTTTAGGGGTGACCAAGAGCGCCACACTCAACAGGATAGACGTATATGAGAGGACCTTCCATCTCTTCTCCATATTTGTTCCCTCCCCCCATATTTCTTCTTCACTTTTCAGTCATCCCGTTCTCTCGTAGGAGCACCCTATTTATTCCGTAGAATCCTAAGAGCTCCCCCTTTAATCAAGACGATTAGGATCCCCCGGGGGATTTTGTGTTGCCATGTATCGATGTCTCGCTGGTCGTACCACTCTTGTTACCGGAATCATGGGAACTCGGCGGGTTTTGTGAAGATGCTGTTTCTCCCTTCATTTCGTGACCAGTTCCGGCGTGTATAGCCGTGCTGGAGTTAGAAGTCGGAGATGAATGCCCTCCCCCGTCTGCATTAAAGGGAGATCGATTCCACCCTTGCGATAAAATTGCTAGTCCCAAAACGAAGACAATTACGCTCAGCCAGGTATAGGATCGCAGTGACATGTTCACACCCCGTTTCAAAGGTCGCGGATCCATCTTTTGTTTCTGGCAAACTATTCATCGAACAAGGATGCGCTCAAATACCGCTCCCCTGTATCGGGTAACACCACTACGATCAGTTTTCCGGCATTTTCCGGGCGTTTGGCGATTTGTAGCGCCGCAAAGGTTGCCGCTCCGGAAGATATGCCAACTAAAATCCCTTCTTGGCGAGCAAGTTGACGGCTCGCTTCAAAGGCGTCCTCATTTTTTACTTTTACGATTTCGTCAACGGTTTCCAAGTTCAATACTTTAGGAACAAAACCAGCACCTATTCCTTGAATTTTGTGTGCACCAGGATCTCCACCAGATAGCACCGGCGAATCGAACGGCTCCACAGCCACTACTTGAATATCAGATTTACGTTTTTTCAGTACCTCGCCGATGCCGGTAATCGTACCTCCGGTACCGACCCCTCCGACCACAATGTGGACCTTTCCATCGGTATCATTCCAAATCTCTTCCGCCGTTGTGACCCGGTGTATTTGAGGATTTGCCGGGTTATTGAACTGCTGCGGGATAAAAGAGTTCGGGATCTGGGCAGCGAGTTCCTCAGCTCGTCGGATCGCACCTTTCATTCCTTCTGAACCGGGGGTAAGAACAAGTTCTGCCCCATAGGCTTGCAGCAGATTCCGGCGCTCTATACTCATGGTTTCCGGCATCGTCAGAATTAGGCGGTATCCCCGGGCAGCAGCCACAAATGCCAAGGCAATTCCCGTATTGCCACTTGTCGGTTCAATGATCACCGTGTCCTTGTTAATTAGACCCTGCTCTTCTGCCGCTTTGATCATGGCATAGCCAATACGATCTTTGACACTTCCGGCTGGGTTAAAATACTCCAGTTTGACGACCACTTGGGCGACCGCTTCCTTGGAAAGGCGGTTCAATCGTACCAGCGGTGTTTTTCCGATCAAGTCGGTCAAGTTTTCGGCAATCTTTGCCATCTTTGTTCTCCCCCTTATTTTTTAGTTCAAAGCAATGCCGCTTTAAATAGCGGCCGCCGGGCTGCGAACTTCGCCTGTTTCCAAAGCCAGCAGGTGGTCGGCCCACTTGGCAGCCCATTCCCGCAATTCCTTCACATCTAATGGAGAAGGGATTTTAGATTCAGTGTGGTTGGCAATTTTTTCAGCCAATCGGCGGTATACACCAGCTTGTTCTGAATGAGGCGCCGCCTCAATCGTGGTCTTCCCTTGCAGTTCTGCTTGGGTGACGGTGACCGAACGAGGTACATACTCGATGACTTGGGTCTTCGTTTGCTGGACAAAATCATCGATGATGGCCTTCGCGTAGGGTGCATTGATGGAGTTGGCGATCACACCACCCAGAAGGGCACCGCCAGATTTTGAATACTTTTGAATCCCTTTAAACAGGTTGTTTGCGGCATACACAGCCATAAAATCTGCCGATGAGACGGTAAAGACGTGCTCGGCAATCCCTTCCCGGACCGGTACGGCAAAGCCGCCGCAAACTACGTCACCCAGAACGTCATAGATCACATAGTCAAGATCCAGTTCTTCAAAAGCGCGATGTTGTTTCAGCAGTTGCACCGCTGTAATAATCCCCCGGCCTGCGCATCCGACACCAGGCGCCGGGCCGCCTGCTTCGACGCAATAAATGCCACCGAATCCTTCAAAGACCACTTCATCGAGTTTCACGTTGTTCTTTTCCCGAAGTGTATCGAGAATGGTTGGAATATATTTGCCCCCCCGAAGTGTATTGGTGGAATCACTCTTCGGATCGCAGCCGACTTGCATCACTTTGTAACCAGCGTCGACCAATGCGGCACTGATATTGGATGTCGTCGTTGACTTGCCAATTCCACCTTTTCCGTAGATCGCAATTTGTTTAATCTTCTTGTTGGCCATTCTTATGAAACCCCTTTCTCATCATTGTAATTACCCGTGAGAAAACGTCTCCATGGGTCGGTCATATAATTGCCCCGCTAGATCGATTCCTTTTCCAGGAATACCGCAGGCATCGGCACGGCAATGTCGACAATGCCTGAAAACAGGTAAGTAGGTTTCCGCAGCTTCTCGAGCCGCTTGTAGTTCTTGGCAATCGGGAGGCCGGTGGTTTTGGAACTCATACTGCGGAATCAGGGGAATGATGTTGAAGTTCGAAGCGCCTGCTTCGTCGGTTACCCGAGCCACTTCACCGATATGTCCATCGTTGATACCAGGGATCAGGACCACATTAACTTTAACGCTAAGGCCGAGACGGGCCGCTGCTTCAATCCCGGCTAGCTGGGCCCTGATTAAGTGCGCTGCTGCCGCTTCCCCTTGTTGCCGTTTCCCATCAAAACGGACCTCTTCGTAAATTTGGGCGGCAATCACAGGGTCAATCGCATTCACAGTGACCGTTAAGGTTACCACTCCCGCCTGGGCGATTTGCTCAGCTTTTTCCGCAAGAAGCAAGCCGTTGGTACTGAGACAGTTGATGATTTGCGGATATCGGCGATGGATTAAGCGAAAAGCTTCTAATGCATGATCCGTAGCTAAGGTGTCGCCAGGACCCGCAATACCCGCTACGGTAATTTCCGGGCAAAGCTCCAGTGCCCTTTCCAGCGTAAGTAACGCCTCTTCCGGAGTAAGCACTCCTCGACTGACCCCTGGTCGTTGTTCCCACTTGTTATAACCCCGACGGCAGTAGCGGCATTGGATATTACATGCCGGACTGACTGGCAGGTGGATTCGTCCAAACTTGACGTGGGCTTCTCCGTTAAAACAGGGATGTTTTCGAACCAGATGATCATATCTTGGGGTTTCGCGCTTTGATTTACCGTCATCCAAAGACCCAGTCATCGTGCTCCTCCTTTCTGCAGGCCGGACAAAATAAAAAGGCCGAGGATACACGCCATACGGGCGGTACACCTCGGCCTCTAGTCTGTCTAGTGAGCCTTTGTTATTCAAATCTTGGGATATTACATATACTACATTCTCGATTCTCATTTGTCAATATAAAGAATTTTGTTGTTTATCTCCCAGAGACTTTTGGGGGTTTTTATCAAAAACTAACTTGAACTACTGTAAGAAAAGCATAAGCCGCACCTGCGATCACGTCCCCCTATTATCTTTTAGGAGTTGTTTTCAACAAGAACTATTTCTTGACAACCTTTAACTCCCATGATAAGTTTAACTTAATTTTCATAATACAGTTTTTGCCTGCGCTTGTTTAGAATTTTCTACTCATTTCTTTTTTCCTTTTGCCTATATTGCTACTTTAAAAAGATCATGGAGCTGACTGGAAAATCCAGAGGCAGATATCTTTCTGAGATCAGAAAGAATATTTGCCTCTGTTTTTTTATGAAATGGAGGAAGGACCATGAAGAAGATCAATCTCGATACACCAGTCGTTGAGAGCCGGGAACAGCGGCTCGGGACGATCATCGCCTGGGATGGAAAAGCGTCAGAGCTGTCCAAAGAGTCCGCCTACGGACGGGGCAGCTGTGGTTCCGGTTGTGGCGATAAAGCTCGCAGGCTCTGTGAATTGCAAGGCCCATTTACTCAAGGATCGGTGTGCAGCGAACAGATGGTCGAATGCCAAGCCGGCAACGTACGGGACGCTGTGCTGATTCAGCATTCTCCCATCGGTTGTGGAGCTGGACAGGTTATCTATAACTCGATCTATCGCAACGGTCTTGCCATGCGCAATTTACCCGTCGAAAACCTTCGCCTAATCTGCACCAACCTTCAAGAATCGGACATGGTCTTCGGAGGCGTTGACAAACTCGAACAGTCGATTCGGGACGCCTGGGAACGGAATCATCCCAAAGCGATCTTTATCGGTACTTCCTGTGCCACCGGCATCATCGGCGATGATATCGATAGTGTCGCCAGCCGTTTAGAGGCTGAGCTTCAAATTCCTGTGATTCCACTACACTGCGAAGGCTTCAAATCCAAACACTGGAGTACAGGGTTCGATGCTACACAACATGGTATCGTACGGCAAATCGTACGCAAAAATCCAAAGAAACAAGAAGACCTCGTGAATGTCATCAATCTCTGGGGTTCTGACGTCTTTACACCCATGCTCGCTGAATTGGGACTTCGCGTCAACTATGTCGTCGATATGGCGACAGTGGAGGATCTGGAACAACTCTCCGAAGCCGCTGCCACAGTCGGCTTCTGCCATACCCTGTCTTCATACCTAGGGGCTGCCTTAGAACAACAATTCGGTGTTCCCGAAATCAAAGCCCCTCAACCATATGGCTTTGCCGGAACCGACGCTTGGATCCGTGAACTGGCACGGGTTACCCACCGCGAAGAACTGGCTGAAGCTTATATTGCCAAGGAACATGAGCGGGTCAAGCCGCAACTGGAGGAACTGCGCAAGCAGTTAAAAGGAAAGAAAGGGTATGTGGCTACTGGTTCCGCCTATGCCCATGGATTGATCGCTGTCCTTCGGGAACTGGGGATTGAGGTGGACGGTTCCCTCGTCTTTCACCATGATCCGATCTATGACAGTCAGGATCCCCGGCAAGATTCCCTCTCCCATTTGGTCGATAACTACGGAGATGTCCCTTCCTTTAGCGTGAGTAACCGCCAGCAATATCAATTTTACGGACTGTTGCAGCGAGTAAAACCGGACTTTATTCTGATACGCCACAATGGCTTGGCCCCGTTAGCCTCGCGACTAGGTATCCCGGCAGCTCCTCTCGGTGATGAGCACCACGCCCTGGGCTATCAGGGGATGCTCAATTTGGGAGAAACCATCTTGGAAATTTTGGCACACAAGAAGTTTCACGAAGATCTGGCTGCTCACACTCGGCTGCCCTACAAAAGAGAGTGGTTGGACCAGAAGGACCCATTTATCCTGGCCAGACAAAACAATTCATTGCATACGGAGGAGTAAAGTATGTCGATAAACGAAGAGAAAAATATCAGAAAGACGAACTCGATCCAACAGATACGCTATGTCTGCGCCATTGCAGCCATGCATAGCGCGTCCGCTATTCCCCGTGTGATCCCCATCACCCATTGCGGACCCGGCTGTGCCGATAAACAGTTTATGAACGTGGCTTTCTACAACGGTTTTCAAGGCGGAGGATACGGCGGTGGCGCTGTCGTCCCGAGCACAAACGCTACAGAAAAGGAAGTCGTCTTTGGCGGAGCTGAACGATTAAGAGAATTGATCGCATCGTCCCTTACAATTCTCGATGCTGACCTGTTTGTCGTGCTCACTGGCTGCATCTCCGATCTAGTCGGTGACGACGTGGGATCGGTTGTAAAGGAGTTTCAAACTCAGGGTGTACCCATTGTTTTTGCGGAGACAGGCGGATTTAAGGGGAACAATTTTACCGGTCACGAACTGGTCACGCGGGCGATTATCGATCAGTATGTCGGCGATTATGAGGGACCTCGGGAGCGTGCTTCCGTTAACGTCTGGTCGCTCCTTCCGTACCATAATACCTTCTGGCGGGGCGATTTAACGGAAATCAAACGCATCCTGGAAGGTATCGGACTTAAGGTGAACATCCTTTTTGGTCATGAATCCCAAGGTGTTTCCGAGTGGAGGGATATCCCTAAAGCGCAGTTTAACTTGGTTCTTTCGCCTTGGTTAGGACTTCAGACAGCCAAGCACCTCGAACAGAAATACGGGCAGCCGTACCTGCATGTCCCTGTCATACCCATCGGGGCAAAAGAGACCAGTGCCTTCTTGCGTAAAGTGACCGATTTTGCCGGCCTGGATACGGCAAAAGCAGAATCCTTCATTGAAAAAGAAGAGGCGACTTATTACCGCTACCTCGAAGACTTCTCTGACTTCTATGCCGAGTACTGGTGGGGATTACCGGCCAAATTTGTCGTCGTCGGAGACAGTGCCTATAATCTTGCCCTGACCAAATTCTTGGTCAACCAGTTAGGGGTCATTCCCGGTAAGCAGATCATTACCGAGAACCCACCAGAAGAGTTCCGCGAAGGGATCCGTGAACAATACCGGACGATAGCCGAGGATGTGTCGACCAATGTGGAATTCGAAGAGGACAGCTACATAATTCACCAACTCATCCGGAAGACTCATTTCGGACACAAGCCCCCAATCATCTTCGGCACCACCTGGGAGCGAGACCTGGCAAAGGAATTAAAGACTTCCATCGTCGAAGTGGGCTTCCCCACATCCTACGAAGTTGTTCTATCGCGTTCCTATATCGGGTATCGTGGCGCACTCACTCTTCTAGAAAAGATTTATACGACTACGGTGGGGGCGAGTGCCTGACATAAAGAAGGTTAGTGGTTCGATTCCGTTATCGCAGCCAATTTTATAAAGTGAAAAAAGAGTTTTGAACTGATTTGGTTCAAAACTCTTTTTCGCAAAACAGGTTATTTCAATCGCGCTATATGACCATCCTATCAATGCCTTTGTACGTATTGCATTAAGGCGCTTTCAATAAAATCAGTAATGACCCATGATTCGACTCCGCGCGATTTTAATTCTTCTCTGGCCCCAGGTCCGATCCTGCTGACGAGTACGGCTTTGCAGTCTGCAAGCGCATCTAACGCTGCAGAACTGGCGCCGTGGCTCTGGTTCTGACAATAGGGCACCGTTTCTCTCACTTCCAGGAAGCAAAAGGTCTTTTCGTCCACTTCAAAGATTAAAAACTTGTCAGCATGACCAAAATGACGGTTTACCACTTTGCCGTCGCTGCTGGCGACGGCGACTTTGTGAGACACTATACCATCCCCCTGCTCTTATCTGGATTTATCGGACAGTCTTAACTGACATAAGGCATAGGCTAGTTAAGTTAGGCTTACTGCACACCTGGTAAACGGACGAAGATCTGTTTGGCCAGTTCACTCGGATCGGTGGCTTCGTCGAGGAATTTGATCTTTTTCGCTTCTTCCGCTGCCGTCTGCACGGCCCGTTCACCGCCGTCCACCGATGGCACATAGTTGAACTGGGACAAGATTTTAATGTTAATCTCCGGAGTTCCACCGACGTATTTCTTATCGACGATTAACTGACCAATTTCCTTCGGGTTGTCTTTCACGTATTGAGCGCCTTTCATGGCGGCGCGAGTGATGCGAGCGGCCGTGTCTGAATCTTCCTTGATCAGTTTGCCGCTGACTAACAGTAAGCAACAATACTCGTCTTTATAGGGCGGAGTTACCGCTGAATCGATAAAGACAGAAAATTTTTCAGGCTTTTCCTTGAGCATCGTGCCAAAGGGCTCCCCAACGGCGATGGCGTCAATCTCACCTTTGTCTAAAGCCAATTCCAGTTCTGTTTTCGGATAAACGCGCCACTGCACATCGTTTTTGTAATCGACGCCATTGTTGACCAACTCGCGGGCCAGCAACATCATGGCGCTGCCACCCATTTGGTCCACACCGACCCGCTTCCCTTTAAAATCTTTGGCTTTCGTAAGGCCCGATTTTGCGGGAACCAGAGTATAGACACAACCGGTGTGAATACCCGTCGTGAATTTGGCATCCAACCCTGATTCCAAAGGCTTAATCCAGGACATGACCAGTCCACCGACGGCATCAATCTTACCGGTCGATATGCTGTTTTTGTTTGCCTCAAAATCTCCCTTGATCAATTCTACATCGAGCCCTTCTTCTTGGTAGAATCCCTTCTCAAAGGCCGTGAAGATAGCCGCTTCACAGGTGCTACCAACGTAACCGATGGTGACTTTTTTCAATGCTCCATCCGTTCCCGCTTGTGTCGCCTTTTGCGAAGATCCGCAACCAGAAAGGACTACACTCATGAGTAGGCTTACAAGACAAGTCGCGACTAGCCACTTTCGCTTTCCAAGCATCCGTACTACCCCCTTTTCCACATCCTTTTTTGTTTCAACCCGGTGTAGTAAGTCCTTACCACTTGATAATTCCCTTTTGCCAGACAAGAACTCTATCCCTAACCCGAAAGAGCAGGGAAGTGGTACCGGAAAACATAACGGCCATAATGACCAAGGCCGCCCACACCTTAGCGTATTCGGCCCATCCTTGAGCCCAGGCTACATACCAACCCAACCCAGATTTGACGCCAAGTAGTTCGGCAACCACCAATGTTGCAAAAGCGGAACCTAGCCCCATAAACAATCCGACAAAAACCGAGGGTAATGATGCCGGTATCGCCACTTTGAAGATCAAGTAACGTACATTTGCACCGAGTGTCCGGGCCACTTCATAATAAGATTTGTTTACATTCGATATACCGGACCATGTCATAATGGTGATCGGAAACCAGGCAGCCAATGCGACCAGAAAAACACTGGCGACGAAGCTGGTCGGAAAGATAACCATTGCCACAGGGATCCACGCAGTCGCCGGGAGCGGCCCAATAAAACGTAGAATGGGAGAGAGCCAGTAATTGATAGTAGAAAACCAACCCATCAGGATCCCGGTCGGAAGTCCAAAGAGTAATCCCAAAAAGTAACCGGTAAATAAAAGGCCCAGTGAATGGTACAGGCTGACAAATAGCACTTCTGCATCACTGACTAATGCAGCCACCACAGCTCCTGGGGAGGGGAATTGGGGCAACGGTAATAATCCCATTTTCAAGGTCACCAGGTCCCAGAGGATAAGAAAGCCAATCGCACCGGAAATCAGGGGCGAGCGATAGGTTAGTTTTTGGCGAAAATTTTTCTTGAATAGGCCTACTCCGAAAACTACGAGATAAAGACCGACGAAATAAGGAAAGGCTGCCGCTAAATACTTCTTTTTAGTAAACGTCTGTGCATTCGGTAAAAAGGTATATTCCGCCCAGAATATCCCCAATAACAATAACGGTAAAAGATAAATCAATAGGGTTTTGATGGGGATTCGGTGTCGTTCCTCTCCCGGGACACCTCTTGATACCGGTTGGGTTACAGCCATGTTGCTCAACCTCTCTTTTTTATCAGGGCTTTTCTTTTCGCAGCCTTTTGACTAGATATGATAGCTATCTGCAAAGTCCGGGGAAAAACCAAATATTCGTAAAATACGTGAGCGAATCCGCCAGAAGTCAGGATGATTTCGACTGCGGGGACGACCCAAGGGGACATCGATGACTTCTTTGATTTTTCCAGGCCGGGGCGTCATGATCACAATCTTATCGCTTAAATAGACGGATTCATCAATATCGTGGGTTACAAAGACAATCGTCGTGCCCCGAGACTGCCAGATGCGGAGGATCTCTTCTTGCATCTGCATGCGTGTAAACGCGTCCAGTGCTCCCAGTGGTTCATCCATCAATAATACCTTTGGGTGATTCACCAGCGCTCTCGCCAGCGAAGCCCGCTGGGCCATCCCCCCAGATATCTGATGGGGATAAACCTTTTCAAACCCTTCGAGACCGACGAGTCGGATGTACTCCTGGACCTCATGCTTCTTTTCCTTGAGAATTCCCCGTGCTTCCAATCCGGAGGCGATGTTCTCTTCAATCGTCTTCCAGGGAAACAAGGTCGGATCCTGGAATACCATACCCCGCAAAAAGTGAGGGCCCCTGATCGGTTCCTCATCCAACGTAATTGTCCCTAACGTAGCCTCATCTAAGCCGGCAATAATTCGCATCAACGTTGACTTTCCGCATCCGCTCGGCCCCAAAAGTGAATAAAATTTTCCCGGTTCGATGTCTAAATTTACGTTGTTGAGTGCGATTACATCGGGCCCCGAATCTTGAAGAAAAAAACGGCTCACATTTTGTACACGAATCCGTCCGGCTTCCTGTACCGGCACGATTCCTTCGGTTTTTTCTGCAGTCACCCTGTTCATCCTGTCACGCTCCTAATCATTAGCTTCACCTTATTCTTGAGAATAAAAAAAGCCGAGGAAAACGCCCATCGCGGAACGTTTTGCCTCAGCCTCTGGTATATCCGGTCGGCACAAAGCTTAAATCCGAGTATTTCGATTTACATATGTAATTTTACTTGTCACGTAAAATAATGTCAATGCAAAAATTTCAGAGCGTAAAATAGCCAGGGTATTTAACCTGGCCTTCGATAACCTCGGAAACCTTATTTTTTCAAAAGTAACCATCTCTAAAGTCAATGACTTAGAAAGCCGGAACTACGGCCCCTTGATACTTTTCTTGCAGAAACTTCTTTACTTCCGGAGAACGCAGTGCCGCGTCCAGTTGCTTAATGTCTTCACGGGTTTCATCGCCTTTGCGAACGACAACGACATTGGCATAAGGAGAATCGGCTTCTTCACGGAATAATGCACTATTCGGATCCAGTTTCGCTTCGAGTACATAGTTGGTATTAATAACGGCTCCGTCCACATCTGGCAGTGTCCGTGTCAGTTGGGCCGCATCCACCTCGACAAATTTTAATTGTTTCGGATTTTCGGTGATATCTCGAGGGGTCGCTTGGTAATTAGCGATACCTTCTCGCAACTTGATCAAGCCGTTCTTCTGTAACAGCACCAGCGCTCGGTATTCATTGGAAGGGTTATTGGGAATTGCGATCGTGGCTTTATCAGGTAGTGAGGTAGACTTATGTTTTTGTGAATAAAAACCGATAGGCTCTACATGTACTTTCGAGGCGACGGCAAAGGAATAACCTTTTTCTTTCGATACTGATTCCAGGTAAGGAACATGTTGAAAGTAGTTGGCGTCAATTTGTCTTTCGGCGAGAGCCGGATTCAGTTGCCCTTCATCGTCGAGTACCACAACATTTAAATCGATGCCCTGTTCTTTTAGCTTCGGTTTGATAAAGTTAAGGATTTCTGAATGGGGTACCACTGCTGCACCGACTTTTAAGACGTGAGATGCTGGCGTACCGTTAGGTGTACTTGCCGATGGACTACTTTTACTGCACCCTGTCAGTAAACCGGTCGCCAAGAGAATAGCAGCGAGGCCAATGGTGATCTTCTTTTTCATTGATTCATCTCTCCTACTCGTTTAACTTTTTTAATATTCCTTCGTTCCACAACAGTTTCTAGCTTATTTAAACCGATATCTCCTATGCTCAACAGCCAATGCTACGCGGTTTCCCAGCCACTGCATCCCCTGAACCAAAATGATGAGTGTCAAGATGGTGGCCAACATAACGTCGTCACGGTAACGGAGATATCCATAGCGAATCGCGAGGCTCCCGAGCCCACCGGCGCCAATCGCTCCAGCCGTCGCCGTAAAACTGGTAATCGTGATGATGGCTAACGTTAGACCCCGGATCAGCGATGCTGTCGCTTCCGGAATCAGCACCTTAGCGACAATCTCCATAGGCTGTGCCCCCATAGCGATCGCCGCTTCTACTTTTCCTAGTTCCACTTCTTTTAGGCAGTTCTCTATGATCCGTGCCAAAAAAGGAGCCGAACCAATCGCCAGCGGTATTACGGCGGCCGTTGCGCCTAAAGTGGTTCCGACAAGCAATCGAGACAGCGGCAGAAGAATCACGATCAAGATGATAAAGGGAAAGGACCGTGTGGCATTAATTAGCGCCCCGAGAAACTTATGTACCGTGGGAACTGGAAGCACATGACCCGGCGCAGTTACGACGAGCGTTACCCCAAGCGGCAAACCTAAAAGGATCGCCAATAGGGTCGATAAAGCGACCATATAGAGCGTCTCTTCAGTGCCGGTTAGAAGCAATAGCCATAGGTCATCCTGCATATCGATTCACCTCCCCGATTAAAACCGCACCTTCACAGGGGCCAGACCGGGCGCCAAAAGCCCTTTCGATCCCAGCGGAGCTTGAATTCTTGTCATTTTCCTTACTATTAAAAATCATCTGCTGTAGAAATAGTTGGGTCGTTTTGCTCTTCGGTTCGTTGAATACCTCTTGCACATCCCCCATTTCAACCAGTCGTCCTTCTTCCATGACGGCTACGCGATGACAAATTTGCCGAACCACATCCATCTCATGGGTAATCAGAACGACAGTCACTCCGCTTTGTCGATTGATGTCTTGTAGGAGCTTCAGTATCGACCGGGTGGTAAGGGGATCTAAAGCGGACGTCGCTTCATCGATGAGCAGCAGTTCCGGTTCCATCGCCAACGCCCGCGCAATACCGACTCGTTGTTTCTGGCCGCCGCTCAATTGCGCTGGATAAGCATCAGCTTTATCGACAAGTCCGACCACTTCCAGTAGTTTCTCCACCCGTTTCGCGATCTCGCGAGTGGGAAGGCGGGCCACTTCCATCGGAAAGGAAATGTTTTTCCAGACCGTTCGAGAATCGAAGAGATTGAAGTGCTGAAAGATCATGCCGATCTTTTTGCGGGCTTCTCGCAGCGATTGCCCTGCTAACAAGGTAATGTCTCGACCGTTGATGAAGATTTGGCCGGAATCGGGTTCCTCGAGGCGGTTCAGACACCGGATCAGCGTCGATTTACCTGCACCACTGAACCCGATGACCCCAAAGATCTCCCCTTTTTCTACCTGGAATGAAACATCCTTAATAGCCTCCAGAGATCCTTGAGGGGTAACAAATGTCTTTCGCAGGTTCCGGACTGTGAGCAATCGATCCTCCTCCTTTCCATAAAAAAACCGAAGTGTAACCACATGTATAGCGGCACACCCCGGCTTCCAGTTTATCTAGTCAGCCTTATTTCAGTTACTGTATATCACTCTTGGCCATCGCTAATGAAGGCTCAATCCGTCCGGCTCTACTTGCAGCCAGACCTGCCGCCATCAACCCCATCGCCGTAAAAGCTGTCACCGTAAAGATAACTCCACAAAAGATCGACAAAATCGACGGTGGTAAAAAGGGCACCCCTTGATAGGATTGAATCATCGATAACACTTGATGGTATATGTATCCCCCCAACCCAATCCCCAAGAGGGCGCCACCCACCGATAATAGCAACGACTCGAGCAAAACTAATCGGACGAGGTATTGACGGGACGCACCTAAAGCCCGGTACAGCCCCCATTCCCCCCTGCGCTCCCAAACGACACTAGCAGAACGGGCAAACAGGTGAACGATACTGGCTATAACTGCTAGCAGTCCCGTACCCGTCAGTAGGATAAATATCAATTGCATTTGTTTTTTTACGTTCAGGAAAACTTCATTCGTTTGGACGACGCGAAGAGGTCCAAGAAGCTGGATCGCCTCAGTTACCGCTTCAATTTGTCGAGGATTATCTACTTCTACGAGGAGTTCCGATAACAAGTTTTCTGGAGATCCCGCCTTGTCCCAGTACGGCTGGAGCGCCTTGCTGTTACGCGCCAGTTGCTTGGCCACGTCCATAGGCATCATTATCGATTTGTCCAAACCTGTACCGGTTGTTTCCAATACACCGGCGACCTTAAACATTTGCCCAAGCACAAAAATCCGGCTGTTCTTCTTGCCTCCGACGACACGCCCTCCGACAAGGATCTCTTCTGGATTCAACTCTTTTCCTTGCAGATCTGGTACCAAAGCACCGATAGTTCCGCCAACTTTCGGTTCAATTCCGACTAAGCGAGTCTCTTCTTCAAAGGAACAACACTGATCATTTAATGTTTGGGTAAAAAACCGTCCCTCAACAGTCCGAACACCAGGAAGTTTTTTGACTTCATCGGCGAGATGTTTAGACATATACACATTCAGAGGAGCTCCAGTGAATAGGGCTTGCCCCGTTTCTACGTCCACATTGGCTGGTAAAACCAGTAAATCGGCACCCATACGGCTTGTGCCCAGGCGAGTTCCTTCCTCCAAGCCCTCATACAACAGGAATACGGTCATGAGGATGGCCACTCCGACGGCGGTTCCCAGTAAAGTGGCGATTGCCTGAAGACGCCGGCGGTATAGGTTTTTCCAAACTATGTACAGCATCTTATCCGTCCTTCAACTTTCCGATCTCCCGGTCCTGAAACGTAATATCGAAAAGTTTTCCTTGGTCAATTCGAACGCGTCGATCCATTCGCTCGGCGAGTTGACGATCATGGGTTGCAACGATCAACGCTACCCCTTGATCTTTTAACCCTAGCAGGACATGAGAAACCTGTTGCGCCATTTTTTCGTCCAAATCGTTCGTCGGTTCATCGGCTAGAATGAGCTGGGGTTCCATAACGAGCGCCCGAGCCAGGGCTACACGACGCTTTTGACCAAAACTGAGCTGATGAGGGAGATGGTTGATGCGGTTCGCCAATCCAAATTGTTCCAGAATCTCTCTTGACTGCTTTTGCTTTTCCCGTGCCTTTCCGGCGAGACGGGCTGGGAGCAACACATTATCCCCTACAGTCAGCGAACCGATTAATTGTGAATTTTGAAAAACGTAACCCATATGGTGATTGCGAAGATTTGATAATTCCGTATCAGATAACCCTCGCATCCTTTGACCATACAAGAGAATTTCACCGCAACAGGGTTCCAGCAGTAGCCCTAATATCGATAGGAGCGTTGTTTTTCCACTTCCAGAGGGTCCTAGGACAGCCACAGACTGTCCCTTTTTGATTTCAAAGGATATGGACGAAAGAATCGTCTCGTTCCCATATCTTTTTGTTACGTCTATCGCTTCGATCATCATCAAATTCCCACTTCCTGAACGGCTTCCCCGTTGCTGAGTGACCCCATGGACACCTCTTACCTGTATGTATTGAGCACTCGGTCGTAAATATCTTCAATCGCACGCAATCCACCGTTATACCCTGCGTATCCGCAATGGAGCACTAATCGATATGTGATCGGTACACTTACCGGGAGTAAGTCAGCCTGAATCTCCCTAGCTAAGTCCCGTTCCCAGCCGCTGCCGAGAATGAGAGACCTTTGCTTATGGTGCTCCGCCCGAATCTCTTCCTGTATGTGCCCGCCGTCGACAGTAAAGGTGACTTCCGCCGAACGGAGTTCAGAAATGTTCCGGAATTGCTCTCGAATTCGCTCCTGATACTCATCCGGCGTATCATCAATGATGTACTGCTTGGCTGGAAGGATGCCAAGCTCATTGAGCAAAAACTTGGCAAAGCCGGCAGCATAGGTTGCATCCAAGATGGTATAAAACTTGCGAGGCAAACCATACCGAAATTCCAACAGAAAGTCAGCCGTCCGCTCAATATAGGAGTAAAATTTCTCTTCTTCCTTTAGAATGAATTCTTCCGCTTTGTCTCTGTCCAGCCCGCCGAATTCCGTCACACCTCGTAGAAACCGGGATGTTTCCGCACCACCGATGGGCAGGTAAGGAAAGTGATAATAGGGCGTCCCATAGCGCTCTTGTAAGCTTTTCACGATATCCAACCCAGGCCACGCCGAGATTAAAATATTGAATTGCGCCTGCGGAATCGTTAACCATTCCTTCACCCCTGCTGACTCTGTACCGAAGAGAATATTCACCTGTAGGCCAATTCCTTCTAAAATGCGCTTTAGCTCAACGAGGTTGCCATTCCAATAGGGATCTTGATAGGGGATGGTGGCAAAGACATTGACCAATCCTTCTTTTTTACCCAGATTGAAATCGGTCTGTTTATCTACATACTGTTCAATGATGGACCGCACAACCCCATCGTGGCTGACGTAGTTGTTGCTCTTAAATCCTCCTGTTTCCGCGTAGACGATCGGCTTGCCTAGTTCTTGAAATTGTCGGGTAACCTGACCGATATCATCGCCCACGATGTCAGAAGTGCAACCGGTGAGCACCACATAGAGGTCCGCGTCGATCACCTGAAAGGCACCGTCGATGACACTACGCAGTTTATTCTCACCGCCAAAAACGATCTCCGGTTCACTGGCATTCGTGCAAGGAATCGTACTTCCACCGGCATAACCTTCCCCTTGCCCAATCAGACTGCAGATTTTCGTGCTGCATCCCGGTCCGGCATGCACTATGGGAACGGCCCGTTTGATGGCGACGACGGTTTGCTGTGCACCTAATGCGCAAGAGTAGCGAGGCTGCTCAATAACTTTTGACATGTGCACAACCTCCCAGAAAAGTGTACGGATTTTGTTCAAGCCACCATTGGGTGTACGGCATGGTGCTATGTTTTGCTAAATTGGTGACGAATTCCTTATTATCGATGGTCTCCAAAATCCTTTCTGCGTAATTGAGCAGTCCCTGGTAACCGAAGCCCAGATGTTCATCGCCGATCAACAAGGTAGGAATCCCTAACTTCGCGCCCCAAAGGGACATCCCGCCATGACGGGCGATCATTAGATCCGGTCGAACCCGGTTTAGGATATTGACCAATTCAAAGGCCTGTTTATTGCATACATTGTAGTTAGGTATATCGCCATAGGTATTGACGGTGTGTTCCAGCATATCTGAACGGGGGTCACCATTGTCATAGACAGGATCATGGTGAAAAATTGCTGCCCCTTGCACCTTCAATCCAAGCTCCTGAAGCAACGCGAGCAACGCATGCCCGTGGGCCGCACCGGCCGTCACGTAACAGGTTTTCCCCTTCAATTTGGCCCGGTATTCTTCAAGTTGAGGTAGTATTTTCGCTTTCTCGACGGAGATGATCTCTTCCACTTCGGCCTCTTTACCAAGGACCTTGCCCAACTCTCGGAACCAAGCATCGGTTCCGGCAATTCCATAGGCTAAAGGTGCCTTCACCTCCGGCACACCGTAAACCTGCTCCAACGCTGCCCCGAGGTAACTGCCCAAGGTCGGACAGATCTGAATGGTTGCCGCGGCTTCCGAGATTTGTTCCAACTGTGCTACCGTCGAGAATGGCACGATGTATGTAGGTTCATAACCGAGTTTCCCCAGCAGTTCCGAGAACACGTCACTACCCCAAAAATTGATAACATTAATCTTGTTGGTCTTTTTCTTCGGCGGTTTGACGATCTTTCTCACGATGGCATGATAGGCAGAATCAAATCCGGTTGTCCATATTTTCGATTTAAACCCCTCACAAAAACAGGCGGCCACAGGAATGCCAAGTTCCTCGGTCATTTTTTCGGTCACACTCTCCACGTCGTCGCCAATGATGCCCGATGCACAGGAGGTAGTTACAAAGATCGCTTTTGGGCGTACTCTATCGAAGGCTTTGCGAATCGTCTCCTCCAGTTTTTGTACGGCACCAAAAATCGTATCCTTTTCTTCAATATTAGTACTGAAATATCTCCCGATCACCGGCGGAAGATTTCGTTCCATCTGCCCTACCCGGTAGACAAAGTTAAAGGTGAAAAAATCACCAGCACAGCCTACTGGGGCATGATTGACCATCGCTGCATCTTGGATCATAGACAATTGGCAAAAAGCGTTGCCCGAACTGCAACCCATGCATTGGCTGAAGGAACGGCTGTTTTCACGCAGCATACCGGCTTTCGCACACTTTACCAGTTGACCTGCGGTGCCTTCAAATCCGGTGATCGATCCAATCCGGACTTCCCGAATCGGCACTTCCGGTGCTTCCAAATTTACTCTGCATTTACTCATGATAACCTCTCATAGTTCTGACTTCTCATCGAAGGCCTTTACAAAGGCCTGAGCCAAATCTGCGATTAGATCATTTGGGTCTTCCAGACCGATGGAAAGTCGAATCAAATCGGGAGTTATCCCCGCCAAGTTCTGTTCTTCCGGCGTTAACTCCCCGTGCGTATTCTTGGGAGAATTGATGATTAGAGAGCGAGCATCGCCGACATTGGCATGATAAGAAAACACTTTGACGGCATTAATGAATTTATACAGTTCTGCTTCACTTCCCTTAAAGCCGAAGGTGAAGATCGTCCCTGCTCCTTTCGGAAAATACTTTGCGGCCAGATCTCTGTAGGGGCTATTTTGGGTGAAAGGGTGGCTGACCCAACTGACCTTGTCATGTTTTTCGAGATATGCCACGACTTTTCGCGTATTCGCCAGTTGCTTATCAATCCGTTCCGAAAGCGTTTCAATTCCCTGTAGAATGAGGAAGGCATCAAAGGGACTTAATACCGCTCCCAGATAGGCCAGATGATTAAAGCGTATTCTCGCTATAAAGGGGGTATTGGGAAAAACTTCGAGGATCGTCCGTTCTTGTCCCGTTTTTTGATCGCGCAACAGGTACTGAGGAACCTCAAAGTGAGGAAACTTCCCATTCGCCCAGTTAAATCTTCCCCTTTCTACAATCACCCCACCAATGGTTGTACCGTGCCCGCCAAGAGCTTTTGTAGCAGAGTAAACAATGATATCGGCACCATGGTGGAACAACTGGACCAGATAGGGTGTACCAAAGGTATTGTCGACAACTAAGGGAATACCCTGTTCATGGGCAACCCGGGCGATAGCCTCGATATCCAGTACGGTCGCGTTCGGGTTGCTAATCGATTCAATCAGTATTCCTTTGGTATCCGGTCGAATCGCTTTTCGGAAGGATTCGGGATCATCGGAGTCTTCGACAAAGTCAATTTGTATACCCAAAGGAGGGAATATTTTTTGAAAACTGTCAGATGTTCCCCCATACAGCCGGGGTGTCGTGACAATTCTTCCTCCCCCCTCCGCCAGATTCAGCAACGTATAGGAGATAGCAGCCATGCCCGAAGCTACGGCGATCGCCCCGGTTCCTCCATCTAATTCGGTAATTCTCTGCTCCAATACGGCCACTGTCGGATTTCCGATTCTCGTGTACAGATACCCGGCTTCTTCCAGGCCAATCAATCGGTCAGCCCGTTCCGGACTCCCTAAATCGTAAGACGCCGTTTGATAGATAGGAACAGCGACTGCGTGATGATGAGCTTTCGGCTCGTAGCCAGCCCGGACTTTTAACGTATCGAACCCGTATTGCGGCTCTGTCATTCATGCCTCACCTTTCCTTCTTAACAGAATAAAAAAAGACCGGGGAGATACTCTCCAATGAATGGATGAGAATCTCTCGGTCTCCGGTCTTTCCGGTCAACGTCGTAAGTAAACCCGAGTTATTCGATTTACATTTATGATTTTAAACATGCCTAGTAATGGATGTCAATAGCTTTTCGATAAATAAATTCCATGGAACCCGACTCCAAAATACGTGATTGAAAAAAGCAGGCGCTCAAAATGAACACCTGCTTTTTAAATCCGCTTACCCGATCCATAGGCCCTCGACTCGAACTTGCAACCCATCCGGTGTCCGGTTAACGTAATTGACCAGCCCGCTATGCCGCCAATTTAACATACATCGGCGAGGCTGAAAGAAATATCTCATCCCCAATTTTATATCCACCCGTGATTCCGTGACCAAGCCTTCATAGCCTTCGGCGATATAGTAGCCCATATCTTTAAATCCCTTTTCCCGTGGATCGAGCGGTCCCGTCACAAACCAGGTTATGACCCCGGTTCGGTGATCGACGGTGTGTACAATACCACAGTGAGTAATCGGGCATCCACAAGACATTCCCAAAGGACGGCCAATTAATATTTCACCTTTTTGAATTTCCAACTCGCGGGTAAGCATAGGATTATGAGGAATGATCACCTCCCGCGGCCCGGGGTCCTCGGGAAACTGATCCAAGTAAAAATCGAAATCTCGATCTAGACTATCCCTCCATTCTGTTTTATTTTTGGTTACCTTAACCGTATCTGATTGTCTTCCGCATGAAGCACTGACACAGCTCTGATGGGTTTCACCGCTACAGTAATTTGTCTTTATCTCAGTTGACTTTTGGCCCGGATGGGTGGATTTAAGTTTATTATCAGACAAGTAAATGCACCGTTTGATCAAATCAGGATTAGACGCTAAAGGAACGGCAAATTCTTCGCAACTCCGGTACCCACACAATCCACAGTTCATACCTGGGAGATTTACCACTGGTATCATCCTTCCCAATATTGTCTTTGTAAGCTTATCAAGGTTCGTCTATACTCTTAATCGCTTGCGCTCAACAGGTTTGTTTACACGGCTCTGGACGTAATGGTGCGCATAGAATCGACAACTCGAGGAATCACTTCTAAGAACTCATTCACTTCTTTTTCCGTATTAAACCGGCCAAGGGTGATGCGTAAGCCGCCTCGCGCCCTCAACGGATCAAACCCCATTGCCTTCAGTACATAGGACGCTTCCGTAGCGTGATTTGAACTGCAAGCACTTCCGGAAGAAATGGCAATCCCTTCCTGATCTAATGCCAGCAGCATCTTGATCGCCTCACCTTCCTGACCGGCGAAACCAATACAAATATGACCCGGCAACCGGCGAAAAGGATGCCCAATCAGATAGGCATTGGGAATTGTATCTACGATCCCGCGAATTAATCGATCTCGTAATTGTACCAACCTTGCCGATTCTCGGCTCATTTCTACTCGCGCAATATCGGCTGCCACACCAAATCCTACGATTCCTATGACGTTTTCTGTGGCCGAACGGCGACCCAATTCTTGCCCGCCGCCGTGGAGCAATGGTTCCAGCTTAATTCCCTGACGGACATACAGTGCTCCGCACCCTTTCGGGCCATAAATTTTATGGGCCGATAAAGAGAGTAAATCGATAGGCTGGACGTGCACATCAAGGGGAATTCTCCCCGCCGCCTGTACTGCATCTGTATGAAACAGAGCCCCGTGGTCTCTTGTGATCCTCGCTAATTCTGCAATAGGTTGAATTGTACCGACGACATTATTGGCCGTCATAATCGATACCAACCGTGTGTGCGGTTCGAATGCAGATGCCAATTCTTCGGGGTCGACCATACCAGAACTATCGACACTTAGATAGGTCACCTCTGCGCCGCGACGTTCGAGATATCGGCAAGTTTCCAAAATCGCCGGGTGCTCAATCGCACTGGTAATCAGATGAAAGGGCTGGCCCCCTGCCAGTTCAAAGAGACCGACGATGGCCGTGTTATCGGCCTCAGTACCACTTCCCGTAAACAGGATTTCTTCCGCTTTTGCATTGATCAATTGGGCCACCTGATGGCGGGCTAGCTCTACCGCTTCACGGGCCTGTCGTCCGATACGATGCATACTGGATGGATTTCCAAAGTACTCGTCAATCCAGGGGTCCATAGCTTGAGCTACGGCCGGATCAATCGGGGTCGTCGCCGAATTATCGAAATAAATATCCCGACTCATTTTATTGCCCCCTGTAGAAATTCTGGTTTTCTAACGAACGGACCACGCCAAAGTGGGATTGCCAACCAACCTCTTTCTTACCTACGCAAATGGTACAAGTTCCAACGGGTGGGTTCCCGCGCAAGTACAACTGACCTTCCACATCGGCTGATTCAAGAATCTCCTCTACGAGCGGATCAATCCCAATGCCGTAGAGTGCATTCACCTCTCGTATGAGCACCTTGGGAGCCACATCCTGGATTCTGGCCCGGAAGACTTCCCGTTCCGCCTGGGAGACTCGGTCAATTTTCGTCACCACAGCGATGTCTGAGAGGGAAAGTATAGGACCCACTTTAAGGGGCAAATTCATCCCGCTTGTCGCCTCAAGAACTACGATACCGAGGACATCTTCTACATAGGGCGAACAACGGAGGCATAAGCCGGCTGTCTCCACGATCAACACATCACTGCCTTGTTCTTCAGCCCACTCCAGCGCATCACCTAATACCATCACATTGCAATGATCGGGGCAAAGTTCACCGGAATAGATTTTACGGGTAGGAATACCGAACTCTTCGGCCAACTCGATATCTTCTTCAGCATATTGCACATCGATTTTCAAAAAAGCTGCCTTTTTCTCATTGCTCTTAAGCTTCCGGATGACGTGACGAATTACCGAGGTTTTCCCTGTCGTGGCTGGACCCGCAACAATGGCCAATTTCATGCGAATACCTCCAAGTCATTTGCAATGAGTCGCTGACCCCAGCGCAATTTTTCCCGTAACAAACAGAGACTGTCGTCCAGCTTGCTCACGCCTTCAGAAAGTTTTTGCTCTTCCTGATCGGTGTGTAGCACATCGGTAATGCTTCCCTCCCGCATGACAATCCGAAAGTCTGAGAGCAACACGATCCTGGGATCATGCGTGACAAACAAAAAGATTTTCTTATGCTCACGGAGAAGTTGTAAAGCCCGTGTCCGGTGAATCCCGGCGTTTTCCACTTCGTCGAGGAGGACGATGGGCGTGTCACAGATGATTGTGGCATCGGCGATCAGCAACGCCCGTGTTTGCCCTCCGGAGAGTTCTGTCATTCTGCTTTCCAAGTTGATAGGTTCGCCAGTTAATTGATTTGCGAAAGATATTACTCTCTCAATCAATCCATCAGTGCTTTGATCTCTTTTGTCACGGATGCGTGCGTGGGTCTCCAAAAACTTGCGAACCGGTAAATCAGAAAGGAAATTGGTATGCTGGGTAATTAAGGCAATCGGATTCTTTGCGGGATCATAACGATACTCACTGGGTGGCACGCATCCGTTGATCAAAATGCGTCTTCCCGTAGGTGTATTCGCATTTGCCAGGAGTTCAATATCGTTAATCAGTGTTGTCTTCCCGGAACCAGTTGGTCCGACAATGCTGACCACGTTCCCCATCTTCAAATCGATCTGTTGAACCGCCTCGGGACGGCCCGACCGTCCATGACCTCCCATAATAGTGACACTCTCGATCAATTTTTTTCACTCCTTTAATGAATAAATCACGGCAAGGTGGGTCGTTATTTTGTTGAAAAAAAAATTTATATACCGTCGCCGTTCTGCATGTAGTTAAGCCGCACCTCGCGAAATTCGCCGGAAAACCCGTCGTACACCTTTTGCAGCGTTGCCTGGTGCATCAATTCGACCATGTAATCACGGACGTTGGCGAAAAGCTGTCGGAACTTACAGACTCCCTCTTGACTGCATTTCTTATATTCGGCCACAGATACACATCCGACGGGGGCCAATACGCCGTCAAAATAACGTATGACTTGACCAACTGTGATTTCATTCGGGTTTTTTGCCAAAATGTACCCGCCGTTCTTGCCTGGAATACTACTCACCCATCCCTGAGCTTTCAATTCCAACATGATGTGCTCTAAAAACCGTTTTGGAATGTTGTTCCGCTTTGCCAACTCTCGGATGGGTACCGGACTGCTCCCATAGTATTCAAGCAGGGTAAAAAGTGTTCGCAGCGCATAATCAGTTTTCTTAGAAATTTTCACGGAGGCAGCTCCTTTCATCCTTGGTCTTTTGTCTATTGATATCAGTCACAATTAGTAGTATTCCTGAAATATGAAAAGACCGCTTAGCTCGGGAGTCATCCAAACTCTACCGAGAAAGCGGTCTTTTTAAAATAGGGTTGACTAGATTATATTTCATTGGTGGCTAAGCGATTTTTAGTGCTCAAATCTGTGGAAGCAAATTGGCTTATTTTATCTCGATAGCGAATGCAGCGAAATAGCCCTCCCTTTCCATTGTTCTGTCGCAATACCTTTTCCAGATATTGCAGAGAGGGTCTAGAATCAATTGAATTTTTCTTTAACATTTCATCACCTCATATCAAAAGCATCCTACACCGCTTGACTTGTCACCTATTTCGATCCCTTGACTGCGTTAATAAAACTGACAACGTTGTATATCGGCGTGTCCGGAGGAATGTCACATCCAGGCATCAGGATAAAAGGATACTCCTCTCCGGCCTCTAATAAGCAACTTTGTCCTTGGGCGAATACTGTCTCCGGACTTCCATCCTTTAACACAGCAACCGGGTTAACGTTCCCGGCGAACGTAATCTTGTTTCCTACCTTCTCACGGACATGTTTCAGGTCGACTTTAAAGTCAACAGACAATACATCAGTGCCGCTTTCCGGAATCAGCGACAAGCGATCGGTAATATTCCCGCATATATGCAAAAACGTAAGGACCCCCTGATCGCGAATCCACGCCATCAATTGGGTGATGTAAGGCAGAGCGAATTCTTGGAAATGCTTCCTTGAAATCATATCGCCTGACGCCGTCGGTTCCGCTACCGACAGAATCTTAGCTCCGGCTTGAATATAACCCTCTAAATACTTCACAGCCAATTCTGTGGAAAGCTTCAATATGGCATGAGCGGCCGCTTTGTCTTTATACAAACTGTACATGAGCCGCTCAACCCCGAAGATGAGGCCGGCCAATGTAAAGGGGCCCCAAGTACTAGACCCCACCAGTGTCTTATGGCCGATGAGCTTATGAACTATGCCCGTCATTTTCCAGAGCGAAGCAAGATTCTCATCGTCTCTGATCCGTGATAGATCGATTTTTTCGATCTTTTCGCCCATCAGTGGTTCCGTTACATCAGGCGTTCCTTTCACACGATATTTAATCTTTCCCCCGATGGCCTGTATGGCAAGGTTGTGATAGCCCGATCCCGGCCATACAATATCGGAGCGAACGATTTCATTCGTCTCTACGATGATTTGCGCCGCTCTTTCTGGATCACGCAGCGCCTCTTGGAGGGATAAGCCTCGTTGCCGGAAGGTCCAAGCACCTCCCGATAGCAAAGCGACAGGACGGCGTCCTGGAGACCCGCCCTGGATCGTGGAGAGAACCACATCCTTATCGGTCATAGAAACGTCACTGGCCATATCTACGAACTCCTTTTCTCTATAGTAACTGTTCGTAACTTATCGGCTCACGGGCGATTATGAAAAGGGATTCCCCAAAAAAGGAGGCAAGGTTGTATCACTTGTGACAACCTCACCTCCGGATATTCGGTCAGCAAAAAAGTAATTATCTTCCGGCGATGACCACGCCAAGTAAATCTTCGATCAAACGTAAGCCACCCCGGTAGCCCGCATATCCCCGGTCGAGAATAGCCCGGTTAGACACGGGGAAGCTGATACTCACGTGAGCCGCTCCCAGCGATGCTGCCAGTTCTCTTTCCAGGGAACTGCCGACGACAAAGGCAGGGTTGAAGGCGTGCTTGTATTTTTGATTTTGACGGGAAGGCCAGATTTGGTGGAAATGAGAAATGATTTGACTGCCATCGCTTTCGAAGACGAGATGAGGTTTCAATCCGGACGTTAATGTTTTCACCGTCAATGTGAGTGCCCTTTTCCGATCATCGTCGTGGGAATCGGTGATCACCACCAGTTCCGGCAACCAGCCTAGATCATCGGCAAGGAAGCGGGTAAGCGCCGGTGCATAATTTCCGTCACCGACAACGATGGCATACCGTTGCAAGTCCATATCGTTGTAGCAGTCGGTGAGCGGTTCAAGGGTTCGATAATAGTAGCGTTGTTCTGAGGCGATCACCGATTCGAGTATAGCGGGTTCCAGAGACAGAGCCTGAGCTACTTGCCGCAAGAACTGTTCTGTCGCCGCAGGCCCAATCGGCAGGGCCGTCGTGACATAAGGTACGCCGTGGATTTCTTGGGAGACCTTCGCAGCTTCCAATCCATAAACTTCAGAGACAACGATGTTCAATTCGGCCGCTGATGCGGTGCGGATACTTTCCACGGTGTCTTCCGCCGTAAAAAAGCTGTTCACAGTCAGACCGAGCTTTTCTAGCAACCCACGCAGTTCTACTAAATTTCCCCGCCAAAAGACGTCTTGGTAGGGTGGAATGCCCCAGAGGTTGACCCTGCCTTTTTGTAAAGGCAAGCCTCGCTCTAGGATATCCCGGAATAGGGATTGCAGCACCAGATCGTAACCAGCATAGGAGTTGCCTTTGAATCCGGCCGTTTCGGCAAAGGTGATCGGTACTCCCTGTTCTCGAAACTCAGCTACCACCGGGGCCACGTCATCACCGATGATCTCTGTGACACAACTGGTTAAAAGGACGAAAAGTTCCCCTTCCATGACCTCCAAGGTGTGTGTGATCTGCTGGCACAGCCGGTCCACACCGCCGAAAACGACCTCCCGCTCCTGCACGTTAGAACTGGGAACGGTTAAGCTGCCGCAATATCCGCCCACTTGCAGGCCGGCAGCGCCATTTTGTGTCCAGGCGAAGTTACCGGCGCAGCCTTGAGCCGCGTGAAGGATCGGTATACCGCCGGGCAAGGCTGTGACTGTCGCGACAGCACCGCCGGAAGCACAAGTATAACGGGGGCGTTCTACAAATACTTGGTTACTCATGACATCTGCCTCCCCGGGTGCGAATATAGCGGAAGGGATCTGCTTGGTACCACTCCGCACGGTATGGAAGCCGTATATGTTTCGATAGATTGATGTTGAAGGATGGATTTCGCAGTTGCCGGTACAGGCGTCGGGCCAGTTCATAAGCACCTTTATAGCCTACATAGCTTAAGCCTGTATTGTAGATGACATGGGTAGCGATCCCCAGCTTGGAAGCAGTCATGTTTCCATTCGTATGGCCGAGGAACAAATCGGGCTTGAGCTTTTGCAACAGGTTGGCTTCTTCAAAAGGTTGTACGTTAGCGATATTGATCAGAAAATCCGTTTTTGCCTGGCGCGCTAGTTTTTCATACTCTCCTTCGGCGAACTCATCGTGGTGGAATGAGCGAATTCCCCGCACATCAAAACCAAGTTCCATCAGCAACTGAGCCGTCGCCAAGGCACGAAATTCACCAGCGCTGACAAAGACGGTCTTTCCTGCAAAAAGAGGTTTGAACTCCTCCAGAGCGGACCCTAGTTCCTGCACCTCTTGTTCGATGATTTGTTCCGCTCTTTCTTCCAATCCGAAAAATACAGCGATGTCCCGGAGCCATCGATTTGTGTTTTCAATCCCAATGGGCATGTGTTTCAGTTGATAGGGGACATCATACTTCTCTTTCAAGTGTTTGAGTATGTAATCGTCATGAGTCGGGCAGGTACTGATGGATAGGGCGGCTTTCGTCATTTTATACATCCCATCGGGAGAGGCAAAGACGGGGAAGAAGTTGACCTCTAAACCAATGCTCTGAAGCAGACGTTCTAACTCTAACTCATCTACTCGCCCCATCGATGACACGTTCATCAGATTGACGGTACGATGGAAGCGTTCCCTTTCTAGCTGGCTGACTTGCTCAGTCTCCTCTTCGGTCTGCTGTTCTCCGGAAATCGATACTTTCACATCTTGAAGGACTGTTGCTTCATCGCTCTCTTCGGGCTCGTCCAAGAGTCTTCTTCCGATACCATGGTATACGGCATCATAGGCGGTCGCCCATATTTTCGTCTTGAAACCTTGGCAGTGGACTGGCACGATACGGGCTTCCACGTCTGGCTGAACCTCAGCCACGACTCCATCGATATCATCTCCGATGATTCCAGGGACGCAGGTCGATACTACGAAGATGGTTTTCGGCTTATAACGGAGGTCTGCCTCACGAATGGCTGGAGCTAGTTTCACTTCACCCCCGCCGATGACATCGGTCTCGTTCAGTCCTGTGGAGAGCCAGATGGCGTCTTTTCCCTTACCCGTTCGCTGCAAGCTGCCGGAACGGGTATTCGCATTTTGGGAGTGAGAGCAGGAACCGCATCCGTTAGCACCGTGCACCAATACTACGCTGTCGGGGATGGAGTTGAGAATAGCCAAGGCAGGCAGCATGAGACAAATAGACCCCTGGCTGAAGGCACGTTCTCCATCATCGAGAAGGCAGCTTTTCTTTTTCGCTAGAGTGCCAACGGTATCGCTCATGGCGATGCAGGCACCGAGGCGCTCTTCTCGACGGGGAGGTTCTTTTTGGTCCAAGAATGACAACGTCTTCACCTCAATCTTTCTTTCGGAAAAACAAAAAGCCGAGGCATTACCGCCATTAAAACGGTAATACCTCGGCCTCTAGTTTATCTAGTGAGCCTTCAAATTTTATGAATGGGATAATCTAGATTCTACAGGCTTCCTTTTATCTTGTCAATACCTACCGGTTTAGTAAACATTCAAACGGAACATTCGCCAAAGTATCAGGGTGACTTTCTTTCCGACCCTGTCTAAATATGGGAGTTCCAGACCCTGCCGTGTGTTCTCCTCGGCTCTATCAGTGAGTTGCCGATAGACCTACGTTTGTTATCGTTTTTAAGATCTGTAGATTGGGATTGTGTAGACTTGTTTTTTGTAGACTGGGTTCGTGTCGGTTGGACTTGTTCGGTTGCCGGATCTAGCTTTACGTTGGTGGCCGCTTCTGCCGGAGGAACTTCTAATCTGTCCTTAACAGACGTGGGGATGTTTTTGCCTTCACCGAGATTGAACGATGATTCGTTCCAACTCGGAGCAAAGATGACCGTTAGGGATAGCGATAGAATTACGCCCACCCAGATATAGGTATCTTTTTTCATAGCCTTTTCCTCCTTAGAATATGACGCACGACTTACTTGTTTTTAAACAAAAATAGCCAAGGCATTACCGCCACAAAGGCGGTAGTACCTTGGCCTCTAGTTTCTCTAGTGAGCCCTAGATTTCAACCGATGGGATATTTTAGATTCTATCGGCTTCCTTTTTTCTTGTCAATAGCCACTTTTTACGTTCAACTAGTACGTTCCAATCAACCGCTTGCTCCAGGATTCGGTTGTATGGGGCAGAGAAAACAAAAAGCATTCCCTATTCGACTGCTTTTTCCGGTTTGTCTGCTCGCAGTTGCACGATCACTGCCCCAGCAACCACCATCGCTGCCCCGATGAACTGACCGACAGTTAAATTCTCCTGCAACACGAGCCAAGCGACAAAAGCAGCGACGACCGGTTCGACCGTAGAGAGGATGCCAACGGTCGCTGCAGGAAGCCATTTGAGGCTCATAAAATACAAACCGAAGGGGATGAGTGTGGCCATCAGTGCTACGTAGAGGAGAAAAAGCCATTGTTCATTCGCCGTAGGCCAATCCAGCGTGAACGGCGGCACCAACAAAGCCCAAACGATAAAACCGATCGCAGAACCGTAGGCCAAACCAGCCCAGGGATGAACACGACGCCCTACGGCTTGTCCTGCCAGGGTATAGCCAGCCACCAAAAAAGCGGAAACGATGCCCGTCATTAGACCACTTTCAGTGATCTGCAGACTGTGCTCGACCATTAAGTATCCGCCGATCAAACTAAAAGCCATACCGAGCCAATGGGCTCGGTAGATCTTCTCCTTCCCTCTCCAGGCGAGATAAGCGATGAGCACAGCAGGGCTTGTATACTGGAGAAAAACGGCCGTTGCAACATTCGTCTGACTCACCGTGTAAAGGTATGTAAATTGGACTCCTCCCAGCATAACCCCTAAAGTAATCAATGAGGGAATTTGTCCAGGCGACAACCGCAGCCATTGAGGACGAAAGATTCTGAGCACCAGGAACAGCGAGACGGCTGTAAAAAACAACCGGACTTGGACAACAAAGATGGGACTGACGGCTTGCTGGAAGAGAAGCTTGGCGATCGTTCCATTGATTCCCCATAAGGTACTCGCGAGGAGAACCAACAAAAACCCGAGCCATCGATGATTTTGGTTCAAGTGCAATGATCCTTTCATGGTACATAATGTAGTGGATTCGTTCGTTCATCGCTTTACTTTACAGGCATAGACGACAATTCAGCTCGCGCGCCTAGATAATGCCCTCGGATCATTATGCTTCAAGGGCTTTTCTCTGTCCATAGTGAAAGTCCTTTTTATTTTGAGTTTTATTCAAGCATTTAACAAATCATTCATCTCCAAATGGTACAATAGGACTATGTAAGTATGATTTGGAATATATACATAAGTTCAAAAGCAAGAAGGGATTGAAAGTATGCATAAACGCTCAAGCCTTCTCTTAATTTCGGCTGCTTTGTGGACATCAGCAATTGGAACCGCTTATGGCAGTGGTAACCCTTCCGTCCCGATTCAACTCGACGGGACACCGATGCCATTTTCCGGCCGCGTCATGAACGACCAAACTTTCGTTCCGCTTCGTGATATCAGCGAACAACTGAACTTTTCTGTCAAATGGGATGAACCGAGTCAATCCATCACCCTTGTAAAAGGAAGTAAAGAAATCCTTCTGCACATCGGCAAAGCTGATGTATCCGTCAACGGTCATGATTTGTTCCTCAACAGCACGCCGGAAATCATCGATGACCGCACCTTTGTTCCGCTTCGCTTTATTGCAGAAAACTTAGGTACAGAAGTGAAATGGCAACCTAACACCCGTACAGTAGCCCTTCGTTCGATCCCAGAGAGCCCTATTCTCATCAGCAACCAAAAAGAACAGTCCGATGATTCGGACGTATCCATAAAGATTCAGTACCCCCAACTGGATGGCCTTGCCGATCCGACTGTACAAACCAAGATCAATCGCATCCTCAAGGAGCGCGTTGATTCCTTTAAAAAGAATAATATCGGTACGTTACGAGAGAGTTTGGTAGAACTCCGTGATGCCGGCGCCAAGAATATGACCATGGCCATAGACTGTAATTATGAAGTCAAATACAACCAACACGGGTTGATCAGCTTTTTCTTTAGAGATTACATCTATTCCGGCGGTGCCCATGGAATGACTTATGCTTCGTCGATAACCGTAAGCACCACCAATGGGAAGGTCTATTCCTTACCAGACCTCTTTCAGGATGACTCCTATATACCGCTCATCAACCGAGACGTGTCTCAGTATTTCACTGAGCAAATTAACCAGCCCCTCTCTGGGTTCACCAGCATTCCTAGGGATCAGAATTTCTATCTCAGTCCGGAAGGACTTGTAGTCTATTTTCAACTCTATGAGTACACACCTTATGTCTACGGTTTTCCCGAGGTGGTAATTCCTTACTCGGATTTAGATTCTCTTATGACGATTCATCTCTAACCAAAAAGTCATTTACCTTACAACGATAATAAAGCGATCTCGTGGGGTATTTACGAGATCGCCGGTTCAAAACGCCAAAAAGAGCCGATCTTCTATGAAGGTCGGCTCTTTTATATATTACTGTTTCATATTGGCATGCTCTTGGGAACTCATACCGGGCATGTCACTCATGTTCGTAGATTTTTGTTGTGATTTATCGGAAGAGGGCTCTTGAGATTGAGCAGCAGCGGGTGCATTTCCCGTCGGAGCTGCCGAATTCGTCGCCCCTTGATTACTGTTGCAAGCTGTGGAAATCAGTAATACACCGCTGACAGTAACCGCCAACAATAGCTTCTTAAACATGTCTTTCCTCCCTCAAACAATTAAGAACACTTTCTTAAAAAAATTTAATGTTCTTACCAGAAATGAAGCATCCCTATGCTCCCTTTAATCTTATCAAGCACCTGTGAAGAATTGATGAAGAAATGGAACCCTCAACTTATAGAAAAATCAGTGACCATAAGGCTCAGTAAAGAGTTCATACGTTCTTCAAATCTATTTCGTAAAATACAAAAGCAGTTAGGTAATCACCGAAGCAGCAACATTTTTACTTAACGAAAAGCACGATGCTTATAGCGCGCGCAAAAATTAATAATCAGGAGGACAGCCATGTTTAGTGTAAATACAAAGGCGTTCTTATTGACTTTTACACTATCCTTTTCCTTGATAGGTACGGCATGGGCCGCGGAAATGAGCCATGAACACAGTACTTCCTCTTCCTCACCGGCACCAACGGCTTCTACAGCAGGGAATCATTCTATGGATGGGATGGTGGACGATCACTCCATGCCCTCCGGTATGAGTCATGAGCCATCTTCGGGCAGCACTCATTCTATGGACGGTATGATGGACGATCATCCTATGCCTTCCGGGATGAGTCATGAGCCATCTGCAGGCGGTACTCATTCCATGGACGGCATGATGGACGATCATTCTATGCCTTCCGATATGAATCATGATGACATGATGAACCACCACGATATGAATATGCCTATGGCTGGGACTGCCCATGACGCTTCCTCAGCCACTGGAGATCATGACAACGATACCACTCATGGAATGATGCACGGAGATGCATCCATGCCAAACAGTAAAGGACTCTATAAAGTCACGATGATGAATCCCCCTGATTGGACCATGGACGAGGCTTCTATAATCCAAGTTTCCGTCCAGTCGGCAGACGGTCAGACCCTGACTCCTTCGGCACTATCGGTACAGTTCCTCTCCCAAGAAAGCAGCGGCCATGAACATGGAGCAACGTCGGCTTCTACTCTCGTTGTCGATGCTACTCCTTCTGGAAACGGGGAGTATACAATCGCCATAACCCCCAATAAAGAAGGAAATGCTTCTCTGGTCTTTACCGTCCAAGGCCCAAAAGGAACCGGCGCTGAAGTTGTACCTATACACGTGAGAACTTCTCCCCCAAACAAGTGGTTCTTGAGCGGGTTCGGCTTGTTTGTTGCCGGTACGTTGATGAGTTCTACGATTCTACGAAACAAGCGACAACTGAAGGAGGTGTAATGATGAACTCTACAAATAAAGTCAACCACGATGATAATCGACAGCCGTATAACCTTTTGAAAAATCGCTGGATCAAAGGCATTTTTCAAAGTTCTTTATATCCACGGGTATTTCACTGGATCACAGTCACAGTCTTCGCACTGATCATCTATGTTACCTTGTTCGGCTCCACCAATGCTTCTAAAAACTTCGGCACTGCCGCCACCTGGGTACTTTGGTGGCCCCTGATCCCTTTGTTCTTCTTCCTCTTTGGCCGGTTTTGGTGTGCCATCTGCCCCTTCTCGTGGCTTTCAGATACTGTGCAGAAGTATTTCGGCGCGAACCGGCCTGTCCCCCAGTTCCTAAAGAAGTATGGATTGTGGATCATCGACGCCTTTTTCCTTCTCATTACTTGGTCGGATCATATCTGGGGAGTTATCGAGTCGCCTCGCGGTTCGGCCTACCTCCTGCTGATTATCGTTGCCCTCGTCATCTTTGCCGGTGCCTTTTGGGAGCGGAGAACTTTTTGCCGCTACATCTGCTTTATCGGCGGCCTGTCAGGAAACTATTCCCGCGCTGGTATTCTAGAGCTCCGGGCAACCCCGGATATTTGCCGCAATTGTACCAGCAAGTCCTGTTACAACGGTTCCGATAAGGCCCCAGGCTGCCCTATGTTTGAGTTTCCCCGCACGATGGAAGACAACACCAAATGTAATCTCTGCGGCTACTGCATCAAGAACTGCCCCAACGATTCGATTCGCGTGACACCCCGTGTTCCGACGAAGGAACTCTGGTTCATTCGTAAACCTAAGATGGAAGAAGCTTTTCTCGCCGTAGTCGTCATGGGTATTGTGTTGATTCAAAACTTGACCATGCTGTCCATCTGGCCCCGCATCCTGGAATTTACACAAAATTTGCTGGGAACGACCAATTACCCAGTCGTCTTTACGACCATCTTCTTGGTAGCCATGGCGATTCCGTTCTTCGCACTTTGGTTGACCAGCGCCTTTTCTCGCGTCGGTACGTCCGACAAGACGATGCGGAATTTAACCCTATTCGGCTATGCGATCATCCCGCTCGACTTAGCCGCACACATGGCTCACAACCTTTTCCACTTGCTCAGCGAAGGAAAAGCCCTTTGGTATACCTTCTTAAATGTATTCACCACCGTGTCGACCCCCGCATCCTTAGCCTTCGTAGATAACGGCACTATCTATATCTTGCAAATTCTGTTGCTCCTCGTTGGCTTTATCGGCTCGGGCTATACAGCCTTCCGGATCGCTCGAAACCATTACAAAGAGCAAGGAAAGATGTTCTCGACCTTACTCCCCCACCTGATTTTCTTGGGCTTGATCCTAATCATCAACATTTACGCATTTTCGTTGCCGATGGCTCACCGGGTGTAACGCCTCTCCTATGAATAGATCCCAAAGAGACCCTACAGATTGTTAGACGATCTGTAGGGTCTCTCTTCATCGAAATAGCGTTCTCTACTGTTGTGCCCTTTTTGCCTCTAGAAAAGCCACAAACTTATGCTTTTTAATCAATGTTCAGATGAAGTTTTACTGTAAAACAGCCTTCATAATCTCTTCACTCTATACTAATTTTTCTTATTGAGTTCGTACTTATCAATCAACTGCTTTGCTTCTTCATAATACTGGTCACAGTACTTGGTAAAATCCTCTCCCGAAAGGTACGCCGCGGGCTGACCGATTTTCTCCATCTCATTGAGGTATTCTGGGTCGTTACAAATCTGTTGGAAGCCCTCTCGCAACCGCTGAACGATAGCCGGGTCCGTGTTAGCGGGAACAGAGAAGCCCCGTCGAATGTCAGAGGTGAAGGAATAGCCTAGCTCCTGGAAGGTAGGCACATCGGGAAGCCAGTGGTGGCGATTTTCCGAGGCGATAGCGAGCATGCGGAACTGTTCTGTGTATCGCATAATGTCGTTCAAATTCCCGATCATCGCATCGATATGACCACCGAGGAGCGCCACATTCTGATCAGCAGACCCTTGGAAGGGAACAGCGTTGAATTTCACACCCAAAATGTCCTGCAGTTTTAGGAGGGCCATATGATGGGCCGTGAAGGTCCCGACGATACCAACAGTCATTTGGCCATCCTTTTTCTTGGCTTCGGCAATGAAATCGTTGAGGGTCCGGATAGAACTGTTTTGATTGACGACGATCAACTGTGGATCATTGACCACCTGGGCGATATGGACGAAGTCGTCTTTGCGAAAGGTCGCCTGGGGACTCAGCGACTGTAAGAGAATATGGGGAACGTTGACACCGCCGATAGTGTACCCGTCCGGTACTGCCCGGGCGATCTCCGTAAAGCCAACTTGCCCTCCGGCACCGGGTTTGTATTCAAAGGCCAGCGGCTGGTCATTGAAATACTTCTTCCAGTACTTCTCAACGATCCGAGCCTGCACATCGCTAGAACCGCCAGCCGTAAAGGCGATGATCAGTTGAACCGGCTTATTCGGATACCCTTCACCGTTGGACTTGTTCACCGGCTTGACGCATCCGTAAAGAACCACACTTAGCAACATTACGGCTGCGATCATGCTCGCGCACCAGGTAAACCGTTTTGGGAACATGTAGATACCTCCTTGGTTTCACCAGGACAGGGCGTTTTTTCTCGATGACATCAGGAAACTCAAAAGATTCCGAGGAAAACTCTTCAGCATCTCCCGGCAAGGGGATCTTTTTGTACCTACCGTAGAGGGATGAGATGGTTAACAAGAGGGCAAGTATGCAAATTGTCAAACTGATGGGCCGGGTGAATAAAAGATAAATTCCCATATCGCCCATGCTCAAGGTTTGCTTGATCGACGTTTCGAGCATCCCCGCCAAGATCGTCGTTAGAATCAGCGGTACCGATGGGATTTCTAGCTTTCGCATCAACCAACCGATGAGGCCGAAGGCGATGGCGAGCCAGACATCCATCATCTTATTGCGTACACTGTAGGCACCAATGAAGGAAGAAATGAGGATGATCGGCGCCAGCAGAGGATAGGGCACTTTGACGAGTCTCGCCCAAAGACCTACCAGAGGCAGATTCAAAATGATCAACATGACATTGCCGATATACATAGAGGCAATCAGCGCCCATACGAAGGGTGCGTTTTTTTCAAATAAAGTAGGCCCCGGCTGTAAGCCGTACATCATAAAGCCGCCGAGCAAAACAGCGAGTGCCGGACCAGAGGGAATGCCAAAGGACAGCAGCGGCACAAACCCACCGCTGGTCGTGGCGTTGTTAGCCCCTTCAGCAGCAGCGACTCCGGCGATTTGGCCTTGGCCGAACGTTTCCGGAACGCGGGAAAAACGCTTTTCCGTATCGTAGGCGATGAAGGCGGTCACTCCCGGACTACAGCCAGGCAAAAGGCCGAGAAAAAAACCAATAACGGTAGAACGAAGCATCGCCGGAAATGTCTCACGAAGGTCCTCTCTTGTCGGCATCAAACCGGTCAACTTCGTCCGAATCACTGGAGTCACTTGAGCTTCCCATGTTGAAAGCACCTCGGCTATCGCAAAAAGACCGATGATGACGCTGACAAAATCGATGCCTGACATTAATTCCACCGAACCAAAGGTAAAGCGGGCGATACCTGTGATCGGGTCCATTCCCACCATAGCCACGAAAAATCCAGCAACCGCCGAAATCAACCCTTTGATCAGCGACTTTCCGGAAAGATTGATGACAACACTCAAAGCCAGGAGCATCAGGGCAAAATACTCGGGAGGTCCAAAGTGCAATGCCAGTTGGGCTAGCGTCGGAGCGAAGAAGGTCAGACCGACGAGACTCAACGTTCCGGCAACAAAGGAAGAAATGGCGGAAATAGCAAGCGCCGGACCGGCTCTACCCTTTTTGGCCATGGCATATCCGTCGAGGGCCGTCGGCGCCGACGAAATCTCCCCTGGAATATTCACTAAAATCGCTGTCGTCGAGCCGCCATACATGGCGCCATAGTAGATTCCGCTCAGCATGATGATCGCTGGTGTCGGATCGAGGATCAATGTCAGCGGCAGCAGCATGGCGATGGCCGATGTGGGACCGATACCGGGAAGGACGCCAACGAGCGTACCTAGAACGCATCCGATAAAGCCAAAGCATAAGTTCTGCGGGGTTAAAGCGGCGGCAAACCCCTGTAGGAGCGGCTGAAAAACATCCATACCCATCACCTGCCTCTATGGGATCGCTACAAACCGAACCAGCCCGTCGGTAACGGCAGGTCTAGAAAATATCGAAATACGCCGACACTCACCCCAGCCATGATTAAACCGAACAAGAGACAGCGCCACCAAGCATACTGTCCGAGGTATCGAATTAAATAGACGACAATGATACAAGTTGCCATGCCAAATCCAAGATACTCTATTCCGGCAGCATAAGCACTGATCGCAAAAAACATCTTGCCAACGGCGGCTAGTTCTTTTGGATCAAAAACCTTCCGCTTTGGACTCGGCGAACGAAAAAATATATTCTGTATCAGCAAACTTACAGCCAATAGGTTCATCAATAGGCCAGCCCATAAGGGTAAAACGCCGGGTCCCATGGCAATACCTGGAATCGTTCGAGGTAATTGTTGTGCCGTAACAACGACAGCACCTGAGAGAACAAGTAACCCAAGACTTACGCCGATATTGGCGGCATACACGGCTGATGTCTCATCCTTTCTTCTATTAAATCGGTAGACCATAGGGGCGCTATGTTCGACTTATTGATATGCAAGGAGGAGCTCAATCGTTTGTTCCAATTTATTCTGTGAACCTCGGACATACCTTCCACGCGAAAAAGATAAATATTTTTATTTACTGTGCAATAAAACGTGGTCTTGTACGTCATTAGAATTAGAACAAATAAGGAGGCCTATCAATGACAGACCAACAAAAATGTGAAGAACAATTAACCAAAGCTTTTGAACTCATGTGGGGTAAATTTCCCGAACCGGTTATGCTGATTCATCGAAGCCGCACCGTCATTGCGGTCAATGAGTGCTGCAAGCAATACGGCGGTGTTCCTGGGACCAAATGCAATGCCGTCAACCCAGAAAAGCACAAAGGCTGTAAAGCCAACGTTGCGCTGGACAAGAATGAAGCCATCCGGCAAGATTCCCTTTCTGGAGAAACTAAAATCATAGGTTACTGGATTCCCCTGACCGGTGTGCCTGATTATTACGTACACTTTGGTATCGGGATGGTCGATAGCATCAAAGCTCAACAAACACCATCCCCTCAAGAGACTGGCGATCCTTCATCGAATTGCTGATTCTCAACCGGGTGTAGTTTATCTGGAGAAAACATCATGGATGGACAACAAAAACACATCGGCGAAGTGTTCCAACAAGAACAAAAAAACTTCATGCACTATGTCCGTCGCAAAGTTACTGGCATATCGGAAATGGACGCGGAAGACATCGTGGCCGAAGTGTTCTTCAACGTATTTAATCGTGCAGATCTAGAAATTCATGTCGAAAATCTAACAGCTTATCTGTATTGCTCCATAAGAAATAAGGTGGTTGATTTCCTGCGTAAGCCTAAACCGTCCATATCGCTCGATCAGATCGATGAGGCGACCGGCACGACCTTGTTGGAACGAATCATCGATCCCGACGCGGATATCCATGCAGTCTTGCATAAAAAGGAGGTTCAGGAGCGGCTGAATTCGGCTCTTTTAGAACTTGAACCGAATCAACGGAAAGTATGGATCGCCACCGAAATCGAAGGACGGAGCTTTAAAGAGCTAGCGGAGAAGTGGAACGAACCGCTCGGAACACTCTTATCCCGGAAAAGTAGAGCCTCTAAAGCCCTGAAAAAGATACTCGACAACCAAGACTAGGAGGGCTATGACTGAGTATGAATTGTCATCACGGTCACGGCAAAGGAAAAGCTACGTTAGTTCTGACCCATATCTTCGGCGGCATTTTAATGGCCGTTGCCATTAGCTTGCTCTTCGGTTTTTTCGTCATGGTCTTATGGAATCAGCTGATGCCAGACATTTTCGGATTAAAAACTATCACCTACTGGCAAGGAGCAGGACTCGTCATATTGTCTCGATTGCTTTTCGGGACTGCCGGGCACCCGAAACATGGGCATAAGCAAAAATGCACTCACAGAAATGTTACTGACCAGGATCCCTGTGTTTCCCATACAGCGGAAGGCGAACCACAAGTATAGTCAAGCCGGAAAAGGATTCCTTACCCTATTTCTGCACCACCGCCTTGAGTAATAACAAAGGCCCTTGGAGCGTTCAGTTCCTAGGGCCTTTTACTATCTAGTTGAATCTTTATGGAGAAGTAGCGTTATAGAATCGTCTTGATGAATCCTCAGATATAAGGTTCTACTGCGGGATTTCGACACAAACTATCTGCATCGGGATACACCGGCGGTCATGGGTGGGCTTTTCGGGGATCGTCTTCAGTCCGTATTTCATCCCCAACATTCCCGTCACCGCCAGGCAAAGAGCATCGATGACATCGTCCTTCATCTTACGCAACCTTGGATCTTCATTCATAATCTTTTCAACTCGGCTAGTCTTATCATAATAGCCTTTGAGTAAAGATAAGCGTTTTTCCCTACCTGCTTCCGTCCGTTTATTCTCCGAAATCGGTATTTTCTCTTCACCCTTAGCGTTCAGCATAGTAAAACACAATTCCGGATGACTTTCTAAGAGTCTGTTTTTATAAGAGGGGTTTCGCTCTAACCATAAATCGATTTCCTTGATTTTGCCGCAAATATTGAATGCTTGATGGCTGAGGCCTTTCCCCATGACTCGCCGATTTATAGCGTTTGCTTCAGAATAATCACGAGCGTACAGGGCCTGTCGACAAGGGACGCTGAACACGGAGGAAGCTCGGGTAGACAAAATTCGTCTCGCTGCCCCATCGGGTCGGATATCGCTCACATCTTCCGGAAGACCGATAGGCATATCAATGAGGATACAGTCACTCCCACCGTATTTCAAACAGATTGCTTCCACGCTTGGGAATAGATCCACCTCAACATCACCTTCGGTGATCGCTACGGCGATCCAACCTTCTTTGCAGCCATCGACCCCGACACAAGCGAACCCACCTTTTTCACCGGTTAACCGGCGGAAGAGGCGAAGAAACTCTTTTTCTACATCTATGAAATCTCGCTGTGAACAATCATGGTCCATCGTCTTCTCCGGGGGGATATCCGAGATCTCTATGCCCATCATCGCAGCAAATTCAAAGTGAAGGAGCGCATCATCGACCGCTTCTATCTGCTTGAGTTCTGCCTCTGATAAATCGCCTAGTCCGAACCGTTCGTAAATCAAACCTTGCAGCTTTTCTTCGACTCGAAAATACTCGGGTAGATTTCGTTTCACCGGCCGTGTCAGATCAGAGATATAGCTTTCACTGGCATCGTGCAGGAGGCAACCGAGCTGGACCCGCTCGGAATAGGAACGGCTTTGGGCTTCTTTGCAACAATTGATCGCGTGCTGAGCTACCGAGTAAAAGTGAGTAAAGTGCCCGTTCGCCCGGGTCATCAACGATAATGAATGAGCAATATCCACGATGTGAATATCGGCGAATACCGGCTCCAAGGGAAAAAACTTGGTTTTTGAATAGGTAAGAATGTAATCAGACATGGGTACCTCACAGAACGTTAATTAAATCTTTGAGCCATGAATTTCAGGTTTTGTGCTTCTGCTTTTTAAACTTGGGACTCAATATATGAACTCAATCTATGTTTTGGTTTCTTTTATATCTTATTCGTCTAACCACTTAATTCCTTTCTGCATGATTCATTTTAACTACCGAATGGCCCTCACTCGTTTTTGCACGTAAAAAGCGACATCGCAGCGAACGTCTTGTTCACTCCGATGTCGCTTTCAATTCATGCTCTTATCGCTCGAAGGGTCTCATTATCATTGCGGTCCAGAGCCTCAATAAGATCTTCAGCCAAAGCGAGTCCATGGATCACAAATAACATCTTATCTAAAACAATACGGAAGGGTTCATCCTGCGAATTTGCCTGCTCTAAAAAAAACGCTTCCGTTGCCGATCTAGGTAACTTTCTCTTTAAAACTCGCTTACACTTTTCTACCCACGTTTGAAAGGAAGGTATCTGGTATAAAAAGCAGTCCGGTAAATCCTTAACCAAAAGCGTCGTACTTAGTTCGTCTCCTTCTTTTGCGAGTTCTCGGAACATAACGCCACCGCCCCCCAAAATCTTCTTATCTCCCCCAACAGCATCGCACGCACCAGATCATTATTCTTCGCTTGTCCCACCCCCGATTTTTAAAAACAAAAAGAGGAACCTCAACGTACAAGGTTCCTCTCCAACTCTCCTGGAAGGTATCAACTTTTAAGATGATTTTAGCACAAACTATTCTCAAAAGTAAATAGTTTCTTACGCAAGCATAGAAGTTCTTTGAGCAACCGAGGTACCGTTCCGGCTTTTTGTACTCTACTCATAGCTTCACACGCTTTGTTAGTTCACAGGTACTGTATTTCATTTTTAATCTTTGGCCAAGATCTTGGTCACCTCGGCGATGTACATAGTATGATAGTCCTTTTGAGGATACCATTTCTCGCTCAGTTCTGCTTCGATAAAACATTCAGGTCGATACGCTTGGGCATAGAGCTTCTTGCAGAACAATGCCAGCTTGGCTTCTTGAAAATAGGGTGTTTTATCGGAGTAGAGAACCGTTAAATTTGCCTTTTTGATCTTATCTTCGTCTCTACCTGATACAGAGCCTAGATAGCCCAACTCTTTCTTGAAATCATTGGCAAAAAAGGTTAGGGAAAAGGTGTTGGCATTATCGACAAATTCTTTCGTATAGCGCTGAGGACGGAGAACGATAAAGGCCACATTTTTGCCCCACATAACTCCTAGGCCGCCCCAAGAGGCAGTCATCGTGTTGACTTTGCCCTCTTTCTCCGCGGTAACGAGCATCCACTCGGTTCCGATCATCCGAAAGGGACTTCTGTCCAGTCCCTCCGGTTTAATTTCGGTAAAATCTTCGTTCATCAAATCCCCACCTATTGTACAGAAGTCGGTATTCATACAATCCCGTTGTTCTTCACTTGGTTCTTTCGATTATGTTCCCTTCTGTCAGCTTCATTTGGCATGGCGAATCACTGCATAAAAGCGTGCTAAAGGGCTTCACGGGCTTCACGTAATCGGCCCACCTTTTAAGTATGCTTCATTAAGCAAGTATCTTCTACACAAACAGTTTTTATGCGTTTTAGCCGAACAGTTAACTTTTTATTATTCCTTTTCCGGTTCCAAGAGGCGCTTGTAATAAAAGCCTGTCGTGTATAGAGCTGCAGCTGGATTATGGCCGAGTACCCGATCTTTCGTGATCAGGGTCGTCACAGGTGCTTGGGAATATTTAATGAACAATGAATCGTGGCCGACACATAAGCCAATGATCACGTTTAGTTCGGTCTGCTCGCGGTTTAAGATTTCCGCTTGAAGCACTGGATTACAAAGGGCTTCAAAGCAACCGGTTTTCACTTTTTTCTCTTCGGGGACCCCGACTTCCGTCTTGTCTACACTCCCGACCTTGCAGATGACGCTGTAGGGCTCTAACCCTTTAGCCCGCAAGATTTTGACGAAGGTTTTCGCTTCCTCAATTAAACCAATACAGGTCGCAATCCCTATCTTCTTAGCGCCGATGTGCTTGGCGAAAGCGATGATCTCTTCGACTCGGGTGAGCTTTCCGTAATAGGTTCCTTCGATATCGGCAGCCGCATAGGCCAGTTTGGATACCCATTCATCCGTCCGATAGAGCTCTTTGATCCGCTCCAATTCATCCGCTTCGATCTCAGTGGTAAGACAAAAACGAGGAAACTCCTTATCCTGCCGGTAACAGTTAAACTGACCACAGTCGGAACAACTGAGCTTTTTGGTGTCCATCGTCATCGTAAAATCCTCCTCTTTCTTTTCACGCGGCCGTTTCTACTTTCATATGCTAGGTTAACCTTACCTTAGGCGTCATGTATGGGAGGGTAAAAATGAATAAAGATATTCATTCCAATCCCTATGATCATTCCGCTGCCTCCAAGGGACCGCAGACAATGATTGTCAAGAAGTGGGCAGATGTGAACGGAGATCATATCGCCGATCTGGTCTCCTTAGTGGGAACAAGTGCCGGAGATAGATCCGGTGCCTTTTCGAAAATCACGCTGGTGATTGAGGACGGATTGACGAAGGCTACTTATAAATATCCGCTACCTTTTAAAAACGGCTACACACCCATGCTGTTTCTCGGCGACTTCAACAAAGACCTGATCTCCGATATCCTCGTTAACATCTCCACAGGTGGAAGCGGCGGTCTCTTTTGGAACGCCTTATATTCGTTTCGCTATAACCAATTGACTTCCCTGTTTGATATAGAGAAATTTAACCAAGGTCTTCAACTTCAAGTGATTTATCGCGAGGATTACAGAGTGGTTGTCGCGTCAAGTGACCGCACTCAAACGGTGACACTCGACGTGAGTAACCGCAAAGAGTACTATACAGACATCTATTCACCGAACGGAAAGTTGCGTAAGCCCGTGAACGGTCAAGTCTTGCCCTTAGAAATCATTAATCCAATTGACCTAAACCGTGACGGAACATTTTCTTTGCTGGCCAATCAGCGAATTATCGGTATCGCTAATGCAGACACGCTAGGCTATGTACAGTCGACGTGGGATTGGTATGGAACCAGTTTTCGCTTGCGAAACTATAGCGTAGTGCTCTATCCCTTTTAGTCCATTTTCGTTTCCCTGTCTACGTTTGGCATTGCTTGCCGAGTGTACTCTATTATCTTCCGCTATAAATACAGGCTTACGCCCAATCCTATCAAGGTGGGCGTCTTTTTACGCCGTAATAACAAAAAAGGACCTCGCCGAACTTAGCGAGATCTTCCAATCATTCTAGTTTAATTTTTGTCTTAGATCTCCTTTTAACTCGGTAGACAGCCCCCTCAGTGTGGCCATCTCGTCTTCCAATAGTTTCGTAACTTCAATAGGAATGCGAATACCGGCTACCTCCACACTGTCAATGAACCCCTGAATATCTTGGGCAATCCTCTCGTACTGCACTTGAAGATCTTTGAGCTTCGATAATTGTTCAGCCTCACGGGCTTCACGGATTTCGCGCATACGTTCTGACAAGACATCTACCTCCCAAGACTAGGATGTCCAAAGGCGACTCGTTAACACCTGTCTTTTGGCGATAGGCATAAAAAAACGCCCATTCTGACTGTCTCATTCAACCAAAGGTTGAATGAGAAGTAAGAATGGGCAGTTAAGTTTTTGAAAGCTCTACGCTAAAGCTTCTACGTATTGTGCTGTGGATCTTTTATGGCTGTGGTGCAAACGGGATTTTTTAGGCCAGAATTCTACGCTAGATGTTCGATTTAGATAGGACGATCTATCGTGCCTCAACATGATAATCCTTCTCTGTAAAAACGCCTAACACAAAAAATGAAGCTTGCGCCCGTACTAGGAGTTGTTCTTCATGATAAATTTCCCCGACTGCTCGCATGATGGTTTTCCCGTTGCTGACAACCTCGCCGACGGCAGTTAAGATGCTTCCTTGGGTTACATTTTTTATGTAACTAACGTTCATATCGATCGTAACGACACGTTTGCCCAAGGTTAAGCAGGAGACTCCCATGGCCACGTCCGAAATCGAGGCCAACGTACCGCCATGTACGGATCCGTATATGTTGCGATGATGTTCGTTCATTTGTACTTGATAGATAACTATTCCTTCTGCCAGTTCGACAACCTCGAGTCCAAGAAAATTTTCGAGGATAGGCGTCTGATATTTTTCCTGTAGATAGTTGCGTACCCATGAAAGGTGTTCTTGCGTCAATCGAAAGCCCCCAGTCCACTTTTGGATCTATAGTATCATAAATTACATTTTTTCCAAAATACCAGCCCCACACAATTCGCTGGTACCCTTGTACTCATAAAAAAAGGATAGAAGCAACTCAAATCCTTCGTTAATCTTATCGATATTTTCACCGTTATTTTTTAAAAACACCGATCACATCAGAAGTGATTTGTTCGTCTAACGAACCATCTCGGATCATGCCCATAAGGATCTCTGAACTTTCCCTATGAGTCATCGCCTTTCGATAGGGCCTGTTTTCGGTAAGCGCTTGATAGACATCGAGGCAAGCGATCAGGCGTGAATTAAAGTCTAGCTCTGTTCCCTTTTTGCCGTAAGGATAGCCTTTCCCGTTAAGTTTCTCATGGTGGTTTGAGGCCCATTCCATGATATCCTCAAACCCTTGAATCTCCTGCAAGCTTAACCTCGTATAATAAGAATGCTGCTTGATCGCATCAAACTCTTCCTCGTCGAGCCTTCCGGGTTTATCGAGTATCGCATTGCTGACAGCAAGTTTCCCGATGTCATGTAAGTCTGCCGCGATGATCAGCTTATATATTTCATCATCAGGCTTCTTGTAATACTCCCCCATCTTAGCGACCTTATCAGCAAGTTCACTGGAATGAACCTGCGTAAAGGTAGATTTGGCGTCAATGATCTTCGAAAAGACCCTCGTAATATTATGTAGCTGCGCAAAAGTCATCTCGACACTGAAGTTGGGAATATTTCTTTGCAGCGATGCGTGGATAAATTCATCTTTCAAGTCAAGCCAAAAATGGGGTGTTTGACTCACGTCGATAAAGGCATTGACTATTTTCGGTGAAAACGTCGACATTTCTTGCGATTTCACATAATCCTGGATTCTGCGTTTTTCCGCAATGGTGACCTTATTTAAGGAAGTATTCAGTTCCACCGTATCGGCGAGTTTGATGATCTGGGCCATAACGGGAATATCGTCACCTTTGATCTGAAAAAAGCCGGTACCGTCGTAGTTTTCGTGATGGTACTTGATTACATTGCGAACGTCCGTAAGAAAAGGGTAATCCCTTACGTTCTCTTCTCCCTTGAGACCGTGCTCTTGTTTGCTTTCGATCGATTGTAAGGAACTCATCGGTTCGCTTTTTAGTTTATCGTGGAGTATCTTTTCACTTGCTCCATTATCGTGCAGAATCGATAACGATACGATATCAAAGATTTCTCTTTGCGACATCCCCAGTTTCTCGGCCATACGCATCGACATGTATGCGACTCTTTTGGAGTGATTCGTTACGATCCCGAAGATGTCCATCTCGACAAAGTCTAAGGCAAAAGACAGGGCGATCAAAAATTCGTTAAGATTAAAGCGCATCTACGGTCTGCCTCCATCAACCGAGTAATCCATAATTGCCCTGATTATATCACGGAGAGATCTAAAGGTAAATGAAAATCAATATCATTAAAATATAACTGCCCATTCTCACCGGCTCCATGTAGTGAAGTTAGGAATTCCGTGAGTATGAGCAGTTTGGCTCGTGGTTATTTCTTAGGACCAACGGGTGATAAACCTTTTAGTGTGACAACCGTCGGGGTTGTACAGGGGCTATACGATCGTCTCCTCTAGCTCTATCCATTTGGATTTCTGAAAGTGCTCAACTTGAGACTCGGGAATTTGAAAATAGTTGGCCACCTCAGCATTGGTCACATCATTTAAAAACTTTCTTCGATGTAACCGGCCAAACTTTTTGGCATTATACATACCCCAAGTATACATAATGATGAAATTAATCAACGCCAGGATAACATTAATGGTAAAAACTCTTATCGTACCCTGAATATTTTCGTCCGTAAACAACTCGGAATGAAACAGTTTTATATTAAAATACCAAAGCAACAAGGACGCAATCAGTTGTACCGAAAAGAAAAAAATATAGCTCCAGCCAAGTGAGGTCAAGACGCCTTCGAGCAGCTTCCTCAGCTTATTTTGTTTCCCGTCAATAATCACTAGGTCCCTAACCCCCTATCGGGGCTGTCCCATACGGCAAATTGATGCTTGTTTTTCTTAAATAGGGCTTTCGGTAAAGCCCTGACGACAACCAAAGCGTTAAAATACCAGTAAATAATGGGGTACCATATGGCCCATAAATAGTACTTTCTTAGATTCGCGTCGTATTCACCATCGATGAACATAGCCACGCCAAACTGGATGAGACATATGAGAGCCAAGTAGGAACCAGACCAGAATACAGGCGCATAGTAAAAATTCGTTTTAATCATGTTAACCACTATGAGTAATGTCGTAATTATCCATGACAAAGACCAGAAAATACTGAGCAGCTCTTCAATATAAATCGGTATCAATCTCCGCTGGCGCCAATCTAAAAAGATATCCCGATGTTTTATGAGAACTTCAATGCCGCCCTGGGCCCAGCGCACCCTCTGTTTCCAGTATCCTGATAAGGTCTCTGGCACTAACATCCAACACAAGGCTCTCGGTTCGTACCGCACGTCCCAAAAACGTCTCTGCAGTTTCCACGTTACCCCGATGTCTTCCGTGATCATATCCCTATCCCACATCCCGCAATCGAGAAGCGCCCTTTTTCGAAAGGCGACAATAACTCCGGAAACGGTCATGATTTTGCCCAGGATGCGTTGCGACCGCTTGATTAACCCGATGATACTTGAAAACTCGCACAACTGAACTCTAGCTAAAAGGGAACTGCGGTTTCGAACTCTCGGATTGCCGGTTACGGCACCAACCCGCTCTCCGTAGTTCGGGGTGGTAAAGTGGGGTACCATGAAATTTAAGGCATCTGGATCCAAGATCGAATCCGCATCTAGACCTAATATGATTTCTCCCTTTGAGGCGATCAGGCCCAAATACAAGGCATTCGCTTTGCCAGAATTCTTTTTGAGATGGATCACTCTCAGCTTTTCATATTTATCATGTAAGTCCCGCAGCACTTTTTCAGTTTCATCGGTACTGCCGTCATTGATGGCGATGACCTCAACATTAGGATAATTAATTTGATGAAGGTGAAAGACGGTTTCTTCGATTGTTTTCGACTCATTGTAACAAGGGATTAAAATAGAAACCAGCGGTGTTACCGTCAATTCGGGCGGGCGGCGCTTTTCCCTGCGAAAATAGAATAATAAGCCGCCGATGATCCAGGTCATGCTCATTATAAGAGGGTACCAAAAAACATAACTTGTTATTATTGTAATAAAACTCCTCAAGCTTTTTGTCCCTCCTAATTAGCCTAGCATAATCAAAGGAAATTAACATTGTAATCTTGACGTTAATATAGTAATTATTTAACATTTCGAAACGATACATTTTTTAATTAAATTAAGTATTAATCCTAACAAGTACGCTTTTCTTGTATAGTTACAAAAGCTCCGTCATAAAAAAGTGGTAGGTTGTTCATTGTTTTCAAACGAACAACCTACCACTTTCAACTTATACTCTTTTTATTTTTTTGCAGTTTCAACCAATCGTTCCACACCGTTGCTAAAGGTATATTCATGATCTGTTGAGGCTTCCTCAATGTCTCCAAATGCCCAGTTCGATGGATCTACATCCGGCCAAGTATCAGTCTGAACCTCAGTAAGGGGTCCCCGATTTAGCATTCTATTGATAAGAGTGACAGCTTCGCCACGAGTTACGTTTGTCTTCGGATGAAACGTTCCATCAGGATATCCTTTTATCACCCCTATAGAACTAGCCGCATTTATCGATTTCTTTGCCCAACCGTCCTCTACATCGATAAACGAACCACGATTTCCATCGGGGAGATGCCTTACTCGTGAAACTAGGCTTGCCATCTCCTCACGGGAAATTGGTTGGTTTGGACGGAATGTTCCATCGGGGTACCCGTTCATATATCCCGCTTTTGTTACGGCTAAAATAGCTTTTGTTCCCCAATATGACTTTGAGATGTCATTGTATTGAACATCATCAGAAATAACATTATAAAGGTTTAGCGTTCGGTACAAGATCATGGCGAGATCAGCGCGGATGGCTGCTTTTGCGGGTTTAAATTCCCCATCCGGGTAGCCGTTTATATACTTCTGATGCTCACCGTTTTGCAGTTTTGGGTTGACGTCTACAGACACTGTCTGAGATTTGGCACTTTCAAATCTCATGTCGCCATTGTAAACAGCTGTGATGCTGTGAGTACCTACTCCCAATTCCGAGGTAGTAAATACCACCATACCATTTTGCAACTTAACGGCATCGCTCAGTTGAACTTCACCGTCCATAAAAGTTACAAATCCACTGGCATTCTTTCCAATTACGGTTGCAGTAATAACAAGTGAATCACCGACATATATTGATCTCTTTGAAGTTGTTATGGTAATAGCGGCGTTTTCTTTCGGTGAAGAACTTCCACTACCCGAATTACTTGAAGATCTGTGCTCCCCCGTCAAATTGAAATTTAGCGACACTAGGTTCTGCCCAACGTGAATAATGCCATCTCTAATGAAACTATCAGAACCGTCAGTCGCAGGTGCATTTGGTTTCGTATCGAGTGTGCTATAAGGTTTATAGGCATCCTTCGTGGCTATGACATAATAATCTCCATTTGGGTAGACCATCCACGCATATTCCCCTGCGGAATTCGTCACTTGCGGGTTATGGTTAAGATTTGGAGCGAAATTGGGGAGTTCCGGAAGGTTTACCATCGTGTTTGGTATGTGATGATTTTGTCGGTTTAGAGCTGTATCTGCCCAGTATAGTTTTACCGTCACACCACTCACTGGTTGGTGATTGTCGGAATCCGTTACAATTCCATATGGGTCTATCAGAGAATAAACAATACTCATTTCACCATCTTGATTCACGCTAACGAGAGATGTCGGACCGGCTAATGTTTCACCGTTCGGTCCAGTAATTTGATAGATAATTTGATAGGTCCCTCTTTGGACGTTGTTGACTTCAAAATTACCATTCTCGTCTATAGGAAAGCTAGGTAATTCTATGTTATCCGAAAGGGATTTTAATTTGACGCTAACATGCCCTATACCAAACAAATCGCTCAACGTTGATGTGGGTAGTGGAGAATCAGAATTCGAGCTCGCTACAAGTAATTGACCGCTAATTTTATTCGTAGAATCGACGGTCTTCTCAGACCCATCCAATTGTCCTACACTTGCTGTTTGGGTTGAATTAAGTAGTACGATTTTATCTCCAATTTTCACAGGGGTTTGAATATTCAAAGTATAGATCCAATTTCCTCTAGGTACGTAGACCTCGTAAGAACCATCGGAATCTGTAAAAGTTGTCGATGAGAAATCAGTAACACCATCGTTGTTAAAGTCGGCCGTAAGTGAAACCGTTGCACCTTCAACTGGTTTTCCTGATACTTGGTCGACTACAACCCCTTTAACCATCGCTGGCATAAAACGAATGTTGATACTTTTCTCAACTTGTAAATTGTTACGTTCTATATCTGTGGCTCTAACCGTTAGTGAATCTAAAACTGGTGTTACACTCTGTATATTCGGTGCTTTAAACGTATATTTTGCAATACCCAGACTATCGGTCGAGATCAAGTTGTTATAAACTGGGTATTTTGTAAAGTTGAACTCCACCGGAACTCCTTCCACAGAGCTATTACTCGTAGCGGTAAGTTTTGCGGTAATGGAAACAACTGAATTACCGTCTCCAACAATGGTATCAGGGGATACTTGCAAATCCAAAACAAAGCCAGGTTCCATACTAGAAACGAATACTTGGGTAAAAACGGTTATTCCCTCATAACTAATTGTGATAACCGCATTACCTTGAGAAACTGCCTGTATGTTTCCAAAGGTGTCAACAGTAACTATATTTTCGTTAGACGATCGATACGTAGCCTTTGTAGTAACATCTTGTACACTTTGGTCCGAGTAGATAGCCGTAACCGTAGTTGAATGTTTAGTACCAACGGTTAAGGAATACTTGTACTCATCAACGGTCAATTGGTAAATTTCCTTAGCTGGAACAACGGTTGTAAACGTTTTATCCGAGCCATAGCTGGTTCCCTGGTTGTTTGTTGCGTAGGCCCGGTAATGGTATGTAGTCGCCGGTTCTAGTCCCGTTAGGTTCACGGTAAATGTGCCGATCGCCGCTGAAGACGCGGCTACCTTGGTATCGCTCGTGCTCGGATCTGTCTGGGTAGAAACGACAATTCCCCGCTCCGTAATGGTTGCGTTTCCGTCTGACGTAACGTTCCCGCCCACTGTGGCTCCCATGGCCGTCACGTTGCTCACCGTACTATCGGTGGTCACGGTCGGAACACTCTGCGGATTACTGGCTGGGGCTGTCGTAAATGCTTGGTCGGCACCGTAGCTGGTTCCCTGGCTGTTTGTCGCGTAGGCCCGGTAATGATATGTTGTCGCCGGTTCTAGTCCCGTCAGGTTCACGGTAAATGTGCCGGTCACTGCGGAGGACGCGGTTACCTTAGTATCGCTCGTGCTCGGCTCTGTCTGGGTAGAAACGACGACTCCCCGTTCCGTAATCGTTGCGTTTCCGTCTGACGTGACGTTCCCGCCCACTGTGGCTCCCGTGGCCGTCACGTTGCTCACCGTACTATCGGTGGTCACGGTCGGAACACTCTGCGGATTACTGGCTGGGGCTGTCGTAAATGTTTGGTCGGCTCCGTAGCTGGTTCCCTGGCTGTTTGTTGCGTAGGCCCGGTAATGATATGTCGTCGCTGGTTCTAGTCCCGTCAGGTTCACGGTAAATGTGCCGGTCGCTGCCGAAGACGCGGCTACCTTGGTATCGCTTGTGCTCGGATCTGTCTGGGTAGAAACGACGATTCCCCGTTCCATAATCGTTGCGTTTCCGTCTGACGTGACGTTCCCGCCCACTGTGGCTCCCGTGGCCGTCACGTTGCTCACCGTACTATCGGTGGTCACGGTCGGAACTCCTACAGATGCATTGACTACGAGATTTCCGGAAACTTCTGAGTAACAACCAGAAGAAGTATCCTTGGCCATTATGGTAACGGGATAGATTCCATTGCTAAGACGTGACGTTATAAGTGCCGCCCATGTATTGTTCGAAGAATTCAGCGTCGCATTATAAGAAGAATTACTAACAGTAACTAAAACTTGATCCGCATTCTTAAAGGAACCTGTTACAGTCGGTGTGCTGGAACTCGAAGATAATGAGGCAGAGTCGATCGATACGCTTGGTAATCCGTATGTAGGAATTGAGTTTGGTTTTACTTGTGCAACGTTTAGTTGAGAAAAGACAATACCATTTGAGTCTTGAATTGCTGAGTTAATCATAAAATCCTTATTTATTTTTTGTAAGGTTGTAGACGTTCCAAAAAACAACTTGATAGAAGTAGTAGCTGTTATTCCGTAGTTAGATAAATATGATATAGGAACTTGATAATCCAAGTAATACTCACCCGTAGTCGGATCTTGTGTTACTCTCGTATACAAGGAATCATTGGCGGGAACATCATAAACTTTGGTTTCATTAGTGGCATTAGGTGCTATAACATAAACTTCGTCAGTTTGTTTTCCAGCTACACCTACAGTTACTTTGTGTGTATTTGAAGAGGCATCTGCTAGTTCAACTTGCCAGTATCCTCCACTACTATTAAAGGAACCGTTGTTTCCGCCTGAAGTATAGCGAGGATTACCCCTCAGCCTAAAACGAAAAAACATGTTGGAACCATCGGATGCTAAATAAACACTTGATAGGTTATTACTAATACCACTAGTTAAATCTACTCCGTCGGGACTTTCATCATGGGGGTCGCAAATGATTGAACCATCGGTAAGTGTATAAGGCACCCATACGGTTGGCCAAATACCTGGCGAGGATGGAGAACTAGCAAAGGACGCTACAGGTATAAAATGAAATAGGTAAATAATTAAAAAGACAGTCGTGCTAATTTTATAGGTTAAATTTCTAAAATACATCTCCCGATCCCCTTCTTTTTCAAACCCATATTTGAGAAACCGATGATACCGTTTTACAGAAATGTTCCTTCATACCCCCTTTTGGCTATCCTATACAATAATCCTTAAGACAAACCCACTATCCGATTTGAATGTCATTTAAATAACCACTTTTTTATTCTACTTTTCTCATTTTATCTCGACATTTCTCGATATCTTGCATTCTATTTTTCTTAGCTAGATTTTTTATTTCTCTTCAACTCCTGCACCGCAGCTAAGTACTTTCTCTGTAACCATACCTTTTTCGCTTCCGCCCAATGCCAACCGTCTTCCTCCAGATAGTCCCCTCCATATAAACTTACCGCTTGCTCTAAAAAAGCGCGGTCATGGCTTTCCTCCGCTTTTTTTATCAAGTCTTCAAACTGTTCCACATCGATAATGACGTCCTTCAGACGGAGCATATAGCTGTTTCCGCTGTATTCAATGGATAAATGATCGGCATACCTGATCAAGAATGTTTTCCGAATCGCATGGATCGACGTCTGTAAATTCACCAGCGCCTTTTGCGGATCCGAATCGGGCCAGAGAAGCTCACATAGCTTCTCCTTGTGAACGGGTTGTTCCTTTTTATCTAACAGATACGCAAACAGTTCGGCAGCTTTTTGCCTGTTCCACTTGATCAGATGGTCTCCCATCCGTATGGCAAACTTTCCAAACATGGTGATCGTGAGTGTATCTCTATTCACAGGTACGACCGGGATGTCTTCCTTTGGGACATGGAACTCATCCAATTTAGCCTTCATCTTATCCAGGGCTTTAAACAACCGTTCCTCACGGATGGGCTTTAATATGTAATCAATCGCATTCACCTCAAACGCTTCCGTTGCGTAATGATTGTAAGCGGTAATAAAGGCGACGCCGATCTGTGGATACAGAGCAAGCAGTTTCTCCGCTAGATCAAGCCCGTTCATTTCGGGCATCTCGATATCGAGCAAAGCCACCTGAAAGGGGCTTTGCTTTGCTTTTTCTAACGCTTCCAAGGGGTTGCTGCATAACTCATACGTGTCAAATCTTCCGAACTTGTTTAGATAAGCGCCTATTTCAAGAAGGGAATCCGGCTCGTCATCAACGATTAATATATTCATGCATCCATAACCTCCGTCTCCCTGAAGGGAACAGCAAATTCCACGGTCGTTCCTTTTTCCAGTTGACTGGTAATTTTCAGGCCCCTACCATAGAGGGCTAACAGCCTTCGGTGAATGTTCTTCATCCCCACACTGCCTTGTTTTCCTTCCTTGGAGAAAATGACGGCAAGCAGTTTTTCTTCCATACCTACGCCGTTGTCACAGACAGACACTTTGATATCATCCGCTTCTCGATGGACAGAAACGGATACGCGTCCCCCTTCGATACGGGTCATGATCCCATGCCGAACCGCATTTTCTACGAGCGGCTGAATGGATAACATCGGGATGGCGATGTCGATATCTTCCTCTACCAGGATTTCGACGGTCAGCCTTTGCTTGAACCGTGCCTGTTCAATCGCTAGATAGGCACGAACCAGCTCCAGTTCTTTCATTAAATTCGTCATGCCTTCATTGCTTTCAAAGTCAAAACTGCTCCGCAAGTAATCAGATAAGTCGAGGACAAGCTCTTTAGCCTTATTCGGCTCTCGAATACTGAGAGAGGCAATGACATTTAAGGCATTGAAGATAAAATGAGGTTTCATTTGTGCCTGGAGAAACATCAACTCACTGGATACTTTATTGCTGACCAGCCTTTTTAACTGCACCAAGGTCTTCACGCGTACGCGCAGTTCTCCAGCATCAAAGGGTTTGGGGAGATATTCGTTTGCCCCCATCGAAAAAACGATTTCCAGATCTTCTTGCCGCGCTCTGGCGGTAAGAACGAGTACCGGCAAATCCACATAGGAATACTTGTCCCGCAACGACTCTAACACTTCAAAGCCGGTCATTCCCGGCATCATCAAATCCAAGATAAGCAATTCATAGGCAGCGCCATGTTTGAGCAGATCTAAAACCTCTTGTCCCCGCGTGACTGCTTTGATGCTGTATCCTTCTAACGCTAAAATGTTGACAATGGCTTGTAAATTCGCCGGATCATCGTCGACAACTAAAATCCGAAAACCGTTGCTTCCCTGGATTTCCACCGGGGCTGTGCCCATCTGTCTCGGTAGGTCAGGAGCAGCCAGCTCGACCGACGACTCTGTGTTCGGCGCGGTTTCTTGGGCCACCGGTAATGTAAAGGAAAAAGTCGACCCTCGATGCAATTCCGAAGTAGCCCATATTTTACCGCCATGAAGTTCTACAAGCTTTTGGGTGATGGATAATCCTAGGCCTGTTCCATAGTACAATCGCGAATCTTGGTGATGAATTTGCACGAACGCTTCAAAGATAAAGGGTAACTCTTCTTGCTCGATACCGATTCCCGTATCCTCGACGGAAATCTCCATCCCGTCAGGATGGCATCGAGCCCGGATGACGATGGAACCCTTTTCGGTAAACTTGATCGCATTGCCGATTACATTGTAAAGGATCTGGATCAGGCGCTTTTCGTCGGCTAACACAGGCGGAAGATTTGAAGCGATTTCGATATGTAGCTCTATCTCTTTATCTTTGATCAAAAACAGCAAGACCGAACTGACCTTAGATACGGTTGTATACAAGTCGACAGGCTTTAGGTCGAGCTTAATTTCTCCTTGTTTTAGTTTTGAGATCTCTAAGATATCGTTGATCATATGGTACAGGCGGTTTCCCGCCGCTTTGACTATCGTTAGGCTTTCCTTCTGAGCGTGGGTAAGGTTGTTTTTGCCCTCCTCCAAGACGGATTGAGTGATATTGATAATTCCGTTGAGAGGAGTCCGAAGTTCATGGGATGTGTTCAATAAAAACTCATCTTTGAGCTTGTCCAGTTTGATGAGTTTTTCCGACATCTGTTGAAGTGAACTATTTGCTTCGATCAAATTGCTCTCTGCTTTGATCCGTTTCATCCGATTAATTAAAAGAAGCACGATCAACAGGGCTTGTAGGATAAGCAAGATAATTCCGCTGACAATATAATCTCCGTACTGCTCCCAAAAGGAGGTCTCTTGAAATTCGATCTTGCTCTCGGCAGGTAACTGATTCCGTTTTATTCCCCATTGTTTTAACTGGCGGTGATCGAAAGCATACTTATGATATACAGGAGGGGGAAAGATATCGTCCGGAGGTTTTATACGGGTCAACTCATCAAGTACCCGTAACGCAGCGTACTGCCCTAGCTTTTCAAAATCAAAGACATATCCTCCAACAATACCATACCCGAGATACTGCACGTCGGTACCAAATACAGGCACCGTGGTTTCTTGGCATATCGTTTGCAGGACTTCGATAGGCGCATACTTTTTTCCATCCACATCGGTCATCCAATGAAAATACAAGATTGCGGAGTCGTCATCAGCTTTTTTCAGGCGTTGAAGCATCTGTTTATAGGGCAGTTGATTGACAAAAACGAACTTTGATTGCCCTTTATACTTCTCGAGAATTCCGTCGATATGGGGCTCGATCGGATCGGGAGTCACCATGTAGATGGTTTTCGTATCCGGCTTCGTTTGCAGAATGAGTTGAATGTTTTTATCGATATCTGTCGCGCGGGGATTTCCCATACGCACTAAGGGATCCTCATCGGCCGGTCCCTCGTCTTTTTTGACATCGATACTAATGGATACCCCCGGAAAAACGTCGTTTCCGTATTTCGATAAAAAGGGCCGCAGGTTCGCTTTAGCGGTCACAAAATCTGGCTCACGACGGGCATATTTCGCTTGGAGATAGTGGGCTACGTTTTCTAAGTACTCCTCATCATTGGGGTGACGAGCCAAATCAAGATACTCATAGGAATAGATAAATTTATATTGAGCATTTTTTTCGATCGTGCGCTTAAACCCCTCGTTAAACAACTGATGGGCTGGATCATCGGGGGTAAAGGCGTGCAAAAATAATACTTGCTTTTCCGGTAACTCTTCGGCATGAACGACGGTAGCAGGTACAATAAGCGCGATAAACAAAAGCCATAAAATAGGTATATAGGGCTTTTTGAAACAAAAAAACTTCAACATGTATAATACTCACCCAATTTCCGTAACGTCGTTCTGCCACATATATTCTTCAAGAAGGGAGTCTTATCCTTGATGGACCTCTCTTTCGAATTCCCGTAAGGGGTGGCCTATGAGCACGCCTTTCCGTCGGTTTACGCCGTAATGGATGATACTTCAACATCGTCTTTGATACCCGATGGGGCCGAAGAACCGAAGACGATACGGTTTTTCCCTGATTTTTTGGCGTGATAAAGTCTGCTGTCGGCCACCCTGAGCATCTCCTCGGCAGAAGTATAGGATGGATCGAACTCCTCAATCCCACCGCTGATCGTAACCATTCCATGGGGACTTTGCCGATGAACGATCTGCAGACCTTTAATCGCCTGAAGAATTCGATCTGCCACCTCTTTGGCGATCATCAAGTTGGCATGGCTAAAAATCACAACAAACTCTTCCCCGCCATAACGAAATACACGATCTTCTGCCCGAATATTTTCCTTAATCGTGTTCGCGATGCTCTTTAAGACTTGGTCTCCCTCAGCATGACCGTAGGTGTCATTGAAGTTCTTAAAAAAATCGATATCGACCATCATGATCGAAAACGTTCCTAAATCGTCCTTCCCGTCGGTAAAGATCCGTGTCATGCTGCGATCGAAGGAGCGGCGATTATGGATCCCTGTAAGGCCATCCAACAAGCTCATCTCTACCAAATCAGCATTGACCTGCTCTAGGGCTTTCGTTCGTTCTTCCACAATTCTTTCTAAGTTTTCCTGAGCATCGCGGATGTTGGTAGCCATTTCCACAAATCTGGTAGACAGTAAGCCAATTTCATTATCCAATTGCACCGGTAATGTAATCGTTTGCTCCGCCACCGCTTGATACTCCCCTCGACCGATAGCCTCGGCAGCAAGGGTCAACTGTTTCAAGGGTTTTTCTGCTTGATAGCGCATCACATAGTACACGATAAAAAGGATGATCGTGAGAATCATCATGCCTTCGGTAAAGATTCTTATCGCCGCTGCGTGGGCTGCCTCCCGAATAATCTTCATGGGAAAGACCCGAACGAGCAACCACTCGGGACCTTCAAACTGGCCCACAGCCAGGTAGCAGTCATAGGCATTATTTTTAATGATCTTAACTTCCGAGAGATTCCCCTTGGTTTCTTCTTGAATTAGTCTATAGGCTTCCTTTATAAAAGGACTGTTGATTTTGTCTAAGGATAACTGTCCCACCCATTTTTGATCGTCCGTAGGATCGCTCGGATGGGCGACCAGATACCCATCTTTCCGAATGATGAAGTTGTAGGTTCCATCGTTGTTGTTTTCGACGATTTTATCGACTAAATCAGTCAGATATATGTCGTGACCGGGTGTGATCAAGTGCCGATCTCCCTCATCCAAGGGAGCCATGTAGGTAACCATCCACTTTTTCGCCGTCTCATCGTAGTAAAGACCAGACCAAATCGCTTTCCGTTCTGGATTCTCTTTTTTATTGACAGCTCGAATGACGCCCAGTTCGTTCATGGGCAGGTCGGCCCGGGCATGCAAGCCCCACGGCTCCACGGGGTAGAAAAGGGTGATGGCGTTCTCTGGATAAGCCACATGCACATTGGCAAAACGATTCACCCATGCCGGGCCCATTCGAGACAAGACCCTGCCGGCCAGGATGAGCCGTCGTTGAAAATCGGGATCCTTCGCGCTTTGGTTGTTTCCGATGAAGCTGGACAACCCGTAGATATAGCCGCCATCCTTCGTATAGAAACCATCAAAGTACTCTCGTTTCATCCGCGTAGCACCTTGATTATCGACAAAGTAATAAGACCAGAATTCCTGTTCCGATACCTTGATGTCAGATTGATAGAGTTTTAAGAACTCCTGGGAAAAAACGTCGAGGTTGTCTTTGGCCAGCCTAAAGATCTCACTTTCTGTTCGAACGTGTTCCGAAACATAGACGGTGAGTTCCTCCAGCCTTTCTTCCGTCTCCCGGTGGTAGGCATTATAGTACGAGATCAAAGAGACCACCGTTACGATTGCAATAGACATGAGAAAGATCTTAACAAGGATGCCCTTTATAAGTGATAGAGGCTGGTAACGATTTTCGACATTCTGTGGTTTCACGATAATGTTCACCTCGGTCACGTCAATGATCGATCTGTCTCTTTGATGACTCATGAATAAGGGTATCATCCGACTCTGACAAAACTCTTACAATTGAGTCAAGCGAACGCGTAAAAACGGCCTTTTTGTTAAAATATCTTCATATATCACTACTTTTGATTTGTTTTCGCTCTATGTTGAAGACTTTACTTTGATACTTCCAACAGCCGGATCTTTGGCAAGCAATCTTTAAATAAAAAAGCGACCTCGCCCGTGATGGCAAGATCGCTCTGGAAGTTTAATTTGGATTTGGAATTTCCCTGTAGTTACCGAAAAAGAGTTTAATCTTATCGACCAAACTGTTGCGGTTACATCGCCACCGGTGTTTTCGAACTACCGGCTGCTTTTTCGTATTCTTCCATTACTGCCTTAAAAATAATGTCGCGAAATTCTTGATGAATCGGATGCACAATGTCGAGATAACTTCCGTTTGGCACCTTTTTACTCGGCATCGCAACAAAATCTCCTGTCTTTCCCGCGATTACCTTTATGTCATGAATAACAAACATTTCGTCGATAGTGACAGATGCGATAGCCTTTACGGCCCCTTCGCGGGTGATCTTTCTGATTCTAACACTGATATCCATTCGCTACAACTCCCTATAGCATCTTTTTGTACTCATCGGTTCAATTTTACCCTATTTGTTCGGGTAGTCAATACTTGTTTAATGTTTTTATAGCTTTAGAGAGAATTATCTTTTTCTAGGCGTTTTTTCATCCCGGGTCACCTATTTTGAGATGATTCGAAAAGCCACAAAAAGAGTATTGTGGAAAATAAAAACTTAACGTATAATTACGACGTAACTTTAAGTAAAATTTTAGCCAATGAGGGCTCTCGAAAACGAGATACGTTTCCGAGCCTTTTTTATTTTTAAGTAGACGACAAATCGGTAATCCTTGCATCCAGCTACATGTTTCAAAGTATAAAACCTTAAACATGTATAAGGTTTTACCTTGTAGGCAAAGGAACTAAATGGTAGAATAAAATTGACACTCGGTATTTACCTTGTCTACATAGCACCCTTATTTATTTGTGCAGATGATTTTAGAAGAGTTTTTTTGATTTAAGTCTTGGATTGTGACATACCAGTATTATTATTGCAAAATAAGTGTATTAGATGGAGATGAGGGAAATGACAATCCGAAGCAGTACATCCAGCGTCGATGATTTACTAGAAGCTTTTCAAAAAACACTACCCTATTTTCAAAAAGTTCTTCCACTTGATTGTATGTTCGCAGTTACAGACAAGGAAAAGTTTTTGTATTATTTACCTGGCGAGGAAATTGATACAAAAACCGTAGCAGGAAGTCCATTGCCTCCGTCAGGGGGCGCCAGTCAATGTTTAGACACAGGTACAGAAATCGTGCTCACGATTCCTAAAGATGTTTGGGGCATCCCTGTTAAGTCTTCAAACGTACCCATTAGGGACGAAAGCGGAAATATTATTGGTACATTAAGTCTAGGGCTAAGTCTCGCTAATCAACAAGTTCTTGAAGCGGCGGCACAAATGATTGCATCGACCTCCGAAGAAATTTCGGCGACGACAGAAGAAATCGCTTCTTCTGCAACTACCTTATCTCACGAATTATTAGACTTGAAAAATCTCGCCGAAAAGGTTCAATCAAATATTAAGCAAACTGATACCATTCTATCGTTCATAAGACAAATCGCATCCAAATCCAATCTTCTCGGGTTAAATGCTTCCATTGAGGCGGCACGGGTAGGAGAACAAGGTAAAGGATTCGCGGTCGTGGCTGAGGAAATCAGGAAGATGGCTACTAATAGTGAGAAATCGGTAAAAGATGCCGATAAAATCCTTTCCGAGATAAAGCAATCTTTGAATTTAATCGACGAGAAAATAAGCAATACGGCTGTGTTAGGAGAACGACAAGCTGCAGCGACAGAGGAAATATCGGCATCGATGGAAGAGTTAGCTTCGTCAGCCACAGAAATTGATAAAATAGCTCAGATTATCTAAACATACCTTATCGTCTATCCCATTAGCTGTTTTACTCATCGAGAATAAAACTAGCTTATGACCTTACCAAAATCGGCAAGGTCATTTTTTATCTAATAAAAGCTCGGAGACCGTCGGTATTACATACCAAGCTTACACATGAACAAAATGCTTGTGTAAATATTTGGGTTTTATTTCGTACATTATAGTAAATCCTCAATATTTAAAGAGGAGGCTTATTTATGCAAAATCGTTCTGATTCTAACGTGCTCGGAATTGATGTATCCAGCTATCAGGGAACAAATATTGACTGGAACCAAGTAAGAGAAGCTGGTATCTCTTTTGCCTACGTAAAAGCTACCGAAGGTTGTAGAACCAGCGATCAGTGTTTCCAATTGAATGTGAACAACTCACAAACAGCCGGGGTACTTGTTGGCGCCTATCACTACGCCCATCCAGAGCAAAACTCCGCTGAGGATGAAGCGGCTCACTTCCTTGAAGCACTGAACTCGGTCAATCTAAATCTATGGCCCGTGCTAGACCTCGAGTCACCACCGCAGAAGAATTCAACTCTAAGTGGTGACTACCTGGCCGAATGGTCTCGGACATTTATCAATATTGTGTCCAGTTCGACTGGGGGAAAGGTGATCCTATATACAGGAAAATGGTATATCGATATGTATGAGGTTGATGGCTTGTCTGACCTACCCCTATGGATAAGTCACTATTCCTCCTACCCACCGCCAGACTTTGCGGGCTGGGCAGAGTGGCTCATTTGGCAATATACCGATAAAGGAACCGTAAATGGAATCTCGGGACAGGTAGATATGAATGTCGTCACATCACTAGAGGCATTGCAAATCTATCTAAAGAAAAAAGTACAAATCAACGGAAAGCCATGGATGGACGGTATCGTCGTAGGCGTAGATACTTACGTAGTCTGGACGGCACTTAAGGAGGTTAAGACACCTTTCATATATAAAGGCAACGGTCTGATGAATGTGAATGGTGTAGATGTTCAGGGAGTTGTGTACAACGGTGACACATATCTACCTTGGATGTGTCTTTCTAAGAATGTCCAAGCCGTACCGATCGATGGCGGTTGGAACTTCGTTGTTTCATAGATAATTGCTGTACCGTATTATATTCATACGATAATATGTTACAACGTTGAGATAATCTTTGGGAATAAAAGCAAGCCAATCATCCAGTTGTAAAACTGTGTAATTTGATTTCAGCGACGATACGAGAGGTACTCCTCGTGCTATAATTACTATTATTTCAGAGGAGTCGATTTTATTTGTTCACTGAAATGCGTAGAAAAGACAAGCAACTTTCCGTAGCCGATAGCCTAAAAATTCTTACCGAAGGCGAATACGGGATTCTTTCAACGCTAAGCACAGATGGGTATCCCTATGGGGTACCCTTGAATTATGCTTACGATAACGACAGTATTTATGTCCATTCGGCGGTAAATGGGTTAAAACTCGACAATATAGGGAATGAAAGCCGTGTTTCCTTTTGTGTAGTTGGTAACACCGAATTACTATCCAAGTCGTTTGATACGAATTACGAAAGCGTCATTGTCTTTGGTAAAGCCAAGATCGTCGATGGAGATGAAAAGGTACAAGGTTTGCTGGCACTGGTAAAAAAATATTCCGCCGATTACATGGAATCTGGGAAAAAATACATCGAGAACTCTGGACATACTACGACTGTGGTAAAAATTGAAATCGAGCATCTGACTGGTAAGGCCCAAAGATAAATCAGGCTTACCGGCAAAGTCAAACAGATCAAGAGCCTGTCCCAAGTACCTGGGACAGGCTCTTATTTTTGTTTTCCTATTCGTGCTTATGTAGCGAAATCTGTCCTAAGTCTAAGGAGGAAAGGGCCTCGCCAATGGTTTGGGCCTTTGCCTCCTGGCTGTATGCTTCGAGCATTTGCTTTGACCGGCGCGAATGGTTTAAGGCAGAAGGCCCACCGAGACAGCCGCCGACGCAAGCCATGCCTTCGATGAAATTGCCCGGTGGGCGACCCACTTTTGCCATGCGAAGTGCTTTGATGATCTCTTCCGCCCCGTCACAACGATGAGGTTTGAGTTCCACAGTCACCCCAGCTTCCTTGAGCGCCTGTCCCATCGCTTCGGCAACACCGCCGCAGCGAGCGAAGCGGCGACCGAAAATTGAAGCCTGCTCCAACGGCTCATCATCACAACTGGCGAGATCGATCCCAGCCGCATCGAACATACCCAGCAGTTCTTCAAAAGTGATCGCCAGATCGATATCGCCCTGGCATTTAGGCAGCCCAATCTCCACTTTTTTGGCCATGCAAGGACCGATGAAGATCGTCTGAGCGCCGGGATACTTTTGTTTCACATACCGTCCAACAGCCACCATAGGCGACACAGACGTGGATACATTATCCTTCAGTTGGGGAAAGTGTTTCTCGATGATCGCCACAAAAGCGGGACAGCAGGAGTTCGTCAGGAACGAGCCGGCTTCCAGCTTCTCCGCCAGTTCCCGGGCTTCTGCCTCAAGGATCATGTCCGCGCCCAAGGCCGCCTCATGGACCGCCGTAAAGCCGAGCTTTTTCAGTGCGCTGTTCACTTGACCAATGGTGATATCGGGGAACTGACTGGCCACAGACGGCGCTAACACCGCATGGACGTTCCCCTTTTCCTGCCGCAACATCTTTACCGCATCGACGATACTAGAGGTGTCCGAGATCGCGCCAAAGGGACAACTGATGGTGCAATGTCCGCAGGCGATACATTTTTGCGGATCGATGCGTGCGATTTTATCTTCATCATAGCGAATGGCGTCTACAGGACATGCTTTGATGCAGGGACGCTGCATATCGGTAATAGCACCGTAGGGGCAGACACGGTGACAGCGTCCGCATTCGATACACTTCTCTTGAATGATGACTGCTCGCCGATCGATTTGAGCGATCGCATTGACCGGGCAGGCATCGATACATCGTTTGGTGATACATCCCCGGCAAGCGGGAGTGACGGAAAACCGGTTGACGGGACATTCATCACAGGCGATGGAGATCACACGAATTCTCGGATCATCCCCAGCAGAGGGATCGTGTACGACTCCTCCTTCCGGCTCTTCACCGCAAGCCAGGCGGACACGCTCTGCCGAGACGGCTCTTTCCTTATAGACACAACAACGGTAGCGCGGCTTTTTTTCCTCGTTGATCAACGTCGGGATGAACTGCTTATTTTTCTCTAATGTGCCATCCATCGTCATCTTGGCCACATAATAAAAGACTTCATGACGTATCATCTGGACGGCTGTCTCATATTGGCGCTGCGTCAAAACTCTGAAATCCATTGCGAAGCCCCCTGTCCGATATCTTGCCAAAAGCAAGTATATACACTTTCGACACAATAATTAAAAAATCATGCAATAGGGGCGAAAGAAAAACCGCTATTTTCAGACGGATTCTCATCTTAGGCGACTTTTTGCATTTTGCCTTCTATATACGCACAGCCACCTGTAAAGGAGTGTACCGATGGAATTTCATATGCTCTGCGGCCTGCCGGGCAGTGGAAAATCGACTTTGGTAAACCGGCTCCAGGGATATGTTGTATCAACTGATAGCATCCGAAAGTTTCTCTGGCAAGATGAGGCCATCATATGCCACGACCAACTTGTTTTTGAGATAGCCCGTCAGATGATCGACTACATGCTCCCCCGAGGAAATACTGTCATTTTCGATGCCACCAATATGACACGAAGAAACCGTAAACCCTTTATCCAGTTAGCCCATAAACACGGGGCCACTATTACGCTCCACTGGGTAAAAACCTCACTAGAAACGGCTCTAGCCCGAAACGCTTCTCGCGATCGGAAAGTACCCGTAGCTGTGATTCGTTCCATGAATAAACGTTTTCAACCTCCACGAAAAGATGAGACCATTGATCACATTGTAGAGTATGAGGAAGAGGGAATGGAATAAAACTCAAGGCACGGTTATCATCAGCTTGTATTCGATAGTCACCGGTACGGCGCTTGTTGTATCGTAACGCCCATAGTACTATCATGAAAATGGAAACAATCTTATGCTTAACTTTCAGGCAAAGCTAGAAATCTGGCTGGATTCGTCGTCCGGCTAGTTTTTTTAAGAGCACCTAGGTTCACGATTACATTATGTAGGAGTTATCGATGAAATTTAAAGCTAATTTACTGCTATTAATGACTGCATTCATCTGGGGCTTTGCCTTTGTCGCTCAGCGGGTAGGTATGGATTTTGTTGGCCCCTATACCTTTAACGGTGTACGATTTGCCTTGGGTGCAGCTTCGCTTTTACCGTTGATCTGGTATTTCCGCCGAGATTCTTCCACAAAAAAAATAACGCCTGAGGAAAATTCCCCAAAGGCGTGGAAGATCGGCATATTGGCGGGAACAGTCCTATTTATCGCTGCATCGCTACAACAAATCGGACTTTTGTATACAACTGCCGGTAAAGCTGCTTTTATTACTTGCCTCTACATTGTACTGGTTCCATTGACAGGTCTGTTTATCGGTCACCGGATTACAATGAATACTTGGGCAGGCTCCGTTCTATCGGCAGTTGGACTGTATTTTTTATGTGTAAAAAGTGACTTTACCGTTTCCTACGGCGACTTGCTGGAACTAATCGGTGCCGCTTTTTGGACGTTTCATATTTTGCTTATCGACCGGTATGCAGCAAAAATCGATAATCTAGTGCTGGCCTTTTGGCAGTTCATAACATGTTCCGCTCTCAGCATGGTCGTAGCCCTAACGACAGAGGAAATCGTTCCTACCCTCCTGTTACAGGCAGCAGTACCTATCTTGTACGGTGGACTTTGCTCAGTTGGTATCGCTTATACACTCCAGATCATCGGACAAAAACATGCCGAGCCAACTCATGCGGCGATTATCATGAGTATGGAAACCGTCTTTGCAACGTTGGGAGGATATCTCATCCTTGGGGAAATTCTTGGTCCACATGAGATCATAGGAATGGTACTCATGGCGGTAGGCATGTTGATAGCTCAGTTACATAGTTTTCAGATACAAAATCAAGAAAGTTGAGTTTATTATTTGTCACCATAGGCAATAAAAATACTTATCTTCGCTTGAGATGTCCCGGATTCAGACATTGAACAACAGTTATCGCCTATACAATCAACGCTCACGTTGTGTAATCCAGCATGACTCAGCCATAATTTTATGTCTTCTCGCCGAAAACCTAGCCACCGATCAAATTGTTCAGTTCGAAGAAATTCAAAGTTATGTTCGTCTAAATCAGTAATAATCAATTTTCCACCCGGCTTCAGAATACGTACCATTTCTGTAATTGTCTCACTCGGGCTATCCACGTGGTGAAGAAACATATTGGCAAAAACATAATCAACTGCGTTATTTTCAATGGGTAGTGCAGAAGCATCTCCTACACGGCAATCGACTTTTTCCCCAAAACGAGATTTCAACTGTCGTAACATTTCCTCGGACTGATCTACGGCGATGACTTTTACACCCTTTTCTGTGAGACCATCCGTAACATAGCCAGTTCCTGCCCCAATGTCCGCCGCCAGTTTACCTTTTACAAGATCGGCTATACAATAGGCTTTTTCACGAATCTTATCCGAAAAAAATTCCTGCCTCATATCATCCCATTTGTCCGCAACACGATCAAAATACTCTTTGCTCATCACAACGAAACCTCCTAAACAACAAAATCTGAATCACCCGAAATAGTTATTGAAACGCTGTTAATAAGATTTGAAAACTATCAAGAATTTGCGCTCTTTTATCGTTCGGTATGCGCTCCCAAACCCCTTGAAAGTAATTGTTCATGGTTTCTTCTACGTGTTGGAAAACCTTATTTCCCGATTCCGTTAATTGAATCGTAACGTATCGTCGATCCCCCGGATCAAGCTCTCTTTGGACAAATCCATTATTCACAAGATTGTTTACAGTCCTACTCATCGTACTGCTATCTAAACCGAGGCTATCGGCTAACAGATTTAGAGATACTTTTTTTCCTCTTCCGATTTCTACAATCGCATGACACTGTGCAAAAGAAACCCCGCAGCAACCCATTTCGTTTTTTTCTAAAATACCTAACTTGCGCTCAAGCTGTCGGATGATTTCGCGCAATTCCTTGGCACTTACGCCATCTTCCAATCCAATCACTCCTGCTCATGAAATCAAAATTCTTCCTCATCCAATAGGCTTACATCATATTCAAACCACAACAGAAGTAGTTGTGTGTTGCAACTATTTTATATGCCATGAATTGTCTTAACCATAACTTTATTTTCCCCAATAAAAGAGCTTACCCGCAAAACTCGCTCAATAACAAGAGAACGAGAATAGCCGAGCTTACGAAAAGAGGCTAGAGCAATTTTGCTAAGCCTCTAGTATTTGGTAAATATGCTTGGAATTGTTCCATCCCTTTTCCTATGAACTTCCTCCCTATTTCATGTTTATCTGACGGATGTTTCTCTGCCTACCCATTCACTTAGGATAAAAATATCCATTAATGGCTTTGACATGTTATAATTCTTTTTAGATCAATCACCGTACCAGCTGTACAATTTTTCAATAAAGGAATCAGCATCAATGGAGGAATTTCGATGGAACGAAAAAAGCAATACAAAAAGTGGCTTATTCCAGCAATCACCACACTCATTGTTTCGTCTACAATAACTCCCACCTTCGCGGATGAAGGGATCTTTGTAAATGTTGATGGAAAACCGATCTTTTTCGACGTTCAGCCCACTGTCATCGAAGGACGCACGATGGTTCCGCTGCGAGGGATTTTTGAATCGCTCGGCGCGAAGTTAGCATGGGATCAGTCCACCAGTACGGTCAAAGCCACCAAAGAAAGCATCTCGATTTCCTTACCGGTCGGTAGTCGTGAAGCCGTCGTCAATAACCGAACTCTTCACTTGGATGTTCCCGCAACCATTATTGAGGGAAGAACGATGGTGCCCGCCCGATTTGTTGCCGAAAGCCTGGGTTGCTCCGTCGAGTGGGATGGGAATACCAGTACAGTGAATATTTTCAGGGATTCTTCCGTAAATCATTCACCCAATCAGAAGACTGAGCCGTCTGTGTCAAATGGGTCGTCATCGACCGAAGAGCCCGCCGCATTGGAGTCAATTGAACAATTAAAACAAGCGATGGAATACTACCCTGAACAAGCGGATACTTACGCCTTCAATATCGCTGCACAGTATTACGAGGTAGGCCACTATGACGAGGGGACAAAATACATCTTCATGGCGGTCAATGCAAAAAAACAAAAGCAGGAGAGTCTATATAGCACATTCTCGTCTGCGGCCCAAATGCTTTTCAATCACGGGCAGGTGGAAAGAGCCAACCAATTACTCGATGACGCGATAGCGATGGATTCGGAAAATACGTTACCCTATCAAATGATGAAAAAGTAAAATATTGATTTGAAAGATAAAATGGCGTGCAAACTAGCAACAGTTTGACACGCCTTTTTTCTTTTTTAGGCAATCATTGTCTACCTGTGATTCTTGCACCTAATTCATAAGCCCGTTCACAATCGAGGGGAAAGACTTCTTCCCGCCTTTTCGCTTTTTGTTCAGGATCGAAAAGGTCTGACACTACCTTTGAATAATCCGTAAACTGATAGGTGTCATAGCTATAAAGATTCTCCACATCTCCGCCAAAGATCAATTTGAATGCCATTTCATGTTGACTAATCTGATGCTCGTATGCCATCTGTTTTGCCCATTCTTCTGGCACATTCATGGTATAGATAAAACCAACAGGGATCTTTTTCGGAAAGAGTGATCGAGCCTGGTTAGAATAAGCTAGAAAGGGAAAAAGTAATCGTTCGATAAATGATCTGAGTTCCCCCGATACACTGCCAAAGTACACGGGAGACCCGACGATAATCGCATCAACTTCCTCGACCTTTTTTAGAATTGGCGCTAAATCGTCATTGACCGCACATTTCCCGTAGCTGTGACCGCCTATTGTCTTACAAGCAAAACAACTCATACATCCTTTAAAAGTAAGATCATAAAGGTGAATTAACTCTGTTTCGGCACCTTTTGATGCTGCCCCTTCCAGAGATTTATTGAGTAACGTCGCTGTATTCCACTGCTTCCGTGGGCTTCCGTTAATTCCAAGTACCTTCATCATAGTCCTCCTCCACCCTCATAATGGAAATAGTGTTCTGCGGGGATTCAGTTAACCCCTTCCCACCACTGGGAAAAGCCTTGTTGCTCCTTATCGAGATATACCGGTTCTCCGATCATTGGCGTAAGAAGCCGGTAGTTTTTATTTTGACTGGCAAGCGTAATCCGTTTCAATGGATCATCCCAAGGATGGTTGGAAATCGCAAACTTTCCGGAATGGCCAGGTAATAAGGCCTTGGTTTTCAGTTCTTCAGCGGCCATTGCCACTTCTTCCGGCATCATGTGTATATTTGCCCAGCTCTTGTCATACTGACCATTTTCCAAGATTGCGAGGTCAAAACCGTTGAGCATTTCTCCGATTTGCTTGAAATGGGGACCATATCCGCTGTCACCACTGTAGAATATCCGACGTTGCGGGGTGACCAGTGCAAATCCAGCCCATAACGTCTTATCTCTAGTGAGCAGGCGTCCAGAAAAATGGCGAGCAGGCAGTACGTGGGCGGTAAAGTCTTTTTCTAATTCTAATGAGCTAAACCAGTCCCCCTCATGGATACGCTGTTTTTCAAATCCCCATTGTTCAAAATAGGAACCGACACCTAAAGGGCAGATCACATTTTTAACTTTGGCTTTTAGCGCAGTCACTGTGGGATAATCTAAGTGATCCCAATGATCGTGAGAAATCAGCAAATAATCGATTTCCGGGATGTCATCTGCTGTGTATGGATTCGTTCCTTCAAATGCCTTATTCGCAAAAGAGACAGGTGCTGCGTAGGAACTAAATACGGGATCAATGAGAATCCCTTTGCCGCCAAGTTGCATGTAGTACGAAGAGTGACCCAGCCAAATCACGGTATCTTTCCCTTTGTCCAAAGCCATCAGATCTGTTTTTATCGATGGAATCGGATCGGTCGGTCGCAGCCGTTCCTTTTTGGTAAAGAGAAACTCCCATAACGAGGAAGCAGAACTCTGTTCTCCGGTAAATTGAGGAGTGGGGATTAAATTCTGAAAACGGTTATCCAAGTAATGGGGAGAACTTTTAATTCTTTCAAGGTTCGAGCCGTCAGGCAATCGGCCAAACTTAGGATGTTGCAAATAAAGACCGATACCTAGCAATAAAACGATAAGACCTAGGAGTGAAAAGAACAGCATTTTTCTTAACCAATCTTTCATATAATTCTCCGAAAATCCGATTTTGGACTACACTTTTATAAAAGTAGCAAACCAAGTGCTCTTGGCGACTTGGTTTACTATCGATACGTTCAATGACCACAACGTATGATTTTATTTTTTTACAAATTTGTTCTCCCGCGCACTGTAGCGTGGCCCTATATTCGGATATTTCATAATTACATTTTCTATCTGTTCTAAATCTGAAGCCGTAAGTGTGACATCTACCGCTCCTGCGTTTTCTTCCAGATATTTTTTCCGTTTTGTTCCGGGGATCGGAATGATGTTATCGCTCTGTACCATTACCCAGGCGATGGCAAGCTGCACCGGGGTGCAGTTCTTCCCCGCCGCAAATTCGGCAAATTCAGCTGCTAGATTCTGATTATTTTCCAAATACTCTCCATTATAGCGTGGAAGGTTTCTGCGGAAATCATTGGATTCAAGGGTGCTTACATTGAGTTTGTTTGTTATCAATCCACGACTTAACGGAGCAAAGGGAACGAATGCTATCCCTAACTCCTTCGTTAATGGAAGAATCTCTTTTTCCACGTCGCGAGTTAGCAGCGAGTATTCACTTTGTACCGCAGTAATCGGATGGACAGCGTGCGCCTTTTTCAAATCTTCCGGCGTACACTCACTTAATCCCAAGTAACGGACTTTGCCCTCTTTGACCAAGTCAGCCATGGCACCGACGGTCTCTTCTACCGGAACATGCGGGTCTACACGGTGAGCATAATAAAGGTCAATGGTGTCCACCTTCAACCGTCTAAGACTGTTCTCCACGGCCTGCTTCATCCACCTCGGGGAACCGTCAATATAGGTATCTCCGCCCACAAAGGCATCTCCTTTGGCGCCTCTTACACGGAACCCGAATTTTGTTGCAATAAAAACCTTGTTGCGGTTAGGAACCAGTACCTTCGAAATCAGTTCTTCATTCGCACCATTTCCATAGATATCGGCAGTATCCCAAAAGTTTATTCCAAGCTCCAGTGCATATTGTAAAGTGCTAATGCTTTCGTTATCATCTGCCTGCCCGTAAGCTGCACTCATTCCCATGCAGCCTAGACCCACTGCCGAAACTTCTACGTCTGTTTTCCCTAATTTTCTGTACTTCATTGTAACTCTCCATTTCCTTAATTGTTTTTGAGCGCTCATAGCTAATGTTCCGGCCTTCTCAATTCTTTTTCTTTTTTGACGATCGCCTGTTCATATACTGCAATTTTATAATCTAGGCGCTCCAGCGTTTTCTTCATATCTTCGATTCTTGTGATAAGTTGTTTACGCTGTTCGATAAAAAGTTCTTTTCTTGCTTCAATCGTTTCGTCGCCCTGTTGGAATAATGCAACATACTCAATCAATACTTCAATCGGTAGACCGGCACTGCGCATACATTTAATAAATTCGACCCACTTACAATCTTCTTCGGTGTAATCCCGGATTCCGTTTTTATTGCGGTTCACAGGAGGAATCAATCCGATGCGTTCATAATAGCGGAGTGTATCCTGTGAAATATCCAATTTTTCACTGACTTCTGTAATTGTCATCGGTTTTTACCTCCCGATATTCGGTCATCCAACGTTCGGACATCTTCAGGCAGGTCCGCCAATTCGAAAGGATACGTTCGTCCGTACTACAAAACAATTAATTCATAATCCCGACTACCCATACCGATTTCTTCACCAGTGGCATTTGGATAGTACCGTCTATATAGGAACTCAAACCGTGAAAGAGCCAAGATTAGATTCACCTCAGAAAATAGCATATCACTTGGAGTTAACTCCAAGTCAAGCGCAAAATAATAAACCTATTTACCTACCAGCTTAATATTTACTAACTCACTGTGAATTCCTGTCCGAATTGAGAGACCCTATATTCCATATTTAGAAGTTACGACGATGTTATAAAACAAAAATTAAAAAGGACCGAACAAAGATCAATGTTCTTTGGACTGTCCTTTTTTTCATAAGACCTTATCTTCCGGGTTTTACTGTTCACAACTTAATACCGTAGATCCACCTAATACATCCGTAAATAGACCAAAGGAGTGGGCTGACGTCCTTGAAAATGCTTGAAAACATTCATTTGAACCAGTAGGTTATGTCCTAACTGCTATTCTTGAGGCATGATCACGAAACCACTGGCTCTTCGGGATTTAAGAGTTTTAACAAGTTGGTCTTGTAGAGAGGCTTTACATGTCGCCCGTATAATTACCTCGCTTTTGCGACCGGAAAGAACTTTTGGTTTCTTTTTATTGAGTACTAATTCGATGATCAATCCCAGGAAGAAACCGACTACTAAGCCGATCAGCCCCCAAATTACCGGTCCCCATAACCATACAAATCCATAAATCGCACCTAAGACCATAAAGATCGTACCACCCATCATGGCTCCGTCCAGATTACTTCTGCCGTCAACCCGATCAATAGTGTCAATGATATGTGTATCCGAATCAAGGTTTTCCAGCGGTAACACTACGATATCCCGTGGCGGCACTCCTAGCTTTTCAATATCATGGATAACCATCTCCACAAAAGGTGAATGGTCAAATGTGGCGATGATTTGTATGGTGCCGTTTTCGATTGTGTTTCGTTGTCCCAAGTTTGCAGCCCTCACTCTAAGGTACCTTGTTTGCTCGATATCGAATAAAATATTGTTTTCATTTACCGCTGTGTATGCTTGATAAATTGCAAAAACGTACATGGAAGGCAAAAAAAGAAACCACTGCCAATCCACAATTGCGGCTGCACGGCTAAAATCCCCGAGGAAAGAATAGAGCCAGGCACGAACAGCCGATGCCTTATAGCAAACAAAAATCCACCAGACCAAAACAAATGTACCCACAACCGTACTACCTGCGTATAATTGTCCCAAACCAGGTGTGAACGCTGACCAGACAAATCCCATCCAAGGATTTTTCTTATCAAGGATAACAACATCAAAAAAACTAACATCGGAAGGGGCGATCGGCGCATCTTCAATTTCGGACAGAACGTGACTTTTTTTAATTTCAACCGCACAACGGTAACTATCCCAGATGCTATATACGTACACTGCCACATAAAGCAGAAACCACTCCTGGTTTATCTGAGCCTTTGCCTCCTCAAACCTACCCAGAAAGGATAAGGCAATCGCAATATTTAAACGGGCTTGGCTGTTCACCACAAGTTCCCAAATTATCAGCGCAAAACCATGTAGGTACTTTCCTAAAAACATATGCCCAAACCCCGGAAAGGCGGTCGACCACCAGGCTGCCACCCAAGGAGTGCGGGGATATACCGAGTTTACCCCCAATGCGGATATACGTCCTTTGGCATATCGAGGTTTGATTGCATCTGACTGGAACTTCTGATGAGGCATCGGGTATTATCTCCTATAGCTTTAAATTCTTATATATTGTTACCAATACTCACCCATTTTATTGAGTAGGAGTTCATTTGTTTATTAGAACGGTATTCTGGGAACAATATCACCGAATACGCAGAATAATACTTCCGGGAACTAATATATATTTTCCAAAATGAACATCTTATGAGGAGAACCGTTAGTAGCTATGATTCCGCTTTGGGTCGACTGGGCGGTATGTTGACTTGTGCGTCTACGAGAATATCAGGACAAAAAACCAAAAGAAGTATTACGGTTACACAAAGGGGAATCCATATTTGTTACCGCATGAGCATACAACAGGCACTGCTCTGATCTATCAGCAACTTACTGAATTACAGCAACAGTTTTACAGTATATGGTTGTCAGAAATGTTATTTACGTGGCGTTGGTGGGTTAGTGTCCTCTTAACCATAGTACCGTGGTTACTATGGTTAAGATACAGAAATCCCGAATCCAAGCACCGACTGCTTTTGGCCGGTTTTTTTTCTATGATTGCTGCACTTACCTTAGATACCATCGGTTCAATAATCGGATTGTGGTTCTACGATTATAAGGCTCTACCTTTATTCCCCCACTATATTCCTGCGGACTTTTCGATTATTCCGGTGGCAATCATGTTCATGATCCAGTACAATCCATCGCTAAATCCGCATCTAAAGGGCTTGGTATTTGCACTCCTATTCAGTTTTATAGGAGAAGAAATTCTGAGGTGGATGGCACTGTACGAATTGCTTCTTTGGCGACAGTACTACTCCCTCCCCCTCTACTACACCATTTTTGTGGGTAGCCACTACTTTACAACATTGGATGGATTCAAGCCATTAAAGGATACGTAAATGGGTCGTACTCTTAAAGACTGCTCCAATCGTTCCTCCACTTCGGTCTTATAATTATCGAAAATGAATTCCAAAAACGTTATTCTACGAAGCAAAGATAATGCTCGAACTCAAGAGCATTATTTGTTCTCTGTCCTTAAGAAAAGCAGTCCAAACCACGATGGGCTGGACTGCCTGTCTTCGTAGTATTTTTCAGTCAACCAGTCTGGTTCTGCAATCTCTGAGGTACAAAGATGCATAAAAGTGCGAATACTAGCATTGAATCGATAAATAGAGGATGCGATATCGTGCGAAAAACGCATCAAATCGGTAACGTACCGCTGTTTGAAAAGTTTCCGGATCCTCCATCGTAACGGATATGCTTTGCGGATCAGAAGCGGGCGGCGTTGGGGATATAATCAAGTAAACAGTGAAGGCCAGGATGATTGTCCTGGCTTTCTTGCGTTAAAACTCACAGAAAAAAACAGAGATAGCCGAATAGTTGTCGTGATCCTCAGGAGCACGCTCCATGATTCGGATCTCCATTAATTCCAACCATGCGTCCGGTGTTTCTGCCTTAGACAGGTCTATCTCCATTTCTCTCTCCCAGATATGTTCCCAAAAACCATCCGTGCAGAGGAGAAAGGCATCACCCGGTCGATAAGGACCAGGAATTCTCACGATATCCGGTCGTATTGACTCCTTCTGTCCCAGTGATCGCAATACCCGGTTCCGATCTTCATGAAAACGTATCTCTTCATGTGAAATATAGCCAGCTTCCGCCATAGCCTGAGACACGCTGTGGTCCTTCGTGATATAGACAATTTTTCCGTCACGAAAATAGTAGAGTCGTGAATCTCCGATATGGCCGCAGACGACTTCACTAGTGATTTCTTTTGAGATTTCTTTTGAACCTTCCGTTGAGCTTTCCCTTGAACTTTCTTCTTCCGTCGATTCTTCACTTCTGGAAGTACTTGGCACAGTCCCCGAGTCTATGTTTTCCGCAAACAGAAGAATTACGGCCGTTGACTTCATCCGATAATACTCACTATGCTCGTCCTGTTCAATCGACACTTGTTTTTGGGCGGTTTGAAAGCATTTTTCTAAGGTTTCCTCCGTAGCTGTTCCGTCTTTTATATAGTATTCCAATACAGTATTGACGGTAATTTGAGCCGCCCTCTCACCCCCCCGGTGACCGCCCAACCCATCGGCGACCACCCAACAGCCCTTTTGCCCGTTATAAAAGTAATCACACCGATCCTGGTTTGACTCTCTTCCACCTATCCGGCTAATCATAGCAGTCGTAAGCCTCATAAACCCTTTTCCTCCCACCTTATACATACAAACGCCCGACAGGCCTCTTTTTTCGGATTGACACTTGCCCTTTCGTTGATGCAGCTATTTCGTTTGAATTCATGAATTCGCCATTTGGATAATCATCCACGCCGAAACGATAAAGAGAAGCAAAGCGGCAGCGCCCCAGCGGAATCTAACAATAGTGTCGATTCGCTGGGTTTGCGGCAATTGCCGTTCTGTCACTCGGAATGGATCATTCTCCTCTAACGCTAAAATCGCAACGGTTAAATTATCTTGGTCTGGTCGATTTAAAGCCAGAACACGATCGGCTAAAACATAGCAGGCCTTCTGAGGGTCACCCGCCAATGCTTCTACGATTTCTTGTTCCGACAAATTGGCGTAGAACCCGTCGCTGCAGAGCAGAATCCGATCTCCTGCAAACAGGGTGTACGGTCGAATATTCCGATCGATTCTTTCGAGATCAGTCAAGCCGAGGTAACTTGTTAAATGAGCTCCTTCGGCATGTTCGTCGGCCTCCTTTCGACCTAAGTCTCCTCGGGCGCTTTTTTTTAGTAAATCCAATCGATAATTATGATCGGCATTTAAGCGTGTTAACTTTCCTTGCCGGTAGAGGTAAACCCTGCTATCTCCCACTGTTACCCAAAAGAGCATATCCCGATAAATCACGGCAGCGGCAAGTGTTGTACCCATCTGCCCTGCCAAATTCGATTCCATCGCCAGTTGAAGTATGGCAGTGTTGGCTTTATGTACACTCTTCCAAAGAGCTTCCGGCACCGAAGTGCGACGAGATTCATGGTAGTATTCGTAGAGCATGGTTCGAACCGCCAATTGACTGGCTTGGCGACCACAGGACAATCCACCCATTCCGTCCGCAACGATTGCCATTACTCCGCCGTTGAGGACAGATGTCAAATCATCGATATCGGAAAAACCAAAGGCGTCTTGCTGTTCTTCCCTTCTGCCAATATGCTGGAAATTCCCCGGAACGATTCTCATTGGTTCTCCTTCCGCTTCGGATGCTCTTCCGTCTAGTCAAAAGGCTCGTGTTGAAAAAACACGAGCCTCTCAACGCCCCAGATGAGATTATCCTTTTTCCAGCAATACCTCAAATATATTCTCTCGATCGGCGAGATAAAACCGATCTCCCGATTTGAGCCGGACAGGTTGCTTGGGGCTGATTCGATCTCCATTGAAAAGATAGGTTCCATTGGTTGACGAACAATCTTCCAGAATGAATGTCCGACTGGGCTCTTCATAGCGGATACTGCAGTGAACCCGTCCAATATTGGTCTGATCTGGCGGGAAGATCACTTGACAAACCCGGGAGTCCCTACCTACGGTAAGAGGTTCCTTATCCATCTCAAAGGTTCGACCGATAAATGTGCCCACCAGTCCGCGAAGGATGGGCTTAGTCGACCGTGAATTCTCTGGATTCGTTGCAATGGGTTGAGTTACAGGGTTTTCTTGTGCTCCTTTTCTCTCTAAACCTTGCGGCCCGAGCCCTATGCCCTTCCCATTCGGTATGCTTCCGCCTGTTCCATGATTGACTCCTGGATTCGTAGCCGACGAGGGTACGGCCGCTTTCTTTTTTGACTGTACCATCATGATGGCGACTACACTGATGAGAACAATCATGGAGATTACACCGATGACAATCAACAGGGTTTTGTCTTGCGCTTGTGGAGTAGAAACTGGTGGATTCGCATTTATATTCTCTTTTGCCGGAGTATTTTTCTCATTCGGGTCGTTAGTAGCATTTGTCGATGTTTCCGGTGGGTTCAGGGGTTTAACTGCCGTATCTTCGTTGTCATATTTGATATTATTCCGGTCCAAATACTGCATGACTTCATCGCTTTGAATCGCCCAGGCGATCCCTTCGGATTCGATCTTTTTGACGTTGGGTTTTGCTCGGATCACGCCAACTACTGCACCCGCTTCATTGAAAAGGGGACCTCCTGAGTTTCCAAAGTTTACGGCGGCATCCGTCTGATAATGGTTAGTTCCTTTATCGTCCTTGTTTCTCCCGCTGATCACGCCACGGGTAATCTTTGATTCCGGCGGATGCTTGATTTGGGCAATGTTTGTCATCTTTTCGATATAGGCCGGGAAAGGATAGCCAACAGCATAAACAGCCTGGCCATCCTTGACGTTATCACTGCTGGCGAATCTGACCGGAACCTTACCGGATTTTTTGGTTAACTCAAGGATGGCTAAATCTTTTTCAGGCGACAGGCTTAAGATATGTGCCTGAATCGGTTCATCCTGATCCTTTACATAGACATAAAAATCGTATCCCCTTACACCATCCTCATCCGTTACGGCGTGCCTATTGGTTACCACATACTGTCCCTCTCGATCGACGATAAAACCAGAGCCGTACCCGACACGGTCATTCACGAAATAGGTTCGAACGTGTACGACGCTTTGCCGCATCTGATTCGCGTCGGGTTCGGCTTGTGCGGTCTCGACATAGGGAACAGTAACGAAAATTAGAGAAAATACGAATCCAAGGAGGATGGCGACCAAATTTTTTTTGATTCTAAGCATCGCTAGACCTCCATTTCCCTACTGTTTTTTGTTCGGCTCTCGCGTAATTGTGACGTTTTGGGTTGTTTCATCATATTCCATTTTGCCTTGGGCCACTTTGGCAATCCAGTTTATCGGGATCATGATTCGGCCATCCTTGAGCTCCGGCGCTCCTTCCATCGGTATTGCAATGCCGTTATCACCCATAAGCTTGGGAACGCCCGGTTTAACTATGTACCGAGTATTATCCCGAAGGAAGGACGCAGTCTGTGTATCCGGATCCCAATCCACTTGAACTCCGGAGGTTTCGGCCAATACTCGAACAGTGACGTAGATTATGCCATTTCGAATATAGGGGGCTACATCGGTTGTATATTTTTTATAGTTCTTATAAAAAACTTTTTCGCCAATTCTAAAGGTTAAGTTGGCACTTTGTGGCTCAAAGGACTGGGATGAGGGTGGATTTGTTTGTTCCGTTGTCCCGTTCGCGGACGTTGAGATAGTTGTATTACCGGGGGGTTCTTTCTTAGGTGGTTCTTTCACGTAAATCGCCAGACCAACGACTATCAAAATAGCTGCGACTGCCCCTGCAGCTATTTTCATCAACGTTTTGTTGTTTGAATTGAACTGTATAATCGTCGTTCCACCCGAATCTGATGCAACCATTGACGGATTTATTCCGTTGACCGAACTTACTCCTGGAGCATTGCCAGAAATGGGACTCGAAGCGGATTCGGGTACGGCATACGGGATAGATCCAGGTATTCCAGCCGATATGTTCCTTGGTGAAGCGCTGGATGGACTACCCAGGTTGAAGCCCGGCATACTACTCGGGGTGATATTCGGCAAGGCGCCAGGTACGCTGCCGGGTGCACCGCTAGGCATGAACGCAGCTTGAGGAACAGCGTGATGGTTTGTGGTAATACCCGGAGTGACCGGTCTAAACGGTTGGTAACATTGACTGCAGGCCATATTCTCGATGGATGTATTGGGTGCGACTCGATTTTGGGCGCCGCAATGTGCACAAGTGATAATCCGGTCGTCCATCACCAAGTTCGATCCGGTTAAAGCCATCTGAAACTCTTTTACACTTTGATAGCGATTTTCTGCTTTAACAGAGAGCCCTTTCAGAAGTGCCCATTCGACTTCCCGCTGAATCGTTACCCCTAGCTGCGAGGGAGCCTGAATAAGATCGGCATGCAGTCGATCGATCGCTGCCGGTGGAATAAGCCCCGTTATGGCCATGTATAAAGTCGCTGCAAGGGAATAAACATCGGTCCACGGCCCTTGGTGTCCTCGGCTGCGGTATTGTTCTTCCGGAGAGAAACCAGGCTTCAACAAAATCGAGATGTTCTGCGTAAAATCACCAAGGGCGTAACGAGCGGCGCCAAAATCTAGAATTTTAACTTGTTTCGTTTTGGTTATGTAGATGTTGTCTGGGCTGATATCCCGATGAAGCATCCCGGCAGCATGCACTTCTCTTACAGCATCCATCACCGGCATTAAGATGCTAAGGGCTGTATCGTAGGTGATGCGGCCAACAGAATCCAAGTATTCTTTCAGTGTCATGCCTTCCATGTACTGCATGACCATGTAGGCGGTTTCATTTTCCTGGAAAAAATCTTGGATTGCCACAATTCCAGGATGATGGGCAAACCGAGCTAAGGCTCGGGCTTCCTCCAGAAACTTATCTAATCCATAAAGGTATTGGTTACGTGCGTTGCCAGTGTAGATAAAGACCGTCAAATTCCCGTAGGATCGAGTCGTGAGATCGCGCGGAAAGTATTCTTTGATCGCCACGCGAGTGTTTAAAGTGGTATCCCAGGCCAGATAAGTGATGCCAAATCCGCCGTGCCCCAAAACACGCCCGATAACGTACCGGTTTTTGAGAAGGGTGCGTGATGGCAGTTGATGGGGTAGAATCACGGCTGATCCTTCCTCATAACTACAAGAGGGACAAACCGTTGCTTCCCCTTTTTGTCCCATGCAACCCATGCAAAGCTCTTCCCACATAGAAGTTCCCCCTCATACGATTACCATTACACTGACCCACATTGCCTTGAAGGCAACCTGGAGAACTCATCCTGATCATGCCTTATCTTTTTTCCATTGAAACCGGTCACCACAGAAGGGAACAAATTGTAACGTCGTTTCACCAATCTCAATCATGTCATAGGCTTGAATCGGTACAGGGATGGTGACTTCTTCGCCATTGATATACACCAACCCCCTTCCGTCACCTGGATGCAAGCGAAAACTATTCTTCTTCGGGTCATAGCTTACGATTGCATGATTTTCTCGGGAAATCGTTTCGTCAGCCCTGATGACAACATCCATCTTTTCCGAGCGTCCGATGAAGTTTTTTTCACTATGAAGACGGTAATCTTTGCCTAGTTCCGCTCCTTCAACACAGACCAACCACCCTACCACCCGGTCGTACCCTTTGACTTGAGTGACACCCCGTGTAGGTGGGATTTGTTCTCGTTGAGGAGTTTGAGGTTGGGACCAAGCCGGGGGTGAAGCTTGGGGTAAAGAAGGTACCCCATAGTCTGGACGTTTCGGCTGTGTGGGAGGAACTTCCATATAGGGAAATGTCCCCGATGAAAGAGGCCGGGTTACCGATGGATCAAAATTCTCTATCCCGCAGTATGGGCATGTACTGTGCATTTGTGGATCGTAATAGTGTCCATTGGAACATCGCTTCATCGTTTTCTCATCCCACCTTTCTATTTCATGGTGGCTGCGCCACTCGACATCATCCTTTAAGAACCTTCTCATTAAAAATTGTCTTTCCGCTTACCTTTTTCATTTTATTGGCGTTAGTTTTAAAGTATGTAAAGAAATCCTTAAGAACATAAATGAGCTTCACTACACAACAAAAAAATCGGAGCAATATTCCTAGCCTGGGAATATTGCTCCGATGATACGGTTCTTTTTCACTTTAGGCAGTCCGTTAAAGACCAAATCGTACGAATGCGATATCATTTCTTTGATTTCATCCTGAGGAACGGAACCGTCCATAAGAACGGTGTTCCAGTGCCGTTTGTTCATGTGATAACCCGGTGTGATTGCGCTGTACTTTTCTCGGAGCAAAATGGCCAGCATGGGATCGCATTTGAGATTCACTCGGAGGATATCTTCGTTGGTAAAGACTAAGGCAAACATCTTGCCACCAACGCGATAAACAGTCGTTTCAAAGTCAAACGGATACGTTTCCTCGGTTCCACGTTTTGTCATTACATAGCGATGCAGCCATTGATACGTAGTTTTTTTGTCCATGTTCTACACCTACAACGGTCAAAATGCCTTTAATGATCGCCAGCGGAGCTGATTTTTCTATATCCAAATCAAAAAAAATATATTAAAATATATGTCGAATATTGTCGAGTACAATTTAAAGATGAGACATTCTAGAAAGGTTTGGATAAATATAATGTATTTGTTTAAAAGGAAACATAAGAAACGATTAAGACCAATACGTTTGTTTGGTTCCATGCTTATGGTTTTAACTATACTTATTCCTGCGCCTGTAAATGCGGCAAGCACAGCATTACCTGAAATTCGAGGAGAATCTGGTTATCTTCTTGATATTCAATCTGGACAAGAAATTTACACTAAGAACGCTAACGAAAAACTAGAGCCAGCAAGTACAACCAAGATTATGACCGCTCTTTTAGCTATCGAATATGGAAATTTAAATGATAAGGTAACAATTACGAATACGGTTATTGATAGTAAATTAGTATACGGAACAGTCATTAATTTGACCCCAGGCGAGACGTTAACTCTGGATGATTTATTATATGCTACACTCCTAGATTCTGCAAACGATGCTGCTGTTGCTATTGCGGAATATATCGGTGGGAGTGTACCTCAATTTGTTGACATGATGAACGCTAGGGCTCAACAAATAGGTGCAACACAGACTCATTTTGTTAATCCTACCGGTTTAACTGACCCGCAGCATACTACAACTGCACACGACTTAGCGCTGATCGCCCGTGTCGCCTATCAGAATCCAATATTTGATCAATATATAAAAACAAAAGAACAATGGATCACTCGTTCCGTACAGGGTCAACCAACTCAAATGATTAATGAGAATAAGCTGTTATGGCGTGACCCGCATGTTGACGGCATGAAAGTAGGCTTTACCTCTCAAGCATTAAATTGTTTTGTTGCTACATCAACAGTGAATGGACGCAGTCTAGTAGGAGTGTTATTAAAATCACCGGTAGGAACTATCTGGAATGACATGTCCCATCTTTTTGAGTACGGTTTTACTCAAACAAGCAATATATTATACAAACCATCAGGAGCTTCAGTGGGTTCAATAATGGTTGGTTCTAAATCAGTTAACTTAAATCTAACAATACCAATTTATTTAACGAAAACGGTTGATGGACAATTGCCAACTGTCAATCTTCGAGTGAAACCCGTTTCAAATAAAAACGATCAAGCAAAAGAAAGTGAAGAAATTTCCACTGTTGAGGTTTGGAGCGGAAACAATCTCCTAAGCACTATTCCTCTCTCATCATCAGAAGAAACTATACCTCCCACAACACCTTTAACCACTAAGGATATTAATGATGATAGTAAATATTTATATGTTAAATGGTTTGTAGTTTTACTTTTGGTTATTGTGGCGCTTCGGATATATAGCAACTTACAAATAATAAAACGTAATAAATTGCGAAGAAACAGAAAATCTATTGGTAGAAGTAAGGCTTCAACGACCTAAACCCTGATTTACGGACCGTACAAAGACATTATATATTCCTGTCCAATAGAAGCACTCTAATTATTGGTATTACTTTAGGTTGAATAAGTTATGATAATTCTTAGCTCAAAATATTACAAAAAGGTCATAAGAGTCGTCTGAGAGATCCTGAAAAAGTAATAGTAAAAAACCTTGGCATATTTAAGAAAATATGCCAAGGTTTTTTACTAATGATTAAAAGTGTTAGTTACCAACTTTATATTTATTGATCAATCGAAGCCAAAAAATATGACTATTACTCCACCGTCACACTCTTCGCCAAATTCCGTGGCTTATCCACGTCACACTCCCGAGCCACTGCTGTATAGTACGACAACAACTGCAACGGAACCACAGCCAGGATCGGTGTCAGCGCTGCATGAGTCCGGGGGATGGTGAGTACATGTTCGGCAAACTTACCGATCTCACTATTCCCTTCCTGCGCCACGGCGATGACAAACGCATCCCGAGCTTTGACTTCCTGGATGTTGGACACGGTCTTGTCGAGGACCTGCTCCTGGGTAGCCAGAGCGATGACAGGGATCCGGTCGGTGATCAGGGCCAAGGTGCCGTGCTTCAGTTCACCGGCGGCATAGGCTTCGGCGTGGATGTAGGAGATTTCTTTGAGCTTCAGCGAGCCTTCCATAGCGACAGCGTAGTCGATGCTGCGGCCGATGAAGAAGACGTCGTTCCAAGCCTTGATCTGTTCGCTGATCTCTTTTACCTTGTCCGCTTGGGTCAGGACTGTTTCCACTTGGGCGGGGATCTGTTTTAAGGTTTCGGCGATGGCTTTGATCTCGCTGCAGGGAAGGGCGCATTGGCACTGGGCCAAGGCCAGGGCGACGATGTTCATGGCGACCAATTGGGTGGTGTAGGCTTTCGTGGAAGCTACAGCGATTTCCGGGCCGGCCCAGGTGTAGAGGACCGAGTCGGCTTCCCGGGCGATGGTCGAACCAACCACGTTCGTGATGGCCAGGACTTTGGCCTCCTTGGACTGGGCTTCTCGGAGCGCGGCCAAGGTGTCTGCCGTTTCACCGGACTGGCTGACGACGATGACTAAGGTCTTTTTATTGATGATCGGGTTCCGATAGCGGAACTCGGAAGCGATGTCCACCTCTACGGGGATGCGGGCGAGGTTTTCGATGACGTATTTACCGACTAAGCCGGCATGATAGGCGGTGCCGCAGGCGACGATGACGACTTTGTTGGCCTTGCGAAGCAGTTCTGTATCGATGCCGATTTCACTTAAATTGACGCCGTTTTCGTCAAAGCGTCCTTTGATCGTGTCCCGTAGGGCCTTGGGCTGCTCATAGATTTCCTTCAACATAAAGTGGTCATAGCCGCCTTTTTCGGCTGCGACAGCGTCCCACTTCACTTCAAAGATTTCCTTTTCAATGAGCTCTCCGGTTTTAGCGTCCTTGACAGTGGCGCTATCGGTGGTGAGGATGACCATTTCGCCGTCATTTAAGATATAGGTCTGACGGGTATGATTCAAAATAGCCGGGATATCCGAGGCCAGGAAGTATTCCTTGTCGCCGAGACCGACGACCATGGGGCTGTCTTTGCGGACAGCGACGATCTTGTCGCCTTCACGACGGCAGACAAAGGCCATGGCGTAGGAGCCTTCGATGACAGAGGCGACTTTGCGGACAGCTGCTTCCAGGTCCCCTTCGTAGAAGGATTCAACCAAGTGGGCCAGCACTTCAGTATCTGTTTCCGAGGTGAAGCGGTGACCGTCAGCGATAAGACGCTCTTTTAAGGTTTGGAAGTTTTCAATGATGCCGTTATGGACGACGGCGAAGTCGCCTTGGCAGTCCTGATGGGGGTGAGAGTTTTCATCGGAAGGCTTGCCATGGGTGGCCCAACGGGTGTGTCCGATGCCCATAAGGCCTGTAGGCGCGGCGTCACCCAGTTTTTCTTCTAAGATGGCCAGTTTGCCTTTCGCCTTGCGGACTTCAATGCTTCCCTCTTCCATAATGGCGATACCGGCGGAGTCATACCCGCGATACTCGAGTTTTTTCAGACCTTCCACCAGGATTGGGGCGGCCGGTTTGCCGCCGATGTAACCAACAATTCCACACATTTTTTTCGTTTCCCCTCTCGTATGTTGTCGGGCTGTGCCCCTCGAATCAAAACGGGCGCAAAAAAGCCGCCTCTTTCGCATCCCTTGGCGAAAGGCTTGGCGGCTCAAAGGCACAGATCTATCCCGACACTCACTGCCAGCTTTTTGTCTCCGCGATTGCTCCCGGGATTTGTAGCTAGGCTGTCGACCGTAAGCGGCCGAGGGGCCATCCGCCGAAATCTTCGATAAGCCCCTTCCTCGTCAACCGGAATCCACTTATGTACCCACTAGAATTTTAACCATGGAGTGAAATACCGGTTCTGGCGCTGCATATTCACCTGTCGAGTTCTGATACCTGTTAAGCCCTATTTCGAGTCATGATCATTGTATCAGTGGGACAAGAAGGCTGCAACCCTCCCGTAAAAATATTCTTTGCTCTTATCATTCCTAAACTTCTAACTTATTGCTCGATTCTTTTTTTTCGATAAATTGCCTGACTTCAAGGTTATTGAGGTTTTGATTCTGCAGGCGGCAATAGATGCAAAAGAAAGCGGGCAGGTCCAAAAAGTAAAGGGACCCGCCCGCTTCCTAAGGTGTACCTTACAGTTTGAACTTTGTGATCGACTGCTGCAGTTCTTGGGCTGTAAAGGAGAGGGATTGGCTGGCCGAGGCGATTTCCTCCATGGCTGCCGATTGTTCTTGAACACTGGCGGCGATGTTTTGGGTCTGACGGCTCGTATCCTGACTGGTTCGGCTTACTTCGTTCATTTGATCTGTCGCCTTCCTACTATTTTGGGCGATGCTTTGAGCCAATTCGGCAATGCCCTCCACATTGGTGGCTAAGGTCAACACCTTGTCGGTCAGATTATTGAAGATGGTTCCGGTACCAGTGACGATCTCGGTACTGCGGCTAACTTCCTGCCGGCCGACAGTCATCGCTTGGGTGATTTGGCCCATTTCCTGCTGAATCGTTTGGATCAGGACGGTGATGTCCTCTGTCGCCTTTCGAGACATTTCGGCCAACTTGCGGACTTCGTCGGCGACGACGGCAAAACCTCGGCCATGTTCCCCGGCACGAGCCGCTTCGATCGCTGCGTTGAGCGAGAGCAGGTTAGTTTGCGCAGCGATATCAGCGATAGTGCTGACGATTTGTCCGATCTCTTTCGACTGTTCATCCAGATGGGCTACAAATGTAGAAAGGTTCACGACGGCATCGCGGATTCGATCCATCGCTTCTTTCGCTGTCGAGACCGATCCGTGACCGTTTTTCGCCATCTCAGCTGTGTTGTGAGCCACTGCAGCCACTTGACCCGCCTGTACGGAGGCTTGATCCAGTTGAGAAAAAATCGACTGTACCGTACTGATGGCATCTTCAATGCTTTGAGATTGCCTGTCCGTATTATCAGCGACGTCGGAAACAGACGTCGCTATATGGTTGACCGTTTGAGCCGTTTGTTCAGCGCTGGCAGTTAATTCTTCCGACGAAGCGGACAAGGTTTGTGAGGCCGCGGCTACGTCGCCAACGACACGGCGAAGATTGTTCGTCATCTCTCGAAAGCTGCTCAGTAACGAGGCAAATTCAGAGCTCGCTGCCTCTGTCTCAAACCAAAGTGTATCGGTGGTCAGATCGCCTTCCGCGATCTGCCGCGCATTATCGGCGAGGTGAGTCACTAACCGGCTGATACGGCGGGATACAATATAGATAATCGCGATCAGACAGGCGATGACAATCACTGTAGAGATAAATGTCTTCTGCTTTAAGGAATCTACACCAGCATATTCTTCACTCACTGGGACGCCGATAACGAGCACCCAACCTGTATTTCCAACTTGATGTGAGGCGTACTGCTTTTCTACATTGTTAAAAACAAAACGCTGTAGGACTGGTTTTCCGCTAAGAAACTCTTTACCCGCAATTGCAAAGTCCCCGTTATCTTGGGTATTGATGTTATCTTTTAAAGTTAACGTAGGATGATAGACGAAGTTTCCTTGCTTGTTGATCAAAAAGCCATACCCTGTTTGAGCGATTTTTATCTTTGAAACCGACTCCTTTACGAGGTTCAAATCTAAGTCAGCAACGACAACGCCGAGGGTTTGATTGTCATCCCGTATGGGCGCAGCTATGCTGATGATATCTTTCCCGGTAATTGCGTCTTTGTAGATCTCTGTATACCCGACGGTTCCCCTTTGCGCATTTTTGCCGAGTAAGTACCAAGGCCGTTGTCGTGGATCATAACCGGCGGGTGGCACCCATCCCTTGGCGTCGACGACGTCACCGTTTTCTAACCCGATGAGCAGATTCGTCATACCCGGATTGTCTTTGAGAATGGCAAGGCCAATCGCCCGTTGTTGATCTTTTGTCATCTGATTGTGACCGATAATACCTGCATAATTTAAAACGGAATTTTCGCTTTCTCGCATTAATTGTTCAAGTTTGCGACTTTCACTTTCTACCTGATAGGCCAACGTATCTTTCAGTTGTTTGTCCATGATCACCGAAGCGTCATGATGAGCAAGGTATCCGAATGCCGCCAGACCCAAAAAAACGGGAGTGATCAAAAACAAGATAAGTTGGGTCATGAGGCTTGCTTTAAGGATTCTCATTTTTAGAGGCCCCCCTCTCATAGTATATGTACCAATTAATTATACACTGCTAATCGACATTATGTAACAAATTTCGACATTATTGTTTAATGGGTATAATTCGTCTTTACTTCTTAAAACCACTGCTTGTTCAGGACCGGATATAATCAAGTTTTTTGGCTATTCACCATTTATACTTAACCGTACTACTAGAACATTGCGCAACTTCGCTAAGTTATTTGTCCTGCAAACGAAAAACCGGGCTGGCTCATCGTTTTATGAGCCAACCCGGTTCTACATTTTGTATGCATACCTTTTTCGGAGGATATTACGCTTTCATACCATCCCTATCGTTCTATCGATTATAGTTTAAATTTCATAATCGACTGCTGCAGTTCTTGAGCCGTAAAGGCCAAGGATTGGCTCGCCGAGGCAATTTCCTCCATAGCAGCCGATTGTTCTTGGACGCCAGCTGCAATATTTTGGGTCTGACGAGTCGTATCCCGGCTAATCCGGCTTACTACGTTTAACTTCTCTGTAGCTGTTTTGCTTTCCTGGGCGATACTCTGCGCCATTTCAGCGATTCCCTCCACATCGACCGCCAAGGATAGAACCCTATCGGTTAGATTGTTGAAAATGTCTCCCGTACCGGTAACGATTTCGGTGCTACGGTGGACTTCCTGTTGACCGACGGTCATCGCTTGCGTGATCTGGCTCATCTCCTGCTGAATCGTTTGGATAAGGGCAGTGATATCTTCTGTCGCCTTCCGAGACATTTCTGCTAATTTGCGCACTTCTTCAGCGACGACGGCAAAACCACGTCCGTGTTCTCCGGCACGAGCCGCTTCAATGGCCGCGTTCAGGGAAAGCAGGTTGGTTTGGGAGGCAATGTCGGCAATGGTGTTGACGATTTGCCCGATCTCCTTCGACTGCTCATCCAGATGGGAAACGAATGTAGAAAGGTTGACTACAGCATCGCGGATCCGGTCCATGGCTACCTTCGCTGTCGTTACAGAGCCATGTCCATTTTTCGCCATCTCGGCGGTATTATGGGCTGTGACAGTCAATTGGCTAGCCTGGGCAGAGGTTTGATCCAGTTGGGAAAAAATCATCTGCACCGTGCCGATGGAAGCTTCGATGCTCTGAGATTGCTTTTCAATGTTGTTGGCCACATCCGTGACGGAAGCCGCCATGTGGTTGATTGTTTGCGCCGTTTGGTCAGCGCCGGCGGTCAATTCTTCCGACGATGCCGATACGGTTTGCGATGCAGCTGCCACGTCGCCTACAACACCACGAAGATTAGCCAACATCTCCCGAAAGCTCTCGAGTAAAGAGGCAAATTCCTCGCTTGCCACTTCTTTTTCAGACCAGGTCACAGAGGTGTTCAAATCGCCGCTCGCGATCTGCTTGGCCACTTGACCAATATAGATGACCAATCGACTAATCCGTTGAGATAGATAATAGATGAGCACGACCAAAATCGCGATGACGACACTTGTCGTCAGGAGATTTTGACGAGCCAGTTCATTAATGGGCGCATCGATTTCACTGTCTGGCATGTTCACGACGAGCACCATGCCGGTTTTACCGACCGGGTGGGAAGCATATCTTTTTTCTACGTCTTTATAAATAAAAGAGTCTAATACAGGTTTTCCACTGAGAAATGCTTTGCCCGCTTGCGCGAATGCACCATTGTCTAGTGTGAGGATATTTTCTGTAATGGGTAAGGTGGGATGATAGACGTAGTTTCCTTGATTGTTTATCAAGAATCCGTATCCTGACTCCCCGCTTTTTATATTCGCTACGGATTCTTTCAAATAGGTTAAATCAAGATCAGCGACCACGACACCAAGAAATTGGTCGCCCTTCTGTATCGGTGTTACAATGCTGATGACATCTTTTCCCGTGATGGCATCCTTGTAGATATCCGTATATTCAACAGAGCCAAGAGGGGTTTTCTTTCCTTGCTTATACCACGCACGTGTACGGGGATCATACCCGGCCGGTGGAACCCAGCCTTTTGCGTCTAAAGCTTCCCCGTTTTCAAATCCAATGAACAAGTTAGCCATGTTTCGGTGCACATTCATAATAGAGAGGGAAATGGATCGTACTTGTACCACGGTTAGGGGATTTTGACCCATGATTGCCGCCAGATTGCGTATGGAGTCTTCGTTTTCTTGCAGGGATAGTTCGAGGTTTCTACTTTCATTTTCAGCCTGGTAGATTAAGCTTTGATTAAGTTGATTGTTAAGCATGACTGAAGATCCATGATGAGCCAGGTACCCAACGGCCGCCATCCCCAAAATAACCGGAGTGATCAGAAAGAGGATGAGTTGGGTCATCAAGCTTGACTTACCACGTCGCAATTTGGTTCCTCCTTTCGAAAAAATTTACTAACTAAATTATACATTATTTTTTAACTAATTGAATAACATAGTTATGTTTTTACAAACATAAAATTGCATTAATTTTTAATTAGTTCGTTGAATTTCTGTACTATTCTGATTCTTCATATAGAAAAGCCGCTATAAATTAGTTAAAGTTAAGTTACCCTAACCACAGACTACTAACGAGAGGTGTTCTCATTTAATTTCTACAATGTAGAAAAAAGAACTCTATTCAAGGATAGACGCTATTTCTGTAGATGAAACTTGAGTGATAGTATAATTAGAAAACGCCTTGGTGGTAAAAAGAATAATACCACCAAGGCGTTTTGTGTTTCTATTATTGGAACCGAGAAAATCCCGGCATGTTCGGAAGTCCCAGGGACATGATTTTTACTGGAACGTCCGGAACACGTCAGCGATTTCCTCTACGATCTGCTTTAGTTCAACGAGGTCGGGGCCTTCTCCCATGACCCGGATGAGCGGCTCTGTACCGGAGGGGCGAACGAGGATACGTCCATGGCCATCCAGTTTTTCTTGACCCGCCTCAACTGCTGCTAAGGCTTCTGGCGCATTCATGCAGCTTTTGTCTTTCACCCGCACGTTGACCAGCAGTTGCGGAAGGCGCTGCATTTGACCAGCCAGTTCCGAAAGGGGTTTTCCCGTCTCCTTCATCACTGTGATCAACTGCAGAGCTGTCAGTTCCCCGTCGCCGGTGGTGTTGTGCTGCAGAGAAAGGATGTGGCCCGACTGTTCGCCGCCGAAGACGGCATCATGCTGCAACAAAGCCTCCAGTACGTAGCGGTCGCCCACTTTGGTTTCGAGGATGTGGATGCCTGCCTGTTTTAAGGCGATATGTAATCCCATATTGCTCATCACGGTCACGGCGACGGTATCTTTCGGCAGTTGTCCCTTTGCTTTCATATGTAAGGCGCAGGTAACGATAATCTGGTCACCATCGACGATATTTCCTTTTTCGTCAACAGCGATGAGCCGGTCGGCATCGCCGTCCAAAGCGAGTCCCAGGTGGGCGCCATGGTCGACGACAGCCCGGCTGAGCTCCTCCGGATGGGTGGAACCACAGCCGTCGTTGATGTTCGTACCGTCCGGCTCGCAGAAGATCGGGATCACTTCGGCGCCCAGTTCTCGCAGTACCCGGGGAGCCACACGAGAAGCCGCACCATTCGCCCCGTCAACGACGATTTTCAAACCGGAAAAGTCTACGGGGACGGTCTGCTTTAAAAACTCGATATACATGGTCTCGGCATCGGTCACCGGACAAACTCTTCCCACTTGTACACCGATCGGGGCTGGCAAACCATCGCTATGGTGGCCCTCTGCATCGCCGAGGCAGTCGCTTGAACTGGTGTCACTGCAACCATTCTTGTCACAGGGCTTATCGCCCGATTCTTTGCCTATTCCTAGAATGTAGCTTTCGATTTCTTCTTCTACGGCATCAGGAAGTTTGAAGCCCGATGCGGAGAAAAACTTAATGCCGTTGTCAGCCACCGGGTTGTGGGAAGCGGAGATGACGACACCCGCCGTCGCTTCAAGCTTCCGGGTCAGGTAGGCGATCCCGGGCGTAGGAAGTACACCGACCGGCAAGGCTTCCCCACCGACAGAAGTGATGCCGGCGATGAGGGCCGCCTCCAGCATATCCCCGGAGATGCGCGTGTCCTTACCGATGACGATGCGCGGATGGGGCGCTTCTTTGCTGAGCACATAGGCTCCAGCCCGGCCTAGTTTAAAGGCGAGTTCCGGCGTCAGTTCTTTATTGGCGACGCCGCGAACACCATCAGTACCGAAGAGTTTACCCACAGGTTCCATTCCCCTTTATCACTCTTATTATCTAATTTTTTTTATGAAAAAGCCATTTTCATGATAGCCTGTGGCCCAATGGGCCATGAACGTTTTATTTTATTGTTGCGTTGTTTTTGCTTTTAATTGAAATTTATATTTTCCAATTGCCTTTGACTTCTTCCAGTTAGTTTTCTGTCACCGATTCCGTTTACGCCTCGACCAAACGGTAGGTAGAGATGATCGCGTCGGCCACCCGTAGGCCGTCTACAGCAGCACTGACGATGCCTCCCGCATAACCAGCGCCCTCTCCAGCTGGGTAAAGGCCATGGAGGTCCGGCGACTGCAGAGACTCATCACGAAGGATGCGCCAGGGGGCTGATGTGCGCGTCTCTACGCCCGTTAGCACCGCCTGGGCCATATCAAAGCCTTGTATTTTCCGTCCGAAATTTTTCAGCCCTGCTTGCAAGGCTTCGCCGACCTCTTTCGGGAGGCTCGCGTGCAAGTTGGCCGCCGTAACGTCTGGTTGATAGGTGGGCGTGACGAGCGCTCCTGTTAGATCGCCTTTTTGGTCGGCCAAAAAGTCACCGACCGTCTGGGCTGGCGCTCGGTAATTGGATCCGCCTAGTTCAAAGGCTTTGCGTTCCCAGATGCGCTGAAACTCAGCGCCGCCGAGCGGACCGGGCGAGGGAAAATCTTCCGGACCGACCGAGACGACCAGGGCCGAGTTGGCCACGCCCGTGTCTCGGGCGTATTCGCTCATGCCGTTGGTGACGACGCCACCTTCTTCTGAGGCAGCTGCGACCACGGTACCGCCGGGACACATGCAGAAAGAGAAGACCGTCCGTCCGGCTTCTTGGATTTTCGTGTGTAGTTGATAGTCGGCCACACCAAGGCGTTCGTGCCCAGCCATTTCCCCATACTGGGACCGGTCAATCAATTCCTGAGGATGTTCCACCCGAAGACCGATCGCAAAGGGTTTCGCCTGCATAGGCACATCCTGATGGTATAAGTTCTTTACCGTATCTCGGGCACTGTGGCCAATGGCTAGAACAACAATCTCGGCCGGTATCTCCCTACTTTCAGACGGACTATCTACAAGCAGACTACCTACAGGCAGACTTTTTGTAGACAGACCCCCTGCATCAGAGCTACCCGCACTAAACTTAGTCAAACCCTTTTGGTTAGCATGTTTATTCAAATGCTCGGCCATAAGCTCGCTCTCTTTCGTGAGCTTCACCCCGGCTACCCGGCGGCCGAGTGCCGTCTTCTCAAGGATCAGTTCGTCCACCTGAGCACCAAAGAAGACCTCTCCGCCCTGTTCCTCCAAACGCTTCCGGAGGTTGCGGACCACCTGACGGAGCACATCGGTTCCCACATGGGGCTTAGCCTTGTAGAGGATCTCCTGGGGCGCTCCCGCTTCAGCGAGCCGTTCGAAGACCTCTGTAATCCGGGGATCATGGGTCCTCGTCGTCAGTTTACCATCGGAAAAGGTCCCGGCGCCGCCTTCTCCAAACTGCACATTCGAATTGACCTGCAATTCTCCCGTCTCCCAGAACCGGCGTACGTCTTCCGTTCTCCGGTCCACATCGTAGCCTCGTTCCAAGAGAATTGGCCGGTAACCGGCTTCGGCGAGTTTTAAGGCGGCGAAGTAGCCGCAAGGTCCCGCGCCGACGACGATAGGACGGCTAGTCAGTGGCTCGTTTCCTCGCAACAGCGGCTTCACTTTTTCTTCTTTGACGATGGCAATTTGGCTATCCTTTTCTACAATTCCGCTGGGGATCTTCACGTCGGCCTTGAGGAGGACTTCCACCGTGTAGACGAAACGGATATCGGCCTTTTTGCGAGCATCGACAGCTTCACGTATGATATTCAGTTCAGCGATTTGGCCAGGCTTCAAGCCCAGCCGTTTTGCCGCCTTCGGCAAAAGACGGCCGGTGTCTTCCGACAAGCCGGCCCGTAAATTGGCAATCCGTATCTTCAAATTCGTCCCAAAGGCTCCTTTCGGCTCACTGACCTTCCTTAGCAGGTTCCTTCGTTCCATTCGGGGTTCCCGTACCCGTACCCGTTCCACCACCGGTCGGGGTTTGCCCGCTTGCCGGCGGTACCGTCTCCGCAGGGGTTGTGGCCGATACGGCTTCGATGACGACGGTCACTCTCACCATGCCTTGGGCGGCGTTCTGCGGGCGAATCCCGTTCGGGAACTGGAGGGGCACATCTCTAACGACGTCTCCTTTAGCCTCCGTGATGTCTACCGGTGAGGTGGAAAGGCTACGCACTTCCGGTGACATTTCCACAGGCAATTGGACCGTGACGGATGCCGGTTCGACCCGCGTGGAGGCGACACGGTATCCTTTTGCCGGGGTTCCAACGACTTGCGGTTGTATGTTTGCCGTCTTAGAGGTAATCTCCTGGGTGATCGGTACGTTTACTTCGACCGAACGCGGCGAGATTTGGATCCGCCCGTCATCGTTATTGATGTACGGTTCCATGATGCTCACCGGCAGGCTGCGAAGGATCGATTCTTTTCCCCCGACCGGTATCTGAACGCCGACCTTCCGGATCGCTTTTAGTTTTTCTCGGGGTCCGCTGAGGACAACATCGGCTGGTTGAAAGGTGGGATCGCCCATCTTATACCCTGTCGGCAGGGTGCCTTTGTATTCCCAGGCGACGGGAACGGTGCGGGTCTCTAAGACATCTACGTTCAGGTTGAGCTCTGATGGCGTACGACTGATCACCTGTACGTTGGACGGTGAATCGACTTGAATACTAACCGTCAGCGGTCCGGGCTTGGCACCGGATAAGCTGAGCCGGGCCCGGAAATCTCGCGACGATAAGTTCGCTAATATCGACTTCGGTCCCCGGACCTTAAGTTCCACCACGTTCGGCGGTTCCGGGTCGAGCACATAGCCCGCTTCCAGGCCTTCTCGTTCGAGCGTGACGGGAAAGGTTTGTGTCCCTTGCTGCTCCGCCTGTACATAGATCCATAGAAGGACGGCTAAGGCAAGGGCAGCCGCCTTATAGAGCCAGTTACGGCGTGCTGTTTCGGCGAGATCCATTATTGCTGCCCCCTCCAATGCCAGAATGGCCGCGTATTTGACGACTTCGGTTGCAGCAATTCTTCTAACCGTGATCGCAGGGATGTCTCATCTAAGAAGCGGGTCAGTCTCCCATCGACGGACAGGGATAAGTTGCCTGTCTCTTCCGAGACGATCACCGCCACGGCGTCGCATTGTTCGGTAATGCCGATGCCGGCCCGGTGCCGGGTGCCCAGTTCCCGGGACAGATCGGGGTCGTCTGTCAACGGAAGGTAACAGGCCGCCGCGATGACCCGATCGCCCCGGACGACGACAGCGCCGTCGTGAAGGGGTGTCTTGGGGATGAATATGTTCACGAGAAACTCGCTCGATACTTTCCCGTCGATAAATGTCCCGGTCTCGATGACATCATTGACACCGGTTTTTCGTTCGATGATGATCAGCGCACCGATCTTGTTTTTGACGAGCACGCCGACGGCGCGAACGATTTCCCCGATGACTAAGCTTCTGTCCTCATCGCCCATCACAGCGAGCTGAGCTGGAAAAAGTTTACCCCGCCCCAACTGTTCTAAGGTACGGCGCAGTTCCGGTTGAAAAACGACAGGAAGCGCCACGATGAGCGCTGTCCAGGCTTGTTTTAAAAGCCAGCTCAAGGTGGTCAGGCTGAGGGCTTCGCTCAGATAGGAGGCGATGATTAACACACCGAACCCTTTGAGCAATTGCACCGCCCGGGTGCCTTTTATAAACATGGTGAGCCGGTAAATGATATAGGCAACGGCCAAGATGTCTATGAGTGCGATCAGGTTGAACTTTTCCAAGGCCGGTGGAATCATCAGATCACCTCCTCTTCTAGATTTTCTCTATTCGAGGGCAAAATCCCTTGTGGCAAAATCCGGTTTGCGACTATAATGGAGGCAGAATCGTATTTCATTTTTTGACAAGATTTTCATTTAAGGTGGTGCCAGGAACAGATGTGGTTACCTCTCGTCGGGCTCGCCCTGGGGGTTTTTATTGGTTCCGTATTATCCGTTACGATTCCTATTGAGTATGCCAAGTACATGTCGATTGCGGTCCTGGCGGCGTTAGACTCTGTCTTCGGCTCTTTGCGGAGCTTTTTGGAGGACAAATTTGACGCCCTGATCCTGTTGACGGGCTTCTTCACCAATGCCGTTTTGGCAGCGCTACTCGCCTATATCGGCGATCGGCTCGGTGTCGACCTGTTCCTCGCTGCCGTCTTCGCCTTCGGTGTCCGGATTTTCCAGAATCTCGCCGTCATCCGCCGTTATATCATCGACCGGATTGTCCGGCCCCGCGTGAAAACGCCGCCGAACAATCTTGAAAAAGCCTAGGGAACGAGTACACCCACCGTTGGGGATTTGTTCTCGTCATAACCTCTATTTTATCTTTAGTTTTGTGGAAAAGCAAAGGCCTGCCCAGATTTTGGGCAGGCTTTTTCACTGTTTCTCTTTTGCGGTCTCAAGATTCTGTGGACTTTCGGATTTGCCAGGGATTTGACAGAGGGACTCGACAGACTGATCGGACAGTCATGTTTCGTCGGGACTATGCCTTCAGTGCAAGTAAGGTATGGGTACGGCTGTTAGGCAGCCAATACGTTGTTAGGCAGTCGTTGCGGCTGCCTCAGAGGCCACTTCGGTCGCTTCCACTGGGTCCGTCTCTACTTGACCGTGCTTGAGCAAGCCGTACTGGAAGGAATCCATCAATGCTTGCCAGGACGCTTCGATGATGTTCGCCGAGACGCCGACAGTGCTCCAACTATCCTGGTGGTTCCTTGTTTCGATGAGAACGCGGACTTTGGCGCCGGTAGCATCTTTCTCGTCGAGCACCCGCACCTTGTAGTCAGTGAGGTGGCAGTCGCCCAAGAAGGGATAATGACTGATCAAGGCTTTGCGCAGGGCGTTATCGACGGCGTTGACGGGACCGTTGCCTTCGGCCGCGGTGTGCACGACCTGGTCGCCGACACGCAGCTTGATCATGGCTTCCGACGTGAATTCAGCGTCAGAACGCTTTTCGATGATCAGGCGGATCGAATCGAGAACAAAAGGAACGGGATCTTCACCGAAGGCGCGGCGGAGAAGGACTTCGAAAGAAGCTTCGGCACCTTCAAACTGGAAGCCCTGATGTTCCAGGTTTTTGATATTTTCAATGATCTGTTTCGTGTCGGCATTTTCCCGGTTTACATCGAGGCCGAGTTCTTTCGCCTTGTAGACGATATTGCTCATACCGGACAGTTCGGAGACGAGCACACGGCGCTGGTTTCCGACTTGTTCGGGCTCAATATGTTCATAGGTGCCGGGGTCTTTTAAGAGGGCTGATACATGCATGCCGCCCTTATGGGCAAAGGCGGAGTGTCCGACAAAGGCCATGTCGTTGCGCAGGGTCACGTTGGCGATTTCAGCCACATAGTGAGCCGTTTCTGTCAGCAAGGCCACATTTTGCGCGGGCAGGCATTCCATGTTCATTTTCAGTTGCAGGTTGGGGATGATGGAGCAGAGGTTGGCATTGCCGCAGCGTTCCCCATAGCCGTTGATCGTCCCTTGGATCTGCCGGGCGCCGGCCATGATCCCCATCAGGGAGTTGGCGACGGCGAGGTCGCCGTCATTATGGACATGGACGCCAACAGGGGCACGAAGGGTGAAGACCATTTCCTGGGTGATGGCGAGCATATCCTGAGGTAACGTGCCGCCGTTGGTGTCGCAGAGGACGATCCAATCGGCACCGGCCTGTTCTGCGGCCAGTACCGCTTCTTTGGCGTATTGGGGATTCGCTTTGTACCCGTCATAGAAGTGTTCCGCATCAAACATGACCTCTAAGCCTTGCTCTTTGAGAAAGGCAATGGAGTCTCGGATGATGCGCAGGTTCTCTTCCAAGGTCGTCCGCAGGGCGGCGGTGACATGGAAATCCCAGGTCTTGCCGAAAATCGTGACGACTGGGGCACCCGATTGTACCAACGCTTGCAGGTTGGCGTCTTCGCTGGCTTTCAAGCCGGGACGGCAGGTGGCGCCGAAGGCGGCAATTTTGGCATGCTTCCAGGGCATGCTCTTCGCCCGCTGGAAAAACTCCATATCTTTGGGGTTCGATCCGGGCCATCCGCCCTCAATGTAGGCTACACCAAGTTGGTCCAGTCGTGCTGCGATTTTGAGTTTGTCTTCCACACTGAGGGAGATGCCCTCCCCTTGGGTTCCGTCGCGGAGCGTCGTATCATAGATAAAAACACGGTCCAATCGGGGCACCTCTTTCTCCATCGGTAACTCTTACAGGTACAACGACGTGTTTCAGCCGGCATCTTTGCGCTTGTGAGCACAATATTCCAGCATTGATATGCGTGAAGAGCCGGCTTAAGCCAGCTCTTCTAATACGCGATCAGTCATTTCTTCGGTGTTGACGAGGGTTTTTCCTGCTTCCATGATGTCGCCCGTACGGAAACCTTTCGATAAAACTTTTTCGACGGCATCTTCGATGGCCCGAGCTTCAGTCACCAGGTTGAAGGAGTATTCGAGCATCATCGCCGTCGACAGGATGGTGGCCAAGGGGTTGGCCTTTTTCTGTCCGGCGATGTCCGGCGCGGAACCGTGAGCCGGTTCGTAGAGAGCGACGTTGCCGCCGATGGAGGCCGACGGGAGCATCCCCAGGGAAGCCGAGAGCATGGAAGCCTGGTCGGTGAGGATGTCGCCGAAGGTGTTTTCGGTGACGACGACGTCAAACTGCCGGGGGTTGCGGACGAGCTGCATGGCAGCGTTGTCAACATACATATGTGTCAAGGTCACATCGGGATAGTCAGCGGCGACACGGATGGCCGTCTCCCGCCAGAGCCGGGACGCTTCGAGGACGTTGGCTTTGTCGACGGAGCAGACTTCCTTGCGGGTGCGCTTGCGAGCCGCTTCAAAAGCCAGGCGGACGATGCGTTCGATCTCTGGTGTCGAGTACAGCATGGTATCCCAAGCTCTTTCCACACCATCGACGGTTTCGCGGCCTTTGGGACCGAAGTACATACCTCCGGTCAGTTCCCGGATGACGACCATGTCGGTGCCTTCGAGGACTTCCTTTTTCAAGGTTGAGGCATCGGCGAGGGCGCTGTACATCCGGCAAGGACGGATGTTGGCGTAGAGGCCGAGCTCTTTGCGCAGGGGAAGGAGTGCGCCTACTTCCGGTCGGAGGTGAGTCGGCAAGTTATCCCATTTGGGGCCGCCGATAGCGCCGAGGAGGACGGCATCGCTGTTGTAACAGAGTCCCAGCGTTTCTTCAGGCAGGGGATGGCCGGTCGCATCGATGGCGGCGCCGCCGATGAGGCCTTGATTATACTCAAACTGGTGGCCGTATTTTTCGGCGATCTTGTCGAGGACGCGAATCGCCTGCGGGACGACTTCGGTACCGATACCGTCACCAGGAAGGACTGCGATACGGTAAGCCACGGTTTATCTCTCCTTAGGATGTCGTTAGGGTCATTGGCCGGCTCGCTATGATCTCCGAAATGCACACCGTCCAATGACCCCAAGCAACCATCAGTGATTATGCTTGGTCATAGAAGTCAGTAGGGTCGCTCTTTCTGGTTTCTTTGCACTTACGTAAGAAATCTGGGGTGTAATGACGGAGTGAGCGATTGGGGCGTAACGGCGTCGTGAGCGAAAGTTGCGAAGCCGGAAAGTGCGCCATGGTTTACATGCAGAAAAGCCTTGGGGTTTGGCGCACCGGCGGAGCAACCGAGCGAACAGCCGTGAAGCCCTTAGCGAGCGGAGTCATTACACCCCCGATTTACCACATTGCACTACTAAGTACTAGATAAGAGCTAGAGTACAGAGTACCAATTAGGCCTTGGCCTCGCTCAACCTCGTCTTCACATACTCCATGAGACCGCCGTTGCGGATGATCTCTTGCATGGAGGCGTCGAGGGCTTTGGCGGTGTAGGTTTGACCGGTGGTCATGTTGAAGATGACACCGCTGTCGGCGTTCACTTGGATCACATCGCCTTCCCGGATGCCATCGACCGCTTCAGGGCACTCGAAGATGGGCAGCCCGATGTTGATGGCGTTGCGGAAGAAGATGCGGGCGAAGGATTTGGCGATGACGCAGGAGACGCCGGCGGCGCGGATGCAGATGGGCGCATGTTCCCGGGAGGAACCGCAGCCGAAGTTTTTGTCCGCGACGATGATGTCGCCATTTTGCACTTTCTGCGGGAAGGTGGGGTCAGCATCTTCCATGCAGTGCTTGGCCAGTTCTTCCGGCACGCTCGTGTTCATGTAGCGAGCAGGGATGATGGCATCTGTATCGATGTCTTTCCCGAATTTCCAAACGCGGCCTGTGAACTCCATTTATTCCACCTCCCGGGGATGTACGATGCGGCCGGCAATGGCCGATGCGGCAGCGACGTTAGGGCCGCAGAGGTAAACTTCGCTCTCGGGGTGGCCCATGCGGCCGACGAAGTTACGGTTGGTGGTGGCGAGGGAGCGTTCGCCTTTGGCCAGGATGCCCATGTGGCCGCCTAAGCAGGGGCCGCAGGTGGGCGTGGAAACGGCGCAGCGGGCGTCGATGAAGATCTCGATGAGGCCTTCTTTCATGGCCTGCTTGACGATGGCCTGGGTGCCCGGGAAGATGATGCAGCGCACGTTTTTGTGCACTTTCTTGCCTTGCATGATCTTGGCAGCGACACGGAGGTCTTCGATGCGGCCGTTCGTGCAGGAGCCGATGACGACTTGGTCAAGCTCGACATGGCCTGCTTCGCTGACGGGCCGGGTGTTTTCGGGCAGGTGCGGGAAAGCGACGACAGGCTCGAGTTTTTCGACGTCGTATTTGATGACGCGGTTATACTTGGCGTCTTCGTCAGACTGGTAGACTTTGTAGGGTTTGTTTGTCCGTTCTTCTACATAGGCGATGGTCTTTTGGTCGGCAGCGATGATGCCGTTTTTCCCGCCCGCTTCGATGGCCATGTTGGCCATGGTCATGCGGCCATCCATGGACAGTTCGTCGATCGCTGAACCGGTGAACTCCATCGATTGGTACAGTGCGCCGTCGACGCCGATGTCACCGATGGTGTGCAGGATCAGGTCCTTACCGGTCACATCTTCTGGCAGTTTGCCGTCATATTCGAATTTGATCGATTCGGGCACTTTGAACCAGGCTTCCCCTAAGGCGATGCCGGCGGCTAAGTCGGTGGAACCGACACCGGTAGCAAAGGCACCGAGGGCACCGTAGGTGCAGGTGTGAGAGTCAGCGCCGATGACGACGTCACCGGGGGTGACGAGGCCTTTTTCCGGGAGCAGGCAGTGCTCGATGCCCATTTCTCCGACATCAAAATGGTTGGTGATATCGAACTTGCGGGCGAAGTCGCGGACGACTTTCGATTGTTCGGCTGACTTGATGTCCTTGGCCGGAACGAAGTGGTCTTGGACCAGAACGACTTTATCTTTGTCAAAAACCTGTTCGAGGTTGATCTTTTCCAGTTCCTTGATGGAGACAGGAGCTGTAACATCGTTAGCCAAGACCAGGTCCAGTTTCGCACGGATCAGTTCGCCTGGCTCCACGGTGGCTTTGCCGGCGTGGGCGGCCAGGATTTTTTCGGTGATGGTCATACCCATGGTCGTTCCAGTCCCTCCTTCTGTCTGCAAAAGTATGTATTTTTCTACACAGCCCGCTCCGGTTTCGGTACGGGTGTTCTGTCATAGACGATTTTGTTGACGGCGTTCAGGTAGGCCTTCGCCGATGCGACGATGATGTCTGTATCGACGCCGCGGCCTGTGTAGAACCGGCCTTCCCGCTCCAGCTTGACGCTCACTTCGCCCTGAGAATCTTCGCCTGAGGTGGTGGCGCTGATGACATAAGCTTTCAGACGGGCACCGACGCCGGTGATCTTGTCGATCGCTTTGTAGGCGGCATCGACGGGACCGTCGCCGCAGGAAGCTTCTTCGAAAGTCTCTTCTTCGCGTTTCAGACGGACTGTCGCTGTCGGTACGAGGACGGTGCCGCTGGTGATGTGCAGGTAATCCAAGCGATACGCCTCGGGTACAGCCCGCAGTTCATCTTCCACCAGTACGACCAGATCTTCATCGGTGATCTCGCTTTTGCGGTCAGCCAGGTTCTTAAAGCGGGCAAAGGCTTTCGCTAAATTTTCGTCGTCCAGCTCAAAGCCCAGTTCCTTGAGGCGTTCCCGGAAGGCGTGGCGACCCGAGTGTTTCCCCAAGACGATGTTGTTCGTAAAGATGCCGAGCATTTGGGGATTCATGATCTCGTAGGTGGTCCGCTCTTTTAAGACGCCATCCTGGTGGATGCCGGATTCATGAGCAAAGGCGTTTTTACCGACGATGGCTTTGTTCGGCTGGACCAGCATCCCCGTCAAGTTCGAGACCAGACGGGAGGTGCGATAGATCTCGGTGGGGTTGATCGACGTGTCCAGATCGTAGACGGACTTGCGTGTATAGAGGGCCATCACGATTTCTTCCAAAGAACAGTTGCCGGCCCGCTCGCCGATACCGTTGATGGTGCATTCGATCTGGCGGGCGCCGTTTTCCAGGGCCGACAGGGAGTTGGCCACGGCGAGGCCCAGGTCATTGTGACAGTGGACCGAAACGGTAGCCCGCTCCATGTTGGGCGTGCCGTTGATGACCGATTGGATAAAGGCGCCGTATTCTTGCGGTGTCGCGTAGCCTACCGTGTCGGGGATGTTGATGGTGGTCGCACCGGCATCGATGACCGCTTTGAAAATACGGCAGAGGAATTCTACATCGCTGCGGAAAGCGTCTTCCGCCGAGAATTCGACGTCGGCGGTAAAAGTCTTGGCCAATTTGACAGCCTCGACAGCCGCTTCCAGCACTTGGTCCGGTTCCATGCGCAGTTTGTGGCGCATGTGGATAGGCGACGTGGCGATAAAGGTGTGAATCCGGGCTTGTTCCGCCGCCCGTAAGGCTTCGGCGGCCCGTTCAATATCTTTTCGGTTCGCCCGGGCGAGCCCGGCGATAACCGGTCCTTTGACTTGGGCAGCGACGGCGCTGACAGCTTCGAAATCGCCCGGTGAGGCAATCGGGAAACCGGCTTCGATGACGTCCACGCCGAGTCGGGCCAGCTGATGGGCGATCTCTAGCTTTTCCTGAAGGTTCAGACTCACCCCCGGTGATTGCTCGCCATCGCGAAGCGTGGTGTCAAAAATAACGACTCGCTTGGACATCTCGAATCCCCCTTCTTTCGTTCAATCCGGTAGATTTTTTTCGTTCCATAGGCGTTGGGTGAAAGCAACGCTTTGAAAACAGTAGTTTTTGCGGCAGAGTATGCTTTTGCAAGATTTCGAATTAAGCAATTTTCAAAGGATTTTCACTGGAACGGAAGCTTCCTCGTTCGCGACCGTCTATCCTACGTCTCCGATGAGTCCGTCAGTCACAGACGATCAATTCGTCGAGGCCTTTTCCCCCTAAAACAGTGGGGTAGACCATTTCCTGCTCGTCAACGGCCACCTCCACCATCACCATGCCCGAATGGTCGAAGGCTTCCTTCAAGGTCGATTCGACGGCATCTTGGCGGGAGATATGGTAGTATTGAACGCCGTAGGCCTCGGCGAGCGATGAAAACTGCGGGTTGAAGGTCATCTTGACGCCGGAGTAACGCTTGCCACAGTAGAAGTGTTGCAGTTGCCGGACCATGCCTAAGGCGTGGTTATTAAAGAGGATGATCTTCAAGGGGAGGTTTTCCTGCCGGGCCGTCCCCAGCTCCTGCATCTGCATCTGGAAGGAACCGTCACCGGTAAAGAGGATGACCATGTCATCAGGCCGGGCCATCTGTACACCGTTGGCGGCCGGGAGTCCGTACCCCATGGTGCCTAAACCGGCCGAGGTGATGAAGCTTCCCGGACGGTTAAACTTGTAGAAGAGCGCCGTCCAGATCTGGTGTTGGCCCACATCGGTCGCCACCCAGGCTTTATCGCGGGTGAGATTGCCGACGGTTTCGATCACCTGTTGGGCCGTCAGTTGATCCGCCCTGTATTTGAGGGGACGGTTCTGCTTCCAAGCGGCGATCTGGTCCATCCATTCGGTTTGCTCCATCGGCGGGGTCAGCTTCAGAAACTCCTTCAGGACGATGCGGGCGTCGCCGACGATAGGCACATCGATATCGGCGTTTTTCCCGATTTCAGCGGGGTCGATATCGACATGAACGATCTTGGCATCTCGGGCAAACTTGGCAACGTCTCCCGTGGCTCGGTCGCCAAAACGGACGCCGATGCCGATGAGCAGGTCTGCCTTGGAGATAGCCAGATTGGCGTACGGGGTGCCATGCATGCCCATGAGCCCTAAGGACAGGCGGTGCGTCTCCGCAAAGGCGCCGATCCCCATGAGGGTCGTCGCCACAGGGATGTTCGCCCGCGTGGCCAGTTCGAAAAGCTCTGCCGACGCCTGGGCATGGATGATGCCGCCGCCGATCATCAGAACGGGCCGTTTGGCCGCCTCGATCAGCTTGACGGCGTTTTTAATCTGGGACGGATGGCCTTTGACGTTCGGCCGGTATCCCTTGATGTCGACGACAGGTTTTTCATCGGCATCGGGGCAGAGGCATTGCGCCTGGAGCACATCTTTGGGGATATCGATCAGGACGGGACCAGGCCGACCTGTCGAGGCGATGTGAAAAGCTTCCTGCACTACCCGGGGAATTTCGGCGGGATCCTTGACCAGATAATTGTGCTTGGTAATCGGTAAGGTGATGCCAGTGATATCGACTTCCTGGAACGCATCGGTGCCGACCATGGAAGTAGGAACCTGCCCGGTGATGGCGATCATCGGAATGGAATCCATGTACGCGTTCGCGATTCCGGTCACGAGGTTGGTCGCTCCCGGTCCTGAGGTAGCCAGGCAAACGCCCGGTTTGCCCGCAGCCCGGGCGTAGCCGTTGGCCGCGTGGGCCGCCCCTTGTTCACAGCGTACAAGGATGTGCCGGATCGGCGAGTCCAGTAGGGCATCATATATCGGCAGCACTGAACCGCCGGGGTAGCCGAAAATCATCTCGACCCCATTGGCCTCTAAACATTTCAGCAGCGCCTGGGCTCCGTTCAAATCGTTCCACTCCCTTCTGTATCGCCGGACAAGAAAAGCCCCTTTTCGGGGCCTTCTTGCCGTAGTTCAGGCCAGATTATTTCTTATCTTTCAACCAGGGCATCATGGCCCGGAGCTTTTTACCGACGATTTCGATCTCATGGGTTTCGTCGGCTTGAGCCAGGGCGTTGAACTTCGGCCGGTTGACTTGGTTTTCCAAGAGCCATTCTTTGGCGAAGGTGCCGTTTTGGATTTCGGTGAGGACTTTTTTCATTTCTTTTTTGGTTTCGTCGGTGACGATGCGAGGTCCGATGATCATGTCGCCCCACTGCGCCGTGTCGGAGATGGAGTAGCGCATCCGGGCGATGCCGCCTTCGTACATGAGGTCGACGATCAGTTTCAGTTCATGGAGGCACTCGAAGTACGCCATTTCGGGAGCATAACCGGCTTCGACGAGGGTTTCAAAACCGGCTTTGACGAGGGCGGAAGCACCGCCGCAGAGAACAGCCTGTTCGCCAAAGAGGTCTGTTTCAGTCTCTTCACGGAAGTTCGTTTCGATGACGCCAGCGCGGGTGCCGCCGGTGCCTTTGGCATAAGCGAGAGCGTAGTCTTTGGCGCGGCCGGTCGCATCTTGGTGGACAGCGATCAGTGTGGGAACGCCAGCGCCCATGGTGTACATGCGGCGGACCATATGGCCGGGGCTTTTCGGGGCGACCATGAAGACGTCTACGTTTTTCGGCGGCTGGATTTGGCCGAAGTGGATGTTGAAGCCGTGGGAGAAGCAGAGGGCTTTGCCTTCGGTCAGGTGCGGGGCGATTTCTTTGCGGTAGACTTCGCCTTGCCGTTCGTCAGGGATGAGGATCTGGATGATGTCCGCTTTGGCAGCAGCTTCGGAGACAGGATAGACTTCAAAACCGTATGCTTTCGCTTCGTCCCAACGGGCAGAGCCGGGGCGAAGGCCGATGATGACGTTGACTCCGGAATCTTTCAGGTTTTGGGCTTGGGCATGGCCTTGGCTGCCGTAACCGATGACAGCAATTGTTTTTCCATCTAATAACGAGAGATCGGCGTCGGCATCATAATACATTTTCATTGTTGGGGTTCCTCCATTCAAACGTTTAAACATATATTTGCTAGCTGCTTACTTGCTTCCCCGGACCATGGAGATCCGCCCGGTGCGGGCGAATTCGCGGATACCGAAGGGGCGCAGGGTGGTCAGCATGGCTTCGATTTTTTTCTGGTCTCCCGTCGCTTGGATCATGACGGAGTTGCGGCTGAGATCGACGATACTGGCCCGGAAGATCTCGCAGATCTGCATGATCTCACCACGGGTCGAAGCGTCGGCAGCGACGCGGACCAGGATCAGTTCCCGGTGGACCGATTCTTCTTGGGTGATGTCGGAGATCTTGATGACTTCAATCAATTTGTGGAGTTGTTTGGTCACCTGCTCGATGATCTTCTCGTCACCGTCGACGACGATGGTCATCCGGGATACTTGCGGGTTTTCCGTCTCCCCCACGACGAGGCTCTCGATGTTGTACCCCCGGCGGGCAAATAAGCCGGCCACGCGCGTCAAAATCCCCGGTTTGTTTTCCACTATGACGGACAGGGTGTGCCGCATCGATTCCGCCTCCTTGTTATGTTCTTGCTATATAAGGTAATCATGGTTCGATGGGTACTCTGTAACTTTGTCTCTTCTTTTCTGCTTTTATCCTCGTCGTTGGAACTTTTCGTTGGAACTTTTATCTTTAATGAGTTTTGTCTTCGATAAGTTACGTCTTCGGTAAGTTTTTCCTTCGACGAGTTTTTCTTTGGCGAGTTTGGGTGCCTATGCCCGGCCTGTTTACCCAGCGTAGGCACCCCGGCTCGACCAAATGCTTGATCTTTAGATTTAGCGCATCCGCGCGCCGGTGGAGGCGGAAAGGACGTTCTGGGCGTAGCGCTTCATGTATCCTTTGGTCAGGCGCGGCTCTGGCGGCTGCCAGTTTTTCCGGCGTTCGGCCAGTGTCGCTTCATCTACTTCTACGTTCAGCTTGCCTTCTGGGATGTTGATGGAGATGATATCGCCTTCTTCCACAAAGGCGATGGGACCACCATCAGCCGCTTCGGGCGAAACGTGTCCGATCGATGCGCCCCGGGTGGCACCGGAGAAACGACCGTCCGTGATGAGAGCCACGTCTTTGTCGAGGCCCATCCCGCAGATGGTCGACGTGGGGGAAAGCATTTCCCGCATACCTGGGCCGCCGCGAGGACCTTCGTAGCGGATGATGACGACGTCACCTTTTTGGATCTTGCCGCCGGTGATGGCTGCATAAGCCTCTTCCTCGGAATTGAACACGCGAGCCGGGCCTTGGTGGACGTACATCTCCGGAGCGACAGCCGCTTTTTTGACGACGGCACCATCAGGAGCGAGGTTCCCCCGCAGGACAGCTAAGCCGCCGGTCTGGCTGTAGGCATTATCGACGGGCCGAATGACATCGGGCCGCAGGTTGGCACGATTGGAGACGTTTTCAGCCACCGTTTTTCCGGTGACTGTGGGCAGGTTACCATCGATAAGGCCTTGCTGGAGCAGGATGTTCATCACGGCGGGGATACCGCCGGCTTCATCGAGATCTTCAATATGGTGCTCGCCAGCCGGAGCCAGCTTGCACAGGTGAGGTGTACCTTTGCTGATTTCGTTGACGATGTCCAGGTTCAGTTCCACACCGGCTTCGTAGGCGATGGCCGGCAGGTGCAGCAAGGTGTTGGTGGAACAGCCGAGGGCCATGTCGACGGTGATGGCGTTGCGAAAAGTCTGTTCGGTCATGAGATCGAGGGGACAGATGTCTTTTTCCAAAATCTCCATGATCTTCATGCCTGTCTGTTTGGCCAAGCGGATCCGGGAGGAATAGACAGCAGGAATCGTTCCGTTGCCCGGCAAAGCCATGCCGAGCACTTCTGTCAGGCAGTTCATCGAGTTCGCCGTAAACATGCCCGAGCAAGATCCGCAGGTGGGGCAAGCGTTTTCTTCCAGTTCGTCCAGTTCTTCCGAGGTCATCTTGCCGATGTTGTACTGGCCGACGCCCTCGAAGACACTGTTCAGGTTGACCTTTTTCCCTTGGAAACGGCCGGCCAGCATGGGGCCGCCGCTGATGAAGATGGAAGGAATGTTCAATCGGGCCGCTGCCATGAGCATGCCCGGTACTACTTTGTCGCAGTTAGGGATGAAGACGAGCGCGTCAAAACCGTGCGCCGTGGCCATGATCTCCACCGAGTCGGCGATGATCTCCCGGGATGCCAGGGAGTATTTCATGCCGATGTGGTTCATGGCGATGCCGTCGCATACGGCGATGGCCGGAAAGGCCAGAGGCGTTCCGCCAGCTAAGCGCACACCCGCTTTGACCGCTTCGGCGATGGTATCCAAGTGGATATGACCCGGGACGACGTCATTTTTGGCGTTCACGATCCCGATGAGCGGGCGATTCATCTCCTCTTCCGTCAGGCCCGAGGCGCGAAATAGAGAACGGTGCGGCGCTTTTTCCACACCGCATTTCACGGAATGGCTGCGGGTGTTTTTGCTATCCAATTGGCTCCCCCCTAGGTTTTGTTTGTTCTGTGCGTTGTTCTGATGATTGAGGTAAGGATATAAAAAAACCTCCCGCCCAGACAGGTCCAAAATCCTGTCAGGGACGAGAGGTATTTCCCGCGGTACCACCCTGATTGTCGTACCATCAAAGTAGATGGCCGACCTCTTGTCCAGCGATGCTATCGCCGGAAGCTTGATAACGGACGCTTACGCCCTGAGGCGCTCCATCCGGCACCACCTACTACGCCGCGCCCCCAGGCCCGACAGTTCGGATAGCGACTTCGGGGAGAGACAACACTGTCGTTTTAGTACCGGTTTTCAGCTGCCCCGGCTCTCTGGAAACTAAGGGACGTTCAGTGCCATAGTACCCCATCATCGTCTTTGCGTAGTATGTTATTAAAAAATAGTATAGTCATGGCTGCTCCCGGTGTCAATAACCTCTGGCAGTAAAAACTTTGTAAAGCTTTTCACGGTTTCCAGTTGAAAAATTCACAATCTTGTGCTAGTATAAAGGTGAGCAACACCCCTACAGTAAATTGACTCCGGTTCACCAAATCGCTAGGGTTTCGGAAACAGGTTTTCCAGTCCATGGCAGGTGTTTACCAGTCTCACGGTGGGTCCTCAGGTTAACCGAATCGGTCCTGAACGGTGGTATCCCCGTAAATCCCATCGGACACAGTTAGGGTCTAGGTCGCTCAAGGGGTTTCAGTCTCTGGTTGATTCTCTAGGTTAGGGGTTCTCTTTCCTCAAGCCGGTGCCTATCAGGATCAGTCCTTCAGGTTCTTCGGTAGTTTGGTTCATACCCGGTTCGGTTTTAGGTTCCAACTTTGGTTCGGTCCATCGGGTTAGGATCCAGGTTATACCCCTAGGTTTAGGTTCAGTCCCTATCTGGTCAAGGTTCAAGTTCTTTCTCGGGTACGGTTTCTTTCCGACTCAGTTCTCGGTTTTTCTCTCGGTTCGGTTCCCGTTAGGTTGGGTTCCCCTTTAGTTCAGGGTTTTCCTTCGTTGGGTTCCGGTGTTCCTACTCGTTCGTACCCTTGTTGTCCGGTATCCAGTCTTCCCCCTGGGTAGGTATTCGTCTTGGCCCCTGTTCTATCCTTGGTCGGTTAGCTCAGTTGGTTCCTTGAACGATTCAGGTCCAGGTTGTTTGGTGAGATTCTATCCCTGGTTAGGTTCTTTCCTAGGTCTCGGGTAACTGGGTCGATTCCGCATCGGTAATTCGGTCGGTTCTTTCCTAGGTCAGTTCTTAGGCAGTTTGGTTATATCTGGTTCGGTTCCATCGTAGATTGGCTTTGACAAGGTTAGTATTTTCGTCTATCACTTAGTGGTGTCGCGTTGTTAAGGTAAGAGGTAGTCTTGATGCTCTTAGGAACGGTTACACTGTAGGGGTAGTTGCTTCAAAGGAGAAGGCGCAAGCCTTCTTCTTTTATTTTTTCTATGGATATTTGCACCCCCTGCGGTAAATCAATAGGACTGAGCACAGTTTCGAGAAAGGAGATTCTGATCGTTTTGAAAAAGTATGTCTGTGTTCCCTGCGGCTATGTCTATGACCCGGAAAAGGGCGATCCTGATTCGGGCATAGAGCCTGGCACCCCCTTTGAATCGATCCCTGATGATTGGGTCTGCCCCGTCTGCGGTGTCGGTAAAGATCAGTTTGAACCTATGGATTAACTTAAGATCGAAAAAGAGGCCCCCATGTGTGGCCTCTTTTTCTTTCTATATCTTAGAGAAAGTGCTATTTTTTCACTCTCACTCCCGCTATAATGATAATGAAAAAGAATGGTTCGGAGGTGAGCTCGGTGCATGACATGATCATAGTAGGCAGCGGTCCCTGCGGCCTCGCTTGTGCCATCGAAGCGAAGATCCATGGTTTGGACTTCGTCGTTTTGGAAAAAGGCTCCATTGTCGAATCTGTCGTAGGTTACCCCACATATATGATCTTAAGCAGCACCACCGATATGCTGGAGGTTGGCGGTTTACCCTTCGTCGTCCAAGGTTGTCGACCGACCCGTCAAGAAGCCGTTCGGTATTATTTGAGAGCCGCCCAGCACTTTGCTATTCCCATTAAAACTTATCGGCAGGTTACCGACATTCAGCGTACAGACACGGGCTTTATGGTACACGCGAAAAATGTCTTTACCGGTGAAGTCCGGATATATTTTTCGAAACGAGTCATCGTAGCGACCGGTTGCTACAACACCCCTAACCTGCTTGACATACCCGGGGAAGATCTACCCCATGTGAGCCATTACTTCAAAGAGGCCTTTCCCTATTCAGGCCGCAAAGCGGTAGTCGTCGGCGGGGGCAATTCTGCTGCGGAGACCGCCTTAGACCTCTATCGCCATGGTGCCGATGTCACCTTAGTCCATCGGTGCGATCAACTCGATGGAAACGTGAAGCCCTGGATCGGCGCCGATATCCTCTCCCGCATTCTCAAAGAAGACATCCCCACTTTCTTCAACAGTCATTTGGAATCTATCCAACCTCGCTCAGTAACGATACGGCGAGACGGCGACCGATATGAGGTAGAAGCGGACTTCGTCTTTTTGATGACGGGCTACCGGCCGAACACGAAATTGCTCGTCGATACCGGTGTCGCTCTCGATGAATACGGCTTCCCTACTCATAACCCGCTGACGATGGAGACAAACGTTCCCGGTCTCTATGTGGCTGGCGCCATTTCAGAGGGCTGGCGTGTGACCCAAGCGAATATCGAAAAAGGCCGTTTTCATGGCAAACGGATCATCCAATCTTTTGACGAAGTGTAATCAGACGGATCGTGGTCTTCATGTCCTGCTGTTCCCTGACAGACTTGCTCGTCATCATCATGAGGGGGCTTTCCTACCGTGCCTACGTCGACTCCTATCCCCAATCCCGGCGATGTAATACCTCATTTTCAACCGATCCTTACGATGGATACTCAGCGGATCTTCGCCTATGAAGTGCTGGGGCGTTGGCTGACGCCTGAAGGGACTCGCAGTCTGGGCCCTTTTTTCCACGATCCGTCTGTAAGCACGGAAGACCATATTCGCATCGATCGCGTCATTCGCCAGAAGGCAATTGCCGCCCTGGCGAAAGCGCCAAAAGATACGCGCCTCTTTCTCAATCTGAAACCAAGCTGGATCTATTCGTTTCGCGACCGCCCGGAGCAGCTTCCGACCTTGAAGTTTTTGCGGGAGCATAACGTCGATCCGTCGAGAGTCACTGTAGAAATCACCGAAGATAGTTTTAACGATGATATCGAAGATCTGGCCCGGGTCACTCAGACCTACCGGGAAGCGGGCTGTCAAATCGCGATCGACGATGTGGGCAGTGGTTTCATCAATTTTGACCGTATCGCCTATATTAAACCGAACATCCTCAAACTCGACCTGGAACTGGTCAAGAAATGCACTCGCGAAGAGTTCTTTAAGGAAGTCCTGGCTTCGTTCGCCAATACAGCCGAGAAAATCGGTGCTTTTTTGCTCTTTGAAGGCATCGAGACGGAAGAAGAGGTGCAAATCGCCCTCTCTTTAGGGGCCCGCTACCTGCAGGGGTACTTCTTTGCGAAGCCGCACGATGAGTTTCTAAGTCCTTACGTGTTTCATCACTGCCTGAGCTACCAGATCCGGCAGTTTGTCGATCACGCTCTATGGGAGACCCATTCGGACCAGCGCGCTTCCGATGCGCTGCGCAGCTCCTTGCTGGAGTGTTTACCCCGTTGGCCCGAAGGCACGGCTCCACGCTGGCGAAAGGCCGACGAGTTTATCAGCCGTTTTCTCGACTTACTCCCCGGACTTGTCTCTCGCGTCTATCTTTGCGACGAGCGAGGTTATCAATGCTCATCGAACTTCACTCGCCGTCGGGGCGAGTGGATCACCGAAGAGGAGTTTCGCGGTCGGAACTGGGCCTGGCGGCCTTACTTTCTCAACAACATCGTGAAAGCCACCTATAAGGAAACAGGCAAACTGTCCAGTACCTACACCGACGCCCATAGCGGTTGCAAGATGCGCACCTACATATATCCCGCTGGAGACGAATTATTTTTATGCCTGGATCTCTGCGTCGATTAAATTCTCATTATTCAATTATCATCATTCGAATCATAGCTTTGGTAAAACGGACAGGCCGGAAAGCGTAGTGCTTCCCGGCCTGTTTTTTTGAAGTCAGTTGACAAATTTCAGTCCTTCCGGAATCGGATCAGAGGGCAGCTGTTTCGGCTCTCCCGTTCCAGGTAATCCTTCAAAAGAAGGAATTTTATTCTCCCCCTTGCTGGGTGTCACTACCGCAGGAACCGTGGCTGTGGAAGCTGATGCTCCCCCAGAGGCGGTTTTGTCGGGGTATTTGCGGATAATCAACACTTCGACCCGCCGGTTATTCGCCCGCCCCTCGGGGGTATCGTTCGTGTCTTTTGGATGGTACTCACCGTAACCGACGGCAGTGAACTTAGCCGGATCCAATTTACCCTGGTTTAGAACGCGCTTCATCACATTTAAGGCTCGTTTGGCACTCAGATCCCAGTTGGAAGGAAACTCCGCCGTATTGATGGGCAGATTGTCCGTATGACCGGCGATGCGCACATCATTGCCTTTCAACCCGCTCAGAAGTTCCGCTAATACATCCAGCGTCGGAAGTGCTTCCGGCCGCAAGTTAGCCTTACCGGAATCAAAGAGAGCTGCGTCCCGAAAAGAGATCTGCAATCCTTCTTGAGCCAAACCGGTCTCGATCTGGTTTTGCAGACCCTTATCTTGGATGTATTTGTCCATCTGGGCTTTCATTTCTTGAAAGTTCCGCGCTTCTCGGAGCGATTCCATAACGGCCATTTCCGGCGGTTGGTCACTCGCTCCCTCCGTGGGCATGGGACTGGAATTCATCATGAGGCCCGAGCCGCCTTTGAAGACCGTTTCCATCGCTTTTTTTAAGGCTTCGAATCGTTTCGTATCTACCTGACTGACGGCAAACATAACGATAAACAACGCCAAAAGCAACGTTAAAATGTCAGCATAAGGAATCAACCAGGACTCATCCACATGTTCCTCATGGTGCTGTTTTTTCTTGCTCATCCGCGAGCGCCTTCCTTGTCTAGTTCTTGACGTTCTGTCTGAGTTAGATGAATCATCATCTTTTCACGGATTTGAATCGGGCTGCTACCAACTTGAATGGATAAAATCCCTTCGAGCATCATGGTTTTTAACTTCACTTCTTCTTGGGACTTCCGCTTTAGTTTCGTGGCAAAGGGGTGCCAAAGTACATAACCAGAGAAGATACCAAATAAGGTGGCCACAAAGGCAGCCGCGATCATGTGGCCGAGCTTTTCTACGTCATTTAGGTTCCCCAATGCGCCGATTAGACCGATAACCGCACCCAAAACCCCTAGTGTAGGCGCATATGAACCGGCAGAGGTAAAGATTAAAGCACCCACCCGATGCCGTTCTTCCATGGCAGCAATCTCCGCCTCAAGCAGTTCCCGAACAAACTCTTCTCCCTGACCGTCTACGATCAAGCGAATTCCGTTTTTAAGGAAAGGTTCGTCGAGTTTTTCAATGGCCGCTTCCAGCGAGAGCAGACCTTCCCGCCGTGCCTGCTGAGCCATTTCCGTCATCTGATTAATAATGACTTTCGGATCAGTCAATTTTTGTTCCTTAAAGATAATTCCAAAGAGGGTCGGTAGTTTTTTAATTTCTTTCATCGGAAATGAGTTTAACAGAGAAGCCATCGTTCCTACGAAGATAATCAAGATGGCCGCCGGGTTAATCAAGACGCTTAAACTGGCACCTTTCGCGATCATCCCGCCGATAATCGCGACTACAGCGAGAACTAGCCCGAGAATAACGGCTGTATCCATGCTTTGCACCTCATTTTTCACAATTCAGAATTCTATATTTTTCCTTCACAAGGAAGCTCATTTGTAACCCGCTAAAAGCTATTCGACATCGACGAATTCGTTACCTTCCGCCAAAAGTCTCATTTCTCAAAAAGATTTCATGAAGTATAGGTAAAAAATAAGCCCCCGGCCTTTCGAATCTTCGAATTGCTTCGGGGGCTTGTGAATTGAATTCCCTAATATGTACTGGCTCCCTTTGTCTACCGTTTGTGACTGCGGCGCCAGATGCCCATCTTTTCGGCATTTTTGATCAGCTCTTCCCGGAAATCGGGATGGGCGATGCCGATCAAGCCTTCCGCCCGCTGCCAGGCCGATTGGCCTTTGCAGTTGAACATGCCGTACTCGGTCACGACGTACATGGTGTTGGAACGGGTGTCGGTGATGATCCCCCCTGGGGTAATCGTCGGCAGAATGCGCGATTTGGGGTTACCCTGCTTATCCTTGTATGTCGATGACAGGCAGATGAAGCTGCGGCCCCCTTTGGAGAGATAGCCGGCGATGACGAAGTCCAACTGACCCCCTTGACCGCTGATGTGGCGGACACCGGCCGATTCCGCACAGACCTGCCCGAAGAGATCAATCTCGACGGCGTTGTTGATGGTGACGAGGTTGTCAATCTTGGCGGCCACTTCGGCGGAGTTCGTGTAATCGACGGGATAGCTGGCGCAGAAGGGGTTGTCGTCGAGAAAATCGTATAGTTTTTTGCTGCCTAAGGCGAAGGTATAGGCCATCCGGCCGTTGTCGATGTTTTTGCGGCGTCCGTTCATCCGTCCGGCCATGAACATATCGACGAAGCTATCAGCGAGCATTTCCGTATGACCGCCGAGATCTTTGAGGTCAGACTCGGCGATCATAGCACCGAGGGCGTTCGGCATGCCGCCGATACCGAGTTGGACACAGTCGCCGTCATGCATTTCCTTCATGATCAATTGGGCAATGGCGCGGTCGACCTCACTGGGCGGTGCTGAAGGTAGCTCCGGCAGAGGCAGGTTATCTCCTTCGATGATGCAATCGACCTGGTCGATGTGGATGCCGTGGGCATAGCCGCCGTGGACGCGAGGCATCTTTTCGTTGACTTCCACGACGATCTTTTTGGCCCGTGCGACAGCGCCGTAATGATGGCTGTTGCTGACACCAAAGTTGAAGAAGCCGAACTTGTCCATCGGAGCCACCTGGGCTACGAAGATGTCGGTCCGTTGATTTTCCAGTACATAGCGGGGTAATTCGGAGAATTTGATCGGGTTATAGAAGGCGGCACCCATGCCAGCATACTTGCGATCAAGGCCTGTGAAGTGCCAAGAGTTCCAGGTGAAGTGCTCCCCAGTCGGATCCGATTCGAAGGCCTTCGAGGGGTGTACGGAAACGCCGACTCGAATATTTACATCGAACAATTCCTCTTTTCGTTCCGCCATGGCGGTGTCAAAGGCTCGCGGGGCCGTTGCACAAAAGCCGTATTCAATCCAGTCCCCCGATTTGACTAACTGTGCCGCTTGTTGTGGCGAAACGAGTTTCGAACGATAGATGTCTTGCAGGCTCATTCTGTTAAGCTACCCCCTGTAGTTTTTCTTGCTCCTATAAGGAGGATTGAACGAATGTATAGACTATTTGGATTATACTGAAATTTTTGTTGCCAGTAAATACCCCAAATGGTAAGGTTCTTTGGAATTTGCAGGATATTACGAAAAAAGCCGCTCCCTTCGGAAGCGGTCTTACGGTACTGCGTAGTTAAATTTTTAACGGGCTAAACTTCTCTGCCGTTCACTTTTTCGTAACTCGTTCACAAACTTGGTTCCAATTCATCCATTCAATTTAAGTAAGGAGTTCGGTAAAGGATAAGCATTCAAACAATTATTTGCGAATTCACTCTTAGTCGAGGTTCTTACGGAACCGCTTGGCCGCAAGGAAAAAGAGGACCAATGAAAAGGTCGCTAGGACGAGTGTTTCTTTCCAGAGGTACTCCAGTCCGATCCCTTTTAAAAATATCCCCCGGACGATGACTAAGAAATAGGTCAAGGGAACGATACCACCCAATCCCTTCAGAAAGAGAGGCATCGTTTCGCGGGGAAAGATAAAGCCAGAAAGCAGAATAGACGGAAGAATCAACAAGATGGTCATTTGCATAGCTTGCAACTGGGTTCGAGAGATCGTAGAAATGAGCAAGCCGATGGCGAGAACGGTCGTCACAAACAGCATCGATAATAAGATGAGCAGCAGGAGGCTTCCTTTCGGCGGAACGCCGAACCAAAGGATGCCGACGCTCAGGATGAGCATCAGCGAAACGAAGGCGATGATCACAAAGGGTACGAGTTTACCAAGCATCAGCTCAGTGGGCCGTACCGGCGTCACGACCAATTGCTCCAAGGTGCCCCGCTCCTTCTCCCGAACCAGCGAAAAAGCGGTGAGCATGGCAATGACGTTTTGGATGATCAATCCGATCAGTGCAGGGATGTTAAAGACGAGCGATTTCATATCGGGGTTATACCAAACTCGAGTCTCCACCTGTACCGGCAGAACCGGCGTCGCTCCCCCCTGCTGGGCGAGCCGGTCCGCTTGCACCTCCCAGCCGGTATTGAAGCCAACGGTCTGTACCGCTGACATGGCAGCCCGGGCGGCCGTCGGATCGGAACCATCGACGAGAACCTGCACGGTCGTGTTGCCGCTGCCTTGCACCTGTTTGCCATAGTCGGGAGGGATGATGACGGCGACTCGGGCCGATGATCCGTCTAGATAGCGTCTGATCTCATCATATCCCCGGACGTAAAAATCGGGGTCGAGATAGGTGGAGTTTCGCAGGGAACTGATCACTTCACGGCTGTCCTGGCTCATGGACTGGTCCCAGACGACCGTCGGCATGTGGTCTACATCGGTATTGACGGCGTATCCGAAGAGCAAAAGCATGATCACAGGCATCCCGACGGCCATGATGACGCTCGGTTTATCCCGGGCGATTTGGCGAAACTCCTTGACCAAGATGGCCAAAAAACGGGACCAGTTAAACCTCTTCACCCTTCTCCCCCTTACCGGTTTCCCTTGTTGCGCGGATCGTCGACGGCTTCCCGTTCGACATAATAGATAAAGAGATCATCCAGATTCGCTTTGTTTTCCTTTGCCTTCATCTCCGCTGGTGTACCAAAGGCGATCAGCCGGCCATAGAAAACGAATCCCAGGTAATCACAGGTGTCCGCTTCATCCATGTAGTGGGTGCTGACGAGGATCGTCATGCCTTCTTGGGCTAACTTATGGATGATCTGCCAAAAGACCCGCCGGGACACTGGGTCGACACCGGCCGTCGGTTCGTCGAGGACGAGCAGCTTCGGTTCGTGGAGCAAGGCACAGGCCAGGGCGACTCGCTGTTTCCAACCGCCTGACAAGGATTGGACGAGTTGGGGCAATCGTTCGTTCAGACCGATCCGTTCGATGACTTGCTGCTTGCGCTCAGCAGCAAAGGTGCCCGTGAGGTTATAGATGCCTGCATAAAAGTCGATGTTCTCGCGAACGGTCAGATCCTCGTAGAGGCTGAATTTCTGGGACATATAGCCGATATGTTGCTTGATCTCCTCGGGCTGTGTTTTCACATCAAAGCCGAGAACAGTGGCATGGCCCTCTGTCGGCATCAACACGCCACAGAGCAAGCGGATCGTCGTCGTTTTTCCGGCACCGTTCGGCCCGACAAAACCCATGATCGCTCCGGTAGGCAGTTGAAAGGTCACACCTTCCACAGCCGTATAGTTTCCAAACCGTTTGACCAAGCCTCGGCAATCGATGGCCAGTTCGGTTTTTTCCATTCCCTTGCCTCCTTTCGGCGAGGGTAGTATTGCTTACGTGTAAGTTCCAGAGTCCTGCAGTTCTGCAGTCGTACAGTTCTGCAAAGCCGCTGAATCGTATCTAGTCGGATAGTCGGTTCAGTTCGTGCTTTCAAAAGCTACGTCTGCCGGCATCCCCGGCTTTAACACATCCAGCCCATCTTTCAGTTGTGTCTTGACGCCGAAGACAAGGGCCGTGCGCTCTTCCTTGGTCTGCACGTTTTTCGGAGTAAACTCGGCCTTGTCATTGACTTGAGTGACTTGTCCGTTAAAGACCTGTTCCGGATAGGCATCGACACTGACCAGAGCCGATTTCCCAAGGGCCATGTTGCGCAGTTCCGCCTCGGGGATATAGACTTTCACCCAAAGCGCCTGTTCATCGAGGAGCGTGACGAGGCGCGATGCCGTGTTGACGACTTGACCGAGTTCCACATGTTTATAAAGCACTCGACCTTTCACCGGGCTTTTGATGACGGTTTTGTCCAGATTGACTTGGGCCAAGCGTACTTTTTCCCGGAGACTGTCTACGACCGCCTTCTGAGCTTGAATAGTCGGTTCCGTATATCCGGCTACGGCTTGATCCAGATTCGCTTGGGCGGCAGCTAACTGGGCACGAACCGACTCGTACTGGGCTTTGCTGCCTTCCCATTGAGCCTGGCTGCTCTCCAGTTGGGCTCGCAAGGTCTCTACCTTATTCTGCTCATTTTCCAGTTCACGGCTGCTCAAGGCACCCGCATCGTGGAGGGTTTGGCTGTCTTTGAGTATCTTTTCCTCATGACGCAAGTTCTCCTCATCTCGGGCTACGAGCGCCTTCACCTGCGCCGACGAAGCGGCCATCTGATCGGTTGTCGCTTGATACTGATCCACATTGGCCCGGTAGCGCCGAATTTCCTCAGCACGACTGCCGTTGAGCAGGTCTAAGAGCTTCGACTCTGCCTGTTTGAGCTCATTTTCCGCGACGGAGAGGTTCAGTTGCGCCGTCTGCGGTTCCATGATAGCGATCACATCGCCTGCGTTTACCTCTTGTCCTTCCTGAACAGGAAGCTCGACAATGCGTCCAGCTATCTCCGGCTGAACCGGGATCATGGTGCCCTCAATCGTCCCGGAATAAAGTGTCTTGGTTGGTTTAAAGATTCCGGCCATGATCGACGTGCCGCCGTGCTTAGAGGCGTACAGGCCGGTTCCCAACAGCGATGCAGCAACAATAAGGACCACGCCGCCTATGACAAGACCCTTGCCAGGCTTCATCGGTAGATCCCCCTCCCCCTTGTTCTCCTCGAACCTGAACGGTATTTCCCTGACCTTTTATTGGCTTTTTTCCTCGCAATTTTCCGTTTCTGTCTGCTATTTCTCCATCGCCGCTCCGTTCAAAAAGAGATCGATGATCTTCAGGATCTCTTCTCGGTTGTCTTTTCCCGCTTCTCGTTTCGTCAGCATCACCCGGGAAAGCATGTAGACCACCACCATGCCGAAAAAAGAGCGAACTAAAACCCACGCCGGGAGGTCTTGGCGGATCTCCCCTTTTTGCTGCCGCTGTTCTATCAGTCGGATGAGTTGTTCCTGGCTTTTATAGGCCACTTCACCGATGATCACTTCCCGCAGTTCCGGATGGTATTGGGCTTCCGTCAAGATCAAACGAAGCAGGGCTTGGTTATCCGTGAGAAACTCCTGTCGTTCGAGAGCGATCATGAGCAACACTTCCCGCAAGGGAAGGTTTTCGTTTTTTACGATCATCTGAGTCAAGGAGTTCACACTCTTGGGTCCCATCGTGTTTCGGATCAGCGGTACCAGCATAGCCAGCAGGATGTCCTTTTTCGTCTTAAAGTGGCGGAAAATCGTCCCCTCGGAGACGCCGGCTTGACGGGCGATCTCACTCGTCGTCGCTGCACTGAATCCTTTTTCTGTAAAGACTGCTAGGGCAGCGTCGAGGATGTTCCATTGTTTGTCCGTGAGTTGCAGATCGGAAGGTTCTTGGAGACCTGTTGAAATCGGTTGATCTGATAAGCTTCGATCATCCATCGAGTTCCCTCCTGTAGTTCAAGTTATTGCTCATGCTTTGAATGCCTTTACTTCTAAAAAGTGAGTGATTACTTACATTGTGAGCTGACGGCCAAGTCCTGTCAATAGCCTAGTTCCAATAATATTTCTAGGGGAATCTGGACAAAACTCTTGGAGCGGGCTAAGGTAACATTGAGGTGATTGCGTATGGACTCGCTGACGATGAAGGAAGTACAGGCCCGGGTCGATGAATATATTTCTCAATTCGAAGAAGGTTATTTTGATCCGCCCACGCTCGTCATCCGTCTTTGTGAAGAGTTAGGGGAACTGGCTCGGGAAGTCTCCCACCAATTTGGCCCGAAAAAGAAAAAGCCCGGCGAAGCCGATGGGGATATGGAACTGGAGATCGGCGATATCCTCTTTATCTTGGTCTGTCTCTGCAACTCCCGGGGCTATGATCTAGCCGATATTTTCCGTCGGACGATGGAAAAGTACGAAGTCCGGGACAAGGACCGGTGGACGCGAAAAAAAAATTAAACCCATCCTTCGATTGATGGGTTTATCTTTGTAATGGGCATTTTGTTGGGCTGAATGCTGAAGCTATAGCTTAATTCTGAAGTTATAGATGAAGGATAAGGTTCTGATCATTTTATTGGTATGGTCAAAGGAATGTCGCGGTTCCGTTATGAGATCGACTGTACAATTACCTCACCGGTAAACAAGTCGATACGGCGGATGTTGTTGTATTGGGGATGGACCGAATGTTCCCGGATGACGATGGCGCTTCCTTCGACGGTAAAAGCCATCTGGTTCTTCCGGCGCGTCAGCCCGGCCGAGAGACCGTCGACGAGTTGGAGCAAGCGCAGCATGGGCAACAGCCGAAAAGGGAAAGTGTCCGGAAGCTCTTGCTCCCGGTGATGGTGGTACCGAATCAGTTCCACTACGTCTGGGGGTTGCCGATAATAATGGGCAGCAAATTCGGCACTTCGTTCGGCATGCTTTCGTCCATCTTCAAAGAACTGGGCCGGTGCGACTACGTCTCCGATTTTGGCTTTCGGCTGGACTTTGCCTAAATCGTGAAAAAGGATGGCCTGAACCAGTGTATCTTTTTCGATGCCGATCTGTTCGGTAATGCCTTGTTTATGTAAATCGGCAAGCACTTTCAGCGCGTTGATGACATGGCGATAGGAACCGTCTTCGATGATGTCTGTAATCGTTATCGTCCTTGTAGCGGCGTCATAGACATCGACATATTCCGGTGTCGTCTTGAGCTTCAGGGTCACTTTCGAGTTCGGCAGCGTAAGCGAGAAGGCTTCCTCCAGTTCTTGGTTGGCCCGGATGAGGCTTTCTTTCAGTTGTTTACTGGCTGTCACGTCTTGAATCGTCGCCAATACGCCTCGGACCTGTCCCTCTTTAACGACCGGAACAAAGTTCACCTGCAGATTTTTCCCCGACAAGGTTCGCCGTTCCACACCAAACCGAGGCACTCCTGTTTCAAGCACTTGTTTCCAAGGGCTTGACTGAGCATACTCCGCAGGAGTTGGGTTGAAGACCAGACCGACAGTCTCCTCGATCAACGTCCCCTGCACGGCTGCTACACTTTCGAGCCCCAAGATGCGTACCGCCGCCTCGTTGATAATATTGAGCCGTCGACGACAATCGATGAGCAGCAGTCCCTCGTGCATCGATTTGATGATTACCTCAAAAAGATCCTCTTTGCCTAAACATCCTTCTCCGGTGTTGTGCCGCGAGGCGGGAACAACCGGGTTGCCGGAATTGCCAGGAGCGTCCGGACTGATCGGATCGACGGGATCCATCGCACATTCTTTGGATGACACGAATATACTCATGGTTGATCGCCTACCTCCACCGAACAATAAGGTTCATAGGGTCCTTATTCGGCAAAAGCAGGCGAATTCCTATCCCCCGGTTTATACGATTTTAGATCTCCTTCCGAATGTCGAGACATAATGGCGGGGGTTATCAGCAATAGTCAACTGGAAAATTTTCCAGTTGACTCGCTTTTGCCTTTGTGGTACACTGATTCTCGTCCCAAGGGATCGGTCTTCAAACCAACAAAATACGCCGTTGTAGCTCAGTTGGTAGAGCAATTGATTCGTAATCAATAGGTCGCCGGTTCGAGTCCGGCCATCGGCTCCAGTGAAATTAAGGCTTGCGAGAAATCGTGAGCCTTTAATTTTTTATCTTTGACGGCGATTTGACGGAGGAATTTCAAAGTCTCTTTTTGACGGCAGACTCTGACGGCGGACGTAGAAAAAGCGCCTTATTCGGCGCTTTTTTTCTGCCATTCGCATATGCGATCGTAAATCTTTCCTCTACAATTAAAGCTCAACTTAATCAAATTGAGAGCGGACGGTCTGGTGATTCACTCAAAACGGGTTTGGCCGTTGTCAACGCTGACCTTCAGTGTGGTTGTGGTGATATCGATGGTATCGACCTCTGGGTAGGTTTGGTCATAGTGTTCTGCACATTCGAACATATAAACGCCCCCTTTGCGAACATTATAGCGCAAAGGAGGCAAATTAGAACATACGTTTTAATCAATGCATTAGCTCAGGCATTGATTAAATTTTCAATGGTATCACTTAACCCGGACACCTATTTTGCAAGTCCTACCACCGTACGTGATAGTGATTTTTGCCGTTTTACCTCTTTTTGCGTCTGATGAAACGGTAATCAAGCCATTTTGATCCACTGTAACTACTTCAGGGTCGCTTGAGACATAAGTACTAGTCGATGTCACATCAGAAGACGAGTGGTTGCTTAGTTTCGCCGTCACTTTAAGCTTTTTTGTAGCACCAGCTGAAAGGGAAATACTGGTTGGCTTAGCTTTCAGTTCTTCTACTGTAGGTATGGCCAGTTGGGCAAGTAATTTCCCTTCCGCCTCTTTAATTAAGTCATTTCGATTGGTGTTTATCATCAATACGATGGATAAATCTTTATCTGGAGAATACGCAATCTCAGTTAAGTAACCAGGAACATTGCCGCTGTGACCGAGTAATTTCCCAATTGGCGTCGATTTGTAGCAACCGATCCCTAATCCATATTGAACACCCGTTCCGAGAATGCTGCTGGCATCTACATAGGTCATCATCTTTTTTCGCTCGATATCGTTTAGCAGTTTTCCTGTGCCAAGCGCTTTAGCCCAAGTTGCAAGATCACCCATATTGGAAACAAGCGCGCCGGCAGCCCAGGCGGAAGAAGGACTGATTGAAGTAATATCTTCGACTTGACCATCCATGTTTATATCCATGTATCCGTGGGCATAAGTCCCCTCAAGATTTTCCTCAGTAGCCAAATAGGTTTTCTTAAGTTTTAGAGGTTTGATAATCCGGTTCTTGATGGAAGTATCGAGGGGCATCCCGTCGACTTTTTCCACGATTAGGCCGAGGATTATGTAATTTGTATTGCTGTAATAAAATTGCCCTTTAGGTAGGGATGTCTTTTGGGTTGCAAATGCAACGAGTTCCTGTGGTTTCCAGTCCCTTTTCATATCAAGGGCGAGCATCCCAAGGAACTGTGGGTCTGTAGCATAGTCATTAAGTCCACTAGTATGGTTTAGTAACTGATGAAGGGTTACGTTTTGACCGTCCGGAATCAATCCAGGAAGATATTTTTCTACGGAATCTTCGATATTTAATTTACCTTCCTGTTCAAGTTGGAGAACTGTCGTCGCAACAAAGGTTTTGGTTACACTTCCCACCCTAAATTGCATCATGGCGTCCATGCTATCATTGGAGGAAGTATCAGCCAACCCACTAACAGTAACAACGGGTTTCTCTCCGTGTTTTTGAACCAGCATCATCGCTCCCGGCGAACCTTTTGTAACCACGTCGTCGAGAATCTGTTGGTAAGGTGAAGATTGCACAACTTGGGTCTGCGCAGATACAGAAGCTGCGGTGGCAAATTGAATAGGGAAAATCGAGGTAGCTACCGATAGAATTACGGGAATAACAAATATTTTACTTCTTACCAGCCGAGTAAATGGAGCTTCCTTCAAAATATCCTCCATCCCTTCAATCCATTTATTTGCTTTTCACCCATCATTATGGGGGATATAGCAGCGAACCTGCAATCCCTATTCTTAATGAGAAGTTATAAAGACAAAAGCCCCGACATCCACAACAGGAGATCGGGGCTTTAACTTTACACAAAATCAGGCGCTCTCGGTTGAGTTTGCTTGTCGGTGAAAGATTAGCTGGTTTAGGCGTGACTTCCCCGACTATTGGAGACAGGGTTGATTCGATCGGAGGAAGTTCTTTCTTTACCGGTTGAGGCGTTGTTTTTGGCGAAATTGTCCAGATGCCCTGACCGATGAAGATTACAGCAGGTAAAAATCAAAAAAGCGCCAGACTCGGCGCTCTCTATAAGCTGTTTTTACATTTTTCTCTTATGCTAATGCTCTGGGTTCAGTGGTATACCAAAAATTCTCGCCATGGCGTCGGCCAACTTCTTTTCTATAGCTGCATTGTTTATCAATATGATTTCTTTAACGATTTCCTTAACCTCTCCGGCAGATAATAGTTTGTCGTCGTCGATGCCTTTTTCCAGGAAGAGCTGCTCCACTTGCGCATAGTTTATCCCTATCATCTCTAACCTCCCTTTCAATAGCAATTATAGCAATAATAGGTACGAGTTAGACATTCTTTTGTTTGTAAAGTTTCTACTATCTTTTCGTATATAGGCTTAAGCCGTGGCAAAAAAAGCCACCCTTCTAAGTGGAGCTTCAAAAGTGTTGTTTCCCTGTCGAGTACCCTTACATTTTCTCCGACGATCATCATCATCAACATTCTGCAGGCCGATGCGCTCTAAAGGCGGTGTGAAGTATTTTTCCAATCTCAATAGGAAAACTTCATCCATATATCTAAATAGTCTCCATTAATCCCATCTGATGGATGCTGATTATCTGGCGAGGATGCTTCTTCATTAGGGATCAATGCAATCGATATACATGGGGAGGTTACTATGGTGAAATCGGGCTTGTTGAAAAATTTCAATAGCAACAAATTGACGACAGAAGCCGCAATAAGCTGCTGCCTGTTGCTGTTCACATTGACCGGATGCAGTGCTACTCATCAGTCGCAGCCTATAAAGACGGTTTCTATAGAAAATCCATCAACCTCTCAAGATAGTTCCCCTTCGGCTACATCAAACCTGGCCTTACAAGAGGAACTTGAAGATTATAAAAAGTTTAACGAAGTGGCTCTGAAAATAATGACCGAGGAACAACTCGTCTCTGTTGCAGAAAAACTCTGTCATTATACTATGACCGTTAATGATACTCCCATCCCCAGCGACGGAGTGTTGGAGATACATGATTTAAAGATTCGACTTGTCCTATCACAGCGGACTCAAATGTCTTCGACGCTCCCCGCCAAGTATGAGCAAATGGGTCCTCTGAAAGGATTACAGGAAAACGGCGACTATCACGATCACCTGAAAATCCTATCCGATGTTCCTTTTGATATGCAGGCTTCCAGCGGAACCACCGTTTCTGGCTATCATTACATATTTGAATCTCTTCAACCTGGTTCGACGATTGTTGTAGAAGTGACACCTGAGCTTCAACGGCGTCTCGGTTTAGAAACGTCGAAAATTCAAATCCGTATTACGGTGTAAATCAGCTTGTCCACAGTGTTGATGGAAAGGAGAATGAATTGAAGAGATATATCTTAGGATTCATCGTAGTTTCATTCTTAATGACAGGCTGTTCCCAAAACAAAATCGATTTACCTGTCACTCTAAACATCCCACACTTCAACACTCAGAAAGTCAATTTCGAAGTCGGTGAGCAATCCAAAATGGTTACTATCTCGGAAAGTTTGACTACGAAGTTACATAACGTCCTGTTTCCTGTCAATTTGAGGATCGATTTTACAGCCTCTCCACCTTTATATATTAACGCAAAGGGCGAGGAACTCGGTGAGTGCTACTTAGGCGGAGAAGGATATATTAACTTGCCAAATCATAGTTTAATAAAAGATACCGAAGATATTACCACACCACTTGGTAGAGGAAAACTATTCCTTTTGGAACGCTCTTATTCTGCTGCATCTGAAGACGACACCGTATGGTACGAGATCTATATCATTGTTCCGATTAAGGATACTAAATACTCATATTGCACCTGGTTAAAAGTAGAGAAGAGCGTTGAAGACACGAAAAATACCTTAATCCAAATCATTAACCAGTTATAGATTCTAACCAGCTATGGTTTATGGTTACCGAAACCCCGTATACGATAATCGAAAAAAACTGTCCCCCGTGAAGGGCTTGCAGAATTGCATTGAGTTGGTCTTGAGTTACGGTACCATTAGTCACCAACTGGTTCAAGGAATTTTGTGGTGGTTGGGGCAGGGCTGTTGAAATCAGATCGGATTGTGCTTGGCTTATCGTTCCGGCAGTCACTAACGAGGAAAGAATATCTTTGATATGGGTCCCCATCATCCGAGGACCCTGTTCTTTCCCTTGGCTCTGATGCCGTCCCCACATAGACGGTTGAGCATTGGTGGCATCGGCTGCGAAGGCGATTCCTCGTTTCGACGCATTCGTCGGCAGAGAGCCCTCGCAACCGGACGAAAAATAGTATTGGGGGGGATAAGAAAAAGGTAGCAGGTGTTACCCCACTACCTTTACACTTGAATGCGTGATTAGATCTCTTCTTCCAATGAAGCTATCTCATGAATGATTTTAGTCCACGTTTCTTCATTGAACTCCCCTTCAGGAAAATTAAACGTGAGGTGATCATACCTCATTGCATACCCACTCAGAAGATTCTTCCCTGCTGAAATGGTGTGGGAATAGTGATCGTTCTCTATGTACAGATTCACCCACTGTCTTTCTTCTATTATCTCATACTCATGCTTCATACCTGCGATAACAGGTGTATTGGCTCGTAATTGTTCCAACCGCTCTTTAATTTGTTCAATTTTCATTTTGTTTATCTCCTTATTATATTTGGTTACGTAGTTTTGAACGCCTATCCAAGGACAGGGCTAAAAAAGCAATCCTAAGCCATTCAGGATTCCCGCCTACAGGTTTTTATACCTATGTATAGAATATATCGAGGAACTAGTCAATTTCCATTTTAAAAATAACTTTTTATATTGTTGAAATGGAAACAAAAATGATTATAATATTGTTAATGCACCAGCGGGCGGGAGGACAGGCCATGAACAAAGAAGAACAGCTCATAATGGGTTTCAGGGACTTATATAACAAGATGGTTTGGCTTAATAAGTCTAAGATGGAAGACAGTCTTAAGGGTTATAAGTCTTCTGAAGTACATTGCATCGAATACATTGGAAAAAATGTAGATTCCAACGTAACAAAACTTGCGGAATCCTTTTATATGACTAGCGGTGCCATAAGTAAAATAGCTAAGAAGCTCATAGAAAAAGGCATTATCGAAAGCTACCAGAAGCCGGATAACAAGAAAGAAATCTATTTTAGGCTTACTGAGCAAGGGAAAGTAATTTATAAAATCCATGACGAACTGCACAAAGAGTTTCAAGAACGGGATAAAGCTGTATTTGAGCAGATAACCGAGGAACAATTTGACAGTATGCTTAGCTTTGTGGAAAAGTATAGTAGGCATTTGGATGCAGAAATAAAGAAACTGGCTGTAGATATTAAGCCAGAATAAATTTGTATCATGAAAATGAAACCACAGGCAGCCCAACTCCATTGAGAACGGGCTGCATTTTTATTGCGATAATTTTGTTGACAAGGAAACAAAATTATCATACGATAAATATGCTTCCAAGGAAACAAAATCGCAGCTTGTAAAGGGAGAATTTAAATGTTCGAATTCAGATCAAACCATGAACAGAACACAGAACCAACCGTAGATAAAAAGGCTTTACTCTTCGGTCTTATGTCTGTGTTTCTTTGCGGAATCGGCTTCAGTATCATAGCACCTGTCGTCCCATTCTTAGTGCAGCCTTATATAAGCAATCCGGGAGATCAAGCTATTGTTGTTACGCTGCTGACCTCTGTTTACGCAGTCTGCGTGTTTTTTGCGTCCCCCGTACTTGGAGCTTTAAGCGACAGATATGGCCGTCGTCCATTGCTCTTAGTATGCCTTTTGGGTTCTGCAATCGGGTACTTCGTTTTTGGCATCGGAGGAGCTCTATGGGTATTATTTGCTGGGCGCATAATAGAAGGTATAACAGGCGGAAGCATAAGCACTATCTTCGCATATTTTGCAGATATCATTCCTAGAGAGCAGCGAACCAAATACTTTGGATGGATGAGTGCGGTTGTAGGTGTAGGCACCGTCATTGGCCCAGCTCTAGGCGGATTACTTGCCAAATTTGGTTATTCTGTACCCATGTATTTTGGAGCAATCATAACTTTATTGAATGTTGTTTATGGATTCTTTTTTATGCCGGAGAGCCTTGATAAGAATAATAGACTGAAAGAGATTACCTTGGTAAGACTGAATCCATTCACACAGCTTGCAAACGTGCTTTCCATGAACAACTTAAAAATGCTGCTTGTCTCAGCGTTCTTACTTTGGATACCCAACGGATCTTTACAGGCAGTTTTTTCACAATTTACAATGGATACTTTCGGATGGAAGCCTGCATTAATCGGACTTATGTTTTCGATTATAGGCCTCCAAGACATCATTTCACAAGGTTTCATAATGCCTAAGCTTTTGATAAAACGTAGTGATAAACAGATAGCAATTCTAGGCATGGCATCGGAGATTATCGGCTACAGTCTTATTGCAGTATCGGCGTTGTTCTCATTCTATCCTCTTTTTATCGCCGGAATGTTTATATTTGGCTTTGGTGATTCGATTTTCGGGCCTTCATTCAATGGGATGCTCTCCAAATCTGTCGATTCTAGTGAACAAGGACGGATTCAAGGAGGTAGCCAATCGATTCAGGCTTTAGCAAGAATGATTGGACCTATCATTGGAGGTCAAATCTATGTATCACTAGGTCATGCCGCACCCGCCTTTATGGGTATGATCCTTATAGCAGCGGCAATACCAGTTTTGTACAAGAGTACGCATGCAAATGTGTAAACTACCTACTTTATTTAGGCAAGTATCCCTTTATTTTTGATTATTAGAGGGATACGCGCAAATCCGGCACTGACATCTCCACGTTGTGTGGGTTTATTATCCATTAGGTTTAACTCAGCTAGCACATTTTCCCGGGTCACCAATCGCCGTTCTGATACCTTCCCCGCTCTTGGTCTCTTGCCAACGATAGGCATAATATAAGACACCTCACTTTCCGTTTTTTCCAACAGAATAATGAGGTGTCCGAATGACACTAAATATATGCGTTTAAGTCAGTCGAACACTGTTACGAAAGACAAATAAACCTGTCATCCGCAACACGTCTAACAGGCATTTACCATAATTTTGGTGGAGGCGGCGGGAGTCGAACCCAGCGTCCGAAGAAATGCCCACAAAGGACACTACGAGCGTAGTCTGTCGTTTTAGATTTCGCCTTCCTTCCGCACGGCAGACAGAGCGTTGGTCAGGCTATCTCGATAAATCTCGCTTGGACCTCCGAGAATTGGTCGAAGCCAGCTCTCTTAAATGACCCCTTACATCCTCACCGAGAGCACAGAGGAGAAGAGGTTAGACTGCAATTAAGCAGCTAAAGCGTAGTTATCTTCGGCAATTAAAGCCTTCCGCCCTTTTTACGGTCCTGGCGGCAACCCGGCTCGCATCCCAAGCAAACACGTTCCCCGTCGAAACCATTACGCCCCCATGTTCATCTTCCTGAAGGCCTGATCAGCCTTCCAGGTGATCGGAGGGTATCCGAACGTAGCTATAGTATACCCGAAAGTGTTTGGGTTTTCAATGTTAATACAAACCAGTCAAATCAAAGGATGATTTTTAAGGAATTTGACTTGATGATTTTTTAGGGTTCGATTTCTTTGTCCAAATCTGAGCGTCGGTAGTACCATCATGCCTTAATTGGCATATGATGGAGCGAACATGAGGAGGTGCTCATTTACATGAATCGGATGAAACCGCCCGTTTACCCGATGCCACCGCAAATGCCTTATACCCCACCAGCGGCCCCGATGCCGCCTACACCCCCGGCTCCACCCGTTCAAGTGGCTCCGGAGGCACAAGTGCCGAAGATGAAACCTATTCCGCCAACTCCTCCGCCTCCACCGCCGCCAGTGATTGAGCCGGTGAGGATGGAGCCAGTACCCTGCCAACCGGTCCCCTGCGAGCCGGTCCCTTGCCAGCCTGTACCTTGCGAACCAGTCCCTTGCCAACCGATGCCTTGCCAGCCGGTCCCTTGTGAACCGGTGCCTTGTCAACCGACTCCCTGCGAACCTGTTCCTTGCACACCTGTTCCCTGTGCACCTCAGGAACCGATTATTGCACCCATTGAATACGTTCCCATGCCGCCGGTGTCTCCCTGTCCGCCAGTGTCTCCCTGTCCTTCGATGCCTCCCTATCCCCCGATGCCCATGCCTGTCGAGACTGCACCGATCGAGCAAATGCCCTATAGACCGATGCCTTGCCCGACGATGCCGGAATACGGTGAAGCCATATCCCCTTGTGATACCTGTGTGGCTGGATGGACATTCGCCCGAGCCCATGTTCCCTGGCAGCCTTATTGCCCGCCTTTTTACTCCCCCGCGGAGGCCTTATGCAAAGGTACTATCTTCCCCCCGCTCTATCAGCCCTATGTCCGTCGCCGCCCCTAATAAGTCATTTTATCGGGAGGGATTGTGAGGAAAATGGATCGATGCCAACGTGACCTGCTGAGGCGAATTCAGGAACTTGAGTTCGTCGCCATCGACTTAAACCTCTTTTTGGATACCCATCCAGACAACCGGGCTGCCCTTCGAGACTACAGCCGTGTTGTCGATGAGTTAAAGAAGCTGAAAATGGCTTACGAACACAAATATGATCTATTGACCGTGGAAAGTCATGCTGCTGGAAAATACCCCTGGAACTGGATCGAAGCGCCCTGGCCTTGGGAAATCGAGTATTGAGTCTGGATCGGGGAGGTCGATAAACCAGCATGTGGATTTATGAGAAAAAACTGCAATACCCGGTCCGCGTGGAAAAATGCGACATCGGGATGGCTAAATATCTTTTTGCCCAGTACGGCGGTCCCGACTGTCAAGAACGATAAGATGAATCAACGGGCGGCTGTCCCGGCGAATACGATTACCGCCGCCACCCTTTTGCTCGACATTCGGTTACGTCAGTTACGTCTAGTCGTCGGGTCGTCAGGTCTTTAGGTCTTTAGGTCTTTAGGTCTTTAGGTCATCGGGTACATCGGGGATAGACACCAAAAAGGTCGTCTTCGCTTCGTTGCTGTCTACATGAATCATTCCGTTATACTTCTCTGCGATGGATTTTACTAAGCATAATCCCACCCCGGAATTAGGGTTTTCTTTGCTGGAGACGCCGAAATCAAAGATCTTGTGGATCATCGTTGCCGGGATGACAGGTCCGGAATTGGAAACCTGGATTAGGGTTGCCTTATCAGCCCTTTTCGTCTCAATTTCAATGAACCGTTCCGTTTCCTCCACTTTTTGCACAGCTTCCAAGGCGTTTTGCAATAAGTTACCCAGTAACGAGACCATTTCGTTAGACTTTATGGGAATACAGGCCAAGTCGTTTTCGAAATTCATAATGAACTTCGTCGTTTCTCCGATTTTCGAGCTCATTTTACTGACAATGATCGCGCCTACGTCGGCCCGTGCGATTTTCCCGATATTGATCCCCTGCCGGTACCGAATATCGTATTCTTTGATGTATTCCAGCGCCATTTCAGGCTTTTGAATCTGGATGAATCCAAATATGACTTGCAGATGATTTAAGAACTCATGTTGATTTTTTCTATACTGATCGACAAGCAGTTTCGACTTTTCCAAGTTCTGTTCCAGTTCGACGCTATGCAGGGCTGTTCGATACATGGTCATGATTTTGCTGATCAATATGATGATAATGATGGTCAGGACGAGGGTACTGGCCCCTACGGTCCTGACCATATTCGAAACATTCGCTTCCTCGCCAAAAAAGTATTTGGACCAGTTGGAGAAAAACATAATTAAGTATATGACAATGAATAGCATGAGAGCTATACATGTGATGACCATCTGAACATTTGCTTCCAGGTTTTTTACTTTTTCAGCTAAAGGCATATCCGATATCGCGATGAGCGCTTTATTCTCGACTTGTTTCTTAACCTCTTTAATGATCACCGTCAGGATAATGATCGCGGTGAGTGTCATCCATCCGCCGACGATATGCGTGCTTGAATAATTGAGAACGTATGGCATGTTTCCAAGCATTTCGGTTTCGAAGGGCATGATAAATGCTTCCATACAGGCAATCAGACTTAAGCCAAGGACGACCGTCGTTATGGCGTATCCAACAGGGATGTTCAAAATGACAAATGCGTTGATGATAGAGACGAACATGAGTGGGAACACGTGTAGTCCAAATAAATACTGACTCAGTAAACCACGAATCAGCCATGCTATGAGTCCCGTTAGGATGGAATACAGCCAAAGCTTTTTCCGCGGAACTTGTTGCCCCATTAACACGAGACCTGGGATTAAGGAAATGGCCGGTTCAAATATTTGATAAAAAAAAAGGACCCTCAAATCTTCCATCGTTGGTCCCCCTATTTTTTCAGACTGTTGGGTACTTCAGGCTGATAACCATGAACAAAACAAGCTGAAGCCGAGCCGACTTGAGCCAGGAAAGTGAGCACCATAGCCAAAAGAGCCAAAATGCGATACTTCATTCCGAATCACCTCCTCATAGTCTGTTTCGATTCGTTAGGAGTGATGGAAGATTTGAGGGCCGCTCGGGGGCATGAGTTGATCGGCAATCCTATCGATGAAAGCGGCAAAGGCAAAGCCGGAGTTTGTCATGGTAAAGGCTTGCCAGGTAAGGCCTAAGATCCCTGCATAGGCCACTGGTGTATACGGAGACATATACAAGACCGCCAATGTGGGCAGGGCCATGCAGTATGCCACAATCGCACGTTTTCTGTATCTTTTTTTCTCTTCGTCTGTCAGCGGTTTTGTCGGTGCTGCCGCAGGGGCATATCGATATATGGACCAGGTGATAAAGCCAAAAGCGGCTATGGTGATGAGCCATCCCTGTGAAGCCCATGCTTCCCTGTAATAGGTGACGATAAGCGCGTTAATTAGATGAATCGAAACGGTGACAAAGGCACACATTTCGGAACGTTTTTGGTGCGCCCCCCCGCCGTAGATACGGACGGCGCTGGCAAAGATACTCGATACGAGCACTAGCAGTAGGCAGTTGATCATCCAGCCAAAAACGATCATGAGTATGTAATTCATCAGGGTGCTTCCCCATACTCGCAGGGCGTACAAGTAAACAGCACGTTCTTCTTCGTCACTACCTAATATCTGTGCCAGGATTTGAGCAGCCCGATTGTATAGGCGATCCATAGAGTCCCTTCCCTTGCTTCATAACGTTTTTCACTGTTTTACATAATCGGGGTATTTTTTCATGAATTTTGTTTTGTTTAATTTACCGACCAATATTCTCCACTTTTTCTGTTTTTCCTCCTTATTTTTTTGATTTTTTTATTTTATTTTTTTTATTTATGTCGAATTTAGTAACTAGTAGTCGATGTTTCAAGTTATATTATCTTTTTAAAACTCCACTGGATATCGATTTGATGCTGGGGATAGACAACCACCCGGGATATCATCAGATCGATCAGGCTGCGTTTTCGGTCGCCGCTTAGGTGTCCTATGTTACCTAAGGAACGAACGATGTGATGAGTTATGGCCTGTACGGTTTCCTCTGCGGAATCGGTAGCGGCCATCTTTTGGTTCAGCCGTTCTAACTTTTGCGCCAATTGATCTTTTTCCTCTCGGAGCTTGGCTAGGCGCATTTTATATTCCTCTAAATCGATGGCTTCTTCTTCGTATGCCACTTGTTGCAAGAGCATGGCTTTCTTATTTTTGTCTATTCGCACTTTCAAGTGTTCTCGCTCTTTTCGCTCTTTGGACAGATTTTTATGAAAGAGATCTTTATGGCGTTGAACGTACCGCCCTGCTTCTTCTGGGTTGATTAGTTTGTGGAGCACTTTTGTGATCTCATCCAGGATCATCTGGTCGATGATCTGCATCTTGTAATACTTCATCGGTCGATCGCAGCGGCCGTTTTTTCCTTGACAAACATAGCGATATAAAAAACACTCTTTTTCTTCTTCTGATTTGACTTTATATCGTTGACGAAAATAGGAGCCGTGCATCCGTCCGCCGCAGACGCCGCAATAGATGCGCCCGCTCAGCAAGTACTTTTTCTCAAAACTCCACTGGTCCCGGTTGTCCTTCGCACGCCGCCTTTGGATCAAATCTTGAACTCGATCAAAATCCTCTTTCGTGATCAGCGGCGGATGAGCCTCGTGAACGACCACCCATTCTTCTTGCGGGCGGATGACTCTTTTTCGTTCCCCGCCGGCGGTCCGGATGAGCGTCGTCGTGTTGTAGATCATGATTCCTAGGTAAACGGGGTTTTCCAGGATGAACTTCACGGAAGAAGGACACCACTTTCCGCCACGAGGCCCCGGTGTATTCTCCCGGTTCAATTCTTTAGCGATCTTTAACCGGCCATATCGGCCGTTCAAGAAGTTTTCGACCATTTTGTGATAGACGGGAGCCTCTAGGGGATCGGGAAGATAGCGGCCATCTTCTCCATAGCGGTACCCGTACGGCGGGGGAACGTTGCCCCGGCCTTCCTTAGCTTTGAGCATTTGGGTGACTTTGACGCGGGAACTGGTTGTTTTCCGCTCTTTCTGGGCGAGGGCCGCGTGGATAATAAGAAGGAACTCATCATCGTCGGTGCGACTGTCGTAATTTTCTCGAATACTGATGAGAAAGGCTCCTTGATCACTTAGATTGCGCTTTAGTTCGAGCGTGTCCATCACATCCCGAGAGGAACGGGCGATTTCCTTGGTGACGATCCCGCATATTTTCTTTTCTTCAATGTCCGTCAGCATTTTGTGCAAATCGGAACGCAACCTGGCGAACTGGCCGCTTTTGACATCGATATACACCTGATGCAACTGGTATCCGTTGACTTCACACCATTCCCGTATGTATTTTTCTTGGTTTTCAATGCTTGTTTTCTGCCCCTCCTTCGCCGTGGATACGCGGATATATCCACCTACGGAGAGGTTTGGCATGTTCAACGTGCTTTTGATATCCGTGAGTATTTCGAAGTTTCCCGATTGTCGCGGCTTTATTACTATGTCATCGGTGACGATTTCTCTGTTATCCATGATGATTTCTATGTCATCCGTAACGGCTGCCTTTGTTGCAGGGTTTGTGTTTTTATTAGCGTGTCTTTTACCTGTTTCTTTGCTCTTGACTCTCTGGCTGCTCTCTCTGTAAGGGGTGTCTCTGTTGGGACTCTCTCTGTTTGGGGTCTCTTTGTTGAGGTTTTGTCTCCTTGTCGTGGCTGACACCTCCTTGCTCCGGCGTCTCATCTCCTTTATCGATTTTTGCCCTCTCTCTGTCTTCCAAAGCCCACTGAAAAAAAAGCTTCAACAGCATTTCTCGGATTTCTGCCGGTTGATATTGAGACATGCAGACACCACCTCTAGGTTTCCTGTCTACATATATGCAACAGGCCTTGTCCAGGTGGCTTGGCCGAAGTAAAAAGCCCACTCCCCTGTTTGTTTGGGTTGTGAGCTTCAGCCGCCTCTTTCGGCTATCTTATCGTTTTTGTCAGTCTGGCGGTCCCGACTCTGAATTGGCTGCTTCGCTGCGTTACCTCACCCAACGTTATTCCATGCCTACCAAGAAAGCTAAAGGGTTTTTTATATGTTGATATGAAAAGGCAAGCGGTTTTGACGGGTATTTTGCCGAAAGAAACGTAAAAGGAGAAAAGAAATGTTCCTTTCTCCTTTGTGTGTGATTTTACATAAGTAGGTTAATCGCCGCTTGTGGTATTTGAATCGCTCAGCGAAAAGAAAAAACTCCCCAAGGAATGCTCCCTTGGCCGTTACCCTAAGGGAATTCCAACATCTATGTCGCCATCCTTAAAACGTACCCGATCAGCTTTATGTACTCAGTAATCGTTACCATGATACTTCGATTTTTTTCCCACCATCTGGCCGGATTATAATCCTGATCAGCAGAGGGTACGTATGCAAAAACGTTGCCTGTTCCTTGGAAGACCTGCTCAAAGACCACTCGCGTGCGTCTCATGTGATAGTTCGAGGAAACGACAATCGCAGATTTAAACTTATACTTTTCCATTATTTCCTTACTGTGAACCGCATTCTGGTAGGTGCTGCTGGATTTGTTTTCAAGAACGATCGCTTCTTTCGGGACCCCCAACTTTAAGGCATGTTGCATCATCAGTTCGGCCATGGTTGTTTCTTGGTATATGCGGCCGCCGGAGAGTATGAGGTATGGCGCGTATCCTTGGCGGTATAGTTCAACGGCACGTTCAGTTCTACCCCCGTCGTCTCCGGACAGTACAATAATCGCGTCTGCTATTTTAGGCTCTTCCGCCACTACCAGAAAATCACCGGCAAAACTTAACAATAAGAAAAAAATGCTAAAGGCTAGCAAAGTCCATAAAAATTTAATTTTTAAAAAACGGGCCAAAGATTATCCCTCCTCAGCTTTTCTTTTCGCCCTAGAGGGTTTACTTCCCTGTGATGAATCTTCTTTCTAACCATTTTTTTAACCTGGGTTCAAATGGATAGATTCGTCTTCTCTGCCGGATACGTAAGTTCGGTCAGTGAGGCTATACATTAATCATGGTTGTCCAAAGCTATTCTGATCATACACTCTATCATGAATAAGAATGTATCTCCAAGAACATTGGCGGCCATCCGCATTATGGTGAAGATTGCTATTCGCATTATCCGACAGAGGGAGGCGAAACAAAAATTATCCGACGATTAGACTCCGGTGTGTATAGCTGAAAAGCACTGCGCTAAAATAAATGTCTTAGTCATACAAAAATCAGAAACAAGAAGAGTCAGCAATAGCGCTGGCTCTTTTTGTACAGTTCCAGAAAATTAAAACCCGCGCCCCTAAAAGGAGAGCAGGGTTTTAACAAGTGTTATTTTTGCTCTTCGAAACAACGTTGAATACATTAACCTCTTTAGAAACATACTCCGTGGTAACTGTCAGGCGCTTGAGGTTAACCTTAACCGTAGTTACGTTACCATTGTTAGTACCGATAGCTTTTTGCCAACCCCAATTTTCCTAATTAGCTGGTTTACCTATGGTCCATCGTAGTCCCTTCAGATCACCGACGCTGATATTTGTCTCTCGGCCCTGAGTGGTACCATCGCCTCTACCCACTTTATAGTCACGTCCCAGTTCACCGTTTAGCAGAATAATTGGATGGCTTCCTACTTCAGTACCTTCTCCAGTAGCCTTCCAATCACCATTGATGACACCCGAAGAAGTGTTCCATGTATACGTTCCGTCACTACGAATAACCAGTGTTCCTACGGTGCCGGTACCCGCACTAGTTATTTGAGTATCATAGGAAACTCCCGGGATGATGGTCGTTCCACCACCAACATTCAATTTCCACTCTTTGAAGAAGAAGCTTAGATCCTGATTATTATCATTAGACACGGTTTGATCATCGTTTGAAGCAAGTTGTTCTGTTGTCGGTTCCGTTGTCGATGTAATGGTTACTTTTTGGTTTACCCCGTCCCAACCTACGTTAGCCCCCAACGACTCGCTGACAAATCGCAAAGGAACATATGTTCTTCCATTAATCAGTTGCGGAGGAGGGTCAACTGAGACTTGCTGATCATTAACAAGAGCTTTGAGAACACCAATTCTTAACACTACAATTTTACCTTTCTTGATCCCTGCCACAGTTTGGGTTGGGCCATCCCATCCTACAGAGGCACCCAGAGCCTCAAAGATTTTACGCATTGGAACCATTACACGCCCGTTCAGCATGACTGGAGCTTGGTCATCAAAATTCAGCAGATTGCCGTTGAAGACCACGGAAATGGGCTTTGCCACATATTCTTGTACCGGTTCGGAATAGATCGGCTTTACTTCTTTAGCTTGATAAAACTCAATAGATTGAGATGTAACTGGTTTGGTTTCTATAGCTGGGTATTGTACTGGAGTAGACGTGACTTGTTTTACTTCTTTGGCTTGATATTGCTCGGTATTTGTTGGGGAAGAGGGCATCGGTTTTACTTCTTGTGCCTGATAATAAGTAGGTTGTGACGGAATTGGCTTAATTTCCGTTGATTGATACATCTCTATAGCTGTTGCCGGAGAGATTGCCGCGAAGATAGTACATAATGTAGTGGCAGTAACTACGATTTTTCTTTTCATATGTACACCCCTTTCCATATTAGCACGCGTTAACAATCTCAAATAATTTCGACGATTGGTGTACCTTTCCTCTTTTACCGGTTAGGCATAGTGGGGGATCCTAAAATTATTTTGCTATACAAAGAATCTTAGAATATATTATAGGTAGATAAACCCTTATCGGATGAAGGGGAGTTTAAAGTGTATATTTATCTTTATCATGTTCCTTGCATCGATAACCGCAAGATATTCTATGGTATGGTCAAGGCAGCCTCTGACAGTGAAGCAAAGTCTAAAATTAGAGACCTTTATAAGAGTAGGGAAATCTATACATCGCAAATAGAATTAGAAATCGTAAAGTTATCCGCAATAGAGTCCGAGACTGCTGTTCAAGTCGGAACATTCTACCACTGTTAGTTCCCCTTACCTCACATTGAGCGTTCGGGGTTTTTTTATGTGAAAACACCTACACTTTTCAAATCATATTCCATGATATTTAATCGACGTAAAGAATCGAGGTACTCTTTCTCAATCTCTTTATGTGTCGGCATCTCTAATGAAAGAACGACCAAATATGCCGCCCGATGGAGTGCTTCATAGTATTCGTTTTTTCGGCGCTCTAAAGCTTCTTTAAATAGGTTTTGGGGTCCATCTTTCAGTTCTGCTAGCCTTGGTTCCATCGGTTACCTCCCTTATGGTTTAATCATTCTCTTGAATACATTCTATTGGAAAAAACTTTTGATCAAAAGTCCCAAGGAATTGTATTGCAATTCAAGGTATTCTCCGGTTGTTTTTCAATTAATGTATTATTGTGGCTATTAGTAATATTTGCCAATAGCATTCCTTATTGAATTGAAAATGCTTGTTCACTTATATTATCACCGGTGTTCTGGTCCAATCTTTCTTTTAAGATTGAACCAGCGTAAAACGTGAGTGAATTTATGAAAGCCCACCTCTTGAAGAGTTCATGGCTTATTTTTATTTTTTCGCTTCTAATTTTTTCGAGAACACATAAGAATATTTAAGTGGGCATTTTTAGGAGAAAGTAGTGGTTCTAGCATGAAACGCTGGCTTATGGTGTCACTCATTGTTTTTTCTTCGATATTATTTGGATGTAACCAGACGAATAACTCAAATCCGGTAAATACTTCAACGTCACAAGAGTCAGAATCTATTGTAGTTCTTGGAAATTCGATTGAGGATGTTTTATCTGCGTATGGTAACCCTAAAAATTCGGTCGAACCTCTAGATGAAGACGGTTACGGTGGTGGTTACGAATGGAATATGAATAACAACTGCGAATTAAGCGTACTTTCGGTAATAAACCATCGTATCCAAAGCTTTCAGCTTGTTGCTCCTGAAAACACTTTTTGGAGTGAAAGCGAAGCTTTAAATTTTGCCCGTAAGCTTACTCCTAAAGATTCAATTTTCTTAAAAGTCGCAAATGATAATTCCATAAAATACTTTTATTATAAAAGCCCAACTCTAGCAAAATATTTTGAAGACGAATGGTATGAAGGCTCTAATGGTAAAGTGACAAGAGGGGTTTTCAGTGTACAGTTGCGTCTATCTGATTCCAGTGTTGATTGTGTTAACGTTGAGACAGGTTCATACGACAATTAATCGTATCACGACGATCGCTATGCCCCGTCTATTTTGATGGGGCATAGCTTATTCTAATATGTCAATAATACCAAAAACGCTTTTCTAATAAAGTTTATTTGAATCGTCTGCCCGGTGCACTTTCCCTGTGAAACAGTACTACAAAAACATCTTGTCCACAGTTGTTATATTGATTGATATATCTGTTGTACAAGCTGACAGAAAGCGTTATGATTCAAAACAAGAAGACTGAATAATCTTTGTGAAAAAGATCGGAGGGTTGGTTATGAAGAAAAAATTAGCACTCATAACTCAAACTATCTTATTGGCAACCGCTTTATACCCTAGCATAGCATCAGCTTCAGTGAATCCGGACATCGTGCTGAACGGATCAGAACTAGTCGCCTCAGACGCAAAACCATTTATAGACACAAAAACAGGGTTAACAATGGTCCCACTGCGTATGATTTCCGAGGCACTCGGCGCAAAGGTGACTTGGGAGAAGCCTTGTGTAATACTGGCAAAAGCCGGTATGAAATTAACGGTTCGGGTTGATTCGAACTCAGTGATGATTGGAAAAGGGGAAAAGCAAATCGGGGCACCCGCCGTGATTCTTAAAGATAGGGTCTTTGTTCCTCTCGAGTTTATATCTGAAGAACTCAAAGCACAGGTAGAGTTTAATCAACAGACGAATACATTGCGATTCAAAAATGGCCCTTGGGAAGAACCATATAACCGAGCAGTGGAGCTAATGCAAAAGGGTGAATTCGAAAAAGCAATTCCCCTTTTTACAAAGGCGATAGAGTCAAACCCCAATTGTGTGGATGCCTTTAGTAAACGGGGAGCATGTCACGAAGGTCTAAAAGATTATACGGCGGCTTTGGATGATATCAATCAGGCGATTCGTCTAAACCCAGAGTATCCAAATGCATACAATAATCGAGGCTTAGTATTTTGGGATCAAAAAGACTATGATAACGCGTTAGACAATTTAAACATGGCAATTCAGTTGAATCCCAATTTCGATATCGCCTATCATAACCGTGGAATGGTGTATGCAGATAAAAAGGTATATGACAGAGCAATCGCCGATATAAAGCAATCGCTAGAGTTGGCCCCTGATAGTTACGAAGACTATGGTTTGTTAGGGTTCTATTATTCTCAGCTCAAAAACTATGATCAGGCACTTGAAGCATTGAATAAAACAATCGAACTAAACCCAGACTATGAAAACGCCTATATCAATCGCTCCGAAGTTTTCATCCAAACAAATGATGCCGATCGGGCTCTCGAAGATGCAAACATGGCGATTCAATTGGATACCAAAGACCCGTTAGGTTATAACAACCGAGGAATCGCTTATTATTTGAAAAATGAAATGGATAAGGCAATGAACGACTTAAATAAGGCAATTGAATTACAACCCGATCTTTCTGAAGCCTATTTTTATCGAGCTAAAGTTTTCACAACTAAAGGCGATAATGCAAGAGCGAATAAAGACCTTGAAAAAGCTAAAGAACTGGGATGTGGTAACTAAAAATTCGCCAAAGCCCCGATTTCTTTCATGGAGGTCGGGGCTTATTATTCGCCCAATAAACGGCATTAAATTTTTCTAATCACATAGGAATTAGGGTTAGTTCTTGTTATTATTTAGTTGGGTGAAAAATACTCTTGGGAGGAGTTGGGACCAATGTCACCGAGTCAATTCGAAGTCTCTGGCGTCGAGCCAACGAATTCAAAGATTCAGGTCGGGGTTTCTAACGTTTTTTCCTTAAAAGATGCACATACTTACGCAGTTATCGACAAAAACATCTACTTTCATTGCTATTGGACAGCGGAGATTGATGATGAATTATTCTTCCCGAAACAAATTTATTCCCCCGGCAAAACACCACTGGGTACAGAAGTAGACTGCAACTTATACATAGCCCGCGGGTTAGCAGAGTTTAAATTTCCATACCCTAGAAAAGACCCAGATCTGACGCGCAGGCACTACTCAGACCTGAACCGCGAAGATGGGTATAAAGATTGGTGCGGGATCATCTACGCAATTACAGGTGTCTGCCATCAAATGTGCAATGTGATCCTTTTCTCGGCGAGTAAAGGTACCATTGATACGGCTCCGTTAAATTGGCCCGATAACTTCGATAATAGCCAGAAATATTTTGGGCGTCATGGTTTAGGTCTTGATAAAATACTACCTCTCATGTATGGCATATTAGATAAGCGTTCCAAAAACCTTGAAGATACCGCAACACCTCTAGAAGATAACTTAAAAGATTTACAGGAAGCCTATTATGGTTTCATCCGCAACTGGTTGGGTACGTCTGTTCAGTCAGATAGTCCCCATATTGAAACGATGCTGCGCAACTTCTCAGTTTCAGACGAAGATAAATCTTCCGTCGTAAATGAATTTCAAAAATTTGCTTTGATGAAACAGGAATTAGATAACTTACTTTTACGAGGAACTGTGTCGTCTAATGAATACCTAGATAGAGTAAATAAGGGTCATAATGTTTTGGGAGAACTTTTGGCTTCCATAAAAAATGGCGCTTCTTTTGAAGCTACCAACTTAATCCACCCGGCTCATATGCCTGGTTCAGATTATTACGCGTTCATTAAAGAAAAATTGGGAATTAAATAAACAGAAACAAACAGTCTCTATAACTTAAATCCTTTTGTTTATTAGCTGTACGACCTTAAAATAGTCATAAAACACCCCAAAGGGTGTCTTATCGCTCATACTTCTTTTCCACAGCTACATACAGGTGTTTAACACTTTTGTTCGTGTCGACTTTTAATATCCTGGATTTTACTTTGTAATGTGAAGTTTTCTCTGGTTCTTGAATGACTACATAATCACTGCCTATAAGCGCTGATATTTCGGCAGCATCAAATTCTGACTCGTATACTGCATTTTGTGGATCTACATGCGGCATAAAAACGACCTTCATCTATCCACCCCCACGATTCCATCATAGGATGAATCTAGGGATGTTAGACAAACTATCGATCGTACTATTCCGTCAATATTCGTACCTTTTACACACTCGGTTCGTATACCGGTACAAAGGCTACCTCATATCCGCCTTTATACAAATCTTCTAAAGGATAAATATTTTGCTGTATGTAATTTCTTTTGAAGAGCTCAATTCTCGCTTTTAATCGATTCGCAATCGTGAATCCGACTTTTTCGTTTTTGTGTTCATCGTAATATTCTTGGTCCAATACGCTTTCGAATGCAAGCACATTAAAGGCGTTTGCTAACTGCACTTCTTTGTTTTGGACATGAATAGGGATAAAGTAATTTCCTCTTTCATCGACAAATAGATCTTTGCCTGTTGTTACAATCATTTCTACATCACCCTCCTATTTCCTATCATAGGCAATTCCAAAGGTGTTCGCAACGTATTGTTCTTTACGTTTCGGAAAAACTCGTAAAAAGTTTATATTTCCATTTAAATGGAGAAAATATTTCTTGTTGCGCTGCTCTTTGTACTCCTTTCGTAACCGGTTCCTAGCTAGTGCAACCTCTCATATTCATCTCCTACCTCTTGAAGGAGTCCGTCCTCAAAAACGGACTCCTTCCCATTTTATTTATAAACCGGCGGTAGATCTCAAACCTAAATGCAAAGCATTTTTTAGGACATGCCCTTTTGATTCGATGCATATATAAAATAGTACCCCAGTAATTCCAGTTCCTCCCTGTTCACGCCTCGTAAGTAATTACGAGGTCTTTTTTTATTTGTCTTTTATAAAGTAATTTATCACTTAACCTCAAAAAAAGAAGAACCATATCGTTTTACCAAACATGTGTTCTTGAGAATCCAGGAGATATTGGGAGGCATTGGAACATACGTGCTAATTATCAGGTCTAATCCGCCCTCAGAAGGTTTGTCCTATTTCCATTCCTCTGGTACATTAAAACCGTAGCCGGCACAAACATATGTTCGGAAGGAGGTCAAAAAGAATGGCTATCAACAAATCCGCTGTGACCGCCAGCCTGCGCTTATCGGTCCAAACGGGTACGAACAGCAAAGGGGAGCCGCTGGTGCAAAATCGGGATTACAAAGGCTTGAAGCCCGCTGCCACCGACGAAACCGTCTTTACCACCGCTCAAGCCCTGGCGAGCTTGATGAGTATCCCTGTCAGTCGCATCTCCCGGATTGACCAAAATGCCTTAGTCGAAGCCTAAGGCCCGGTGACGCTGGGACAAGCCCCGTCATAACTCAACGCACATAAAACTAGGCCGGGCGGAATTCAGCATCCCCCGCCCGGCCTCTCAAGGAGGTGACAATTCGATGGCAACGAAAGAAACCCTCGAACTGGTATTTACCAACCAACTGGGCCGCGACGTAGTACTGCGGGTCCGCGACCCCAAAGCGGGCCTCACGACAGACGAAGTAACTACCGTCATGGATACCATCATCGCCAACAACGTGTTCACGACCTCTGGCGGAGACCTGATCGGCAAAAAAGACGTCCGCATGGTCTCTTCCAACGTGACCGACCTGTACAACCCCTAAGAATAAGCTCGGGGATAAGGCAGAGAGAGAACCATCCCCATAAAAAGGGACCGGGAACTGAAAGATAGACATCGTTCCCGGTCCTCTCTGATCTCCGGCGTAAATCTCTTTCACTTCCAAAGACATCAAGGAGGTGCAATAGACGTGGACGGTCTCCTACAGTCCGTGGCCAATGTGGGGTTTCCGGTGGCGATCGCCTCGTACCTGCTCATTCGCATGGAGGGACGGCTCGAAACGCTGAGCAGCGCCATTAGCGAACTGGCCAAGAACGTTGAAATCCTAAAAGAACAGGTGTAACAAATTGTAAACCCCTGCTATTGGTTAGCAGGGGTTTTCTTGTGCAAAACTACCGATTATATGAGTTGTAACTTGACCCCATTTTTTTGCTAAAAACATGCGCGCATGCAAAACTCTGTTTTGTACTTACTCCGGTATTCTTATATCTTTCTCTGTAAATTTAATCATCGACCCAACGACCGGCATATGAATCCATGCTTCATAGACGGGACGGTCGGTTGCTTTATAAATCGCCTCTGCATAAGTACGAAGTTGAGGTAAGTAACGTAATCCCCGGAATAGCCAATCGGCCTTCTTACCGGGAAATGTTTTATGATCTACAATCACCCAGCCTTTTGGCGTACGCAACAACAAGTCAATCCATCCTGATGTTCTTTGTAACCCTTTGCGCATGTGAATAGGCCATTCCCGATGTCGCTCTAATATGTCTGGGTAATGTTGCGATAGAAAACGCTCGAGTTGGTCAGCCGCTTGTACCATAGAATCTTCGGAAAGCTCGTACGCTGCGTATCTTTGCCGGATCGCTTGAGCCAGAGCGAGCCTCTCTGCTTTCGTCTTTTGAGGATGATCAGTCGCCAGGAATGCATGAACCATTTCGCCGAGGTTCGCCATATCCGGGGTACCCGATAGCGGCAGGCGACGACCGATAGAATGAATTCTAGAACCATTTGTCTCAATTTCTGTGTCTACTATGGGCAGTCGAATCCCAGTTTCATCCAAAATCGTTTTCACTTTTTGTCCACTCGGACGAAAACGCGCCGGTACAAAAGGCATGGGTTCTTCTATTTTTCCCACATAACTAATTTCTGTTGCCACAGTTGGATTCATAGCTTCTTCCGGCGATGCATCGATGGATAGATGTCGAATTCGGCAAGGGAAGACTTCCCCTCGCACAATAATTTCTCCATCGGCATTGCCTGAATTCGATGTGTCCGGGTCTTCCTCGGCAATACCTAGGTTGGTCATTACTTGTTCTCCGGCAGCATCTGTTAATTCTTGTATCCAATGGGCTTTTGTAAAATCGCGGGTCGTGAACACAAGGTAATCGCGGGCACGCGTCATGCCTACATACATCAATCTTTGATTTTCGTCTAGAAGCGACTGCCTTTTCTGTTTCAGTTCAGATGCATTTTCTACATAGCCATCTAAGCCAACGTCCTTCGCTTGCTTTCCATATGGCCACGGCCAGAAATAGAGACGACGTCCATCCAGAGGGGCGTCCACATGAAAGGGTGTCGTACTCACGGCTGTTACTTGATTAAATACAGGGGGCAGCGCTTGCTTCTCGGAAGATTTGTTCAATGAATTCAAAATCACGAAGGGCCACTCTAACCCTTTGGCCTTATGATAGGTCAACACACGAACAGCCTTATCATCGATTGATTCACCCAATCGGTTCAATTCTTTGTTGTTTTCCACTTCACGAAGATACAAAAGAAATCCTGTTGTCGTTGCCGCCGTTCCATTCGTGGCTGAAACTTCCTCATAATATACGGCTATCGAACGGAGTGCATCGAGGTTCGCTAATCGTTGATCCCCTTGCCCCCACTGTAATGACACTTCGTCCACTTTCGCAGTGACGAGCGCTAAGTCTAACACTTCGGATGGGCTCATTTGAATTATCTTTGCACGTGCCCGATCCAACTCTTTAATCATTGGTTCATCTCCAAAGATCTCAACTGGTTTCTCCGCTTGAAGCCACGGCGACAACCAACGCCCTTCTCCTAACTTCTCGGAAGAAAAGTGAACGATTTCGGCCATAGCCAAGGTATCATTCTTGTCAACTAAATAGCGCATTGACGCAACAGCGTACACGACTTCCGGAGCGGTCAATAAACCACTCTCTCCCACAGTAGCTGAAACTCCGATTCTGGATAAGGCCTCTGCGACTTCCAAGCACTCATCATTCGCTCTACAGAGAATGGCTATATCTCCTGGTTTTAGGGGACGAACTTGGCGGGAAGTTTTATCTACGATCAAGTATTGTTCTGTTTGACTCAATAGGCTTTTCATACCTACAGCCAAAGATGCCGCATCTGTTTCTTTGTTTTTAGAATTTGGATACGACCACATCTCCAGGGCTACCGCTTGTTCGCGCTTGTCCTTCCGTTTGGGCGCTAGTTTAATCTTTTCAGGCGCCATCCCTTTCGCTTGAAAAACAGGAACAAAGATCGCATTTACGAATGTGACCAGCGACTCGCGCGAACGGTAGGAATCGTCTAACACTTCAATTGCTAAGTCTGTAATACTGTCCATAGCCGTTTTCATCAGTTCCGGATCGGTTCCTCGAAAACCATAAATGGCCTGCTTTACATCTCCTACCCAAGTCGCTCTCTCTGCGATTTCACGAAGCCGCATATTCAGTGCGATTTGCAGCGGGCTGGAGTCTTGAAATTCATCGACGAAGACTTCCGAAATCCTGTCTTTTAACAGCTCCAGGTTTTGTTCATTCTTCAAAAGCTGAAGTGCCAGAGACTCTTGATCGGTAAAGTCAATCAATCCGCCTTTGCCTTTTTCGCTCGCATATGTATCCATCGCCTCTGCGGCACAATGAAATACCGCAAACATGGCCGCTTTCATATCTTGATGCAGTCTGAGATGGCGAGCATGTTTGCAAGCAGCTATAAGAATCGGTGATACGGCGTCCCGACTTTTTGCGCCCGGTTTTAATTTACTTAACTTGGCCCATTGCTGCCAAGATAACGATTCATGGCGGTCCCATTCCTTCAGCGCCATATCGATATCGGCGATGACTTGGGCGGTCGCCTTCGTCGTATCTCCGCCGGGAAGCTGTGATCGGGCTACTACCAAGGCCGCTCTCAAGTCTTCATCCAACAACTCCGAATTTGGCAGGGCCTCCGGTAACCAAGCCCTCATCTGATTCCAAGAATACTCCGCACAGGCTTTCACATCTGTGGAATTCATTCCATTTTGACGGGCAAGTTCTAGAGTTCTTAGGACACTTTCGCGCCAATCCTCTTGACCGAGACGATGAAAGACTTGCCTGTATCCACGATAGTATTTATCGATGACTTCCGCGGCCACCTGATTAAACAACGCCGCCGCTTCTGTTTCCGCCAATACTTTTTGCACTGGCGATAAACCCATTTCTAAGGCAAACTCACGCAAAAGCCGGCCGAAAACACTGTTCATCGTACCCACATAGCCATCGAGAATCTGTGCCGCAGCCATGTTATCTCCCGATTCTAGGAGTTTGAGGCGAACCCTTTCAATCAGTTCATCGGCCGCCTTCGTGGTAAAGGTCGTCGCCATAATATTTTCAGGACCTACACCCCGCTTGATCGCCTGCAATATCTCATCTGACAAACGGGAGGTCTTGCCCGCTCCGGCTCCGGCACTTACGATTTTTAAGGTTCCGCTCATTGGCTCACCCTCCCAGCACCACAAAGATGTTGATAGTCGCAAAATGTACATAGCGGTTCGATTAAAGGTGTAAACGGGTCGGCATCTTCGACATGCATCGGAATACCGGGAGCCATCACAATGCCATGAAAGAGGTACGTCCAAACATCGTCCAGCGATGCTCGCAAACGGTTCATCTGTTCCAGCGGTGATGGCCCAACGACATGATGAACGGACGGAATATCGCCATGGGGCAGCGCAAAAAATTCACCACTGCTTAGCATGAAATAAGCTACCGGTAGTTCTTCCATCTCATGATCCGACAAAAGCCAATGGTAAAGCGCCAATTGAACGGATATCTTTTCTAACTTTGCTTTATATCGTCTCGGACGGCTTGACCATTTCGCATCAATGAGGATCTTTTTACCGGCCGCTGTTTCTCCAACCAGATCCAGCGTGCCTTCAAGCTCGACGCCTTCACTCCACGTTCTTTGTAAACTCAATTCGGTATGCTGGATTTGAATACCGACGTGATGTAACAAGATGAAAAACTGCTTCAATGACTTTTGCAATTTAAGTCGTATTTCGTTTCTTTTAATTCCGTTTTGCAACTCTAACAGAGGCGCGGCCAACAAAGGCGACCATTCATCAAACAACTCGCCCGTACGTCCTTCTATTTCGATCGCTTTGCCACACCTTTTTTCCTCTATCAATGTCTCCAATATTTTATGACCTAGATTTCCCAGCATACGCGACTCATTGGGTAAAGAGAGTGCACTTGCGGGCTTCACATTGGCTGCATAACGGAGCACCCATGTTAGGGGGCACGCAACTAAGGATTCAAAACTGGTTGCCGATTCCACTGCTCGCGGGCCTATCATATTGGCCGGAATCTCCCACTTTCTCATCGGAGCCGGAATATTCCGCGGTTCTAATGAGACTCGTTCAAAGACTTTTTGATGAAGAGAAAAACTTGGCTTTTTACGCAGTTCCGATGCATTCACGGTAATAGAGCTCACCAGATGATTTTCCCTGGCAAGGGCGTGCCGAATCTCATCCCAGAATGGGTGAGTCGGCATTTCTTTGCCTTTCACTTTTACCGGAGCAAACAGGATCAACCTCCGATTCGCGAATCGGGCAGCCTGTTGCCAAGAGGCAGCTTCCCGTTTTCGTTGAACATGCTCATCGCTCAGGAAAAGACCATGCTGACGCAGCCACGAACGCTCTTTCGATGTCCACGTTCTGACGCTTGGCCCAGACATGGTCCGATGAAAACCCCACCAAAGAATCGTATCGGCTTTGCCCCAAATTTGCCCGGGATGCTGAACCACTTGCCATTTCGAAGCTTCTTGAATATAGTTCGACAGCTCGGCACCTTCACCAATGACGGATTCTAAGATTCGCCCCACTTGCAACCGAGATACCGTACTTTCGCCAAGTGTCGTTACCCCTTCGATGACTTCTTGTACATACTTCATGACGTAGCCATACAGGGGGTCATCGGCAATACGGAGCTCATTCGCTGCCCATCGACTGACTTTTTGACAAATACTTATTAACTTCTCGAACGGTATCCCATCGTTGCTGTCGTAATAATCATGGTTCACCCACAAGTCAAGCTGATCATTCAGATCTTTTCGCCGTTTTCGGATTGTCGATTCGTCTAGTCCCTCTGATGCCCATTGTTCCTCATAGGCTTGTTTACCTTCCTCGATGGCTTGGAGCCATTGGGGACCGCCAATACCGGGCGCATCAGCTAACACTTTTGCTAATCGATATCGAATGCGCCAAGGGACTGGGGACGTGGGAATCGTCAATAATTCCATCATTCTCTCAATCCGCAGCGGCTTCCAATAGGTATCGATAGTCAGTGGCAAGACCTGAAGAACGGCTCGCCATTTGGATGAGACATCTACGCCAAGAGCCGGAAGGCCCCGACGGTGAAAAAACTCATCCAGGAATAAAGAGCCTTCCCCTTTGATTAACACTGTATCTTCTGAACCATTTTCCCACAGCCAGCTGATCAAAAAGTCCGCAGCATCCCATTCTTGTTCGGAACGGATGAGGAGCAGGCTTCCATCTCCACAAGCCTGTCCTGTAGACAACTCTCCGGACATAATCTTTTGAAGAAGCGATAAGTCTGACATTGGCTTTTGTTGTTCATCTTTTCCCAAACGAACAGATTCCTTCACGACGGGTACACCAAGACGTTTGATTGCGTCTATCAAATGAACAGCCCAGGGATCCCACAACGTCTCATCTTCATCCACAATCGCAATCCTGTCTATATGTAACGGAACCCGCTTTTGTAACTCTGCGAGTAATGCCCGCACTCTGTCGGGAAATCCCCGTTTGCCTTTGGGATTGGAACGTTCCAATTGGGCCAGCGTATCTATCCACAGGCTTCCACCTACATAAACTTCAGGATCCCAACCCGCCAACACTAGCTCATCACGGCGCCGTAATAATTCTTTTGCCGTATTCCATGAGTCGATCCCGAAAGATTTCGAATAGGGCATGTTTCCTGAATCATGATGCCGAATCAACTCTTGCCAATCTGCAATTCTTAGATTTTGTGACGTTTCAGGTGAAGTCAGCCCTAACTGCGTTTCTAGTATTCCGATCAAGCCATGAAAACCGGTCACGACTGTACCTGCTGACGCCTCTTTTTCTCCCAGTGCATCAGGATAGGTGACAGAATCTAGCCAATAACCGAGAATTATGTTCAACGCAGTGTCCTCCTCCTTCTTCTTTTTTGCTACGACAGTCCTTTGTCAAAAAAACATGTCGGCTTTTCAAATCAGGTGGGATACTTGTTCGAAAGTTTTGGAGACTTGTTCCTCAAACAACTTTTTCCGAAAGCAAAAGAAAACTTACCATTATTTCTTTAACCTAAGTATTTCCCCTCCTTGAATTCCATTAATCCCCATGTTAATACAGTGAATCTTTTTCCGATATCAATACTTTTCATTCGTGCTTGTGATGTCCGCTTTGGCTAAAAGGCATTTATCTCAGATATCATCGGTTTGATTTATCATGCTACGTAGAAATCCTTTAAAAAGCGAAAGAGGTCTTGCGCAAAGGCAACACCTCCTCATGATTTCGTAGTCATAATAACATTTTACTAAAACACACTTCATGGCTAAGGCACACTCTCGTGATCGAAGAAAGCAAAATGGAACACTTTTTTACGTGATATCCCTAGCTTTCATTAAGGCGATGCGACGTGGCTGAAATCACCGGACGTACCCAACGTGTCGTGGTGTCACATTCCTAGCTTTCATTAAGGCGATGCGACCACCACATCGAGGCTGTCCTGCAAATCGTCCCCCAAGTGTCACATTCCTAGCTTTTATTAAGGCGATGCGACATCAAACTGGCACCAACTCGCCAAAGAAATCGCGTGTCACATTCCTAGCTTTCATTAAGGCGATGCGACATGACCGACCTTACGATGATGCACACATCCATCTTCGTGTCACATTCCTAGCTTTCATTAAGGCGATGCGACTTTTGTTTTCCCCGGTCCCGGTGTATTGAATCGTGTGTCACATTCCTAGCTTTCATTAAGGCGATGCGACGCCGCACCGTTGATTTTGGTGTTTTCTCGTTGACAGGTGTCACATTCCTAGCTTTCATTAAGGCGATGCGACATTATTCATGGAGTGTTAATCCATGAATAACCCAGGTGTCACATTCCTAGCTTTCATTAAGGCGATGCGACCCGAGAAGTCATGAGCATATCCGTATTTTGAGTCGGGTGTCACATTCCTAGCTTTCATTAAGGCGATGCGACGTCGCTTCCTTGACACATTCCCATCTCACCTCCCCGGTGTCACATTCCTAGCTTTCATTAAGGCGATGCGACGGGAATCAAAAGAATCTCAAGTTTGGGTTCTTCTCGTGTCACATTCCTAGCTTTATTAAGGCGATGCGACTACCACTTATGAAGCTCATTTGACGGGAACCTTTAGTGTCACATTCCTAGCTTTCATTAAGGCGATGCGACGAAAAAGGCTCTAAGCCACGCCCGATGAGCCGAAATGTGTCACATTCCTAGCTTTCATTAAGGCGATGCGACCCACACACCCGCACTCGCCAGCATCTTCACATCGCGTGTCACATTCCTAGCTTTCATTAAGGCGATGCGACCAGGACTTGGCTGATCGTGTTGGTCTCTCGGACGCAGTGTCACATTCCTAGCTTTCATTAAGGCGATGCGACTAACGCCCCCGCACTCTTAAAGCCGGACGAGGCCGCGTGTCACATTCCTAGCTTTCATTAAGGCGATGCGACCTCTCAGAGGGAAGCCTTTTTTGTTGCAGCCGTGGGTGTCACATTCCTAGCTTTCATTAAGGCGATGCGACAATACCGTCGCTTTAATTGTTCTAGCCGTCAAATCGTGTCACATTCCTAGCTTTCATTAAGGCGATGCGACATTGACGGTGACGGCAAGGCGATTCGTGAAATACTGGTGTCACATTCCTAGCTTTCATTAAGGCGATGCGACCGTACTTCCGGGATCACAATCATTCCAGCCCTGGGTGTCACATTCCTAGCTTTCATTAAGGCGATGCGACTTTCGGTCTGCGTGGTTTTCTCGGTGCTGCGTGGCGTGTCACATTCCTAGCTTTCATTAAGGCGATGCGACGTTATGGCATATCGAGATGAAAATCCTTCAGCGAGTGTCACATTCCTAGCTTTCATTAAGGCGATGCGACACGAGAACAGATACCATCTACGACCTATCACTGGCTGTGTCACATTCCTAGCTTTCATTAAGGCGATGCGACAAGGTATACCGATACAAATACCAGCTTCCTTCAAGTGTCACATTCCTAGCTTTCATTAAGGCGATGCGACGTCGTATTGCCGCGGCGAAACGAGCGATAGAAAAGGTGTCACATTCCTAGCTTTCATTAAGGCGATGCGACGATGCCGGGGGCACCGGGCGCAGCTTCCATGCTGAGTGTCACATTCCTAGCTTTCATTAAGGCGATGCGACGACACCCTTTCAAGGTCTGCGGAATACCCGGCGCGGCAGTGTCACATTCCTAGCTTTCATTAAGGCGATGCGACCGGATTATGGGCACAGTTACGACAAGCTCCGGGAGTGTCACATTCCTAGCTTTCATTAAGGCGATGCGACCACAAGGGCATTGTCTGCCGATAACAATCCTTCTGTGTCACATTCCTAGCTTTCATTAAGGCGATGCGACTCAATCCTGTTTCTTTGTTGGATTGTGGCAGTCTAGTGTCACATTCGTAGCTTTCATTAAGGCGATGCGACATCGACGAGTTTGCCGAGGTGCAAACCCAATGCGGGTGTCACATTCGTAGCTTTCATTAAGGCGATGCGACAACGAGGCAGAAAGCAACGCCAATGCTTATGCCGAGTGTCACATTCGTAGCTTTCATTAAGGCGATGCGACAGGGGGACAAGGGTGATACCGGAGCCGTTGGCCCAGTGTCACATTCGTAGCTTTCATTAAGGCGATGCGACAGTTGTATCTGAACCAGGTACTGACCCGCTGACGAGTGTCACATTCGTAGCTTTCATTAAGGCGATGCGACATTTTTTTATCTATCTCGTCATCCTCGAAAGCATGTGTCACATTCGTAGCTTTCATTAAGGCGATGCGACATCGAAGACTTTTACTCCATTAATACACAATTCAGTGTCACATTCGTAGCTTTCATTAAGGCGATGCGACGTCGCCGTCTTCGCCGGGTTGGATGGAATTCATTGGGTGTCACATTCGTAGCTTTCATTAAGGCGATGCGACGACACCATCCTCGCCCTATTTGATGAATTCAGCCAGTGTCACATTCGTAGCTTTCATTAAGGCGATGCGACATCATCCTCGAAAAATGGATGACCAAATCAGATATGTGTCACATTCGTAGCTTTCATTAAGGCGATGCGACCTCTCCCCAGCGTGAGGCTTGCCGTTGGACTACCGTGTCACATTCGTAGCTTTCATTAAGGCGATGCGACAAAGAAGACCAGGAACTTATAATAATCTGACCGAGGGTAAGAAGAGTATAGTTTATAAATCCGTGGTGGCAGAATCATTAAAAATAAAATAAGCGGGGGGGGGGGGG